>CAVOUV010000017.1:0-415716 GCA_963699655.1 uncultured Actinomycetota bacterium
GTGGATCGTCGATGCGATGAACGTGATCGGAAGTCGTCCGGACGGCTGGTGGAAAGATCGCCGAAAAGCGATGGCCGGGTTGGTCGACCAGCTCGAGCGCTGGGCTTCGACGCAAAGCCACCACGTGACGGTGGTGTTCGAACGACCGATGTCGCCGCCTGTCGAGTCATCTGTGATCGCGATAGCGCACGCGCCGAAGGCGGCAGCCAACTCGGCCGATGACGAGATCGTCCGGCTGGTTCACGCCGATGATCGACCTCACGACCTCACCGTGGTGACATCGGATCGCGCGCTGGCCGATCGGGTCCGAAACGCGGGCGCATCGGTCTATCCGGCGGCAACCTTTCGCAACCTCATCGATCCGCTTCTGTAAACACGCTGGCGCCCAAGCCGGGGCGATGACGATGTCAGTACCATTGAGCACGGTGACCTGAACTGACCGAACCAACCATCGAGGTACCCGACTTTCGGGGAATGCAGGCACTCAACGCCTGGCTCGTCGGCCACGACCACGGGTCGCTGCTGGGGGCCCCGATCCGGATAGCCCGCAGCCGGTCATGCACGGAATCGTCATCAAACAGCAGCCCGCGCCCAGAACGGTGCTGCGGCGCTGGGACCCGGTGACGGTGTGGATCCGGCGGGACGAGGGCAGCGGCGTGCGCGAGCCGCTTCGGCCATTGCCGCCGGTGCATACCAACCGTGCTTACTACGACGAGGACTAACGATGGATGATCCGCTCAGCGGTCGGCAACCCACCAGTCACGAACGGATGACAGGACAGCCCTGGGATGCGTCGTACCGACGACGGACCTGCGCCGTGGGACATCGGCGGGCCCCAGCCGGCGATCGTGCGGCTGGCGTCCAAGGGTGGCTTAGCGGAGCGGTGCTCGACGCGGGATGCGGGACCGGCGAGAACGCCTTCACGTCGCGTCGCTCGGGCTGCCGGTCCTGGGCGTCGACGTCGCCGAGACGGCGCTCGCGCTGGCTCGAGAGAAGGCCGACGAGCGAGGGATCGACGGTCGAGTTCGTCGCCGCCGACGCATTGCAGCTGGAGCGCCTGGAGCGCACGTTCGACACGGTGCTGGACTGCGGACTGTTCCACACCTTCGACGCCGACGAGCGGCCGGCGATACGTGGCGAGCCTGGCGTCGGTGACCGAGCCCGACGGAACCGTGTACGTGTTGTGCTTCAGCGACGACGGCCCCGACACCGGCCCGCACCCGATCGGCCAGGACGAGCTGCGAGCGGCGTTCAGCCCGAGAACGGGATGGAATGTCATCGCCATCGAACCCGACCGCATGCACACGAGATACCACGACGACGGTGCACCAGCATGGATCGCGACGATGAAACGGGCGTAGAGCGGCGTGCGTCAGCCCCCGTTTTGAATCATGGCCTGGCACGTGCCCCAGTGCTCGTCATTGCACGGAACGCCATTCACTGACCCGTATCCGTTGCGATTATTCACGATATTGGCACCCCCCGATGACGGCGGGACGGGCGGAATTGGTGCGGCTGCGCCGCCCCCGCCGCCACTGATGCAGACGCCTTCGAAGCGGGTCGGCTTCGTGCCCCACGGGCAGTCGGCCGCAGCCGGGGAGGCGACCACCAACGGCGCCGCGGCGAACGCCGCAGCACAGCCGAAAACAAGAATCCCGCGCTTCACACCGACCATTTACGCTCTCCGAACGACTCGACCGACCCGCCCACCCTAACCCCACTGGCCACATCACGGCGCAGGCATTGTCAATCGGTTCCGGTTTGCGGCCACTGACCTGGCGAGATACCGGTCGTAGCGATCAGTGGCCCCACGATCCTGACCTTCAGGCCGGGCGGCGGATTCAGGCCGGGCGGGGGATTCAAGGTGTCGGAATACTTGGGCGGGTCTGGCTGCGGATCGAAGTCCGTTGCGTGTGATGTTCCCGCACCCAGAAACAGCAGTGCGGATGCCGTCGCCGCACCTAGAAACAGCGCCAAGGCCGTCGTGACGGACCCTATGGCTGATGTGGGTGGTGTTGATGATGTGCTCCTTTCCGCGGTCGCCCCTCGGTTGGGCCGCGCCAGTGCGGAAAGTAAAGCCGCGTCGGTTGGCTACCGATCCCAAACTTGTCCGTCCAACGGGACGTCTACTGGTTCGACGCAGTCCGTCGGCGCGCATAGTCTTTGGGCTCCGCCGGCAGCGCGTCGGCCAGCCAACATCTGCGGAAGCAGGTCCGGTTCGGACATCCGGGCACGGAACACGACGCCGATCGTCACATCGTGATCGGGGCAGTAGTCGATGGAGATCGTGTCCCCGGAGCGCACCGCTCCTGGTGAGATAACCCGCAGATAGGCTCCGGGTTTCGCCGCCTCGGTGAAGGTCTTGATCCAGTGATCCAGTTGCAGGAAGGCCGAAAAGGTGCGGCAGGGAATACGGGGCGCGGAGACTTCCAGCACCAGTCCATCGGTACCGATGCGCCAGCGTTCACCGATCCGTGCGCCGGTCACATCGACATCTGTGGTGGTGAGATTTTCACCGAACATTCCGTTGGTAAGCGAGCGGGCGAGTTGGGTTTCCCACCCGTCGAGGTCTTCGCGCGCGTAGGCGTAGTCGGCTTGATCGTCGCCACCGTGGACTTTGTGGTTGCCGATGGTGTCGCCGACGAGCCCGCTGCCGAGTCCGCCGCGCATCGGCCCCGGTGGCCGGACCATGACCGCCTCGTGTGCAGCTACCTTGTCAATGCCGGTCGATGTCGACGGTGCGTCAGGATTCGCGCGGACACGTGCCAGGTTGACCGACAACACATTCGCCACCAGGCCAGGGTAGCGGCGAGGGGTGACGCCGCCTGGCAGGTGCACTGGCTACGGCCGGCGAGCCCGGCGCCGTTCCGGCGGTGCCATTCCTGCCGTCGCCATCGGGTCAGGCCTCCTCGGGGCGATCGTCCGCCCGCTGGTACGGGTGTTATTCCGTGCCTATGACGACTGGGCGCGCGACCGATCGACACCGTGGTCCAGGTACTGACCTCGCGAGAGTTCTCAAGTGGGGGCAACGATCGTGTCCACTTCGTTTTGAAGCTGTGCAGAGTGGGAATTTCTGATCAATTGGCAGTTCACGGCCTGATCACAGATGACGCTGAACATGCGTACGAATAGGACCAGCGCCGAGGCTGGCGGTCCTCCGCTCCTCGGAGCTGAGACTTGTTGCGGCACAGCATTTGCTGAGGCGAGCAACGTCCCGCTGACGCTGGGTG
This sequence comes from uncultured Actinomycetota bacterium, assembly GCA_963699655.1. Taxonomy (GTDB): domain Bacteria; phylum Actinomycetota; class Actinomycetes; order Mycobacteriales; family Mycobacteriaceae; genus Mycobacterium. The sequence continues at coordinate 3,231 of CAVOUV010000017.1, forward strand.
TCCGTTACTGGGAACACGTCATGCCGCTTGCGCTCGGCGAAATCGGCCACGGTTACCTGAATATCCGATTGCTCGAAACGACGCCGAATCTGTGGTCGCACTCGGACCTTGACGGCGGGGAAACCTCGTTCAGCCAGTACGTTCGTGCCCGCGCCAGCGGCGATGACCGCGTCATCGCACTGCCGCTCTTCCTCATGAGAGGCTTTCGCCACCGGTGCATTCTCGTTCACCGCGACAGCCGGGCTTTCGATGCCGCAGATCTCGCTGGCGCAACCATCGGACTCACTGGCTGGGCCGACAGCGGCAACACGTGGACGCGCGCGGTTCTTCGCGAAGCCGGGGTCGGTATCGCGGATGCCACATGGCAGGTGGGACCCCTCACCGCGAACCACCCGGTTTTCGACCGCATCGGAGGCGTCCCGGTCGGCAGAAACATCGCGCACACGCCGAAAGACGCACCGCTCGTCGACCTGCTCGCCGCCGGTGACCTCGACGCGGTGATGACGCCGTTCATGCCGCCGGGTTTCTATGACCCCGGTTCGCCGTTCCGGACCCTCTACCCGGATACGCGGACCGCCGAGGTGGACTACTTCCGACGACACGGTTTTGTACCCGGCATGCATGTGCTCAGCCTGCGTTCCGATGTGCTGCGTCGTGCACCCGAGGCCGCGCAGCGACTGGTGGACCTCTTCGAATCCGCCAAGTGGATCAGCCGCACGCGTCGGGACAAGCTGATGGATGTAACCCCTTGGCACAACGAAGATATTGCGCTTGCTACCCGGGTGATCGGCAGCGACTGGATGCCGTATGGGTTCGAGCGCGATCGAGCGATGGTGCGAGCGTTCCAGGAGGAGCTCGTCGCTCAAGGCCTACTGAAGGAGCCGGTGTCGGAGCACGAGCTGTTCCCCTTCTCCGTGGAACCCAGCACTGCGCCACCAATGCGGCTGGAGGAGCTCACCACATGATGGTCCGGGATGATCGAACGACCCTGCGGGTGGCAGCCACGCAGTTCGTCGCAAGTGAGAATTGGCAGGACAACTTGCGGACCGCAGACCCGCTCATCCGCCAGGCGGACGCCGACGGAACCGACCTGCTCGTCCTGCCCGAAGGTGTGTTGGCCCGGTTCATCGGCGAACGCGAGCGGATCCGGGAGCATGCCCAGCCGCTCGACGGCCCGTTCGTGTCCGGCCTCGCGGCTGCCACCCGCGGTCTGGGGGTCACCGTGGTGGCCGGGATCCACGAGCGATCGCATTCGTCGAAGCCCTACAACACCCTCGTCGTTCTGCGCGGGGGAGAGGTGCTGACCACGTATCGCAAGCTGCACCTGTACGACGCCTTCGCGATGCGCGAGTCCGACAACGTGACCGCTGCCGACACCCTGCCCGAACTCTTCGACGTCGGCGGTTTCGCCGTGGGCCTGATGACCTGCTACGACATCCGGTTTCCCGAGATGGCACGCCTGCTTGCGGTACGCGGGGCCGATGTCCTCGTGCTTCCGGCGGCCTGGGTCAGGGGCCCGCTCAAAGAGCACCACTGGCGAACACTGGTCACCGCCAGGGCGCTGGAAAACACGGTCTACCTGGTCGCGAGCGGGGAGTGCGGACCGAGAAACATCGGGCAAAGCATCGTCGTCGACCCACTCGGCGTCCCGGTCGCGCAGGCCGGCGAGGAGCCGACAACCATCACCGCGACCATCTCGGCCGAGCGCCTCGCCACCGCGCGCGAGCAGCTCCCGGTGCTGGCGAACCGCCGCTTCGACGTCCATCCGGCACCGCTGATCCACGCATCGACAACAGGTGACGATCTCTTCGCCACCCGCAACCGAGAGGTAAGAACACCATGACGATTTCCGGCACGTGCCGTCGGTCCGCGTTGATCGTGGCGGCGACGTCCGCCCTGCTGGTCGGAGGGTGCACGGAAGACCCGACCACGTCAGGCAATTCCGGAACGTCGCCGAGCGGCGCGCCGGCCACCCAGACGCTCAGCCAGTCTCTGCACGACAAGCTGCCCCAGAAGATCAAGGACTCTAAGCAGATCGTCGCGGTCAACACCGGTTCCTTCCCGCCGTACACGATCGTCGGGGCCGACGAAACCAAGATCGACGGCGCCAGCGGTGATTTCGCGGTGGCCATCGGACAGATCCTCGGCGTGACGATCGAGCACGAAACCATCGACGGGCTCGCCAGCGTGCTGTCTGGCATGCAGGCGCAGCGTTACGACCTCGACCTCGGCCCGGTGGGCGACTTCCCCGAACGCCAGGAGCAGGCGACCTTCGTCGACTGGGTCAAGGAGTACGTCGTATTCGCCGTTCATAAAGACAACCCCAAGAAAATCGACGGCCTGGAGGCCACCTGTGGAACCCGGATCGCCGTCCAGGCGGCCGGTTCGGCGGAGAAGGTCATCAAAGAGCAATCTCAGAAGTGTGTGAGCGAGGGCAAGCCGGCGGTCGACGTCCAGTCCTACAAGGACCAGCCGTCTTCGATCCTCGCGGTGCAGTCCAACCGTGCTGATGCGTTCTTCTCCTCGCAGGCACCGCTGACCTACTTCGTCGAGCAGTCCAAGGGCGCGCTCGAGCTCGCCGGCGAGGGCAAGCCGAACGGGTTCAACGACCTGTTCCAGGGCGCCGTTGTGCCGAAGGGTTCACCGCTCGCTGAGATCCTGCTCGACGCGTTCAAGACGCTGCACGAGAACGGCACCTACGACGCGATCATGCAGAAGTGGGGCCTGAAGGCGAACATGTTGGAGACGCCGGGGATCGACATGGGAGTCGAAACCTGATGCCTACCACCAGATCGGCTGCGGAGCAGGCGCTTTCGGCGCCGTCCCAGGGCGCAGGGTCAGCGCAGCTGGACGTCCGCGACGCCACCCACCGCAAGCACCCGCTGCGGTGGGCGGCGTCACTGGTCGTTCTCGTGCTCGTGGCCCAGCTGGTCAACATGCTGGTCACAAACGACAACTTCGGGTGGCCGATCGTCGCTCGGTGGCTGACCGCCGAATCCATCATGAAGGGCCTCGGCATCACACTTGTCCTCACTGTGATCGCGATGTCGATCGGCATTGTGCTTGGCGTCCTGCTGGCGGTGTGCCGACTGTCGGTAAACCCGCTCTTGCGCAGCGTGTCTGGTGCGTATATCTGGTTCTTCCGCGGGACGCCGACGCTGGTTCAGCTGATCTTCTTCTACAATCTGTCGGCGCTGCTTCCCGAGATCTCGTTCGGCATTCCGTTCGGTCCGGAGTTCGTGTCGTTCGACACCAATGCGGTCATCACGCCGATGCTCGCCGCCATTCTCGGCTCGGCCTCAACGAGGCGCCTACATGGCCGAGATCGTCCGCGGCGGACTGCTTTCCGTCGACCCCGGCCAGCGCGAGGCAGGCCAGGCCATCGGCATGACCAATGCTCGGATCACGCGGCGAATAGTGCTTCCGCAGGCGATGCGGTTCATCATCCCGCCGACCGGCAACCAGGTCATCAGCATGGTCAAGGCGACCGCGCTGGTGAGCGTGATCGCGATGTCGGACCTGCTCTACACGGTGCAGTCCATCTACAACCGCACGTTCGAGACGATCCGATGCTGCTGGTGGCGTGCATCTGGTACCTGATCGTCACGTCGGTGCTCAATGTGGTCCAGTGGTACATCGAACGCCACTACAGCCGAGGGGACCGCCACAGCCGGCCGGCTTCCTGGACTTCCTGCGGATCCGGCCGAAAGCGACGATGCCCCGGATCAGTGAAGGACCGACCGCATGAACGCGCCGTGCCCGGGTCGACAACCGCCACCGACGGACCCAGGTGCTCAGGCCCACGGTGTCCGCAAGAGCTTCGGGCACCTGGAGGTGCTCAAGGGCATCGACCTGGAGATCATGCCGGGCGAGATGGTTGTCATCCTCGGCCCGTCCGGCTCGGGCAAATCGACCCTGCTGCGCTGCATCAACCACCTGGAGGCCCTCGACGGCGGCCGGATCGTGGTCGACGGCGAGCGGATCGGCTACCGGTCACGCGGCGATCGGCTGCACAGCTGTCCGCGAACGAGATCGCGCGGCAGCGCCGCGACATCGGCATGGTGTTCCAGCAGTTCAATCTCTTCCCGCACATGACCGCGCTGGAGAACATCATCGAGGCGCCGGTCGGCGTCAAGGGCGAGCCAAGCGGGCGATCGCGATCGAGCGGGCGAGGAGCTGCTCGACCGGGTCGGCCTCGCCGACAAGGCCGACGCCTACCCGCGCCAGCTCTCCGGCGGCCAGCAGCAGCGCGTCGCCATCGCCCGCGCGCTGGCGATGGAGCCCAAGCTGCATGCTGTTCGACGAGCCGACCTCCGCGCTCGACCCCGAGCTGGTCGGCGAGGTGCTCGACGTCATGCGGGAGCTGGCCGGCGGGGCATGACGATGGTCGTCGTCACTCACGAGATCGGCTTCGCCCGCGAGGCGGCCGACCGCGTCGTCTTCATGGACGACGGCGTCGTAGTTGAGCAAGGGACCGCCGGTTCCTATAGGAGGCAAGGCCGATGGCTATCGAAGACAATGCGGTCAACCGCACGGCGGAACCCGAGCCGGGATCGAAACGAGTACAAGTACGGCGTGCCGCGATGGCGAGCGCGATCGGCACGACGATCGAGTGGTACGACTTCTTCCTTTACAACACAGCCGCCGCGCTCGTCTTTCCCCATCTGTTCTTTCCCGCATCCAGCGCGTACGCGGGCGCGATGCAGTCGTTCGCGACCTATTTCGTGGGGTTCGCCGCACGGCCGATCGGGGCGGCCATCTTCGGGCACTGGGGTGACCGGATCGGCCGCAAGACCACGCTCATCATCACGCTGCTCGTCATGGGTATCGCGTCCGCCGTCATCGGCGTCCTGCCCGGGACCGCAACCATCGGCGTCGCCGCGCCGATACTGCTCGTGAGCGCTGCGCGTCCTGCAGGGCATCGCGGTCGGCGGCGAGTGGAGCGGCTCGGTGCTGCTCACGATGGAATGGGGTGACCAGAAGAGACGCGGCCTGCTCGGCAGTTTCGCCCAGATCGGCGTCCCGGTCGGGCTGGTGCTGGGCACCGGAGGGATGACGCTGCTGTCCGCGACGATGTCGGACGAAACGTTCAACTCGTGGGGATGGCGGGTGCCGTTCCTGGCCAGCCTGGTGCTGGTCGCGGTGGGCCTGGTGATCCGGCTGAAGATCCTCGAGACGCCGATGTTCACCAAGGTGCTGGAGCAAGGGAAAACCGCGAGCGCCCCTGTCGCCGAAGTGATCCGGCGTCACTGGCGGGAGATTCTGCTCTCGGCGGGCGTCCGGTTTGCCGAGCAGATGCCGTTCTACCTGTTCACCACGTTCGTGTTGATCTATGTCGTGGAGCGCCACCACTACAGCAAGACGTTCGTGCTCTCCGCGGTCCTGGTGGGTGCTGCCGTCGAGCTCGCGACGATCCCGCTGTTCTCGCATCTGTCGGACTCGTTGGGCAGGAAACGGGTCTACACGACCGGCGCAGTCATCGCCGGGCTGTTCGCGTTTCCGTACTTCTTCGTGCTGACCCACGGCGGAGCAGGTGCTGATCTTCGTCGTGGTCGTGCTGTCGATGATCATCCACTCGATGATGTACGGGCCGCAGGCCGCGCTGATCGGCGAAAGCTTCCCGACGCACCTGCGTTACGGCGGCGCCGGCCTCGGCTACCAGTTGGCATCGGTGTTCGCGGGCGGACCGGCTCCGCTAGTGGCGACATGGCTGCTCCACGAGACGGGGACGCCGTATTCGATCTCGATCTACATCGTCATCGCCGCGGTCATCACGGTGATCTGTTGCCTCGCTCTGGCCGATCGTTCGCGGGCGAACATCGACGACGACGCGGTCTACAGCCGCGCTGCCACCTAGCCTCGATCTTTCGTGAGCGGGCTTCGGCTGTTGTCGGTTTGGGTCGGTTGTTGTCGGTGTGAGGTGTGGGCGTGGGTGGTCCCCGGCGCTGGATCGCCGGTTCTCCTGGTCCTTGGTGGTAGGGGCTGGGGTGTTGGGTTCAGTTGAGCGCGGCGAGGTTTCGCTGACCGCTGATCAGCAGCTCTGACCAGGGCCATCGGCGATTCAGGCGCAGGATGCGGCGGCGGCCGCTGGTGATGACGCGGCCGGCACGCTCAGCAGGCGCAGGCGTAATCGTTTGGGTTCCCAGTTGCGGGCGGGCTGATCGGGCCAGGCCAGCAGTTGGGTCCAGGTCAGCAGTTCGTAGGCCAGGGCGGCCAGCTCGAGCCAGATCTCGTTCTTGCCGAAGGCCTGTAGTGGCAGGTTGGTCAGGCCGGTGTCTTTGAGAGTGCGGATGCGGTCCTCAGCGCGGGCGCGCAGCCGGTGGCGTACTTCGAGCTCGGCGATCCGCCCGCCGGTGGTGTTGGTGGCGAACATGGTGATGCGCCAGCCGTGCTGATCGGTGATACGCAGCTGGGCACCGGGATGAGGGCGTTCGCGGCGGGCGATTACGCGCATTCCGGGCGGCCAGCCCACGAAGCTTGCCGGCAGCCAGCGGGTCAGTTCGGCGACCTGGGCGCCGTCGCGGGGACGCCCATCGGCATCGAGTGCCTGGCGCCAGGCCTGGCGCGGTAGTGCGGCCAACGCATCGAGCACGGGTTGGCGGCCGTAGACACCGACCGAGTAGGAGAGGCCCAGGTGGTGGATGTGCCAGAGGAAGTCCTTGACTCCCGATCCGGTGTCACCACGTACCAGCACCCGGGGCGCACCGCTTCGGGCAACTGCGCCAACGCGGCGTCGAGGACCGCGATCTGGTCGGCGGCGTCGCTGGCGTTGGCCCGCCGGGGCGCAACATCGCGGCCAGCGGTTCCCCGGTGCCGCCGGCGCTGTGGTCGACGAACGCCATCATCGGGTGAAAACCGTATCCACGCTTGAAGTTCGGAGTCGCGCCTTCTTTGTCTGAATGTGCCCCGATCAAGGTGGCATCTAGATCGACGACCACCTCCCCGCCGGCAGGAACCGGCGAGGACAGCTGCCACACCGCGGCCCGGGCGACCGCCCGCGCCCGCCGGATCGCGGCGATCGCCGCGCCAGGATCATCACCGAGAGCGTCGATGAGCCGACTGATCGTGGGATCGGAAGCCACCGCACCGAACAACTCCGGTTGGGCACGTACCAGCGCCGCATCAGCCAGGCAGTCACCGCCGAGTGCGATCGCGACCGCCAGATCCAGCACCGTCTTGCCTGGATCGTGGATCGAGCGCGCCACCCGCCACGGCCGCAGCTGCCGCGACAGACCCGCCACCAAGCCACTGACCTGCGCGGTCTGCATGAGCAGCGACGCGCCCGTCGAGGAAATCAGCGACTCGCTCCCCGATTCGACACGAAACCCACCACAACGGCTACGCTTCACCTACGGAGTGCCTTCCCGCTTGCAGAACATGGACCCCAGACAAGTCACATTTTCTCAAGCAGGACAGGCACTTCCGTGCATTACACGCCCGTCACCTCTCCACTCTTACGAAAGATCGAGGCGGGCGTCAGGCGCCGGCCCAGCTATGCAGGAAGGCCTCGGTGACGATGGCGGCGTTGTCCGCTGCAATCTGCTTGTAGACGAAGAACGTGAAGGGGTAGCCCGGCAGGTTGAGCGGGTCGCCGGGCCCGTCGGACATGCCGCGGATGCCGAGGAACGGGATGCCGTGCGCATCGGCGACCTGTTGCGCCGCCGCGGTTTCCTGGTCGACCGCATCCACGGGCGGATTCACGGCCGTGAAGAGCCCCGTGATGTTGCTGAGGAGTCCGTAGGCCAGGAAGGGTCCCAGTGCCTGGAAGAAGTTGCCAGTGAACAGAGGTGAGCAATCCGGTGCGGCGAAGGGCTGGGGGCCGAAAATGGCGCCGCCGAGGGGGATGGAGGGGAAAGCCGTCCCGTTGTTGTTGTCGTCGCTGGAGCCGTCGCCGCCGACGAATAGTTGCGGCTCGCGATTGAGGTCGATCAGCGGGAGGCGGGCGAGGGGACCGCAGATCCGACAGGCGGGGTCTCCGATGCTGTCGGTGCTCTCCAGGTCGACGGTGAGTGTGTTGGCTGCGGCGAGCATGCCGGGATCGACCGCGTGCCATGTTTCGCCGTCGTCGGAGGTCCATCGGGCCGGTACAGCCACATCGCCGATCTCGGTGCGTCCGGAGCCACCGGCGACGCCCGAGAAAACCACTGCGCCGATGGAGATTCCGGACTCGGGCGTGAAGTGGTCAGTGCTGTTTCGGTGGTGTGGGTGGCGTTCACCATGCCGATGCCGGTCATCGCCACGATGACCTTCTTGCCGCCCAATGTGCCGAGGTAGAAGTGATGACCGTCGACGACCACGGACGGGGTTTGGTCGAGCGTGGTGCGGGCGAGAATGGCGTCGGCTTCGGCTGGAAAGGCGGACAGGATCAGTGTGCGCTGTTCGGGTTGCACGGCGGCGTCGGCGAGCAGCGTCTCGCTCGTCGTCTGCGGCACGGCCGGTGCTGCCGGCCACGGATCGCACTGCGGACTCGAACTCGCGTCGCGCGAAGGCCAGCAGCGCCCACATCGACGGCGCGTCGGCGGGTGCTCCCGGCGTACTACTGGCGGCGAACGGGCTCAGGACCGCGTTGACGACCCCCGACACCAGCCGGCTCACGACACCACCCACGTGGTGGACTTGGCTACGGCCGGCTCGGCGTGGCGACTTCCGATGACTGCGTCGAGGCGGTACCGCAGCGACGCGGCGCCACCCGTCCGCTCGATAGGATCGGCGACTACGTCGGTGAGCCGATTGACGGCATCGGTCGTCTGCTCGGTCGTCGCGGTGACAGGCAGCGTCGCATCGTGTTTGGCGTCCGCGGCGGCGGATAACGGTGCCGGAGCCCTCGTCGTGGTGGGCTTGGCAGCGGTCCGGTCGGATCCTTTCGGTTTTGCGCGAGCTACTGGGCGAGCCCTCGTCGTCGGGCGATCCCGGTGACGCGTCCGTCTCGCCGGCATCCGGTGACGTGATGGTCGGCGCCGAGGCATGCCGCCTGAGACCACCCGTACCGATGACGACTGCTCGGTAGGCGCCGAGCGCAGCGATCCATCCTTCGGGACCGGGACGTCAGTGCCGGTGGTGGCCGTACTCGTAGCGGTCGTCGCATCGGAGAGTCGGCGTCGTCGGCGGAGCCTGGCTTGGTCGCTCCAGCCGGGCCGGCCTCGTTGCGGGAGGCGGGCGATCCGGCAGAGCCAGGGGAGTCGTCGGCCCACGCGAGCCCGCTGCTCCACCCGCTCACGATGGCGGCGCCGACTCCCAAAGCGACAGCTAAGCCGCCACCCGACCTATGTAGTGCCTCGCTGGGCATGCGGTATGTATATCGCCCAGGTTCAACCGGCGTGCCGGGAATGCGAAGAAGTCCTGCTCGTTAGAGCGGTTGGCAACATCTACTACTCAGCGTAGTATTACTCTAGCGAAATGAGAGACGGAGGTGCAACGTGAAGTGGAGTTTCGCCCAGATCGGTCTGCTGGTCATCTCTGCGTTTCACGTCATCCAGGCGGTGATCGGGTTCATCGTCGAACCAAGCTTTGCGACGGGCCCCGACGCGCCGACCGCCCAGGTGCTGGGGATGGACTACAACGGCTGGCACGCCGTCGCCGGCCTCGCATTGTTCGCGCCCGGCCTGGTGTTCGCGATGCGCAAGTCGTGGTCGGTGCTGTACTTGCTCGTCGCCGCGGTAGCCGGAGCGCTGCCGGGCATCTGGGCCTTCTTTTCCCATCAGGTCGCCTACGTCTTCACCTTTCCCAACAACACCACCGACGCGGTGGTGCACCTGATAACCGCGGCGGTGATGATCGCAGTGGCCGCAATACAGATCCGCTTAGACGGTGGCCTGAGAAACTCGCTCGCCGATCTCCGTAAGGCGCCAGACAAACTGAAGAGCGTCAGACGACCCGAAACACGGGATAGTCGTTCACAATCCGTTCGAAGTCGCCTATGGGCGCACGGCGGTCGATCGGAAAGAATGGGCGTGCGCCAGGGGCGAGGTCGAGATACCGGCGCAAGACCGCGGCCCGCTCGCCGGACAAGTCCTCGACCAATGAGACGTTCTCCCGCTTCCTTCGCATAAGCAGAACAGCGTGCTCGTCGGCGCGGAGGTTGCGCACCCAATTCGTCTTGTGGCCGAGCATGGCCACCAGATAGCGCTCACCGTGGTAGTCGGCGACGACCACGGGGAACGAGATCTCCGTCCGGTCTTGTGGCCTCGAACTTCAAGCGTGGCAGCATGACCGGGTCCGATGCCGGCCGCAAAGGCGATGGCGCTCAGCCGGTTCGAGATACGCGCCGACCAACCCGGACGACCCCGGCGGTACTGCCATCGCTGAAAAGTGCTGAGAGCGCCGCGCAGCATGGCCGTGAGCCTAGCGGGAGTTCAGGGGCAGTGGCAGGGGGAGCGGCCCCACCCTGTGGGGCGACGGGGCACAAAGGCCGCCCTCGGCGTGTTGCGTAAGGATGAGGCCGTCGACTCGAGGAGGCGTGAGTGAAGATCCGGTTCGGAGTGGGCCTCGGAGCCGATGTCGGTCCAGACGAACTGTCCGACATCGTTGATTATCTGGAGGCCGCGGGATCGACTCGCTGTGGTTCTCTGAATTGGTGTACTCGAAGGCAGTCGACCCATTCGTCGGCATGTCGTTCGCAGTCGCGCGCACGAAGCGGTTGAAGGTGGGGACCTCGGTGACGGTGCTGCCCGGCCGCCACCCGGTGCTGGTTGCCAAACAGCTTGCGTCGTTGTCCGCACTCGCACCGAACCGGATCTGCCGGTCTTCGGCCTGCGTTCAGCGTTGCCCGCCGAACGTGAACTCTTTGTGGTGCCCGATGGGAAACGCGCAGAGGTGTTCGATGAGTCGCTACAACTGCTGCGCGTCGCGTTGCGCGATGAAGATGTCAACTTCGCCGGCGACTACTACACGGTCGGGGGAGCACAGGTACTCCCCAAACCCACTCCGCCGCTCGATATTTGGATCGGCGGTGCAACGCCTGCGGCGTTCCGGCGCATCGGAGCCTTCGGTGACGGTTGGTTGGGCAGCTTCGTAACACCCACCGAGGCGGGCCAGGCACGCCGCGACATCAACGCGGCCGCCGCTGCAGCGGGCCGCGAGATCGAACCCGATCACTACGGAATCAGTCTAGCGGTCGGCAACGGCGAACTGCCCGCGCCGGTCATCACCGCAATTCGCAGGCGCCGACCCGATCTTGATCCCTCAGAGCTCGTGGCCACTGATTGGCCGACGCTGCACCGACAGCTCGACGACTACATCGCCGCAGGGCTGACCAAGTTTGTCATCAGGCCAGCAGGCCCCACGAGGACTGCGGACTTCCTGGAAGCCTTCGTCGCCCAACTGCTGCCGCGGCAGAACTGATTCATCGTCGGCGCTTACCTGCCGGTGCGCTCGCGGTGCTTGCACCCCGGCCAGCAGCAGGGCCGGCGCTGGCCTTCCTCCAGCTCCTCCTGGGTCCGGCGAATGCGGCGTTCTCGGGTCGTCTCCTGCTTGGCATCCTCGACCCAGCAGATGAACTCGTTGCGGGCCAAGGGCGTGATGTCCTTCCAGGCATCGAGTGCCGTGGCGTTGGCGATCAGCGCCTTGCGCAGGTCTGCGGGCAGCTTGTGCACCACCCCGCCGGGCACTCGCTGGCTGCTCATAGGGCCACGGTAGCGCCGAGTCCATGGGCCGATGCGAATGCCGTCCTCAACCGAGAACCGGTGTGATCGGCAGTTCGCCAGGGTAGACCGTAGACACGGCACCGGATTCTGGCACCGGCTGATGCTATGGAAGAGAATGGGAGATGCCCGAGAACTTCACGCGCATCCTCCTCGCCGCACATCGCAGCGCTGGGACGCTCGAACCCGGCAACGCCCCGGCGGACATCGACCGGGACCGCTTCTACCGCCAGATGCTTGCCTACGCCGGGGTTGTCGTCGTAGTCGGACCACTACTCGCGTGGCTGCTGCTCGTGGTGCCCGGCTGGCTGTAGAGGTCTGCGACTCGACAGGTCGGCACGGTCTCTTTGCGTACTGAGATTGACGCCTGATCCGTCGAGTGTCACAGGTTCATGGATCTCCTTGCGTTACTTGTATTACTCCGCCGTACTCCAGGTCTCGGGATGGGAGAGACGGTGCCGACCGGCAGACAACACCGCGACAGCGGGCGAAATTGCGTTGAAACACTCGAAACATGCTGCGCTTCAATGGCATCGCCCATCAACGGGGGATGCGATATGCAGCGCCTACTGGTAACACGGCATATTCGATTCCGTCGTATTCAGTGGCATCGGCCGTGCGGGTCAGCCGGCGGGATCGAGGTTGTGGTTGGCCCACCTTGATGTATCGAAGGTAACGATCACTCCGCTGATCTGGGGTTTTTGCGCTGGTTGGCATTGAAGCGCGCCTTCTTCTGGCGATTCCCGCACGTGTTCATGTCACACCATCTGCGGGTGCGACTTTGGCTGGTGTCGAAGAAGGCGGCTTGGCAGGTTGGCGATGCGCACAAGGCCAATTTTCCGTCTCGTTCGCCTGCGATGATGCTGATCGCGTCGGCGGCGATCACGCCTAGGGCATCTTCTACGCAGGAAGCCGAGCTGAGTCGCCATCGCCGATTGCCCTCGGGCGTCAGGATGGCCGCGGCCCGACCCTGAGTGCTGCAGTCATTGATGACTTGGACAGCAGACGCAGGGAGAGCGTCCTGGATCGCGGCCGCTGTCGCGGCGGCGTGAATCGATTCCCTCAGTTCCCGAGCGAGGTCGAGCTGGGCGGTGGTGCAGGAGTCCACGGCGAGGCCGTTCACCGCCAGCCAGTCGACGAGTCGGTGCGGCGTGGGAATGCGCTCCACAGCGTTGCCATGACGCTCCGACAGAGTCCCCGTGAAGCTGGTCGCCAGCACGTTACCGAGGCGGAAGTCAGGAAACCCAGCACGCATGGAACCACCTTAGCCGGTTGCGCGCAGGCATGGAGACATGTTAGAACCGTCTTAGCCGGTTCCACAGATCGAGCCAGGGAGGTACGAGATCTCATGCACCGTCTAACCAGCGACGTGCAAGCATTTGAAGCCCACGCAACTGACGCTGACCTCGACGATCTGCGCGCGCGACTGGCCGCGGCGCGGCTGCCGGAAGCCGAGACGGTCTATCGCGCCGCGCCCGACCCTCGCCGATGGGAACAGGGCGTTCCTCTCGCCGACCTCGTCGATGTCGTGAACTACTGGCGCACCGGGTACAACTGGCGGTCGTTCGAAGAGCGCCTCAACCGGATCGGCCAGTTCCGCACGACCATTGATGATCTGGGAATCCACTTCCTGCACCGCCGATCCGCGCGCGCAGATGCCACTCCTCTGATCCTGACGCACGGCTGGCCAGGCAGCATTGCTGAGTTCATCGATGTAGTAGACGAGCTGGCAGATCCGAAAGATGCAGACGCGCCTGCGTTCCACGTCGTGGTCCCGTCGCTACCAGGCTTTGGTTACAGCGACAAGCCGGCCACCACCGGGTGGGGAACCGAAAAGATCGCGGCCGCATGGGTGGAACTGATGGGAAGGCTCGGCTACAGCAAGTTCGCAGCCCACGGCGGCGACTGGGGAGGTGTGATCACCACGGTTCTCGGCGGCAGGTTCCCGGCGCACGTTCTCGGCATCCACACAACGTTCGCGCAGGCGCCGCCCGGGTTGACAACGGACGGGCTGACGGCGGCCGAGCGCAAATGGACCGAGGAAACCCGCGATTTCTGGCGCCACCGCGCGGCGTACGCGAAGCAGCAGGCGACCCGACCGCAGACCATCGGCTACTCGCTCGTCGACTCACCGGTCGGGCTTCTTGCCTGGATCCTTGACAAGTTCGCTGAGTGGACAGATACCGAAGATAGCCCGTTCGAGACGATTTCCAGAGACCGCATTCTTGACGACGTCACCCTGTATTGGCTGACGCGGACCGGCGCATCGTCGGCCCGCATTTACTACGAAAGCCACAACTCGCTCGACCCCGAACTTCGGGTCGACGTCCCGTCAGCAATCACTCATGTATCCCCGCGACATCGAGAAGTATCCGCGCGCCTGGGCACAGGAGCGGTACCGACAGATCGTCCGATGGAGGTCGCCCGAAACCGGGGGACATTTCCCGTCGCTGGAGGTTCCCGAGTATTTCGTCAAGGATCTGCAAGAAGGCCTCGCGGCAGTGCTGGCCGCTAATCGGTGAACGCGGCTGGCCCTGAGCGTAGGGACGCTACACCTGAATTCGACCGAGCTACGTCGGCGGCAAAATCCCTGCGGTCTGAATCCAGCGGCGTTTAGATCTTGCCGCCCGGGAACATCGTCTTGACAGCCTGAGTGATGGTCGCGCGGGCGGCTGCGGCGCCGACGGGGTCCAGGGAGCTGATCGCCATCACGTAGCGGTGTTCGGGTCCGATCAATCCGGTGGACACGTGCAATTGATTGGCGCCGTTCCAGCAGCAGAACCAGCCCTGCTTGACGGCAACCGGCTCGGCATAGAGCCCCTCGGGGATACCGAACCGCTGCGGGTAGCCGTCGGTTCCCGTCGGTGTGGATTGCGCGAGGTTGCCGATGATGACGTTGGCCTGTTCGGGTGGCAGCCCACCGGTGCCGGCCAACAGCATGTCGTAGTAGCGGACGAGATCGCTTGCGGTGCTCTGCGTGACGTCCCAGTGTCCGTTGTAGGGCGCCGTCGTGCCCGTCAACCCGTACCGAGCCTTGACACGCGCGATGACGGCGTTTCCGCCGCTGCGGTTCCAAAAGGTCTGGGCCGCGCTGTCGTCGGAGGAGCGCAGCATGACGTCTAGTGACTTGCGGTCGGCATCGGATAGTTTCGTCTTGCCCTCCGACTCCTGCAGCAGCAGGTCGTCGGCGATGAACAGCTTGACCACGGACGCGATCGGGAAGGGCTTGTTGGCCCCGTTGGAGACGATCTGGCCGGTGTTGCGGTCCAGCACAACAGTCTCGATGTCGGCCCCAGACTTTGCCGCATCGGCGGTGGCTTGACGGACGCGGGCGTCGAGTCCGTCGAGTGGCACCGTCGGCTGGGCGGGTGGGGCTTCGGGCAGTGCAGGAAGTGAGGCCTGCGGGGCGACGACTGGTGCCTGCGGGGTGTTTTCCGCGTCCGGCGGCGCACCCCAGACCTGTGCCTCACAACCGTTTACGAGCAGCGCTACACAGACGATTGCCATACTCGTCATCGCCCATTTCGGCAGCCGCCGACGCATACACATCTCCTCCGAGCAGATCCTGAACCAAGGGAGCGGGGTCAACACTGCGCCCACCGGTTACTCCAGCGTAATCGGTGGGCTCAGACGGTATGGAGGTGGATTGAGGCCGAAGCCCTCGGTCTGCAATCGGACGGTGGGTTGCTTTCAACGGGTGAGAACTCGCCAAGTGAGGGCTTAGTCGCAGATCGGACGGCCTCGAGCGCGAACGAAGGCTCCGTTGATGTTTGCCCGGTCTCAATGGAATTGGCATCCAGCATGTTTAGAGATTCCATATAAATTGAGACGAGTAGCAGCGAGCAGGTCTCATTCTTGTTGGCAATTCAGTATGCGCACGGGTTTGATTCAGGGCTTCCGCCCAACCAAGGTGGGCGACACGCCGCCGCGACAACCGCACCGGCGATAGCAATACCTGCCGTAGTCGGAGCTGGGATCGGGAGGGCGATCGCTCCATTAGCCAGTCGTCGCGCGATCAATGGAAGTCCGTCGCGAACTCTTTGTGGCGAGCAGCTGCGTCTCCACTTTCCCCCGGCGATTCTTCGGAGCATAGAGCGCGACGGAAGGCATAGAGACGGTTCGTGGCTTGAACACAGGGGAGCGGCGAGAAATCCCGCTCATGCATCACCAAGTTGCAAGGACGATGGCGAAGGGATCATCGTCGGAGCGATCGCCCCGCACTTTCATGGATAACAGCGGTTATCCATGATGTCCAGCCCTCGACCGGTGTTACGCTCGCGCCTTCGACTCACCGTCTATAACAACGACACCACCGGGTGGGCGGCGCACAAGTGGCATCCGGTCCCCATGCCTGCGCAGCGGCTGTTACTTCGCACCCTTGGCGCCGGCATGGTGCCGCGACGCTCCACCTTTGTGCTGCGACCCGCCAGAGTGGTGCGAGGACCCGCCCGCTCCGCCGCCTCCGCGGCCCTGCTTCTTGGCGGACGATCCGCCGCCGCGAATACCGTTGTCGGCTCGGTGCTTACCGGCCCCGGAGCGGACAGCAGTGTTGCTCGTCGATTCAGGGCTGAACTTGTGCGAATGCTTGCCGACATCTTGCGCACCTGAGCCGCTGTCGTCGGTCTTGGTCTTGGTCTTAGTCTTTGTCTGCTGGCCCTGCCGCCCCGCATCAGGCGCTTTCGCATCCACGGCCTGCGGCTTTGGTTCAGCGGCGCTTACCTTCTGGTCCTTCTGCGACGCCGCATCAGACGTGGCCGCATCCACGGCCTGCGGCTTCGGATCAGCGACGCTTCCCTTCGGTTCCGTCTGGTCCGTCTGCGGCGCCGCGTCGGGCGCGACCGCCGACTTAACCGGAAGAGCCGGGGGCTTTGGGATAGCGGCGCGAATTTTCGCCAGCAGCGAGCGCAGTGGATCACCGGCGCTCGCCGAACCACTCGACGGGTCCGAGGTCTGCTCCGGTGCCGCAACGAGGCTCATCTGCGAGGCGGTGCGGGCCTCGTCCTCTTCCCCCGAAGGACTTGGTGCCAGAAGTGCATGGATGGCGCTGAACGCATCGACGTTGCCCAGCGCGGAAAAGTTGCCGGACAGGACATCCCGCAAGTCCCGAAGCGCGCCCAACGCTGCGTAGCCGGCATTGGTGTCAGTGGGGACGAACGCGTCCAGGTTGCCGGTCTGGATGAACTGGAGCAACGACGGGATCCCATTGGTTGCACTCAGGCCGCTCGCTGCGGCCAATGGGTCACCGCTTAGCAGAGCCAAATATGCGGGAAGCCCGTTCACCGAATCCAGGTCGCTCACCGCGTCCAGCTTGCCGCTGAGCAAGTCGGCGTACGCAGGTAGCGCGCTGAAGCCATCGATGTCGCCCAGCGTGTTCACCACGCCACGGGCGTCACCGGCGACCGCACTGGCGACCGCGCCGAGATACGCCGGGATTCCATCAGTCGCAGCCAGAGCGCTGGCTGCGGTCAACGGGTCACCGCCAACCAACGCCGCGTAAGCGAACACCCCGTTAAAGCCATCCAGGCCGGCGAGGCCCGACAGGTCGCCGCCAAGCAATTCGAGATACGCCGGGATCGCGTTCAGCCCACTCAGCGCATCAAGATCGGCTGTCAGCTTCACATCGGCATTCGAAACTTTCACGACCTGCTCTGCTGCCGCACCCATCGCTGGCAGTGCCACGGTCACGGCCGTCGCGACGCATGCCGCGCACGCCACGGACGCTGTTGAAGTGGAAAGTTTCGCCCACACGTTGTCGCCTTTCTCGAATGCGGAGACCGCTAGCCCGTTACGCCAACGAGCGGACGGGTGAACCGTCCGCTCAAGATCAACGCACCTTGATAACTATTTGATGCAGAGTGGCACGGCACACCTACCGCTAGTTCGGCAGAACCGGAGGCGGGCCAGCCGAGCCGAGGCTGGTCGGCGAAGAACTCCGATCTCGCGCCGGCCGATCTGTTGTTTCGTGGCTAATGAACATTATTCATGAGATAACACTGAATCTGCTGGGGGACAGCATAATTGGTGGTCCAATGCCCTCGCAGAGGACCGTCACAGTGACGTATTGACATCAGCGGGAATCCCTTCGGTGGAGGAGCCGGCGATCGGTCGCCGAGCTTGAGCGTCGATCTGAATGCTCTGGATGGACGCTCTCGAAGGTTTGCATGTATGGCTGAGATCGCGCGGCGAAGACGAACGGCAAACGCATGGCCGTCGAGGCCCAGCAGGTCGATAGGCCGGCACGAAGGGGCAAGTACCATCTTGGCGATGCCAGTTGCATCGAGAAAAATATAAATCCGACGAGCAGGGACCAAATCCGGGCTGCGGGTCGCAGCGCCGGCGTCGGGAATCGTCCAGTACAGCATTTGCCAATGTCGGGTCGCCGATGCGTCCCAACGAGTGCGATGAGCGCGACGCGTTCCCTCTTAACTATCGGACGCTGGCCGATGCGGGCGGACAGGGTTCAGTGGCCGGTTCTTCTGTTGGCCGTGTTGTAGACGCTGAAGCCGATCAGTGTGCCCAGGGCTATCGAGAAGATCGCGGTGACGGCCGTTCGGTAGGACGACGACCCGGACGGTTTCGCGGGTGTACTGATGGGCGATCGTCAGCAGCCGCGCCGCGATCAGATGCGTCGGCTGTTCGCACTCGACCAGCGCGATCCCCAGCTCCCGCAGCATCGCGGCGACCTCGGCGTCGTCGTGGTCCTGATCGTTGCCCAGCGCCTCGGGTATCTGCTTGCGGATAGACCGCAGCCACCGTGTCGCTCTGCCGGGGTGATAATCACTCACACCGGAGATTGTGTCGCATGACGAATCCCCTCGTCGAGACGCTATGCCGTTGGGAGGGTTAATATATGGGATCAATCGGCCAACCGGCAGTTCGGCCGATACTACAGTGCAGTCCGACATCCGACGCGGCGTTGAATGTTGCGTGCAGGGGCCCGTGCAGAAACCAATGACGGACAGACCCGCGGGGCTCGTTGTGGCGGGGAGGAGGTCGCTTTCGGAAATCTCCGCAGGGGGTTGAGCGAGAATAGTGCGAGGTCAACGTTTTTGGCTGTGTCGAGGCAATCCGCTCAGCGATAGCATATCGACGTGCATTTTGGCTTCGATCTTGCCTTTGCTGAAGATGGTTCGATCGTCCCAATACCGGTAGTAAAACTCAAGTTCGTCCTTGGCCTTCTTTTGGGATGTCGTAACCACAAGCGGCGAAAGCGGTCAGCCCTTGATCAGGTCGACGATGTGGCCGAAGTTGAGATTTGATGCGAGCGCCGTCAGGTCCCCCTTTGCAAGCTTCGCCGCAGCCGCCTGTGTAGCTCCAAGGGCATGCGTGTACGGGTCGACCCCGAGGCTGACCCGGCGGACACCGATCGTCTGCAGTTCCGCGAGGGTAGCCGTATCCCGTGGGCTGACTAGGACGTTGACCGGTTTGGGGGTAACAGCCCTGATGACTGCGCTAATGGAGGCCATGTCCGGCAGGTTAGGCGCGTAGAGGACGTCAGCTCCTGCTTCCGCGTAAGCGGAGAGGCGGCGGATGGTGTCATCGATGTCGGAAATCCCCCACAAAAAGTTGTCCGTACGGCCGGTCAGGACGATCTGTCCGCGCGCAGCTGCGGCGGCAGCCTCGATGCGGCGAACCGCGTCATCGAAGTCACGAATCGGGTCGGACGGGTCACCAGTGGTGTCCTCGACTCCGATGCCAGCTAGCCCGCGGGCTATGGCGGCGTCGACAGTGGCCCGGACATCTTCGGGAGTCTCGCCGTAGCCGTCCTCAAAGTCGCCGTTGATCGGCAGTCCACTCACGGACGTGAGTAGGGCGGCGTGGTCGAGATGCTCGTCACGGCTGACGGCGTGGATGCCGTCGATCCGGCCCAGTGTCGCGGCGAGAGTCGCCGAAGAAGTCGCGATGGACTCGAATCCAGCCTCCTTGAAGAGCAGGGCCGACGGGCCGTCCCATGCGTTGGGCATGATGAACGTATCCGGGCCACGGTGAAGTTCGGCGAACCGTTCGTAACGAGCCTGGGCTGCATTCTCAGTCAAGGCGAAGCTGCTCCTTCTACGTTGGGCGAAATTCCTTCCGCCGCGGCGGGATATCCGCACCGGTCAGCTGAGTGCCCGAGGACATCCCCGTCACCCAGCTGCCCCGAGGCGCGGATTTGCCTCGCGACCAGGACCCTCCCGCAGATCTGTCAGGCATTATGAGACGAAAGGACGCTTCAGTCCATCCTAGGATCTCGCGGCACTGTTCGGCAAGTGCGTGCGCTTGGTTCTGACTATCCCAACAATCGCGGCCTGCTTCGGTCACAGCGAGCTGAAGGAAGCAACATATACGCCATGTCCTACAATCTGTTTCGCGCTAGCGAGAGTGCGCCGCATGGGTTCTCGCGTTCCACACCAACATGATGGCGACGCCGCGTCGAGCACGCGGATGTTGGCTGAGCCCCGCCAATGTACACGATTTCCCAGCTCGGCTCGAGCCTCTGGACTCTAGCGTCCTTTTTCAAATTAGAACGTAGCAGCATCCCGTCGGTAACTCCGGGACCACAGCGGTCCGAGCGCAGCCACGGGAATCCTCGCGCAGCGGCCGCGAGGACCCGCCGCGATGCCTCCACGAGCACGAAGGGTGGTGTGATCAGCCTGACCAAGTCACCGGCGCGCGAATTCGCAACTCACCACGTTCGCGTCGACACCATCGCTCCCGCCGGAGTGAGGACGGACCGGATCGAGCGGTTCATCGACACAGTCCCCGAAGCCCGTGAAGTCATGCGGCAACGGACTTTTGGCTTGATAGAACCCCGCGAGATCGCATACGCCGCGGTCTTCCTCGCGAGCGGCGAGCCCCGCAGTATCACAGGCCAGATTCTTGCCGTAAACGGCGGATTGTTCGACTGAAAAGTCCACCGGTTCGACCGTCAGCGTGGCTGGCCTACATCATCGTTGGCAGGCTAGTGCGCCGAATGCCCCGGCGCCGGGTCATCGCCAGCCCGCAGCGGTGTCACCGCGTACTTGCCTTCGTGTGCGAGAACGGGCCGCCGGTCACCGGCCAGTTCCGGGTGCCGGTCCTCGATGTCCCGGCGGCGCTCCGCAGTCCTGCGAAGTTCGGTGACGTACTCGCGGTTGCCGTGATAAGTCGCGCGCCAGGTCTGCGGCATCGCCTCGGGCGGCGGCGGAAGGGACCGGGCCGCCCGGCCACCGAGGCCGAACGGGGCAGGAATCTTCCTTGTGGCGGCACCGCATTCGGAGCACGTCGGCAGTGACGCGGTGAACGACTGGATGACCTCGAAATCATGCCCGTTGCCGCAGCGCAGCAGGTAGATGGCCACCGGGTTACCAGAGCTCCATCGATCGGTCGAACACTCCGGCGAGGTCGTCCTCGGTGACTGCCTTCGGACTGGTCGCCAGTAGGCGTTGTTGCTTCATCGTGCCGTCCACCAGGTCGTTGATGTCACTGTGCTGATACCCAACGGCTGCAACGCCATTGGGCAAGTCGATATCGCGCATCAGACTGACCATCGCCGACGGCAGGTACTCGGCGGCATCGTCAGGTCGGTCGGCACCCGGTGCCAGTAATTCAGCGGCGCGCACGTGCCGGTCCGGCGCGGCGTCGAACGTGAATCGGAACGCCTCGGGCGCGGTGAGCGCAACCGACATGCCGTGGGGCACCAACGGCTCCTGACCTGGATAGTCCTTGGGGTGAAAGTCTTTGACCCGGCCTGCAATCGGATAACCATTCGCGTGCGGGATGTGCACTCCGGCATTGCCGAAACCCATGCCGGCGAAGGTCGCGGCAATCGCCATGTCGGTGCGCGCCTGCAGGTCGTCCCCCTCTCGCACGGCGGTACGAAAGGCGCCGGCCAGTAGCGCAAGCGCTTTCTCCGACCACATGTCAGAGATCGGATTGGAGCCGCAGTAGGGCACCCGCTGTTCGGGGCGCTTGTGTTCATAACTCGTGTACCTGCGCGCGGTGTAGCTCTCCAACGCGTGGCACAGGATGTCCATTCCTGCCGATGCGGTCACGCCAGCGGGCTGGGACAGCGTCAGCCCCGGATCGATCACCGCCAGTGTCGGCCGTAATCGAGCGTGGCTGATACCGGTCTTGACGTGCAGCGCCAGTACGTCCAGGACGCACACCGTGGTGCTCTCCGCGCCGGTGCCCGTAGTGGTCGGCACAGCGACAAGTGGGCACAGGGGATTGACCGGTGATTCTCCCTTGCCCACCGGGACGTTGATGTAGTCCATCAACTCGCCGGGGTTCGTGAGCATGAGGTTGATCGCCTTGGCGGTGTCGATGCTGGAGCCGCCGCCGACGGCGACGAATGCGTCCCACGGCCCGGAGTCCCGGGCCTGGGCGATCGCGGTCGCCAGACTCGTGTCGGTCGGTTCGACATGGACCTCGTCGAATACCTTTGCCTCGATGCCGAACTTGGTCATCTGCTGAGCAATTCGCGCCGGGTTGCCGGTGGCCGCCACGCCGGGGTCAGTGATGACCAGCACCCTGCGGGCGCCGTACTGGCTCAGGTCATATCCGATCTCGTCGCTGGCGCCTGGACCGAACTTGAGTTGTGGTGCCCCGTAAGTGAAGATCGCTTCCGGATTCGCCGGCACGTTCGTGGCCATCTGAGCCTCCTCAGGCGTAGTACCCGTCGGGAGCGCGCCGCATGGACCGCAGTTGCTCCGCGTCGTGGCCGAAAACGACCATGGCATCTGATTTCTCAGCGATAGCACGAATCTTTTCCACCGACGAATACCAGGCCGATAAGTCGTTGACAATTGCGGCCGGAGTCGCGGGCGGGCCGTAGGAATCGCCCATGTAGATCGCGTCCGAGGTGAAGATGATCGTGCCGGTCTCGGGCAGGTCCACCTGCATCGCCATCGTTCCCGGCGTGTGCCCGGGTGCCTCGATGAGGCTGACCCCGGGTAGGAACTCGACGTCGCCAGAAACGGTTTCGAAATCTATGCCGTCGTAGTCGGACTTCAGGTGGGCGCCATTGAACGCGCCGTCGTACCCAAACGCCCAGTCCTTCTCCTTATCATTGACCACCAGTCGCGGCCCTGCCCCCACGAATGGGCGGATGTTTCCGGCGTGATCGAAATGCAGATGAGACAGCACCACGTAGTCCAGGTCACCCGGGCCGAGATCGAGTTGGCGCAGTCGCGAATCAAGATACTGCTCCTCAGAAACCTGGTCGTACGGAAAGTACTCCTGGAGCCCGGTCGGCACCCAGCGTGTCTCCCAGTCGCGAGGAATGCTGGTATCCCAGAGCAGCGTGCCCTCCGGTGTCTCCACCACCACCGCGTGACTGGTACACGGGTACCACTCAACCGGTCTGTCCTTATCCGTCCGCGGGCGGATGCTGCGTCCGGGCTTGAGTAGCAACCATGTCAAATCGCAGCTCATCGCGCCGCAGTCGAGCACATGCACTTTGGTCGCTGTCGCCATCTGAGGCGCTCCTCTAAGCCGGTGTGAGGCCCCGGTCACACCGCCCCACGGTTCGGATGCTACACCCCGGTCCGCCCGGGCAACGGCGTTCAGGGAATCTGGGATCTGCCAAAGGTGCTGGTGCATAGCATTTTTCGTGGCGTTAACAGTGAGCAAACCACACCCACCGATCACTACGCGGAACTTCCACGCTGGCGCGGCTCCGCAGCAAATCGGCAAGCAGGTCCGCGGGCTGATGCGCCCCGCGCTATGGCCACCTTGCCCAGCAGCCAGACGCAATCAGCGACGACAGCACATCGATGTCACCAGCGGACAGGTCATACCTGCTTAGCGATGACCTCGCAGGAACAGCACCAAAACAAGCCGCACTGGGCGTCCGGATCGTCAGGAATCCGCACCGGCGGCAGGCGTTCAGTAGCTGATACGCCATGGGTGGTTACCGGACGGATTCTGGGGGAGGGTCCGGTTCGGAGGAGGTTACTCATCGCGGGGGCTGCCGGTTTGCGCTCGATCCAGCGACGGTGATCGCCCCGGTAGATCGCCATTGTTGTTGACCTGGCCGCCGGGCCAAGGCGCTGACGACACCAACCTTGACCTCGGCGTCTGGATCTGGCGTTACGACCTCGAGTCGGTCAGCGACGACCGGACGGAGGTCACCCTGACATATGACTGGTCGGCAGTCCCGCCAGCCACTCGCGAACACATCGAGTTCCCACCACTCGACCGGCAGCACCTGGAGAACTCGCTCAAGCACCTCGCCGGGCTGGCACAGGATCGGGTGTAGCCCACGCGGAACTCTGCACTCAGGCCACTCGAAGCGCATGTGCCTAGTCCGGTCCTCGCTACGCCGTCGTCGTACAGTCAGATCAACTGCCTCTGTCGACCTGGCTGGTTGCGCCAACGTCGACGTCGGCTCGTGCCGCCAGCTTTCGTCCCGAGGTCGAAGTCGGCGGCGTGCACACCCGGGTGCTTGCCGAGCAGGCCGCGGCGGTCAACCCGGGCCGGCTCGGCAAGAGCGTCGGGTTCCTCAGCTTCGACGAGATGCGCCGCGTTGATGCGGCACTCCGTATCGTTCTCGATCTCTGAGCGCTGCGCCGTCGTCATATCGGGGTCGGCCACATCAACGTCTGCTGTCCGCAAGGCAGCTTCAGCGAGCGAAATGGCCTGGGCGGCAGGCGGAGACAGGGGATTCAACGGATGCAACATGCAGTGGTTTACTGGTAACCCTCCATATTCGATCCCGCCGTATTCGTCCGTTCAGATGACGGTGCGTCAGGATGTGTCGTGAGTCGATCGGCATGAGAACGATCAGGTCCGTCGAGCTGATCCTGGAGTCTGTGCGGACGTATGGGTCCGCAGCAGCCAGGTTTGCTGAAGCGTCCGATGACTGCCGTAAGATCCAGGTCCTCTGGAGGGAGGGTCACTGCTGCCAGAGTGTGACAGCATTCCTGAGGGGAGGTGCCGCTGGCGGGGAGCACCCTCAACGGCTCGCTCGCATTATGCGGCTTGCGCGCAGAGCGCGGGTCGGTTCCTCCTCGAAGTCTGGGGGTTCGCCGAGGTATGTACCGATGAGGTCTTGGGCGGTGTGGTCTTCGATGTCGGTGAAGCCGAGGGCGCGCAAGTGTCGGGAGATTTCGTCAGGTGTGAAGTAGCTGAAAAGCGGTTCGCCGGCGCTGGCGAGCCGATCAGCACGAGCCCGCAGGTGCGCGCGGTCCTCGTCAGTGTCTGCAGGCTGCAGGTAGTCGAAGACGACCTCGGCGGGCTGGGTCTGCCCGGCGATGTATTCGAGGGTGGTTCGGACGGCACTCGGGGTCAGATAGAAAACGACGCCGAGCCAGACGAAGATCGCGGGTTCTGTGCGTGTGAATGTGGTGGACTCCAATTCTCCTGCCAGGTCTTGCGTTTCGAAGTCGAGCGGCACGAGGGTCAATGTCTTAGGGTAGTCAATCCTGGCGGAGGCGAGGCGATCGCGTTTCCACGCTTGGGTGGCGGGATGATCAACCTCGAAGACCCGTAGTTCGGGGTACGGCTTGCGATAGGCGAAGGTGTCCAGTCCAGCTCCGAGGATCACGACCTGCCGCGTGCCGGCGGCCACGGCCGCAGCTACCGAATCTTCGGCGAAGCGGGCGCGTGCGGCGAAGAAGAGGCGCCGGGCCTCATCGCTTATAACTGTGCCGACCTGATCGCCTGGGCGCTGGCTTAACTCGATCAGCTCTTCTGCACTGACACCGAGCAGGTGCGCAGCTAGGGCATCGGTGAAGATCGGCGGCCGGTCAGCGACCTGGTGATAGGCCCGCGCGTAGGCAGTAACGAGCGCTGTCCGGCTGGGTCCAGCATTGTCCACATTGGCGAACCTACTCGCGAATCCGCGGTGTGGACGCTGTGAACCCGCCCAGGGAGCCGCGGGTCGCGCAAACCGAGCACAGGTTGAACAGACGACCGTCGTCACCCCAACTCGTCCGGAGAAGTGGGTACCCGCTGCGGTGGGTGATTTGTGACTTTGCTTAGAGGCGGTGTGTGCGAGGTGGTGAACGCCGGGGAAGCGGTGGATGGTGTCGGGGGTTGACGAGGCGCCATCCTTCGGCGAAGCCCTTGTCAGGGGCGCCCCAAGCCGGCGCTACGGCATGGTCGAACGCAGTTGCGGGGCCGGGGATGTCGGATGATTGAGTTGCGATCAGCACGGTGTTTGGGGAAGCGATCGCCTCAAGAGGCGACCGGGTGGGGGAGTGACCCTCGCCCGGAGTGGGACGCGCCTGCCCCTTTGAGGGGAACATCACATATAGATAGTGGACTATTTATTAGCGGCCTAACTGTTAGACAGTGTATAGAACCACGACACTGTAGTCACAGGTTCAAGGACGGTCCCGATGAGTGTTACCCAACCGCGACTTGCACATCGTCGGGCGCGGCGAGATCGTTGCGCGCCTGACGCAGAAGTGGCATCGCGAACTCGATTAGGTGCTGCGCAAGAGCCTTCGGGATTTCCACGACAATCGCATCGCCGTGCGTTTCCAACGCGACGGGCGCGACGCGGCCGGTCAGTGGTATCGCAGCTACCGCAACGAGCTGTGGGAGTTCACGCCGCACGGATTGGTGTCACGGCGCGGTCGCTGAGCGGCGAACATTCGCAGCGTCGACTCCAACTCGTCGCCGTCGTCACACTGACAAGTTGGCGGCCACGCACATAGCTGACGGATGACTGCTGATGTGGCGCGGTGATACGGAGCTGTCGGAACCTTGGGGATCGGACAGCTCATTGGATCGGCAGTTGATCAAGGCTGCCATGAACAGCTTGTGCCCCGGGCACAGGGTCGTGATCTGGCAGGCGTACTACCTCGGCTGGACGACGGCGCGAATCGCCGCCGACCTGAAAATCACCGAACCCATGGCGAAGCGCAAGCTGCACCATGCAGTGCGCGAGTTGTTGCGCATACTGCAGCAGATGACCCAATGACGGGCTTGTGGTGCTGCGGGGGAGGCCAGTCAGTGCAAGTCGGCGGCCGCGACGGCAACCAGCGGAGGCGCGTTTCTGTGGGCTGCTGCATCCGATCGAATCAGACGACGCCGAGGTCGCCTAATCGAATGCACCGATACCATGGCCGCGCTATGAAACCAGCCGACCACGTCGTGGCCCTGCGACGCGACAGCAACCGCATCGCCAATGCCGCCGAGGGGCGACTCGACCGCATCGTGCCCAGCTGCCCCGGATGGCAGCTGGCTGATCTGGTCTGGCATGTCGGGATCGTTCAGATGTTCTGGCGGATGGTGGCCCGCGGTGCACTATCGGGCCCCCAGGCCTGGAGCGAACCCGACCGCCCTACCAACGATGACCTCTTGACCTGGTTTGGTCACGGTGTGGAGCTAACTGCCACCATCCTGGAGGACCTGGACCCCGACAGACCGGCATGGACGTGGGGCCGCCGAAACACCGTGGGCTTCATCAGGCGCAGAGTGGCCCAGGAATCCAGCGTGCACTGCTGGGACGCCGTCAACGCCGTCGGAGCCAACGAGCCCATAGAACAAACCGTCGCAGTCGATGGGGTCGATGAGTTCCTCGACGAGGTACTCCCAGGTCTCTCACCTGACCTGAACGGGGCAGCTCAGACCATCTGCCTGCGCGCCAACGACACCACGGGCCAATGGACCGTCCGAACCGGAGAAGGCTCGGTCAACAGGATCCGGACTAACGACCAGGCCGACGCAACGGTGACCGCGACCGCATCCGATCTACTGCTGCTTTTATGGGGCCGCCGCTCACCCGATCAAGTACAAGTCGACGGCAATATGACCGCGCTGCAACGCTTCCTGACCCGAGCTGACTTCTGACTCTAACTCCCGATAGCCGCCACCTCGAACCTAAGCCACCCACAGAATTTGACAATTCCTCTTCATGAAATGCATTACGGCTGTGTGGCCGTGAGCTGCGCGGCAAATCGTCACGTGGTTGTCAGAGAGGGCACCGTCGGCTGTTGCGCTCAGCTAGGTGGTGTAATCGACAATCTGCTCTGGTCGCCACTGCGTAATGCCGCCACGTGGTCGGCGAGGTTGGTCATCTCGATCAGTGAAGTGCCGCCCTGGATTCCTGCAAGTACGGCGGCCTCGGTCTGCTCGATTCGCGCTGCCTGGTCCAGGCACGCCTCCAGCCGTGCGCGTGGGGCGATGACGATCCCGTCGTCGTCGGCCACAACGATATCGCCGGGCGTCACCGGCACCCCTCCGAAGGAGATCTGACCACCCACATTGGGCACTGCGTCCGATCGCCCCGCGTTAGGCACCGAGCCGCGCGCCCACAACGGTAGCTGCGGCGGTAGACCGCAACGGTCGCGCACGTAACCGTCGACGAGGATTCCGCCTAATCGGCGGCGGTACGCTTCGGCCGCCAGCAGCTCGCCGAGTGCTGCCAGACGTGAGCCGCCCGTTTGCACGACCAAGACGTCACCGGGCGCCGCATCGTTGATCGCCCACAACGTGGAGAGGAACTCATCGGTCGCAACGGCCGTGTATGCGGGCCCGCATAGTCGTGCGCTCGCCGTAATGGGCCGGATCGCCGGATCGGCGACCGGTAGCGACTTGTCGACATCACAGAGCGTGCTGACTGGCAGCCCGGCAAGAGCATTCGTCATGGGACGGCATCCTAATCCCAGTCTTCTCGGCAAGCGCTGCGCTCGGTGTTATCCGCCGAATACCGCTGGTGTCGAGGCATTTTGATTGAAACTAACCGAGGCGGCGGGTGAGGGTCTGTCCGGTCTCAATGGGATTGGCGGAGTCGACCTGCGAAAGTGTGGAGTTCGGTGAGACGCGAGCCAGCATATTTTGCTCGTTCTTTCTGGCGTTTCCGTAGGGCTGCTGGTCGAGCGGCGAGGCCCGGGGAGGGGGTGCCCGCTACTTTGCGCTTCAGAGGGGAAATGCGGAGACTCCGCGTGCCGCGCAAATGCTGGTCTCCGTCTCAAGCCGGCGGGACGACCAGCTGGTCGTTGTGGCTGCCGGCAGTCGGCGCCCTTAACGTCATGCTCGCCCTGCTGATCCTGACACTGTCTTTGATGTCGCCAAAATCGACGGTAGGGGAGCCGCGGATGATTGGTATGCTCGCGCTACAGATCTCGCTGATGGGTCAGCACGTTGACGACGTTGCCGGCCGCATCGGCGAAGAAAAACCGTCGGACGCCCCAGTCCTCGTTGCTCAGCGGATGCACGATCTGCAACCCGGCGTCGACGGCGGCTTGGTAGGCGGAGTCCACGTCATCGACTTCGATGGACACCATCGGGTTAACGGGCGCTGTCGCGTCCTTTGTCATCAAGCTGAACTGGTGGCGGAGGTCGTCGTCGGCCAGTGTGGCGATCCAACCAAGGTTCATCACTTCGCGAAGTCCGAACACCTGCACGTAGGCATCGCGCGCCGCATCGACGTCGGACACGGTGAAGACCGGCATCACACGGCGCACGGTCATATCGCTGGCCCCAGTAGGTTGTCGGCGTCCTGGATAACGTAGCGGTAGCCCTGCTCGGGCCGCAAGAGCCTGCCTAGCCGCCGCGCCTCCTCCTGCCGAGATCCAGACGTCCTTTAAAAGTGCACCGCACAATGCTCGACCGCCGAGTTGACCGAGAATCGAATCCGTCGTCCGCCAGGTTTGATGCGGCAACCGCCAAGTTCACTGAGAACGGACGACAGCGGCGTGCGGAACTCGCAGCGCAGCAATGCATCTCACCGCCAGGTCGATGTAATAGCACTTATCGCGACTTTCGCTGCGCCAATGTTTTTCCGTCGATTCGACGCCAATGCGCGGCGAGTTGTGGCTCCCAACGACAAGTTCTGGCCAGGCCGATGGATGCCGCTGCCGTTACCACCACCACCCGTCGTCCGTTGCTCATTGCGGCTGCGCCCGACGCCAGCTGAGAACCGAGTTGACGGATTTGCCCCCGGACTGGATGGCTGCGGTGGTGCCCAAATGCAGCGTGTCATCTTCGATTCTTACTGCGCGCGGCTGTGTTTCGCCGATTCTGTGGGGAAACAGCGAGACGAATATCGAGTGGGTCTGTTTTCCTCATTGACGTCGAATCAGGCGCCTCGCGAGGCCTCCCAGCCGGCCGGGGTGACGGGCAGCGCCCGCTTGTGTCCGGTGCGCCGGTACCAGCCGAGGATCGTCGCCTCGTCGGCAGGGCCGACATCGCCGCCCTCGAGGTAGTCGTCGACGACGGCGTAGCGAACGCCGAGGGCCACCTCGTCGGGGATGAGCGGCTGGTCCTCCTCCAGGTCGGCGGTGGGCACCTTCTCGATGACGTTGTCCGGGATGCCAAGGTGGCGGCCGATGTCGCGGACCCGGCGCTTCGGGAGGCCGTACAGCGGCGTGAGGTCGGCGGCGCCGTCGCCGTACTTGGTGAAGAAGCCGACGACCGCCTCTGCCGCCTGGTCCGTGCCGACGACGAGCATGTTGCGGGCCCCGGCGACGGTGTACTGGGCGATCATCCGCTCGCGCGCATGCCCGAACATCAACACCCCACCCCCACACGATTCACCCGTGGATCGAGGCTAAGCACCTAAACGGCCCCGGTTCAGTCGACGAGATGTCCGCCGACGCGCTAGAGCGTGAACCTCAGCGGCACGACACAGAAAGGTGCACATCAAAATGACTGCGGTACAGCAACTTCGGTGACGTCGCTCAGCGCTACAACCTGCGGATGACCGAACAGATACTCACCGAGGTCATTCGAGCCGGTCAGCTGGCACGTCAACCAGGCGCCGTCGTTCACGCACGTACTGATCGGCGCTGTGGACGAGGCGGCCGGGGCGATCGCCATCACCGATCACCCGAAGCGCGCCCGCCGCGAAACCAGACAGGTCCTGCGCGCGCTCAATCGACGCGACGCTTTCCGGCGAGACCCGAATCGTGGGCAATCACTGCGGTCACGGCCTCCACAACCTAGAGAAGTGTCGCGACCGCTCCTAGAAACCACCCTGCCGCCAGGGGGTCAGTATTCAGCCGCCGCCGACACAGTCAGCGGCATACGAACGCGTCGCCGCAACTCGTACCGACAACGCCCCTCATCGGTCCTGGCATGCGACAGCCGAGGTGTCGCGCTTCTCGAAAAAAGACGCACTAGTGAGCCGGCTCGGCGCCAGCTTCGACAATGGGGGAGAGACCGTTCGCAGAGCGGATGCTGTAGCCGTGGAAAGCAACTCATTGAGCCCTCGGCCATCAGCTAAGACCGGGGTCGTGTCACGCGGAGGCTGTTAGGGCCCTCTTATCTTCGTCGGCGAACGTGTCCTCTAGTTGGAGGGGCAAGTAGTCGACGTCGATGTCACCGACCGGACGTCCCCGGGCGCTACTAATCGTGCCGAATCGCCGCATCCCCTTGTCGTGGGCGTACTGCATCAACTCATCCCTTTTCAGGCCGAAGGGGATGTTGTCGGCGTCGTAGAGGGCGAAGTCCTCTTCAGTGTTGCGCAAGGCCAACGGCATGAGTTCGTTCATACGAGTTTCGAAAACGGCCCAGTTGGCATCATCGGTGGCGACGTGACGCCGGCACGTGAAAGTGCCCCACGCCATGTGGCGCCGTTCGTCATCGCCGATGCGCTTCACCAGCTCCTGCATCCCGGGAAGAATGCCACGGTTCGCGCAAATCTTATGCCACGAATAATATCCGGTCAGAGCCATCATGCCTTCGATGACATGGTTGTAAGTAGCCGACGCCCGCACCTGAGCGGCCGGCGACGGATCCGCCAACAGGGTATCCAGAGACTCAGGAAGTTCCTCGTAGAACATCTGCCGGTAGGCGGGAAGGTCGTCGAGGTGGCCGTGCAAGTCGTCGGTCATGCCGATGGCATCAAGCCACATACGGAAGGCCTGGGTGTGCTTGGCTTCCTCAAAGGCGAACTGGGTCAGATACATCTCGTCGCCGAGCCGCCCCTCCGCCCGCATCGCCGCCATGAACGGCTGGATGTCCTGGGTGACCGCTTCTTCGCCGGCGATGAACTCTGCGCACAGCCGGGTGGCCCACTGGCGTTCGTCGTCGGACAGTGACTGCCAGTCGGCTCGGTCACGGGAAAAATTGATATCGGCAGGATCCCAGAACTTCGCGTTGCCGCCGGTGAAAAGCTTCAAAGGAAGGCTGCTCCAGTTCAGGCCACCCGAGTCGAGCGAGTGTGAACGTGTTCGTGTTCGTGTCATGCGTTTTCCTCACATCATGGGGTTGGATTGTCGGCTGCTTCGCCGGTGGGGGACTGCGCCGCTGGAAAGGCGCATGCCGTGGCCAGGACCGCGACGGCGATACGCGCACCTAGGACAACCTCGTGCGCACGGCGTTCAGCCATCTCTTCTCCTTCGACTCGACCTCGCTGGACTACTCGGTATCGAGCGGCGACGCACGGTATGACCGTCGATTCCTTGTGTGAACGCACGCGCGTACATTGGCCTCGCGGGCAGCATCTCGGTGCCGAAGCCAAAGCCATCACCGGCTCGTCGATCACCATGCGAGGACAGCTAGAGCCCGGCCTCTGCCAGGGCGCCTCACACGCGGTCTGGAACAGCATGGTGATCTTCTCGATGTCAGCCTCCGTGCAGATCAATGGCGGCGCCATGATGACCATGTCGCCAGAGGCTCGCACCAGCAGGCCATGCTGGGTTGCTTTGTCGGCAACGACTGGGCCTATTCCGTTCTCGGCGGAGCCACGAGGTGTGAACGTGACCGCCGCCAAGAATCCGTGACCTCTCACATCACGTATCCCTCCTGATGACCTGTATCGCCCCACGTGCTGACGCTATGGCGGTGACGAAGGCTCGGCTAGCCACTGTGCGCAGTGGTGCGTCCGAAACACGCTGTGTTCAAATGCGTTTGACTGGGACGATCGACGGGATGCCACGCTCAGCAGGCTTCCATCAGCGAAGCCGTCGCCGAAATTGCGGAAACCGGGAAGTCATTGAACAAGTTGCGGGCTTCCTGTGGTTGCTTCACCGCATGGAGGGTGCCGCCGCGTTCGAGTTTTCAGACGATGAGCTGCTCAGCTAGTTCGCAGAGCATGACATTCGCTTCTTGACATCCACCGCTGGAGACAATAAGGGCTCATAGACGGTCTATCGCGTTAATCTGGAGTCCAGTTCGTCGCGAAGCCGCGCGAGGGTCTTGGTGAGGATCCGCGAGATGTGCTTCTGAGACATCCCCAAACTGTTCAGCGATCTGGCTTTGAGTTTGCGATTCAAAGAATCTGAGCCGCAGGACTTCTCGATCACGCTCGGACAGTGCGGCGATCAGCGGCGCAACGCTTCACGGTCGATGACCCGATGGCCGCGGTTGGTGCTCGACCAATACAGGCCTTCGTAGTTTCGTTTCCCGGGCCATGAGAAGAACGCCGGATCAGCGTGGTGCTCTCCGGTCGAACCGATCCGGCGTCTGGTGACAACGCGACGTCCGGGGAGCGCCGTCGAGGAAGGCGAATGGGCCGCGTCACGTCGGTGACGTTCCGTGGCAGCGAGCGCAGGCGTGGAGCGCCATATGGGCCTCCTTCAAACCCCTGCTGGGGGGACCGATTAACCGCCAGATTGAATGAGAAGACCGCAACACACCGAAGACCGCCAGGTATTTTGCGAGAACCGCCAGAAAAGCGAGACAGGAGGACAGCACGGGAGGCGATTTCATCAGATGCAACATGGGGTCTGCTGCACGATCAGGTGACAGTTTCGGTCACGCGGCCTGACTGGCCGGTGTGGTCATGATTGCTTCGAATTCGATCGGGGTCAACCGTCCGAGGCCGGACTGACGTCGGCGACGGTGGTAGGTGCGTTCGATCCAGGTGACGATGGCGATGCGCAGCTCCTCCCGGGTGTCCCACCGGCGGCGGTCCAGGACGTTCTTCTGCAGCAGGCTGAAGAAGCTCTCCATGGCCGCGTTGTCGCCGGCCGCCCCGACGCGGCCCATCGACCCGACCATCTCGTGACGGCCTAGAGCGTGCACGAATCTCCTTGACCTGAACTGAGATCCGCGATCGGAGTGCAGAATGCAGCCGGCCACCTCACCGCGGCGGGCCACTGCACTATGCAGGGCGGTGGTCGCCAGCCGGGACTTCATCCGGGAGTCGATTGAGTACCCACGATGCGGTTGGAGAACACGTCCTTGATCGCGCACAGGTACAGCTTGCCCTCGCCGGTGCGGTGTTCGGTGATATCGCTGAGCCACAACTGATTTGGTTCATCGGCGGTGAAGTCGCGCTCGACAAGATCGTCGTGCACCGGTGGCCCGACCTTGCCGTTCTTGCCGCGTTTCTTGCCGAACACACTCCACCAGCCATTGTTCGAACAGATCCGCCAGGCGGTGCGCTCAGCCATCGGCTCGCCGGCATCGCGGGCCTCGTCGACCAGGTAGCGGTAGCCGAACTCCGGGTCCTCGCGGTGGGCGTCGAACAACGCGTTGGCGCGGTAGGCCTCGACGAGCTCGGCGTCGGTGATCGGGTTGGCCAGCCAGCGGTAGTAGGGCTGGCGGGCGAGCTTGAGTACCCGGCACGTCACCGCGACGGGGATCCCGTCGGCGGCGAGCTCTTTCACGAGCGGGTAAAGCCTTTTCCCGGCAGATTGGACTGCGACAGATACGCCGCCGCCCGGCGCAGCACCTCGTTTTCCTGCTCCAGCAGCCTGTTTCGACGCCGCAGCTCCCGTAGCTCTGCCGACTCGCCGGTCGTCTTGCCCGGTGCTTGGTGCCCTCGTCGATATCGGCTTGGCGCATCCACTTGTTCAGCGTCATCGGGTGCACCCCGAAATCAGTGGCGATCTGCTCGATCGTCACACCGTCCTCGCGGTTGCGAGCGACCCGCACGACATCGTCGCGGAACTCCTTCGGGGTAAGGCCTGGCCAGATGACATCCTTCCAGCCCACCCACCCAGGGCAAGCCAACTCAGATGTCACCTATTCGTGCAGCAGACCCCTCGAAGCGTTCATCGGCATCGAATGTATAAGGCCTCAAGCCCGTGTATCAGGGTGCTGTCGCGAAAGACAACGGGGCTTGTGTTGTCGAGTTTCATGTGGGGGAACCGCGTCATTAGTCGCTCGAATGCAGTGCTGGCTTGGAGGCGCGCAACAGATGCGCCAATGCAATAGTGGATGCCGTGTCCGAACGCCAGGTGAGACTGCGGCTTTCGCGCAATGTCGAGCATTGCTGGTAGATCGAAATGTCGTTCGTCGTGGTTGGCCGACAGCAGTGAGATCATGACGAACTCGTTCGGGGGAATTTCTACATCGCCTACGGTGATTGGAACGGTGGTGAACCGCGGTGTCGCGGTGCTTACCGGGCTGCCGAAGCGTAGGAACTCTTCGACCGCTCCAGGGAGGAGTGATGCGTCTGCACGGAGTTCCGCCAGTTGGGCGGGATTGTGCAGCAGTGCCAAGACACCGTTTCCAATCAGATTGACGGTAGTTTCGAAGCCGGCACCGATGATGACGAAGACACGTCGCCATCAACTCTTGTTCCGAGAGCTGGTCACCTTGGTCGGTCGCTTCGATCAGGCGACTGAGCAGGTCGCCGGCGGGCTTCTTTCTCCTATCGGCGATTACCTCTGCGAGCAGACCCGACAAGGTGGCGCGTGCGGTGTCCTTTTCCTGACGGTCGGTTTGGTCTGAAAGGGCCATTACGGAGTCACGGAATAGCTTGTTGTTCGACGTCTGTATACCCACCAATTCGCTGATCACTTGCAGAGGTAGAGGCGTCGCGAACGCCTCCATGAGATCGAATACGCCGCGATCGTCGATCTGCTCGAGCAGATGGTCGGCAATCTCTTCTACCCGACCTCGTAGATTCTCCACAGCACGCGCGGTGAAGGCCTTGACGACCAGTTTGCGAAGTCTGGTGTGGTCTGGCGGGTCGCTCTGCAGCATGTTCGAGTTCATCGATGACTGAAAGGCGCCGTTGTGGTTTGGTGGAAAAAGGGTCTGAAGCTTGTCGTTGTCCTTGCTCAGCCGCGGATCAGCGAGGAGGGCTTTGGCTTCCTGGTATCTGGTCACCAACCAGACTGGAACACCGCCCCACATTATGGCCCGGCTCACCGGACCGGCGGCCCGAAGTCGGTCGAGGATGAGGTGGGGCTGTTGCGTAAAACCTATGTCGAGGAAGCTGATTTCGGTGTTGTCTGACATACAATTTGAAACGCACGTCATCTTCCGATCCGTTTGTTTTTACCGGACGTTTCCAGAATCTGCACAGCTGCTGACCGGGCGAAACGCCGCTACACTGCTTGGTTAGCCGCATTAAAGTGGTTGTAACTCAGCTTATTTGATCGCTTCCGGACAGTCACGGATGCAATGCGGGACCGGTCTCCAACTGCACCCGCTGAGCGAGCAGTGCCTGCAAGAAGCACAAGCGCCGTCCTCATGTCAAGTGCGACGGCGCGGCTACGGCCAGAGAGGGGTTCTCGTGTTCATGGCTGCCGTGGATTACTCACGGCATTTAGTTCGACTCACTGGGTAATGGCGCCGCAGAGTCGCTTCCATGCAAGCTGTATTCGCTAGACCCACTGATCGCATCGTCGTCGGCTTCGGCCGATCCTCATGTCGCATCCCGATAATAACTGAAACATAACCTATTTCAGCTTCCGTCTGTCAACGCCTGTGCGGTATAGCAACACTGGCGCCAAATGACCCATAAATCTAACCTCCTTACAATAAGTGTTGGCCGGCGGCGCGGCCCGCGACCCACAGTCCGACGGTTCCCAACGGTAAAGTTCTATCGCACATCGCAATCGGTACTTGGTTTAGCGACGGGGAGAAAGCCCTGCACCTAAGCTAAGTGGGTGAGGCCACCGTCCAGCAAGCGGCTGTTCCACCTGGCGGGACACGTCGTCAACACACGAGACCAAGCGAATCGCCACCGCCCCCACCGGGCGGACATGAGAGAGTTGCACCTACGAGATGCCCATCCGCGAGCACGTGAATCGGACTGACAAACGCCCAATTCTCTTACAAAGAAGGGACATTCTCGCGCCCCAGCACACTCACCCACATCTCCTAAATCGGTGGATCTCAGCTTAAAACGTGGCTGGCCCGGCTTGGTGTGTGTCGGTGCGAGAATCATCGAGGAGCGCTGCGAGGGCGACGGGAATCGACCGCAGGGCTACTGCTACGAATCGTCATCATCCGGGGCAGCCTTGCGTGGAAACGCATCCTCGTCGATACGTAGACTCTTCGCGGTAGAACCCGGTGGACCGCAACATAATCCGTATACCCGCCGACGGAGATTTGTGTCCGCACCACGTGTTCGGATGAAATCCGCCCGAATGAGAGTTATTCGCTTTGTTGGCAGTAAGTAATCCAGCGCTTTGAGGTCCCGAGGCACGAGATCCTCAGCAACGGCCGATACGGGGTATCGGACCGGTCGGATCTCGAGTGATCGAAGATCGACAGATGAGGAATGATAGTGGTCACCGAACGGTTCACCCATGACCGCGTGGAGGTCAACGGCATCGCAGTGCATACCGTTTCGGTAGGCGAAGGTCCGCTCGTTGTCTTCTGTCACGGCTTCCCGGGGTCATGGTATTCCTGGCGTCACCAATTACCGGCGGTCGCCGACGCTGGGTTCAGGGCCATGGCTTTGGATATGCGCGGGTACGGCGCGACGAGTGCACCCACAGCGGTCGATGCGTACTCGATAAGCCATATCGTGGCTGACGTTGTGGGCGTCGTCGCGATGACAGGGGTCGAGCAGGCCGTGGTGGTGGGACACGACTGGGGCGCGGCCGGCGGCGTGGTACAGCGCGCTGATGCGCCCAGATGTGTTTCGCGCCGTTGCGGTATTGAGCGTGCCATATATCCGCCGATTCCCGCGCTCCCGGCAGGGGTGACGATGAACGACCTGATGCGGCAGGCCGCAGGGGAGCGGGAGTATTACCGCCTGTATTTTCAGGAGCCCGGAGTGGCAGAGGCGGAACTCGAGGTCGACGTGGACCATACGCTACGCGCGATTCTGTACACGTTTAGCGGTGACATCGTGGCCGACGGTGTGCACAAGAAGGGCTGGGATGGTTATTTCCCAATGGGAGACAGCTTTGTTGACCACCTAGTGCGGCCCGCCAGGCTGCCGTCCTGGCTCACCGAAGACGACCTCGCATTCTTTGTCTCGGAGTTCTCTCGCAACAGCCTTCGAGGTGGTCTCAACTGGTACCGCAACCTCAACGCGCTACCGACGGTCCTCGGGCCGTTTGTCGGAGCGGCGATAACTCAACCAGTGCTGTATCTCGCTGGGGAACAGGACCTGGTCGCCGGAAACACCCCGCAGGCGCTGGCCGACCTGCCAGCCCAGGTGCCGGGGCTGCGCCACATGGAGATTTTCTCCGGCGCTGGACACTGGCTGCAACAGGAACGCGCTCCCGAGATAAACCAACAGTTGATCGCCTTCCTGACATCGCTGTGATCAGTGAGAACAATCGCATACCCGGGCATGCGGCAATTGGCGCCCTTTACCTGTCGGATCGGACACAGCCCGTACACCTCTCGTAGCTGACTGTCGACGAACGATCGGATGTTGCACTGCACCAAGCCTATAAAAAGGAGAAATCACATGTTAACCTTCGTCCTTATCCATGGCTTCTGTCACGACGGAAGTTCCTGGGACGGGGTGATCAAGCGGCTCGAGCAGCATGGGCACGTCGCCTACGCACCTACCCTTGCCGGCCATGGCAAGAACGCCGATAAGAGTGTGTCTCATGCTCAATGCACCCAATCTGCGATCGATTACATCGTCGATCGCGACCTGACTGATGTCATCCTCGTGGGCCACGGCTTCCGGTGGATCCGTCATATGCAAAGTCGTAGAGACTATCCCGGACCGCGTTCGACGCCTTGTGTTCTACGCCGGGATAGTGCCACAGGATGGCGAGTCGGTATACGATCTATCGCCCCCTAGCCACCGCGTCGTAATCGACCAGTTGGCTACCACTTCGCCGGACGGCACCTTGATGCCGCCTTTCGACTTGTGGCGTGACGGATACATTGGGGACGCTGATCTACAGGTCGCTGGATGGGCTTACGAACAGCTCTCACCCCAACCGGTTCGGACCTTCCTGGATCGGATCGAAATGAAGAAGTTCCACACATTGCAAACGCCTCGCAGCTATGTGCGAGGCACTGAGGATACTGTGATGCCACCTGGTGAGTGGGAGTTTCATCCCCGGATGACCAGCCGGCTGGGCGTTTTCCGCTTAGTACAGATGCCTGGTGGACACGAACTGATGTTTTCCAATCCCAAGGGGCTGGCGCGAGCAAACTTATCGAAGCCGGCCGCGATTAGTTGGCGGCCGTTGTAAGAGGCGTTGCCATACACCGGCCCGGCATGGGACCGCCAATCGGCCTTCGGCGCCGTTTGTCTCCTGCGTAACCCAGGCGCGCTGCTAGCCATATGTGTAGCCGAACGCGCTGACGCCGACCTGTGGCTTCAGTG
Source organism: uncultured Actinomycetota bacterium (assembly GCA_963699655.1). GTDB lineage: Bacteria > Actinomycetota > Actinomycetes > Mycobacteriales > Mycobacteriaceae > Mycobacterium. Next base: position 42,216 of record CAVOUV010000017.1, read on the forward strand.
CGCTTGATTCCCGGCAACGAATGCTGCTGCGCAAGAGAGGGCTAACGAATGTGCATACATTGTTTGGGTGACGCGCCATCGTCAGTTGTGGGGATTTTCCGATGCCACGCCTTCGATCCACATCGAAGAACAACCGATCCGAGTTGACGGCTGACCGAGTCAAACCGTCGCAATCGAACAACGCCTTAACCCATTGCCATATCAACGGCGGGCCGCCCTTTCGCCTCGGCCGGATCAGTTATCGCGGAGCATCCGCAATCCTCAGCCACGAGATACCAAACTTTCATAGCGTGAATCGAAATAACCGTTCCCTCCGCCGTGGCCGCTCGCCTGACCAATGCGCCTTGGTTTGCGAACCCTTCGCCGCGGGCGTAAGGCCATGAGATCAGGGCCTTAGCCAAGATTCACCGACTGGTTGGCGTCGGTGGATATTTGATTGGTGATGGCAGGGGTATTTGCTGGTCTGTCCTCGCCTCCAGCTTCTCTCTTCGGTCGGGCCGGTGATCGGCAACTGTCGAGTTTTTGTCGTCACCGGTGGACTATGAACGATTATGTTGCGCCACAATTGAAGCCATGCGCCGGCCTAGGGTCAGTGGGTGGGTAGGCGCAGGGTTATCGGGTAGCCGACGGCCAGACGGGCACCCGCTCGGCCAGGGTGAAAACGTCTGTGCTGCAGCGTGCTACAGCGTCCACGGTGGACCAGATAATGCGCTACTTGCAACCGTCTTTGTACTGATGTGTCCCGGACGGGGCTGGTCAGGGAAAAATAGGTACAGAACCTCGACCTTTACGCGTCTTCAAAACCGCGCGCGACAATGCTGTTGGCCGCTCCCCACCGGGGGACTAGCGCGGGTTTCGGCGAGTGCGCTTTCCTACATTCCTGAACCTCGCCACCTTCGATGAGCCTCAAACCAGTGCCATCGAGGGTGTGGCCACCGCGCTCACGCCCATTGCGTTCTTCGAGATGGTTACGTCAGACGTTATGAGTACCTGGTCGACTCGGACACCAGGGTCGATGTGAACACCGGCATCGTCGCGGCGGGTCGGCTGCAGTCGCTGATCGATTCCAGGGACTACAGCCGCGATCTGCTGGTGATGAGGGTTCAGATGGACCAGATCTGCGATGCGGTCAAGTCCACCGTGCCGCAGGAGATGTGGGTGGAGATCATCGAGAAGCTAGAGGAGCTGGAGCAGCATCTGGAGGCGCTCGACGTCGGCACGGACGCCTTCGATGATCCGACGACGACCCTTACGATCCGACTGAGTTCATCGACGAGGACGACGAGTTTTGACCTCCGCAGCGCCCACCGTCACCGAGGGCACGTTGGGCCAGGCGTGCTCGCGCACACTGACCAGCATGTGGTCCAGCGCCTGATACGCGCTGTCCAGGTCGGTGGTCGGGATCTCACTGATCAGCTCGCCATCGCGTCATAGAGCCGGGCGACGTCACCGGGGCTGACCTGCTGCGGACAAGACTGGCGCAAGGATCGCAGCGGGGAGGCGATGCCTTGCAGCTCAGACCATTCAGCCTGGTGGGTGGCGAAGTAGGTGCGGATGGCGTTCTCGTCGGCCGTGTTGACCGCCGCCTCCGCCTCGGGGTGGGCGCTCAGCCAGGCCCCGGTGGAGCTGGCGACCTGGCCCAGGGCAGAGGACAGCCCGGAGGCCGTACAGCCCGGCTCGGCGTTCGCCATGGGCATGCTGCTGGAAGCGATGGCGGCCCCCGCAATGGCGATGACGGTCAGGGTCTTGATCATGGTTCTCCTTCGTCGTCCTTGAGCTGGGCGGGTCGGCTTGACCACGTCGCAGCTGACGGCTCGCCTTCATCGATCGGACCTGAACGACCCTGCTGAGGCTGAACGCAAAGCATCACGTTCCACCCAGCGGGACAAGCAGAAGCGGTGACCAAACAGCGCATGGCAACCTCAAACTCATGAAAACTGCGCCCCGGCCACTACACGGTCGGCCACCGACGATGGCATCGGATTCCGTCCATGCGGGGAGCGGCCCAAGGACGTCGTGTAAGACAGTCGAACCCGTTGAAGGCCAAGCGAGGCATCAGTTGGCGGTACGCGGCCAGCAGGGAGCGAGAAGCTTGTGGCTTGGAGCGGGGCGTTGGAGACAGCGGGCGTGGGGCTTCTTCAGGAGGCTCGACGTGTCCTGCGCGCAACTATTAATTTTGGCAAGTGTTATGGGAAGGGATCGAATCGCGTTTTTTGTTGATGCAGAGGTGGTCGACACTAAGCCAAGGTGTCGGCTTAAAGGCGCCTCGGCTGGGACTTGGTGCAAGCGGCTGTCTGTGTGGCCTCAAATTCATCTCCAGGCTACGAGCACGCGGCGCGGCGCTGGCCGCTAGTGCTCCAACGGCGGTGATGAATTTTGCGTCTCGCAGAGAAGCAACCAATTTGGTAACCGCTATGGACATATACCCGCCCTACACAGCCGGAATGACGAGGGACAGCGCGGTCCACAAGGGCCGAATGAAGCTGCAGTTCAGAACTTTCACGGCGCGTGCACTCTATGAATGGAAACTCCACTCTTCTAGCCAGTTTGATACGGAAGTGGAGAGATGCGCTCGTGGCGTGAACTCGCGCCGGCATCGCGGCACGCGATAGGAACTAGATTAGGAGCACCGTATGGAAAAAGGCCCCCTCTACGACTTCATCGTGATCGGTGCAGGAACAGCCGGATCTGTTCTGGCAGCAAGACTCACGGAGGACGATCACGTCCGGGTGTTATTGCTGGAGGCTGGTAGCGGCACCCCGCCCGAGGCGGGCACTGACCCATCCTCCTGGCCGTCACTGGGAGAGAGCCAAGCCAGCTGGGGTGACCTGACGACTGTTCAGGCTGCGACCGGTAGAGCAGCGTCGTTCGCACGGGGCCGAGGCATCGGCGGCTCTTCATCAATAAACGCAATGGTATTCGCCCGAGGCCATCGCGATAGTTACGCATCATGGCAGGCCAATGCCGCTAGTGGATGGAGCTTCGACGACCTACTGCCATACTTCAAGCGCAGTGAGACCGCTGCCCATGGGGATCCGACTCTGCGTGGTGATCAAGGCCCACTATCCGTGGCGCCGGGCCACCCGCCAAGTCATTTCTTTGTCGCGTGCCTTCTCGCCGCGCTGCAGCGCGGTTACCGACGTGCCGTCGACGTCAGTGGCGGTCTCGAAGAGGGGTTCGGGTTCAGCGATCTCAACATTGTGGATGGACGACGGCAGAGTGCCGCTGATGCATATCTCGATCCGGTTATCCACCGACCAAATCTGATGCTCATCGCAGACGCCGTGGTGAATCGGCTGTGTATAAAGCGCGGACGCTGCACGGGAGTCCAGTACACCGAAGGTGACGTCGCACGGTAGAAGTTGCGGCCGGCCAAGTGGTCCTCGCGGCAGGTGCTATCGGGTCACCTCAGCTGTTGATGGTGTCTGGAGTCGGACCGTACGATCACCTTCGATCACACGGAATCAGCGGATCTGAAGCCTTCCAGGGGTGGGCTCGAACCTCCAGACGCACCCACAACGGCGCTTATATACCCTGCCCGCGCATCCAGACCCGTGTCGGGAGCGCGACACAACCGGGCCGAGCTTGTCGGACTGATCCGTAGTGAGGCATCGGTGCCAGTCCCCGATCTGCAAATCTTCGGCGTCGATTTCACCGACGGTTGCAACTTCGGTGAACCTGACCGCTATGTGCTCGGAGTGGCCCTATTGCAGCCTTTTAGTCGCGGGGAAGTGCGTGGGGTTGTCGGGACCCTCCGTGTTCTACCCTCCACGAATCGACCCAAATTACTTGGACGATGACCGTGACGTGTGCACCCTAGTCGCCGGATTGCGGATCGCTCGCGAGATTGGCACGGCTCCAACGCTCGATGCGTGGCTGGGCGAGGAACTGCTGCCCGGTCCTGATGTCGCCGATGGCGATTCGCTGCGCCGATATGTGCGCAAGTCCGTCCTCCCACTTCCACCCGGTGGGACTTGTGCGCTAGGGAGTACTAGAGCGTCCGTCGTCGACGGCCGGCTACGCGTGCATGGCATCGCGGGTCTTCGAATTGTGGACGCCTCCGTGATGCCCTCGATCCCATCGAACAACACTGCTGCCACGGTTTACGCGATTGCAGAACGCGCAGCGGACCTAATAATCCGCCCCAGAAAAAGCCGGAAGCCTCTAACGGGCGGCTTTTGCAACCACGGTGTGCGTCGACTTAGCCGGAACCGAGAGCCAATACGGCCCGAGGGCACGTAGACCGCGAGCTGATGAATACCAAAGCGGCTGTCATCCGGCAGCCATAGCCGAAATCGTGCCCGCATGGCAGACACGTTGGCTCCGGCCACAAACCGGAGGCACAAGTGATCCCTTGCTCCGGGTCGCCGACGCCTCGATCATGCCCGACATCGTCAGCGCCAATCTGAACGCCACGGTAGTGGCAATCGCCGAACGCACCGCAGAGCGACTGAAAGCCGATACTGCATCCTGACTGATAGGACGGCCGGTCGGTAATCATTCCAAAACAAGCCACTCGCGAGTGGGGAGCTACTTGCCGCCGATCACCTGCATTGAACGACGCCGTCGCCGACGACTCGAGCGAACGCCGGCCCTCGGAGTCGCGACCGTTGAGCGGTCGGCGCCGTGCATCGCCTACGCTCCTGGAGGCAGGGGGTGTGCAAAGCGAAGTGATGCTGCAAGATCTCCCCGATGCGCAAGCCGTTGGTGACGACCAACTTTCATAATCGGCGCCGAGGCAACTGACTAGCTTCGAGAACATCGAACTGACGTAGTGACGCGTGCTGTTCCTCTGTCATTCTTCGACGTAGCGGCGGTGCTCGACACCATGGCGCCTGTAAAAGCTGGGAATATGGCACTACACCTTGACGACATCCGAACATTATCAGTGCGGGCGCCGTTGCTCGGCAGGACTGTCAATACACCAGCCCAATGCGTGGCGGTCGGGTGCCGTGAAGGGTGTGATGGCCGAGGTGCACGTACTTCCACCGAGCGGGGTCGTGCAATGAGTGAGTGCGTACGTTGCGCCAGTGGCGGTCAAGATTCACCGCGCCGTCCGTGCCCGCGGTGCCGGTGAGTTCGAAGATGCCGCTGGCGATCTCGACGGCGAACTCTTGCGCCAGGGTCTTGGCCGCGGCGATCGTGAGCGTGGCCTGCGCAGCGCCGTCTCGGGACAGTTCCGGTTCGGCGAGGGCGTCGTCTACCAGGGCCGAGCCCGGGAGAAAAGCGCCTCCAGCGCGTACAGTTTCGCGGTGAGTTCACCGAAGCGCCGCACGATGTGTGGCTCTTGGTCGGCGCGATCGACACCGGCCTCTAGCCACGGGCGCGATGATGTCCGCACGAATTCGGCGCCGTCTTCGAGCGCGGCGCGGGCGATTCCAATGTCGATCGCGGCGTGCAGAGCCTGGTCGAAGGCGCCGAGGACGGTCGGTGGTCCAGTCTTTGGATCCGGTGCAGCGCCCTCCTGGACCACCAGATCGTCGTCGACGACCACGCCCTCGAGGCGGACTTGCCCGCTGGCTGTACCGCGTTGGCCGAACGCCGACCGTGTCGAGGTCAAGGGTGACGCCGCGCTGGTCCGGACGCACGAACGCGGTAACTGTCTCGCCATCACATTCCTCGATGCGCGCCGCCATCACCATCCAGGCGGCGCCAAGCGCACCAGTCGCGTAATACTTGGTCGTTGAGGACCCAGCGATACCGTCGCTTTTGGTGACCGTGGTGCGCCGATGCAGAGCGTGCTTAGTGCCGCGCTCTGCTGTCGCGTTACCGAGTCGAGCGCCCTGAGGATGTCGGCGTAGATGCGGGGTGCTGGCTGACGGTCGCCGAGTCGCGAAATAGCTTGCGAAAAAACAAAATGGGATGTAAACAACTGCCCGACGGCGCCGTCACCGCGCGCCAGCAGACGAATCACCTCGACCACCGTCACTGCGGGTAACCCGGGGCCGCCATACTGGGCGGGCACGGAAATGCGCGAGCATGGCCGGATTCAGCCACCTGCCGCAACTGGGGCAGCGGCGACGCCCCACTGCCCGGTGCGACCAATGTGACTCTGTCAAAAACGGTTGGGGAGACTTTCTTGAAGGGTTGGCCAACGACGGAGTGCAGGGTCCGTCGATCGCGAACTACTTGAAGAACACGGTGGGAACGAAGAAGGCCTGCGTCCTCGATGACAGCAGCGACTACGGGCTTGGTATTGCCGACGCGGTCCGTCAGACGCTGGGTTCGATCGCAGACGCAACCTGCAACATTCACGTCAAGAAAGGCAACAAGGACTTCGCGGCCGCGGTCACCCAGATCAAGGCCGAATCACCCGACTCAATCTTCTACGGTGGCTACTACACCGAGGCTGCAATCCTGTTGCAGCAGTCGCGCGACGCGGGGGTGGCGGCACCTTCGCAGTTGGCGATGGCAGCAAGGATCCCGAGTTGGTCAAGCAGGCCGGCTCAGCGTCGAAAGACGCCTTGATGGCCGTGTTCCTTCGTGTAGGCGTCGGCGAACGGCCCATGGGCGGAGCGCACGGGCAGGACCGCAATGCTTGACTTCGTACGCCACTACAACGGTAGGGCGTCGCCCGAAAGTACCAATGGGGAAGCGACGGCGAGCTGACCACAACGCTAATCTGGATGTACAAGGTGCAGTAGCGCGTTGACAGCCGATATTCATGCACGGGCAAGACGCTGCAACGGCGCTCATACCCTTTGCTGCAATGCATCTGGCCGCTACTTAGTCAGAATATTCGGGCTGGTCATCGCCCGGCGTCTTAAAGAGTCAGGATCGCGTGACGAGCTTTTATGCAGGGGAAGGTTGTGATCCATGGCGGTGATGCGCTGACCAGTGGCCAGTCTTGGTGAGCCACGGCGCCGGCCCGGTAACAAGGGGTCTGCCGCACGAATAGGTGACAACCGAGATCGCTTGCCCAGGGTGGGCGGGCTGGAAGGATGTCACCATGGCAAGGCCCTATCCGAAAGAGTTCCGTGACGACGTTGTCCGGGTCGCTCGCAACCGGGACGACGGTGTGACAATCGAGCAGATCGCGTCGGATTTCGGTGTCCACCCGATGACGCTGACCAAGTGGATGCGTCAAGCCGACATCGACGACGGGGCCAGACCGGGCACCACGACCGGCGAGTCAGCCGAGCTACGCGAGCTACGTCGCCGAAACCGGCTGCTGGAGCAGGAAAATGAGGTCCTGCGTCGAGCGGCGGCGTATCTGTCGCAGTCCAACCCGCCGGGAAAAGGCTTTACCCGCTCGTGAAAGAGCCCGCCGCCGACGGCATCCCCGTGGCGGTGACGTGCCGGGTCCTCAAGCTCGCCCGCCAGCCCTACTACCGCTGGCTGGCCAACCCCGTCACCGACGCCGAGCTGGCCGGGGCCCACCTGGCCAACGCCCTGTTCGATGCCCACCGCGACGACCCGGAGTTCGGCTACCGGTTCCTGGTCGCCGAGGCCGGCGAGGCCGGGCAGCCGATGGCCGAGCGCACCGCCTGGCGGATCTGTTCGGACAACGGCTGGTGAAGTGCGTTCGGGAAGCGCAAACGGGGCAAGAACGGGAAGGTCGGCCCACCCGTACACGACGATCTGGTCGGCCGCGACTTCACTGCCGATGCGCCAAATCGGTTGTGGCTGTCCGATATCACCGAACACCGCACCGGCGAAGGCAAGCTCTACCTGTGCGCGATCAAGGACGTGTACTCCAACCGCATCGTGGGCTACAGCATCGACTCGCGGATGAAATCCCGGCTAGCCACCACGGCGTTGGCCAGTGCAGTCGCTCGACGCGGTGATGTCGTCGGCTGCGTGCTTCACAGCGACCGAGGGTCGCAGTTTCGGAGCCGAAAATTCGTGCACGCCCTCGGCCGCTACCACCTGGTCGGGTCCATGGGCCGCGATGGGGCGGCCGGCGACAAACGCGGCCATGGAAAGTTTCTTCAGCCTGCTGCAGAACAACGTCTTGGACCGTCACCGATGGGACACCCGCGAGCACTGCGCATCGCCATCGTCACCTGGATCGAACGCACCTACCACCGCCGGCGCCGACAAGCCGGTCTCGGCCGATTGACCCCCCTCGAATTCGAAGCAATCATGACCACACCGGCCAATCAGGCCGCGTGACCGAAACTGTCACCCACTCGTGCAGCAGACCCCAACTCGTACTGCAAGCCCTGGCTGCTGACCATCATGCGCAATATGTGGATCAGCGATTACCGCTCCGCGCTGCGCCGACCGACCGAGACTCTCGTGGCGATCGATTCAGCATACGAAGCAACACTCGCCTCACCGAAATCTCGCCAGGCAGCCCCCTCGGCCGAGCACCAAGCACTCAGTCGCGAGATCGACGCCGATATCGCCGAAATCATGGGCATTGCGCGACGGTCGGCAGCCTACAGAATGCACCAGAGCCGCAACCGGCTGCGGCACAAATTGGCTCATTACGCGCGACCGCAGCAACCGTCCCCAAAACCCAAGAAGTGACGCCGGCGCAGACGCTCAACCCGACAAATACGCTCAGATGCAAGCGACACACAACGATGAACTTAAGGCTGGCGCACGGCCAGCGGGCAGACGATCAGCTGAGGCGCGATATGGCCGACTATGACCGTGCCTCGTTCGTGGCCGCCGCCATGATTGGCCGCGTCGTCCACCACGCCGATGTCCTGACCCGCAAAGGCACCAGCTACTGACTCAAGGACACCGGAAACGCCGCCTTGCCCTCGGCCAGAGCAGATAACACGGCAAACATCACCCTTCGCTGTCGCGATATCGATTCCTGAGCTGGCTAACCGCTGCTGAATACATCTGGTCATCGGGCCGGATCCGGATGCTAGCTGGTCGCCGATCGATCAATATCGGCGAGAATGTGGGATGTGAGCTTGACCAGTGGACGTTTGAGCGACTCGACCGCCCGGTGATCGGGCAGGGATAGTCCAAGGATGGCGATGTCGCCCGAGGGCAGTGAGAATGGGGTGGCGATGCAGCAGCAGTCGGGATGTACTTCGCGGTGCTCGGAGGCAAGTTGACCGGTCTTTAATGCCTGCCACATCGCCGAGGCGGGATGTTCGGCGGCTTTGGTTTGATCGAACGCGGTCATCACCGGAGCCATCAGGCGCCCGTGCGCGAGAGCCACGAGGCGCGGCGCCGTCGGCGAGTTCTGGTAGAGGCATATTGTTGCGCCCGTGGCCTGTGTCATCGCGCACAGCCGCTTTCGAGCGATGCTGGCAAGTTCTTGGTGCCGGCGGTCCAATTCGTAAAGGCCGGGCGCGAGTGTCCATTTACCGCCGTGGCGCTCGACGACGTTTTCACGGGCCATCTGCTCGAGCAGCCTGTGCGCCGTCGACTTGGGGATACCGACCTCCAGGGCAACCCTGCTGACACCGACCGGGGATTGCATGCGGCCCAACACACGAAGCAGACCGAAGGAGATACGCACCAATCTGCCCTGCGCCGAACAGTCATCACTCGCCGCGTCTCCACCCACGCGGTTGATCTCGTGCTGGTCGTGGCCGAACACGTAGTCGGTGTTGTGCATCGTGGTCCTCTTCGGTGTCGGCTGGTCTTCAGCCGGTCGGCTGCAGGTGGTAGATGGATTTGAGGTTTTGGTAGGCGGCGAGTCCTTCGGGGCCGAGCTCGCGGCCGATACCGCTGCCCTTCATTCCGCCGAACGACGCGGCGATGTCGAGCCGGTAACCGTCGACTCCGATTGTGCCGGCGGCAACTTGGCGGCGGGCCACCTCGGTGGCACGATCAGGGTCGGTCGACCACACCGAGCCTCCGAGGCCGAACTCGCTGTCGTTGGCGATGTCGATCGCCTCGGCTTCGAAGTCGTAGGCGATGACGGCAGTACCGGGCCGAAAATCTCTTCGCGGGCGATGCGGTCGGTGTTGTCGACGTCGGCGAAGACGGTGGGGGAGACGAACCAGCCGCGAGGCTGATCCTTTGGAATCCCGCCCCCGGTCACCAGCCTGGCCCCGTTGGCCCTGCCGATGTTGATGTAGTCGAGCACATGTTCGCGCTGTCGGACGCTGACCAAGGGCCCGATCTCGGTCGCCGGATCTAACGGCTTGCCGACATTGAGGTCGTCGGCGAGTGTGGCCAGGGCGTCGACGACCTCGGTGTACCGTGACCACGGCGCCAGGATCCGCGAGTTCTGGTAGCAGATCTGGCCGGCGTTGGCGAATGAGGCGGTCCGCAGGCCCTGCATCGTCGCGTCCAGGTCAGCGTCGTCGAGGACGATGGCGGCGGACTTGCCTCCGAGTTCGATTGCGACGGGCCGTAACAGCCGTCCGCGGGTCTCGCAGATCGCGCGGCCGGTCTGGGTGGACCCGGTGAAAACCACCCGGTCGACACCGGGGTGCGCCACCAGATGTGCCCCGGCCTTCGCCCCGCCCGCGATCACATTGAGTACACCCGGCGGTAGACCGGCCTCGATCGCGGCCTCCCCGAAATCATTGCATCCAACGCTGTCTCGGGCGCGGCCTTGAGCACCACGGTGCACCCGGCAGCCAACGCTTGCGCGACTTTAAACGCGGCCAGCTCGTGCGGATAGTTCCATGGTGGTATCGCCGCCACTACGTCCGTGGGCTCGCAGCGAACGATGGTGTGTCCCAACATAGCTGGCCTAATATCTTCAGCCGGAGTCTGGGCGGCCATGTTGGCGTAGCACTCCAGCAGCACCGCCGGCAGCGCACCGTTCGTTATCTGACACACCGAGATGGGTCGGCCGGTCTCGCGCGAAATCAGTTCGCTAGCGCTCGGGGCGCGGGAGCTCAACGCGCCGGCGAACGCGCCGAGAATCACCGCCCGCTCCTGTGCGGGTGTCGAGCACCATCCGGGCAATGCAGATCGTGCGGCGCCAACGGCGGCATCAACGTCGGCGGCGGTGGCGCTGACCCCCTCAACCAGTGCCGTCTCGGTGGCCGCTTCCACCACGTCGGCGGTCTGTTCGGTGGCGCGGAATTGGCCACCGATGAACAATCGCGCACCATCCGATGTCGTCATCGTCAACTCCCTGGCTCTCACGGGCGCTACTCGACAGCTCCGCGTTGTTGTATGTCAACAACAACTCCAACGCGTTCCGCGCTTAGATCGATCTCGTGAGGTCTACAGCCCGCGGCGACACCGCGCCTCGGACTCGCGCTGAGCACAATGCCGAATCAGCACGCCGCCTACAGACAACCCTCATCGATCTGGGGCAGGTGCTGCGTTCGCGCCTAGTTCAGTTAGTCTGTGCCGCAGTTTGTCGGCTTTGGCGCATGCTATATGCCGCCGGCTGCCGCCCGACTGGCTGAGCAAGCCCGTGATGGCGGTTGGACCTTTGAGGCCCGCCTGGACGCCGGCTCCTTCCTCGGCCAAGCTCGCCGAGTGGTCGTCCTGCTCAGTCCGCCGGGGACCGGCAAAACCGACCTCGGCATCGGATTTGGCCGTCAGAGCCGCCCAGACCGAGCACCGCATCGCTGCTCGAGCAGCCTGTGCGCCGTCGACTTGGGATACCGACCTCCAGTGCCGGCGGTCCAATTCGTAAAGGCCGACCGGTCAACGGCGTCTGCGCTTCGGCGCAGCGTAATCGTCGAGGATGCGGCCGCGCCAGCGTTCGAGCTCTGCGTGAAAGTCCGTTTCAGGCAGGACTATCCAAGCGTATGCGACTCCCAGCCCATACATCAGACATTCACGCGCAGCGTCAGACGCTTGCACATCGGCGCGCACCGACTTGTCCTCCTGGCCTTGCGTCATCGCGGCGACGACTGTGGTCTCTAGGACTTCAAGCCATCGAATGATCCGTGGTGTTATGGCCTCAGAACCGCGGGCTGCTTCGAAGCCCAGGACGAACATGGCCTTTAGAAAACGCTCATCGTCGTCGGCGAGTTGGCCCAGGCGCTCGAGAATCGCCAGTACCCGCTGCAGGCCGGTGAGACCGTCGTCTGTGCCGCCAAGGATCCGCTGCTCGAATTCCGTGCGCATGAGTTCATCGAGCAACGCCTCCTTGGTCCCGAAGCGCGCGTGGACCATCGCTCTGCTAAACCCCGCGCGCACGCCGATCTCCGCCGCACTGGTCGCTTCGTAGCCCTGTTCGGCCACAAGGTCGACGAGGGCCTTGCGCAGTCGACGCCCAGAGTGGGCGTTCTGCTCCGCACGAGTCCGCGCAGTGTCGCTACGTGCGCTTCGATCCATGGGGATGAGTTTAGGGGAGGACTGCGTTTAGTGTTGTTGTCGACAAACAACAAAATTTCTGGCCACTGCCGAGCGGTTTGCGACGGTTCGTCGAGCGCGTCGGCCGCCAAGGTTGAGGAGATAGTGAGGTGCCCGCGGAAGTCCGCAGCGCGCATCTAATGCCCTACCCTCTGCCGCTCAGTCGAGCGTGCGGGGGAGGAAGCAGCCTCCCCTGGGCCGTTGTATACAAGCTGTTCAACGCTCGCACTCGCTCGATATCTTGTGGCGATCTAATGCTCTGTCATGACAACGCACCTTGAAGTACGCGTTCGCATCGCTTGCGCTCGGCGCCTCGGTCCGCGTCACCGCACCTGCCTCATCGACTGCGCCGTTCACAAAGTACGCCTGAAGGCCACCGAAGCCTACGCGACGCGGTCGCTTACTCAGGAGGATCAATACTTGCGGTCGCCTTCGCTGTCGTCGAAGAACGCCCAGTCGCCGTCGTCGGCCTTCACCTCCATGCGCCAGCCGAGTTCCGGATTGGCATTCTGGTCCACGAACCAGGCGTGCGCGTCGTCTGCACTTGCGATGTCCTTCGTGTCGACAACCTCACCCTTCGGGTTTAACACGCGATACGTAGCCATGCGGGTAGCTTTCCCGCTCTGGCCCGTTTGAATCAGTCTTCGGCATCGGAATTTCCTCGCTGGAGGAGAACTGCGCATCCTCCTGCGACGACAAGCCGAACGAAACGACGGCGGCAGTCCCGCAGCAAAACTATGACGCAATGGCGAGCTGATTAGTGAGGTCCCGACCACCGACCGGGACAGCGCGCATCAGGCGCTGGACCACATGTTGGTCAGTGTGCGCGAGCACGCCTGGCCCAACGACTGACGCTCGGCGGACAAACTGGCCAGATGTTCTACTCGTTGAACCCGCGGTATCCCCCGGCGGACGAGCGGCCAATATCGTTGTGGTCCGGCGCTCCCAGCATCGTGGAACCTACGATCGGTGCCGTCGCAGTCGCGGAGATGAACTGTGCCGCCAGATCCGCTGAGAAACCACGACTAATCCGAAGCCCGCCAGATTCAGTGCGATTACCGCCAGATAACATCGAGACCGGACACGGGCAGCGGCTGAAATGCGCTGCATATCAACAGATCACACTCTTAGTGCCTGTTCTCAGTCTTTTTATATCGACGAGCTGCGGAAACGTCATGTCCCTTGAGACAGTTTGGTATCGGAGACATACACAGAAAGGAAGGATCGCCATGTCTAGCGGCGTGCCTCAGAAGCCTCCTCGTCGTGGAAACGTCCGCTTCTATCTCAGGCGGGGCGAGACGGTCGAATACTGCTACTTCGCGTGGTTCAGATCGCAGGGCTATGACCTGTACTGGGGTGCCGCCAACCAGACCTTCGAGTTGCCGCCGCAGGTGGTGGGGGGTATCTCGCATGAGATCTCTCTCCCCGAAGATCTGCTGTCTTTACCGATGGTTGCGTCAAAGATCAGCTACCACACTTCAGGCCTAGTCCATCACACGGCTGGCGGTGCGGGCACCCTAGCATTCTCGGACGAGTACCACGGACATCCGCAGGACATTAGTGGAATGAAGCTCCTAGATGTGGCAATCACAGCGGCACCTCAACATATGGGTCGGTATCCCGAATCAAGATCCTTGCACCGAAACAGCAGTTATGCCTTGATATTTAAGCTAACTGAACAGGAATGGACGCGCAGGCTCTGCCTAGAGTTCTAACTATCCCCGAGAGGTCCGGTGACGTGGCCCCCGCCAGTGTACGGGCAACTCAGTAAACCGCATGAGTTTCTTCACCATTGGCTTGACCCTGATCTCGGCCGCGTCCTTGCTATTCGTTGCCTCCCCTTCAGGAAAGAGGACTTCGACTACGAGCCGGGTTGGCCCGATAACGTCAGCGTTTGGCTATTTCCGGTTGGAGCGCCAAACATTCGACATCTAAAGACACCTTGATCGCTTCGTGCCTCGGACGGATGACACCGGATCCGTGATAGGACAACGTCACCGCGAAAATGAGATCATCACTGACACCTGACAGTCCGGAGTAAGGCTACGGTGCGAACCGTCCGCTCCAGTGGAACCGATCCGGCATCGGGTGACAGCGGGATGTTCTGGATGGCGTCGTCGACGAATGCCAGTATCCGCGTCACGTCGGTCACGTTCCGCGGCATCGAGCGCAGACGCGGAGCTGCCATCATGACCCCCTTCGAACACCTTGCTGCGGACGGTACCGGCTGGGTCCGACACCGCCAGATTCAGTGAGAAGCATCCTGCTCTCCGACGTCCGCCATGTATCTCGCGAAATCCGCCAGATACATCAAGACGGACACCCTATAGGTGAGAACCGTTGCTTAGCAGCGCATTATGCAGTCGTTTACTGGTAATTCGCCCTATTCGATACCGCCGCATTCCTGCGCGTGCGGTCGCTGCGGAACCGTCGAGCGGCGCTGATGGGGGAGGCCGGTGAATCACGTCGTTCGGCGCCGAAATGTCGTGGCGGTTTCAATTGAGCAAAGGAACCGCAGCCGACCCGCGATGCGCGGGCCGATATCGACTGCGTGGCTTTAGTGTTGGCTGCTGTGGCCGGGCTGGACAGTTGTGTGACGCGCTGGAGGGTGGCGCTGCACGTAGTAGTTGCGTTGCTGATAGTTGTCACCTCCGGACTGGCGATCACCCCGCTGGCTCATGCGGCTGCCGCCGCGGCGAGGCTGTCGGTGTCATCGACGTGGCAGACCGGTTTTATCGCTCACTTCACCATCGTCAACGCGAGCACGGCGCCGATGACGGATTGGCGGCTCGAATTCGATTTGCCGGCGGGTGAATCCGTCTCGCATACATGGAGTAGCACCCTTGTGCAATACGGCACGCACTATGTTCTCACCCCCGCGAATTGGAATCGCATCATTGCGCCGGGCGGTTCGGCCACAGGTGGTCTGAGAGGCGTGCTGACCGGCTTCTACACGCCACCGTCGAATTGTGTGCTGAACGGGCAATACCCCTGCACCTAGAGGCCTTTGTGCGCCGGGGTTCGACCACTCCGATGCCCGCCGACTGTGCCGCTTGCGCGATTCGGTCATAGTCCCGGCCGGGCGAGCGGTTCAGCCGAAATTTGACCCACACCGAAGGAAGACGCGAGAGTGAGCCCATGAGGACGATCGCATACCGCCACACGGCAGTCGTCGGCCTGGCCGTCATCGCATTGACCACCGTGGGCTGCAGCACTGGCAAGAGCGTCGACGCATCGGCGCCGCCGCAGGTCGGGTTGATCGCCACCTCCGAGACTGCAGCCCCGCCCACCGAAGTGAAGCTCACCGGGGAGAGAGACGTCGAGGTGACGCTGACCGGTCCAATTGCGGCCAAGTACGCGTCGGCAACCGAGAATCAGCGGCAGGCTCTCGGCAAGCCACTGACGGGTGACCGCAATGCGGGAGCACGGGAGAGCGGTGTGGTGTTCCAGCAGTTCCAGGGCGGGGTGATCACTGCCAAGAACGACGAAGCGGGCACGCCTGGATATATCACCTGGGGCAAGATCCGGGAGGCCTGGAATGTCCAGCGCGACCCAGAGGGCGTGCCTGCGGTCACCGGCGACAACGGCTCAGTGGGTCCGCTGGGCGCGCCCACCAGCGACGAGAACACCGTCGGCGATCTCCTCGTTACGACCTTTGAACACGGCAAGATCGAGTACGACGCGAAGACGGACCAGGTCGAGGTGACGGTCAACGGCAAGGTCGTACCTTCCGGGCTCTGATGAACACGGCGCAGGTTTACTCGCAACCGCTGTCGGGCATGAAGCTTGGCGAAAGTCGCTAGGGCGCTTAGCAAGTCAAAATCAGCCAAACCGGGGGACCACTCGGTGTTGACGGACTCATTCCAGGATCGCCCGCGCTGCGCGCTCTGCGATCAGCATGACCGGCGCGTTGGTGTTCCCGGAAGTGATGGTGGGCATCGCCGAAGCATCAACCACTCGAAGGCCGGCGACGCGGTATACGCGACAGTCGGTGTCGAGCACCGTGGCGGCCGACCGCGGAAGACCATGGGTGTCGAAGGCTCCCATCGCGCAGGTGCCAACCGGATGAAAGATGGTTGTACCGAGTTCACGGGCCGCCTGCTGGAGGTCTTCGTCGCTCACCAGTTGCGTGCCGGGAAGCAATTCTTCTGGGCAGTAGCGGGCCAGGGACGGCGCCGCCATGATTTGCCGGGTCATCCGGAGGCCGCGCACGGCGGCTTGACGATCGGCGTCAGTGGACAGGTAGTTGCAGGAGATCTTCGGGTTGGTCAGCGGATCTGCACTGGCCATGCGCACATGGCCACGCGAGCTGGGTCGCAGATTGCAGACTGAGGGAGTGATCGCTCCGAAAGGGTGCAGCGGTTCGCCGAACTTGGCCAACGACAAGGGCTGCACATGCCACTCCAAATCTGGACTGGCCAGCGCGGGATCGCTTTTGGCGAAAGCTCCCAGCGTGGAGGGCGGCATGGTCATGGGCCCTGAGCGCAGCAACAGGTACTGAAGTCCCATGCCTGCACGGGTGATCCAATTGCGGTACAGCGTGTTGACGGTCTGGGCGCCCCGCACCCGGTAGACCGTTCGCAGCTGCAGGTGGTCCTGGAGGTTTTCACCCACTCCCGGCAGATCGACGGCCACCGGAACTTGATGCTGGGTAAGCAGCCCGCCCGGGCCCAGACCCGAAGCCTGCATGAGATGCGGTGACCCAATCGCACCGGCACTCAGGATCACCTCGCTGCGGGCTTGGACGTCGATGATTTGGCCATCTTTGAGCAGCCGCACACCGGTGGCGCGGCGCTGAGCTGTGATCCAGGCACCGCGACGCTGATCCTCGTGGACCTGGTCGTCCATCAGCAGCCGCAAGGCCTGGGTGTGGGTGTAGACGGTGAGATTTGGTCGGTGGGCGACGGGATGCAGGAAAGCATCGGCCATCGACCAGCGACGGCCACGCCGTTGGTTGACATGAAAGTACGCACTGCCGGCGTTGTCTCCTCGGTTGAACTCGTCGATCGGGGCAATGCCCACCTGGGCAGCGGCGGCCTGCCAGGCGTCCAAGATCTTCCAGCGCACCCGCGGCCGCTCGACGGGGATCTCACCACCGACGCCGTGCCAGTCGTCGGCTCCGCCGAAGTAGTCTTCCAACTTTTTGTAGATCGCCAGTGTCTCGCCGGTACCGTCCGGGCCACCCCAAAGCCATCGCTCATCACCGGTGGCCTGGGCCCACAGGTCGTAATCGGAGGCCTGTCCGCGCATATGGATCATGGCGTTGATCGACGAGGAGCCGCCGATCACGCGGCCCCGCGCGTAGTGAATGCTGCGGCCGGCCAGACCTGGGTCAGCCTCGGTCGTGAAGCACCAGTCGGTGCGGGGGTTGGCAATTGTGTACAGGTAGCCCACCGGCACCTTGATCCAGAACCAGTTGTCTTTGCCGCCGGCCTCAACCAAGAGCACACGGTGATCAGGGTTGGCGCTGAGCCGGTTGGCGAGCAGGCAGCCCGCACTGCCTGCTCCCACGATGATGAAGTCGAATTCGGCGACGGGGCTCATTTCCGGCATCGTTCCTCCCTGGCGTCGGATGCGTGTCCTAGTGTGCGATGCCCGCCCGGCACGCGCACGTTCCCGTGTGTACTGTGGCAGTCCACCGTGCCGTCTTCGTCGGGAGAGACTAAAACACGATAGGCGAGAACCGTTGGGCGGCAGAGCAATACGTAGTAGATTACTGGTAACCCGCCATATTCGATCCCGCCGTATTCCTCGCGATGCGCAGCAGTGAATCGGGTGGAATGTGACAGGGGAGAGGTGCTGACTGCTGGCCAGATCGCCACCGGCGGCCGGACCAGATCTTGTATCGCTCTGCGGCATAAGATGTTTGCTGACTGCCCGATTGGGTCTGCAGGAAATACAGCCTCACTCCGTGACGATATGAGCATGTCGCGACCGACGGATGAATCGTGCTTCGTGGGAAAGTAGTGATGGTCACTGGGGCCGCTCGCGGGATCGGCGCGTCGTGGGGGGAAGGTCGTCAAGGGACTACTTCCGGGAGTTGCCGGACGCCGCCAACCATCCGGTGTTCACGCCCGCCGCGTTGTGACGGTTCACGCGGCACTGCTGACGATCGCGATAACCAGCCCGCCCAGGGTCAGCACCCCGACCATCACCGCGGCGGCGATCGCCCGGCCCCGGCGGTGCCGGCGTGCGTCGTAGATCGCCACCGCGATGCCGGCGAAGATCAACGCTGCATAGGCCGCCAGCCCCACCGTCAGCGCCGCCGTTGACGCGGCGCTGGCCAGGGTCACGTTGTGCACGCCGTGAGCCTACGGCGCGAACGGAAGCATCGCGCCGTCTGTCAGTTCGGACCGGTCATCGCCACGCGTAGCTTGTCAGCCCTCCGGGCGGCCATCGGAAATGCGTGTCGCAGTGTCTGCTGGGTCCGTAAGGTAACTCAGCGGCCAGCGAGCACGCTACTTTCTCACGGAGCGCGATGGACGTTGATGACGTTGACGAGGGCGATTCCACAGCAGGCGAGCAACGTTTCCCGACACGGGCATGGTTCATACCGCTAGAAGACCCACTGAACCTGCCGCGGGGCTACATCGTCGAGTTTCCGAGGCGACGCTCGGTTCTGGATCCAATGTGGTCAGACGATGGGAGTCACCCTTACTTTCGCCAGTCCGAGACGATGATCTCGCTCAAGATCTGGCAGCTCGAATCCGGCCTGGCGGCGATTCAAGAGCGCACCGTACTCGCACTCGATGCGTGCCGACGGGCGTTTCCGACGTACTTCGAAACCGATTACTCCGCGTCCGACGGGGTCGACTGGCCAGACTTCAAAGTGCCGGCGACAGTCGTCGAGGCGACGGTCTCAATCTATCGAGACGGCGTAACGGATGAGATGTACGGATCGATCCTGACCGACGTCGTCGATGAAATTCGGCGACTTCAGCGGGTGTGCAGCTACGTATCGGGGGCACCGGTTCGGCCGATAAGTCTCGAAGCTCTACCGCCGTACATTCCGACGGCGACGGGATCGGTCGGTGAATCAGGCTTTCGAACCGATGGCGATGTTCGCGTCAACTGCCCCAGAACGTCGCATTCGTCGTAAACAGTTGGTGTCGAAGCGCTTTGACCAAATCGACCCGGCGTGACGGGGTGAGGGTCACTCGGACGTTCCCTGATTCAGCAGATGAAAACGGCGTACTTTACCTGACATAATGTGGCTTATCGGCACACGTTGCAGCTGGGACCGTCAATCGCAACGGGAACGAGTTCGACGTTGGTGCAGGTGGGACGCTTTTATCTCGCCGGACTTCGCGCCGCGCATGGACGCCGCGTTGAAGGTGTTGAAGGTCGCGCAGCACCGACTGCTCCGCCTCGAATGAACTCGACGACTGATTCGGCGGTCAGGTGGTGACATCTGTACCCAGAATCGCGCTCGCCGCTAAAGCCGGCCCTGGATTCCGCCACTGCGCTCACCGCATACTCGCCCGATAAACGTCACAGTGACGAATTGACCAGTGCCGCACGATCATCGGATTGGCTGGCATCCCATTCTTAGACGAGCCGAGACTGCGTCCCGTCATGCCCAAGGCGCCCAACCGTGGTGAAGGTCGCGTACCGAACCAGCACGACCCCGGTACCTGCGCCAGGTGGTGACCCACCGGCCCCCCACACTGTCTCGGCAAGCACATCGACGTGGCGGGGGGCCCTAGCCCGAGAAACGTCACAGTGACGAATTACTCAGTGCTGCAACGATTGTCGGCTTACCTCGATGTCGAATTCTGTAACTGGGCTGACCGTGTTTCTGCCGCCACAAGATCGGCATGGATTACATCCTGCCGGACTGCCCGGACAACCGACATATCGAAGCGTTCGTCAACCGTCTCCTAAACAATTGCTTCAACCGCAATCGCCTGGCCCCCCGTCGAGGTGACCCACCGCCGGCGAGACGCTTGTCAGATCATGACGCGGACCTGCGCTCGGTGTTCGCTGACTGGACGCTGAGAACCTTCTCGAGATGGTCGGCGATGGCGTCTCTGTTGCGGGCCAGGAACTCGATGCGTTCGGGCAGCCGAGACTTTTCGCGTCGCAGTGTGATCGAGCTTTCATTGACCTTCACACCAATGTGAATGTTCAACACTCGATGGATGGACCGGGCAGGTTTCTGCGGTGGCCACCACAATCACGACTACATCGGAGATGTCATATGAAACTCGGACTTCGCCTGCCCCAGAGACTGGGTGTGGACCTGCAACGCGACCTGGTCGAAGCAGCCAGAACGGCCGAAGCGGCCGGATATGCCAGCTTGTGGACGTACGAACGGCTGATCTTCCCGGCGACGCCCCTGGAACCATATGCCCCGCCGAACGTGCCGTGGCCGGAATCCTCGCGGCAGGCCGCCGACTCCCTGGCAGTCCTCACGGCAGCGGCGGTGGTGACCGAAGAGGTGCGCCTCGGGACTGCCATTCTGATCGCTGCGCAGCACACACCTGTCCAACTGGCGAAGGCGCTGGCCACGGTTGATCAGATCAGTGGCGGCCGCGTGGTCGCAGGCATGGGCACTGGCTGGTCCTCCGACGACCTGCGGGCCACTGGCGCCACCCGGGCGGAGCGCGGCCGCTTCCTTGACGAGACGCTGGACGTCTTCGACGCGGTGTGGGGGCCGGACCCGGTGACCTTCCGGAGTCCTCGCGTGGTCATCGACAACGCCTCGGTCCTGCCCAAGCCCGCTTCGAAGATCCCCGTGATGCTGGGCGGCGGTGGCAGCAACCTGGGCCGCGGCACCAGTCCCAAGGCCGTGCAGCGCATCGCCAAACGTGCGGATGGCTGGCTGCCGCTACTCACCACACCCGGGCCGGCCGGAGCCGCAGAACTGCGCGCGAGCTGGGACCGTATCCGGGAAATGGCTTCTGGGTATGGCCGGGACCCGAGCCGGATGGAGATGGTCGTGGTGGGAAACGTCACCTTCACTGACCGTCCGGCAGGATCTGACCGCTCGGCGTTCGTCGGCACCCTCGACCAGATCATGGATGACATCCACACGGCCGTAGAGGCGGGCGCAGACGAGCTGATCATGGATCTGAATCTGCAGGACTGGTTCATCAGCACGGGGCAGATGCTCGAGACGGCAATAGAAATCCGCGAACGTGCCGCAGCCTCATGACCTATGGGACCCAACGCCGGAGACGGCGAGAATGCCTCTGCCGCAAGTCAGCCGAGTACGCTGAGGCTTGCACCATATCCACACGCCGGCAGCCTGCGAGATCAACTAAACCCGAACCAACAACGCCGATTCTAGAATTCGGTGGAATCAGTAACGGGGACTCGCCACTGACATATCCGACTCAGCTGGCCTCTTCTCGCCGCACCCAAGTGGCCCACGACCAGTCCCACATCGCAATTAACGTTGAACGCATGCTAGTCGCAGGCAACAGCAAGACTACCGATCTGTCGTGCCTCACCTCTCCCCCGATCCTCTGAGGCACACACACCCGCGCCGAATCGCGTTGACGGGCACATTTTTGCCGGCGCGGCTTCCGGGCAAGCCCGCGGCCGGGCGTGCAATGACGACACTCGCGGCACCGGCGGGCGAATACACCCCGATCGAAGAAGGGCCGCACTGACGTCGGCACCCACGCACGAAAATGCGTTGCCGTTCAGCCGTTTTCAACTATCAACTTCATCGCAATGCTCACCCCGGATAGCGCCCCGACGTTCGGCGGCGTGGTCGTTGCCTGCTGGGGATCGCGTGCCCTCTTGGTAGCATCGGGCTGCCGTCATGAACCTATGGCCCAACAAAGACGACTTATCGGCTCAGATCGATTCCCTCCCAACGAAACTGCGATTGACACCAGTCTCTGAACGTCGTCATCCACGTGTTTCTGATCACGAAACTCCTATCCGCCCGCTGTGACAACCGCACGGGGCATGCCTGCATGTTGGCGAATCTCTTTTAACGCAAAGACTCTGGTAGATAGCTATTTTCGCCTTCTGCGGCACCGGCATCGGTCGTGATCTTCTAGAGGAATGTTCAGGGGCGACAGGAGTCAGCACGGGTGGATACCGGGACGTGCGCCATCAGGACGGCTCGCGCCGACCACAATTTGGCGTTACTCTGGATCACGTGAATATTACCAGCCAGGGACACCGGATGGCCGCTTGCCTATGTGACGGCCTCATCCGACATCCTGGCCCAGGAATCCGGTAGTTCGGCTTAAATTCCGCAATGCGTTGGACCCCAATGCCATACACGCGATATCGATGCTGCACTGCATGACCGTATGACTGGCGGGTGGTGGAACGGGGCTGAGCGGCATGTGGGGAAGACCGCTCGCGATGTCGCTGCTGATCGGTGCCCGTTTCGCGGGCGTCGGGGTCCGTGAAATCGAAGCAGCTGCCCTCAACGACTACTTCATCGCATTCAAATGATGCTGCGGACCGCCAAGTAGCCACCTCTGCGCTCTCCTGCGGTGGTCAAGCCGCGCCGCCGTGTTGAGCCGGCTAACCAAATGGTCGTCGGTACGTCCGTGGCCCGGGGGCAGCCCACGCGAGCTGGCCCGGCCAGCGAAACATGAATTGAAGAGAGGAAACCACGTGATGTTGAACGATCGGCCGGATATGACCGGTGACTACTTCGAGGAGTTCGCGGCGACAGCTCGACAACAACTCCTTGGAGTGATGCCGGAGCAAGTCGCTCGCCTCCATTGGGACGCGGCCAGCCTCACCCAGTACCGGTCGGCGCGACTGACGGAGACACTCAGCTTCGCCGCCGAGCAATCCTCGTGGCACGCCGACCGCCTATCCAGCCTGGATCTCGAGGCAGTGACACCGGAGGACCTCACGTCATTGCCGACCATGACCAAGGCCGACGTGATGGATGCGTGGGACCGCATCGTCACCGAACCCCGCCTCTCACTGGACGCAGCCCAGCAGCATCTCGCCCGGGTCGACGACGGGGGGCTGCCGTTCCTGCTCGAGAAATACGTCGTGTTCACAACCGGTGGCACCACGGGCCGGCCGGGCGTATTCGTCTGGTCGCTTGAAGAATTCGCACGCTGGGGTGCTAGCGCCATCCGGTTCGGGATCGACGCTGGAGACCCGCCGGCCAAGCGTCTGACGTTCGTCGCTGCCCGTTCCCTGCGCCATCCTTCGGCGTGGGCACCTCTCTTGTTGCACGGGTGGGGCGCCGGATCCCGCCAGAGAGTCCCGATCGACCAACCAGTCCCAGCCATCGTCGAGCAGTTGAATGCGATCGCTCCCGACAGCATGTGGGTCGTGTCGTCGGTGCTACCGGCTCTCATCGATGCCGCGGCCGCAGGCGCGCTGCGCATTTCACCACGCCGCATTACCGCGGGCGCCGATGCCGTCGACCCGCGGGCGCTCGCCGCGGCGGAAGCGGTGTTCGGCACACGTCCCGTCCAGAGCTACGCAACCACCGATGTCGGGATGGTGGCCGACCAAGCCCCCACGGAAGACACCCTAATCGTCCATGACGACCTGATGATCGTTGAGCCGGTCGACGAAGACGACGGCCCCGTGCCCACCGGTGAGCTGTCGCACCACGTGCTGGTCACCTCGCTGCATCAGCGAACCATGCCGATGATCCGATACCGGATCGACGACCGGATACGTGTTGCGCCACCGGCCGGGCGACGATACCCCGCCTTCACGCGCATCGCCTCGATTGACGGGCGCGCCGATGACCTCTTCCGCTACGGCGACGTCACCGTGCACCCGCATACATTCCGCTCCGTTCTGACGCGACACGCCTCAGTGGACGACTACCAAATCCGCCAAAAGCCCGACGGTGCCGAGGTACTCATTCAGGTCCGCGGATTATGCGACGTCGCAACCCTTACCACACAGCTCACCGCGGCGCTGGTGGCCGCAGGCGTCTCCGGGGCGACCGCACAGGTCGCGGTCGTCAACGAAATACCCCGCACACGCCTCGGCAAGCGTCTCCGCTTCGTGGCCGCCCACCCCGGCGGCTAAGTCCGAAGCGCGGCATCGGAAGCAGACGCTTGCTCTGCAGCCGCATCGAGACGAACGCAGCACCGCCGTAACGCGGTGTGCAATGGAAAAGTTTCAGGAGGAAGCATGCCACGAATATTTCGAGAAGCCGCTTCCCACTTCGGTGTTGGACGTAACCGACTGCGCTCACCCACGTGTGCCGAGCACACCTGACACGGAAATTGGAGCCCATGGAGACGACGACTTACATACTGATACCCGGTGCCTGGCAGGGCGGCTGGGCCTGGCGACCCGTTGCCGAGCGGCTGCGCGCGTCGGGCCATCGAGCGGTCAGGTTGACCCTACCCGGTCTGGGTGACGGAGATGATCCATCAGGACACCGCCTCCAGGACGCCATCGACTACGTCGTAACAGCGGTGCAGCGGAGCGATGCCGACAAGGTGACCCTGGTCGGCCACAGCTGGGGCGGTTACCCGCTGGCCGGGGCCATACCCCGGTTGCCCCACCGAGTGGCCAAGGGCATCTTCTACAACGCGCTGATCCCGGTGCCGGGCCGATCCTGGGCGGACGACAGCCCACCAGAGAACGCGCAGAACCTCCGTGACCTGGCCGCCGCGTCGCCGAGCCGCACATTCGCACCAAGGCTGGAGCTCGTCCACCGGGTTATGCAAGATGCCGCCGTCGACGCGCAGCGCCTGCTCTCAGAACTGCTCACCCCACTGCCCGCGGCCTATTTCTTGGACACTTTTGACGGGCCGGAAGCGGCCACACTCGGCACTTCCCTCACCTACATTCTCGGCGAGGGCGATCGCGCAATGCAGCGACCCGGAACCGAGTTCGCCTCGCGGCTAGGCGTCGAGCCGGTCATAGCGCCCGGGAGTCGCAACGGCCTACTGACCCATCCCGACGCGGTGGCGACGGCGATCCTAGCGGCGTGAACAGACAGCCCTACCGGGTCTCCCACGCTCGAATATTCCTGTGCCCAAGGAGAAATCCCACCGCCATTGCTCAAGTGGCCGCCCACGCTACACCAGCTCGGCCAGAGGACTCGCTCAAACACGGAAGGGCCGCGATGAACATCGCTAGCCATAGCAGACAACGCCTTGACGCGTGATGAGCCCAATCCACGGCGGCCCCGTGTCATGGGATTGCGCCGAAACTGTTCATCTCGCGGCGCAGGTCGCCGGTCCGGTGTTACTGCCCTATGAGGCGGGTTATCGCGCCGAATGTGACACATCCAACCTGTGGACTCCGGTACGGCCAGCCGTCGCCGTCGGCGCGCACAGCGCAGTCGATGTGCAGGCGGCGGTTCGGTTCGCCGCTGAGCGAGATCTGCCGGTAGCCGTCCTCGCAACCGGGCATCAAGTGGCCCGCGCTGCCGAGAACTCGGTGCTGATCAACGTATCCCGGATGAACCTACGATATATCGACCCCACCCGACGCTTCGCCCGCGTCGAGGGCGGCGCCCGTTGGCACCAAATCCTCGACCTGACCCATAAGCATGGGCTCGCGGCAATCAGCGGCAGCTCTGGACATGTCGGCGTCGTCGGCTACCACCTCGGCGGCGGGGCCAGCCCTATCCTGGGCCGCATCCACGGGTACGCCGCCGATCACGTACGAGCGATCGAAATTGTCACCGCCGATGGTGAACTGCGCCGGGCCACCGCCGACTCAGAGCCGGACCTGTTTTGGGCATTGCGCGGCGGCAAGAGCAACTTCGGGGTGGTCACCGCCCTGGAGTTCAGCCTCTTCCCGGCAACAAGCGTCTATGGCGGGGTTCTCGTGTTCGCCGGCGAAGACGCCGCGGAAGTGCTGCATACATGGCGAGCGTGGGCAGCCGACCTACCGGACGAGATGAGTTCCTCCGTTGCTTTCCTGCGCTGGCCGCCGACGCCCACCGTGCCCGAGCTCCTGCGTGGCCGGTTCGTCATTCAGGTGCGGTTCTCCTCGCTACTGCCGCGAAAACAAGCAGCACCGGTGCTGGCGCCCATCCGCATGATCGCACCGACGATCCTGGACACGATTACCGAGCAGTGCTATCACAACACCGGTTCGGCATTGGACCCGCCTGCGCCGATTGCCTGGGTACTGCGCTCCGCATCCCTGCAGGACTTCCCAAGCGTGGCCGCCGATGTCGTGCTTGACATGCTCGGGTCCGAATCGAGCACCCAACTTCGATTCGTTGAATTGTGCCGCCTCGGCGGCGCTTTGCAACGTCCGCCGGCGGTACCGAACGCCGTCCCCGGTCGGGATGCGCGCTGGTCGCTGTTGGGCTCCGGTGGCGGACGACGAGACATGACTGCCGTCTTCGACGAGCAGCTAACCACGCTGATCGACGCACTTTCGCCCTGGGCCCAGGACGAGACGATGCCCAACCTTCTCGGCGCAGGCCAGGGCACCACAGCTCAGGAGCTGCGTGCGATCTACGGTCCCGCACGCTATGACCGATTGGCCGCCATCAAGACACGGTATGACCCACGCAATTTGTTCCGCATGAACCACAACATCACACCCGTAAGCGAAGTAGATGACGACTGAGATTGAGATGACGAAACCTCCGGTGGTGGCCGATGCCGATACGGCCCTTGTCGAGACGGCGCGCCGTCGGCGGCGCATGGACCACGACCATCCCTTGTATAAGTGGATCGCGTTGTCCAATACGACCCTGGGCACGTTGTTGGCGACGATCAACGCGTCGATCGTGCTGATCTCGTTGCCGGCGATCTTCCGCGGGATCGGGCTGAATCCATTGGCCCCTGGCAACGTCAGCTATCTGCTGTGGATGCTGATGGGCTACCTGGTGGTGACCGCGGTCCTGGTCGTCATGTTCGGACGACTCGGGGACATGTTCGGCCGGGTGCGTATCTACAACCTCGGATTTGTCGTCTTCACCGTCGCCGCGGTCGCGCTGTCCTTCGATCCGTTCCATCTCGGTGGCGGAGCGCTGTGGTTGATCGGGTGGCGGGTGGTCCAGGGTGTCGGCGGGGCCATGTTGATGGCGTCGTCCTCGGCGATCCTGACCGACGCGTTCCCGGCCAACCAGCGCGGCATGGCGCTGGGGGTGAACATGGTCGCCGCGGTGGCCGGCTCGTTCCTCGGCCTGCTGATCGGCGGTGTGCTCTCCGAATGGCACTGGAAGGCCGTGTTCTGGGTCGGCGTGCCGGTCGGCATCATCGGGACGATCTGGAGTCTGCGGTCGCTGAGGGAACTGGGCGTGCGGACGCCGGGGCGCCTGGACTGGGCCGGTTGTGTGACCTTCGGGGTCGGGTTGACGGTGCTGCTGACCGGCATCACCTACGGCATCCAGCCCTATGGGGGCGCGACGACCGGATGGACCAGCCCGTGGGTGCTCGGCGCGATCGGCTCCGGGCTGCTGCTGTTGGTGGCGTTCTGCTTCATCGAATTGCACGTCGAGCAGCCGATGATGAACATCCGGCTGTTCCGTTCGACGTCCTTCGGGATGGGCAACCTGGCCGGGCTGATGTCGTCGGTGGGTCGCGGCGGGCTGCAGTTCATGCTGATCATCTGGCTGCAGGGCATCTGGCTTCCGTTGCACGGCTACAGCTTTGAGTCGACACCGCTGTGGGCAGGCATCTACATGCTGCCGATGACCGCGGGCTTCCTGATCGCCGGCCCGCTGGCGGGGTCGCTGTCAGATCGGTACGGGGCGCGGCCGTTCACGGTGTCGGGTATGGCGTTGATGGCGGCGTCGTTCATCGCGCTGGTGATGATCCCGGTGGACTTCAACTACTGGGTGTTCGCGCTGCTGGTGTTCCTCAACGGGCTCGGCGGCGGCATCTTCACCGCACCGAACACCGCCGCGATCATGTCGAGCGTTCCGGCCGCCGAGCGCGGTGCCGCATCCGGTGTGCGCGCGACGTTCTTCAACGCGGGGTCGTCGCTGTCGATCGGCATCTTCTTCTCGCTGATGATCGTCGGGCTGGCCAACTCGCTGCCCGGTGCGATGAGCAGTGGTCTGCAGCAGCAGGGGGTGTCGGCGTCGGTGGCGCACGACGTGGCCAACCTGCCGCCGGTCGGGAGCCTGTTCGCGGCGTTCCTGGGTTACAACCCGATCGCCGAGCTGTTGGGTCCGTCGGGCGCGTTGCAGCAGCCCGGTGTGAATACGGATCTGCTGACCGGCAAGACGTTCTTCCCGCACCTGATCACCGAGCCGTTCCACTCCGGCCTGGTGGTGGTGTTCATCGCCGCAGCGGCGATGATGGTGATCGGCCTCATCGCGTCGCTGTTCAACCCGGGCCGCTACGCCGACGCGCCCGGCGCCGACAACCAGGCCTGACGCCCCCACGCACGGCGGTGTAACGCCGGTGGCGTTCGGGGTCACCACCTTGCGGTAGACGTACGCCGACGCAGGCACCGCGCGCACGCACAGCACCGCCGGCGCGTCGCGCGCGCCGTGGTCGAGCAGGAACGATGAGATGCCGCCCGCGGTGAAGGTCTGCCCCCACGCTCGATAGGCGCTCAGCTTCGCCCAATATTGTTGGCGCTCTTCTTCGTTGGCTTCATGGGCAGTCAAGTTGAGCGCATCGCTTTTGATCTGCACCTGCACCTGGGGCTCACCGCCCATGCGGACTTGCGCATTTTAGTGAGGAGGAACACGGATTTCCGTGGCGAGATAGTTCGAAGTCTCAATTGGTGACTTACAGGCGATGGGAGCAAACGCCTCGACCGTAAAGGTGTGCGTGGCCTAATCACGCTGTCGGCGACCGTTTGGACGCCACGCTCGCGCGTGGCAGTCCGGATTCCGTAGTCGTCCCTCCATGGCCCGTTATTCCACTATGACCCGTTATTCCACTATGAACAGAGGGATTAGCCGCGACGTCTTGGTTTGGTATTCCGCGTAGGGCGGATAAGCCTCGACGGCGCGCTTCCACCAGTACTCACGCTCGACGCCGTCGATTTCTCGTGCGGTCAGAGTCACCGAGTTATCGCCGTCCTGCAGCGTCACGGTGGGGTTGGCCTTGACGTTGAAGTACCAGGCGGGGTGCTTGGGGTCGCCGGCCTTCGAGGCGACCATCGCGTACCGCCCGCCCTCCTCTACTCGCATCAGAGGCACGTACCGCTTCTTGCCCGACCTCGCTCCGGTAACGGTGAATAGAACAACTGATCCGTCGCCGACTCCATCGGTCGTGCCTTGCTTTAAAATGCGCTCGGTGTGCTCGCGTACCCAATCGGTAGGACTGAGTTCCACTTGTCCAGTCACGCTTGTTCTAACAATGTGGCGCCACTTCGCAATTCGCTGCAACTCTATGGCATACGACACACCGCGTGTTCGGGCAATCCGGACCCTGACAGCGTATGTAATGACGCCAGTCCCCCTGTACGGCACGGCCTTTACCGTGTAGACGGTTGGCGAGCCTAGCCGCGGATATGGCGTTGAAGCCAGCGGATCGCCTGCGCCCGCGTCGATGCGTCGCTCGGGCCCGAGTTGAGATACGGAAGCCCAAATATCGAGTCCACTAGCCAATTCCAGGGACGTAACCAGAGACTCCGATGCCGCGTTGTGGTCCGCTGACATGTGTAAGTCGAACAATGACCGAGATGACGCTTACCGCGGCCGGTCGAAACGAACCTCACCTTCCACGGGCGTGTCAGGGATCGCTTGCCTGCCGTCGAGCGGCTCGGAGGATGATGCGGGGCAACGGTGAAGTAATTCTGCCCGAGTAGTATTGTCAGACAGCGCATTACGCATAAATTATGCTAATTCCCAATATCCATGATCTGTTCGGACCTGCTCCACCGCGCGCAGCGTTGGCGTGGTGCCATTGCGGTGCACCCAACGCGACAGATGTGTCGCAGACATGGGGCCACCTCGATGTATCGAAGGTAACGATCACTCCGCTGATCTGGCCTTTTGCGCTGCTTGGCATTGAAGTGCGCCATCTTCTGACGATTCCCGCACGCGTTCACGTCACACCAACTGCGGTTGCGACTGGCTAGCCTCTCGTTCGTGATCTGCCGGTTGCGCATTGTGTGATCTGTACTGGAATGCCGTTGAACACTGGAGTGCCCGACAGCGGATCGAGCTCGGTGCCGACGGCCAGGATGTTGCTGTTGACTCCCGGACGTTGGGAGGCAACCGTGGTCGCTGTCTGCGGTTCGTCGTGTCCGCACCCGTGTGGCAGCGACACGACCCCTGGACTGATTGCATCGGTCACCTCTACTGGGGCGACGATGACGCCGGTAGGCGACGTGACCCGCGCGTACTCCGCGAGTTGTAGGCGGTCGACATCTACCGGACGAACCTGCAAGGTGCACCGGTTCGGCCCCTTGGCCAAGGTAGGTAAATCGTGCATCCACGAGTTGTTGGAGCGCAGATGGCGTCGGCCTATGAGCACCGTGTCCTGGGGATCCGATGTGCTCAGACTGTCGCGCAGCCGGGCGATATCACTGACCAAAAGTTCGGCAGCTAGCTCGATTTGGCCCGACGGCGTGTTCAGTAAGCCGGGTAGTTGCGGGCTCAGCGGGCCGAAGTCCACTCCATTAGGGTGCGCACGCAGCTGCGTCACGGTCAACGCCTCGTCGGCATTGCGATAGGCCCCGCCTGCAAGAGCACATCCAGTAATCGTTCAGGTCCGCGCCGCCCGATCGCATCGGCCGCCGTCGGCTGAGCGTCTGCGTTTAGGTCGCTACCCTTACCGCGAGCAGCACGGATGCGACGAGTTGCCGGGCCATGAAGGAGCCGCCGGGTAAGACCCCCAACGCGGGGGCGGCGACGGCCAAGACGGGTCTGCCGGGTAGGACGGCGGCGCCGGATAAGTCGAGTCCGCCGGCCAGGACCCGGCAGCGGCGGTGCCGGAATCAGCAACCACTCCCAGGATGCCGAGACTGAGCACCAAACCGCCGGTGGCAACGATCTTCCTCATGCTGCTGGAGACGTACCTCTTCGTGTTACGTGGCGTTCTACTTGCCATTTTACTTACCCCCTAGCTCCGCCTGCCGGCAACGGTGTCGCCGCGAGCAACCGACACACCGTGCGACAGATGGCTGCCGCCAGCAATGGCGATGGATTCCGTGATGTCGAACAGAGGAACTGAAGCAGACCCGAATACCCATCAGAGGCCTCCCTAACGAGCCACGCGAATGTGGAATGGTTTGATCGTCGCGCCCCGGCAGATCGGCGAGGTAAGTAGCGCACCACGCGATTTCGACTGCTCTCGCGGATCCCGGCTACCTGCGAAGCGTGATAACGGCACCGTTTCCCCGGTCCAAGGGCAGCTTCGGAGCTCGTCCACTACTCGATTCCGCGCAACCGCCGAGGCCATCGTCACCAGCGCTTGTCGCAGACTTCCTCAGTGGCGGCCGTATCGATAGCGTCCATGATCAGCGTCTCGTGTTGCGGGCAGACGTGGTGGACGGCGGTGATCAGCACCAGCGCCCCGTCCACCTCATCAAGCCCGGAGTTCTCGAGACTTCTCAGTCCGCCAATCACCCCACCCTCGGTGGGACTGCGGTCGATCGCCCCGCAGAGCTGCGCAGCGGAGGACTCGATCGTGGGCATTGGCGTCGCCGGATTGGCCGTCGCCACAGCCGAACTGGTCAGTACTGCGCTGGCGCCGATAATCGCCGCACAGAGAATGTTTTTCTTCATCAGAGCAATTCCCTTCGTTCGCGCCGCGTTGTCGGCGATTGATTTGATCGTCTCGCCGAGCTGTAGCGGGGACGTGCGTATCGGACCACTCGATTTCGACTCCACCCGGCAACCTCGACTACTTCCGACGACCGGCCGGGGTCTGGATTCCCTGCGCGATCGGGTCACCACAAACAGGTTCGTCGTTGCTCTGCGCCACCGCCACCCGCACTCCTACCCTGTATGGATGCGGTTGACATGGCCGTTGACTGGACGCCTCGCGGAGATGCGGCTCATTGAAGCCGCACTATCCGAGGAGGGTTTGTCCGGTGTTGTGGTTTGCGGTGCGGCAGGGGTCGGCAAGAGCCGTATCGCCCGTGAGGCGCTCGACTCGGCGGCGTCGCGGGGATGTGTGACCCACTGGGCCGTCGGCACGTCGTGCGCACGGACGCTTCCCCTCGGCGCCTTCACACCCGGGCCCCCTCAGACGACGCCGACACCGTTCATTTGGCCCGTGGGGTGATCCAGGCGCTGACCGCGGCCCCCCCGGGCTCGACGGTGGTGGTCGGTGTCGACGACGTGCACCTGCTCGATGATCTTTCGACATTCGTCCTGCATCAGATCGTGCAGCGCTCCGTAGCGAAAGTACTGCTCACAGTGCGTGACGGTGAGTCGGTTTCCGCTGGCACACAAGAACTCTGGAAGGCAGGCCTTTCGAGAGGCTCGATCTGCAGCCTTTGCCGCCCGATGACACCACCATGCTGTTGTCGGACACTCTGGGCGGATCAATGGACTCGCACGCTGCCGGCCGCCTGTGGGAGATGGCCCGAGGCAACGTTCTCTACCTGCGCCACATTGTCGAGCAGGAGGTCGCTGACGGCCGGCTCAAGAAACTGCATGGCTATTGGCACTGGATCGGCGATCCAATCATGCCGTGCGGCCTCGTGGAAATGATCGAATCCCGCATCGGAGCGTTGCCTGCGGGGGCTGGAGAGGTCATCGACACACTCGCCATCGGCGAGCCGATCGATCTGACTGCGCTCCAACGGATCGTCGATCCAGATGCCGTCGAGGACGCCGATACACGCGGCCTGATCACCCTCGACCACGTCGATACCGGCATCGAAGTTCGGATGGCGCACCCGCTCTACGGTGAGGTGCGCAGGAAGCACGCACCGCCCACCAGGCTGCGTCGGCTACGTGGACTGGTCGCTGCCGAACTGGCGGCCGCCGACAACCACGACGACATCCAGGTCGTCATCCGCCGCGCCACCCTGAGCGTCGACTCCGACCTTCCCCCAGATGTCGGTCTGCTCACCAAGGCCGCCAACGGCGCTATCTGGCTCGCAGATCTGTCACTCGCCGACAGGCTCGCGGAAGCAGCCGTGGGCGCCGGTGCCGGACCAGAAGCCCACTTTCTGCGCGCGCACGCATTGTCGTGGCTGGGGCGCGGCCAGGAAGCAGAAGCGGTGCTCGCCGACATTCCGGTCACTGACCTGACCGATGCGGAACACGCCCGGCTCACCTATCTGCGCGCCAGCAACATGCTGTGGGCGCTCGCCGACCCGGCGCGGGCCAAAGACATCATCGACGCCGCATCGCACACCACCGCACGCCAGGCTCGCAGCTGGATCGACGCCCTGATCACGATGTACTGGTTTGCGATGGACCGGCCCGAGGCGGCGACGTCGGCTTCGAAGAAGCTGGCGCTGGACAGCCTGCCTCCCATCGTCGGCACCGAGACAGCCTGGGCGCTCGCCGCCATATCCGCAGACGCGGGTCGCGCCGCCGAAGCCGTGGCCATCGCGGAGACGGGATACACCGTCGCCACCCGCTGTTTGGACGCGCCGCACATGCGGTTCAACGTGGCCGACGCGCATCTCAGCGCGCTCGTGTTAGCTGGCCGCATCACCGATGCTCGCGATCTGGCCGAGCGCGTGCGCCAGGAGGCAGCTGACCTCCCAGGCGCGGCTGAATCACTCGGCGCCGCCGTTGCTGGTCGGGCCGCACTCGGCGCAGGCAATCTCGATACCTCATGCGCGCTGCTCGAAGAGGCAACAGCAGCATTGTCCGCGTCGGGCTACGCCATCGGCTGGGGGTACCGCTATCAGGTCCCCTACGCGACCGCACTCGCCATACGCGGCTGCACTGACAAGGCCGCCGCCACACTTGGAGCGCTCGACGGTCTGCATCGTCCATTTCGATCACTCGACTATGAGCGGAGCCTCGCCCGTGCGTGGGTGAGCGCCAGCCAGGGGGCCATTCACGAGGCGATCAGTATTTTGCAGTCGGCCGCCGAATCAGCGGCGGCGGACGGGCGATTCGCGGCCGAAGTGTTCTGCCGACAGACCGCCACGCAGTTCGGCGATCGCTCCGGCGCACCCCGTCTGCGTGAACTCGAAACGATCGTAGACGGGCCTCGGGTCACAATCGCGGCACGCTTGGCCAGCGCGCTGCACAACGGCGATGGAGCTGAGTTGGCCGCCACATCAGAAGATTTCGAGGCGATGGGTGATCTGGTGGCCGCGACGGATGCGGCCGCCCACGCCGCTGTCGCCTATCGCCATCGCGATCTGCGTGGGTCGGCGCTCTCATCCGTCACCCGAGCAGAAGCGCTGGGTGCACAATGCGGCGGCGCCGATACCCCCGCGCTTCGTGCGGCCCGCGAGCCATTGCCGCTGACCGACCGAGAACGCGAGATCGTGATGCTGATCGGCGAGGGTCTGTCCAACCGCGATATTGCCTCGCGACTGACCTTGTCGGTTCGCACGGTCGAAGGCCACATCTACAAAGCGATGAGCAAGACCGGGACGACCACCCGCGAGGAACTCGCGGCGCTGCTCCCCCCACGCGGGCCGCACGCCCAACCGTAACCCTGGGCGGCAACAGCATTCGTCAGTCCGCGCCGATGCTACCGCCGCCGTCGACCCTGACAATCTGACCCGTGATATATCCGGCGTCCTGATGTAGCAGCGTGCAGATCACGTGGGCGACCTCGGCCGGAGTCCCCACCCGCCCCAACGGGATGCTGTTGAGTGCACGCGCCTCACGGTCCGACCCCGTCGGGCTCAACCGGCGGTACGCGTCCGTTTCAATGGGACCCGGCGCGACGGCATTCACTGTGATGCCGTGTGACGCCGGCTCTCTGGCCCAGATGCGGGTGCACGTTTCAAGCGCCGCCTTCGCCGCCGCATACGGAGTGCGTTCGGCGATACCGAGCGTCACCAAGCTGGAAAGGTTGACTATGCGGCCCCATCCCGCATCAATCATGCCTGGCAGCACCGCTTGCACTACCTGCACCGCGACGCGGACATTCATGTCGTAGGCTTCGAATAGCTCGTCCAGGTCTACCGACCCGATGTAACTGAACCGTTGAAGGCTGACGTTGTTGACGACCGCATCGACTCTGCCATCGGCAACGATCTTTTCGAGCATCGCCGCGGTCGCTTCCCGATCGCCGAGGTCGACCTCGTAGAACTGTCCCGGGAAATCGGCCGGCTCGGTCCGCGCGACGCCGATCACCTCGAACTCACTGGCGGCGAGGCGTTCCGCGACTGCCCGACCGATACCCTTCGATGCCCCTGTGATCAGCACTCGGCGTTTCGACATCATTCTCCTCCACACGGCGACAACAGCCCTGAGCGATCAGGGCACACGTCGGATTATCTCGTTTATAACAGCTTCAGGGACTCGTCACGGATTGATTGCGAACGCGTGGACATCGAGCTGGATCGGCGAGAAATGGCGGTCCGCAACTCCTTTGGCGTCCCGGATCAACACGCGGCGCGCTGACGGCACAGGTATGCCTCCGAAAGAGCGATGCTCGAAGGTGTAGTGCGCCGCGCCGCGGCCTTTCGCGACCTCGGGCGTGTAGTCCATTCGGCGTTGCAAACCGGTCCGCGAGTCGAAGTAGTAGGTGACGGTGCGTTCATGATTGAACAACGACTCGGGGAACGTCACCTGTAGCCGCCTCCACGACTCGCCGGCCTCGTTCCACTTCCAACTCTGCCGTGGCCACTCCGGGCCACTGGAATGTGTACGGCTCCAGAAGGTAACTCCAGAGCGCGTATCCGATGAAGTGTCCAGTCTGTGCTGCGGTCCAACGAGTGGTGGGGCCAAGCGGGGCCAATGCGAGCATGGACTGACGGGGATGTTTCAGGTCCTCGACAACTTCACCACTTCGGGCGGTGACAACGACGCGATCCTCCTCACCATCGAAGACGATGGCGTGGCCGGATTCTGCCGACCGTACCGAGATGTACTGCCGGTCAAGGGAGGCCCTGAACTCACACGGTCCCAGCAGGTCACTCTGGCCTCGGGCGTCGAAGAAGCCACCATAGAAGTCGACCGTAGCCGTGACGGCACTCGCTTGTGACCAACGTTCTCGACCTCCGTGCGCTTCGGTGACGAATTCCAGAAGATCGCCCACTTGCTTCCCTTCCTGCTGCTCCCACCGATGTAACGACATCCACGTATTCCCGTTGGGACCACGGGCGGGCACGTCTTCGGCCCGACCCGGCCGCGTCTCCCTCTGTCTTATCTGACTATGATTAAGTCAAGTACGCCCTGCAGTATTGCTACTCCCAGCTACGAAGTCCAATGATGGTCATTTAAAAACGGGTTTCGCTCGGGCCAGTGCTTTTCATGAGCTGACCGATCCACTCTCATTGGCTTGGTATTTCCTTTGTACGAGCAAAATCCGTGGGCTGCGCGGTTGAGTATGCTATACCATAGTTAGTTTGCCGCGTTCTGAAGTCTTGGAACAAGCTGTGCAGCATTATATTCGACGCCCAGCCGCAGGATGGTTCACATTGGGCCTAGCACAGCGTGCCGATGTTCCTTCGGAGTGCATCGCGGCGCGTGACCCATGAGTCGCCGCCCGCAGGTGGTGCCGATTGGACGATTCACTATAGATGCAATTCCCTTCGGATCGCCTGGGAAATAACCGTGTTCACCAGGTCACACACTTATGACTATCCGCATTCCACCCTAGGAAGGACAATCGTGGTTCTCACTACCCGTTCATACTTCATCGACGGCTGCACGGCGGCCAGCATTGTCGCCGCCATACCGCTGGGCCCAAGGGCGGCCGTGCACCTCCCGAGGCCCACTATGTCGGAGCGTACGTGGAGGTGGACGGGTTGAAGTTCCCCACCCGTCGGGTGGTGTATCCGCGACGGCCCGACAACACACCCGACCGGGAAACCTACGCGTCATCCAACGGTGTGGTGATCGACGTGGACATTTACGACATCGTCGTCGCGTCATGATGTCGACCTCGTAAGCAACAGAGCGCATTTCAGCGCTAGTGCGGACTCAGCGGCCGCATGATGACTACTTCTGCAGTCCGGCGAATCCTGAAGCCCAAGGTCTCATAGAGCGCGATTGCCTTGGTATTCGAGGGGACCACGTGCAAGAACGGGGCCTCACCGCGCCGCCGGATGTCGTCGGCAAGCGCAAGGACGAGGCGCGTTGCCAATCCGCGGCCGCGGAAGTCTGGCGCCGTGCACACCGCGCTGATCTCGGTCCACCCGGGCGGGCGGAACCGCTGCCCTGCCATGGCGATTAGCCGCCCCGATTGCCGAAAGCCAAGGTAGGTGCCCATCTCGATGGTCCGCGGCGCGAAGGGGCCGGGCTCTGTCCGGGCGACCAGATCCAGAACTTCGGGCACGTCCGCTGCCTCAAGGCGCACCGCCTCGGCATCCGGCCGGGAGTCCACCCCGTCGTCGACCATTTGGACGACGGCGGAGCGGGATAGTGCAATCCAGCCGTCCGGCGGCTCGGCGCCTGATTCCACCACCGCCACCCCCTCAGCAGTGCCGACAAGCCGGGCGAGATCGTCCCAGTCTCGCTGCTGTGGCAGGTCGGGCACGGCAGCGAACCCGGATATGTCGACGGGGTATCGCACGGCACGTCCGTGTCGTTGAGCCAGCCGATGATGCGGCCCCATCAGGGATGTGAACACCACGTTGTCGAGCACCGCAGAAGCAGGCGATGCTTGGTCAGCATGTGCTGGCTTGACCGAATCCGACCACATGGTGTCAACGATGCGGTCTGACTAAAGTAAAATCAAGTATGCTCTTCGGCAGATCAACGTTTCTTTTTCGGACGGATTCGCGCTTCTGTCTGCGTGAGGTTGACGGTGTGCCCCTCGGCGCACTGCACGTTCGTTGTGACCGGGGCGCCACATCCGTCGCCATGCAGGAGGTCCAATCGTTTGGCGTCACCCTGCAGAAGCCGACCGAACTCGATCAGACTGACCAGTACGGGGAAGAGTTGGCGGCCCAGCCCGGTCAGCACGTATTCGTACCGAACGCGCTGCCCCGGTGTCTTGTACGGCTGCTTGGTCAATATTCCCGCATCGACCAGTTGTTTCAACCGTGCGGACGCGATCTGTTCAGTGATGCCGGCCCGCTGCGCAAAATCATCGAATCGTCTTGCCCCCCAGAATGCTTCACGGAGGATGACGACAGCTGAGCGCGTTCCAATGATCTCGAGGGCCCGTTCGATCGGGCATACATCGCTGTAACCCTTTCTGTCGCCACCGGCCAGACGACCGGAGACTGTCATAACGTCGGTTGCAGCGTTCATGTGGCCATGATACCGGCTGCCAATACTCTGGCAATACCTTGGCATAGTCAGAGCGGCATCGTCACGATCACTGGATTGATTCGAAGATGAGACGATTGTCTCGGATGAAATCCCGCAACAATATCGGAACTCGGCCGATGAGCGCGCGCTCAGCGCGGCGGAGTCGGCCGGCGGGGCACCTCGCACGGCGACGGCTTCTCCGACGTTGGAGATATGATCCGCCATGGCGGTGTTGACGACGCGCCACTCAGAGCGCGAGAAGGGCCGGAATTCGACCCGCCGGCCGAGCTCCTTGGTCAGGATCTCCGCTATGTCGTGATGATTGAGCCGCTCAGAACCCGCGGGATGGCACACCGGGCCATTGAAGCGCTCGGGATGCAGCAGGGCCGCGACCGCCACTTCCGCGGCATCGCTGCCGTTGATCCACCCGACAGGATTATCGCCGAAACTATTGCGCAGAAGATCCTCTCGCCTGATTGAGTCGCCGTGCAACGCCACGACGTTCTCGTGGAAGGTCGCACCGATTCGCAAGATGAGAACGTCGAGTCCAGCCCAGACCATAACCTCTTCGGCCAACCATTGGTCACGCCCGAGATCACTGGGATGTTGTGGGTGCGCCGGCCCCATGGACATCACCACGGTCCGAATTGCACGTTCCGACTCACGCACGGCGGCTGCATAGTTCGCCGCGGCGCAGACAACCCCCTCGTCGACGGGATAGCTGAAATAGACCAGCCCGACGTCGGCCAGGGCCGGGAGGAGGTGCGGCGATCATCCAGGTCGCCAATCGCCACCTCGACCCCGAAATCCGCCAACGCGTCGACGCGGCTATTGAGAGTGCGTGTCGGCACTCTCACCTGCTTGCCCTCCTCACGCACCCGCCGCGCAACGTGCCCACCGGTGGACCCGTGACGACCGGTGGCTCCGATCACCAGAATTGGTTCTGCAGTAGCGGTCGTCTCGCCTCTCCTTCGGTACGAACAACCGGCGGCTGTCGCGACGATCGGAGACATGAATACTCACCGGCGTTTCGCCAACCATCACCACTGACTAAAGCATTGTCAAGTTACCGGCCGGTTGCTTCGCCGCACTACCCATACGCTCATATACGCTCGCAATGAACGCTTCTGGTTGAGCCCCTCGTCACCCGCCAGGGACACTTGGAGGCGGCTGTGACGCTGATCGACCAACCTCTTAGTTCCGATTGCAGTTCAGTTCCCACGAATCGCTGCCCCGACAATTGCATAGTCAGCAGTCATTGTGGTTGAAGCAGAGGTCGGCGGGCCGACACGTTCGGAAAACGAGCAGTACCGGCTTGAGGAATGACGACTCTTGAGGAGCAACAATGACCAGCAGCCCACCGATCTCGTCTTCGTACGCGGTCTGTTACCGGAACGCTGACGGGATCCTCCATCGAGAACGAGGACAACCTTCGGTTCAGCGTGGCAGTCGGAGTACAACCGCTGATCGAAGTCATGCCGATCGATGAAGCGCCCGCTGCCTACGAACGGATGATGGCGGGCGAGGCACGTCTGCGCGTCGTACTCGACGCCAAATGACGCCAGGCGCGCACGACGGCGCCGCGATCGGATTCAGGCCAGCTTGCCGAACGTGGTGTGAAGCTCGTCCAGTCGCCGCAGCGTTTGATCCCGAGGCTCGGTTGGCAGTTCCGCCGTGAGGTGCTCGATCCCTAGGTCACGGTATTCCTCGAGGGCTTTGACCGTGAGTGCGCCGATATGGGAGCTGATCACCGGTACATCGCGGCCGGCCATATCACGCAATCTTTCCAGCTCAACCGACAAGGCTCCGGCCGATGCACTGATGGACATCCAGCCGGCGCCAAGCTGGGCGATGCGGCGAAAGCCCGCCGGGCCTCCGCCCAGATACAGCGGCGGATACGGCTTCGTCACGGGCTTAGGCCAACTGTAGATGGGGCGAAATCGACGAATTCGCCGTGGAATTCGGCCTCCTCCTGTGTCCAGATAGCCATCATTGCGCGCAGGCGCTCGTCGACGACCCGTCCGCGTACCGACGGGTCGACGCCGTGGTTGGCAAGTTCTTCGCGCAGCCATCCGACACCCACGCCGAAGCAGAATCGTCCGCCGGGCACGAGATCGAGTGAGGCCACCTCTTTGGCCGTCAGGATCGGGTCACGCTGGGCCATCAATGCGATCCCAGTGCCCACAACCAGCGAGTCTGTGACGACCGCGGCCGCCGTCAATGATACGAACGGATCCAGAGTGCGGTAGTACTGCGGCGGAATCGGGCCACCCATTGGATATGCCGTCTGCGTATCGACAGGGATATGCGAGTGCTCCGTGGCAAACAGCGAACCAAACCCGCGCTCCTCGAGGGCGACGCCAGTTCCGCCGGGCCGATGCCCTCGGCAGTGAAGAAGGTGAAGACTCCGTAGCGCATCATTGCTCCAATCAGATGGTCTGCCGCACTCTGTATCTACTATAGTAGAGTCAGCCGCCGGATGGGCGACAGATTCGATTCCCCTCCGATACTGTGTAATTGCACACGGCCCGGACGTACGGGCATTGCCCGTGAGCAATGAAGCCCGTTGTGCCGTAAACCATTAATACGTTGTTCGTGTGCGAGGCATCACGGCATCCACTTCTCCGTTCGCACGTTCTAACCGACTAAGAGGCCTTCGCCGCGCAAAGGCATGCATCTCGAAGGCCCTTGTTTTCAACAGAGTTGGTCCCCGACGCGTCGAAGGAGTTGCAGCTGATGTTGACCAAACACGCAGGCCTGTTCATCCTCTGGGTCTGTGCTGTGACGGTGGCGGTCGGTATCTATGTCGTTGCCATGAATTGGGAACAGAACGACGCATGCCCTATGCCCACGTCATTCGCATTGGACGGAGCATCAACGGGTGTCACTGTGACCGAGTCCATTCCGCCGTCCTACGCGACGATCTCGAAAGCGGTCCCGTTGATCAAGGGACCTGCGCCGTTGCCGCCAGAAGAACAAGGACTGCCCGGCGACTGAGAGCGCAGAATTCGGAGCCGAGAACCGAATGGAACTTCGATGCTCTGCGTTCGAGCTCAGTGACACCTGAGGAAGGACGAGGAAGGACTCTGCATGGCTCCACGATCGCCGCGGTTCGGCATCATACTGAACGCCCGGGGATCTGTCGGCGATGTCGTCGACGACGCCAGGCGAGCAGCCGACGTGGGGTTCGACACCATCCTGATACCCGATCACCTGGGCTTCATCTCTCCCCTGGTCCCGCTCGCGCCGATCGCCGCAGCGGTCCCGTCGGTGCGGGTGGGCAATTGCGTGCTCAATTCGGCCTTCTACCGACCCGCACTCTTGAGCCGGGACCTGACTGCCGTCGCATGGGCGACCGACGGGCGCCTTGAGATCGGACTCGGAGCCGGTTACGTTGCAGACGAATTCGCGATGGCCGGACTGCCATTCCCGACACCGGGACAACGCCTGCGGTTGCTCACCGAACACGTCGACGAAATCAGGGCGGCCTTCTCCGAGCATCCGTCGAGATCGCTCCAACCGCCGCCCATCATGATCGCCGGCAGCGGCGACCGGTTGCTGGTGATGGCCGCGCGGAAGGCCGACATCATCACCATCGGAGCCTTGACCACCGAGGCCGATCTGGCGGAGCGTGTCGACTACATCAGGGGCCAGGCCGGTGAACGCTTCGATGAGATCGAACTGGCTTTCGGCTTCTTCCAGCCTTCGCTGGATGATCCGGACGATATGCGGGTCATCGAAATGTTGGCGCCGGAAGCCTCCGATCCCCAGCGCCGCGCGATGGCGACGGTGCTGGACGGCTCGGTCACCGCGGCCGCCGACCGCATCACGCGGATGCGGGAAGACTTGGGAATCACCTACTTCCAGTTCAGCCTCATCACCGATTCCTTGAGCACTTCCTGGGACACCCTCGAGAAGCTGCTGATCGCCGCCCGGCCGTAATCACGCGGACGCGGGCGGCCTTTCCCGGCTGATCGAGTCGAGCAGCAGCTTCGCGGCCACCGTCGCCCCGTCGGTGCGGATCGTGCCGGCCACGGCGGTCGCTCGTGCGCGGGTCTCGGGGGTCAGGGCCGTCCTGAGCGCGGCCGACAGGGATTCGGTGGTCGGGGTCGGACCGTCGTGTGCCGCGCCGATGCCCAGGTCGGCCACCCGGCCGGCCCAGTACGGCTGGTCCGCTATCTGGGGCACCACCACCTGGGGCGCGCCGGCCCGGGTGGCGGTCGTCGTGGTGCCCGCGCCGCCGTGGTGCACGACGGCGGCCACCCGGCCGAACAGTGCCTGGTGGTTGACCTCGCCGACGGCGAAGCAGTCGTCCCGGTCGTCGATCAGGGCCAGGTCGGCCCAGCCGCGGGCGACGAGGACGCGACGGCCGTGCGCGCGGATCGCCTCGATGGCCACCCGGGCGATGTCCTGCGAGGCGCGCGCACGCTGCCGAAACCCACGTACACCGGTGGTGCGCCGGCGTCCAGGAACGCCTCCAGGTCAGCCGGGAGCGGGCGTTCGTCCGGCAGGATCCACGCGCCGGTCTGCACGACGTCGAGGTCCGGCGAACCCGGCCACGGGCCCAGGGTCGGGTCCGCCGCCAGCCACGGGCGGTCGGTGAAGACGTGGTCGCGGACGTTGTCCACCGGCGGCAGGCCGATCGCCGCCCGGTGGGCGTTGAGCGCGTCGCCGTACAGCGCGTTCACCCGCTCGGCGTCCACGTCCCACAGCACCCGGTTGTCGGTCACGCCCGGCGGGAACGGCCGGCCCGGCCGCGGCAGCGGCGACTGGTGCGGCGACGGCAGGACGCGCGGAATGAAGCGTCACGAGGACGTAGCGGATGCCCAGTAGCTCGGCCATCGACCGCTGCGCCGGCGGGCATCAGGCCGGTCGCCACCAGCGCGTCACATCCCTCGGCCGCCGCGGCGACCGTGTCGAACTGCGCTGGCGACCAGCTCGGCCGCGACCCGGGGCGCGTCCGCCGCCGACGGCGGCTTCGCCCCGTGGACCAGCGCGCGCACCGACTGGCCGACCGGGACCATCGGCACGCCGACACGGGCCAGCTGCTCCGCGAAGTCCCGGGCGGCGCGCACATCCGCACCTCCGCGCCGAGTTCCTGCAACCGCACCGCGAGACCCAACAGCGGTTCGACGTCCCCGCGCGACCCCCACGTCGACAACAACACACGCATTTCGCGACCCCCATTTCCGCAGGTTCTGGCTTCGGCCAGCGATTCTGCGGCACGACCCGGGTCTTGCCGCAAGCCCCCCGGTGCGCTATATATTGAAAGTGGAAGGGAGTTGTTACTCCCCTTTTCGGGTGACACACCGTCATCGATGATTTCGCTGAGCCAATGCGTTCTGTTCTCACATGAGCCGATGGCCGAGGGTATATCGGATCACGCCGGCCGACATCTCGCCACGGCGCTGCGACGAGCTCCGGGCTTGCGTGGCCCGCGCAGCGCAGGAAGCCTGCATCATTTCAGCTGCGACTACCGACGTGGTCACCCCAGCACGTCCGGCAGTTGGCGGCCGCCGTGGCCTCACGCCACGGCCGGCGCACACACTGCTGGTGAACGCCGACATCGACGGGGCCCGATGCGTAGGAGGACTCGGCGTCCACCTCAAGTCAACCCAGCTGATGTCGTTGAGGACGCGGCCACTTCCGGCCGATCGGCCCGTCGCCGCCAGTTGCCACGATGCCGCACAGCTCAAACGGGCCGTCGGACTCGGAGTTGACTTCGCGACGCTCTCACCGGTGGCTCACACCGACACAGACCCGAACGCGATGACGCTGGGACGGCAGCGATTCCACGGCATCGTCGATGGTTGCCCGATACCGGTGTATGCGCTGGGCGGAGTGTCACCGGATGATCTGCCAGATGCGGTTGCTCACGGGGCCCACGGTGTCGCGGGTATCCGTGGATTCTGGGATCGCGGCACCCGCTCGTCCACCCGGCCCCCACAGTCATGCCGAACAATCAAGTGGGCCAGTAGATGTCGACGAGCAGCACCAGTCTCGCGGCGGGCCGGCACACCTTCGATGTCGACGGCGTGGTCCAGGCATACGAGGTCGCAGGGAGTGGGCCGGTGTGCGTGGTCCATTCGGGCGGTCCGGGTATCGACCCACAGTACCTGCGAATGCCGTTGTTGGAGAAGTACCTAACCATGGTCTACGTCGATCCGGTCGGTACCGGACGCAGCGGGATGCTGCCAGGCGGCGAGTATTTCGTGCCGGTCTATGCGACATTTCTCAAAGCCGTCCTCGACCATATCGATGTGAGCCGCCCGACGTTGATGGGGCACTCCCATGGCGGATTTGTGTGCCTGGAACTGGCCGCGCAGCATCCCGGACTGCTCCGTGCGTTGATCGCTTATGACACGGCGCCGTTCTTCGACGCTGAACTGTGGGAGGAGGCGACGCGCCAGATGGCCGCCTTCGTACAGCGTTGGCCGGATCGTCCAGAGGCCGCGGAAGCCGGCCTCGCGTGGAATGCATACCGAGTCGCTGGCGAGGCGAAAATCGTCGATCACGCGTCGCTCATCGAATTCCGAAGAGCGGTCAATCCCGCCTATTTCGCGGACTTCCGCCGCACCGTCGATCGGCTGGGACCCCAGGACTTTGAC
Source organism: uncultured Actinomycetota bacterium (assembly GCA_963699655.1). Taxonomy (GTDB): domain Bacteria; phylum Actinomycetota; class Actinomycetes; order Mycobacteriales; family Mycobacteriaceae; genus Mycobacterium. Next base: position 87,153 of record CAVOUV010000017.1, read on the forward strand.
AGCACCTTTGATCCTTCCCGCAAGAACGGTGAATGGGACGCTCGCGACAGACTGCACGCCGTCGATGCGCCGACGCTGATCGTGTCGGGGGCCTACGATTTCATCTGCCCTCCCCGATGGGCCAAAGAGATGCAATCCGGTATATCGGACTCGCGGTTACTGCAGCTCGCCGACAGCGGCCACTTCGGGCACATCGAGCAGGCCGCCGAGTTCGCCGGTGGTGTATTGGGTTTCCTGCGTACGGCCTGATGGTCTCGCACGCCACCCACCTCAACTGAAGGGTCACCTATGACGCATTCTTCGAAATCCGGCGCCCGCCGTTGGTTTGTCACCGGCGCGTCCAGCGGGCTCGGCCGAGCGCTCGTCGAGCGCGTGCTGGCTGACGGCGACACAGTCATCGCCGGCGTGCGAAATAGTGTGGCCCTCAGCGGTTTGCAATCGGCCTATCCGCACCGCCTCGAAGTCGAGGTGCTTGATGTGCGGGACCGGGCGGCGATCAACGCCACCGTCGGGCGGGTACTGCAGCGAGGATCGGTCGATATCGTCGTGAACAACGCCGGCTACGGTGTGATCGGCGCTGCCGAAGAGCTCACACAGGGACAGGTTGATGACCAACTCGACACACTCCTGAATGGACCGATCGCGATCACGCGGGCGTTTCTGCCGGCGTTGCGGCGTCAACGGCGCGGGCACATCATTCAGATGTCCAGCTACGGTGGACAATCGGTATCTCCCGCGAACAGCATGTACTCCGCGGCGAAATGGGGTCTGGAGGGATTCAGCGAGTCACTTGCGCTGGAGGTCAAAAGCTTTGGGATTCGCGTCACCATCATTGAACCCGGGGCGATCCGCACCGGGTTCGCCCAGGCGCTGGAGTTCGCCGCTCCCCTACCCGACTACTGTGACGGACCGGTTGCCGAGTTCCGGAAGTTCGTCAACGGTGCAGGCGACGAGACCTTCACCGGTGATCCGGTGAAGGTCGCATCCATCATCGTGGACGTCACCCGGATGTCAGATCCTCCGCTGCGGTTGGCACTGGGCAACGACGCGTATACGGCGATCGACACTGCGTTGCACGAGCGACTACGCGAGCTGAACCGGTACCGCGAGTTGAGCGGTTCGATCGCCCACGCCGACTAGCGTCGTCGAACAGGTTTTGTGACGAGGGCCCTGCACAGGGCGTCCAATGCGCTGGACCAAGCGCTGTCCGAGGGACCGGCGTACCCGACGACCAACGCATCACGTTCGGGGAACTGCCAGCCCGGTCCGGGCTCCTCGCAGCGGAATTGCGACAGTCCGCTGATGGCCAGGCCCTGGCTGGCCGCCGCCTGCACCACCGAATCTTCTGTGCCGGGCGGCAGCTCGAGGACTGCCTGCAGCCCAGCGGCCATGCCAGTGACACGTACAGCGGGAACCCGCTTCTTCAGGGCTGAAACCAACTCGTCGCGGCGGCGCCGGTACCGCAGCCGCATCGAACGCACGTGGCGGTCATACGCACCGGACGCGATGAACTCCGCGAGCGTGAGCTGCTCCAGCGCGCTCGACCCGTCGACATGGCCCTTGGCTGCGGCGATTTCCGGGACCAGTTCCTCGGGCAGCACCATCCAGGCGAGCCGCAATCCCGGCGCCAACGACTTGCTGGCCGAACCGAAATACACCACCCGCTCCGGATCGAGGCCCTGCAGTGCACCGACCGGCTGACGGTCGTACCTGAACTCTCCGTCGTAGTCGTCCTCCAAGATCAGCCCACCTGTGCTACGCGCCCAGTCAACCGCGGCCGCACGCCGGTCCGGGCGTAATGCGACACCGGTCGGGTATTGGTGCGCCGGTGTCAATAGCACCGCGGCGGCATCCCCAACCTCGCCAAATCCTCTGTACACGCACCGAATTCGTCAACGTAGAGCGCCGGGGTCTGCAACCCGCTGCCGGACAGCAGTTCCCGATATGCCTCGAAACCGTACGCCTCGATGGCTACCGCCTTCGCCCGCCGTGCCTTGAGCGTGTGAGCCATCAAGGCCAGGCCGTGGTGGAAACCGGAGCAGATGACCACCCGGTCGGGCTCGGCATACACACCACGCGCTCGGGCCAGGTAATCGGTCAGGACGGTGCGCAGTTCCAGCCGCCCACGCGGATCGCCATAGCCGAAGGCGTCATGGGGTGCGTCGTCACAGCCCGCCGTGCCGCGGCCAGCCACTGCGCGCGTGGAAACTCCGCGAGGTTCGGCGAACCGGGCATGAGTCCGGACGCCGACCGGATCGGCGGCAGCGATATTCGGGCAGAGGCAGGCGCGCTGCTGCGTGGGTGGGCCCGCCGAGTCACCCGTGTCCCCGAACCCTGCTGTGCGACAAGCCAGCCTTCAGCGATCAGCTCGGCGTAGCACTCGGCAACGGTGTTGCGCGCGATCCCGAGATCAGCGGCGAGCACGCGAGACGACGGCAGCCGGGTGCCAGGTGCCAGACGTCCCGTGCGCATCGCCTCGCGCAGAGCGTCCATGAGCCCCGCACGCAGCCCGGATCCGCTCAGATCCAGATGCAGGTCGGTACCGCTCACCGAAGGGCCTGCGCGGCTGGGGGCGGCCGGGGAATCCGTCATGGAACTCGACCATATCGCTCATCCGACAAATACATACCGAAGGCATCGGCCTCAGGCGGCGGTGATTGGAGCTTCGGCGGCGTTGCGGAGATATCCGCGGCTCCCCGCGACGTCAACGAGCAGCCTGCGCAGATGACAACGACCCCGATGCAGACGCGACATGACCGTCCCGAGCGGCCAGCCGGTGATCTGCGCAATCTCCTTGTATCGCAAGCCTTCGACATCGGCGTAGAAGATGACGATTCGGTGCTCCACCGGCAACGCCTCAAGCGCATCGACAACCTCGCTGTCGCCCATTCTCTGTAACGCCTGCAACTCTGCCGACGGCATCCCCGCGGAAGAATGCTGTGCGCCCGCCACCAACTGAGCGTCGGTGACCGCCTCCCCGAGGACCTCGACAGGGCGGCGTTGCTTGGCGCGGTACGAATTGATCCACGTATTCGTCATGATCCGGTACAGCCACGCTTTGACGTTGGTTCCATCGTTGAACCCGCCAAACCCCGCATACGCCTTGAGCATCGTCTCCTGTAATAAGTCCTCGGCGTCGGCGTGACTCGTGGTGTACCGGCGTGCGGCACGGTACAACTGGTCGAGCAATGGCAACGTCGCACGCTCGAATCGGACCGCAAGATCCTCCGGCGGTGCGCAATTTTGTGGTACGAGTGGTGAATCCTCAAGGAGTGGAGCCATAATCGTCACCTCGTGAAGTCTGGGAGCAAGTGCTTCCCCTCCATACCAACACCTACCCGGTAATCGTGTCCAATGAATGCTTTTGATCCATTTCATCGCCATTTGAGATGGATGTCGGGCCGGATCACCGAGGGTTTGGCGGCTGTCGAGAAGAATCGATCTCCGGCCCAGATCAATGTCGCCAGCACGCTCAGACCCGCGCCGAAAATGCAGACGGCACTCCAGCCCCACGCGCTGAAGACGGTTGTCGCCGCGATCGCGCCGCCGCCGGTGCCGACGGCGTAATAGACGGTATTGCCACCGATGAGCCGACTGCTCGCGGTCGGGTCGATCTCCACGATCACGTGCTGGTTCGTGACGCTGATGGCCTGCCCGGCCAAATTGAGGATGACGATTCCGATGATCAGCACAATCAGGGAGTTCGGCAGCCAGGCGATGAATGCCCAGGAGAGGGTGAACAGGACGAGAGTGATTCCCGTGACCCATTGCGCGCGTCCGCGATCGGCGAAGGCACCGGCGCGCGCAGCGCCGATCGCGCCGGCAGCGCCGACAAGACCGAACAGGCCCACCTCGGTGGTCGACAGATGCCACGGGGCGGCCGTCAACGGAATTGCCATCGATCCCCAGAGCGCCCCGAAGCCGGCGAAGACGAGCAACGTGATCAGGGCACGCACACGGAACACGCGTTCGTGGACCGTCAACGCGACCACAGATGTGACGAGGCGGCCATAGGAGACGGGCTCTCGGGTGACCTCGGGTGGCAGCCGGCGGGCAAGGACGAGCGCGAGCACCAGCATGAGCACCGCCGAGAAGACGTATACCGATCGCCAATCGAGGACGTCTGCGAGGATTCCCGATACGGTCCGGGCGAGCAGGACGCCGAATACCACACCGCTGGTGACGATCCCGATGATGCGGCCGCGCATCTCAGGACTGCTCAGCCCGGCCGCGTAGGCATTGATGACCTGCTGCACGACCGAGACCACTCCGACGACACCGCTGGCGATAAGGAATATCCGCGCATCCGGCGACAGGGCTACCGCGGCGAGGGCAGCAGCGGCAACGACACAGCCCGCCACGATGAGGGCCCTCCGATTGATGAGATCACCGAGCGGAACGATCAGGATCAGGCCCAGGAAGTAGCCGGCCTGGGTCACGGTCGTGACCAGACCAAGTCCTGCCGCCCCGACGCGAAGGTCGCGCCCGATCTGGCCCAGCAACGGCTGGGCGTAGTAGATGTTCGCGACTGCCACCCCTGACGCAATGGCCAGCAGAACCGCGAGCCGGGTGCTGATGCCGGCGGCCGGACCATCTGTCGCTGTTGCGGTGCTGACGGGCTTCATGGATCGTCCTTCTGGCATGCGTGGTGGGGAACGTCTACAGGAACAGCACGACGTCGTTGGGGAGCCCCAGCAGCGCCTTCCCGTAGACCTCATAGCTCATGCCGGGCAGCATCGAGACGTGCCGTGCCGCGACATTCGCGTCCTGCCAGATCCGTTGCGGCGGACTGGCATCAACCAGGCCACCGGAGCCGTGCACATCGAGCAGGATGTCGATCGCTTCCACCACCTGTCCAGCGGCCCGGCTCGCGTCCGCCCGCACCCGCGCCCGCACGGCGAAGTTCGGCTGCTTCCCTCGCTCGGCATGGGCATCAAGATCATCGGCGGCTCGGCGTCGCTCCGATGGCCGCGCCCGCGATGCGTCGATCCTCAGCGCCTTGCCGGGCGCTGTCTGCCAGAAGTGGCCGTAGATGCTCCGCACGGGAAACCAGGTCGAATCGATCACCCACTACCCGATGGTATGAAACATTGCTATTCACAGATGCTTTCGGCATATTTCTGGCGGCTTCCAGCGCTTCCTCCGTCGTCATGTTCACCTCAGGTACGTAACTGCACAGCGAGTTCGCCGATTGCGGACATTGATTCCCGCTGCATCTCCGGCCCGAAGGTGATCCGCGTGACACCCAGCCTTGCCAACTCGGCGACGGAGTCCTTGGACGCTTTGGCTGCCATGTTCAGCGGGCCCCGGATGCCCTCCCGCAACTCCGGAAACACCTCCGGTGGCGCCAGAAGGGGATAGACACAGTCGGCGCCGGCGGCCACGTACCGGCGGCCACGGTTCATCGCGTCGACCGGGTCACCGTTCCCGAACAGGAAGGTGTCAACGCGGGCGTTGATGAACAGTGCGTCACCCGACTCTTGGCGTACTTCGGCGAGCCAATCCGCATGCTGCGCCGGTTCTTTGAGCTCACCATGTTCCGAGTCCTCCAGATTGCAGCCGACAGCGCCGGTCTCCATCAGCCGCTCGACCAGCTCACGGGGCGCAAGGCCGTAGCCACTCTCGACGTCTGCGGAAACCGGCACGGAGACGGCGCGGACAATCCTTGCCACCGCGGTGAACATCTCGCCGGGTGGGGTCGAGCCGTCCTGATAACCGAGCGACGCGGCAATGCCCATACTCGGCGTGGCGAGCGCCGGATAACCCGAATCGGCCAGCGCCCGGGCGCTGCCGGCATCCCACGGGCCGGGCAGGATGAGGGGGTCGCCGGCGGCGCGGTCCTGGTGCAGAGCACGGAAGGCAGAGGCGGTCATTCTGTAGTGTGCTCCTTGGCGGTATCGAGGATTCAACGACTAGAGGCCGGCGTGTAGTGACCGGGAACCATGCGGGTGGAGACCCCGAATCGGTTCCAGGCGTTGATCATCGTGATGGCACCGATGAGGTAGACCAGTTCGGTCTCGCTGAACTCGGCTGCGGCCCTGGCATATACCTCGTCCGATACGAAACCGTCCGTGAGAACAGTGATCGCCTCGGTCAGCTCGACCGCCGCGATCTCTTTCGCCGTGTAGAAGTGCTTCGACTCCCGCCACCCGTCGAGCTGGATGATCCTGTCGACCGATTCGCCGGCCGCCAGCGCCTCCTTGGTGTGCATGTCGATGCAGAACGCGCAGTGGTTGAGTTGTGACGAACGGATCTTCACCAGGTGGAGCACCCCCGCCTCCACACCCTGGCCTGTGACGGTGTCAAGGCGCGCCATGGCGTTGAAGACATCGGGCGCGATCTTCATCCAGTCGAGGCGCTGCGCGTGTTCCGGTAGCCGTTGCTGAGCCTGTTGCACATCGGTCGTCGTCATGCCCATCACGTTATGGCCGAGGTGGCCTCAGCCCCAGGGCCACTTATCGACCGATTCTCTGGGCCAATTATGGCTGCGGAGGATGCCGACCCGGCTACTCGTAGTTGAGACCCTCGAGCAGAAACGTAGCCTTCGAGAAGTCGATCTGCGCAGACGGATTGGCAACCGCCGTGACGATGCCGGACCCGAACGCGCCCTGGCTGTCGAACAGGGTTGCAGTTCCCGTGGATACGCCGTCGGACGCCCAATGCGAATCGGCCTGGATGCCGATCCAGTCGTTGAGCGGCAACCGCGCCAGCGCGACCGTCAGATCACCGTTGATGTATCCGATGCCTTCGGTGCCGAGGTTCGTCACCAGGCTCGTTGACTCCGCGAGCATCACTGCTCGCACGAACGGCGAATTCTCCTCTTCTGCAAGTATTTTGATGCCATCGTTGTAGAACCGCTTCCGGGAATGGTTCTGGTGTGCCGCCGGGGATCGCGTCCAGCCCGCGTCGTCGCTACCGACAAAGGGCAGCACCTGCCCGTCTGGAGTGGGTAGTTCCAGGGTCGTCACCGGTGTGGTCCACTGTCGGCCGGGCGGCGGAGTCGACCGACGATACTGCACGAGGGTTGCACGTGCGACCGGTCGGCCGTCTTGCACTACATCACATTCCGCGCTGCGAACCCGCCGGCCGTCGCGCACGATCCGCAGGTCGATCGTGGTATCGACGTTGCGCGCTGCGCGAAACAGATCGACCGTGAGTCGTGCCGGCATGAAGTCGGGCGATCCGTGGTGGTGTTCCAGCGTCTGCGCCGCCAACCCGACGACGGCAGGTCCGTTCAGATGGTCATCGCCCCAGTGGCTCTGCGCAAAACGTGTCGGCATGAACCCGCCCTCGTCGGTACGCGTGAAATGCGCCGGTTCCATTGCCATCCCGCCATCGTCGCACGACCCGATCTCGAGTCCGGCGATCAGGTGTTCCGGCCGCCGTTCACGCCCAGTAACTGTCCGGTGATATAGCCCGCCTCCTCCGAGATCAGGAAGGCGCAGGCGGCAGCGATGTCTTCGGGCTTGCCCATCCGACGAACCGGCGTCTTGGCGATCGTGGCCTCGACGTCGGCGATGCGGCCACGGGCTTCAGCCCCTCGCAACATCGGGGTGTCGATGAAACCCGGCGGGACGGCGTTCACCGTGATGCCCGCCGGCCCGTACTCCAGCGCCAAGGATTTCGTCAGCCCGTTCACCGCCGACTTCGCCGCTACGTAGTGCGCCATGTACGGCGTGCCCGAATGCGTGCTGGACGACGAGATGTTGACAATCCGCCCCCACCCTGCTTCGACCATGTCGGGCAGAACCGCCTGGCAACAGTGGAAGACGCCGTGAAGGTTGACGTCGATCACCTTCTGCCACTGTCCGAACGTGATGTCGCTGAACCGCTTGAAACCGTCCAGACCTGCCGCGTTGACCAGAATGCCCACCGGCCCGAGATGCGCGCGAATGGCCGACAGCGCGGTGTCGACCTGTGCGCGGTCGGTCACGTCGGCCGTATGCGCGAACTCCTCACCGGATGGGTTCAGGTCGATGGTGGCGACGTGATACCCGTCTGCGCGCAGACGCTCTGCGACCGCCTTACCGATCCCGGACGCACCTCCCGTGACGACAGCCGTCTTCATCGCACTTTCCCTTTCCTGGCGCTCCGCACCTCATCTGAAACCGCTTGCATCCGTTGGTGAACGGAATGTCTAGGGCGAATGCCTCGGCGCCCGCAATCCGAGCGTGCGCCGTCCCGCGTCCACCAGATGCTCACGCAACGCGTCATCGTCGAGATTGCCCAATGCCGGGCTCGCGGCACCGGCCATCCCGGCGAATACCATCGCCGCTCTGACCTCGCCGGACGGACCGGGGTCGACATCGGCAAGCAGCGATAATTGGCGCTCGATCAGGTCCCGCCATTCGGGCCGCTCGTCAAGCGCTGCCGCCACACCGGGGTCGGCGGCGAGAACCGCGACGAGACCGCGATTGCGTACCGCCAATGTCGCGTAGCCGCTCATCATGTGCTCGGCCCGGGCATGCGCGGTGCGCCGCTTCTCCGAGACTTCGACGATCTCTCGTAACTCGTCGAGCATCGGCTCGAGGACGGCGACGAGGAGTTGTTCACGGGTGCGGAAGTGATGGTAGATCGCGGCTTTGGTGAATCCGAGCTCGTCCGCGATCATCTGCAGCGACGTGCCCGCGTAGCTGTGCCGGGTGAACAGGTCGACTGCTGCTTCGATCAGGCGCTGCCGGGTGTCGGCGACCGCGGATCGCTCGAACGCGGTTCCGGTCATCATCCCTCAACATCTCCGATGCAGCTTTACGAACGTATAGTACTGTACTAGTCGTTCGTAAAGCTAATCAGCTCGCGATCCGCCACATTCTTGGTCGGCGGCGGCCTCCTCGCCCGCGTCGGGGGTGTCGCGGCGTCGCTCGCGGAGCACGTAGGCGGCGACCGCCAATACCAGGACGACCGCGCCCAAGACTCCGATCTCCACCACCGCGCGCGCGAAGGGCGGCCCCTTCTCGAGCAGTGTCGCGGCCTCCACGGAGAGCACGACGATCTCCTTGATGCCGGCCAGGATGCCGACGATGAGAAACGGCTCCGCGACGATCTCATGGGACCGCAAGCACGTCCGAACCGCATACAACAGTTCGACGAAGATAAAGATGAGCAGCAGTCCGTCCAGAATCTCGAGCATCACGGTCGAGGCGGGCGAAGCCCGCAGGCGGAGCATGGTGTTGAACTGCGCGACCAGAAGTGCGGCCGACGCGAACACGAGCACCACCGCAATCGCCCAGTACGTCGCATCCTCGGCATAGCCGAGAATGCGATCGGCGAAGCGCTGGCGTTCCTCCTCGTCCTCCTCGTGCTCGGATTCACCCTTGCTCATCGCCGCCTCCGATTCGTTCGCCTCGGGGTCAGTCTGTACGTCGCGCGGGCGGGTGAGTGCAGTTACCCAAATAGCGATGTCACAAATACGGCCGCTGGATGCGTCTGATGCATATCCGCCTCCGCCACCACGAAAGGCAGCACGATGAACGAGATCCTGATACTTGGCGCCGGATACACCGGCCTGGCCGCCACCATGGGTCTGGTGGGCCGGCTCAAAGGCCGCGACGGCGCCCATATCACCCTGATCAACCCGCAGACCCGTTTTACCGAGCGGTTGCGGCTGCATCAGGTCGCATCCGGCCAGGAGCTCGCCGATCTGCAGATTCTCGATCAACTCGCCGGCACCGGCGTGGACTTCATCCAAGGCTGGGTCACCGGAATCGATGCAGATGCACACACCGTCCGGGTCGACGACACGTATGCGGTCAGCTACGACACCCTGATCTTCGCGTTGGGCAGCGTCGCCGACACCGAGACCGTCCCCGGCGTCGACGAATTTGCCTACACCCTCGACAGCGCGGCCGATGCCACCCTGCTGGCCGAACAGCTGGACCGCTTGTCAGCCGGACCCATGGTGGTCGCCGGCGGCGGGCTGACCGGCGTCGAATCCGCTGCCGAGGTCGCCGAGCAGCATCCGGGACTGGACGTCACACTGCTGACCCGGGAGGTGCCCGGATCGATGATGGGCGACCGTGCACAGGCGCGCCTGCGTGCGGGGTTGGACCGGCTCGGTGTGCACGTCCGTACGGGCGTCGAGATCGTCAAGGTGATGTCCGACGGGGTGGCTCTCAACGACGGCGAGGTGGTCCCCGCGAATGCCGTGCTCTGGACGGCCGGGGTGCGGGTGTCGCCGCTGGCCGCCGCCGCCGGTTTCGACGTCGACATCCGCGGCCGCATCGTCACCGACGAATCGCTGCGTTCGGTGTCGCACCCCGACGTGTACGCGGTCGGCGATGCCGCCGCGATACGGCAGGGCTACGGGGTGATACACGGCACTTGTCAGAGTGGCATACCGACCGCTCTGCACGCCGCCGCGTCCATCGCCCGGCAGCTGAAAGGCAAGGAACCCAAGAAGTTCCGGTTCGGATACATCCACCAGCCGGTCAGTCTCGGCCGCCACGATGCGGTCATCCAGTTCACCCACCCCGACGACAGCCCACGACGGTGGTATCTGGCCGGCCGGTTCGCGGTGGCGTACAAAGAGACGGTGAGCTCCAGCCCTTGGACCACTTATCGCCTGCTCAAGGTCGTCCCCGCGCTGGGTGCGGCGACATGGCGACGCGGCGGTCGGTCGACGCTGGAGCTGTGATGAACTCCGAGCAGCAGATCTTCGCCGATCATCGGAACCTGTTGTTCTCGATCGCCTATCGAATCCTCGGCTCCGCGGCGGACGCCGAAGACGTCGTGCAGGATGCGTGGTTCAAATGGTCGGCGGACGACCGCTCACAGGTGTCCGACCCGAAGGCTTATCTCGCCCGGATCGTCTCGAATCTGTCGATGGAGCGCCTGCGCTCCACCCGTCGGCAACGCGAAACCTATATCGGCCCTTGGCTTCCCGAGCCCATCCTGACCGCTGACGATACCGCCGCCGATATCGCGACCGCCGAGTCGGTGTCGATGGCGATGCTGGTGGTACTGGAGACTCTGAGCCCACTGGAGCGTGCGGTGTTCGTGCTCAAAGAGGTCTTCGACTTCAGCCACGCCGAAATCGCCGAGGCCGTCGAACGATCCGAGCCATCGGTGCGCCAGGCGGCCCACCGGGCCCGCGAGCACCTGCGCGCCCGAAGGCCCCGGTTCGAGACGGATCGCGCCAAGAAACGCGAAGCCACCGAGCGGTTCTTCGCCGCCACCACGGGTGGTGACATCAATGCGCTGATGGAGTTGCTCGCGCCCGAGGTCACACTGTGGACCGACGGCGGAGGCAAGGTGCGCCAGGCGATGCGCCCGATCATCGGCGCGGAGAACGTCGCCAGGTGGCTCGCGGGAACCGCCAAGCGTCCTTACGAAGGTGTCGAAATCAGCGATATGGCAGCAGAACTCGTCGACATCAACGGCGGACCGGGCATCGTGATGAGCGGCGCGGGCCGCGTCATCGCCACCATCACTGTCGATCTGGACGCCGACGGTCGAATTGTCACGGTGCACAACGTGGCCAACCCGGACAAACTGGGCGCCATCGCCGACGGGGTGCGTCACACCTGAGCTAGTTTGGCCTGATGGCGACCGAATGGCAGGTGCGAACTGGGAACGCGGCCGATCTCGACCTGCTGGGACCGCTGTGGGTGGCCGTGCATCACCGGCACGCCGAATCCATGCCCGAGCTCGCCCCCTACGTCGACGACGAGGAGACATGGCGGGTACGACGGGCGTTGTACGTCGACCTGCTCGCCAAACCCGAGACGATCCTGTTGCTGGCTTCCGTCGGCGAGGCCACCGTGGGCTACGGACTCGCCCACGTACTGCCGACCGACGACAGCTGGATCCCCGATACCTGGGTGACCGGGCCGCGAATCGGCGAGATCGAATCCCTCAGCGTACTGCCGGAATACCGCGGCAGTGGCATCGGCTCGGAGCTGCTGCGCCGGCTCGAGGAACATCTGCACCAGCTCGGTGTGGCGGATCTCATCCTCGGCGCACTCGCCGGTAACCACGACGCAATCCGTCTCTATGAACGGCGCGGATACCAACCGACGTGGCTCTACCTGTCGCGCTTCAACGGCAGGCGCTGACGTCTGGCCCCAGACGGGCCCGCGGGTCGTCTGCAACGATGGGGACGGTGATCCGGATCGAGTCGGAGGGAACGGGTCCACATGGACGAGCTCAAGTATCTGACACTGCACGGTGACCGCATCGCGTACCGGGACGCGGGCAGCGGCGAGACCTTGCTGCTGATCCACGGGATGGCCGGGAGTTCGGACACCTGGCGGGCGATGGTCCCGCAGCTGGCGAAGAAGTATCGCGTGGTGGCACCCGATCTGCTCGGCCACGGTCGATCGGACAAGCCGCGGGGCGACTACTCGCTCGGTGCGTTCGCGGTGTGGTTGCGTGATCTGCTCGACGAAGTGGGCGTCACCCGGGCGACGATCGTCGGTCAGTCGCTCGGTGGCGGTGTGGCCATGCAGTTCGTCTACCAGCATCCGGATTACTGCCAGCGGCTGGTACTCATCAGCAGCGGGGGTCTGGGCCCCGACGTCGGCTGGACGCTGCGCTTGCTGTCGGCGCCGGGAGCCGAATTCATCCTGCCGATCATCGCGCCGACGCCGGTGCTGACGGTCGGCAACAAGCTGCGCTCGTGGCTTGGCTCGGCCGGGATCCAGTCGCCCCGCGGCGCCGAGATGTGGAGCGCGTACACGTCGCTCTCGGACGCACCGACGCGCCAGGCGTTCCTGCGGACGCTGCGCTCGGTGGTGGACTACCGCGGGCAGGCGGTGAGCGCGCTGAATCGGCTGCATATGACCTCTGACCTGCCGACGATGGCCATCTGGGGCGACCGGGACCACATCATTCCCGTGGAGCACGCCCATGCCGCGCACGCCGCCCGGCCGGGAAGCCGCCTCGAGGTTCTCGCCGGGGTCGGACACTTCCCGCAAGTCGAGCGACCCACCGAGGTGGTGGACCTCATCGACGACTTCATCACCAGCACTACCGAGATCGCCGGCGGATCACTCGATAGCCCCCGTACAGCAGGGCCGCGACAAGAAGATTGACGAAGTACGCGATGTCGGCCCCATGCCATGCCTTGGCGATCGGCCCCTGGATCAGGGACGTGTTCATGAACGGGACGGCGGCCCCGTACGCCACCACGAACGCGACGACCGCGGCCGCGGCGTCGACCCGATCGGTCTGTTCCGCGGCGGGGTTGATACTGGCACGGCCCCGGATACGGAGCAGCCAATCGATGACGACGACCGACACGAAGGCCGGAATCCAGTAACTCACCAGCAGCAGAACGTCCTGGAACCGGGTGGCGGTGTCGGCGGCGTGCAGCCAGAGGATCAGCGCGAAGGCCAGGACGGTGACGATGACCGCGGATACCGGCCTGCGCACCCGCACCCCCATGGTCTGCAGGGCCAGCGACCCGCTGTAGTCGTTCATCACTCCGGAGCCGATGGAAGCCAACGCGATGACCAGCAGCGTCACGCCGCCCAGCAGCCCGCCCCCCATCACCGAGCGCACTCCCTCGACGCTCTGCTCGGCCACCAGGTCGCCGGCCGCGATACCGATGGCCTGAACGAAGATGTACGCCAACGCGATTCCGGCGAACGTGAAGCCGAACACCCGGGCTCGCGACGAGTCTGCGGGCAGATACCGGCTGAAGTCGGCGGCATAGCTTGCCCATGACACGGCCAGGCTGAAGGCGAGTGTCACCTCGAGCACGAACGCTCCGGTGAGGTCGGCGCCGGTCACGCTCGCCGGGGTGATGATCTCATGCCCGCCAACGAGTTTCACCGCGAAGACGACAAACGTCGTGAACAACACCACCGTCAAGACCGCCTGCAGGCGGTGGATGAGCTCGTAGCCGAAGAACCCGACCGCACCCTGGATGCCGAGCACGATCAGCACCGCACCCCAGAACGGGATGCCGAGCAAAGCCGCCAGCGCCTCCCCTCCGAACAGGCCGACCAGCGCGTCCCATGCGATCGACGAGAGCCACTGCAGTGCCGCCGGTAGGACGACCCCACCGCCGAAGGCCATCCTCGAGTTCGGCACCTGCCCGGTCCCGGTGCGCGGACCCCACGTCGACAGGTAGCCCACCACCAGCGATCCCAGCACCGTGCCGATCACCATCGCGATGAGTCCGAGCCAGAACCCCAGCCCGAGCACGATCGCCAGCGTGCCGGTGAAAACGCCGGACATGGTGACCTGCGGGGCGAACCACACCGTGAACAGTCGGCCCGGAGTTCCGTAACGCTGGTCCTCGCCGATCGGCGCGATGCCATGCGTCTCGACCGACATATCGCCTGCTCCTGAGGGGCGGCGCCCACTGAAGGTCGATTCGGTCAGCGCGCTGAGGGGGGACGCTTGTGACATGGGACTATTCGATCACGGCGCGACGGGTTCCACGCACCCATGCCGCACGCCATGCCTTCCGCATGTGCGGTTGTTGTTGCTACTGACCGGAGCGACATAATCAGACGAACAAAGATTGGCTAACGATCGGAGCGGCGCGTGGTCAGGACCGAGGCGACACAGGTTTCCGCGTCGAACGGCACCGTGAACCGGCCAGGGCTGCTGGTGGCCGGACTCAGCGTGGTCGTCCTGACCGTGGCCGTTCTGCAGACCGCGGTCGTCCCGGTGCTCGGCATCATCGCCGCCCAGCTGCACGCCTCCACGGTCGCGGCCAGCTGGGCGGTCACCGCCAACCTGCTCGCCGCCGCGGCGGCGACGCCGTTGATCGGCCGGCTGGCCGACCTGCACAGCAAGAAGCGGTGTTGCTCGCCGTCCTCATCGTGGTGCTGGTCGGTTCACTGCTCGCCGCGACGACGACGTCACTGGCGCTGCTGATCGTCGGCCGTGTCCTGCAGGCCGCCTCGTTTGCGCTCTACCCGATCGGCGTCGCGATCCTGCGCGAGGAACTGCTCGGAAGACCGCATGGTGTCGGCAATGTCGGTCCTGTCGGGCACGTTGGGTTTCGGCGGCGGCACGGGCCTGGTGGTGGTGGGGCTCCTGATGAGCGGCCACGCCGGCTACCACCGCGTGTTCTGGCTGACGACGGGCTTCACCATCGTCGTCATCGCGATCGTGGTGGCGCTCGTGCCCGCCCGGCCGAGCAGCGCTACCGGGTCGATCGACTGGCTCGGTGCCGCCGGCCTCGCGATCGGCCTGTCAGCGATCCTGCTCACGATCACCCAGGGCAACTCGTGGGGCTGGGCATCGCCGTGGACGCTGATCAGCGCGGCGTGCGGCGTGGTCGCGCTGGTGGGCTGGTGGTCGTGGGAGCGGCGCGCCAAGCAACCGCTGGTATCGATCAGGATGCTGACGCACCGACCCATCATGCTGACCAACCTCGCCACGATCTTCGTCGGGATGGGGCTGTACTTCGCGTTCCTCGGCCTCACACAGTTCGTCCAAATACCGCGCGAGGCGGCCGGATACGGCTTCAGCGCCACCGTTCTTGAAGCCAGTGTCATCTACCTGTTGCCCGGAGCCCTCACCGGTTTCGTCGTCGCGCTGGCCAGCGGACGGTTCATCGACCGGTTCGGCGCACGGCCGGTTCTCGTCATTGCGGCGGTGGCCGGAATCACCGGGTTCCTGTTTGTCGCGTTCGCCCACTCCGCGCCGTGGCAGGTCATCGTGGCCAGCGTTCTGGCCAACGCCTACATCAGCCTCGGCTACGGCGCGTTGCCCGCTCTCGTGGTGAGCGAGGTCGACGGCGGTGAGACCGGCGTGGCGACGAGCATGAACGCCATCGCCCGCACGATCGGCAGCTCCACGGCCGCCGCGCTGGTCGCGGTTCTTCTGGGCAGCCCGGCCGCCGGTATCGCACCCGCCGATGGAGAGCAGCTTCGTCGCGATTTTCATCGGCGGCGGCGCGACCGCGGCCCTGGCGATGGTCCTCATCGCGTTTTCCCGGCCGCCGGCGCGCCGTGCCGAATCCGTCGAGGCGAGGTACGAATCCCGCGCCATGAACCACGAATGGGGCTAGGTCAGTGCGGCCAGCCTCTCACAGACTTGCGCACATCAGACTCGAGAACCTTGGCGACCAGATTGCCCACCCGGGTGTTGAGCAGGCCGCCGGTCAGGTCAGCGACGACTTGAAATGTCGATCCCGGTTTGTTGTCCTTCACGCATAACCGCAGGGCGATACACACTGCCGGTCTGCCCCTGCCGACAAGCTCGATTTCCTTGGGCTCGTCGTAGCGGGTCACCCGCCAGTGGATGACGTTGCGGAAACCCTTCACCTTGATCAGCGACGATACGGACACACCGACCTCGACCTGCTCGGGAACCTCGCTGCGCCACCCACCGAAGATCGTCAGCCATTCCTCGAATCGGCTCAGGTTCGACGCGAGCTCCCAGGCCCGTTCCGGACTGAGGCTCGTCGAGACCGACACGTCAACCGTCGCCATCCCCCACCTCTACCCCACCGGACGGGCAAGGTAAACGGCGTCGCGGTTTCCGGGACCGCTACTGGCCCGGCTGGGAGACTGATCTTGCGCGCTCTCGCCCACAGCAGTAGCCGGCCGAAGACGGTCAGGCGGTGGATATCGGCGTGCGATTCAGCGGATTCTCACAGTCCACACCGCGACAGACGAAGGATTCCATTGTAGAAATGTAAATTCGTTGCGGAATCGCTTGCGAAGGACCGTCTGATCCGCGATGGTTTATCCACAGCCGCATGGCTGTCCCCGAGGAGGAATCTTCCCTGACCGGCACACACACCACCGCCGTCGATAACGAGGCGGGCAAGGACGGGACCACCCGCGCGAAGGGCGGTCCGGTCATCGAGATCGACCACGTGACCAAACGCTTCGACGACTACGTCGCCGTCGCAGAGGCCGACTTCTCCATCGCATCGGGCGAGTTCTTCTCGCATGCTCGGCCCGTCCGGCTGCGGGAAGACCACGACATTGCGGATGATCGCCGGGTTCGAGACCCCGACCGAGGGCGCGATCCGGCTCGAAGGCAACGACGTCTCGCGCGTGCCGCCGCACAAGCGCAACGTCAACACGGTTTTCCAGCACTACGCGCTGTTCCCGCACATGACGGTGTGGGACAACGTGGCCTACGGTCCACGCAGCCAGAAGAAGGACAAGGCGGAGGTCCGCAAACGCGTCGACGAACTGCTGGAGATCGTGCGGCTCACCGACTTCGCCAAGCGCAAGCCGGCGCAGCTGTCCGGCGGTCAGCAGCAGCGCGTGGCGTTGGCCCGCGCCCTGGTCAACTATCCGAGCGCGCTGCTGCTCGACGAACCGCTCGGCGCGCTGGATCTCAAGCTGCGCCAGGTCATGCAGTTCGAGCTCAAGCGCATCCAGCGCGAGGTCGGGATCACGTTCATCTACGTGACCCACGATCAGGAGGAGGCGCTGACGATGAGCGACCGGATCGCGGTGATGAACGCAGGCAACGTCGAGCAGATCGGTTCGCCGACGGAGATCTACGACCGGCCGTCCACGGTGTTCGTGGCCAGCTTCATCGGACAGGCGAACCTGTGGCCCGGCCGCCAGACCGGCAGGGCCAATCGCGATTTCGTCGAGGTCGAGGTTCTGGGCACCACGTTGAAGTCCCGTGCCGGCGATACGACGATCGAACCGGGCGGCCAGGCGACCCTGATGGTTCGGCCCGAGCGAGTCCGCGTCTCGATGGACACCCCCACCGGCGACGTCGCGACCGTGCGGGCCACGGTGCGCGATCTGACCTTCCAAGGTCCGGTGGTGCGGCTGTCGCTCGCGGCGCCCGACGACTCGGCGATCCTGGCGCACATCGGTGCCGAGCAGGATCTGCCGATGCTGCGCCCGGGTGACGAGGTGCACGTCTGCTGGGCCCCCGATGCGTCGCTGGTGTTGCCGGCCGCCGACATCCCGACCACCGAAGACCTCGAAGAGATGCTCGACGACTCGTAGTCGCCGAACCGCCCCCCAACCCGCTTTTTCCCGGACATCTACGAAAGGCAAAGTCGCCATGCCCTCCTCGAAGATCCAAGCGATCGCCGCCAATCCCACGTCACGCAGACGGTTCATCGGCGGCGGCGCGGCCGCGGCCGCCGCCCTGGTCCTCGGCCCGTCCTTCCTCGCGGCCTGCGGCTCCAACGGCGGCACGTCGAGCAGCCCCTCCGCCTCCGCACCGGCCGACGACGGTTCGAAGGCCACCGGCATGCTGCGAGTGTCGAACTGGCCGCTCTACATGGCGGACGGCTTCGTGGCCGCCTTCCAGACGGCCAGCGGCCTCACAGTCGACTACAAGGAAGACTTCAACGACAACGAACAGTGGTTCGCCAAGGTCAAGGAGCCGCTGTCGCGTAAGCAGGACATCGGCGCCGACCTGGTGGTGCCCACGCAGTTCATGGCGGCACGCATCCATCGGCTCGGTTGGCTCAACGAGATCAGCGAATCACGCGTGCCCAACAAGAAGAACCTCCGCCAGGATCTGCTGGACTCAAAGGTGGATCCGGGCCGCAAGGTGACCGCGCCCTACATGACCGGAATGGTCGGCCTGGCGTACAACAGGGCCGCCACCAAGCGCGACATCAAGGGCATCGACGACCTGTGGGATCCGGCATTCAAGGGCCGGGTCAGCCTGCTCTCGGACACCCAGGACGGCCTCGGCATGATCATGCAGTCGCAGGGCAACTCGATCGAGGACCCGACCATGGAGGGCATACAGAAGGCCGTCGACCTGGTCAAGGAGCAGAAGGACAAGGGCCAGATCCGGCGGTTCACCGGCAATGACTACGCCGACGATCTGGCGTCGGGCAATATCGCTGTCGCCCAGGCATATTCGGGCGACGTGGTGCAGCTGCAGGCAGACAACCCGGATCTGCAGTTCGTGATTCCCGAAACCGGGGGCGACTGGTTCATCGACACGATGGTGATCCCCTACACGACGCAGAATCAGAAGGCCGCCGAAGCGTGGATCGACTACGTCTACGACAAGGCCAACTACGCGAAGCTGGTCGCCTTCACCCAGTACGTCCCGGTGCTATCCGATATGACGGACGAGCTCAACAAGATCGATCCGAAACTGGGCGCCAATCCCCTGATCAACCCGCCGCAGGCGAGCATCGACAAGCTGAAGTCGTGGGCCGATCTCACCGACGAGCAGACCCAGCAGTTCAACACCGCCTACGCCACGGTCACCGGCGGCTGATCGGATGGCAGGTGTAGCCAGCAGCAGTCGACAGCGGAGCAAGATCGCCCCGTATTTGATGATCTTGCCCGCGCTTGCGTACCTCGGGGTCTTCTTCGTGGTGCCGTTCTTCTCGCTGGCCCGCACGTCGCTGTCGTCGTCGGGCGGCTCGGTGTTTCTGCCGACGCTGACCTTCAATTGGGACTTCGGCAACTACCTCGACGCGTTCTCGCACTACCAGGATCAGATCATCCGATCCTTCATCTACGCGTTGGTGGCGACCCTGTTGTGCCTGCTGCTGGCATTTCCGCTGGCGTACGTCATCGCATTCAAGGCCGGCCGGTTCAAGAATCTGCTTCTCGGACTGGTGATCCTGCCGTTCTTCGTGACCTTCCTGATCCGGACCATCGCGTGGAAAACCATTCTGGCCGACGACGGTTGGGTGGTCAGCGCGTTGGGCACGGTGGGCTTGCTGCCGGACGAGGGCCGCCTGCTGTCCACGAGCTGGGCGGTCATCGGCGGCCTGACCTACAACTGGATCATCTTCATGATCCTGCCGCTCTACGTCAGCCTGGAGAAGATCGACCCACGGCTGATCGAGGCGTCGAAGGACCTCTACTCGACGAACCGGCGCAGTTTCAGCAAGGTGATCCTGCCGTTGTCGATGCCCGGCGTGCTGGCGGGCAGCCTGCTGGTCTTCATCCCCGCCTCGGGTGACTTCATCAACGCGGACTATCTCGGCAGCACCCAGACCACCATGATCGGCAACGTCATTCAGAAACAGTTCCTGGTGGTCAAGGATTATCCGGCCGCGGCGGCGCTCAGCATGGTGCTGATGTTGATCATTCTCGTGGGAGTCCTGATGTACACGCGCGCCCTCGGCACAGAGGATCTCGTATGACGACGCAGGCCACCGCCACCGTCGGCATCGCGGAGCCCAAAACGATCAAGGGCAGCCCGAAATGGGGCGACGTCCTACTGCGGGTCGTCGGCGGACTCGTCCTGCTGTATCTGTTCCTGCCGATCTTTGTGATCATCCTGTTCTCGTTCAACAACCCCAAGGGCAAGTTCAACTACTCGTGGCAGGGCTTCACCCTTAACAACTGGGCCCATCCCTTCAAGTACCCGGCATTGACCGACGCGTTGAAGTTGAGCCTCAACGTCGCCGCGGTCTCCACCGCGATCGCCCTCGTGTTGGGCACGTTGGTGGCGATTGCGCTGGTCCGCCAACGGTTCCGGGGGCAGACCGCGGTGGATACGTTCCTGGTGATCCCACTCACCGCACCCGAGGTGGTGCTGGGCGCGGCCCTGCTGACCCTCTTCCTCGACTTCGGGTGGGCCGCCGGCTACGTCACGATCCTCATCGCGCACATCGCTTTTGAGATCAGCTTCATCGCGATGACCGTGCGGGCACGGATGCGCGGATTCGACTGGACCCTGGAGGATGCCTCGATGGATCTGGGGGCCAGCCCGGGGCGCACGTTCTTCAAGGTGACGCTGCCGCTGATCGTTCCGGGCATCGTGGCCGCCGCGATGCTGTCGTTCGCGCTCTCCCTCGACGACTTCATCATCACCTACTTCGTCAGCGGTTCGACCGTGACCTATCCGCTGTACGTGAACGCGGCGGTGAAGGCCGCGGTCCCGCCGCAGATCAACGTGCTGGCGACAGCGATCCTGGTGATCAGCCTGATCTTGCTGGGCGTCGGAACGCTGTACCGGCGCAAGCGAATCGACGTCTAGTCCAGCTGGACCGTGACCTTGACGCCGCCCTTGTCGTCGCGGTTGGTCACCGCGTGACCGGTGCGGTCCCGGCCGTCGAGCTTGAGCAGCGTGATCGGGCCGCCCTCTCCGAGGAAGTTACGCCACCACGTCTTGCTGTCCGGTGACATGACGTTGATGACGATCCCGTCACCGGAGCGGCGGTAACCGACTGGGGTCTGGATCGTCTTGCCCGAACGCCGTCCGACATAGCGGATGTTGATCATGCCCCGCCGCACGAACGGCCCGAGGATGGGCGCGTCGATGAGACCGACGAACAGTGTGTTGACGATGCCGACTATTGGCGCGTCGAAGATTCCGCGTGCCATCACCCGAGCGTAGGGGTCAGCCGACCTCGGCGGGGACCGGCGTGGATCGCGAGCCGGCCCGGGCCGCACCGACGCCGGCGAGCACCACGAAACAGATGCCCACCACCCCGGACACCCCGGGCATCTGGGTCAGCACGATCATGCCGACGATCAGCGCGAAGGCCGGCTCCAGCGCCATCAGGGTGCCGAACGCGGCGGTGGTCAATCGCCGTAATGCCTGCATCTCCAGCGCGAACGGTACGACCGGCAGCAGGATTGCCAGGCCGATGCCGATCAACAGGATCTCCGGGGTCATACGGCCGATGACAGAGGGCCCGACGACGATGCTGGCCACGATGCCCGCTACCGGCATCGACACCGCGAGCCCGTTGATCCCCGCGACATCGTCCCCGACGCGCTGGGTGAGCAGGATGTAGCACGCCCAGCACAGGGCCGCCCCCAGCGCATAGATGACGCCCAACGGGTCGACCGCGCCCGCCCACGGCTGAGTGAGCAGCACCACGCCGATCGCTGCCAGTCCGGGCCAGAGCAGGCGCTGCCTGCCTGTGCCGTGCGCGACGGCGACGCCGAGCGGGCCGAGGAACTCCAGTGCGCTGGCGGTGCCGAGAGGTATGCGGTCGATCGCGGCCATGAACAGCATCGTGACCGCCGCGGTGACGATGCCAAGCAGCACGCACACCCCGAATGTGGACCAGGTGAAGGCCGTACGCCGGGGGCGGACGATGATCAGCATCAGAACGCCGGCCCAGGCCAGCCGCAGCCACGCCGCGCCCTCCACCCCGGTGCGGTCAATCAGGGTGACGGCGACAGCGAGGCCGACCTGCACACAGAGCATCGATCCCATGGCCATCAAGGCGCCGGAACGGGCACGGTCGGTGGTCATCCCTGAATTGAACGGTACAAGGACCGTTCACGTCCACATGATTTTCGTGGACATACCGTTCACGAATTACGAACGATTGCATGAAGGCAAACGCCGAGGGTACGGGTTATGACGGAATTCGACCGATTTTCATCAGAAGTCGTACTCTCGCCGCAACCAACCGACGCCGGATCGACGACGGTGAATCGTCCTGCCGCAGCGGCCAGTTCAGAAGGAGCCGAACGCGGTGCCGGTCGCTCAGCGCTACGCCGGCCACGGTGTGGCGTTTTGGGACTTGATCCAGGTGGGTGGCCTTGGCCTCATGCGTGCGGTCCTTACGTTTGGCTGACCGGTTCGTAGCCGCAGATGGCGTCGACCTTGTCCGCCGAGGCACTTTGCGGATCGAACTCGTACCCCAGCCATTCGCGGGCCAGCCGCCGCGCGAGCTCGAGGCCGACCACGCGCTGACCGAAGCACAGCACCTGCGCGTTGTTGGACAGCACCGACCGCTCAACCGAGAAGCCGTCGTGCGCGGTGACGGCGCGAATACCCGGTACCTTGTTGGCGCTGATCGCCACGCCGAGACCGGTGCCGCAGACCAGCAGCGCCCTGTCCGCCTTGCCCTCGGCAACGAGTCGCGCCGCCGCCACCGCGACGTGCGGGTAGGCGGTGTTCTCGTCTGCGCCGACGCCGACGTCGGTGACCTCGGCGACCCTCGAGTCGCCCCGCAGGTCGCCCTTCAGCGCTTCCTTGTATTCGTATCCGGCGTCGTCGGACCCGACGACGATGCGAAGTCCAGATGGCATGTTCAGTGGTCTCCTTTGGAACTCAGTGTGAAACTCTCTGCCACCGTACGTGCGCACATGGCCAGCGAGGTGGCGCCCGCATCCGGTGTGCCGACGCTACGTTCGGCGAGTGGTCTGGCCCGACCTACCTTCGGGCGCATCTCCGCTGTCGCCTGGGCGGCCTCGGTGGCCACGTCCGCCGCGGCGGCCCACGCCTGCTGCCAGGCTTCCCCCTCGCCGACGCGTCGTTCGAGTTCGTCGACGAACGGCAGCAGCGAATCGAGCATGGTCTTGTCGCCCGGCGATGCGCCGCCGAGCTGGATCAGCGCGTCGTAGCCGTCACGCATCCCTGCGGCGACCGTCGCGCCGTCCGGCCTGCCGGTGTCACCGACACGGGCACCGACTGCGCCCAGCATGGCGCCCCACAAAACTCCCGATGTGCCTCCGGCTTTCGCCGCCCACTCCTTGCCGGCGGCGACGAGGACGGAGCCCTGTCCGGCGCCTTCGTCGACCGCACGGGCGGCGGCATCACGCGCCGCGGCCGAACCCTTGACCATCCCGCGGCCGTGGTCGCCGTCTCCGGCGATCGCGTCGATGCGGCCGAGTTCATCCTCGGCCCCGGCCAACATCTCCGCCATCGCCTCGAGGGCCCTGGCCACCAGCCTGCCGCCGTTGCGCCCGTCGTCGTCGGACAGCTCTGCCAAATCCGGTGTGGCTGACGCTGTTCCGGTGTCCTCCGCAGTGCGCCGCTCCCCCGACTCCTCGAAGACCGACGCCGCGCCCTTCTTGTACGCCGGGGTATCGGCAGGCGCGGTCCAGTAGCGCTCGAGCTCGTCGTCCAGCCACATCACGGTCAGCGAGCACCCGGCCATGTCGAGGCTGGTTACCAGCTCCCCGACCTCGGGCTCGACGATGGTGTAGCCGCGATCCCGGAGCAACCGGGCCGCCTCGCCCCACACGACGAACAGCTCCTCGTACTTGGTCCGGCCGAGTCCGTTGAGAATCACCGCGATTCGCCGTGACTCCGCATCAGCGTTGTCGCCGAGTACGCCGTCGACGAGCGTTGCGGCCAGGTCCGACGCGGTCGGCATCGCCTCCTCGGCGACTCCCGGCTCACCGTGGATTCCCAAGCCGACACCCATCTGTCCTTCCGGAACGCTGAACAGCGGGTGGTCCGCGCCCGGCAGCGTGCAGCCGTCGAACGCGACGCCCAGGGTTCGGGTCGCTTCGTTGGCCGCTTCGGCGACGCGCACCACCCCGGCGAGGTCCAGTCCTTCTTCGGCCGCCGCGCTCGCGCACTTGAACACGGTGAAGTCGCCGGCGATCCCCCGCCGCTTCGCCTCGTCACCCTTGGGTGCGCTGGCCACATCGTCGGTGACCGCGAAGTAGACGGCTTCGATGCCCTCGCTGTTCAATTGGTTGACCGCGAGACCGAAGTTCATCACGTCACCGGCATAGTTGCCCGTGGTCAGCAGCACTCCCGCGCCACCATCAGCGGCACGCGACACCGAAGCGGCCTCCTCGGCCGAGGGCGAGGTGAAGATGTTGCCGACAACTGCGCCGTCGGCGAATCCGGGGCCTACGGTTCCGCAGAACGCCGGATAGTGTCCCGAACCGCCACCGATCACCACCGCGACCTTGCCCTGCCGCGTCTTCGTCGCCCGCACGACACCGCCGGGCACACCGATGACATATCGCGCATTGGCGTCGAGGAAGCCGACCAGCATGTCCTCGGTGAACCGGGCGGGATCGTTGAAGAGTTTGGTCATCGCAGTCGGTCCCCACTCTCGGCGTCGAACAGATAGACCCGTTCGGGTGCCGCGGTGACGGTGACCTTCTGCTCGGGTTCGTAGGTCTGCTGCGCCGGGGTCTGCACGACGATTCCCTCTTCCATCCCGGCGACCGTGCTGGTCGCCAGGCCGAACTCGAGAAGATGTTCAAAATAGGCAACGGTGGTCCGGATGCCCTCGCCCTCACCGTCTGTCAGCGCGCAGTCCTGCGGGCGAACGCCGACGGTGACCCGGGTCCCGTCCGCGAGACCCGTGACGTTAGTCTCCAGATGCCCTGTTCCGGAACCGATCTCGACACGAACACGACCGTCGTGAACCTTGGCGGTGCCGCGCAACACGTTGATCTGTGGCTCCCCCACAAAGGTGGCGACGAACAAGTTGGCCGGATCGTCGAACACCTCGTCGGGTGTGCCGAATTGCTGCACGATACCGGCGTCCATCACGGCCAGCCGGTCAGCCAGTGACAGCGCCTCGACCTGGTCGTGCGTGACGACGATCGTGGTGTAGCCGAACTCGCGCTGCAGCACCTTCAGTTCACGCCGCACCCGCTGCCTGGCCGACGCATCGAGGTGGCTCAGCGGCTCGTCGAGCAACAGCACCGGCGGGTTCCGCACCAGCGCCCTGGCGAGCGCGACACGCTGCTTCTGTCCACTGGACAACCCTGCGGGCCGCAGGTCGAGCAGGTCGTTCATCTCGAGGCGTTCGCAGATCGATGTGACCATCTGCTCGGCGCCCTTCACCCTGCGCGCCTTGAGCCCGTAGAGCAGATTGTCCCGGACCGACATCGGCGGATACAGCGCATAGCTCTCGAATCCCACCCCGATGCCCCGCTTGGCGGCGGGCAGCTGCGAGATCTCACGGTCGCCGATCTTGATCGAACCGCTGGTCACCGTCTCCAGGCCGGCGATCATCCGCAGTGTCGTCGTCTTACCGCAACCCGACGGGCCCAACAGTGCCACGAGTTCACCGGGTTCGATGTCGAGGTTGATGCCCTTGACGGCGGTGACCCTGTCGCGGCCCCGGGTCGCGTAGGTCTTGACGAGCTCGTTCAGTGTCAGGCTCTGCGCCGTCGCCTTGGCAGAGCCTGCGGCGCCGGGCTTCTCCGTTGTCACAGTCACTGTGCTGCCTCCAGAGTCGAATCGCGATCGGCGGTGAGACTGCGCGTGTCGCCGTCTCCCGCGGCGAACACATGGACGTCGGAGTCGGCGATCCTCATGGTCACATTGTCGCCCTCGCCGACGCCGTGCCTGCCGGAGGTCAGCACGATGAGCTGCGCGCCACCGACGTCGACGGTGAGCTCGATGTTGCGGCCCAGCCGCTCGGCCAGCATCACCCGGCCGCGAAGCGATCCTTCGCCGCTGGTGACGTGAATGTCGCACGGTCGCAATCCCACTCGTACGCGATTACCACGCCCGACGGTGGCTTCCGTCGGGATCGCGACATCCAGTGAACCGTCTGCGAGCCGGATCCGGCCGTCGTCGACGACCCCGTCGAGGATGTTGATCTCCGGCTGACCCAAGGACCGGGCCACGAAGGTGTCGGCGGGATGCCGCCAGATCTCCTCGGGTGTGCCGATCTGCACCAGGGAGCCTTTGCGCAGCACCGCGATCCGATCGCCGAGTGCCAACGCCTCCTGGTAGTCGTGGGTGACATACATCGTGGTGGTGTTGGACATCGCACTCAACTGCTTCAGTTCGGCCCGCATGGCCGCACGCAGCTTGGCGTCGAGGTGGCTCAGCGGTTCGTCCAGCAGGTAGATGTCGGCAGGCCGCACCAGCACCCGTCCGAGGGCAACGCGCTGTCGCTGCCCATTGGACAATTCGCGGGGAAAACGGTTGAGCAGGTGGTTGATTCCCAATGTGGTCGTCACCTGGTCGATGCGTTCGGTCCGTTGCGCTTCCGAGTATTTGCCGGTCCTGCCCGACTTGAGCGGTGAGGCCAGGTTCTCGCTGAGTGTCTTCTGCGGGTAGAGGGCGTAGCTTTCGAACGCCATCGCCACATTGCGGTTGTACGGCTCCACCAGTGTCATGTCGACACCGCCGATGTGTACCGAACCCGAGTCGATGTCGACCAGGCCCGCCACCGACTTCAGCGTGGTCGTCTTGCCCGCGCCGCTGGGCCCGAGGATGACGAAGAACTCGCCGTCTGCGATGTCGACCGACAGGTCGTTGACCGCTGTGGTCTTGCCGAATGTCTTGCGCAGGTTGGCAAGAGATACTGTAGCCATCAGGCCTTCACCGCCCCAAAGGATAGGCCCCGGACCAGATACCGTTGAATGGTCAACGCCAGGATCAGGGGTGGCAGTGCGGCGATGATCGCCGCGGCCGCCGTCAGGTTGTAGTACGCCTGGCCGCCACCGCCGAGGAATTTGGTGATGGCGACGGTCACCGTGCCGGCGTTGCTGTCGGCGAGGATGAGCGGGAATACGTAGTTGTTCCAGGCGAAGATGAACGCCAGCAAGGCGGCGGCGGCGATGCCGGGTCGGACGATCGGCAATGCGACCATCACGAACGCCTTTCTGCGCGTGTACCCGTCGAGCAGCGCGGCCTGCTCGAGATCCTCGGGCAGGTCCTCGAAGTACGACCGCAGGATCCACACCACCAGCGGCATGGTCACCAGCTGCAGCACCCAGATCATTCCGACCTTGGTGTCGAACAGGCCGATCTGGTTGTAGATGACGAACAGCGGCACGATCACCATCAGTTCCGGCGCGAACCGGAACGACAGCATCTGGAACATCAGGTCGTTGCTGCCCTTGTACTTCCAGCGGCCGGCGGCGTAGGCGGCCGGGATGCCGATGAGGAGCGACACGATGACCGCGCCGCCGCAGTTGATCAGGCTGGTCAGCAACGACGTCTTGAAGTCGACGCTCGTCATCTGGGTGCCCTTGTCGGACAACACGGTTGCGAAGTTCGACCAGGTGGGGCTGAACTGGAAGTACGTCGTGGTCTGCTGTTCGGCGTTCTTCAGCGCGAGGAACACCATCCACACGATCGGGAACAGCGAGAACACGAACCAGAAGATCAAGCCGACGTCGGCGGCCACCGACCCGGCGCTGAGTCGCTTCTGACCGGGAAGCAGTTCGCTCCTTGTCAATTTGAATGCCATGGCTCTAGGACTCCGCTCCGGCAGCTCGGCGCTGCGCTTTTCCTAGCACACTGACCAGATAGCGCGCTGTGATGAACACGATGATCCAGAGCAGCAGCATGTAGGTGCTGCCACGTGAGTAGTCGAGGTTGATGATCGAGTCCTCGAAGGCACCGATCTGCAGCGTTCGGGTGGCGACGCCGGGACCGCCCGCAGTCAGCACGTAGATGTGGTCGAACACTTTGAGGTTGTCCATGAACCGGAAGATGACCGCCACCAGGATGTAGGGCCACAGCATCGGCAGCATCAGCTTGCGGAACATGTAGAACCAGTTGGCGCCGTCGACCTCGGAGGCCTCGAACGGTTCTTTCGGCAGCGATCGGATGCCGGCCAGGACCAGAATCGCGACGAATGGGGTGAAGATCCACAGGTCCACCAGGATCACCGACCACAATGCATGCGAACTCGACAGCCAGTCAAAGGTGTTGCCAAGCCCCAGAACGTGATTGAGGATGCCGAACTGGGGGTTGAACATCAGCTTCCAGATGACGCCCGCGATCACCGGCGCGATCATCAGCGGCAGGATCAGCACCTTCTCGAAGATCTTGCCGATGATGCTGGAGCGGTTCAGCAGCAGCGCCAGCCCGACCCCGAGGGCGGTCTCGACGGCGGTCGCCACGACCGCGAAAATGCCCGTCACCTTCACGCTCTGCCAGAACACCTGGTCGCCGAGCACCGATTTGAAGTTCTCGAACCAGACGAAGTGCGGCTCGGGGTTCACCGCGGCGTAGTTCAGGAAGGCGTAGTAGGCGCCGACGACGAACGGGTAGAGGATGCCGATCACGATCACCAGCGCGGGGATCGACAGCAGGTAGGGCCGCAGTTTGCGGCGCCAGGTGGGTACCTCGGGCAACTTCCTACCCGGCGGGCCGGCGGGCCGGTCGGGGGTGGACTGGGTTGCCTTGGACGTCTGGGTAGTCATGCGCCGAACTCCTAGAGGTTGACCTTGGAGGTGTTGGTCTTCGCCAGGCTCCGCAGGCGTGACGCGGCGTCATCCCCGCCGTAGATGTCCTGTAGCGCGACAGCCCAGTTCTGGGTGGTGTCGAAGAACTTCTTCTGCGGGGTGAACTGGATCTTGGACTCCCCGATCACCGTCTCGAAGGTGTCCAGATAGCCATACTGATCGGCGGCGACCCTCTTGAAGGTGGTGTCGAACACCGACTTTCGCACTGGATCGGCATAAGTGCCGCCCTCGACGGCCTTGTTCATCGATTCCTTGCCGGTGGCCCACTGGATGAACAGCCATGCGGGCAGCTTGTTGCGGGAGTTGGCACTCATCGCCCAGCTCCAGGTCCACAGGTTGGTCTTGTAGTTGCCGTCCGGTCCGGCGGGCCCGGGGTACCACGCGAGGTTGCCGGCCTCCTTGCTGGCACCGGGCTTGTTCTTAGGGTAGGTCGCGCTGTCGGCGTCGAACACCATCATCGCCTTGCCGTCGCCGAGATCACCGGTGGCGTTGGGATAGTCGTAGGTGGTCCACGATGTCGGTCCGGCCTTGTGCTGCATCTCGATCCACTTCTTGGTGAATTCGACGGCCTTGTCGCTGTCCATCTCGGCGATGAGGTCGGAACCGTTGAACTTGTAGTCGACCGCCCCTTCGCGGGTGTACTGGGTCATGAAGCCCGGATGGATCGTGGCCCACGACTTGGATCCGCGGGTGGAGATTCCGTAGCGGTTCTGCGATCGGTCGGTCAGGTCGACGGCCAGCTGGATGAAGTCGTCGAGGCGGTCGGGCAGCTTCTTGATCCCCTTCTCGTCGAAAATCCTCTTGTTGTAGGCGACGACGTTGTTCTCGAAACCCCACGGGATCGCCCATTGACCACCCGTACCGAGCGGGTTACCCAGCGTGAAATCCCAGCGGGTCGACGTGCGCAGACCCTCGAAGATGTCCTCGAAGTCGTAGTCGGGTCCGGTGGCGGCCGAGTTCTTCAGCCATGGCCCGAGATCCTCGATCCAGCCGGGCGGACCGTACTGCCAGATGAAGTAGGCGCCGAGCATGAACGCGTCGTGCTTACCGGAACCGCCTGCGAGCTCGGTATTGAGTTTGGTGAAGTAGTCCGCCTCCGGCACCAGGTCGACGTTGACATTGATGCCGGTGAGTTCGGTGAACTCCTTGAGCAGCGGCTGATACGACAGCTGGTAGGGGTGCGGGGTCTGCAGGATGTTGATGGTGCTGCCGGAGGCCTTCTTCCAGTCGAATCCGCCGGTGACCTCCCCCGCCCCGTTCGGCAAACTGGTCCCGCCGCCGACCCCGCAGGCACTCAACACCGGCAGGCTCGCCGCCGCAGCGCCGGCAAGGCCCAAGGCAGCCAACATGTTTCGCCGCGACATCTGCGGCCCGGCATGGCGATCTCGACTCATGTCTGTGTCCTTTGTCGCGGTGTCTCGACTACGCAGGGATCAGTGAGACTTTGACGGACTCCGTGCCGCTGGCCACGAGGTCGAGCCCCTTCTGGAACTCGGTCAGCGGGAGCTGGTGGCTGCAGATCTCGTTCATCGGCAGCACGCCGGACTCGATCATCTTGATCGCGGCCGGCCAACAGTACGGCCCCAGGTGGGCGCCCAGGACATCCAGCTCCTTGTCGTCGCTGATGATGCTCCAGTCCACTGTGACGTCGCTGCCGAAGACGCCGTACTCGACGTAGCGGCCGAGTTTGCGTAATGAGTTGAGCCCCTGCGGGACGGCGGACGGATGGCCGGTGCCTTCCAGGTAGACGTCTGCGCCGTAGCCGCCGGTGAGGTCCTTGATGATCTCCTCGGCGTTCTGCTCGGCGATGTTGATGGTGATGTCGGCACCGCACCTCTCGGCCAGTGCGAGCTTCTCGGGCGCCATGTCCAGCGCGATGACGTGCATCGGGTTCTTGGCGCGGGCTCCGGCGATCATGCCGAGGCCGATGGGCCCGCACCCTGCCACGACCACGGTGTCCTCGAAGAGAATCTGGGCGCGTTCGACCGCGTGCAGCGAACAGGACAAAGGCTCGGCGAATGCGGCGTGGTGCGCCGGGATCTCACTGGAGATCTTGTGCACCAGCGATTCGACGGGATAGGTCATGTAGCTCGCCATGCCGCCGGGGGTGCGGCGCTTGAAGCCGTAGAGGTCGTGCGGCTGGCACATGTGGTACTGACCGCGCTTGCAGAACCGGCACTCCCAGCACGGCACGATCTGCTCGGATACCACCCGGTCGCCCACCGCGATGCCCCAGCGCGACGCGGCTTCGTCATCGAGTTCGACGACGAGACCGGCGAATTCGTGTCCGGGGATGACCATGGTCTCCGCCCACGCCGGGCGGTTCTCGTCACCCCAGAACTTCGCGGCACCGTGGTAGCACTTCAGATCACTCGCGCAGATGCCGACCGCTTCGACTCTGATCAGAGCCTCACCGGGCCGGCGTTGGGGTACCGCCACCTCTTCGAGTCGGTAGTCATGTGGTCCGTGACAAACCACGGCCTGCATTTTCTCGGGGATCTGTTCGGGCATCTGCGACTCCTCCGCACGCGGGCTGCACCAGGCCGTTCCGGCCGATCACATCGCGATCACGATGTGGCTGCAGTCACAGTAACCGCCTCGTGCACACATGTCCAGAACAATTGTTCATTGAAATTATGGTCATGCACAGATGTTCAGTGTCATACTCGTCACGTGCCTCGGCCTGCACAACCAGTCCAGTCGACCCCTGTCGACAGCTCCGTCGCGGAGGCGGATGCCGGGCATTTCTCGGCGTCGCTGCTCTACACCGCCTCGAAGCTCTACTACAGCGAGGACGCCACCCAGGCCGAGGTCGCCGCGCAGCTCGGAACCAGCCGCGCCACGGTCAGTCGCCTGCTCGCGGAGGCGAAGCGCCGAGGCATCGTGCGTATCGAGGTGGTGCCTCCCGCGGAGGTGGCCTCCGGCGATCTGGCGGATCAGCTGGCCCGGGCCCTGTCGCTGACAACCGTGTTCCTGAGTCACCCGCTACCCAATCCGGGTCAGGGACGCACCGTCGTCGATGTCATGGGAAGCGTGCTGGCGCCGGCGGTGGGCCGCGCCCTGGCCGCGGCTGGTCTCCTTCCCGGTGACGTCCTGCTCGTCTCGTCCGGGCGCACCGTCTATGAGGTCGCGCAGTACGACCTCGTCGCGCTGCCTGGTGTACTGGTCGCTCCGACGGTGGGCGGCAACGACCAGCCCGAAGAGTGGTATCAGACCAACGAGATCACCCGGCTGGTCGCCAACCGCATCAACGGCAGGCCGAACTACCTGTTCGCGCCGGCGTTGCCGGGTCCCGACCTCTACCCCTCCCTGCTCAACGATCCCAGCATTCAGCGCGTACTGCACCTGTGGCCCCGTGCGCGATGTGCGCTGATGGGCGTCGGCGCACCGCCGTTGATCCGTTCCGATATACCGCAATTCGTTCCGACGGAGTCGGGATCGCTGCGTACCTCGGTGGGAGACGTATGTTCGCGATTCTTCGACCAGGCCGGCGACGAAGTCGACTTCGAAGGAAGTGACCGCCTCATCGCCGTGAAACTCGAAGCGCTGCAGCATATTCCCGTGACGATTGCGGTTGCGGTCGGTCAGGAGAAGATCGACTCGATCGTCGCAGGCGCCCGCGGTGGCTATTTCAACCAACTGGTGACCGATCCGTCCACGGCAGGAGCGATCCTGCAGAGCCTGGGCGTCATCGGTGAATCTTCTTGAAAGGTCTGTGATGTGACGACGATGGCCGATCCACGCTATGCGGGCGCCCTGCGCCTCGACGGCAAGCGTTCGCTGATCACGGGAGCCACCAAGGGTATCGGCGCAGATATCGCCCGCGCATTCGCCTCGGCGGGAGCATCGCTGGTCCTGAGTGGCCGGGATACCGCGGAGCTGGAGGCGGCGCGTTCGACACTGTCGGACACGTACGGCTCCGAAGTGCACACCGTCGCAGTGGATCTCGCCGATTCCGACGCACCGTTCGAACTGGCACGACAGGCCGCCGACGCAATGGGCGGGATCGACGTGCTGGTGAACAACGCCGGAATCTCCTATCCCCAGCCGGTCGTCGACACCGATCCCGCATTGTTCGATGCGACGATCGCGGTGAATCTGCGGGCGCCGGCGCTACTTGCGTCGACCGTCGGAGCGGCGATGGTCGAGCAGGGTACGGGGGGTGCGATCGTCACGGTCGCCTCGGCTGCGGCACTGGCACCATTGCCCGATCACTATGCGTACTGCGCGTCCAAGGCCGGACTGGTGATGGCGACCAAGGTGCTGGCCCGCGAGCTCGGCCCGCACGGTATTCGCGCCAACTCCGTCTGCCCCACCGTCGTGCTGACCGAAATGGGCCAGCGCGTGTGGGGTGATGATGCCAAGGCCGCACCGATGATCGCCCGGATTCCGCTGGGACGGTTCGCTGTTCCACACGAGGTGTCCGACACCGTGGTGTGGCTGGCCTCGGATGCGGCGAGCATGATCAATGGGGTCGACATCGCCGTCGACGGCGGCTACACGATGGGCTGAGTTCAGGCCGGATCGACACCGGCCAACCGGTGTACCTGTTCGCGCGTCGCCGGATAGAGCTCACGCCACGTCTCGTACAGGTTGTCGTACGCATCCCGGTTGGCGGCGTTGGGTTCGATCTCCCTGGCGATCTTGGCCCAGTCGGTATCGGGCGGCACCAGACCGACACCGATCGCCGCGAGCAGGGCATCGCCGTAGCTGGCACCGATCGCCTGCTCGGGCACCAGCTGCGTGCGGCCCGTGATATCGCTGACCGCCTGCGCCCAGATCGGGCTGCGCAGACCGCCGCCCACCGCAACGGTCCTGGTCGCGGTATGAGCGTCGTCGAACCGCTCCAGAATCTGGCGGATTCCGAATGAAATGCCTTCGTAGGCAGCACGAAACAGGTGTCCCCGGCCGTGCCGAAGGGTCAACCCGGCTACCACTCCCCGCGCCTGCGGATCGAAGACCGGGGTTCGTTCACCGGCGAGGTAGGGCAAGACCAGCAGACCCTCGCTGCCGGGTGCAACCTGTTGCGCTTCCGACATCAGGTCGTCGAACGACGCACCCCCGGTGACCTCCTGCAACCAGCTGATCAAGCTGCCCGCCGTCGACGTGCCCGCGGCAAGCGCCAGGCTGTCGTGTTCGACGCCCGTCGTCGTCCACAGGGTCGGGTCACTGAAGTACTCGTCGATGAGTTGCACCAGAAACATCGTCGAGCCGTACATCAGCATCTGATCGCCCGGTTTGCGCACGCCGACCGAGAACGCCTCCGAGTACGCATCCACCGTTCCCGCCGCGACCGGGGTGCCGGCCGGAACCCCGGTCTCCTCGGCCGCCGAAGCCGTCACGACACCCACCACGTCGCTGGGCCAGACCAGGCGCGGCAACGGGAGGTGACCGCAGATGCGCTTGGCCCACTCCTGATTCCAGTCGAATTCGCGCATCGCATACATCGGATCGCACTGGCTGGCGGTGTGGTGGTCCATCACGTACTCGCCGGTGAGTTTGGCGGCGATGTAGGAATTCGATCCGTACCAACGGGCGGCACGGTCGAACACGTCTTTTTCGTGACGACGCACCCATTCGAGTTTCGGCCCGACCGCTTGGCTGGACAGCAGCGTTCCCGCGCGGTCCAGAATGTTCTGCTTGCCCAGTTCGGCTGTCAGCAAGTCGATCTCGGCCGCCGCCCGGGTATCCACGCCGTACAGAATGGCCGGCCGCAGCGGCCGCAGGGCGTCGTCGCACAACACCAGGCACGGGCCAACCCCACTGACACACATGCCGGCGAGCGTCGCACCCGTAGGCATCTCCGCCATCAGCGCGGCGCTGACCGAGCACACCTCGCGCCACCACACGCGTTCGGCATCGACTTCGGCCCAGCCGGGCCTGGGCAGGTCCATCGTGTGCGCGACGGTCTGCGATGCCAGCACGGTGCCCTCCGGATCGACGAGGACCCCCTTGGTACTCCCCGTACCCATGTCGATTCCGAGCAGCAGCTCCATTCCGGTAACCCTACGTCCGGTCATCCGGCCGTAGGCGCTCTGTCACACGGCGAGCTTGTCGCGCAGCCAGGTGTGGAACTCTCCGATGTGGTGCTCGCTGGGCACCAGGACACCACCGTCGCGGTAGAGACGAGAGTCCATTGCCGGCTGGCAGCGCTCGCAGGCGGCGAAATCCTGCTGGTTCACCCGGTGGAACAGTTCGACCGACCGGCTGACGTCGCGCCCCGATTCGACCACGTCGGGTAGGTACAGCCAGTCGCATTCGACGATGGTGTGATCGGCGGCCATCGGGAACATGCGGTGCACGATCACGTGGTCGGGCACGAGATTGACGAATACCTGTGGGCGCACGGTGATCGCGTAGTACCGGCGATCCTGGTCCTCGGTCACCCCGGGGATGTGATCGAGCCCGTCGGACCCGTCCACGGTGAAGCCCCTGACGTCCTCTCCGAATTCCGCACCGTGGCCCACATAGAACTGTGCGGCATAGCCATCGGCGAACTCGGGCAGCACCTCGGTCAGTTCGGGGTGGATCGTGGCGCAGTGATAGCACTCCATGAAGTTCTCGATGATGAGCTTCCAGTTGGCCTTGACGTCATAGACGATGCGGCGACCCACGCTCAGATCGGCCACGGTGTAGTGGTCGATCGATTCCACATCACCGAGCCGGTCGACGATTTCCTGCATGACGGTGCGTTCGAACGAAGGCGGTTCGTCGGCCAGGCACACCCACACGTAGCCCAGCCACTCCCGCACCGAGATCTTGCGCAGTCCGTACTCGACCCGATCGATATCGGGCATCTTCGTCAGATTCGGCGCGGCGACAAGCTTGCCGTCGAGGTCGTAGGTCCACGCGTGATACGGGCACTGGAACGCCCGCTTGACCTCACCGCTGTCCTCCGTGCACAGGCGCGCGCCGCGATGCCTGCAGACGTTGAAGAAGGCGTTGATGTCACCCCTGCGTGACCTGGCCACCAACACGCTTTCGCGGCCGACCTGCACGGTCTTGAACGCGCCGGGCTTGTCCAGATCCGACGCCCGCACGACGCAGAACCACATCGTCTCGAAGACCTTTTCCTGTTCCAGCGCGAACACCTCGGGGTGGGTGTAGTAGTGGCCGGCGAGGGTGGAGATGAGGCTTTCCGGCAGGCTGGGGGCTGTCGTGGTCATGGATCCTCTCTGGGTTTTCTCGGTGGGCTCGGTCCGGCGGGGTCAGACCGCGGCGGGGACGGTCGTCAGCTGACGACGCCAGCGGGTGAACAGACGAGGTTGGTCGACGGCGAGGACCGCGACCAGACGGCCGTCGCGCCAGTACGTGGCCAGGAAGCAGTGGTCATCGCAGCTGCCTTCCTCGATGGTGATCTCGTCGTCGGGCTGGGCGATGCCGGCGAACTGGATCCGTGAGCCGTATTGGTCGGACCAGAAATACGGGGGTTTCACCGCAGCGCCCTGGTCGAGCCCGCCGGCAAGCAACGCGGCGACCGCGATCGCCGGCCGCTCCAACGCGCCGGTCCAGTGCTCCACTCGATGGCTCGCCCCGGTGGATGCGTCATGCCAAGCGGCGCAATCCCCGACGGCGACGACGTTCGGGATGGCGGTCTGACCGTTGGGTCCGCAGAGCACGCCGTTGCCCAGCAGCAGGCCGCTGCCCTGCAGCCATTCGGTGTTGGGGATACCGCCGATTCCGACCACGACGACATCAGCGGGCAGGTGGCGCCCATTGACGAGATCGACGCCGGTCACGCGGTCAGCGCAGCCGGTGGTTCGCAACGCACGATGCTCGCCGGTCAAACCGGCGACGCCGACACCACAAACGAGTGTCGTGCCGTTCGCGCTGTGCGCCGCGGCGACAACGGCGCCCAGGCGGGACCCGAGCTGGACTTGCAGCGGAGTCGGGGCCGCCTCGACTACCGTGACGTCCAGTCCGAGCTTGCGAGCTGTCGACGCGACCTCCGCGCCGATGAACCCCGCGCCGATGACGACCAGGTGGGCACCGGGCCGAAGGTCTGCCCGTAGCGCGATCGCGTCGTCGACGGTACGGATGACATGCACACCGGCCATCGCTTCGCATCCGGGCCAGCGACGTGCCCGCGATCCGGTCGCGATGACCACACCATCAGCATCGATCCGCGTGCCGTCGGCGAGTTCGATTGCACCAGAACAAGTGTCGAGCTCCGTGGCGGCAGCGCCAAGCAGCCAGTCCGCCTGCAGGTCGTCGTCTGCTTCGAGCGCCAGATCGGCCTCGACCATGTCGCCGGCAAGGAATTCCTTCGACAGCGGCGGGCGGTCGTATGGCCGCCGAATCTCATCGCCGACGACCGTCACGCGCCCGTCGTAGCCCTGCGCACGTAGTGCGCGGGCAGCAGACAGACCGGCCAGCGACGCTCCCACGATCGCGACGTGTTTCACGACGTTGTCCCTTCGGCCAGTCGCGCGCGGATATCGGGCGGCAGGTTCGGCGCATCGGCGCTCGGCTCGACATGGATGACGCCGTTCGCGATCACCACGGCATGCGTGCGGACCGGCCGCTTCGCCGGAGGAGCATCCACGGCACCCGTGCGCAGATTGAACCGCGAGGCATGCAGCGGGCATTCGACCTCGCATCCCTCCAACCAGCCGTCCGCGAGCGACGCATCCTGATGTGAGCAGGTGTCGTCGATGGCGAATATCTCGCCGTCGTCGGTATGGAAGACGGCGATGGGCGGATCGGCCTCAACGCGACGCGCCTCGCCGGGCGGCAGTTCCGACAGCGGACAGATTTCGAGCATTCTGGGCCCCTCATTCGCAGGCAACGAAGCGTATAGAGAAACTGGATTCGTATTATGCAACAGTGTGGGTCGAGTCACAGGCTATGTCAAGCGGTGTGACGGCCTTTTTCGGACACCTTTTGCAAACGCAAAACCGCCCCGGCCGGGATGTCCCGGCGCGGGGCGGCCCTGGCCGACGATCTACTTGGCCGCCTTGACCCTCTCGGGAGCCTTCCGGCGCAGATGCGCCACCATCGGGTCGCGGGAGACGTCGAGGTACAGCGACACGCACATGCCGATCATCACGACGACGAACGGTGCCGCCACGATGATGGTCATCGTCTGCAGGCCGTTGAGCGCGTCATTGCCACCGGCCCACAGCAACAGCACGGCCACCGCCCCGGTGCTCAGGCCCCAGAAGGCGATCGCCCACCGCGACGGGAACAGCGAACCGCTTTGGGACAGCGTGCCCATCACCATCGACGCCGCGTCGGCACCCGAGACGAAGAAGATTGCCACCAGCGCCATGACCAGCAGGGACGACAGCCCGGCCAGCGGCAGGTGATCGAGCATCCCGAACAGCGTCGACTCCGGTTCGCCGCTTCCGTAGATATCGATACCGTCGCGTTGTTGACCGATGCCCGCACCACCGAAGACCACGAACCAGATCAGGCTGACCGTCGTCGGGATCAGGATGACGCCCACGACGAACTGGCGAATCGATCGTCCCCGACTGATGCGAGCAAGGAACATGCCGACGAAGGGCGTCCAGGAGATCCACCACGCCCAGTAGAAGATGGTCCATGACGACAGCCACTTTCCGGTTTCGGCGCCGTCTTCGGCGGACCGCGCCGACATGGCCGCGAGGTTGGCCGCATAGTCGCCGAGCGCGGTCGGCATCAGGTTCAAGATCAAGATCGTCGGCCCGGCAACGAACACGAAGACCGCCAACACGAGGGCGAGGACCATGTTGATGTTGGACAGCCATTGAATGCCGCGTGAGACACCGGACACCGCGGAGGCCACGAACGCGAAAGTCAGCAGCGCCACGATGGACACGAGCAGCAGCGTGCTCGCCTTACCCACCCATCCGACGACCTCGATCCCGGATCCGATCTGCAGAGCACCAAGGCCCAACGACGCCGCCGTGCCGAACATCGTGGCGAAGATGGCGAGGATGTCGATCACTTTCCCGATCGGGCCCTCGACCCTCTTGCGGCCGAGTAGCGAAGCGAACGACGAGCTGATGAGCTGCCTGCGCCCCATGCGGTAGCTGCCGTAGGCGATCGACAGGCCGACCACCGCGTACATCGACCACGGGTGAAAGCCCCAGTGGAACAGCGCGGTGGCCAGCGCGGTGCCGGCCTTCGAGTCGCCCAGTCCGGGAGGCGGATTGACGAAATGGGTCAGCGGTTCGGTGACGCCCCAGAAGATCAGGCCGATGCCCATTCCGGCGCTGAACATCATGGCGATCCAGCTGACGGTGTTGAACTCGGGTTTCTCGTCGTCGGCACCGAGCGGTATTCGGCCATAGCGGCTCAAGGCCAGCCAGCCCGCGAAAAGGACGAAGCATGTCGCCGAGATGATGAAGAGCCAACCGAGATTGGTCACCACCCAGTCCAGGATCGACGCCATTGTCGAGTTGAACGACGTCGACCCGATCAGACCCCAGGCGAGAATGGCGACGACGATGGCGGCGGTGACGCCGAACACGACCTTGTCGGTGACCGGTCGCCGGGCGCACAGCGGGACATCATGTTCGTCGTCATGGTCTTCCGGTACCGGTACGCCGGGGCCGGGAAATGTTTCGTGGAGCTTCGCTTTGATCTCGGCTTCGAGCGAACCGTGTTTCTGTGCTGTCACTTCAAACTCCTGAGGCGGAACGCCTTCGTCGGTGTGATCGCTGTCTGGGCTGTCTGGACGTTTCCTGTGTGATACGGGTCGATATTTTCGCCGCGCTATGATCTGCATCACAGCTTCGCGATGGTGTGCGCGTGCGGCGGATTCCTCAGTTCGATTTCTTCACCGCGCTGCACACACCGACGTCACGCCGATCCCGCGGGTCGACCTCCGCGAAACGGGTGCGCCGACCCGCGCATCACTGCACGGGCGTACACGTTGTCACTTGCCGCCGGGCCTAGGGCTCGAGCCATCCAGCGGTTAGGCTGATATATTAGATGATGTCGCAGTGATACGCGACTGTTAGACGAAAAATATTTCCATTTCATTCACGGGCTGGTAGCGGCGTGATTGCTGTCGGGGTGTGACGCCGAGCACACCACACGGAAATGGACTTACTGAAGCCGCCGCAAATTGGTGCCCGTTCGCCCGGCAAACAGGCCCGGCCGCGTGCCCGGGCCGTCGCCGTCAGCCTTGATAGCCCATCCGATGGCCCACCGCATCAGCGGCCGACGCCACAGCGGGCGCGATCTCGACCGCGCGTTCCTCAGTGAGGCGATAACCCGGACCCGAAACGCTCAGCGCAGCAACGACCATGCCCGTGTGATCGCGAATCGGTGCGGCAACCGCGTTGAGTCCGTGCTCCAACTCCTCGAACGACACCACATAGCCGTCGCGCGCAACAGAATCCAGTTGACGATCCAAATCTTCGATTGACGTGATCGTGCGCTCGGTGAAGCGCGTGAGGCCGGCCGATTCGAGTAGTTCGCGCCTCGCCTGCGACGACATGGACGCCAACAAGACCTTGCCGCTCGAGGTCGCGTGCAGGGGCGTGAGTTCGCCGACCCAGTTATGGGTCCCGACGGCGGACGGCCCACGGGCCTGGTCCACGTTGACGGCATAGTGTGACCGCAATACCGCAATGTTGACCGTCTCGCCGACCTCACCGGCCAGTCGTTCGCAGATTTCGCGACCCTGCTGGGTGACATCGAGACGTCCCGACACCGCACTGGCCAGCCGCAAGATCCCGAAGCCGAGTCGATACTTGCCCCGCTCGTGGGCCTGTTCGACCAGTTCGCGTTCCTCGAGCGCGCCGAGCAGCCGGAAGGCCGTTGATTTGTGGACTCCGATTTCGGCGGCGAGATCAGTGACTCCCGCCTCGCCGTGACGAGCAAGAAGCTCCAGCGCATAAAGCGCGCGGTCGACCGACTGCACGCCACCATTGCCCGAGTCCGAGCTTCCGTTGCTCATAACGCAACACTACCCACCACAACCCGAGTTGTTGTTCAACGAGCAACGGGTTGCGCGCTATGCGATGAAGGAGTTGACCTCACGCCCGAGGAGCCATAGTATTGGTATATCAGTTGTTGATCACGGTTGGGCTTTCCGCTTTGCCGACCCATCGACTACCCGGTTTTGAGGCGGCGACGACCGAGTCCCCTGTCTGACCAGCAAGGAGTACGCGCTCATGGGATCACCTCGCGTCGTGATCATCGGGGCCGGCATCGTCGGCACAAACCTGGCAGACGAACTCACCAGCCGCGGATGGGACCGTGTGACGGTCCTTGATCAGGGCCCGCTTCCGCAGACGGGCGGGTCCACCTCCCACGCCCCCGGTCTGGTGTTTCACACCAGCCCGTCGAAAACGATGACCAGGCTCGCGAGCTACACCGCCGAGAAGTTCCTGTCGCTGCACCTCGATGGGCAGTGGTGCTTCAATCAGGTCGGCGGTCTTGAAATCGCCACGACGGAGAAGCGCCTTGCCGACCTGCATCGCAGGCAGGGCTGGGCGACCTCCTGGGGTATCGGCGGCCGGGTCATCGACCCGCAGGAGTGCGCGAAGCTGCATCCGCTGTTGGATCCCGACCGCATCCTGGGCGGTCTTCATGTGGAGGCCGACGGACTGGCCAAGGCCACCCGCATCGTTGTGGCGCTGACCCGTCGGGCGCAGAGCCGTGGTGCGGTGTTCCAGGGCTCGACAAGGGTGGTCGGTATCGAGCACAGCGGCGGAAAAGTCACGGGCGTGACCACCACCGACGGAATTGTGGCCGCCGACATCGTCGTGTCATGCGGTGGATTCTGGGGTCCCGACCTCGGCGCGCTCATCGGGATGCAAGTCCCTCTGCTCCCCCTGGCTCACCAGTACGCCACGACCGACCAGATCCCCGAACTGGTCGGACGCAATACCGAACTGTCCGAGGCCGGCTTCCCGATCCTGCGGCACCAGGACCGAGATCTCTATTTCCGTGAGC
The DNA here is from genome assembly GCA_963699655.1 of uncultured Actinomycetota bacterium. Lineage (GTDB taxonomy): Bacteria > Actinomycetota > Actinomycetes > Mycobacteriales > Mycobacteriaceae > Mycobacterium. The sequence goes on from CAVOUV010000017.1 coordinate 128,792, forward strand.
ATGTCGACCGCCTCGGCATCGGATCGTATGCGCACCGTCCGATGCCGGTGGACATCGATGAGCTGCCCGACGGTGAAATCACCGCCGCCGCCATGCCTTCGATGCTGACCTTCACCGAGGACGACTTCGCCCCGGCTTGGGAGCAGTGCAAGAATCTGTTGCCCTGCCTGCAGACCGCCAAGATCGACTCGGGCTTCAACGGCGTCTTCTCCTTCACCCCGGACGGTGGACCACTGATCGGCGAGTCCCCGGACGTGGCAGGCTTTTGGATCGCCGAAGCCGTGTGGGTGACCCATTCGGCGGGTGTCGCCCGAGCCGTAGCGCAATTGTTGATCGACGGGCGATCCGAGGTGGAGTTGCACGGCTGCGATGTACACCGCTTCGAAGATGTTCAGCTCGACCCCGACTACGTGAGCGAGACCGCGCAACAGAACTTCGTGGAGATCTACGACGTCCTGCATCCCTTGCAGCCCAAGGAATCCCCACGAAACCTGCGGGTCAGCCCGTTTCACGCCCGGCAGGCCGAACTCGGGGCGATGTTCCTCGAGAGCCATGGCTGGGAGCGGCCGCACTGGTACGGCGCCAACGCCGCACTCGTCTATCAGCTGCCGGCCGAGTGGCAGCCGCCCGCCCGCGACGAGTGGTCGGCCATGTTCCATTCCCCCATCGCCGCTGCCGAGGCATGGCGTACGCGGACCGCCGTGGCACTCTACGACATGACCCCGCTCAAACGGCTCGAGATCTCCGGTCCCGGCGCCTTGAACCTGTTGGAGCGCACCACCACCGGCAAAATGGACAAGTCCATCGGCGCAGTCACCTACACCCTCGCACTGGATACCGCAGGCGGCGTACGAAGCGACCTCACCGTCGCCCGGCTGGCCGAACACACTTTCCAGGTGGGCGCCAACGGCAACCTGGACCTGGACTACTTCCGCCGGCAGGCCCCCGACGACGGCACAGTCACGGTTCGCGACATCACTAGTGGCACCTGTTGCGTCGGGGTCTGGGGGCCTCGGTCCCGAGACCTTGTCTCTGCACTCAGCCGCGACGACTTTTGCAACCAGTCGTTCAAGTACTTCCGCGCCAAGCAGGTTCGGATCGGCGGAGTTCCCGTCACCGCGATGCGCCTTTCCTACGTCGGAGAACTCGGCTGGGAACTGTATACCTCCGCCGACTACGGCTTGCGGCTGTGGGACGCCCTGTGGGCCAAAGGCCAACGGCACGGCATCATCGCCGCCGGCCGCGCCGCGTTCAACAGTCTGCGCATGGAAAAGGGCTACCGCTCCTGGGGTACCGACATGACCACCGAGCACAACCCGTATGAAGCCGGCCTAGGCTTCGCCGTGCCGACCCAGAAGGAGGAGTTCATCGGCCGCGGCGCACTCGCCGAGGTCTCCGACGACTCCGTCGAACGGCGTCTCGTGTGTCTCACCATCGACGACGGCCGCTCCGTGGTCATGGGTTCCGAACCGGTTTTCGTCGACGGGAATCCGGTTGGCTACGTGACCAGCGCGGCGTTCGGCCACACGATCGGCGCACCGATCGCCTACGCGTGGCTGCCTTCCACCCCCGCGGTGCCCGGAACACGCGTTGAGATCCAGTACTTCGATCGCCGTGTCCCGGCCACCGTGGTGTCCGAGCCACTGGTCGACCCCGAGATGAAAAAGATCCGGTCGTAGCCATGCCAACCCCGGCGGGGAAAGCCATCCAAGGAGACACCATGACGCAGGACTTCACCCTGACGTTGAGCTGCTCACAGCGGCCCGGAATCGTGCACGCTGTCAGTTCATTCCTGTTCGCACGGCATTTCGACATCGCCGAGCATCAACAGTTCGACGACATCCGAAGCCAGGCATTCTTCCTGCGCACCAAGTTCGTGTGCACCGGCGACGCCGTCGATGTGGCGCAGCTGACGGGGCAGTTCGACTCGGTAGCTGCCGAATTCGGCATGACATTCCGCTTCGACAGCACCGAACGTCCTCGGGTGGTGGTGATGGTCTCGAAGATGGGTCACTGCCTCAACGATCTGATCTTCCGTTGGCGCGCAGGCACACTCGGCGGTGAACTGGTCGCGGTCGTGTCCAATCACGAGGTCCTGCGGCCGATGGCCGAGGCGGCGCATCTGCCGTTCGTGCACGTCGCGGTGACTCCTACCACCAAGCCGCAGGCAGAAACGGAGCTACTCGCTCTCGTCGAAGAGTTGAACGCCGACCTCGTCGTCCTCGCGCGATACATGCAAGTCCTCTCTGACGAAGCCTGCCGGGCGCTGCGCGGCCGCGCGATCAACATCCATCACTCGTTCCTGCCGGGATTCAAGGGCGCCAAGCCTTATCACCAGGCGTTCGACCGGGGGGTCAAGCTCGTCGGCGCGACGGCACACTATGTGACACCCGACCTCGATGAGGGACCGATCATCGAACAAGAGGTCATTCGTATCGACCACTCCTTCGACCCGGCACGGTTGGCCACCGTGGGCCAGGACGCCGAAGCGTTGGCTCTTTCGCGCGCCGTGCGCTGGCATTGCGAGAACCGGGTCCTGCTGCACGGGCATCGCACCGTTGTGTTCAGTTGACCGTTGGAGCAAGCCCTACACGATCGCGCGGATGGCTGCCTCGAACCCGATGACATGATCGCGCGCGATCTCCGCGGCCGCGTCGGCATCCCCGGAAGCGATCGTCCGCAGCAGGGCAGTGTGCTCGCCCACGTGGCGGGCCACCGTCGGCAGCCGATCGAGGAAAAGGCAGAAGATCCGGGTGGCGAGATTGTCGTAGCGCACCAGCACGTCCTCTAGATGAGGATTGCCGGTCGCCCGGTAGATGGCGCGGTGCGCACGCAGGTCCCATCGCATGAGTTCATGGCGGCCGATGTTGTCGACATCGAGTCCGTCGGTCCGTTCGGCCAATTCGAGAAGGTCGGTCCGGACCGCGGCAGACGCGTTCTCGGCCGCTGCCCGCGCCGCGACGGGCTCGAGGTTGACCCGAATCTGTGAGATGTGGCGGAGATCGGCAACGTCCACCCCGGTGGCAAAAGTCCCCCGGCGCGGAAATGACACCACGAGCCGATCGGCTTCCAGCCGCTTGAGCGCTTCGCGCACCGGAGTGCGTCCCAGGGTGAGCTGTGCGGCGAGATCACTCTCGACAATTGCCTCATTGGGCCGAATGTCGAGCATGATCAGCTTGTCCCGGATCACCAGATACGCCCGATCGGCGAATGACATTGCCTCGGGATCGATGTCGTCGAGCGCCTCGATGCCTACCACGGTCACAGCGCGACCCCTTCCCGACGCAGTCAATCCCGTCCTCCGGCAACTGACCTAACCCTGTGAGAAGAATGATATATCAGAGTGTCGAGTGTCCCGCGAATAAGTGTGCGGGCGGTTCGGGTCCTACAGCAGCGCTCGAATGGCCTCTTCGAAACCGGTGACATGGGCGAGAGTGAGCGCCGCTGCAGTTGCCTCGTCGCCCGTGACGATGGCCTCCAACAATGCGATGTGCTCGCGGACGTGGCCGGCGACATTGGGCAACCGATCGAGAAACAGGCACCAGATCCGGGTTGCGTGGGCGTCAAGGCTCACCAGGATCTGTTCGAGGTGCGGGTTGCCCGAGGCGCGGTAGATCTCTCGGTGCACATGGACGTCGTGGCGCAGCACCTCGCGCGGGTCGTCGGTGTCGTCGATCTCGGCGATCGCCGCAGCCAACGCCGTCAGCCGCGCACGCCCTTCGGCCGTGGCGGTGCGGGCGGCCCGGGCGGCGGCGGTCGGCTCCAATTGTTTGCGGATCTCGGAGATGTCGGCGAGGTCGGTCATGTCGACTGCGGTCGCGAAGGTGCCGCGGCGCGGGTAGGCGATCACCAGGCGATCACGCTCGAGTCGTTTGAGCGCCTCGCGAACGGGGGTGCGGCCCAGGCCCAGTTCGGCGGCCAGGTGGTCGTCGTTGATCGGTTCGCCCGGACGGATGTCGAGCATGACCAGGCGCTCGCGGACAATCTCGTAGGCCCGATCGGCGTTGGTCTCGGCACCGCCAACGGTGTCGACGATCGACAAATCCGTCAGGGTCATCGCCGCCCCTTCCTGTCGTGACCGGCCTATTGACGTGGTCGCGTTCTGATCCTACTCTAGCCTGCAGTTGATATATTAGTCACCGTTCAGCACCAAAGCCAGGGAAGGCGCTCATGACTCTCGACACCGCGACGGCTGCGAACTCGATTCTGGGTGAGAGCCTGGCCGAGCTCGATCCCGATGTGTACCGGGCGATTGCCGACGAGCTGGTTCGCCAGCAGTGCACCCTGGAGATGATCGCGAGCGAGAACTTCGCCCCCCTGGCGGTGATGCAGGCCCAGGGCTCGGTGCTGACCAACAAGTACGCCGAGGGCTATCCGGGCCGGCGCTACTACGGCGGCTGCGAACACGTCGATGTGACCGAGCAGCTGGCCATCGACCGGCTCACCAAGCTCTTCGGCGCTACCTACGCCAACGTGCAGCCGCATTCCGGCGCACAGGCCAACGCTGCGGTCATGGCGGCGCTGCTCTCCCCCGGTGACACGATCCTCGGCCTGGCCCTGGCCCACGGCGGCCATCTCACGCATGGGATGAAGCTGAACTTCTCCGGCAAGCTCTACGACGTCGCCGCGTACCACGTCTCCGAGAACGACTTCCGCGTCGACATGGCCGAGGTCGAGCGCGTGGCACACGAGCGGCGTCCGAAACTGATCCTGGCCGGCTGGTCGGCCTATCCGAGGCAGCTCGACTTCGCGGAGTTCCGACGGATCGCCGACGACGTCGGCGCCTACCTGATGGTCGACATGGCTCACTTCGCCGGCCTCGTCGCCGCGGGTTTGCACCCGTCGCCGGTCCCGCACGCCCACGTGGTCACCTCGACGACGCACAAGACGCTCGGCGGTCCCCGCGGCGGCATCATCCTCACCAACGACGAGGGCCTGGCCAAGAAGATCAACTCCGCGGTGTTCCCCGGTCAGCAGGGCGGCCCGCTCGAGCATGTCATCGCCGCCAAGGCCGTGTCCTTCAAGCTGGCCGCCGAGCCGGAGTTCCGCGAGCGTCAGCAACGCACCCTGGATGGGGCGAGCGTCCTCGCCGAGCGCCTCCTGCAGCAGGATTCACGCGCGGCGGGAATCAACGTGGTTTCCGGCGGTACCGACGTGCACCTGGTGCTGGTCGATCTGCGTGAATCCGAACTCGACGGCAAGCAGGCCGAAGATCGGCTGCATCGGGTAGGAATCACGGTGAACCGCAACGCGGTTCCCTTCGACCCGCGTCCACCGATGGTCAGCTCCGGGGTACGCATCGGCACCGCGGCGCTGGCGACCCGCGGCTTCGACCTGGACGCGTTCCGCGAGGTCGCCGACGTCATCAGTCTCGCGTTACGGCCGGGCACCGACGACGCCACCCTCGACGCCCTGCGCAGCCGGGTCGATGTCCTGGCGCAGCGCTTCCCGCTCTACCCGAACCTCACGGAGGCCACGCTGTGACCGCCCCGTCCACACCCGCAGCCCCCGGCGCGCACCTGCCTGATCATCCCGAATTCCTCTGGCGCACACCCGAACCGAAGAAGACATATGATGTCGTCATCGTCGGCGGTGGCGGGCACGGTCTGGCGACCGCACACTATCTGGCCAAGAACCACGGCATCACCAACGTCGCGGTGCTCGAGCGAGGCTGGCTCGCCGGCGGCAACATGGCCCGCAACACCACCCTGATCCGGTCGAACTACCTGTGGGACGAGAGCTCCCGCATCTACGAGCACGCGCTGAAGCTATGGGAAGGACTCGAGGACGATCTCGAGTACCCGATCCTGTTCAGCCAGCGCGGTGTGCTGAACCTCGCGCACAGCCTGCAGGACGTCCGCGACAGTGTGCGGCGCGTCGAGGCCAACAAGCTCAACGGGATCGACGCCCAGTGGATTGACCCCGATGAGGTCAAGAAGCTGTGCCCGATTGTCAATATCTCCAGCGATATTCGGTATCCCGTCCTGGGCGCCACATATCAGCCCCGCGCGGGTATCGCCAAGCACGACTACGTCGCCTGGGGGTTCGCCCGTCGTGCCGATGAGGCCGGAATCGACATCATCCAGAACTGCGAGGTCACCGGTTTCGCCACCGATGGCGACCGGGTGACCGGCGTGCGCACCACGCGTGGCGACATCGGCGCCGGCCGGGTCGCGTTGTGCGCTGCCGGGCACACGTCGACGTTGACCGACATGCTGGGCATCCGCACGCCGTTACAGAGCCATCCATTGCAGGCGCTGGTATCGGAGCTGCTCGAGCCGGTGCATCCGACGATCGTGATGTCGAACGCGGTGCACGTCTACGTATCTCAGGCACACAAGGGCGAACTGGTGATGGGCGCCGGCGTCGACTCATACAACGGGTACGGCCAGCGCGGGGCGTTTCACATCATCGAGCGGCAGATGGCCGCGGCCGTCGAGTTGTTCCCCGTGTTCGCGCGCGCACACCTGCTGCGCACGTGGGCGGGCATCGTCGACGTCTGCCCCGATGCCTCCCCGATCGTGGGCCGCACGCAGTACGAGAATCTGTACCTCAACGCGGGTTGGGGCACGGGAGGGTTCAAGGCGACACCGGGGATCGGCTGGTGTCTCGCCGACACGATCGCCAATGACGAACCCCATGAGTTCATCGTCCCGTTCGGCCTCGACCGCTTCGTCAGCGGCGCACTGGTGGACGAACACGGCGCGGCCGGCGTCGCGCACTGAAATCCGCATCAGCCCAACCGAACTACAGGAGCGACCCCATGCAGATCATCGAATGCCCGTGGTGCGGACCGCGCGAGGAAACCGAGTTCCGCTACGGCGGCGAGGCCCACGTCCCCTACCCTGCCGATCCGCAGGCCCTCACCGACGAGCAGTGGGCCCACTATGTCTTCTTCCGGGCCAACCCCAAGGGCGTCTTCGCGGAGCGATGGAGCCACAGCGCCGGCTGCCGGCGCTGGTTCAACGCACTGCGTGACACCGCCACCTACCGATTCCACGGCGTGTACCGCGTGAACGAGCAGAAGCCGACCATCTGATGAGCGCACCTTTCCGCACGCCACAGGGCGGCCGCATCGACCGCGACACCACGTACACCTTCACGTTCAATGACCGCGAACTGACCGGGCATCCCGGCGACACCTTGGCCTCGGCGCTGCTGGCCAACGGCGTGCACCAGGTCACCACGAGCACCAAGCTGGGCCGGCCTCGCGGCTTCACCGCGGCATGGGCCGAGGACACCGGCGGCCTGGTGCAGATCGAGGCCCCCTTCCCCGAGCCGATGCTGCTCGCGACGACCGTCGAGCTCTTCGACGGTCTCGCGGCGCGCGGCATCCCCGGCCAAGGCCGCCTCGCCGAAATCGCCGACACCGCAAAGTACGACGCGACCCACGTGCACACCGACGTATTGGTGGCCGGGGCCGGGCCGGCCGGTCTGGCCGCCGCGCTCACCGCGGCGCGGTCCGGTGCACGAGTCGTGCTGCTCGACGAACAGAGCGAAGCCGGCGGCGCGCTGCTGGGTGCCACCGACACCATCGACGGCCGGCCCGCCCTGGACTGGGTCGCCGACGCCGTCGCCGAACTCGCGGCCTGTCCGGACGTACTGCACCTGCAGCGGACCACGGCGTTCGGCCACTACGACGACGGGTTCGTGCTGGCGCTGCAGCGGCGCACCGACCATCTCGGCGCCGAGGCTCCCGCCGCCGTCAGCCGTCAGCGGGTGTGGCGGATCCGGGCCCGCCACATCGTGGTGGCCGCCGGTGCCCACGAGCGCCCGGTCGTGTTCACCGACAACGACCGGCCGGGCATCATGCTTGCCCACGCCGCGCGCACGTTCCTGCTCCGCTACGGCGTGACGGTCGGCGCCCGGGCCGCGGTGTTCACCACCAACGACAGCGCCTACCAAGCGGCCCTCGATCTGCATGATGCCGGTGTCGGGGTCAACGCGATCGTCGACGCCCGCGCCGATGTGGCAGAGGACCTGCTCGACGCCTGCGCCACCCGCGGCATCCCGGTGCAGACCGCGTCGGTCGTCACCGGCACACGCGGCGAAACCGGTGTCACCCATGCACTTGTCTCCGGTCCCGCGGGCTCGTCTGTCGTCGACTGTGATGTGCTCTTGGTCAGCGGCGGCTGGAACCCGGCGGTGCATCTGTTCAGTCAGGCGCGAGGCAAGCTGCGCTACGACGAGGCGCTCGGTGCGTTCGTCCCCGCCGAACGACTCGACGGGGTCAGCGTCGCCGGTGCAGCCGACGGCGTCTTCGACCTGCCGGGCTGCCTGCGGGCTGGACGCGAGGCGGCCGCTGCGGCCCTGTCCGGGCTCGGCTTCGCCGCCTCCCCCGAACCGATTGCGGGACAAAACGATCCGATGCGTGCCCCCGCGGACGGGCTGGTGATGTGGCGGGTGGCCGACCCGGATGCCGCCTCGAGGCAGTTCGTCGATGTGCAGCGTGACGCAACGGTGGCCGATCTGGTCCGTGCGGTGGGAGCCGGAATGCGTTCGATGGAGCACATCAAGCGCTACACCACCATCGGCACCGCCCACGATCAGGGGAAGACGTCCGGCGTGTTGGCGTCGGGCATCACGTCCGAATTGCTCGACGCCCCCATGGAGAACCTCGGTGTCACCACCTTCCGGCCGCCGTACACGCCGGTGGCGTTCGCGGCGCTCGCGGGTCGCAGCCGCGGCCACCTGTTCGATCCGGAACGCATGACGGCCGTGCACGACTGGCATGTCGCGCGCGGAGCGGTGTTCGAGGATGTCGGCCAGTGGAAGCGTCCGCGGTACTACCCGCTGCCCGGCGAAAGCATGGAAACCGCGGTCCTTCGCGAATGTGCTGCCGTTCGTGGCGGAGTAGGCATTCTCGACGGTTCGACTCTCGGCAAGATCGACGTGCAGGGCCCGGACGCGGGCGCATTCCTCGACCTGCTCTACACGAACATGATGAGCACTCTGAAGGTCGGGATGATCCGCTACGGCGTGATGTGCGGCGTGGACGGCATGGTGATCGACGACGGAACCGTGATGCGGCTGGCCGATGACAGGTACCAGGTTTTCACCACCACCGGCGGGGCCGCGCACATCCTGGATTGGATGGAGGAATGGCTGCAGACCGAGTGGCCGCATTTCGCGGTGCGGCTCACCTCGGTCACCGAGCAGTGGCACACATTTCCCGTCGTGGGGCCGAAGTCGCGCGACGTGGTCGGTGCGGTATTCGATGATCTCGACGTCAGCAACGACGCCTTCCCATTCATGGCCTGGCGGGATACCCACCTCGACGGCGTGCATGTGCGCGTTGGCCGGGTCAGCTTCTCCGGCGAACTCGCCTACGAGGTCAACGTGATGGGCTGGCATGCAACCGCGGTGTGGGAGAAGCTCATCGCCGCGGGCGAGAGCCACGGCATCACCCCGTATGGCACCGAGACGATGCACGTGCTGCGCGCCGAAAAGGGCTATCCGATCATCGGGCAGGACACCGACGGCACCATCACCCCACAGGATCTCGGGATGAATTGGGTGGTGTCGAAGAAGAAGCCCGACTTCGTCGGTAAGCGGTCCTTCACGCGCAGCGAGAACCTCAACCCCCTGCGCAAGCAGTTCGTCGGCCTTCTGCCGCTCGACGCCGACACCGTCCTTCCGGAGGGGGCCCAGATCATCGAAGCGCCCGCCGGCGGCGTGCTGCCGGCGGCGCCGGTACCGATGCTCGGCCACGTCACCTCGAGTTACCGCAGCGCCGAGCTCGGACGTCCTTTCGCGCTGGCGCTGGTCAAGGGCGGGCACGGCCGCATCGGAGACACCCTCACCGTTCCGGTGGACGGCACTCTGGTGGCCGTGGAGGTCACCGGCTCCGTCCTCGTCGATCCCGAAGGAGCGCGCCGCGATGGCTGACAGCCTCACCCGCCGAAGCCCGTTGCAGGGCTGGGCATCTCGGTTCGCCGAGCTGCCCGAAACAGCGAACATCATCGAGATCCCCTTCGTCACGATGGTCGACCTCTGGGTCGACCCGAGCGGACCCGGCGGCGCCGCAGCCGCCGATGTTCTCGGGGTGGACGCGTTGCCGACCACGCCGTCGACTGCGCTCACCGGACCGGATACCACGATGATCTGGTTCGGACCGGAGGAATGGCTGGTCGTCTCCGATGACGTCGACGGCGAAGCTCTCGAGAGACAGTTACGTGAGGCTGCCGGCGCACACGGCGGGGCAGCCGTCGATGTCTCCGCGCAACGGACCACCCTGCGGCTGCGCGGCGCACACGCCCGCGACGTACTGGCCAAGGGCTGCTCGCTGGACCTTCACCCATCGGTGTTCGGGCCCGGCGGTGCCGCGCAGACCATGCTCGGCCAGGCCGCCGTCGTGCTGATTCCGTTGGACGACAAGGGAACCGACTACCGGATCGTCGTCCGGTCGTCCTTCGCCGGCTATCTGGCCGACTGGTTGATCGACGCCGCCGAAGAATTCGGCGTCGATTGGTAGCGGGCCGGGCATCGGTCCGGAATGTCGCCAACTGATGTACCGTCAACACGGACTGATATCTCAGACCAGCCGCGTTGTGTGTCAACAGGGAGGTGGCGCCATGGCCGATCCGCACTCGGCCCGCTCGTCGGCCAAGCAGCCGACCGCCAGCCCACTGCTGTCCGATCGGGCCTACGACGCCATCCGGGACAAGATCGTCTCACTGGAGATTCCGCCGGGCGCACCGATCGAGGAAGAGCAACTCGCCAGGGAACTCGGGGTCGGACGGACCCCGGTGCGTGAGGCCATCAAGCGGCTTGCGTATCGCCGGCTGGTCGTCGTCTATCCCCGCAGCGGGAGTTTCGCGGCCGATCTGAACCCGGCCGATCTGGAAGCGCTGTGCGACATGCGCGAGCGGCTGGAGGGCCTCGCGGCCGAGAGAGCCGCAAGTGAAGCCACCTATGAGGAACGTCAGGAATTGCGCGAGCTTCGCGACGAGTTGGTGGCGTGCACCGATCCCGAAGCTCTGCTCGAACTCGACGTCGTGGTGCACCGATCGGTGCACCGGATGGCCCACAACCCGTACCTGCTCGACGTCCTGACCCAGAGCCTTGATCTGTCACTGCGGATGTGGAACCTGGCCAACGAGCGACTGCCCGACCTGGACCATCATGTGCACGGTCAAACCGAGGTGCTGCAGGCGATCCTCGACCGCGACGGCGCCAAGGCACGCGAACTCGCGGAGGCCCACGTCCGCGAGTTCGAGGACGACATCCGCAAGATGTTCTGACCGACCTGAATCTCTGTGCCCGCCACACCAATTCACTACCGGCGAGACACTCGTCAGATCAAGACGTGACGCTGCTCTTGGTGTTCGCCGCCTTGACGCTCAGAACCTTGTCGAGGTAGTCGGCGACGGCGTCTCTGTTGCGGGTCAGGAACTCGATGCGTTCGGTCAGCCGAGCTTGTTCGCGTCGCAGTGTGACGATCATTTCCTGTGTCACGTCGGGTACGTAGATGGTCTGCGGCTGCTCCAGACACGGCAGCAGCTGCTCAATGATGCGGGTCGGCAGTCCGGCGTCGAGCAGCCCCGTGATCTGCAGTACGACGTCTACGTGCGCTTCTCCGTACTCACGGTAACCGTTGAGGGCGCGGCCGGGCTTGATCAGCCCCTGCTCCTCGTAGTACCGCAGGAGCCGACGGGAAACGCCGGTACGCTCGGCGAGCTGTCCGATTTGCATGTGTTCAAGCTTACATTTGACCTTCACACAAATGTGAATGTTCAACACTCGATGGATGGACCGGGCAGGTTTCTGCGGTGGCCACCACGATCACGACTACATCGGAGACTTCACATGAAAATCGGACTTCGTATACCCCAGAGATTGGGGGTCGACCTACAAAACGACGTGGTCGAAGCAGCCCGAACGGCCGAAGCGGCCGGATACGACAGTTTGTGGACCTACGAACGGCTGCTCTTCCCGCAGACGCCCGCCGAACCCTATGCCGAACAGCCGAACGTGCCATGGCCGAAAGCCTCGCGGCAGGCCGCCGATCCCCTGGCAGTCCTCACCGCGGCGGCGGTGGTGACCGAAAAGGTGCGCCTCGGTGTTTCCGTTCTGGTCGCTGCACTGCACACACCCGTCCAGCTGGCGAAGGCGCTGGCCACGATCGACCAGATCAGCGGCGGCCGCATGATCGCAGGTATGGGCACCGGCTGGTCCACCGACGAATTCCAGGCCGCCGGCGCCACCCGAGCCGATCGCGGCCGCTTCCTCGACGAGACGCTGGACGTCTTCGATGCCGTGTGGGGGCCCGACCCGGTGACCTTCCGCAGCCCTCGCGTCGTCATCGACAACGCCGCGGTCCTGCCCAAGCCCGCTTCGAAAATCCCCGTGATGCTGGGCGGCGGTGGGATGGGCCGCAGCATTAGTCCCAAGGCCGTGCAACGCATCGTCAAACGCGCAGACGGCTGGCTACCGTTTCTCAGCACACCCGGGCCGGCCGGAGCCGCAGAACTGCGCGCACGCTGGGACCGGATCCGGGAACTGGCCTCTGAGTACGGCCGCGACACCAGCCGCATGGAGATGGTCGTGGTCGGAAACGTCACCTTCACCGACCGTCCGGCAGGACCAGACCGAACGGCGTTCGTCGGCACACTCGACCAAATCATGGACGATGTCCGAACGGCCGCCGAGGCCGGCGCAGACGAGCTCATCATCGATCTGAACCTGCAGGACTGGTTCACCAGCACCAAGCAGATGCTCGAGACGGCGGTGGAGATCCGCGAACGGGCCGCAGTTTCATGACCGATGGGGCCGACACCGGAGATGACCGACTTGCGCCCGTCCCCTACCGAAAAGGAACCGCATGAGCACGATCAACGGCGTCGACCTGGACGCCCTCGACGACACCGTCGAGGCAGTGACCAATCAGCGCGACCTCGGGCGCGTGACCTTCTCCGTTGACAGCGCGTGGAGGGCGGGTTCCGCCTTGCGGCCGCAACCGGGAGCCTTGTGCAGGCTGGCCGGGCCGACGACTCGCGGCCGGTCGGTTCGACATGTCGAGCGACGAGCCGGTTGCACTCCTTGGCAGCGACACTGCCGCGTCACCGGGCGAGTACGTCCTCAGGCTCTCGCCGGCTGTTACACGGTCACTCTCGCCGCCGACGCCGCGGCGCGGGGCATCACGCTCGACGGCTACCGCCTGCACCTCGAGGCCGACTTCGATCTCGCCGGTTTTCTCGGCGTCGACAAGGACCAGAGCCCGGGGCCCAGCAGGTCCGCGTCGAAGTCAAGCTCGACGCTCCGAACGCGACGCGGGAGCAGCTGGACGAACTAATCAAAGTGGTCGAGTCCCGCTCCCCATCCGCGACACGCTGATGCGGCCGATCGAGGTCACCACCACGCTGACTTGACCGGCCCGTCACCGCTCACAGCACGACCACCGAGCGCAGCACCGCGCCGGAGTGCATGGTGTGGAAGGCTCTTCGACCTCGTCCAGCTTGATCCGTTCGGAGACGAAGCGATCCAGCGGGAGGCGGCCTTGCTGGTACAGGTCGACCAGCGTCGGGAAGTCGCGTTCGGGAAGGCAGTCTCCGTACCAGGACGACTTCAATGATCCACCGCGGGAGAAGAAGTCGATCAACGGCATCTCCAATCGCAAGTCCGGGGTGGGGACGCCGACCAGCACGACGGTGCCTGCCAGATCGCGTGCGTAGAAGGCCTGGCGCCAGGTTTCCGGACGCCGACGGCGTCGATGACGACATCGACACCGAACCCGCCCGTCAACTCCTGAACCGCTTCGACGGTGTCGGTCTCGGTCGCGTTGACGGTGTGGGTGGCGCCGAGTTCGCGGGCCCACTCCAGCTTGCGGGGGCCCGGTCGACCGCGATGATCGTGCCCGCACCGGCCAGCCTGGCGCCCATGATGGCGGCGTCGCCGACGCCGCCGCACCCGATCACCGCGACCGAGTCGCCGCGGGAAACGTTGCCGGTGTTGACCGCAGCCCCCAGGCCGGCCATCACACCGCAACCCAGCAACCCGACCACGGCAGGATCCGCGTCGGGGTCGACCTTCGTGCACTGCCCCGCGTGCACCAGGGTCTTCTCGGCGAAGGCGCCGATGCCCAGTGCGGGGGTCAGCTCAGTCCCGTCGTCCAGGGTCATCTTCTGAGCGGCGTTGTGGGTGTCGAAGCAGTACTGAGGACGGCCACGCCTGCATGCCCGGCACTGACCGCACACCGCTCGCCAGTTGAGGATCACGAAATCTCCGACGGAGACGGATGCACGCCCGCCCCGACCTCGTCGACCACGCCGGCGGCCTCGTGGCCCAGCAGGAACGGGAACTCGTCATTGATACCGCCCTCGCGATAGGTCAGGTCGGTGTGGCAGACACCGCAGGCCTGAACGCGCACCACGACCTCACCGGGTCCTGGGTCCGGGATCGTGATGGTGGCGACCTCGACGGGGGCACCCTTCAACCGGGCGATCACACCTCGAACTTGTTGTGGCACAGCAATACTCCTTGGTCTTCTAGAGCGCGACGCACAGTCGGAAGGCGTCGTAGATCGCCGCGTGGATGTTGCGGCTGGCTACCGCGTCCCCGATCCGGAACAGTTGGTAGCCGCCCTCGGGGTTGCGGTTGACCTGCTGCGGCTGCAAGTCGAGCAGTGCCTGCTGGTCGACCTCGCCCAGGTTCGACGAGCCGGCGACCAGGGAGAAGTAGAGCTCGTCCTGGGGTAGGGTGCCGTGCTCGACGACGACCTGGTCGACGACGCGCTGTCTGGTCGCGTGGGCATACTCGTTGTAGAGATCGACTTCGAGGCGACCGTCCTTGCGCCGCACGCCGGTGAGGCGCTCGTTGAGTGTCACCCGGATGTCGTGCTCGGCGAACACCTTGAAGTAGCCCGGGTAGTTGACGCCACCGACATCTGGCGCCAGCGTCCGCTCCGGGGTGACGAACTCGAGTTGCACCCCACTTCGGGCCAGTACCTCGGCGGCGTCCAGGCCCGGGTGCCCGCCGTTGTCGTCGTAGAAAAGCACATCCCCGCGCGGACGGACCGCGCCGCACAGCACGTCCCAGCCGTCGGTCACCAATTGGGATCCCTCGGTGAGGAATTCGGTGTTCGGCAGCCCGCCGGTCGCCACCACAACCAGGTCGGGGTGCTCGGCGAGCACCTCGTCGGCCTCGGCGTAACGGTTGGTCCGGACGTCGACGTCGAGCAGCTTGCACTCGGCCAGGCGCCAATCGACGATGCTGATCAGGATCCCGCCGCCGGGGCGAGGAGGCCGCGAGGCGGATCTGTCCACCGGGAGCGTCGGCGGCCTCGAACACGACCACCTGGTGTCCGCGCTCGCCGAGCACCCGTGCCGCTTCGAGGCCCGCCGGCCCGCCACCGATGACCACCGCGTGCGCCGGGTCCGGACGCCGCGGGCACACGATGGGGCATCCGGTCTTCCCGGCCCGTGGACGCGTTGTGCACGCACTTGGCATCTCGGTTCTGGTAGATCTCGTCCAGGCAGTAGCTGGCGCCGACGCATGGTCGGATCCGGTCCTCCTCGCCTGCTTGGATTTTCGCGACGATGTGCGGATCGGCGATGTGTGCGCGGGTCATCCCGACGAGGTCGATCAGTCCGTCGCGGATGGCGTGGCGGGCGGTGGCGACATCGTTGATCCGCGCGGCGTGCATGACCGGGATGGCGAGCGTGCGCTTGACGTGTGCCGCGAACTCGAGGTGAGGGGCGACCGGGGTGCCCATCGGGGGGATCACCCGCGACAGCGCCTCATCGCTGGCCATGTAGCCCTTGATCACGCTGATGAAGTCGATGCCCTCGGCGACCACGCGCTGCGCGATCTGTATGCCCTCGTCCAGTTGCACACCACCCGGCGTGTCCTCGTCGAGGGACATCCGGATGCCGACGACGAAGTCCGGCCCCGCCGCCTCGCGCACGGCACGAATCACCCTCAGCGGGAATCGAAGTCGGTCTTCGAGACTTCCGATGCCGTACTCGTCGTCGCGGTGGTTGGTCAGGGGCGACCAGAACGAGTCCAGCAGATGGGTGTAGGCCTCGAGCTCGATTCCGTCCAGGCCCGCCTCGCGGCACCGCGCGGTCGCGTCGGCATAGGCGCGGACGATGCGGTCCATGTCCCATTCCTCGGCCACCTTCGGGAAAGACCGGTGCGGCGGGTTCGCGGATCGCGGACGGCGCGATCACCGGCAGCCAGTCCCCGTCGTAGTTGCTCGTGCGGCGACCGAGATGGGTGATCTGGCACATGACCGCGGAGCCGTTTTCGTGCACCCCGTAGGCCAGCTCGCGCAGCCACGGCACGATCTCGTCCTTGTACACGTGCAGGTTGCCGAACGCCGCCGGGCTGTCCGGCGCGACGACGGCGGACCCGCCGATCATGGTCAGCCCGATACCGCCCTTGGCCTTCTCCTCGTGGTAGAGGCGGTAGCGCCGCTTGGGCATGCCGTCCTCGGTGTAGGACGGCTCATGGGAGGTGCTGACCACCCGGTTGCGCAGGGTCAGGTTCTTCAGCCGGAAGGGCTGCAGGAGTGGGTCGATGAGTTGCAGAGTCATACCAGGTGAGCCTTCTGATATTTCAGACGTGTTCTCTAACACGTCAATGTACTTGTAATGTATGTCACCTCCGGCCGAGCGGTCAAGCCTGGCCGCCAACCCCGGAAGGCGTCTACGCCAGCGCGCTCCGACCGCCCCGGACAGCCCTTGACCTCGCTGTCATCCTGACCTACTGTTGTAGCACGACTCATATATCACATGTCGATCAATTCGTACGATGGCTTCGTCGCCACCCGGCCAGAAGGGAAGATCGTGACCATCAGCGTGTTCGACCTCTTCTCGGTCGGTATCGGCCCGTCGAGTTCTCATACGGTGGGTCCGATGCGGGCCGCGGCCAGGTTCGTCTCCGACCTGCACACGTCGGGCGCCCTCGACAAGGTGGCGAATGTCCGGGTGGATCTGTACGGCTCGCTTGCCGCGACCGGCGCCGGGCACGGCACGATGACCGCGGTGCTTCTGGGCCTCGAAGGCAATCTGCCCGAAGAGATCGAATTCGATCGGCTCGAACAGCGCATCGACGCCATGCGGAGCACCGGACGCATCGCATTGGGCGGCTCCCGCGAGATCGCGCTCACCGAGTCGGACATCGTGCTGCGGCCTTTGACGAACCTGCCGTTCCACCCCAATGGCATGACGCTGAGCGCCGTGGCTGCCGATGGTTCCGAGGTCCATCGCGAGACGTACTTTTCCGTCGGTGGCGGCTTCGTCGTCACCGAAGCCGAAAGCCAGCGACCCGGCGGGCACGCCCCTGCCACACGGGGATTGGCATTCGGCTCCGCCAAGGAAATGCTCGAACTCTGCCACGAGCGCCAGTGCCCCGTCAGCGAACTCATGCTCAGCATCGAATGCGAGACCCGAACGACCACCGAGATCCACGATCGACTGCTCCACATCCGGGACGTCATGGTGGAGTGTGAGAGGCGCGGGATCACCCGCGATGGCTACCTACCGGGATCATTGCGGGTGCGCCGCAGAGCGAAGGACTGGTACGAGCGCCTCAGCGAGGAAGATCCCGACCGGCGACCCGAATTCGCCGAAGACTGGGTCAACCTCGTCGCCCTGGCGGTGAACGAGGAAAACGCGTCCGGAGGCCGGGTCGTCACCGCCCCGACCAACGGCGCCGCCGGGATCGTGCCCGCGGTCCTGCACTACGCCGTGCACTACACCGCTGGCGGTCGACGCGATCCGGACGAGACGGCAATTCGGTTCCTGCTGGCCGCCGGCGCTATCGGCTCGCTCTACAAGGAGCGCGCCTCCATCTCCGGAGCCGAGGTCGGCTGTCAAGGCGAAGTCGGCTCCGCTGCCTCGATGGCCGCCGCCGGACTTGCCGAGATCCTGGGTGGCACAACGGAACAGGTGGAGAACGCCGCCGAGATCGCGATGGAACACAGTCTCGGACTGACCTGCGACCCGGTCGGTGGCCTGGTCCAGATCCCCTGCATCGAACGCAACGCGATCTCCGCAGGCAAGGCCATCAACGCCGCACGGATGGCCCTGCGTGGAGACGGCATGCACCACGTGACACTCGATCAGGTCATCGAGACCATGCGCACGACCGGTGCCGACATGCACTCCAAATACAAGGAAACCTCCCGAGGAGGCCTTGCCGTCAATGTCCCCGTCAGCTACGTCGACTGTTGACGCTCGCCCGGATGAGGAGAAAACGATGAGGATGCACCTCGACTGGTATGACCGCAGGATTCTCACCTTCGTCCTCGACTGGGCACCGCAGCCAGAACCTCCCAACGACGAATCGTTCGTGAATTTCGGCATCGATTCGCGCCGGGTGATGCGTCGCTTCGATGCCGTTGTCGACGTGTTCGACGCGATTCCCCTCGAGGAGGCCGACCAGAGCCTCCTAAGGAGGGCGGCGAACTTCCGGCCGCACGTCTCCCCCAGCGGGTAGGCCACCGAACGTTCAGGAAATCCTCTCCAGTACTGCAAAACCATTCAGTGATCGTCGACAATGGAGTCGATGGACACTCGACGATTAGGTCTTCTTCTCGCGCTGTCCCGGCTTGGATCCATGCGTGCCGTCGCCGAGGCGCATCGCCTCACGACCTCGACGGTCTCGCAGCAGATCGCCGCTCTGGCAAGGGAAACCGGCGCCCAGCTGATCGAGCCGGAGGGCCGCCGGGTTCGACTCACGCCGGCCGGCCAGCGCCTCGCCGACCACGCGGTCACAATTCTCGCGGCCGTTGACAGTGCGCGTCTGGACCTCGACCCCGACGCGGAACCCGCCGGCACAGTCCGCGTGGGAGGGTTCGCCACAGGTATCCGGGTTTCGCTGCTGCCCATCGTTTCCGGGCTCGCCGAAAGGTACCCCGGACTCGACATCTTGATCAGCGAATACGAGCCGATCGAGGCCTTCAGGCTGCTCACCGATGACGACTTGGACCTGGCGCTGACGTACAACTACAACCTGGCTCCCGCGTCACCCGGCACCGTGCTGGAGACGATGCCGCTGTGGTCGGTCGCCTGGGGCCTCGGAGTCCCCGCCGATACCCCGGACGGGCCGGCGGACATCGCGGCGTACGCCGACCGGCCGTGGATCGTGAACTCCCGCAACACCGCTGACGAAGCCGCCGTCCGGACCCTGGCGTCGCTGGCCGGGTTCGTCCCGCAGATTGCGCACGAGATCGACAGCCTCGACCTGGTGGAAGACCTGATCGTGGCCGGCTACGGCGTGGGGCTGCTGCCCATCGGCAGGCCAACGGGCGGCGGCGTCAAGGTGTTGCCGTTGCCCGAACCTCGGGCGATCCTGACCGCGTATGCCGTGACTCGCCGCGGTCGCACGACGTGGCCGCCGCTGCGGGTGATGCTGGACCGCATGCGGCCGCCGGCGGTCGACGGGCTACCACGGCCACCGTGGCCGCGCCCGAAAGCCGGGTGATCAGGCGGCGCGGCGCTGCCGACGGCCCCGGCGTTCGCGGCCATGGGTGTCGACCGACCACAGGTGGGCGCAACCCGGGCACTGCAGGTGCACCACCGTCGCGTTGTTGCTCAGCAGGTACTGCCAGTGATCGGCGCAGTTGCGCTGCAGTTGGCAATCCGAACACCCGGCGCCGTGGCGGCAGTTCGGGCACTGCAGCCATGCTCGGCGGGCACGGTCGGCGGTTGGATCAATCGGCAACACGGTCGACCGCCCGATCCGGAAGTACGCCGGCTCCGACCAGTTCGTCGTAGATCCGCCGTTGTTCCTCGTCCAGATCGGAGTACAGCATGTCGTAGGCCTTCTGTTCTTCGGCGAGCACCGCAATCGGGTCCCACTCGTCGCCCAGCGCCTCGAGCACCGCGCTGCGCCGTCGCGCCTCGTCCAACGTCAGGTCGTACGCGAAGTCTGCAATGTCGGGGTCCGCCATCGTGCTCCCAGCCATCGGGGTAAACAATGTTGGTGAGGCTGCCCTAACTAATGGTTTCAGGCAATGACCTGCGTCACTTTCTCGGGTTGACGTTCGTCACAGCCGGCACGAAACAGGGTGCCGTTTACTGGCCCAGCGTCAGGCCCTGCGCGGCGTCGTACTGCTCGAGCACCTGGGGTGTGGATTCCCCGGTATAGCTCGCGGTCACCCCGAATGACCAGTCAGGAGGCGAATCCGCTGCGAGAGCGTCCATGCCGCCTGTCTCGCGGCGCCGAGCGCAACGTACTCGGCGGGCGTCGGCACATGGACGGGCGCGCCCCAGATCGCCGGTGCGATGCGCCGGACGGCCTCCGAACGTGCGCCACCGCCGACCAGGATGATCCGCTCGACGTAACGCCCTGCGTGGCGATCTTCTCCATGCAGAAGGCCATCGAACTCAACAGCCCTTCGACGGCTGCGCGGGCGACATTGGCGGACGTGAGGTTCCGCGTCGTCATGCCCTGCAGCGCACCCGCGGCCCTCGGGAGATTCGGCGATCGTTCACCGTCCAGGTAGGGCACCAGGGTGAGCCCCTCCGCGCCGGCGGGAGCCGACAGGGCCAGCCGGTCCAGTTCACCGAAATCGACCCCCAGCATCGTGGCGACGGCGGCAAGTACGGGCGCGCCGTTGAGCGTGCAGACCAGCGGCAATTGACGTCCGGTCGCATCGGCGAAGCCGGCCACGATTCCTTCGGGGTCATGCGGCGCGGCCTGCCGACCGCACTCACAACTCCCGAGGTGCCGAGCGAGATGACGCAGTCCCCGGGTCCGGCGCCCAGGCCCAGCGCCGCCGCCGCGTTGTCGCCGGCCCCCGGGCCGAGCAGCGCCCCGCTGACGCGTCGCCCGCCGAATCATGCGGGCCGAGCACCGTCGGCACCGCGGGGCGGCGGCCCCGCATCGCCAGCTCCAGCAGGTCGGGTTGGTAGCTGTCGGTCTCCGACGGAGAAGTAGCCGGTGCCGCTGGCATCGCTGCGGTCGGTGCGCAGGTCGCCGATATCGGTCGAGCCGCGTCAGCCGCCACGTCAGCCAGTCGTGTGGCAGGCACACCGCAGCCGTCGCGTCGGCATGAGCGGGCTCGTGATCGGCCAGCCAGCGCAGCTTGGTCGCGGTGATCGCGGCGACCGGAACGACGCCGATACGCTTCGCCCACTCGGCCGGGCCACCGAGCTCCTCGACGAGCTCGGCAGCCGCGTCCGCTGACCGGGTGTCGTTCCACAGCAACGCATCTCGCACGACGTCGCCCGAACCGTCGAGGCAGACCATGCCGTGCTGCTGCGCGCCGACCGACACCGCCGCCACGTCGTCGATTCCCCCGGCGCGCTGATGGCGGTCTGCAGCGCGGCCCACCACAATTGCGGATCGACCTCGGTGCCGTCGGGATGCGGTGAGGACGAGGACCGCACGACCGCACCGGTGTCGGCGTCGCAGATCACCACTTTGCAGGACTGGGTGGACGAGTCGATGCCCGCAACGAGTGCCACGCCTGCGAAGTTACTCCAGTCACCGGCCGACGAGACGCTGTCCGCTGACTTCGTTCCAGACGCGATGTCCATATAGGACATGCGAAAACTGGTCATCACCGAGAACATCACCCTGGACGGGTCGATCGAGATGCTCGACGACTGGTTCGACCCGCAGCTACAGGACGACGAACTTGCTCGCCGAGTCGCACCGTCAGGACGCTCAGGCCGACGCGCTGCTGGTCGGGCGGCAGACTTTCGAGGACTTTCGCGCCTACTGGCCCAACCAGACCGACGACGCCACCGGCGTGACCGACTACCTCAATCGCGTCGCCAAGTACGTGGCGTCCTCGACGATGACCGACCCGCAATGGGCGAATTCCACCGTGCTGACGGCGATCCGGTGCAGCGGGCCCTGACGTTGAAGTCCAAGCCCGGTAAGGACATCGTGCTGACCGGCAGCATCAGCCTGGCGCATGCGGTGATCGCGGCCGGCGTGGTCGACGAGTACCGATTGTTCGTCTACCCCGCCGTCCAGGGCCGCGGCCGTCGACTCTTTCCCGACGGCACGTCGATCCGGCGCTGGAGCTGGTCGAACCGCCGAAGGCATTCCGATCGGGCATCGCGCTGCTGCGCTACGCCGCGGCTTGAATGCACGGACCATCCGGCGCGGTGGCTGTCAGAATTCGCGTGGACGTCGAGCATCCCGGAGCCAGAAGCGATGGGACGCGGACCGAAACGAAACGGAAGCGGAACGGCTGGACCGTAATTGGTCGAGCTTGCTTCAGGAGCTGCGTGTCGCCCAGACAGGCGTTCAGTTGCTGACCGGCTTTCTGCTCACGTTGCCGTTTCAGCAGCGCTTCACCGTGCTCGACCCCACGATGAGGAACATCTACCTGGTGACCGTGGCCTGCTCGATCGGCTCTACGGTGTTGCTGGTGGCGCCCGTCGCGATGCACCGGGTGCTGTTCCGGCGTCATCGCCTCAGGCTGCTGGTCGTCTGCGTCCCATGCCTATGCGATCGCCGGACTGGTGCTTCTGGCTGCCGCCCTCTGCGGTGTCGCCGTGGTGGTCTTCTCCGCGGTGGCGGGCCGACGGCGGCCTGGATCGCCGGTGGCCGTCACCCTGGTCTGCCTTGCTTGCTTCTGGATCGCGTGCCGTTTCCGGCGCGGCGGCGACAGGACACCTCTTACTAGGGTTTGCGACGCAGTTCGCGGGGGAACCCACCGGCCATGTTGATCCGACGAATCGCGCGCCCCATGTTGTCAGCGGTCTTCATCGGCCGCGGGGTCGAGGCCCTGCGCAGCCCGAAACCGGCGGCCGACGCGGCCCGTCCCACCCTCGAGGGGCTGAGCAAGCTGCCCGGATCCCGTCGGGCACGAACGTCCCGTCGAACGCCGAGACGGTCGCGCGGATCAACGCCGCGGTACAGATCGGCGGCGGGCTGCTGCTCGCGACCGGCAAGCTGCCACGGTTGGCGTCGGCCGCGCTGGCGCTGAGTGTGGTTCCGGGCAGCCTTGGCGGACATACGCTTCTGGAACGAGACCGATCCGGAGCGCAAGGCCGACGAACGCCGCGCATTCCTGACCGACATCAGCCTGATCGGCGGGCTGATCATCGCCGCGGTCGACACCGAGGGCAAGCCGTCGCTCGGCTGGCGCGGACGCCGCGCGGCCGCGCAAGGTGTCCGACGCCGTCACGCCGCACTGCCCGTCGGGGCCGCCTCGGGCGGCGCACTTGCCGACAGCGCGATCGCCGACAAGGTGGGCCATGGGCTGCAGGTCGGCGCCGAGCGCGGCCGCGAGTTGGCGCACGTCGCCCGCGAAGCGGGGTCGCAGAACTGGCCGGAGCGTGGCGCGCGATCCGAGCGCGCGAATGGCCGCGAAATGGCCGAGTTGCCCGCGAACGCGGAGCCGAGCTGGCCGAGGTCGCCCGCGAACGCGGCCCCGAAATAGCCGAGGCGGCCCGTGAACGCGGTGCGCGAACTGGCCGAGGTCGCCCGCGACGCGGACCCGAGCTGGCGCGAGGCCGCCCGCGGCCGCAGCGTGGAGTTGGCTGAGCTGGCCCGTGACCGCGCTGAGCTGGCCCGCGAGCGCGCAGCCGAGTTGGCCGACACCGCGGGCACCGAGGCAAAGAAGCAGAAGCGTCGCTGGACCTGAACGGCTCGGAGCTCGCTTGATCTGACGCCCGTTCATATTCGTCCGGCGCAAATCCATCGCGCGTACACGTGGGCGGTAAATTTGCCTGCGCACCAGGCGAGCGGAGCCACACCATGACGAGCGACGAACTTCGATGCCCCAGCCCGGACAGTACGGCGACCCCGGGCGCCTATCCCCCGCCAACCGGCGGCCGAGAGCCGGGTGGCCTCGGGCTTGCGCTTCGCCGCGCGGATACATCGACGGCATCATCGTCGGCATCGTCGGCTTCGTGCTCATCGTCTCACGACATCGTTTCCAACAACTGGATCACCGGCTTGTTCACCGGCCTACTGACGTTCCTCTACTTCGTGGCGTTCGAGATCACCCAGGGCTGGACGCCCGGCAAGAAGGTGCTCGGCCTGAGCGTGCACGGCCCCGGCGGCGCTCCTAAGCCGACCGCTGCGCAGTCCGCGATCCGCAACTCGTGGACGCTGTTGCCGATCATTCCGTTCATCGGCGGCCTGCTCGGCGTCGTCGCGATCATCGTGATCGCGGTGACCATCAACAGCAGCCCGACCAAGCAGGGCAAGCACGACGAGCTCGCCGGCGGCACTCAGGTCGTCAAGGGCTGAGCCCCGGCCGGGATCAGATGACGAGCCCGAGCAGCAGCACCAGGATCAGGCCGGTCACCGACAGCACGGTCTCCATGATCGACCAGGACTTGATGGTCTGACCGACGCTCATCCCGAAGAACTCCTTGACCAGCCAGAACCCGGCGTCGTTGACGTGGGAGAAGAACACCGAGCCTGCGCCGACGGCCAGCACGACCAGCGAGACCTCGCCGGTGCTCATGCCTTCGACGAGGCCCAGCATCAGCGACGACGCGGTGATGGTGGCCACCGTCGCCGAACCGGTTGCCAGCCGGATCAACACGGCCAGCACCCAGGCCAGCAGGATGACCGAGACGTTGGCGCCCTTGGCCCATTCGGCGAGCATGGTGCCGATGCCGGTGTCGATCAGCACCTGCTTGAACCCGCCGCCCGCGGCGACGATCAGGATGATGCCCGCAACCGGTGGCAGCGACGTCTCGATGCACTTGACGATCTGATCGCGGGTCATCGCGGCGCCGCGGCCCAGCGTGAAGATGCCGACGATGACGGCGATCAGCAGCGCGATCAGCGGGCGGCCCAGGATGTCGAAAATCTGTCGCAGCAGGTTGTTCTCGTCCTCGATGAAGATGTCGACCAGGGCTTTGCCCATCATCAGCGCGACGGGGAGCAGAACGCTGAACATCGTGAGGCCGAAGGCGGCGCGCCGGATGCGCTGCGCGACGGCCGTGGTGCCGCTCGCCGAGCTGTCCGGTCCGCTCGCGACAGCGCTGTGCCGCCATTGCCGGGTCGCCGAAGTCGTCGGCGTTGAAGCGGTCCGGCACGTCGACGACGACCCAACGCCCGGCCAGCTTGCCGAACAGCGGGCCGGCGACGATGACCGTCGGGATCGCCACGGCGACACCGAGCGCCAGGGTGATGCCCAGATCGGCGCCAAGCAGGTCGATGGCGGTCAGCGGACCGGGGTGCGGTGGCACCAGCCCGTGCATCGCGGAAAGGCCTGCCAGCGCGGGGATTCCGATGGTGATCAGGGACAGCTGCGACCGCTTGGCCACCAGATAGATGACCGGCATCAGCAGGACGAGGCCGATCTCGAAGAACATCGGCAGGCCGATGATCGAGCCGACCAGCGCCATCGCCCACGGCAGCGCGCGCGGCGACGCATGGCCGACGATGGTGTCGACGATCTCGTCGGCGCCGCCGGAATCCGCGAGCAGCTTGGCGAACATCGCGCCGAGCGCGATCAGGATGCCGACGCCCGCCGCGGTGGTGCCGAACCCGTCGGCGAACGAGTCCGAGCACATCGGCGAAGTTCATCCCGGCGACGATGCCCACCGTCAGCGCACCGAAGATCAGCGCCAGGAACGGATGCAGTTTGGCGACCGTGATCAGCACGACGATCAGCGCGATGCCCGGCCAGCGCGGCCAGCACCAGCTGCCAGCCGGCGGCGACCGGCTCGGGCAGCTCGGTGTCTGCTGCCAGGATGGTGACTGCAGCCCCGCGTGTGAAGTCATCGGTTCTCCTGTTCGGTTGCGCGCGCGGCGGTTGACGCGACAAAGGTCGTCGACGATGGAGTCGATGTCCTGGTCGACGTCGATGGTGATGCCACGTTCATCGTGCTCGAGCGGCTCGAGCGTCTCGAACTGCGAAGCCAACAGCGACGCAGGCATGAAATGTCCGGGCCGGCTGGCCTGCCGCCTGCCGATGACCTCGGGCGAGCCACTGAGATGCAGGGACTCGACACCGGGCAGTGGCGGCGAAGTTGGTCGCGGTACTTGCGTTTGAGCGCGGAGCAGCTCATCACCCCGCCCTTGCGCAGTGCTCGGCAAGCCACTCGCCCGATCGCTTCGAGCCACGGGATACCGGTCGTCGTCATTGAGGGCTTCTCCCGGCGGTCATCTTGGCAACGTTGGCCGGCGGGTGAAAATCGTCGGCGTCGGCGAACGGCACGCGCAGCCGCTGCGCCAACGCCGCGCCGACGGTCGACTTGCCCGAGCCAGAGACTCCCATGACGACGATTGGTGACGCCATATCCTCCACCTACCCAGTTGTGCTTGACGTCACACAGAATGCCGTAATAGTCATACGATTGCAACTGGATCTCCGAAAGATCTGTTTTTAGTCATGCTCAGCAAAGCTATGACAAGATGTATAGGTGCCTCGCATCCAACGTCGGCGCTCTGCACAGCAACTTGCTGGCCGCCCTGGGCAGCGCCATCGTCTCCGGCAAGTACTCGCCGGGCGAGGTGATCACGCTGGACGGCGTCAGCGCCGAGCACGGTATGTCCCGCAGCGTTGCCCGCGAGGCGATCCGGGTGCTCGAATCGATGGGCATGGTGGAGTCGCGCCGCCGGGTGGGCATCACGATCCAACCTTCGAAGAGACTGGAATGTGTTCGACCCGATGCTGATCCGCTGGCGGCTGGAGTCCGGAGACCGGGCGGCGCAACTGCTGTCGCTGTCCGAACTGCGGCGGGGGTTCGAGCCGGCCGCTGCGGCGCTGGCGGCGCGGCGCGCGGACCCGCACCAGTGCAGGATCATGGCGGCAGCGGTGTCGGACATGGTGGTGCACGGCCGCTCGGGCGACCTGGAGGCATATCTGCTGGCCGACAAGATCTTCCATCAGACGATGCTGGAGGCCAGCGGCAACGAGATGTTCCGCGCGCTGAACGGAGGTGGTGGCCGAGGTGCTCAGCGGCCGCACCCACCACGGCATGATGCCCGAGACCCGAACCCTGCGGCCATCGCGTTGCACGACGAGGTGGCGCGGGCGATCCGGCTGCGGGACGAGGAGGCCGCCGAGCGAGCGATGCGGGCGATCATCGACGAGGCGGCCATCGGCTGTGGCCGAGGAGTTTTCGTAGCCCGTCGGTGGTTAACTGCGGTGGTGAGACAGAGAACCCGAGCTGGCGCGGCGTTTCTTCGATCGCTTCGAGCCCGTGCACGCCGTCACCTATTTCGCACCGGAAGCCCGCGCCGCGCTCGACGGGCTCGGCTTCCGCGGTTTCTGGATGGGATACTTCGCGGCCCGCTCCGCCCCGTCGGTGTGGTGCCGACGCCGGTGGTGACGGCCACGTTCTACAACTTCGCCCCGAGCGCGTCGCCAAGGCACTGCCCGCGGCGTGGGAGGTGGCCTCGCCCGCCGAGGCACTCCGAGCGCGCGGGCAGTCCGCCGTCGCGGCGTTGCGCCGGTACGGCGTCACCGAGGACGAGGCCGGGCGCGCCGCCGACCTGGCGGCCAAGGCCGCCAAGGGCACCCCGCTGGACGGCCGGCCGCTGTACGCGGCGAACGTCGCGCTGGACTGGCCGGATGGCCCGTGGCCAAGCTGTGGCATGCCGTGACCTTGTTGCGCGAACATCGCGGCGACGGGCATGTTGCGGGTTGGCCCCCGGCGGAGGTTTCCGGGCGCGAGTCCAACGTCCTGCACGCCGCAGCGGGGCGCGTCCCGCTGCAGATGATCATGCGCACCCGCGACTACGACGACGAGCAGTGGCGCCATTATCAACAGCGGCTGGCGCGACGTGGGCTGCTCGACGGCGAGGGCGAACTCACCGATGCAGGCCGGGCACTCAAGCAGCACATCGAGGACTGCACCGACCGGCTGGCTCTGAGGGCGCTCGACCCGCTCGACGATGACGAGGTGGAGGCGCTGTTCCGGACGCTGACGCCGATCACCCGCAAAGTAGTTGCGGCGGGCGATGTTCCTGCGGGCACCCCGATGGGCCTGGGCCGGCACGACCTCGACGACGACAGCGCCCACCTGGCCTAGTTCGTCTTTCGCAGTGCCTCAGGTTTGTGGACGGCGTCGTTCCCACTCGTGTGGCTGCGCACGCGATACTGCGGCTCGTCCTTCGACGCACGGACAGTGCGGCCGCCGGCGTCGGTGTCGGAGGTGATCTTCTCCTCCACGGCGCCTTCGGCGATGCTGCCGTGGCTCTGCCAGGTCACCTCGTCGCCCTTACGGAACTCTTTCTTCGCCATCGGCGTGGGGTACCCAATCACAACCGGTCAACTCGGCCGAGAGTCTCCAAAGCCTGCGGGCCATTCCGGTATCGACGCCCTTCCGACGCGGCCGGGTGACCGTCGGCCGGCCCCACTGGTTGAACCGCGGGGCGAGATACGTCCCTGGGCAGGGTCGTCGTCACCGCCTCGACGCTGGCCTGAGCTCCCTGCGCGGGGCTGTGCGGCATGCGCCAGACGGGATTTCTGTCGCCGATCGGCAGCCGGCCGGCGGCGTTTCGCGTGATGCCGGTGTCGGTCATGCCCGGATCCGAGGCGTACGCGCGAACACCGCGACGAGCCAGTTCGTGAATGAACAGCAGATTGGCCAGCTTGGATTCGGAGTACGCCGCCTGCGGCCTGTACCTGCGGGTACGCCAGTTCAGGTCGTCGAGGTGGATGCGGCCGAACACATACATCGCGCTCGCCACCGAGACCACGCGGTCCCTGATTTTGTCGCCCAGTAGGCACGTCAGTGCGAAGTGGCCGAGGTGGTTGGTTCCCATATGACCCTCGAAACCGTCGGCGGTGCGCACCAGCGGCAATCCCAGCACGCCGGCGTTGTTCACCAGCACGTCAACGGAATCCACCGACTCGGCGAATTCGCGGACGCTGGACAGATCTGCCAGATCGACCCGCGCAGACCTCGACGTCGCCGGTCATCTCGCCGGCGGCCCGCTGCCCCTTGCTCACGGTCCTGCAGGCGATGACGACACTGTGGCCCTCGGCGGCCAACGCCGCGGCGGTCGCCCTACCGACACCGCTGTTGCCGCCCGTCACGATGATTCGCATCCGTGCCAGTCTCACATCGAGACGGTCAACGCGGTGCGTACTTGACGCCCACCCCGCCGCGAGCGTGCGCGTTATCGCGTCGGATCTCGGCGTGTCGCCTGCAGACACGCACGCTCGCGGAAATCGGGGGTCAGGTTTGGTTGCGGTTCCATTCCAGCCAACCGACGCCGGTGCGACCGTCTTCGGTGGTCACCGTGGCCCAGGCGCGGGAAAGTGGCTGACCCGACCGTCGGTGACGTGAGCAGCACCGGCGCGTGCCCGCGGATGTCGATGGCGGCGGTGAGCCCTCCCGGTTTGTGGACGATCGTGGTGCTCATCGGTAAGCCGTTGTCGCCCAAGGTTTCCCGGGCCGTCACCGCGTCGAGCTCGACAAGTCGCCCGCCCGCTGGACGTAGCCGACGCCGATCGGCGGTGCGCCCGGGATTCGGAGGTCCACCCGTGGGTGTGGGTGCCGTCGTCGAGGTGCAGCGCGCTCCACACCCAGTCCATCGCCCACCAGTCGCGCACACCCCAGGAGTGGTCGCGCTGTCCGGCGACGTCGACGCAGGCCGAACTCGCGGCCGTCGGCGGTCACGGTGCCCGAGACCGTGCACGGGATCTCGTATCGCGGCGTGATCCGGTACTGGTAGGGCCTGCCGGTCGTGGCCCACACCAGGTCCATCGTCATCTGGACCGGTCTGCCGGACTCGCCCCTCAGCAACGCGGCCGGATCGTCGTACGCCTCGCCGCGACCCCGCAGCGAGACGCGGTACGTCCGCAGCGGTTCGGTGGCCGTGAGCGTGAGTTCGACGGTGTCGGTGCTCACCCGGCCGGGATCGGCAGGCACGGGAACCTCGAAGTCCACCACCGCGATGGTCGGGATATCCGGCCCGCAGAGCAAGGCGGTGACCCACGCGGTGCCCTCGTTGGGCATCAGCCCCAGCCGCATCCAGCCGCCGATCCCTTGTTCGGGATCGGCGAAGTCCAGATACCAGCTCTCGCTCCACAGCGGCTCGCCGGTCGCCGGGTGGGCCCCCTCGTCGGTAGCCGTGGGCGTAAGCGGTTCGGCGACAACTGGATCGGGCAGCGTATCGAGCGCGCCGGTGTCGAGCACATGCTGACAGTGCCGTCGCAGCATCGTCATGAACATCTCGTCGCCGCGCTCGGTGCGCGCGACGAGCATCGACGAGACGATCGCCATCATCACCCCGAAGAAGGTTGCGCGACGCACGCCGTCGCGGACGTCGTCCAGGCTGACGGGAGCATCCGGGCCGAGCGCGTCGTGGTAGGCCAGCAGGAACGCGTCGTAGTGCGCGCGACGAGACGTCGTCGGACAGCGCACAACCCAGGAAGTACGCCACGTCGGTCATCGCCGGGCCCCAGGTGACGGTCTGCCAGTCCACCACCGTCAGCGGCCGGTCGGCGCCGGGCTCGCCGAAGAGCATGTTGTCCAGCCGGTAGTCGCCGTGCACGAGACCCGCCAGCCGCTCCGCCGCGCCTCGCCCGCCAGGTATCCGTCGAAGCTGCCCACCAGCCGCTCGCACACCTCGCGGTGTTGCGGAGCGATCTGCTGGCCGTAGCGGTCGGCGAAGCCCGCGTACAACTGGCCGATCAGCGCCTGGTTCATCGGTGACTCGCGGTTGAGCCAGTCGGCCTCGGCCATCGCCGCGTCACCGAGCATCGGCCATGGAGCCGGCCGAGCTCGGACAGCGCGAGAGCGGCCTGTTCGACTGTCGCACCCTTGATTTCGTCACCGACGACCGCCGGGCCGGCGTCGCCCAGCAGCAGGTGAAACGCACCGGCGTCGGCGTCGAATCCGGCGTGATAACAGGGCGCGACCGGCCCGCCGAGGTTCGGTGCGATATCCGTGTAGAACCGCACCTCGCGCTCGTAGAGTCCCAGCGCCATCCCGGTCTGGCGGCTGACCGGGTCGGTGGCCGCCACCTTGAGCACCACCGAACTCGGCCCGTTGGATCCGCCGGCGTAGCTCAGCGCGACGCGGTAGCACTCACTCATCTGGCCGGTGCCGATGCGTTCGACGCCGAAACCGGCGACAGGTGCGCCGATCGCGCCCGTCAGCCAGTCCGGGTTCAGCTCGCCCGGGCGTTCGATTACAGCGTCGTGCATCGGCTGCATCCGGTCAACGTTAGTGGCCGGCGGAGTGCGTCTCGGTGTGGCACATGTCCGGCGGCGTGCCGACCACATCCAGCGACGGGTTGCGGTCGAAGAATCCGAACGGCTTGAGCCAGAACGACACGATGTCGACCGGCATCACCGGCCAGTCCTCCGGCCGGGTGATGTGGTGGATGCCGAAGACGTACCACATCACCACGTCGGTGTTGTCGATGGAGCGGTTGGCCAGGGTCCACCTGGCGAGGCCGGTGTCCTTCGCCGACTGGTTGACGAATTCTCCTGCAGGCCAACGCTCGTCGGGATGATTCGGCGTCACCCACAGCGTGTGGCCGATCACGCTGGCGCGCTCGATCACCGGTGAGTCGGGATCGAACATGGGCGGAATCGCACCACTGGGAACGAGTTTGTAGGACGGGTGGGTACCGAGACCGTTGACGACGTTGGTGTTGACGACTTTCCACGCGCGTTGTGTCGCGTAGTTGACGTCCTGTTTGCCCTGGCTTTCGGTGTGCAGCGGGTGGTTACGGGTCACCAGCGACAGCCCGAACGGGTTGTCGGGTCCCATCGGCTCGGCGTGTGACTCGGTCATGACGACGGTGTTGTCGGTGCCGTCGATGTCCATGTCGAGCCGTGCCACCAGGAAGTGCTGGTGGTACGGGGCGTACGTGCGCTCATCAACCAGGGTGCCGTTCGGGTGCGGCTGGCCGGGCGCCACCGGAGTGGTCACCATGATGCCGGTGGCGCGGATCTCGCACTCGATGTTGCCGTCCTGATAGAGCCGCCAGTAGATCAGGTACTCGTAGTTGGCGACGGTCACGTGTGAGGACACGGTGAGCCGCCGCATCCGGCGCACTTCGGCGCCGATGTCGTGGTCGACGTGTTTCCACAGCACCGCGTTGTCTTCCTCGTGGATGCACACCGCGTTGGTGATCGTGTACGGCTCGCCCTTGCTGTTGTGCAGCACCGCGTCGAGATAACGGATCTCACCTAGACAGTCGCAGCCGAGTTCCAACGACGTGGTCATGAAGCCGAGGCCCCATTCGCCGATGTCGAAGGCGGTGCGCCGGTAGTGGTCCTCCGACGAGTCACGGTAGGGAACGATCATCTCGGCCAGCGATATCCGGTGCGCCACAGAGCGTTCACGGTCGCCGTCGCGGTACCGGATGGTGTGCAGCGTCATGCCTTCGCGATGGTTGAAGCCGACCCGCAACGACCAGTTCTGCCATCTCAGCAGGTTGCCGTCGAGGGTGAACGACGGCCCTTCGGGCTGATCGACGTGGAGGGGTTTGAGCGGTTCACGCCGTGAGCCGGCGCGGATGCTCTCCGGAATGTGCTTGGGAACGTACTCCCCCATGACAGTGGGAGGCTCGACGCCGCCGTTGTCCTCGATCCGCAGCAGTTCCATCGAGTTCAGGTCGACGACGCAGTGCAGTCCGCTCACCGGGTGGGCATAGGGATTCGTGCCGGGGCCGTCCTTGAGCCAGGTGTCCGACCAACCGATCCGGCGGTCGCGGTACTCCGGTGGCGCGACCGCGTCGCCGTAGGTCCAGGTGTCCATGAACACCAGTTCCAAATCGGTGATGCCACGCTTGGCGAGTGTGGCGATGACATCGGGATGGTTCCTGAGGAGCTCGTCGCACTCGAGGAACTCGTCGACCGTGAAATTGGCCTGCACGCCCGGGATGTGCTCGAACGATTCGACCCGGTCGTCGGTCAGTGACACCACGCTCTTGTAGGTGGCGTTGCTCGCGCGGTGCAGGCAGTTCACCTCCGCGCGCCGCGGGGGTCGCGGTCCTCCGTCGTCGAAAGCCCGGAGTTCGGCCTTGGTCGGTTCGATCAGTTCGATCGACGCAACCCGCCACCCCTCCCCAACCTCGCGCTCGCGGTGCAGGATCGATGCCACCGCCGTGAACTCGTCGCCGCTGAGCGGGTCCAGTGGGTACGCCACCAGGTCACGCAATCACATCCGTCGACGCCGCGCAGCGATTTCCGCCCACGGCACGGATTCAGCGGCCGGCCAGCGAGAATCCCTCCCACGCCTGCCTGCGGTCGGCGTGCGGGTCGTACTCGAGGCGGCCACGGCGGTCGAACACCATGACCGCGCGTTCTGGACTGGTGTAGGCCGGCCAGCCGTCGCCGGGCACCCCGGTTCGGCTGAAAGCGCGCCACCGCCTCTGCATGTCGTTGCTGACCCGTAACGCCGAACGCCGGTCGGCGGCGGCGGTAAGAGCCGGCCGAACTTGGTGCGGTAGACGTCGAACACCGCCAGCAGTTCCGTGGCGTGGGTCGCGCCAAGGCCCGACCACCGCAGCGTGCGCGGGGAGTAGTCGTAGCGGTACAGATACGTCGGGGCGTGCCGGCGGTGCGCTTCGGCGATCTGCCAGGCGGCCGACCCGAAGGCGAAGTCACCACCGAGATGTGATGCATGCCGCGCGGTCCGGATAGCCCGGGTATGCGGCCGTAATACGTTCGCGCTCAGCCGGTTCCGCGAGAGCCAGCACGCGTTCGATCATCGGTTCGGTCATCGGCAACAGTTTGAGGAAGCGGCTGAACAGCCGGGCCTCCTCGGCGTTGGTGCCGACGATGAGAGGGACCCGGTGCGCCTTGCCGGCGCGCATCGCCTCGACCGGGTCCAGCGGTAGATACTCCGTGCCGCTGGTCGGGCCCGCCGCAAAGGCGCCGAGCATCGCGCGCTGCCCATGGGTCGACCAGCCGGTCGAACGCGTTGACCAGATCGGCGGGCCGGGCGGCCATCACGGCCTGCGCGCCGTCTTCCGGGCGCGCGCCGAGCAGCGCGGCGAACTCGGTCGGCGTACTGGGTGGCCACCTCGGGGGTGCGCACCATTCCGGCGGCCGGGCTCTCCGAGATCGCATGGGCGAACAGGTCTTTGGCCGCCGGTACGGCCAGCAGCGTGGCGACGGCGTGTGCGCCGGCACTCTCGCCGAAGATCGTCACGTTGCCCGGCTCTCCGCCGAACGCCGCGATGTTGTCGCGGACCCAGCCCAGAGCCATCACCAGGTCGCGCAGGTAGAGGTTGTCGTCGATGGTGACGTCCTTCGTCGACAGCGACGACAGGTCGAGGCAGCCGAGCGCCCCGAGGCGGTAGTTGACCGAGACGTACACGCAGCCGCGGCGCGCGAGGGCGGCGCCGTCGTAGATCGGCGTCGCCGAACTGCCCATGAAATAGCCGCCACCGTGGATGAAGACCATGACGGGCAAGCGGTGCATCGTGCCGGCGACTCGGGGGCGACGACGTTGAGGGTCAGGCAGTCCTCACTCATCGGCTGGTACTTGCCCGGGGCGAGGATGGTGTACATGCGCTGCTGCGGCGCGCAGTTGCCGAACCCGTGGCAGTACCTCACCCCGCGCCACGGCTGCACCGGTTGCGGAGCGCGCATATCGCAGCGGCCCGACCGGCGGGCGGGCGTACGGAATCGAGCGCCAGCGGTTAACTCCGTCGCGGGTGAATCCCTCGACGGTGCCCGAGGCGATGGTTGCGCGGACGGTGTGTTCGTGCATCATCCGACGGTAGCGAACGAACACTCGCCGCCGCGCCTGGCCGGAGATCGTGTGTCGGCCCGCTAGCCTGGCCGAATGCGGATAGCTGTGCTGATCGCGGTGTCTGTGCTGGTGGCGGGGTGTTCCAATTCGGTGGGCGGGCGATGCGGAGAAGTCGCGCCCTCGCCGGCCGCACCGCCGAGCACGCACGCGACCACCCCGGCACCGACCTCCACGGTGCCGGCCAGGCCGCCGGCGTCCGGGGGCGCCGATCGGCGACGTCATCGAGCTGGATCGAGGCGGGCACACCCGCCGATGCCGGCACGTATCACGTCGCGACCCGCGACGGCGCCGACCACCGAGCTCGGCGACGACATCGCGTTCACCACCCCCTCCGGCAAGACCAACTGCCTCACCGACGCGCAGTACAACGGGGGCGCGCTGGCGTGCCTGGTGGAGCTGGCCGATCCGCCGCCGCGCCCGGCCGAGCCGAGGGCGAGTGGAAAGGCGGGTGGATCGACTACGACGGCACCAGCGTTGCAGATCGGCTCGCTGCACGGGGATCCCGGCCCGCTTCGTCAAGGGCGACGGCGCTCGAACTGCCGTACGGACCAGGCCTGGCGTTCGGCGACTACCGATGCCGCAGCCGACCCGACCGGGCTGTTCTGCGTGAACTACGCCCATCGGTCGGCGGCCTGGTTCAGCGATGCGGGCGTCGAACCGTTCGGCTGTCTGCAACCGGTGACCCCTCCGCCGGAGATCGGCGAGACGTTCAGCTGCTAGCTTGTGCAGTGTCAGGCGGCGCCGTGCCGGTCGGCGTTTGCCCGGGCCCTCTCGGGATAGATCTGGGTCATCCCGACCGCCCCGACGATCACCACGAGCGGGATCACGGCCTTGGTCCAGTTGACGGTCGACGGCGACGTTCGACGGCGACGTAGCCCAGGACCGCGATGAGCGCGAACACCAGCGCCCACATCAGGGTCAGCACCAGGTTGGTGCGCCGGAACGCCGCCTCCTCCCACTCCTCGCGTCGCGCCGAATCGGGTGCGTACTGCGCGGTGAACGGGACGAACGCCAGCGAGACCAGTGACATCGCCGCCAGCACGCCACTGGAAAGCGTTGTCGCGTAGGCGTCCATCCAGTCGCGGTCCTCGGCGCCGACGATGATGCCGGCGATGGTCACCCCGACGAAGAACACGATGGTGACCACCTCGAGCAGTCGCGGGCCGCCCCGGCCGGCCGACACGCCCAGGATCAATGCCGCGAGCACCGCGCAGATCGCGCCGAACATCCAGGTGCTGGGGCCGTCGGCGACCACCCAGTAGATGATCCACGGAACGAACCCGACGAACGGGCTGCGCTCGAACCATTCGTCCACGCCTCAGCTTGACCGCTGAGCTGTGCAAGAGCCAACGACAGCCGCAACCGCGGTCAGGCGACACCTTTGTGCTTCAGCAGCGGCAGCACCCCCTCGGCGAACCAGTACGCCTCCTCCAGGTGCGGGTAGCCGGACAGGATGAACTCGTCGAAGCCCAGCGAGTGGTACTCGTAGATCAGGTTGGCGACCTCCTCGTGGCTGCCGACCAGTGCGGTGCCCGCACCGCCGCGCACCAGCCCCACCCCGGCCCACAGGTTCGGGTAGATCTCGAGCCGGTCGATCTCGGCCGCCGTGCAACGCCGTCATGCGCCGCTGCCCTTCGGACTCCGACGTGCGTGCAGCTCAGTGGCTTTGGCGATCTGGTCGGCAGTGAGCTCCGCCAGCAGCTCGTCGGCCACCGCCCACGCCGCCTCTGAGGTGTCGCGGCTGATGGTGTGCAACCGGATCCCGAAACGCAGATTGCGACCCCGCTCGTTCGGCCAGCGTGCGGACCTTGTCGATCTTGGCCGCCGCGGCCTGCGGCGGCTCACCCCAGGTGAGGTAGACGTCGACGTACTCGGCCGCGATCGGCAGGGCGGCCGGCGACGAACCGCCGAAGTAGATCTGCGGCAACGGATCCGGCGGCGCGGACACCCGCGCGTCCTTGACGTTGTAGTACTGGCCCTCGAAGTCGAGCGAGTCCTGGCGCCACACCGAGCTGACGATGTGCAGGAATTCGCCGGTCCGGGCGTAGCGCTCGTCGTGGCCGAGCCAGTCGCCGAACCGGCGCTGCTCGAGGTCGTCGCCGCCGCTGACGATGTTGAGCAGCACCCGGCCCTCTGAGAACCGCTGCAGACGTCGCCGTCTGCTGGGCGGCCAGCGTCGGCGGCACCAGACCGGGCCGGAACGCCACGAGGAACTTCAGCCGCTCGGTCTCGGCGAGCAGCGCCGAGGCGGTCAGCCAGGCGTCCTCGCACCACGTTCCGGTCGGCGTGAGCACACCCTCGTAGCCGAGCCGGTCGGCGGCGCGCGCCACCTCGGCCAGGTACCTGCGGCTCGGGGGACGGTAGTTCGTGGGCACCGTGTGATGCGACGACGCGTGCGAGGCCCCCACGATCGAGCGGCTGTCGCCGTTGGTGGGCAGAAACCAGAAGAAGTTTCGCGGGCATTGAGCTCCTCGTCAGTGATTGAACAGCAAGGGACGCAGCGCATCGTCGTAGCGACGGTCGACCCAGTTCTTGAATTCCGGTGCGGAGAGCGCTTTGCCCGGACTTCGCGAACAGGTCGGCGAGGTTCTGCTCGGAGGCCACCACCTCGTCGTCCAGTGCGGTCGGCAACCGCAGACTGCGCCCCTGGGATGCCGCGGCCACCTTCGGGTCCAGCCCTACTGCGTCGGCGTAACTCTGCGCCCATTGCTGGGGGTTGTCCTTCGCCCAGCGCGCCGCCTTCTCGAACCGGACCAGCAGGTCGCCAGCGCGGTATTGCGCTTCGGGTCGGCCAGCGCCTGGTCCGAGGCGACGCCGAAACCAGTACCCGTTGGTGACGCCGCGCGCCTGGCCGATGCTGCGGACCGGGATATCTGCCTCCGCCGTGCGCGGTGTACGGGTCCCAGATCGCCCACGCGTCGGCCTGGCGTTGTGTGAATGCGCCGAGCGCGTCGGCGGGCTGAAGAAACACCAGCTTCACATCGGACGGCGAAAGGCCGGCGCTTCTTCAGCTGGGCAAGGATATGGCCGTGCGCCGAGCTGCCCTTGCCGACGCGCGATGTTCTTGCCGCGCAGATCGGTCGATGGCGGTGGATCGGCGAATCGGCTTGGACCAGGATTCTGGTCGCCGCGTCCGCTGCCGTCGTATGCGGAGACCACCTTGACCTTGGCGCCGGATGCCGCGCCGAAGATCGGCGGCGTGTTGCCCGTGATCGCGAAGTCGATCTTGCCTGCAGTGGCCGCTTCGACCTGCGGGGGGCCGGAGGTGAACGTCGAGAAGGCGATCTGGTAGGGCAGTCTGTCGAGCGCTCCCGCGGCGCGCAGCAGCGATTCGGTGCCGCCCTTCTGATCACCGACCTGCAGGGTGAGGCCGGACAGATCGGTCAGCGGAACCGTCGCGGGTGCCTGCTGGGCGCCGTGAGCTGTCCTCCCGGGAGACGCAACCTGTGAGCAGCAGGCTCAGACAGCGCGATGACGGCAACGGATCGGCCGCGAGCGTGGACATGAACGTTCCTTTCGGGGGTGGTGGCTCTCAGATCTGCACGCCGAGCTTGTCGAGCAGCTCGGCGCGGTACTGGTCGGTGTGGGCCTTCTCCGGGAGGACGCCGCGGATCGTCGATGGTCAGCGTGTGCACGACCGCGCCGTCCTCGAGGACCATCACCCGGTCGGCGATGGCGACGGCTTCGTCGACATCGTGGGTCACCAGCAGCACACCGAAACCCTTTTCGCGCCAAAGATCGAGCAGCAGCTTGCGCATGCTGAGCCGGGTGAGCGCATCCAACGCGCCGAACGGCTCGTCGAGCAGCAGCAGCTCCGGCTCGGCCACCAGCGCCCGCGCCAGCGAAACACGTTGCGCCTGACCGCCTGACAGCGTCAGCGGCCACACACCGGCACGATCGGCCAGCCCGACGTCGGCGAGCGCCCGGTCGGCACGCGACACCGCTTCGCGACTTCGGCAGCCGGATGCGGGTCAGGCCGTACACCACGTTCGTGCGGACGTCACGCCACGGAAAGAGCCGGGGCTCCTGGAAGGCCAGTGCCGGCGCTCCGGCGACCTCCCGGTTGCCGGTGTGGTCGGTGGAGAGCCCGGCCAGCACCCGCAGCACCGTCGATTTGCCCGAACCGCTGCGCCCGATCAGGGCGACGATCTCACCGCGCCCGATCCGCAGCGAGACGTCGGTGAGGACGTGATGGTCGCCGTACCACTTGTTCACGTTCCGCAGTTCGGCGGCGACGGTAGTCGGCGTTGCGGAGACGCGTGCGGTGTCGGTTTCGGACGAATCAAAAGCAATGCTCATGAGCGATACCTCAATGCTCGTTTTTCGAGGGCGCGCACAATCGCGTCGGTGCCGATGCCGAGCAGGGCGTAGACGATCAGGCCGAAGATGATGATGTCGATGCGTAGGAAGTCCCGGGCATTCATGATCAGGAACCCGATTCCTTTGTCCGCGTTGATCTGCTCGGCGACGATCAAGGTCAGCCACGCGATGGCCAACGACTGCCGGACAGCCCACCAGAACCTGCGGTGCGGCACTGGGCACGATGATCGACCGGAATCGCTGCCAGAACGAGAAGCCAAGGACCTGAGCGGTTTCGAACAGCTTGGGATCGACCTGACGGATCGCCGAGAACGTGTTCAGGTACAGCGGGAAGCTGACACCGAGGGCAACCAGCAGGACCTTGGGCAGCTCCCCGATCCCGAACCAGATGATGAACAGTGGGATCAACCCCAGGTGAGGCAGCGCGCGCACCATCTGCATCGGCGGGTCGATCGTGGCCTCCGACCACTTCGACAGGCCGACCGCCGTTCCCAGCGCGACGCCGATGACACCACCGAGGAGCAGCCCTTCGACCACCCGGACCCCGGACACCGCAAGGGCATCGGCGAGCTGACCGTTCTCGATGAGCTCGACGCCGGCTTGCAGGATCAGCGACGGCGCAGGCAGCACGTCCTGCGGAATGATGCCAAGCGCGCTGCCGATCTGCCACAGCGCGAGGAGCACGAAGGGCGACGCCAGCCGGATCAGACCCCACTTGCGTTGCGCCCAGCGGCCGGCCTGCAGGGGTGGCCTGGGCCAGCGGCGGGGCCAGGTCGGCGGGACTCGTCACGGTGAAGTGACGCTACGCCCCGCCTCCCTGGCGCCGAAGGGTTTGATTCTGGGTGAGGTAAAGATGCGGCCCGGCCGGGTGAGCGTCGAAGCGCTCACTCCGGCAGGGCCGTTGGGTACGGCCTACGTTGAGTCAAAGCGGAAGGTGCCGGTGACCAGCGTCGGTGTCACCTGCGCTGCCGTTGATGCTCGAGTTGCGGCTTGCCGTTGGCGGGAATTCGATCGACCTGCGGGCCGCGAGGTTGCGCTTGTTGCGGACGTCGTTGCGGAACTGGTAGTCGTTGAGCGCTGTCGAGATTGGACGGGTCGAAGTTGCGGCCCGGCTGAAGCCGCCTGAACTGAACGCCGATCGCCGATCCGTCGGGGCGCACCACCCAGGAGGCGCGGACACCTTCGTAATCGGCGGTGTACATGCCTGCCAGGCCGGACACGGCATTGCCGCGGTGAAGTCGTACTCGACTCCGTTCATCGTCAGCTCGCCGTCGACCTCGTTGCCGTCGAACTCGGCCTGCAGCGTGTCGCGGAACCTGCGACTTGATGTCGATCTTTGCCGTCGGTCTGGTTACCGAAGAACCAGGCCTCGTCGTCGGTGCCGTTGCACGCGTACGCCGCGATGTCGGCGCCGTCGACGCTGATACCGATGGTCATCTTCTTGCCGTCGGCGGCCACCATGTCGGCCATGTAGCGCGCCGATGCGGGGACCGTCGCCTCGGTCGAGGTCGAGGTCGCGGCGGGGTGCGGGCTGCGACGATGACGCCTTCGGTGGATGTGCCGCCAGAGCAACCGGAAAGCGTGCCGAGCGCGACGAACGCGCTGATGCCCACCATCAGTGTGCGAGTGTGTTTTCTCATGTGAGCAGCATGAATGGCGCAGAAAGCTGCCGTACATGAAGAATGCGTGGAGATTGCGTGGAGATCACGCCCGATGCGGCCTCGGCTCAGATGGCGAGGAACGCGCTCGAGCTCGTCGCAGAACACCCGCCACGCCGGTTCGGTGGCGGTCAGCAGGTGATTGTTGCTGCGACAGCGCAACCAGGCGGGAATCCGGGATCAGCGACGCCAGTTCCTCGCCGAAGCGCATCGGCACGCGGTGGTCGTCGCGGGAATGCATGATCAGCGTCGGGCACGCGACCTGGCCGGCCTCGTCCCGAACATCGATGCGCGCGAACTCCTCCAGGAACCGCACCGCGTTCTCCGGCGAGGTGGTGCGCCGCTGCAGTTGGTCGAACGCCGCCCAGTCGGCTCGGGTGCCGTCGGGCAGGAACTGCGCGGCGAACACCTGCCGGAACGCCGGGTCGTCGCGGCCCCAGCCCACCCGGGCCAGGTCGAGATCCAGTGCCGCAGCGCGCTTTTCCTCTTCGCCGACGGCCCGCACGGCGCGGCCCCGCGCATAGGCGCTGCACAGCACCAGCTGGCTGACCCGCTCCGGGTGGCGGGCCGCGTAGGCGACCGCGACCGCGCCGCCCTGCGACACGCCCAGCAGCGGGAACCGCTCCAGCCCAAGCGCCTCGACCACCGATTCGAGATCGGCCGACCCAGTCGTCGAAGGTGAAATCCGCTTGCCTCCCAATCGGACAGGCCGCAGCCGCGCTCGTCGTAGCGGATGAAGGTGTGCCGCGACGACAGATCGCGGACCCAGTGTTGCCACACCGGGCTCTCGATGTCATAGCCGAGGTGGGTCATCCAGTTGGCCGCCCGCACCAGCGGCGGGCCCTCCCCCGCCACGGCGTAGGCCAGCCGCACGCCGTCGGCCGCCCGGCAGAACGCGATGTGCTGACGCGGCGGCGCAGGTTCGGCGGGTGGCGGCGGCTCGGCGGGCGCCTCGGGACCGGCTGCGTCGCCGGTGCGACGGTGCCGACGAACTGGTAGCCGCGCCCGCGGACGGTCCTGATGTAGCGCTGCGACTCGCCGTCGTCGCCGAGTGCGCGCCGGGCCGCCTTGATGCGGCTGGTCAGCGCCGCCTCGCCGACGAACCGGCCGCCCCACACCGAGTCGAACAGCTCCTCCTTGGTGACGAACCGGTCGTGGTTGCTGACCAACTGGGTCAGCACGTCGAACACCTGGGGTTCGACGCGGATCACCTCATCGCCGGAGCGCAGTTCGTAACGTGCGTGTCGAGGACGAAATCGTCGAAGCGCCACACGCCCGTGGCGCGCGACCCGTCGTAGGGGGCGTCGACTCGGGGGTGGACACAAGGCACCGCGGTCCGATCTCGGGTTTTCGTCGATGGTCATCGTAAGACGGGCAACCGCCCGACGATGTTCAGCGCGCAAACCGTGACGACTACCGCCAGCCGTCGGCCGCCTTGCCGCCTGCATCAGCGCGTCGCACAGCTCCCGCAGCTCGGCGCGGCGGCCCCTTCGTCGACCGCGGTCGCGACGTCCTCGGCGGCGCATCTGACCTGGTAGACGCGGTCGGACAGCTCCGGGGCCTCCTCGGCGGTGAGCACCACCGCAGTCCGGCGCGAGCGACGGTGCCCTTGACCATCGCGCGCTGCTCGTAGGCGCGCTGCCGGCAGGACTGCCTGCAGTACTGCCGGCGCCGGCCCAGCCCGCGTCGGCGACTTCGCGACCGCACCAGCGACAGGGCTGGGCGACGAAGACGTACTGTCGCGGTGCACGAGCCGACTGTAAACCGCGAGCCGCTCCGATCCCGGTATCATCGACGGTCGAGTCGGGAACTGCGCGCCGGGTTGCTGCGTTGATAATCCGGACCAATTGCGTATTGAGGAGTGTTGACGATGGCTGATCGTGTCTTGAGAGGCAGTCGCCTCGGAGCCGTGAGCTACGAGACGGACCGCAACCACG
Organism: uncultured Actinomycetota bacterium; assembly: GCA_963699655.1. Taxonomy (GTDB): domain Bacteria; phylum Actinomycetota; class Actinomycetes; order Mycobacteriales; family Mycobacteriaceae; genus Mycobacterium. The sequence goes on from CAVOUV010000017.1 coordinate 171,314, forward strand.
ACTTGGCGCCGCGTCAGGTCGCCCGCTACCGCACCGACAACGGCGAGGAGTTCGACGTTCCGTTCGCCGACGACGCCGAGATCCCCGGCACCTGGCTGTGCCGCAACGGCATGGAGGGCACCCTGATCGAGGGTGACGTGCCGGAGCCGAAGAAGGTCAAGCCGCCGCGCACCCACTGGGACATGCTGCTGGAGCGCCGCTCGGTCGAGGAGCTCGACGAGCTGCTCAAGGAGCGCCTCGACATCATCAAGACCCGCCGCCGCGGCAGCCGCGGCTGAGCTGGCCCGGTGCAGCGGGCCGACGCCGCGGGCGCGGTCCAGGCGCCCGCGCACACCCCATTCCGCGACCTTGAACAGGGCCTCGCGGATGTTCGAGCCGCTCATCTTGGACTGCCCGAACTCGCGTTCGGTGAACGTGATCGGGACCTCGACGACGACGAACCCGTTGTTGATCGTGCGCCACGTCAGGTCGATCTGGAAGCAGTAGCCCTTCGAGTCGACGGCGGCCAGATCGATCTTCTCCAGCACTTCACGCCGGTAGGCGCGGTAGCCGGCGGTGATGTCGTGCACGTCGACGCCGAGCAGGATGCGCGAGTAGCCGTTGGCGGTGCGGGACAGCACCATCCGCCGCCGCGGCCAGTTGCGCACCTCGCCACCGGCGACGTAGCGCGACCCGATCACCAGGTCGGCGCCCGCCGTCGATCGCGTCGAGCAGCCGGTAGAGCTGCTCGGGGGGTGGCTGCCGTCGGCGTCCATCTCCACCAGCACCGAGTACTCGCGGCTCAGACCCCACGCGAAGCCGGCCAGGTACGCCGCGCCCAGCCCGTCCTTGGCCGTCCGGTGCATGACGTGCACGCGGTCCGGGTCGTCCAGGGCGAGCTCGTCGGCCAGTTCGCCGGTGCCGTCGGGGCTGCCGTCGTCGACGATCAGCACGTGTACGTCAGGACGTGCATTGTGCACCCGCGCGACGATCATCGGCAGGTTCTCGCGCTCGTTGAAGGTGGGAATGATGACCAGAGTGCGCTCGACTCGGGCGCGGGCGGTCGCATGTCATCCTTCAGCGGCATGCCACCGGGGACGCTCTGTGGTTGCCTTCCGTCGTCGGACGGTGCGTCGCGCTGCGCTGGCGTCGTCGTCGTTGCCGGCGACGCACGAAACTCCCATTGTGCAGTATCGCGCCGAGCGCAGCGCGCAACACCGATGCCGACCAGCACCCCTGGACGATCGGCTCCCACCGGGTGGCGGGCGTGAGCTGCGTCTTCAGCCGGATCTGCGTGTCGAGGTAAGCCGGTTCGAAGAACGCGGTGCGGGCCAGCTCGCGGCCGTCGGGGGCGATGACCGCGCTGATCCCGGTGGTGCCGGCGACGACGACGTAGCGGTCGTGCTCGACCGCGCGCAGCCTGCCGAACGCGAGCTGTTGCTCGCTCATCGCCTCGTCGAAGGTGGCGTTGTTGGTGGGCACGGCCAGCAGCTGGGCGCCGTTGCGCACCGACTCACGGGCGGCGCGGTCGAAGATCACCTCCCAGCAGGTGGTGACCCCGACCGGTACCCCGGCGGCGCGCACCACGCCGCTGCCCGTGCCGGGCACGAAGTAGCCGGCCCGGTCGGCGTACGGCGACAGACGGCTGAAGAAGCTGCGCCACGGCAGGTACTCGCCGAACGGCTGCACGATCTGCTTGTCGTGGCGGTCCGCCGGACCCGTGTCCGGGATTCCACACGATCACCGAGTTGGTGGACACCGGGTTGTCGCGGGAATAGCCGGGAGCGGCGACGACGCCGCCGACCAGGATCGGCGCGTTGATCGCCGCGGCGGCGGACGAGATCTCCTGCGGGGCGTCCGGATTGGCCAGCGGGTCGATGTCCGAGGAGTTCTCCGGCCAGATGACGACCATCGGTTGCGGCGCGCGTCCCGCGCGCACGTCGTCGGCCAGCCGCAGCGTTTCGCGGACGTGGTTGTCGAGCACGGCGCGGCGCTGGGCGTTGAACTCCAGCCCGAGCCGCGGCACGTTGCCCTGCACAGCGGCCACCGTGATCGGCTGGTCGTCGCCGGCGCCCGGCACCGGACTGGCGGACATGCGGCCACGCCAGCGCCGTCGACAGCAGCACGGGCTGATGCACACGCCCGGGCAGCACGACCGCGGGCGGCGCGGCGGTGTGGGTCGGCATCGCCGCGGCCACCAGCGCACGATCTCCAGCGCGATGGCGGCCACGCTGAATCCGATCAGCACCACCGCGAAGGACACCAGCGGCGCCCCGCCGATCTGCGCCAGCGGCAGCAGCGGGGCTTTCGGTCTGGCTGAAACCGACTACGCCCCAAGGGAATCCGCCGAACGGCACCGTCGACTTGAGCCATTCCTGCGGCGCCCACAGCCCCGCGAACCAGAGCGGCCAGCCGGGCAGCCGCCGACACGCGACGGCGAGCAGACCGAACAAGCCGGGAAACAGCGCCTCGCACGATGGACAGGGCAATCCACGGCAGCGCCCCGACCAGCCCGCTGATCCACGGCAGCAACGGCAGGTAGAAGACCAGCCCGAACAGCAAGCCGTACCCGAATCCGCCCGCGGGCGTTGTGGTGTCGCGGGTCAGCACCCACGCCAGCAGCGCGAACGCCACGATCGCCGCGTACCACCAGCCGAACGGCGGGAAACTCATGCACAGCAGCCAGGCCGCCGACGATCGTGACGCTCAGTTGCGGCAGCCGGTCCACGACCGCCCGCCGAACCGGTTGGCACGCGGACGGGGCTCCGCGGTCTCGACGTCCGCGGTGTCCTGCGTCGGTCGCCTCGTCGAGCGGTCGTCGGCGGTCGTCGTCGCTCGACGTCCTCGACGGCCGGAAAGGTGTGGGTCTCGTCAGATGCGGCGGGACCACTCGCGCCGGCGCCGGATCAGCCATGGATAACGGCACCTCGATGCACGGTCTGCCGGCATCGCGGCAACCAGACGTCGAGTCGCGGCAGGGCAGGCACCCGCGATCGCCGGTCGGTCGACCAGCGCTGCACCTCATCGGCGGGCGCGCTCACCTCGAACTCGTCGGCCTCCCAGATCGCGTAGGACGCGGGCGCGCCGGGTACCAGGGTGCCGGTGACGCCGTCGCGGACACCGCCGGCCCGCCAGGCGCCGCGGGTGGCCGCCGCGAACGCCGCCCGCGCCGACACCGCGCTGCCGGGGGTCTGGTGACGCGGTCGCCGCACGCACCGTGGCCCAGGGATTCATGTCGGTGACGGGGCTGTCGGAGCCGAAGGCGAGGGGCACGCCTTGGGATGCTAACAGCGCCAACGGGTTCAGCTGACGGGCTCGGCCGGGGCCGAGACGCTGCGCATACATGCCGTCGTCGCCGCCCCACAGCGCGTCGAAGTTGGGCTGCATGCTGGCGATCACGCCCCACGAGCCGAGCTGGCCGCCTGCTCGCTCGGTGACCATCTCGAGGTGCTCGAGCCGATGTCCGCATCGGGCGACCGCCGGCGCTGCCGAACGCTTCGACGACGCGCTCGAGCGCGTCGACGACGGCCGCACGGCGGCGTCGCCGATCACGTGGAAACCCGCCGTGACACCCGCTTCCGTGCAGGCCGCAGGTGGGCGGTGATCGCGTCGGTGTCGAGGTAGCTGTTGCCCGTAGCAGTCGGGCGCGTCGGCGTAGGGCTCGTGCAGCCACGCAGTACGCGATCCCAGCGCGCCGTCGACGAACAGGTCGCCGGCCAGCCCCCGCGCGCCGGTGGCGTCGATCAGGTCGCCGCGCCTGGTCGGCGCTGGTCACCGGTTCGCCCCAGTAGCCGACGACTTCGACGCCGTGGTCGAGGTCGCGCAGCTCGTGCCAGTCGTCGAGGCCGCCGATCTGCGGGCCTGCGCATTCGTGGACGGCGGCGATGCCGAATGCCGCCGCGGCGTCGAGCGCGGCGCGCCGGGCCCGCCGACGCTGCTGGCGGCGTCAGCCGGTCGCGCGCGGCCGCCCGCACCAGGTGGTGCGCGTCGCTGGTCAGCGGGCGTTGCGTCGGTGAATCCCGCAGCGCCGGTGAGGCGGGCGCGAGCCGGCGCAGCGCGGTGGAGGCGGCCGCCGAGTGGACGTCGACGCGGGCCAGGTAGGCGGGCCGGTCGCCGACCACGCGCGTCCAGGTCGTCGGTGCTCGGCGCGGTCGCGTTCCGGCCAGCCCGATTCGTCCCAGCCGTGTGCCCAGATCAGGCCGTCGGGATGTGGCGTGGGCGTAGTCGCCGATCAGTCGAAGGCAGTGCTGCCTCGAGGTCGCCTGCGCGCAGGTCCAGGCCGGCCAACGTCAGGCCGGTCGCAGTGAGGTGGACGTGGCTGTCGACGAATGCGGGGGCGACGAAGCCGCCGTCGAGGTCGACGATTTCGGCGTCGGGAAACTGCGCGCGGCCGACGTCGTCGCTGCCGAGCCACGCGACGACGCCGTCGCGCACGGCCATCGCGGTCGCGTCGGGCATGGCCGGGCTGTGCACCCGCCCGTTGAGGAGCAGGGTCGTCACGTATTCGGGCTTGCGCTCCTCGGGCCGGCGGGGCTCGCGCTCCACGGCCGGTGGCTTCGACGTCGACGACGTCGATGACCTCTCCGTCGATGTAGTCACCCCGCCCTGCGGCCGTGTATCCCCAGTCTGTCGCGGCGCGCCGCGGCCGCAGCCGCGATCAGCGGTGCGCGCCGGGCGGCCATCGCGGTGACCAGCGGACGGGCGGCAGCGCGGGTCGGCGGCAGCAGCAACAGCGCGCCGAGGACGGAACTGGCCAGGCCCGGGATGACGACGAGGACAGTGCCCAGCGCGACGAGCACGCTGTCGGTCACCGCGCCTTGCGCGGTCCGGGCGGTCAGCCCGGACTGCAGCCGGGCGGATGTGGCGCTTGACCTGGGAGCCGGCCAGCGCAAGGCCGACCAGGAAGGTGCCGCAAGCAGCAGCAGGACAGTCCAGCCGAACCCGATCGTCGAGGCCAGCGCCACAATGACGGCCAGCTCGACGACTGCGTAGACCAAGAACAGCCGCATCGCCATGACCCGTCCAACGCGTGAGAGGCCGCGCTGGGTTCCTAGGCGGGCGCGGGAGCGGTGACCTCGATCGCCGCGTGCACCTTGTCGATGCCGCCGCGGAAGATCGCCTGCGGCACCCACCACCACGCGTGCCACCAGTAGCGCTTGGTGACCTTGTCGAAGACCCGGCGGGTCTCGGAGTCGGGCAACATGCGCGCCACCGCCTCGACGGGCTCACCCTTGACCTTGCCGAGCGCACCGGCCTTCTGGATCGTCACCCGCGGCGTGTTGTTGATCCGCTTGGTTTTCCACGAGCCGTCGTCGGTGATGATCAGCAACCTGTCGCCCTCGGGCACGCCCCACACCGTGGTGGGTTTGGCCGTGCCGTCCTTGGTGAAGGTGGTGAGCAGCAGGTACTTCTCGTCGTAGACGTCTTTGAAGGTCGAAGCCATGGGGTTCAGTTGACCGGTTTCAGTTCGATCGAAACGTTGTTCTTGATTCCGCCCCGCAACTTGGAGAACAAGTTGAATGTTTTGCCGATCAGGCCGTAGCGCTTGCCGATGGCGTCGTAGGTGGCGCCGTTGGCCGACTTGTCGAGGATCGAGGCGACCGCCTCGACCGCGTCACCCTTGGGGTTTCCGCTTCGATCGCATTTCGCGATGGTCACCCGCGGGGTGTTGCGGATCCGCTTGACCTTCCACGACTTCTCCTGGGTGATCACCACCAGCGCAGTCCCCGCCGGCGCCGCCCATATCGCGGTGGGCTTGGGCCGGCCGTCCTTGGTGAAGGTGGTCAGCAGGATGTATTCGCTCTTCGCGACGTCGGCAAAGGTGACAGGCACGTAGCCAACCTAGTCGGTCTCAGCCCTCGAGTTCGCCTTCCGTCTCCAGCAGCACCTGCCGCAGACCGTCGAGCGTGGCCTGTTCGGGCTGGGCCCACATGCCGCGGCCGGCGGCCTCGAGCAGCCGCTCGGCCATGCCGTGCAGCGCCCACGGGTTGGACTCCGCCATGAACTTGCGGTTCTCGTCGTCGAGCACGTACTCGGCCGGCGAGCCGCTCGTACATCCAGTCGGCCATCACGCCGGCGGTCGCGTCGTAGCCGAACAGGTAGTCGACGGTGGCGGCCATCTCGAAGGCGCCCTTGTAGCCGTGCCGGCGCATCGCCGTCATCCAGCGGGGGTTGACCACGCGGGCCCGGAAGACCCGCGTGGTCTCCTCGGACAGCGTGCGGGTGCGCACGGCGTCGGGCCGGGTGTTGTCGCCGATGTAGGCGGCCGGGCGCCTGCCCCGTCAGCGCCCGGACGGTGGCGACCATGCCGCCGTGGTACTGGAAGTAGTCGTCGGAGTCGGCGATGTCGTGCTCGCGGGTGTCGGTGTTCTTGGCGGCCACCGCGATCCGGCGGTACTGGCGGTTCATGTCGTCGGCGGCGGGCGCGCCGTCGAGGCCGCGACCGTAGGCGAAGCCGCCCCACGCGGTGTAGACCTGCGCGAGGTCGGCGTCGTCGCGCCAGTTGCGGCTGTCGATCAGCTGCAGCAGGCCCGCGCCGTAGGTGCCGGGCTTGGAGCCGAAAATCCTTGTGGTGGCGCGGCGTTCGTCGCCGTGCTCGGCGAGGTCGGCCCGCGCGTGGGCGCGTACGTAGTTGTCGTCGTCGGCTTCGTCGAGGCCCGCGACGAGTCGCACCGCGTCGTCGAGCATCGTGACCACATGCGGGAAGGCGTCGCGGAAGAAGCCGGAGATGCGCACGGTGACGTCGATGCGCGGGCGGCCGAGTTCGGCGAGCGGGATCGGCTCCAGGTTCGACCACCCGGCGCGACGCGTCGTCCCACACGGGCCGGACACCCAGCAGCGCAAGCACTTCGGCGATGTCGTCGCCGGAGGTGCGCATCGCCGAGGTGCCCCACACCGACAGCCCGACCGACCGCGGCCAGTCGCCGTAGTCCTCGCGGTAGCGGTCGAGCAGCGAATCCGCCATCGCCACACCGGTTTCCCACGCCAGCCGGGACGGCACCGCCTTGGGGTCGACCGAGTAGAAGTTGCGGCCGGTGGGCAGCACGTTGACCAGGCCGCGCAGCGGCGACCCGGACGGCCCGGCGGCGATGAACCGGCCGTCCAGCGCGCGCAGGATCTGGTCGATCTCGGCCGCGGTGCCGGCCAGCCGCGGCACGACCTCGGTGGCGGCGAAGCGCAGGATCGCGGTCGACGTCGGGGTTGTCGGTCAGACCGGTCGACCGCGTCCGGGTTCCAGCCGGCTGTCCTGCAGCGCGGCAACCAGTTCACGCGCGCGTGCTTCGGCGGCGTCGACGGCGGCGCGGTCGTCGTGGCCGTCCTCGGCCAGGCCGAGCGCCTGCCGCAGCCCGGGCACCGTCTGGTCGCCGCCGAACAGCTGCCGGGCGCGCAGGATGGCCAGCACCAGGTCGAGTTCGGCTCGCCGGTCGGGCGCCTGGCCGAGAATGTGCAGCCCGTCGCGGATCTGGACGTCCTTGATCTCGCACAGCCAGCCGTCGACGTGCAGCAGCATGTCGTCGAACGAGTCGTCGTCGGGACGTTCGTCCAGGCCGAGGTCGTGATCCATCTTGGCGGCCCGCATCAGCGTCCAGATCTGCTGGCGGATGGCGGGCAGCTTGCCGGGGTCGAGCGCGGCGATGGTGGCGTGCTCGTCGAGCAGCTGCTCCAGCCGTGCGATGTCGCCGTAGGTTTCGGCGCGCGCCATCGGCGGGATGAGGTGGTCGACCAGCGTGGCGTGGGCCCGGCGTTTGGCCTGCGTGCCCTCCCCCGGGTCGTTGACCAGGAACGGGTAGATCAGCGGCAGGTTGCCCAGCGCCGCGTCGGCGCCACAGGCCGCCGACATGCCCAGCGTCTTGCCGGGCAGCCACTCCAGGTTGCCGTGCTTGCCCAGATGCACGACGGCATCGGCGCCGAAACCCGTGCGTCCGATCCAGTGATAGGCGGCCAGGTAGTGGTGGCTCGGCGGCAGGTCGGGGTCGTGGTAGATGGCCACCGGGTTCTCGCCGAAGCCCCGCGGCGGCTGGACGATCAGCACCACGTTGCCGGCCTGCAGCGCGGCGATCACGATCTCCCCGTCGGGGTCGCGGCTGCGGTCGACGAACAACTCGCCCGGCGGCGGGCCCCAGTGCGCGACGACCGCGTCGGTGAGTTCGGCGGCAGCGCTGCGAACCATTCGCGGTAGTCCGTGGCGGACACCCGGATCGGGTTGCCGGCCAGCTGCCCGTCGGTGAGCCAGTCGGGGTCCTGGCCGCCGCGCTCGATGAGCGCGTGGATCAGTGCGTCGCCGTCACCGGCGTCGACGCCTGGGATGTCGCCGATCGCATAGCCCGGCGTCGCGCATGGCGCGCAGCAGCGCGACGGCGCTGGCGGGGGTGTCCAGCCCGACCGCGTTGCCGATCCGGGCGTGCTTGGTCGGATAGGCGGAGAACACCAGCGCCACCCGCTTGTCGGCGGGATCGACATGCCCGCAGCCGGGCATGTGCGCACCGCCAGCCCGGCGACGCGCGCGCAGCGCTCCGGGTCGCGACGTAGGAGATCAGCCCCTCGTCGTCGATCTCCTTGAACGAGAACGGAACCGTGATGATGCGGCCGTCGAATTCGGGCACGGCGACCTGGGTGGCCACGTCGAGCGGAGACAGCCCGTCGTCGTTGGCCTGCCCACTGCGCGCGCGAACTGGTCAGGCACAGGCCCTGCAGGATCGGTATGTCCAGGGTGGCCAGGTGTGCCACATTCCAGGAGTCGTCGGCGCCACCGGCGCTCACGGTCGCCGGGGTCGATCCCCCGGCCGCCAGCACGGTGGTCACCATCGCGTCGGCGGTGTGCAGCACGTCGAGCAGTCCTGCCTCGGCGGTGCGCAGCGATGCGCAGAACACCGGTAGGGCCCGGCCGCCCGCCTCCTCGATGGCCCGGCACAGCGCCTCGACGTAGGTCGGTGTTGCCCGCCAGGTGCTGGGCGCGGTAGTACAGCACCGCGATCGTCGGACCGTCATCACGGGTCGACGCGCGTTCGAGGATGCCCCAGTTCGGGGTGGTCACCGGCGGGCTGAACCCGAAGCCGGTCATCAGCAGCGTGTCGCAGAGGAACGCGTGCAGCTGTCGCAGGTTGTCGACGCCACCCTGGGCGAGGTAGATGTGTGACTGCAGGGCCACGCCCGCGGGCGTCGTCGAGCGGCCCATCAACTCCGCGTCCGGCGACTGCTCGCCGCTGACCACCACGGTGGGCACCCCGCTGGCGACCACCGTGTCGATGCCGTCCTGCCAGGCGCGATAGCCGCCGAGGATGCGTACGACGGCGATGTCGGAGTCGCGCAGCAGTTCCTCGAGTTCTCCGTCGACCAGCCGCGACGGGTTCGCCCACCGGTAACCCACCCCGGCCGCCCGCGCGGTGATCAGGTCGGTGTCGGAGGTGGAGAGCAGTAGGACGGTGGAGTCCGGGCAGCGCGGTGGGAGGGAGTCCGGGCAGCGCGGTGGGACGGCGTCAAGCACTCACCATTCGTACCAGCGATCAGCGGTCGGAGTTGCCCCAGCGCCCGTGCCAGGTCTGCGGGTAGGGCAGGCCGAGCCCGGCAACGAGGAGGAGTACCACTGCGCCGAATGCGATGAGTTCGAACATCGTCGTTCCTTCCGTGACATTCGGTTGTTGCACATGAGTTCAGTAGTGCGACCGTACGACCGCTTGCGCGAAAAAGTCCATCTTGTTCGGGAGCAAACAACGCAGAAAGCGGTGTGACCGCTGTCACATTCAGGCGGAGCGGACGTCGAAGTCGTCGTCGTCCGGGTCGGCAAGCAGTTCGCGGTGCCGCACCGGTTTCCACGGGAACAGTTCCGGCAGCCCATCCTCGCCCAGGTACCAGCTGCTGCAGCCAGTCATCCAAACCGTTTGCGGTAACGCCGCGTTCACTTCTTCGTTGTAGTCCTTGGTCGCCGCCTCGGTCGGCGCAGCGGCGAGGATGTGGCCGTCGCGGATCCGGTTGATCCACCGCATCGCATAGTCGGCCTGGGTCTCGGCGATCATCACGAGCGACTGGTTGCCGATCGGCGAATGCGGGCCCATCAACATGAACAGGTTCGGAAAGCCCGGAACGGCCACCGATCGGTACGCCTTGGCCCCGTCGACCCAGGTTTCGTCGAGGGTGACCCCACCCTCGCCGATGATCCGCATCGGGCGGACGTAGGCGCGGGCGTCGAAGCCGGTGGCCAGCACCAGCAGATCCAGCTCGTGCAGCTTGCCGTCGGCGGTGACGACGCCGGTGCGTTCGACGTGGTCGATCGCCTCGCCAACCAAACGGACGCTCGGTTTCTGCACCGCCTTGTAGTAGTTGCCGGCCAAAATCTGGCGCTTGCACATCGCGTGGTAGTCGGGGGTGAGCCTGCGGCGCAGTTCGGGATCCCGCACCGACAACCGCAGGTAAAGGCGGCACATCGTGGCCACCATGCGGCGTTGCCAGCATGGTTCGACGGCCGCCCGGCCCAGCGCGTTCTCGGTGTAGCCCTGCCAGAAGCGGTACGCGAGCTTGTTCAGGGTTGGCCAACGCCGCATCGCCGCCTTGGTCAGTCGTGAGTACCGCAGGTTCGGAGTCGGCAGCACCCACTGTGGCGTGCGCTGGAAGATCGTGAGCTCACGGACCTTTCCACCGAGTTCCGCGGTGATCTGCACGCCCGTTGAGCCCGTGCCGATCAGTCCGATCCGCTTGTCGGGCATCGAGACCGAATGATCCCAGCGCGACGAGTGAAACGTCGGCCCGGCGAAGCTGTCGAGCCCGGGGACGTCCGGGTACCGCGGGACCCGGAGCACACCCGTCGCGGTGATCAGGACGTCGAACGCTTCCTCCCCGTCCTTGGTGACCACCCACCATCGTTCCTCCCAGAACTGCGCCGAGGTGACCTCGGTGCCGAATCGGATATGCGAGCGGATCCCCCGCTGGTCGGCGACGCTGCAGAAGTAGGACTGGATCTCCGGCCCCGGCGACATGAAGCGCGACCAGGTGGGGTTGGGGTGAAACGAGTACGAGTAGAAGCGCGACGGGACATCGCACGACAGTCCCGGGTAACTGTTGTCGCGCCAGGTCCCCCCGACCTCGTCGGCCTGCTCGAAGATGGTGAACGTGTGGATGCCGGCGTCCTGCAACTTGGCGGCCATGCACAAGCCGGACATGCCGGCACCGATGATCGCGACCTTCACTGTGCGTTTCTGTGCCACCGTGACCCCTTTGCCCGTGGCGCCGGACTGGCCGAACAGTACGCCGACGCGCGGGACTTGCGGATAGTTTTGACAAATTTGCCGTCGCCGTTGACGGACTTCGAATCGCGCTCAGCCAAACGGTTTACGGCCCCGTTCCGGGCTGGCGGAATGGCACCATGACTGCATCGATTGACGTGGTGAAGCTCGGATCGAACATCGGCGCCCGGATCGACGGTGTGCGGCTGGCCGGCGAGCTGGACGCACCGACGGTCGCGTCGATCAACGGCGCGCTGCTCGAGCACAAGGTGATCTTCTTCCGCGACCAGCACGACCTCGACGACGCCGGGCAGCTCGCGTTCGCCCGCCGGTTGGGTACGCCGACCTCCGCGCATCCGACGTTGTCCCGCGGCGCCTCGGTGTTGCCCATCGACTCGCGCTACGACAAGGCCAACAGCTGGCACACCGACGTCACCTTCGTCGACCGCGTCCCGAAAGCGTCTCTGCTGCGCGCGGTTTCCCTGCCGAGCTACGGCGGCACGACGGCATGGGCATCCACCGCGGCGGCGTACGACCAGCTGCCTGCGCCACTGCGTGCGCTCACCGAGAATCTGTGGGCGCGTCCACACCAACACGTACGACTACGCATCCGACCATGACGGCCGATACGACGAGCTGGCCGATACGGTACGCGAATACCGCGAGGAGTTCGTCTCCGATTACTACGAGACAGAACATCCCGTGGTGCGGGTGCACCCCGAGACCGGGAAGCGCGTCCTTCTGCTCGGACATTTCGTCAAGCAGTTCGTCGGACTCGGGCCGAGCGAATCGGCGACCCTTTTCCAGCTCTTGCAGGCACGAATCATCAAGCTGGAAAACACCATTCGGTGGAGTTGGCAGTCCGGCGACCTGGCGATCTGGGACAACCGCGCCACCCAGCACTACGCGGTGGCCGACTACGACGACCAATACCGACGGCTCAATCGGGTCACGCTGGCCGGCGATATTCCGGTCGACATTCACGGCGAACACAGCCGTGCAGTGGTCGGCGACGCCTCACAGTATTCCGACGTTGTCATTCCCATTGCGTTGGCAGGCTGATCAGAGCCTGTCCATTTCCCGCGACATCAGCGCGTTCTCCAGATAGGCATGCCGCTTCGGATAATGCCGTTGCGCGGGTGGCTTATCCGAGCCGAGGAACACCAGGCGGACCGCGCCCGCAAGGGCGTGCAGGGCGTCGATCGCCCGGTGGGTCTTGACCGGTGCCACCCCGATGGCCGCCGCAGAGGCCAACAGCACCTGCTGTTCGGTGATCAACGTCGACGTGTCCGTCGACTTCACGGCCGACGTGCTGGACGCGGAGGCCCCCGTCTCATCGTCGTGGCGATACGACGTTGCCAATTCGGTCATTTCGAAATCTCCAACCTGGATGTTCCCGGTCCCCACTGAGCCGGAACCCTCATGCCAGAAACGCTAATTTCGGTGGGCGATAAGCTCACGCGTAGCGGGATACCTGTTTATGTAGTTAATTCCGGAGGTATTACGCAGTGCCGTCACTTTTGTACTCTGTGATCTGCGTCATAGCCGTTGACCTGCGGATTTCTACGATCGCCATCATGATGGGCCTCATCAACGGCGATCGCGCGGCTGTGCGCCGATAATCAGCAACATATCGGCGCCACCGGTCAGAGCCGATGCATTTCCCGTGCCATGCGTGACGACTCGAGATAGTCATTTCTCGCCGGATAGTGACGTCGCCGCCGCACCCCGCCGACCATCCCCGCCCAGCGCCGGCCGGTCTTCGCGGGCACCAACGGCCGCGCCGCCGCAGTAGCGAAAAGGACCTCCTGCTCGGTGATCAACACCGTTGCGCCAGAGGACCTTTCCGTCATCTGCCCACCTGTGGCAGCCTCCACGGCTCCGGCGTCATCCTCGGAAGCGCCGAATGACGTTAGCAATTCGGACATTTCAATCCCCCTGGCCACTCGATGTCACCGCCGAACGGTTCGTCCGGTGATGAGAGAGATTCAAGTCCGATATTTGACGCGCGGCGCGAGTAATCGACTACCCGAATTTTCAGCTAACTCGCTGGGTTCGCCGCGGGCCAGGCGAATCCCTTAAAGACCCAAAAGTCAGCAACGTATCGATGTCCGACTTTCTTCAGAGGCGGTGCATCTCCCGGGCCATGCACGACGACTCGAGGAATGCATAGCGCTCGGGTTGGTAGGGCCGCGGGCGTGCGTCGCTTCTGGAAACCGCATACTTCCGCCGCAGTGCGCCGGCGTTATCCAGCCATCGGCGCAGGCCTTTCGCGGGCACCAGCCCGCGCGCGGCCGCGGAAGCGAAGAGGACCTGATGCTCGGTGATCAGCACTGGTGTGCCAGGCACTTTTTGGCGCGCCGGCATGGCGGACCGGGGGTTGCCGGCTTTGCTGTCATCGATGTCGGTCATACCGTCGTCCTTACTGGTGCCCGGCTCCGTTTCGAACCGAATGGCTGCTGCGTACTTTTTGGTTAACGCCGCGAGCCGACGAGAGTTCACACCTGTGTCCGGTGTCACGGCCGTCCGACGGCTTAGGTATGCGCGACGGTATGCGCGACGTACCGTGAGGTGATGGGCCGAACCCGTGATCAGGACGCCTGCCCCGGAGCGCTGCAGGTGCATCGGGCGGCCGACGGTGCGCTGGCCCGGGTGCGGCTACCGGGCGGGATGATCTCCGCCCAGCAACTCGAGGCACTCGCGCTCGCCGCGGTGCAATGGGGTTCTCCGGCCATGGAACTCACCTCGCGCGGAAACCTTCAGATCCGCGGGATCACCGACACCGTGGCGACGGCCGACGCGATCGCCGCGGCCGGGCTGTTGCCGTCCGAGACGCATGAGCGGGTGCGCAACATCGTCGCCTCGCCGCTGTCCGGGCGGACCGGCGGGCTGGCTGACATCCGCGGACTGGTCACCGCCCTGGATGCGGCCATTCAAGCGGAGCCGCGGCTGGCCGCGCTGCCCGGCCGGTTCCTGTTCGGAATCGACGACGGCCGGGGCGACGTCTCCGGGCTCGCCGCCGATGTCGGCGTGCACATCCTCGGTCGGTCGGGGGCCCTGCTGCTCGGCGGTCGCGACACCGGCGTCCGGCTGGCCGCATCCGAGGTGGTGTCCAACCTCGTGGCGGTCGCGATCCGCTTTGCCGAGGGCCGGGGAAAAGCCTGGCGCATCGCCGAAATGGCGGACACCCGACCGCTGCTGGGTGGTCTGCGCCCCGAGGGCGAACCCGGCACAACCTGGCCGCCGGTCACCCGCCCACCCGTCGGCTGGATCCAGCAGGACGACGGCCGCATCGCACTCGGCGCGGCGATCCCGCTGGGTGTGCTGGAAGCGAAAGTCGCGTCCTATCTCGCCGCGATCGACGCCCCGATGGTTGTCACGCCCTGGCGCTCCGTGCTCGTCTTCGATCTCGACGAGGCAGTCGCCGACGTGGCAGTGCGCGTGTTGGCGCCGCTGGGGCTGGTCTTCGACGAGAACTCCCCCTGGCTGTCGGTCAGCGCGTGCACAGGCAGCCCCGGTTGCGAACATTCGGCCGCCGATGTCCGGGCCGACGCCGCCGCAGCCCTCGATGAGCAGGCGGACGAGCATCGCCATTTCGTGGGCTGTGAACGGGCGTGCGGAAGCCCGGCCGTGGGTGAGGTGCTGATCGCCACCGATAGCGGCTATCAGCGGCGGGCGCGTTCCTAGCCGCGGTTAGGGTGGGCGGGTGCTCGACTACATCCGCGACGCCGACGAGATCTACCGGCAGTCGTTCGCGACGATTCGCGCAGAGGCGGATCTGTCGCGGTTCCCCGCCGACGTCGCGCGCGTCGTCGTGCGGCTGATCCACACCTGCGGACAGGTCGACGTCGCCGAGCACGTCGCCTTCAGCGACGACGTCGTGAGCAGGACTTCGGCCGCGCTGGCCGCAGGTGCGCCGGTGCTGTGCGATTCGTCGATGGTGGCCGCAGGCATCACACGCAACCGGCTACCCGCGGACAACGAGGTGGTGTCGCTGGTCGCCGACCCTCGCGCCGCCGGCCTCGCCACTCGCCTCGGCACCACCCGATCGGCCGCGGCGGTCGACGTCTGGGCCGATCGCCTCGGCGGCTCGGTGCTGGCCATCGGCAACGCGCCGACCGCCCTGTTCCGGCTGCTCGAACTGCTCGACGAGGGCGCGCCGGCGCCTGCCGCGGTGCTGGGCGGCCCGGTCGGGTTCGTCGGCTCGGCGCAATCCAAACAGGAACTGATCGACCGGCCCCGAGCGATGTCGTATCTGGTCGTACAGGGCCGCAGAGGCGGCAGCGCGATGGCCGCCGCCGCGGTGAATGCGATCGCCAGTGCGCGCGACTAGGCGAGGCACCCTGTGGGGTGTCGGACTCGGGCCCGGTGACCCCGAACTGGTGACGGTCAAGGCGGCGCGGGTGATCGGTGAGGCCGACGTCATCGCCTACCACAGCGCCCGGCACGGCCACAGCATCGCGCGCGGGATCGCGGCGCCCTACCTGCGGCCGGGGCAGACCGAGGAGCATCTGGTCTACCCGGTCACCACCGAGACCACCGAGCACCCGGGCGGCTATGCCGGTGCGATGGAGGACTTCTACCGCGAATCCGCCGTACTCATCGCCGAGCACCTTGAGGCGGGCCGCGACGTCGCCCTGCTCGCCGAGGGCGATCCGCTGTTCTACAGCTCGTACATGCACATGCACACACGGCTCACCGAGCGCTTCGACGCCGTCATCATCCCCGGCGTGACATCGGTCAGCGCCGCGTCGGCGGCCACCGGCACACCGCTGGTCCAGGGCGACGAGGTGTTGTCCATCCTGCCGGGCACGCTGCCCGCCGACGAACTCGCGCGCCGGCTTGCCGATACCGACGCCGCGGTGATCCTCAAGCTCGGCCGCTCGTACCCGACTGTGCGGGAAGCGCTTTCGTCAGCGGGCCGACTCGACGAAACGTTCTATGTGGAACGTGCGAGCACTGCGCGGCAGCGGGTCCTGCCCGCCAGCGATGTCGACGAGACGACCGTGCCGTACTTCTCGCTGGCGATGCTTCCCGGCAGGGCGCGCCGGCGCCCCGCCACGACCGGCAGCGTCGCGGTGGTCGGTCTCGGTCCTGGCGACACCGACTGGATGACACCACAGAGCCGCCGGGAGCTCGCGGCGGCGACCGATCTCATCGGCTACGGCCCGTATCTCGACCGCGTCGGGACCAGGGACGGTCAGCGTCGCCACGCCAGCGACAACACCGACGAGCCTGCCCGGGCGCGGCTGGCGTGCACGCTGGCGGAGCAGGGCCGTGCGGTCGCGGTGGTGTCCTCGGGCGACCCCGGGGTGTTCGCGATGGCGACCGCGGTGCTCGAGGAGGCCAAGCAGTGGCCCGCGGTTGCGGTCCGGGTGATTCCGGCGATGACGGCCGCCCAGGCCGTGGCCAGCCGCGTCGGTGCCCCTCTCGGTCACGACTATGCCGTGATCTCGTTATCCGACCGTCTCAAGCCGTGGGATGTGATCGCCGCGCGGCTCACCGCCGCGGCCCGGGCCGACCTGGTGCTCGCCATCTACAACCCGGCGTCGAAGACCCGCACCTGGCAGGTCGGCGCGATGCGCGAGCTGCTGTTGGAGCATCGCGACCCGGGTACGCCGGTGGTGATCGGGCGCGATGTATCGGGTCCCCGCGAAGAGGTGAAGGTGCTGCGGCTGGCGGACCTCGACCCGGCCGACGTCGACATGCGATGCCTGCTGATCGTCGGGTCGTCGCAGACGCAGTGGCACACCAGCGATGCCGGAGACGCCGGGGACCGCGTCTTCACCCCGCGCCGCTATCCCGGTACCTGACCGCTGTCGAGGATCGTTGACAGTTGTCAGAACGGCCGTTAGTGTCCCGCGTCACGTGTCCCCTTCGAAAGGCGCTCGGTGCAGCGAGGACTACCCGTACGGTCGGCGACGGACCGACGCTTGCCGCAGAAGAGCGATCTGCGGCGCAACGCCATCCTGGAGGCGCTCGACCGCCACTTGAGGGGCTCGGGCTTCGAGGGGATCAACATCGCCGAGGTGGCCCGCGATGCGGGGGTGACACGATCGGCGTTCTACTTCTACTTCGAGAACAAGGCGGCGGCCGTGGCAGCGCTGCTGGACCCGATGTATGACGACGTCTTCGTCGCCAACGACATTCTCACCAGCACCTCCGAACCCCCGCGGTGGCGCATCCGCGCGATGATCGAAGCGCTGCTGCGGACCGGCGACCAACATCGCTATCTGTTCCAGGCCATGCTCGAAGCGCGGGCGGGCACTCCCGCGATCCGGGAGGTGTGGGATGCCGCCCGTGAATCGTTCGTGCCGACGGTCGCCGCGATGATCAGCGCCGAACGGGCGAGCGGGCGCGCACCCGACGGGCCTGAGGCCGAGGTGATCGCAAGCATGCTGTTGGAGTTCAACGACCGATTGCTCGAACGCTTCATCGTCGGCGGAACCTTGACCCACGAGCAACTTGCTGCGGGCGCGGAAGCGATCTGGCTGCGCACCATTTACGGCGCGACCGATGCCGTCGATCAGATGAGGGCGACGTCATGACGATTCCCCGCGGTCCCGGCGATGTGACCGCACAGTGGCTCGGCGGGGTGCTGGGCGCCGACGTGCTCGACGTCGAGGTCACCCCGATCGGCACCGGCCAGACCGGTGCGACATACCGGGTGGCGGCGAGGTATTCGGCTTCTGCGGCCGAACTGCCGGGCACCTTCGCGGTCAAGCTGTCCGCTCAGGACGACGCCGTGCGCGAGCGAGTGGCGCTGGGATACCGCTCCGAGGTCGAGTACTACGCCCGAGTCGCCGACAGGATGCGGATACCGGTGCCCGGGTGCTTCCACCACGAGATCTCGGACGACGGCGCCGACTTCGTGTTGCTGCTGGCCGATATGGCGCCGGCGGTGCAGGGCGACCAGATCGCCGGGTGTACGCCACCCGAGGCGGCGCTGGCGGTCGATGCGCTTGCCGGGCTGCACGGGCCGAGCTGGTGCGACGAAGAGTGGCTGGCGCTGACCGCGATCGCCATGCCCAAACCCGGAGACGACGATGCGGCCACGGGCCTCGGCGACATCTCGGTGATGGCGGCAGGCATCCTGATCGACAAACTGGGTGCGTCGATGAGCGCCGAAGATCAGGAAACCCTCACCGCGGCCATGTCTTTGGTGACACCGTGGCTGATGGCCGAACCGCAGCGATACGCGCTGATGCATGGCGACTATCGGCTGGACAACATGTTGTTCGACCCGGACCGCACGCGGATCACCGTCGTGGACTGGCAGACGGTCGGCATCGGCCTGCCGGCGCGCGACCTGGCGTACTTCACCGCGACCAGCCTGGAACCGGGCGTCCGGGCGGAGATCGAACAGGACCTGGTCGGCCGGTACCACCGGGCGCTATCGGGTTACGGTGTCGCAGATTACGACCTGGAGACGTGCTGGCACGACTACCGGCTCGGGGTGGTTCAGGCGCCGCTGCTCACCGGGCTCGGATTCGCCTTCGCGGCATCTACGGAGCGCGGCGACGAGATGATGCTGACCATGCTTCACCGCGGCTGCCGGGCCATCCGCGAACTGGACACCCTGGACCTGATCAAGTCGTATCAGTCGATCTGACCCACGCCACCGCATCATCGACGGTGCCCACCGTGGCGACGCCCGAAGGCAGCGGGGGCCGGTCCACCATGATCACCGGAATGTCGAGAGCGGCGGCGGCGTCCAGCTTCGGCCGGGTCATCGCACCGCCGCTGTTCTTGGTCACCAATGCGTCGATGCGGTACTCGCGCAGCACCGCGACCTCGTCGTCGTAGTGGTAGGGACCCCGCGACAGCAGCAATTCGCAACGCTGCGGCAACGTCTCCGGGTCGGGAGCGGTCACTGCCCGCACCAGAAACCACGCGGCGACGGCACGGAAGGCTGCCGTACCGGACCGGCCGGTGGTCAGAAACACTCGCGAGTAGTCTTCCCGTGCAACGGTTTCAGCCGCCTCGACATCAGAGTCGACCACCGTCGCGTCCCCGGCCGGCCACGCCGGCCGCGAGAGCAGCAGATGCGGAACGCCGAGGTCACTGCACACCGCGGCGGCGTGCGCGGTGATGGTGGCCGCATAGGGGTGCGTGGCATCGACAACGGCATCGACGTCGTGGCCGACCACCCACCGCCGCATCCCGTCGACGCCACCGAAACCGCCGATGCGCACTTCGCCGACGGGTAACGCGGGATCGGGCACGCGTCCGGCCAGTGAGCTGATCACATCGACGACGGGGTGCAGTCGCACCGCGAGCGCCCGTGCCTCAGAGGTGCCGCCGAGCAGCAGCACCCGCATCAGTGCCTGTCCCCACGCGACCGGCCCGATGAGTACAGGTAGCTGTCTGAAAACCCTTCAGCGGCAAGTACATCGCCGACGACGATTACTGCCGTGCGAGAGACTCCGGCATCGCGAGTTCGTGCAGCGAGGTCGGCCAGCGTGCACCGCAGGACGACCTCCTGCGGCCAGCTGGCGAATGCCACTACGGCGCAGGGAGTCTCGGGCAGGTATCCGCCGGCCAGCAGCTGCGGCACGATCGCATCGACCTGCGCGGCCGCCAGATGCAACACCAGGGTTGACCCCGGTGCAGAAAGCGCTTGAAGGTCCTCCCCCGGCGGCATTGCGGTCGACAACGTCGCCACACGTGTCAGCGTGACCGTCTGTGCGACACCGGGAACCGTCAGTTCACGACCGAGCGCCGCCGCGGCGGCGGCGAACGCGGGTACGCCGGGCACGATCTGATAGTCGACGCCGAGCGCGTCGAGTCGTCGGCACTGTTCGGCCAGCGCACTGTAGAGCGATGGGTCGCCCGAGTGCAGCCGCGCCACGTCAAGGCCCGCTGAGTGGGCGTCGGCGAGCTCCGCGACGATCTGATCCAGGGTCAGTGGTCCGGTGTCGATGACCCGGGCGTCCGGCGGGCACAGTGCCAGCAGGTCGTCGGGCATGATCGAGCCCGCGTACAGGCAAACCGGGCAACGGCCGAGCAGCCGCTGACCGCGCACCGTGATCAAGTCGGCGGCACCGGGCCCGGCGCCGATGAAGTAGACGGTCATCGCTTGGTCGCCGACCACTGCGTGACGGGCATCGCGGGGCGCCAACCGGTGAATCCGCCGACCGGCTCGCCGCGATAGTGCTGATAGCGCTGCAGTTCGCCGCCGTATCGTGAATGCCACTGGGCAAGAACGGCTTCGGATTCGACGGTGACGGCATTGGCGACCAACCGGCCGCCCACCGGAAGGTGTTCAAGGCAGGCCTCGACCAGTCCGGGCTGCGTCAGACCGCCGCCGATGAAGATGGCCGTGGGCCGTGGCACTCCGTCGACTCCCCCGTCCTTGAGCACGGCTTCGTCGAACGCGACGGGCGCCTCCCCGCGCACGTCGACCCTGACACCGAAAGCCGCCGTGTTGGTGCGGATGCGTTCGCGCCGCTGTTCGTCACGTTCGAATGCGATCGCCCGGCAACCGGGACCACTGCGGCACCATTCGATCGCGACGCTGCCCGAACCCGCGCCGACGTCCCAGAGCAGCTCCCCGGGCCGCGGGGCCAGAGCCGCCAGTGTCACCGCCCGCATCGGCTGCTTGGTGATCTGCCCGTCGTGGGCGAACGCAGCGTCGGGCAGCACGCCACACTGCCGCTCGTCGGGGAGGTAGCGGACGGCAATGACATTGAGGGCGTCGACATCATCGGGCGGATTCGCCGCCCAGTCGCGCGCGGTGGCGTCGCGGCGACGCTCGCCCGGTCCGCCGAGTTGCTCGAGAACCGTGATCTCGGAATCGCCGCGCCCGGTATCGGTGAGCAGCCGCGCCAGTGCGGCAGGGCCCGCGCTGTCTCGACTCAGGACGACGGCGTGCCCGCCGCGGCGCACCGCGGTGTGCGTCTCAGCGGCGACGAGGCTGATGATCTCGGTCTCCTGCACCGGCCAACCCATTCGGACGCACGCCAGCGTCACCGACGACACGTGGGGTAGGAACGTGACGCGGTCGGCGCCGAACATCCGGATCAGCAGACCGCCGACGCCGTGCAGCATCGGGTCACCGCTGGCGAGCACGTGGACGTCACCGTCGATGTCGCGCATGGAGTCCAGCGCGGACAGCAGCGGTGACGGCCATGTCCTGCGCTCCGCCTTGACGGTGCCGTCCAGCAGGCCCAGCTGGCGTCGAGAGCCGTAAATCACTGTTGCCCTGACTAATTCGGCACTCGACGTCGGCGGGAGGCCGGACATCCCGTCGGCTCCGATCCCGACCACGACGATCATCGCTGTCCTCTGCTCTTCGCGCGGGCGCTCATCGCGGCAACTTCCGCCAGATGAATTGCGGCGCCAGCCGCATTCCCACCGAGACAGGCCCGAGCCGCCCCGGGATCCACACCGTCCGCCGCCTCTTGGCGAGCGCCCGTGCAGTCGCGTCGGCGACCTGCTGCGGTGTACTCGACATGGGCGCCGGCGCCATGCCCTCTGTCATCCGTCCGATCACGAACCCCGGCCGTACCAGCAGCAGGTTCACTCCGCTGCCGTGCAGGGCGTCGGCGAGGCCACTGCAGAAACCGTCCAGGCCGGCCTTGGCCGACCCGTAGACGTAGTTCGCGCGGCGCACCCGAACCCCTGCCACCGACGAGAACGCGACGATGGTCCCCTCACCTGCGTCCCGCATCACGTTCGCGAGCACGGTCAGCAGGCTGACCTGCGCGACGTAGTCGGTGTGCACGATCGCAGCGGCATGCGCGGGATCCTTCTCGGCGCGGGCCTGGTCCCCGAGGATCCCGAACGCCAACACCGCGGTACCGATAGGGCCGTGTTCGGCGACGATCGATTCGACCAGCGGGGCGTGGGAAGCCAGATCGTCGGCGTCGAACTCGCGGACGAGCACGGCCGTGGCGCCGGCTTCGCGCACGGCCGCCAGCTGATCGTCGAGGCGGTCGGCACGGCGGGCGGCCAGCAGTACGGTCACCCCGGCGGCCAGCCGCTTGGCCAGTTCGAGCCCGATTTCGCTGCGGCCGCCGAAAATCACGACCAGCCCCGTGTCCTTCACGGCTGTGATTATCACCTGCGCTAGCGTGGGGCCTGATGGCGAAGGCAACCACCCGGCTCACGAATGACGCGATGGCGTTCCTCACCGAACGGCATCTGGCCATGTTGACCACCCTGCGTTCGGACAATTCACCGCACGTGGTGGCGGTCGGTTTCACCTTCGACCCCAAGACTCATATCGCGCGCGTCATCACCACGGGCGGGTCTCAGAAGGCGGTGAACGCCGACAACCAGGGCGTGGCCGTGCTCAGCCAGGTCGACGGGGCGCGCTGGCTCTCGCTGGAAGGCAAGGCCGCGGTCAACACCGACTCCGACGCCGTGCGGGACGCCGAGCTGCGCTATGCCCAGCGTTACCGCACCCCGCGGGTCAACCCGCGCCGCGTCGTCATCGAGGTGCGGGTCGAGCGCGTCCTCGGCTCGTCAGACCTGCTCGACCGCGCCGACAACTAGCGCCACTCACTCACCACGCCGCTCAGAACGGTGGTTCGTCGTCGTCTGCTGTGGGTGGCGGGAGTGGTGGTTGCCAGTCGGCGGGGATGTGTTCGGGTTCGAGGGGGTCGTTGACCCAGGTGCACCAGGGACTGGTGCGGGGTTGGTCGCCTTTGAACAACACCAACGGTCCGGCGCATGTTGTTGCGCCATTTGCGGTTGGCGATCTCTTGTCGGCGGGCCCCGGTTGATCCGGCGTTGTTCGGCGTTGACCGGGCGTTGGGCCGCCAACCGGCGGCGGGCTCCCGGCGGGCGGCCTGCTCCCGGGCCCGCCCGGCCCGCATCCCGGGAAACACCTCGGGGCCGCCGCGAAAGCAAGCCGTCGGGTTCCAATGAGTCGAACATACGTTCGACCCTGGGCCGCGCCGCCGACACGAGTCAGAAGCTGTCCACAGCGACTAACTCGAGGCCTCCGGCCCCGCGGGCACCACAATCAGTTCGTGCGGCCGGTGGTTGACCGGGCTCGCGCCGTCGGCGGTGACGATCACGATGTCCTCGATGCGTGCACCCCACTGACCGGGGAAATAGATGCCCGGTTCGACGGAGAAGGCCATGCCCGCCTCGAGCGGGAGGTCATTGCCGGCGACGATGTATGGCTCTTCGTGCACCGACAGCCCGATCCCGTGACCGGTGCGGTGTACGAACGCGTCGGCCAGCCCCTCGGCCGCCAATACGTCGCGGGCCGCGGCGTCGACCTGCTCGGCGGTCACTCCGGGCCGCACCGCGTCGACCGCGGCCTGCTGCGCGCGCTGCAGCACTGCGTAGCGGCGCGCCACCTCGGCGTCCGGCTCGCCGATGCTGTAGGTGCGGGTCGAGTCGGAGTTGTAGCCGGGTTCGTATGGTCCACCAATGTCGACCACGACGATGTCGCCGGCCCGCAGTTCGCGATCGGAGCACTCGTGGTGCGGGTCGGCGCCGTGCGGACCGGAGCCCACGATGGTGAACGCGACCTCCGAATGTCCTTCGGCCACAATTGCTTCGGCGATATCAGCAGCCACGTCGGCCTCGGTCCGGCCGGGCACCAGAAAGTCCGGTACCCGCGCGTGCACCCGGTCGATGGCGGCACCGGCCTTGCGCAGCGCGTCGACCTCGGCGGCGTCCTTGATCATGCGGAGTCGGCGCAGCACGTCGGTGGCCAGCACCGGAACCACGCCGAGGACCTCGGCGAGCGGCAGCAGGTGCAGGGCCGGCATTGCGTCGGTCACTGCCGTGGCGGCGGGTGCGCCGCCGAGCGCCTCGGTCACCAACCGATACGGGTCCTGCCCATCCACCCAATCACGCACCGCGAGCCCGAGTTCCGTCGCGGCGGATTCCTTCAGCGAGGCCAGTTCCAGCCGGGGCACCACCATCGTCGGCTCACCTGACGCGGGCAGCACCAGCGCGGTCAATCGCTCGAACGTCTGGGCCTGTGAGCCGATCAGGTAGCGCAGGTCGTAGCCCGGAGTGATGACCAGGCCCGCCAGCCCGGCATCGGCCGCAGCGGCTGACGCCGCCCGAAGCCGTTGCGCGTAAACATCGGTGCCGAATCGGTTGGCAGTCATGCCAGTCAGGCTAATCCTGGCTCCGATAGCTTGCGACCTCGATCAGGTTCCCGTCAGGGTCGCGGCAGTAATGCGACGTCATCGGGCCCGATGCACCGGTCTTCGGCACCGGCCCGGCAGTGATCTGCACGCCGCACGCGCGCAGGTGCGCACCGATGTCGTCCGCACTGATCTCGGCGATGAAGCACAGATCGAGCGAGCCCGGCGCGTCGACGGCACCGGTTTCCCAGTTCGGCGCCCCGGTGGGCCGCACGTTGATCTTCTGGTTTCCGAACACCAGCGCGACCCGGTTGTCGCCGAAGACTTCACGCTGCATTCCCAGGACCCGCACATACCAGTCGACGGTGGCGTCGACGTCGCGGCAGTTGAGCACCACATGGTCGATGCGGTCGATAGCGAAGGGCATGCCAACCACGCTACTGCGACACCGGGTCCAGGACGATCATCGGAAAGGCGCGGGTGGTGTGAGTCTGGTATTCGAGAACGTCGGGCCAGTAGTCCACCGTGGCGGCGTGCAGTCGGTCCCATTCCGGACCCTCCCGCACCACCGTCGGCTTGGCCGTAATCGTCTGCCCGCCGATTTCGATCTGCACCTCCGGCTGTGCGGCAACGTTTGCCACCCAGGCCGGCTCCTTCTCCGCTCCGCCATTGGAGCCGATGAGGACATATCTGTCGTGGTCGTCGACGTAGAGCAGTGGCGTCACGTACTCGCGGCCACTGCGCCGGCCTCGATGGTGGAGCAGCAGCAGATGGATGTTGGCGAAATGGCCATTCATGGCGTTGGCCACCACTCCGGCGTTGTCCCGGAACTCCGAGATCACCTGGTCGTTGAGGGCGCGAGTCTGGTCGGTCATAACAGGTATCAACAATTCGTCGCGGCGGAACCATCTAGTGCGAGCGGTGACCTATGCACCCCACGTCACGGGCCAGTGCCGAGACTAGGGGCTCGACGGATTCGCCGGTGGTTCACGTTGAACATTCTGGTGATCGAACGGTTTGGCCCGCCAGTGACGTTGTCGTTTACGGGGCAAACGCCGCAGCCCGGATACCGAACGGAGAAGACGCAATTGAGCACATCAGTCATCGTTGGTGGAAGCGCCGGCATCGGGCGTCACCTTGCCCAGCGGCGGGCTGACCGGGGTGACACGGTGTTCATCACCAGCCGGGACGGGTCACGAGCCGATCAGGTGGCCACCGAGATCGGCGGCAAGACCGTCGGTCTCGCGATAGACCTGACGAAGCCCGACGGAATCGCGGAGGCGCTGCAAACTGTCACCGAGGTGGATTACCTGGTTATCACCGCAATTCCCCAGTACTTCAACACCTTTGCCGAGTTCGACGCCGCACAGGCGATCGAAGCGGTCACGGTGAAGCTGGTGGGCTATACAGCTACCATTCGGGTGTTGTTCGACAGGTTCACGCCTGATACGTCGGTGGTGCTGTTCGGCGGTCTTGCCAAGGATCGCCCGTATCCGGGGTCCACGGTGGTCACCGCATTCAACGGGGGTATCGCCACCTTGATCAACACCCTTGCGGTGGAACTGGCTCCGCGCCGGATCAATGCGATCCACCCCGGTGTCGTCGGCGACAGCCCGAAGTGGCTGGCGGTGCGCGACACTCATCCACACATTCAGCGCACGCCCATCGGCCGACTGGTGACGATGGACGAGATCGTCGACGCGGTCGAATTCCTGCTGACCAACGGCGGCATGAACGGCGCCAACCTGACCGTGGACGGCGGCCTGATGACCAGCTGACGCCGTCGGCCACTGGTTGGGCATCGATCCCTCTTCACGGACGAACCTCGGGCTCGGGCCCCGTAGCGCCGGGTGTGATGGACAGCCGCAGGGCGGCCGGCGCGGCGGGCGGCACAGTCGGCGACCTGGGCGCAACCGGATCCAGCCGGCAATAGTCGTCGGTCAGCAGGGGGCGAGGATCTTCCTCACCGTTGTTCGGCCAGAACGACATGGCTCGCTCGGCCAACGCCGTGATGGTGAGCGACGGATTGACACCGAGATTCGCTGTCACCGTGGAGCCGTCGACGATGTGCAGCCCTGGATACCCGTAGACGCGGTGGTACGGGTCGATGACGCCGGTGCCGGGCGCGTCACCGATGGTGCACCCGCCGAGAAAGTGGGCCGTCATGGGGATGTTGAAAATCTCGCCGACACCGTTTGCGGTGAAGCCGTCGATTTTGGCGGCCAACCGCTCGAGGACTTCATCGGAGGCCCGAATCGAGGTCGGATTCGGCGCCCCCTCCCCTTGCCTGGATGTCACGGTCCATCCACCGAATCTGCCTCGTTTCGGGTAGAGAGTCAGCGAGTTGTCCAGGTCCTGCATCGTCACGGTGACGATGCTGCGCCGCGCCCACTGATTGATCCCTCCGTACAGCGACAAGAGCATGCCTGGGTGCCTGACGGCCTTACCCAACCACAGCATCCAGCGCGGATGCTGCCCGCCGCCCTTTGTTGCCACGGTCATCAGCAAGCCCATCGTGTTCAATCGCCTGCCCTGGCGGAACGGCTCGACGACAGTGTGTTCGTCGGGTTGAAACGACGAGGTGACCGTAGCGCCCGAGGTGAAGTCACGAGTTCTCCGATGGCGCCACTTCCCCGTGACACTGCCTATCGATTCGGAGTTCGTTCTGGTCAGCACACCCAGTCGATCCGACACGAGGGGCAGGACCCCGGTCGCTTTCATTCGGTGCAGCACCTGTTGGGTGCCCCATGCTCCTGCGGCGAAGACCACCTGGTCTGCGGTGAATGTTTCGCGGCTGCGTCGCCGACGCCACGCGCCCGTGTGGACGGTGTCGACCTGGTAGCCACCCGACGGCATGGGGCGCACCGCGGTTACCGTGCGTTCCGCGTGCACGGTCGCGCCTGCCTTCTCCGCCAGATACAGGTAGTTCTTCGGCAGGGTGTTCTTGGCGTTATGCCGGCAACCGGACATGCACTCCCCCACTTCGATACAACCGCTGCGGGATGGGCCGACACCACCGAAGAACGGGTCATCGACCTGCTTGCCGGGCTCGGCGTGGCCGTTCAAGCCGAAAAACACACCCAACGGGGTCATTTCGAAGGTGTGCCCGACCCCCATGTCTGCGGCGACATCCCTCGCGATCTCGTCTATCGAAGTCGTCGTGGGGCTTCGGGACACGCCGAGCATGCGCTTGGCCTGGTCGTAATGAGGGGCCAGTTCGGCACGCCAGTCGGTGATATGCGCCCACTGCTTGTCACGGTAGAACGCCTCGGATTTGGGTTCATAGAGAACGTTGCCGTAGTTGAGTGAGCCGCCGCCGACGCCGGCTCCTGCCACCACGATGACGTCAGGAAGGGGATGGATGCGCGTTATCCCCTTGAGCCCCAGTTTCGGTGCCCACATGAACGGTTTGACGTCCCACGTGCTCTTGGCGAAATCGGCGTCGGCCCAGCGCCGCCCGGCCTCAAGGACTCCGACCCGGTAGCCCTTCTCGGTCAGCCGCAGTGCCGTGACGCTGCCGCCGAACCCGCTGCCGATGACCAGCACGTCGTAATGTTGACAGCTCGCGCTCAGGTGTTCAGTCATGGCCTGCCTAGGTTGTGTTTCCGGACCGATTGCCGGGACATGTCGGAGTGCCCTGAAGGGCTCGTCAACCTGACAGTGCCCACGAATGCCGACGGCCGAATCCGTATCGGCCCCAGCGCCAACCCCAGTCCCAGGCCGATTCGCCCGGTCGGTGGCCACATGGCGGACAGTTCCGGCGTTGCTGGTTACGGGGTAGCGTCGAATGCGAATCCCAGATACGAGGTGGGATCAAATTGTTGCTGGGCCGAGCCCGTGAATGCGAGGAACTCGACGAACTGCTCGAAGCGGTTCGTCGCGGTGAGAGCCGGGCGCTGGTGGTGCGCGGCGAACCTGGCATCGGCAAGTCCGAGTTGCTCGACTACGCGGTTACGTCCGCGCGCGGCTTCAAGATCGTCAGGGCGGCAGGCTCCGAACCGGAGACCGAGCTCGCTTTCGCGCTCCTGCACCAGGTGTGCACGCCGTTTCTAGGCCGGATCGCGCGGCTGGTGGAACCCCAGCGTGACGCGCTCCAGGTCGCCTTCGGCCTCAAGACCGGCGATGCGCCTGACCCCTTCCTCGTCGGACTGGGACTTCTCAGTCTGCTCTCGGACGCCTCCGACGAGCAGCCGCTGCTGTGCGTGGTCGACAACGAACACGTCGTTGACCGGGCGTCGGCCCACGCGCTCGCGTTCGCGGCGCGCCGACTGTTCGCCGAGCCAGTCGCGATGGTGTTCGCGACCAGCCAGGCGAGCCTCGAGCTCGCCGGGCTGCGCGAGATCCATTTGGCCGGGCTGCGCGACGATGCCGCGCGCACGCTTTTGGGCTCTGCCCTTGCCGCGCCGCTCGACGAGTACGTGCTCGACCGCATCGTGGCCGAAACGCACGGTAATCCATTGGCTCTGTTGGAGCTGCCCAAGGCGATGTCACCCGCCGAGCTCGCCGGCGGATTCGGAACGCCTGCCGTGCCCGCACTCTCGACACGCATCGAGGACGGATTTCGGCGGCGGTTCGAATCACTCCCGCCGGACACACGGCTGCTGTCGCTGCTGGCCGCCGCCGAGTCGACGGGTGACCCGGCCGTGGTGTGGCGCGCCGCGGTGCGGCTCGGGATCGCGCCCGAGGCGAGCGCACCGGCCACCGCGGCCGGTTTACTCGAAATCGGTGCGCGAGTGCGGTTTCGTCATCCCCTCGCCCGGTCGGCGGCTTACCACGTCGGGACCGCAGACGAACGTCTGCGCGTACACCGCGCGCTTACCGAGGTGATCGATCCCGATGTCGATCCGGCCCGACGGGTGTGGCATCGGGCGCTGGGTACCGGCGTCCCCGACGATGACATCGCCGACGAACTCGAACGCTCCGCATCGCTGGCCCAGGCACGAGGAGGCGTGGCCGCAGCGGCAGCGTTTCTGGCGAAATCTCTTGACCTCACCAGGGATCCGACCCAACGTGGCCGGCGGGCATTGGCAGCGGCTCAAGCCAAACAAGATGCGGGAGACCCGGACGCGGCCCTGGTGTTGCTGCGTGCCGCGGAAAAGACGGGTCTCGACGAACTCCAGCGGGCCCGCACCGACCTGCTGCGTGCGCGAGTCGCCTTCGCCGTGAACCGTGGAAGCGATGCGCCCGCACTCTTGCTCCGTGCGGCTCAGCGCTTCGGCCCTCTCGACGCGAGATTGGCACGCCAGACCTTGCTGGACGCCTTCGTCGCGGCGCTGTTCGCCGGGCGGCTGGCGGGCGATGACGGGCTGCAGCGAGTCGCCGAAGCCGTGCGGCGAACGATTCCCTGCTCGGAACCGCCCGCCGCGCTCGATCACCTGTTGGACGGGATCGCGCTGCTGGTCACCGAAGGTCAGAAGGCGGCAGCACCCACGTTGCGGCAAGCATTGCTCTCACTCCGCACCGAGGACACCGGATTGCTCCGAGTTCGCTGGTTGTGGCTGGCTTCGCGTGTCGCAATGCAGTTGTGGGATGACGAAAGCTGGGATGTGTTGTCGGCCCGCCAAGTGGAGATCGCCCGCAAGACCGGCGCAGTCAGCGTGCTACCGGTGGCCCTGCGTGGCCGGATCGGTTTCCAGCTGACGGCGGGCCGAGTCGAGGCAGCCACCATGCTGCACGACGAGCAACAAGCCGTGACGCGCGTGACGGGCAGCGAACCGCTCCGTTACGGCGCTGTGGCGCTGGCCGCGTGGCGCGGCCGGGTCAGCGAGATCGGGCCTCTGATTGAGGCCAGCACGCGGAGTATTGAGGGTCGGGGCGAAGGCGGCGGACTGACACTCGTCGACTGGGCCACGGCTGTGCTCTACAACGCTCTCGGGCGGTACGCGGAGGCGGTAGTGGCCGCCGAACACGCCAGCAGCCGCCCGGAGGAATTCGGGTTGTGCGCCCTGGCCCTGCCGGAACTCATCGAAGCAGCGGCCAGAAACGACGATCCGGACCGCGCTGCGGCTGCGCTGGAACGGCTTTCAGAGGCGACCCAGGCCAGCGGTACTCGATGGGCACTGGGAGTCCAGGCACGCTCGCAGGCACTCGTCAGTGCCGGCGCGGAGGCCGATTCTTCATACCGGCAGGCGATCGACCACCTCGGTCGCACCCGCGCCCGGGTGGATCTCGCGCGTGCACACCTCGTCTATGGCGAATGGCTACGCCGTCAGAAGCGCCGGCTCGACGCTCGCCATCACCTGGGGGTAGCGCACGAGATGTTCACGGCGATGGGGCTCGACGCCTTCGCTGAGCGGGGTCGCCGGGAACTGACGGCGGCCGGTGGCACCCCGGCTGCAACCGGCCGCCATTCCGCCGACGCACTGACCCCACAGGAGGCCCAAATTGCACGGCTGGCCCGTGATGGTTTGTCCAACGCCGAGATCGGTAGCCGCCTGTTCATCAGTCCGCGAACAGTCGAGTACCACCTGCGCAAGGTATATACGAAGCTCGGCGTCACGTCGAGAACAGCCCTGCCACAGATACTTTGAATGCGTTCTCAGTCGGCCGCCGCCAAGAGGATATCCACGACAGAATTCAGATAGTCGGTAACAGGTGAGTAGCCGACGCAGGTCATGCGAAGGCGGCCGCGGTAGGTGACGATGCCGATGACGTACTCGTCTGTCGTGTGCATTTGCACGATCGGTGCCCAGATCGCCGACGGGGCAATCTCTCCGGTATGGGTGAGGTCTTGTCGGCCCAGGTTGGTTACCAACACCTCCCATGCGAACACCTCGCCAAAAACATGTCTGGCTGCGGATGCCGTTGCGTCCACGGTCATGGCTTGTCGAATGGCTTGTGAGGCCATGACGACGCCGACCTCGGACCGGGCCGCGTCAACTTCGGCTGACATAGCGCGAGCTTGATCCCAGAACGACATTCCGTCAGCCGGCGCCAGGCCCGTGCAGGCGCCGCTGAAGTAGGCGGCGCAATGGGCTTCGGCTTCGGTCAGCACACGGATGTTGATAGGGCTGAGTGCACGGACGAATCCGTCACCGAGCAGTTGACTGCGGGCACGGGACGCAGCGACCAGTATCGCCGCGTGCACGGTGGTTGATTCAGCGCGGCACCGCTGCGCCAGCCGAGTGGTGTCCTCCTCCCTCACGGTCGCCGTCTGCAGGAAGGGGGGTGCGCCGTCGAAGGGCCGATGTGATGTCGGCGTAGTCATCCGCTCGTCTGGCGTCGCGGCCGACATAGCCGAATTCCCGCTCAACGAATTATCAATGAGATCCTCGATGGTGGGCGGCGTAGGCAAGTCTTCGAGTTGTCTGCCGTTGAGCGCGGCGATCAGATCGTCCAAAACGATGACGGAGGAGATGCCGTCGGCAATCGAGTGGTCGAACGTCAGAATGACAATCGACGACTTGGCTCTGGTGAGAAGAGCGGTGCGCATGAGCGGCGCGGTGGAGCGGTCGAATGGCCGGGCGAGCTCCACGGCCGCCATCGACCGCCAGTCACAGTGTGCGGCATCGAGCACCGTCAGCGCGATGGGATCGACTGCAGCAGCTCGATAGAAACCGAGGCGAGTCGACGGGTGGTCTTCGATATGGACCGACAGCAGCGGGTGACGCTGCTGTAGCGAATCCAACGCTTTGCGCAGCTGCTGGGCTTCCAGGACCAGGTCGAACTCGGCGACTAGCAGAAAGTGTGAGGGGTTACGCTCGCTGTAACGGAAGAAAAGGCGTTCGAGCGCCCCGATGGGCCGGACCAGAGTGGAGCGTTCGGTAAGTAATGTCATTGATTTACCTCACCGCTTCGTTCGCAACCGGAGTCCGCTTGACGGTGGCCGCCGATAAACAAGATGTCCGCTGCGCTTGGCCGCCAGGTGGTCACCAGAGGGACAGCGTGGCCAAACCCTGGCCTAAGGCCACAGGGCTGCAGTCGAAATGGGCTACATGGGTCGAAGGAAGTTCGGATTCCTGCCATGGTCATCTTTTCGCGTTGTCGTGTCATCGCACTGTTCAGGCTGCCTGTCACCGGCTTCGGAGGCATCCGTCGGACCCCTAGTCAATGCCCTGGTCCGTTGTGAAGTGGATCGGCACTGAGCGGTCAACGGGCAACCGCCGGAGAGTGATTGGGCTGGAATCGACGTCGCGGCGTTGATGGGCAGAGATCACATCTTGACGAGTTCGCTGTCGGGCATGGCGTTGACTATGCCGAGCGCTACCGCGACCTTCCTTCATCGGCCTCCTCGATTCGCAAGTCTACGAATGTCTTTAGGCCGCCAAGTCGTCGCGAGCCTCGCACTAGACCGACGGGGGAAGGTCACGGCGCCCGGCGGAAACGAGTCGGGCCGTTCACGCCAGAGATCATCGAAGATGATCCCGCCGCTATCCAAGTGGACGTGCTGGCCCCGCAACCGATTACGTGTGCCGTCGCCGACGGCGATTCCTCGCCTATATTCGGCCAGTGAATAATCGCGTTCCGTAATCCTGCCCGTACACCGGCCTCGATGACGATGTCGAAGTGGTTCGTGCATGGATCAATCAGATCGACGCACCGGTCGCCATTGGCGCGCACTCTTACGGTGGCGCGGTGGTGACGCAAGCTGACGCAGACATGCCCAACGTCCGGCACATCGGCTACATCTGCGCACGCAGCTAGGCGAATCCCTGCTGGTGTCATGGGCGGCGAGCCGCCCCGCAGAGCGCGACGCGTGCTCTGAACACCAGATCCCGCTGTCCAGTTGGATGCCGCTGTTACACCGTGGAACTCGTACAGATACCCGCTCCCTCAGAGGTACGAGGGCTGCTCGCTTAGGGTCGGCGGTGTGCGGTGCGATCAGGATGTATCCGTCAGCTTCGGCCGGGTCCATAAAGCTGCAGGCGCCAATAGCCGTTCGGCCTACCACTGTGCCCCGCAGAATCACCTGCTGCCAAGGTATTGGACACGCAGCAATAGCGTCTTGGAACCGACGCCGCCGATTCCTGCTGCGTTCTTACGACTTCGTTGCCTCGTCCGTCAATACTCACGAAACATGGACTGTCACTGCCTGACCGGCCGGGCGGACAGCTGTGCGGTAGACGATAGCCAGCTGCGGATCGTCGACGTTGAACCGAGGTTCTGCGGACCCGGCGGACTCGAACAGCTCGTTCTGAGTGAGTCCTGTTTACGCTGGTCCGATCAGCTTTGTTGGCTCACTTGTTGCAGTAGTGCGCGCGTTCGGGCACGAGTTTCTGCCGCGTCGCCGAATGGGAACGCCGCGAGTTCGTCGACTCCCCCTGAACGCAGTTCGGCGATTCGGTCCAAGACCGTGGCCTCGTCACCGATCAGTGCGGTGTCTTCGGGTCCGTTGAAGCCTTCACGATCCAGCATCGCCCGGTACGACGGCAGCTGGCCGTAGAAGGCGAACTCTTCGGCGGCACGCGCCCGGGCGGTGTCGACTTCGTCAGTCACACAAACCGGCAAGACCGCGACGACCCGAACCGCCTCCTTCGGCCGGCCAGCCGCAATCGCGGCTTCGCGCAGCGTCGGGCCGATGTGGTCGGTCAGGGTCTTCGGACCGGTCATCCAGGTCACCGTGCCCGCCGAACGCCGCCCGGCCAGCTTCAACATCTGTGGACCAAGGGCAGCGAGGTACACCTCGGGCGCAGGCACTCCCGGAATCTGCAGTGAGGCGCGGGTAGTGACCATCTCACCTACCGCTTCTGCAGGCTGCCCGGCCAACAGCGGCAGCAAGCCGTCGAGATATTCGCGCATCAGGCGCACTGGCTTCTCGAACGGTATCCCCCACAACTCCTCGGTGATACCGGGGTGGTTGACTCCCAGACCGAGTTTGAGCCGGCCGCAACCAATTTGGTTGACCACCAGCGCGCGCTGCGCCAACTGCGTCGGGTGCTGAACCTGAATCGGTAGGACCGCGGTACCGACCTCGATTCCGTTCACCTCGCGCAGCGCGACGGCAAGCACAGTCAGCAGGTCCGGCTCCCACATCAGTTGGGTAGTCCACAATCGCCGGAAGCCTTGGTCGCGTGCCTCCGAAAGCTCCTGAACGTAGGCATCAACGACGGAATGTCCCGCGCCGTCACCGAGACAGCTCATAAGTGTGACTTGCACGTTACTCGTCCTCCTTAATTGCTTGGTTAAGATCAATGCGGCAGTCGTCGCGGTGTGATGCCGTGTCATTCACCGGCCGCCGCATTCCAGGGCGACGACGATCTCACCGACGAAGTCGTCAACCGCCGGCCCGGCTGTAGCGGCTTGAACCATGCATCGACGCGCCGCAGCAGCGGATGCCCGATAGCCGGTTCGTGCCACCGCTTCAGAAGTTTGTGTCTCCCTCAGCGTCGTGCCAGTTTCAGTGCTTGTAGCAACCAGACTGCTCGCGCAGCCGCATCGGCGCATCCGTAGCCACCCTGGCCGATACCCTAGTGACCGTCTCGACGGCCCCACGTTGCCAAAGTGTGGCCGTCCATCAGGCGGGCGCGGGCATCTGTTGCGGCCCTGGTTGGTGTCCCTAGTCCTCACCCTGGTTCTGGGCGACGGTGCCTAGTAGGTGGCCAAAGGCTCGGAGATTCCGGGAAGGATGTGAACGGGGAAGCGGCGTGCCCAATGCGCCGAGTGAGGTGGAATCAAATGTTGCGCGGTCGAGCCCGCGAGAGCGCGGAACTCGGCGTCCTGCTGGACGCAGTCCGCGGCGGGGAGAGCCGAGTGATGGTGGTGCGAGGCGAACCTGGTATCGGCAAGAGTGCGCTGCTGGACTATGCGATCTCCTCCGCGAGCGGCTTCAAGGTGCTGAAAGCCGCCGGATCGGAATCCGAGACACATTTCGCGTTCGCCGCCCTGCATCAGATATGTAACCCGATCCTCGACTGGATGCATCGGCTGCCGAAACCGCAGCGGGACGCACTGATGATCGCTTTCGGTCGGAGTACCGGCAGCACACCGGACTTGTTTTTGATTGGATTAGGCGCTCTCAACCTGCTGTCGGAGGCCTCCACCGAGCACCCACTACTCTGCGTGATCGATAACTATCACGTCCTTGACCAGCCCTCGGCGCAAGCGCTTACATTCGCGGCTCGCCGGTTGTCCCTCGAGCCAGTCGCGATGGTGTTCGCCACCAGCCAAGCCAGCCCGGAACTGTTGGGGCTGCCCGAGCTACGGGTCACCGGGTTGGGCGATGAAGACGCCCGCGCCGTATTGGCTTCCGCGTTGGCTGCCCCGCTCGATGAGCATGTGTTCGAGCGATTCGTGGCCGAGACGCGGGGTAATCCGCTGGCTCTTCTCGAGATGTCCATGTCCGTGTCGCCTGTAGAGCTGGCCGGGGGGTTCGGCGTGCCGGCCATGCCTGTCCCGTCCAGCCGGATCGAGGAGCTCTTCCGTCGGCATTTTGAGGCTCTCCCGCCCGACACTCAGCAACTGTCATTGCTGGCCGCAGCGGAGTCGACTGGTGACCCGGTCGTGGTGTGGCGCGCGGCGGAGCGGCTGGGAATCCAGCCCGAAGCCAGTGCCCCGGCGGCCGCAGCAGGGTTGCTCGAGTTCGGTACGCGAGTTCGGTTCAGCCATCACCTCGCCCGATCGGTCGCCTACCGTACCGCGTCCGCCGAAGAACGGCTTCGCGTTCATCGCGCGCTGGCCGAGGTGATCAACACCGACGAAGACGCCGCACGGCGGGTATGGCACCGAGCTTTGGGAGTCTCGGGCCCCGACGATGACATTGCAGACGAACTCGAACGCTCCACATCTCTGGCCCAGGCTCGCGGAGGACTTGCCGCCGCCGCCGCATTTTTGGCGAGATCTGTCGAACTCACGACGGACCCGGCGCGACGCGGTGAGCGGGCATTGGCAGCCGCGCAAGCCAAACAAGAAGCTGGGGATCCCGACGCATCGCTGGCCATGCTGCGTGCGGCTGAAACATCTCCCCTTGACGAACTGCAGCTGGCCCGCGCCGATTTGGTGCGAGCTAGGGTGGCACTCGTCGTGAACCGCGGACGTGATGCACCCGCACTACTGCTGCGCGCCGCGCAGCGGTTGGCTCCTCTGGACACGGCACTCACCCGGCAGGCCTTGCTTGACGCATTCGTGGCGGCGCTGTTCGCCGGACGGCTCGCGGGCGACAACACCGTGCAACGGGTCGCGCGAGCCGCGCGACGAACAAAAGCCTGCACGTCACGGCCGACGGGGTTCGATTATCTGCTCGACGGGCTCGCCATGCTCATCACGGACGGCCATAAGGCAGCAACACCCCTGTTACAGCATTCATTGCTGCGCCTTCGCGATGAAAGCGCCACTGAGTTGCTCAGCTTGCGCTGGTTCTGGCTGGCATCGCGTGTCGCGATGGAGCTGTGGGACGATGAGAGCTGGCATGAATTGTCGTCCAGACAACTAGAACTCGCTCGCCAAGCCGGCGCACTGAGCGTTCTACCCATCGCCCTACGCGGCCGCATCGGCGTGGAATTGGCAGCGGGCCGCCTGAAAGCTGCGACGATTCTGCATGATGAGCTTGAAACCTTGCTGCAGATGACCAGAAGTGAGCCGCTCCGTTTCGGAGCAGTGGTCTTGGCCACCTGGCGCGGAGAGTCCAGCGGCACCGCCCGCCTGATATCGGCCGCCATGAACAGTGTCGAACACCAGGGTGAAGGCGGCGGAATCACCGTCGTCGAATGGGCCACCGCCGTGATGTACAACAGCATCGGGCGATACGCCGACGCTGTCGCCGTCGCCGAGAGCGCCAGCAGCCATCCTGAAGAGATCGGGCTGGGCATGTGGGTCCTGCCCGAGCTCATCGAAGCCGCCGCCCGCAACGATGAACCCGATCGCGCGGCCGAGGCGCTGGAGCGGCTCACGAATGCGACTGAGGTCAGCGGCACCCACTGGGCACGTGGAATCAGTGCCCGGTCACGGGCGCTACTCAGTCCGGACAGTCTTGCCGACAACCTCTATCGCGAGGCGATCGAGCACCTCATTAGCACCCGCGCCCGCGTCGACCTTGCGCGCGCACACCTTATCTACGGCGAATGGTTGCGCCGGCAGAGACGCCCGACGGAAGCTCGGGAACATCTGCACATCGCACACGGATCGTTCGAGGCGATGGGTCTTGACGCTTTCGCCAACCGCAGCGCCCGAGAACTGAGAGCGGCGGGCGCATACACGGTTGCGGCCGGCCGCCCCGCCGCGGGCGACCTGACTTCGCGAGAAGAGCAGATTGCGCGACTTGCCCGCCAAGGTCTTTCCAACGCCGACATCGGCAGCCGCCTGTTCATCAGCCCACGCACCGTCGAGTACCACCTCCGCAAGGTGTACACAAAACTTGGTATCAGCTCCAGAATGGAACTGTCACAGAAACTTTGAACGCAGCGCTTTGCTGTCGGCGGACAGTGCAGCCAGGGCGCCCGTGGCCGATGTGCACACCCGTCGTTCCCATTCCGCGACGCCCGCAAAGATATCAAAAATGTCTTTCGCGCCGGCGAATGCAGTGTCTCGCCGCTGCCGCGCCACCATATGAAGGTTCAAATGCGGTCATCCCCCGTTGCCCCCGAGCACCGGACTCATTCGTGCTCGCCCGCGCCTTACTTATCAATAACGGGACATTAGGTATGCCGTCTGAGGCATGATCGGCCGACACCCGGCACCGCACACCTGGTATCAACATCGCCGCCACGCTGGCCGGCTAATCCGGATCCACCTCCGTGCCTCGTCTCAGTGTGCCTGTCAGTCAGAGATTTAACATCGCTGGTAGTGAGATCCACACCGGCCTGCGCCGCATCTATAGCGAGTCCTCGTCAGGGTGTTTGAAACTGACCGCCGTCGACGACGAGTTCAGTGGCGGTGATCCACGGCGCGCGGTCTGAGGCCAAGAAGGCCACGGCTTCAGCAATATCACTTACGTGGCCGCGCCGATTGAGTGGGATGGGCGTCTGGCCGGATTTGAGTGATGTCGATGTGTCATTGGAGATGATGTCCTGCACCGTGTCTGCGCCCGGAGTCGCGACATTTCCCGGCGCTACGATGTTGACGCGGACACCCCGTGATGCGGCTTCGGCAGCAAGGCCCTTGCTATAGGTGAGCAACGCCGCCTTGGCAGACGCGTAATGTAGCATCGCGGGCAAGGGGCTCAGTGTCGCCACAGATGAGATGTTGACGATGCTGCCTCGGCCTCGCACGTACATGGCCGGTAAGAGCGCCGCGTTCAGGCGCACCGCGGCCAGGAAGTTGATATTGAGATCGGCCAGCCAATCATCGTCATCAATGTCGAGCACACCTTCCATGTGCGGCGTCGATGCGCCGGCATTGTTGATGATGATGTCGATGTCCCCGAGTAGGTCCTGGGCGCTGCGCGCGACTCGGCGCACACCGTCGAGGGTGGACACATCGGCGCGCACGAAATGCACTCCATCGGGAAGCATCTCGGGATCCGATCGTCCCGAGGTGACCACGGCGGCACCGCCGGTGACGAACCGAGATACCGTGGCATGGCCGATGCCTTTTGTCCCGCCGGTGATAAGGGCGGTCTTACCGGTCAGATCCGCAATGGGGGTGACGGGCACGTTCGGTGCCACAATGGGTCCCGACATATGCGTCCTTTCATAACTGCGGTGGTGATCCATCCGATCATGCACCGCGCGTACAGCCAGGTGGTGCACGCCAGCGTCAGCGGTATCACACTGCTGGGCAATGCATTCGAAATAACACACCTCACAACAGCGTTGGAGCTGC
This sequence comes from uncultured Actinomycetota bacterium, assembly GCA_963699655.1. Lineage (GTDB taxonomy): Bacteria > Actinomycetota > Actinomycetes > Mycobacteriales > Mycobacteriaceae > Mycobacterium. Next base: position 210,261 of record CAVOUV010000017.1, read on the forward strand.
TCGCTGCCGTGAGAATGGTGTTCCGTGGGTCGCAAGCCTTGGCCACTCGTGCAGTGGCCGCATGGTGAGGCCCGGGGCGTTGTCGTCCACCACCTATCAGTCCTACGCGGAGACGCCGTCCACACGGGGAATGTAGGAGAAGACGGCTGACGATGGGGCGGTGACCGACTGCCACCGCGGTTGAGGCGGCCGCCTACCCAGCATGCCCCAACGACTACTGACGGCCGGGCCGACGCTCACGCCGTCTCGGGGAAGAAAATTGTGTCCGTCTTATGCTGATTCATGTGACGCTGCAATTGCGCGAAGCGCGCCTCGTCCCACGGTGGCGGTGCGACGCCGGCCTGAGGCTCATCGCCACCTTGAGCCAGCGACGTCTCGACACCGGCCGGGGTGAACAGGAATAACAGCTTCGCGGCATGCAGTCCTTTGTTGGTAAAACGATGGCGGACACCTCGTGGCACAAAGACGAAATCGCCGGAGCGCGCCGTGAAGGTGCGATCGCCGTCGAGGAATTCGAGCTCACCGGAGATCAGGTAGAAGGCTTCGTCTGCCCCGTCGTGTTGATGCGCGACCGGTCCTCCGCCGGGTGGCACTGAGGCTTCGACGAAGCCAAGTGAACCATTCGTCGTATCGACGTTTGCCTTCACGGTGTAAACGTCCCCGGAGACCCACTTGGTCATTCCCTCGCCGGCCGGCACGAACAGAGCACCGTGTTTTCGTGGATCCCCCGGTCCCGATGTCGGCAGAACAAGACTCATCAAACACTCCTCACGTCAATGCGACGTATGCGATGCACCACCGCGGCAGTGCAAACATGATTTTCCGCTTTCGCGTCGCGACACAAAGCGCTGAGAACCATCCTGCTTGAGCGCCGGTGTGGTCACATCCGTGGTTACCCCAGTCATGTGCCTGGTGTCCAAATTCGAGCAGGGCCGCGTAATATCCATTGCCACAGTCGATTTCCCTGGCAGCTCTGGCCGCCCGCCCGCGCTGCGCATCCCTACCGGTTCAGCAACAGATCGGCAGCTCGCTCGCCGATCATGATCGTGGGCGCGTTCGTGTTGCCGGTCGGGACGGCGGGCATGATCGAGGCATCGGCGATGCGCAGACCGTCGACACCACGAACCCGAAGGTCGGGTGTGACAACGGCATCCGGGTCGTCCGGGGTTCCCATCTTGCAGGTACCGACCTGGTGGTGATAGGTACCGACTGTCTGCCGGACGAAGGCGCGCAGATCGTCGCGGGTCATACCGGCGCGGCCCGGGGCGACTTCAGCCCCGCGCCACGGCGCGAAGGCCTTCGACGCGCCGAGGTCACGGCACATCTCGACCGCGTCGACCATGGCTTCCAGATCGCGGGGGTCTGCCAAGACGTTGGGGTCCGCCAGCGGAGGATCACTCGGGTCAGCCGAGGCCAACCGGAGTGTGCCTCGCGATTTCGGCCTCACCAGCCCCGGGGCGATCGTGTAACCGTACTCGGGCACCGGGTAGCCGTCGGCCGGGTAGGGAATGTGGATGAACAGCGGCTGCAGATCGGGCACCGCACCATCGCAGACGGTGCTGCGCGCATAGAACTGCGCCTCGAGCAGGTTGTTGTTGCCCGCAGGCACCGGACCTGTCGCCTCGTAGAGAATGCTGACCAACAAATGGTCGTGCAGATTCTCTCCGACACCAGGCAGATCCACGACCGTGGCGACACCCGCCGATTCCAGATGGGCACTCGGGCCGATTCCACTGAGCAGAAGTGTTTTCGGCGATCCCATCACCCCGGCGCTGAGAACTACCTCCGCATCGGCGTATGCGTGGCGAGGCGCCTCACCGCCGTGCAAGTACTCGACCCCGACGGCTCGATTCTTGTCGACAAGCACCCGATGGACCAGCGCACCGGTCGTCACCGTCAGCCGGGGGTGATCCCGGATCGGCGCCACGAAGCTCTTCCAGGCGCTCATCCGCTCACCGTCGCGCGTGGTGATGTGGTTGTACCCCACACCGACCATCTCGCCGGCATTGAAATCCGTGATCGGCTTGTGCCCGTCGGCTACCGCGGCGTCGATGAACGCCCCCGACAGAGGGTGCGGTTCCGCGATGACCGACACCGGTAGCGGTCCGTCCGCGCCGTGGTACTCGTTGGCGCCCAGTTCATGCGCCTCGGATCGCTTGAACAGCGGCAACACGCTTTCCCAGCCCCAGCCACGATCCCCCGTCGCCCGCGCCCAGCCGTCGTAATCGTCGGCGTGGCCGCGGATGTAGATCATGCCGTTCATCGAACTGCTTCCCCCGAGAACTCTGCCCCGCGGCCAGAACAGTCTCCGGTTGTTGGCATGCTGCTGCGGCGTGGTGAGGACGCTCCAGTCCTCCGGCCCGCCCAGTAGCGTCGGCCAGCCCTGTGGCGAATGGATGAGCGGGTCCGCATCCGCCGGGCCGGCCTCGATGACGTGCACACTGCGACCCGCATCGAGTAACCGTCGGACCACGACACTTCCGGCCGATCCCGCCCCCACGACGATGTAATCCGACACCTCACGTGCGTCAACCATGGAACTCCCTTTCCACCGTGGCAGACCAACTCACAGGTCGCGCCGCCATTGTTCAAACCAAAGAATCTGTGGTGGCACCACGCCACCCGCTAGTCAGCCGATCTCAGTGCTGCGCGCAGGGTTCGCCGTGCCGTACACACGCACCGCATGGTCGGCGAACGTCTTCGCCGCTTGCCCCCGGATCACCGGCCTGATTTCGGCGGGCATGTTGGCGATCTCCAGCTCGATGACCGCCGGATCGCCCTCATACATCATCATCCCGAACCCCAGCAGCAGGGCCGCCGGAACGACGTCGGCCCCTCCCTTCTGGACCATTGCGTTCCACTCTGCGGCCTCGATGTGTTGTTCCATCAGCGGCACGACGTGATTGTCTTCTGCGTCCAGGTGCTCCCTCAGCACGTCGACCAGGCGGTCCACATCAAGGGCCAGCGTGGCAGCAGGAACCAGCGGATTCCCGTTGATCCAATTCCGCATTCCGTCACGAACCAGATCCAGCTGCGCCGACAGCTCGGCGTGTTGAGCGGCCATCATCTGAACCAGCGAGGCAGCTACCTCGCCCGTGCGCGCCGCAAGCAGCGGCCAGACGAACAAGGTCCATCGTCCGGCCGGAGAACGGCGCTGGTTCTGCGTTCGCCGTCAAGTCATCTTGTGTACTCATCACCACCCATGGTGCTGACCTGCGACAGCGATCGAATCCGTCGGTTCCCCAGTCAACGCCCCAGTCGGCCATACCCCTGGCGTGCCAGCCAGTCCTGTACCCCACGGTGCGCCTCGGCGGTAGCCCGCCAGATCAACCCTGGACTTTGTACATCCAGATCAGGTCGCTGCTGAGCTCCCCCGTCGCTGTCCACTGATAGCTGCGGGCCACCCCCTGCCCGCGGTAGTTGTGGACGAAGTCCAGCAGGGCCGGTCGGGTCAGATGTCCGGAGTCGATCCCCTTGAGCACGATGGTGGCCAAGTCGTAGCTCTCGGTGCTGTAGGTGCCGGGTGGTCGGCCGAACTTCTTTGCGTACGCGTCGGCAAACGCTCCGGAGGCCGGTGCGCAGGGGCACGAGAGAAGAGCGCCCGTCGAGGCGTCTCCGGCCAGCTTGACGAACTCCGCGTCGTTGGCGGCGTCACCGGAGGAAAACGTCGCCGACACCCCGGCATCCCGCAGTTGCGTGGTGAGCTCAGCTGCCTCGGTGTAGAACCCGCCGTAGAAGATCGCATCCGGTGCGGAGCTCTTGAGTTGCGTGACAGCTGCCGAGAAGTCTTTGTCGCCCCTCTTCACCTCGATATTGCAGGGCGACCCCGCGGCTCCGAGAGCCCCGCGCACCGCTTCTGCCAATCCAAGTCCGTAGTCTGTGCTGTCGTCCACCACGCACACCCGTTTCTTGCCAAGCGTTCTCGTCAGATAGTGCGCTATCGACGGGCCCTGCACGGCGTCGTTGGCCAAGCCCCGAAAGAACGTCCGCCACCCGTTTTTCGTCAATGAGACATTGGTGGCTGATGGGGTGAGCGCAGCAAGGCCGGCCTGGGACAGCGCCGGGCCGGTGGCCTTCGTCTCACCCGAGTTTCCCGGACCGATCAGACCGATGGCCGACGGGTCATCGATGATCTGGGCGGCGGCAGCGATTGCCTTCTCGGGATCGCCCTCGGTATCAAACGCTTTCAACCCAACCCGGCAACCTGGGTTGTTGGCGTTGTGCTGATCGACCGCCAGTTGGGCACCATCCCTGATATTCATGCCCAGTGCGGCATCCGCTCCGGTGATCGGCCCCGCCATCGCAATGGAAACCGCCGGGCACGCCGCCTTGCCGTCTCCGGCGGGGTCGGCCGGCACATTGTTCGCTTTCGTCGAGGTGGAGACGCCGTCCTGATCGATCTGCGACACCGGAACGATTCTGAGATCCGGATGGCCGGCATCGCCGACCGGCGGGGATTGCTGGCAGCCACTGAGCGCCAATACAACCATTGCCATCGAGTAGAACGCAAAACCTCGTCGTGCAATCCGGTGGGGCATTTTCACGACAGTGTTAACGCCACGCCGGCGGCAAAGTCATCCGTTGATGATCAGCTCGGCCGCACGTTCGGCAAGCGCATACACCGTCGCCGCAGTGTTGGTCGAAGGCACCGTGGGCATCACCGATGCGTCTGCTATGCGCAACCCGTCGACGCCGTACGCTCGCAATTCTGCGTCGACGACGGAGTGCGCCTTATGGCCCATAGCGCATGTCCCGGCCAGGTGGGTGTAAGAGCCGAAACTGCGTCGCACGAATGCGCGCAACTCCTCATCGCTCTCGGCGGCCGGGCCCGGCGAGACTTCTTCGGCCCGCCAGTCGTCCAGTTGACTCGCCATTCCGATTTTGCGCGCGATACGCAGCCCTTCGATCATTGTGCGCATGTCGCGGTCGTCACCGAAATAGTTGGGATCGATGACCGGACGCCAGTCCGCGCTCGATAGTCGGACGGTGCCACGGCTGAACGGCTGTACCACGCACACCGCGATGACGAAACCATTGTCGACACCGTCGAATCCGACGAATTCCGGTGCACTCGAGTCCCCGAAGATGATCTGCAGATCCGGCGCCATCTCACTCGCGCCGCTATGGATCAGCCCGATGATCTCGCCGTGATTGTTCCGGGCCGGGGGCACCGGCCGGGCCGCGCGGTACGCAACCATGACCCAGGCGTGGTCCTGCAGATTGGCGCCCACCCCCGGCAAGTCCAGACATACATCGACACCGACGTCCCGCAAATGGGACTGTGGCCCGATACCCGACCGCATCAGTATTTGTGGCGAGCCCACTGCGCCCGCAGCCAGTATGACTTCGCCCGCCCGGGCCTCGAGAACTTCGCCCCGATAGTTCTTTCCGTATTCGACGCCGACGCAGCGACTTCCCTCGATGAGCAGGCGATGAACCGCGGCGTCGCTGATCAGGTCCAGATTCCGCCGTCGCGCGGCCGGCCACAGATAGGCATCGGCCGCGCTCTGCCGTTTGCCGTCGATGATGTTCAAATCGACCGGCCCGAAACCCAGTTCGAGCCCACCGCTGATATCGACGGCTCGCCGGTGTCCCGAGTCCACTGCGGCGGACAGGCAGGCGGCCAGTACCTCGTTGGGCGGGTCTGCCGGCGCGACCACCATCGGCCCGTTGGTCCCCCGCAGTGCGGGATCGCGGCGAGACGCCGTTTCACTACGCTTGAAGTACGGCAGCAGGTCCTCGAATGCCCATCCGTTGGCACCAGAGTCGCCCCAAGCATCAAAGTTCGTCCGATGCCCGCGCATGAAGATCATCCCGTTGATGAGCGACGACCCCCCGACCCCTCGGCCTCGCGGCACAGGCACAGACCGGCCCGTCGCGGATTGAACCGTCGACGTGTCACCCCAGTTCCATTCGGTCGTCGAGAGCAAGGGCCAGGCCTGCGGAACCGAGCTCAGCGGCGGCGGTGATGCGCTTCCTGCTTCCAGCACCAAGACACGGGCGTCAGTACGTTCGGAAAGCCGCGCAGCCAGTACTGAACCGGCGGCGCCGGCACCGACGACGATGTAGTCGTACACAGCTGCTGGGCTCGACATGGTTTTCCTTCCCGCGGTTTTCACGCTTGTATCCGCCGTCACCGTGCGCATTGCGGGTCGCGAACCGCATCAGTTGAAGCCCCAGTCGGTGCACCGGCACGACCGCGACTAGGGGATGGACTGGGGCTCAGACGGATTCACCAGCCGGCTGATCGCGGGCAGCCTGACATCGAGGAGTCAACCAAGCGCAAAGGGATGAGATGACACAGGTGATGGTCGCCGGCGCCGGACCCACCGGTCTGATGCTGACATGCGAATTGCTCCGTGCGGGAGTGTCTGTACAGCTGGTCGATCGGGCCGCACGCCGGGGCGGAGCGTCTAGGGCCGCAGGTTTGCATCCCCGGACGATGGAGGTCTTGGATCAGCGCGGCATGGTGGAAGAGTTCCTGGCGGCCGGTCGTCCGCTCGCGCGTGTTCCCCATTTCGCTGGAATCGGCGTCGACTGGTCGGCGCTACCCACCCGCTACCCTTATTTGTTCGGCCTACTGCAAACCGACACCGAGAACATCCTCGAGCGCGTCGTCCAACGGCTGGGTGCGGACATTCAATGGTCTACCGAGGTAACGGATTTGAGCCAGCAGAGCGACGGTGTCACCGTCACGCTGCGAAAGCCCAACGGAACAGTTCAGGAACGGGTGGACTATCTGGTCGGGTGCGACGGAGCCCGCAGTGCCGTACGACGATGCGCCGGCATAGCCTTCGATGGCTCCGACGGCCGCACGGTTACGCTGCTCGGCGATGTGGAAGTCAATGATCCCGAGTCGAGTTGGCGCATATATGACCGACATGCGGCCGGCACGTTGACTGTGATGCCACTCGGATTACTCGCCGGTCGGACATGGTGTCGCGTCATGGCGACGGAGTACGAGCCCGGAGAGCCGCGCGAGCCGGTAAGCCTGCCAAGGCTACGTGAGTGCGCTATTCGCATTGCCGGAACAGACTTCGGTATGCACACACCGCTCCTGCTGTCAGCGTTCACAGACACCCGTCGCCAAGCCCTCCAATACCGCAGCGGTCGAGTGCTTTTGGCGGGAGACGCCGCACACATCCATCCGCCGATGGGTGCCCAGGGCATGAACCTCGGCATTCAGGACGCGGTGAATCTGGGATGGAAGCTTGCCTCGGTCGTGAACCGACATGCTTCGGAGGCTTTACTCGACAGCTACCATGCGGAACGTCACCCACAGGCCGCGCGTGTGCTTGCCAACACCCAGGCCCAGTCCGCCCTGCTGGGGCCGGGTGACGATGTCACCGCGATGCGCGGCCAACTCGCGTCGCTGCTCCGTGCTGATCAAACCAACGAGCAACTGGCCGCGTCGATGTCGGGCATGGACGTCTGTTACGCCGACGATGCACCGCATCCGTTGATCGGCAAGCGCGTTCCCGATGGGGAAATCATCACGACGGCGGGGTGCGTGCGAATATTCAGCTTGCTTCACGCTCAACGCGCACTGTTCATCGAATTCGAGGCGCTGCCCGAACGGGCGGAAGTGCTGCCTGACACGATCGACTACGTCGCGGCGCAGAAGACGGTTCACCGATGGCGTCTGCCTGTGCTCGGCTGGATCGAGGTGCCGTCCGCACTCCTCATCAGACCCGACGGCTACATCGCGTGGGCCCCGTCCGATTCACCGCGGCACGGCCTGTTGGAGGCGCTAGACGCACTCGAAGGCTCCCGGCGCATTGTTGAGACGTGAGATGTTGATACTTGAGACAATCGGCTCGCTCAGCGATCAAGGGTGTTAGTCACATGTCGTCAACCGAGTACGAGACCACGGTGTTCCGCAACGTCCGTGTGTTCGACGGCGACTCTCCGCAGTTGTCGCGGCGCTGCGATGTCCTCATCCGGGGCTCCGCAATCGAATCCATCTCGTCTGAGCCGATCCCGAAAGACCCCGGCGAACGCCGACTGGAAATAGAAGGCGACGGGCGGGTATTGATGCCGGGACTGATCGATGCCCATTGGCATTCGATGGCGGCTTCTGTCCCACTGGCAACGGTTATCACTTCCGATCTCGGCTACGTCAATCTCGTGGCAGGCCGACAAGCCGAACGAACGTTGCACCGGGGGTTCACCACGGTTCGTGACGTGGGCGGGCCGGTGTTCGGTCTCAAGAGGGCAATAGACGATGGAACAATCGAGGGACCGCGCATCTATCCCTCGGGTGCCTTCATCACGCAGACGTCCGGTCACGGGGATTTCCGCATGCAACACGAAGTACCGCAAGGCGTCTGCGAGATACCGAGCCATATCGAGAAGATCGGTTTATCGACGATTGCCGACGGCGTCGACGCGGTGCTGCGGGCGGTACGCGAACAGCTGCTGCTCGGGGCGAGCCAGATCAAGATGATGGCCGGCGGCGGTGTGGCGTCCACGTATGACCCCATCGATGTCACTCAGTACACCGAAGCAGAACTGCGTGCAGGCGTTGCGGTAGCGGAGAATTGGGGCACATACGTCCTGGTCCACGCGTTCACGCCGCGTGCGGTCCAGCAGTCGCTCCGGGCCGGGGTGCGTTGCATCGAACATGGCTTCCTGCTCGATGACACCACCGCTGAGATGATCGCAGCGCACGACGCGTGGTGGTGTCTGCAGCCGATGCTCGACGATGACGACGCGATCCCATTCAGCGAACCTGCCAAGCAGGAGAAACTGGCCCGGGTAATCGCCGGAACCGATCGGGCCTTCCACCTGGCCAAGAAGCACGGCGTCAAGCTTGCGTGGGGTACCGACACCTTGTTCGACGCGGGCCTGGCCGATCGGCAGGGACGCCAATTGGCCAAGATGTCCCGCTGGTTCCCTCCGGCGGATGTGCTGAGGATGGCCACTTCCGGCAACGCCGCCTTGTGCGCGATGTCAGGCGAACGCAATCCGTACCCCGGTCGGCTTGGCGTGGTCGAGGTCGGGGCCCTGGCCGATCTGCTGCTCGTCGACGGCGACCCGCTGGAAAATCTGGAACTGCTCGCCGTCCCGGACCGATCGCTGTTGGTGATCATGAAGAACGGAACGATCTACAAATGCACGCACCGTTAGCAACGGACAGGATGGCGCCCACGGTAGGCGAGAGCCTTCGTCAAGCGCGAGAAGCGGATTGATCTGCCGGTGAGTGCGCGGCCGGATCTGTTCCGAAAAGAACGCGATCGACGGACCACCAGCATCGCGCCGATGCAGAACTCGACGAACGGCAACGCGTAACCGGTGACGGACACGAGCGTCTTCGGCAGAATGGGATGCGTGAAGTCGCTGGTCAGGTGCCTATGAAAGCTGGCCAGCTTCGGAATCCGGACCAGACCGTGTCCGAGCAAGCTGAATCCGACCGCGAGCCTCATCAGCAAATAGCCGATTCGCCGGTCCACCGTCCCTGCAGGATGGATTACGACGCTGGGCGTCATACGTATTGGGGCTCACTTTCCGCCTCGGAGGTACGCCGGGGAAGCTTTCTGCCGCACCGATAGCTGTCGACGCGGTTGAGGTGGATGATTTTTCGATGATGGCGGCCGGCGAAGCTCACATCGATCATGTATCGCAGTTGTGATGCGTACGTTGGAGAAATCTGTCAATTGGCTGCCTTTTTCGCACGGGAAGGAACCGTCACCGGGGTGACTGCATCCAGTACTCCGCACCACCCGTGCCCATGCACGAGCCACGCTGATTGCATACGGCAACTGCCTCGACCAATAGGTGGGCCGCCTACGACACTTGCGACCGCCAGAACTCGACCGTCGTCAGGGTGCTGGACGGCATTTCACGGGTAGTGCACCCGGCCGCCGCCCGGTGGACCCTGGTACAGATCGAACGATTCTCGCCCGCGCGAGACCACATCGGGTAATTGACACCGACCCCCATGTGGCGAATACCGAGCGTGTCAATCACTTCGGAGTGCGCTCGTCCCGCTACGGCAGTGCTCAGGTCAGACCGCATTCAGGACAGGTGCCGTAAACGTCGATGTGGTGGGTGATGTCGGTGAAGCCGTGTTCAGCGGCGAAGCGCAACGCTTCTTGTTCGAGATCGTGGGGTTCGAAGCCGATCGCGCGGCCGCATCGGCGGCACAGCAGATTGTGGTGATGGCCCCTGCCCTTGCTCAACCGGTACAGGATCTCGCCATCCTCAGCGCGCTGGGATTCGACGATGCGTTCGCGGGTGAAGGTTTGCAGGATCCGATACACGGTGGTCAGTGCGATTCGGTCACCTCGATGCCGGTTGAGGTCGAGGTGCAAGTGCTGCGCACTCCGGAAATGGTCGTCACCGCTGAGAATGTCGAGCACGGCGTGTTGTTGGGCGGTGCGGCGACCCCGCGGGGGTGCCGGAGTCGCCTCGCCACCATGCGCACGGGCTGGTCCACTCATTGGGATACGAAGTGCCGCCGAGTTTTTCGACTATCAATGATTCCGGCCGCAAGGTAGACGGTGGCGGACGTGATCATGATGGTGAAGCTGGCCGGAGCGGCGCGAATGAGATAGGCCAGGACGATGCCGCCCCATACCGCGGCAACCGCAAGAATGGCCGACAGCCAGATGCCTGACCAGGGTCGCGTCGTCAGCCGGGCCGCGGCGGCGCCAGGTGCGGCAAGCAACCCGAGCACGAGCAGCGCACCGATGACCTGGCTCGCCTCGGCGACGGTGGCGCCGACGACGCCGAGGAACAGCGCGCCCAGCAATCGGGTGCGGACTCCTGCGCGGCGGCCACGGCGGGGTCGACGGTCGCAAACAGCAGGGGTCGGGCGATCGCCACCAGAACCAGGCCGGCCGCGACGGACACCAGCACGGCTTGTTCGGCTGCATGCGCGCTGAGGCCGAAGATGCTGCCGAACAACACGTTGACGTTGGCGGCGCCGTTGGTGTGGCTGCCGTGCAGCGTGTAGTAGGTCAAGAACAACACGCCCAGTCCCAGCACCCAGGAAAAGAAGGATCCGATCGCGACGTCGTCGCCACCGCGCCGGCCGCCGGCGCCCAAGATCAGACCGACGAGGACGGTGCCGACGAACAGTCCGGCGCGCAGATCCAGCCCAACAACCAGGGCGGCCATCGCGCCGGTATAGGCGATGTGGCCCAACGCATCTCCGGCGAACACCTGGTTGCGCAGGACCAGGAAGTAGCCGGCAGGCCCGCACAAGGTCGCGACTGCGGTTCCCGCGATCACGGCATAAACGATGAAACTGTGGTGCAGCATCGGGATCAGCCCCCGTGGTCGCGTCGCCCGGGGACGGCCACGGCGCCGAGGCGCCGAATCGCCGCACGCCATCCGAGGACGGCAAGGTAACTTCCGTAGCCGAGGCTGGCCACCCAGAACCCGATGGGATAAGGGCTGAAAAACGCTGCGCCCATGCCCATCCAGGTGATCGCCACCGCGATCAACACGGAGGCGATGATGCCCAGTAATGGGCTTGGGGTCAGCTGCTGGGCTGCCGCGGCGGGCGCGACGAGCAGCGCGAACACCAACAGGTAAGCTGTCAACTCGCTCGCCGCACCGGCGGCGATCCCCAGGACGACGAGAAACACCCCCGCCACCAGTCGCGTCGGAACCCCTTGAGCGGCAGCGGCAACCGGGTCGATGCTGGTGAACAAGAGCGGGCGGCCGACGGCGGCCAGCACCGCCAGACACACCACCGCCGCGGCCCCGACCAGCCAGACCTGGGCGCCGCTGACACCGGCGATCGTCCCGAACAGCAGGTTGGTCAGTCCCGACAGGAAGCCGTGGTAAAGGCTGACGAACAGAAGGCCGGTGGCCAGCGCAACGGCCTGCACGGTGCCGATGACAGCGGACCCCTCGGAGAAACCACCCACCCCGCCTGCCCGTGCCAACGGCGAGCACGCGGCGATGGTCACTGCGGCGGCCAGACATGCCGCCACGTAGCCGTAACCGACGGCCACGCCAGCCAGGCGGCGGCCGCTGCGCCGGGGAAGCCGATCACAGCCAGGGTGTGCCCGGCGAAGCTTTCCCGACGCAGCACCATCATCCATCCGACCGCACCGGACATGATCGCCACGATGCCGCCGGCACGCAGTGCATTGACCATGAACGGGTAGGACACCATCTGCTGCACGTCGCCGGCGAGATTCCAGGTCAACTGCGTCGTCACGTCACTCCGCGGAATCCGTGACAGTGCGGGCCGCTGGCCGGCTGACCACGGTGAGCCCTCCGATGCTGTCCCGCAACACCTCGACCGTGATCCCGTAGAGGTCGCTGAGCGCTTCGGAGGTGATGACGTCCTCCGGAGTACCTACAACGGCGGTGCCCCGCGCCAGATACATCACCCGATCCAGGTACGGCGCGACGGGATTGACATCGTGGCGACCATCACCACCGCCACCTGCTGGCTGCGACACACATCGCAGACGAGCGCACTGACCCCGGCCTGGCTGGGCATATCCAGGCTCTCGAGAGCCTCGTCGAGCAGCAACAGTCGCGGTCTGCGCACCAGCGCCTGGGCGATGAGCAACCGTTGTTGTTCCCCTCCCGAACAGTCCCCGATCGGACGGTGCGCGTAGGCGCTCGCGCCCACCAGGTCGATGACCTCGGCGATGCGGGCGCGCCGGGCGGCGGCTCGGCGCGGAGCCAGCAACCGGCCCACCGCCGGAACGGGTGTGCCCCAGCGGGCGCCGTCCAGACCCAGCGATACGACATCGACACCCCGGATGCGCAGCGCGGAATCGAATGCCCGTCGCTGTGGCACATAGCCGACGCTGCGGTTGGCACGCCCCGCGCGCTGTCCCATCACCTGGACCGTTCCGCGGGCTGCGGTCAACCCGAGGATGGCCTTGAGCAGCGTCGACTTGCCCGATCCGTTCGGGCCCAACACGGCGATGAACTCTCCCGCCTCGACCTGCAGGCACAGGCGCGACCACACGGTGCGGCCCCCGACCACCGCCTCAGCGTCGTGCAGCCGGAGCACCGGACCGAGCTTGGCCGGCCGACTAGTTTCCGGTGGCGACATGCAAGGCGTCTTCCAGGGCGTGCAGCTGGCCGACTTGCCAATCCTGAAACGACGCGGCGGCCGGGGTCAGTGTCTCCGTCACCGTGGCAACCGGGATGTTCTGTTTGCGGGCCGCATCGACCTGAGCCTGCACATCGGGCGTCGTGTTCTGGCTGTTGTATACGTACACCCTGATGGCCTTGGTGGCGATCTGGTTGTCGATGGTGGACTTGTCGGCCGGTGCCGGGTCGGTGCCTTCGCTGATGGCCTTGAGGAACTCCGGCGGGGTGATCAGATTCAGTTTCAGCGCAGCCGCCAGGGGCGAGAAAATCGATTCGCTGGCCCCGACCGGTGTGCCGCCGTATTTGGCTTTGATGTCGTCGAGCAGGGCGTGGTACTGGCTCAGCCCCTGGTTGAGGAATTGCTGATGCTGCTGATCGAAGTACGCGGCGTCGGTCGGGTCGGCTTGTTTGTAGGCGGCGGTGATCGCGTCGGCGACCTTGCCTACCGAATCCGGTGAGTACCACTGGTGTGGGTTGCCGTCATCGGGCACCCCGACCGTATCCCCGACGGAGATCACCGTGCGGCCCGGATTGGGATTCGCGCTCAACAATTTGTCGGACCATGCGTCGTAGCCGATGCCGTTGGCGACGAAGACCTTCGAGTTGGCGACGGTCCGGGCATCGGCCGGTGATGGCTCGTAATCGTGTGGGTCGGTGTCCGGGTTGGTGATGATGCTCGTCTCGTCGATGCGGTCCCCGCCGAGCTGGGCGGCGATGCTGCCCCACGTGTTGATGGTCGCCACTACCTGCAGCTTGGCCGCGGGTGCGCCCGGAGTGCTTGGGGCACAACCCGTCACCGCCAGGGCGACGCTCGCGATCACCGCGCTCGCCACTCGCATCACGCCTCTGTTTTCAGCCATCAGTGCATCACCCGGGTTCCTTAGTGGTAATGAAAGTCATTTTCACTAAGGTAGCAGGTGTGACGCGCCGATGGAATTCCGACGTCTCCCAGCGGGGCGGAACCCTAAATGCCGTACGGATCAATCACTTCCAACGCTCCGTCTGAAATGCCAGATGCGGCAGCGGAACTCGCTCCGGGTCGGTCGTAAAGCTGGCAGGATGGCGCCCATGACCGCGGACGCTCCCCTTGTTTTGCTCGACGGCGCCAGCATGTGGTTTCGCTCCTACTTCGGGGTGCCGTCGTCGATCACGCGCCCGGACGGGCGACCGGTCAACGCGCTGCGCGGCTTCCTCGACGCGGTCGCCACGGTGATCACCCGGGAGCGTCCCGCGCCGCCTGGTGGTGTGCCGCGACGACGACTGGCGGCCGCAGTGGCGCGTCGACCTGATCCCGTCGTACAAGGCGCACCGGGTCGCTCGAGGAAAATCCCGCGGGCAAGCCCGACGTCGAGGAGGTTCCCGATGAGCTCACGCCCCAGGTCGACATGATCATGGAGATGCTCGACGCGTTCGGCATCCCGACCGCCGGCGCGCCCGGAGTGCGAGGCCGACGACGTGTTGGGCACCCTGGCCGCACGCGAGCGACGCGATCCGGTGGTGGTGGTCAGCGGCGACCGCGACCTGCTGCAGCTGGTGCGCGACGAGCCGGTCCCGGTTCGGGTGCTCTACCTCGGCCGCGGGCTGGCCAAGGCGACGAAGTACGGGCCCGACGAGGTGGCCGAGAGCTATCGCGTGCCTGTGGACCGCGCCGGGCCGGCCTACGCCGAACTCGCGCTGCTGCGGGGTGACCCGTCCGACGGCCTGCCCGGGGTACCCGGGGTCGGCGAGAAGACGGCGGCGACGCTGCTGGCCCAGCACGGCTCGCTGGAGGCGCATCCTGGCGGCCGCCCACGATCCGAAATCCAAGATGTCCAAGGCATATCGGACGAAGCTGCTGGCCGCCACCGACTACATCGAGGCGGCCGGACCGGTGGTGCGGGTGGCCAGCGACGCCGACGTCAGCTTCTCCACCCCGTCGGACACGCTGCCGCTGGCCGCCGAGCATCCGCGCAAAGTCGTCGAGCTCGCCGAGGAGTACGGCGTCACGTCGTCGATCGGCCGGCTGCAGAAGGCGCTCGACGGACTGCCGGCGCGACTGACCGCTACTTGGGCCGGCCGACCTCGTAGGTGCCGTTGTCGTCCTGGAACGTCACGGTCACCTGACGCTTGGTGCCGTCGATGCTGACCTCGCAGTTGAAGGTGTCGCCCTTCTTCACCGTCGGGCTCTGGCCGTCGTTGCACTTGACGTCCTTGACGTTCTTGGCGCCGTAACCGTTGGCCTCGTCGGTCAGGATCTGCTGGACGCCGCTCTGCGCGGCGTTGACGTCCAGCTTCGTGGTGACGAAGAAGCCGGGCTTCCAGAAGCCCAGCACGAGCACGACCGCGACGATGATCGCGGCCAGCAGGCGCCGATGACGCCGCCGATGACGGCCAGCGAACGCTTCGAGCCCTCCTCGGCAGCCGGGGCGGTGTAGCCGCGGGTACTGGCCGTACTGGCCCGGCTGCTGACCGTACTGGCCGGTGCTGGCCGTACTGGCCGGCTGCTGGCCGTACTGGCCGGGCTGCTGACCGTACTCGGCTGGCCGTACTGACCGGGCTGGCCGTACTGACCGGGCTGCGGGTACGCCGGCGGGCCGTAGTCGGTGGGCTGCTGGCCGTACTGCTCGGTCGGCGGGTACTGCTGCGGCGGCTGATACGCCGGCGCGGGCGGGCTGCTGGTACTGCGGGTACTGCTGCTGCGGCGGGTCGTAGGCCGGCGGCTGCCACGGCGGGCGCCGTCGGTGGTCGGCTGGTCGGTCCCGGAGGCGGGCGGCTGCCACGGCTGGTTGCCGCGGCTCGCTCGACGGCTGGTCCTGGCCGGGCTCCGGCTGCTGACCGGGCCACGGCTGCGTCGGATCAGATCCCTGCGGTCCGCTCATCGTCTCTCCTTGATCGCCAGGCTCGTCTACCGGTAGCGGTTGCGCAACACACTACCCCGCATCAACAGCGACGACGCCGCGCCGAATGTCGTTGATGGCGCGTTTCGCGGCGGTCCGCAGCGCCGGTGTCGGCGCGGCGTTACGGACCTGGTCGAGCAGATCGAGGACCTGGCGGCACCACCGCACGAAATCGCCTGCGGACAGCGGGGACCCGGTGCCCGCCGCGTCGAGGCGGCCAGCGCCGAGGCCAGGTCGCCGGTGGTGGCCCACCGGTAGATGGCGGCGACGAATCCGTCGTCGGGTTCGCGGCTCTGGCGTGATCCGGTGCCGCTGCTCGTCGGCGCGCAACTCCGTCCACAGCCTGCGCGTCTGGTTCAGCGCCGGCGCAGCCTGGCCCGTCGGACGTCGACGCCCTGTGGCGTGCCCGGCGCGTCGCCGCGCGATTCGTAGAGCACGGCGGACAACACCGCCGCCAATTCGGCCGGCTCCAGGCCGTCCCAGGTGCCGCTGCGCAGGCACTCGGCCACCAGCAGGTCGCTCTCGCTGTAGATCCGGGCCAGCAGCCGGCCGTCGTCGGTGACCTTCGGGTCGCCGTCGTCTCTGCTCGATGAACGCCCGCTCGGTGAGCAGCACGACAATCCGGTCGAACGTGCGCGCCAGCGAGTTGGTGGCCGCGGCGACCTTCTGCTCGGATCTGGTCGTTGTCGCGTTCGATCCGCAGGTAGCGCTCGGCCAGGCGCGCCTTCGCTTCCCGGTCCGGCAGGTCGGTGTGCGCGGTGGCGGCGCAATCGCTCGCGCAGCGCGGCCAGTTCGGGGTCGACGTCACGTTCGGCCGGCCGCGCCGCTGCGCTTGCCCTGGCCGACGGCACGTCCAGGCCGGCCGCGGCCGACCGCAACGCCGACGCCAGGTCGCGCCGCACCCGCGGCTGGCGGTGCTCGACCCGCTTGGGCAGCGCCATCGAGCCCAGCCGGCGCGGACGCCCCGGAGTAGTCGGCCGACGAAATCCGGCCGGCCCAACGGTGTTCGGTCAGCACCAGCGGACGCGGATCGTCGCCGTCGCGGGCGGGCTCCAGCACCACGGCCAGCCCGCCGCGGCGGCCGTGGGTGATGGTGATGATGTCGCCGCGGCGCAAGCGCGGCCAGCGCATCGTTGGCGGCCTTGCGCCGCTGCAGCCGCGACGCCCGCGACTGGGCGCGCTCGCGTTCGGAGATCTGCGCGCGCAGCCGGACGTAGTCGAGGATCGGCGGCGTCGCTGTTCCGCCGAGCTCTCGGCCGCCGATCTCGCCGAGCATCCGCTCGCCGCGCTCGACGCCCGCGCACCAGACCGACCACCGACCGGTCGGCCTGATACTGCGCGAAGGACCGCTCCAGCAGCTTGTGCGCCTGCGTCGGGACCCATCTGGTGCACCAGGTTGATGGTCATGTTGTACGACGGCGCGAACGAACTGCGCAGCGGGAAGGTTCGGGTCGACGCCAGCCCGGCGACCTCGGCGGGGTCGGCGTTGTCCCCGGGATGCCACAGCACCACCGCGTGACCCTCGACGTCGATGCCCCGCCGGCCGGCCCGCCCGGTCAGCTGCGTGTACTCCCCCGGCGTCAGCGGCATGTGCTGCTCGCCGTTGAACTTGACCAAACGCTCCAGCACCACCGTGCGGGCAGGCATGTTGATACCCAAAGCCAATGTCTCCGTGGCGAATACGGCCTTGACCAGCCCGGCGGTGAACAGCTCCTCGACGGTGTGGCGGAAGACCGGCAGCATGCCGGCGTGATGGGCGGCCAGTCCGCGCAGCAGGCCTTCGCGCCATTCGTGGTAGTCGAGCACGATCAGATCGGCTTCGGCGAGGTCGGCGCAGCGGCGGTCGACCACCTCGGCGATGCGGTTCCGCTCCTCGTCGGTGGTGAGCCGCAGCGACGATCGCAGGCACTGTTTGACGGCGGCGTCACAGCCGGCCCGGGAGAACACGAACGTGATGGCGGGCAGCAGTCCCTCGCGCGTCCAGCGTGCCGATCACGTCGGGCCGGCTCGGCGGGCGGTACATGCTCGGCCGGCCCGGTTTCCCGGCCGCCCGCGCCCGCGCGGCTGCCAGTCGGTCAGCCGGTCGGCCTCGCGCCGATGCGCGATGTGGCGCAGCAGCTCCGGGTCGACCAGCAGTTCCCGTCCGGACTTGGCCGCCTCCGAGGCGCGGTAGTCGAACAGGTCGAACAGCCGCTTGCCGACCATCACGTGCTGCCACAGCGGCACCGGGCGGTGTTCGTCGACCACCACCGTGGTGTCGCCGCGCACGGTCTGGATCCAGCCGCCGAACTCCTCGGCGTTGCTCACCGTCGCCGACAGGCTGACCAGCCGCACCTCGTCGGGCAGATGCAGGATCACCTCCTCCCACACCGCGCCGCGCATCCGGTCGGCCAGGAAGTGCACCTCGTCCATCACCACGTGGGAAAGTCCTTGCAGCGCAGGCGAATTCGCATACAGCATGTTGCGCAGCACTTCGGTGGTCATCACCACGATGTCGGCGTCGCCGTTGATGGACTGATCACCGGTGAGCAGGCCGATCCGCTCGGCGCCGTAGCGCCGCACCAGGTCGTTGTGCTTCTGGTTGCTCAGCGCCTTGATCGGCGTGGTGTAGAAGCACTTTCGGCCCGCCGCCAGCGCCAGGTGCACCGCGAACTCGCCGACGACCGTCTTGCCCGCGCCGGTGGGCGCGCAGACCAGCACACCGTGGCCGCCCTCCAGCGCCTGACAGGCGCGCCGCTGAAAGTCGTCCAGCGTGAACGGCAGCTGCGCGGCGAAGTCGGCCAGCCGGCTGATCAGGTGGCGTCGTCATCGACTACGAGCCGGGCGGGAGGCGGGCGGCAGCGCGATCGGTTCGCGCGTCGATCGGTGCCGCCTGTTCGTCGGGTACGTCCTCGGCGGCTGCGCGGCGGGCTTTTCGCTTGTCGTTGAACGCGGGCGATCTGGATGGCGACTTCGAGCAGCAGCGTCAGCGCGCACGCCAGCGCCAGCATCGAGAAGGGATCCGAACCGGGCGTCGCGAACGCGGCGAACACGAACAGGCCGAAGATCAGGCCGCGCCGCCACGCCTTCAGCCGCGTCGTAGGTGAGCACGCCGACCAGGTTGAGCATGACGATCAGCAGCGGGAACTCGAAGCTGATGCCGAACACCAGCAGCAGGTTGAGCAGGAACCCGAAGTACTGCTCACCGGACAGCGCGGTGACCTGCACATCGCTGCCGACGGTCAACAGGAAGTGCAGCGCTTTGGCGAGGACGACGTAGGCCAGCACGGCGCCGGTGATGAACAGCACCGCGCCGACGCCGACGAACGCCATCGCGAACCGGCGCTCCTTGCGGTACAGGCCGGGCGTGATGAACGCCCACAGCTGATACAGCCAGACCGGGCAGGCAAGGACGGTTCCCGCGGTCAGCGCGACCTTCAGCCGCAGCATGAACTGGTCGAACGGTGCGGTGGCCAGCAGCCGGCACTCGCCATCGGGGGCAATCGTGGCGCGAGCGGATGCCGGGAGGGAGCAGTACGGCCCGCGCAGCCATTCGCCGAGGCTGTGAAAGCCCAGAATACCGTGGCTGTACCAGAAAAACCCGAGGGTCGTGGTCAACACCACCGCGGCCGACGCGATCAGGAGCCGGGACCGAAGCTCGTGAAGGTGCTCGACCAGCGACATGGTGCCGTCGGGGTTGACCCGCGACCGCCGACGGCGGGGATCGAGTTTCTTGAAGATTCCTGGGGTCTGCACGGGCTCGTTTTTCAGGCGCGGCCTAGGGACGCGGCATCATGCCGCGATCTCACGTTTCGGCCCGGGTTCAGGCCGGGTGCTTGTCCGACGGCTCGGTGTGCGGAGCCGGGGCGGGGCTGTCGGCGCGTTCCGATGCGATCGGGGTGGCCGGCGGGGTCTGCGTCTCCGGCTTGCCGTCGGACTGCATCTCCTTGATCTCCGATTTGAAGATCCGCATCGACTTACCGAGCGAGCGGGCCGCATCCGGGAGCTTCTTCGCGCCGAAGAGCAGCACGAACACCGCGATGACGATCAACCAGTGCCAGGGTTGTAGACCGCCCAATTTGGTCACCTCCAGAAGTCGTGGTCGAGTCTACCCGCCGGAGGTCTGCGTACTGACCGCATAAGCATTCAGGGCCGCGGCGGCCGACTCGCGCACCCGTGCGGCCAGCGACTCCGGCTGCAGAACACGCACCGCGGACCCGAAGCCCAGCACGAACCGGGCCATCCAGTCGTCGGAGGCGTAGGTCATGGCGGCCTCGCAGGCACCGTCGGGCAACTCGTGCAGGACCCGCAGCGGGTAGTAGTCGAACATCCACGACGCCGACCGGTCGATCAGCAGCGTCGCCGACGGCAGCGCCGGGTCCGCATCGAACAGCGACATGTCCGGGCCCGCCTGCACAGCCGGCGGCGGCGGGGCGGAAGGCTCGTCGAGGACGTGTGCGTCGACGATGCGGTCGAACCGGAACAGCCGGACGCTTTCGGCCGACCGGCACCATGCCTCGAGATAGCTGTGGTCGGCCACCAGCACCACCCGGATCGGGTCGACAATCCTGCTGGACAACGCGTCGTGGGACGCCGAGTAGTACTCGATCGTCACGGCGTGTCCGTCGCGGACCGCCTCGCGCACAGCCGCCGCGGCCTGGCTCTCGGCCGCGGCGGGCTCGTCGACCGCGGCGGTCGGGCCTTCGACGTCGTGGCTTGCCGTCCCGGCCGCCGATTCGATCTTGGCGATGGCGCTGCGCGCTGCCTCGGGGTCGAGGATGCCCGGCACGTCGACCAGTGCCCGCAACGCCACCAGCACCCCGGTGGCCTCGGGTGATGTCAGCCGCAGCGGATGATCGATGCCCGCCGTGAACGTGACTTCGATGGTGTCACCGGAGAATTCGAAATCGATCAGATCGCCCGGCCCGTAACCGGGCAGGCCGCACATCCACAGCTGGTTGAGGTCGTCGCGCAACTGCTTGACGGTCACCCCGAGGTCGGCTGCCGCCTCGGCGTAGGTGATCCTCGGGTTGGCCTGGAAGTACGGAACCATGTTGAGCAGCCGCACCAGGCGGGTCGACACCTGAGTCATGCGCTCTGGCCTGCCTGAGCCTTCAGCCGACCGAGCACGTCGTCGCGCAGCGATTGGGGTTCGAGTGCCACGGCGTCGGCGCCGTAGCTGGCGATTTCGCGGGCGAGCCGGTCCGGCATGCCGATGTCGATGGCTATCTCCTCACCCGTTCGGTCACCCAGCATCCGGCTGCCGACGACGGTGGCCTGCCGGCGGAGCGCGGTCGCGCGGCCGTCGGCGACCCACACCTTGGCCTGTCCAGTGGTCGGCCACTCACCCACTGCCCGTTTGACGATCTCGCGCAGGTCGATGCCCTCGGGACGCGACACCGCACCGGCGGGGCCGACGGCGGTCACGTCCGACCCGATGCGGGAGAGCCGGAAGGTTCGGGTGGCGTTACGGTCGCGGTCGTGGCCGACGAGATACCAGCGGCCCCGGTCGGTGACCACACCCCACGGCTCCACCGTCCTGACCGTGTACGGGTCGCTGCGCGACGGGCGGTGCGGAAACTGTACGGCCCGTCCGGAATCGATGGCGGACAAGAGAAATCCCAGCACATCCTCCGAGCCGCGCAGTCCGGGGAGCACACCCGTCGAGGTGATGGCCACCGCGGAGTCCGGCGCGTCGACGTCGACTCCGGCGGCGCGCAACTTCAGCAGTGCGCCCTGGGTCGCGGTGATCAGTTCGGGCGACTCCCACAACTTCGTGGCGACCGCCACCGCCGCCGCCTCGTCGGCGGTGAGTTCGACGGCGGGCAGTGCGTAGACCGCGCGATTGATCCGGTAACCCTCGGTGGGATCGAACTGGGACACCCGGCCGGTCTCCAGCGGAATCCCGAGGTCACGCAGTTCGTTCTTGTCGCGTTCGAACATGCGCGAGAACGCCTCGTCACTGGCGCTGTCCGAGTAGCCGTAGACGGTTTCGCGAATCCGCTCGGCGGTGATGAAGGTGTGGGTGGACAGCAACGCGATAACGAGGTTCATCAACCGCTCGACTTTGGAAATCGCCATCTGGAACAGCTTAAGGTGCCCATCCCCCGGGGTGTTGCAGCACAGCCGCACCGAGCAGTTCGGGTTCGGCGACATCGCGCGGTATCCCGAACCGTCCCAGCACGCCCAGCAGGTCGGCGAAGGTGCGGCAGACCGTGACCCGTCCGGTGCGTTCGGCCACCGTCCACGCCCGTTCGGCGACCCGGATCCGCAGGCCGGGACTCAGTCGCGTCGCGGCCGCGGCGATGGCGGCCCGACGGCGTGGCCCGGCGACCTGTGCTGCCATCGGTTCATCCGGCCCGGCGCCGCACGCACCGCACATCAGGGCATCACGTCACCGGAGTTGGGGCCGAGCACCTGCCCGGCGTACAGGTTTCCGCCCGGGTCGGATGCCAGCAGGACGGCGGTGGGGGCGACCTCGTCGGTGGTGCCGATCCGCCCCAGCGGGAGTTCGGCGCGCTTGGCGGTTCGCCAGTTCTCGTCGATCCCGGCCAGCAGCGGCGTCTCGATGGGTCCTGGTGCGATGGCGTTGACCAGCACTCCACGCGAAGAAACCTCCAGGGCAAGCGATTTGGTCATCGCGATGACGCCGCCCTTGGCGGCCGCGTAGTGCGCCAGCGACTCGCCGCCCTTGATCCCGAGCTGGGATGCGACATTGATGATGCGCCCGTTGCCGGCCGCCAGCATGCCGGGCAGCACCGCGCGGTTGAGCAGGAACACGCTGCACAGGTCGATGTCCAGCGTTTCCCGCCACTGCGCCAGCGGCATCTGCACCAGCGGCGACTGGGTGAGGATGCCGTGCGAACAGACCAGGATGTCGATGCGATCCAGTACCGCCGTGGCCGCGGCGACGGTGTCGGCCACCTGCTGCTCGTCGGCGGCTTCGAACACCAGCCCGCCGGCGGCAGCCAGGTCGGCCGCGACGGTGACGACCGATTCAGCCCGGTCGGCCAGCACCACCCGGGCGCCGGCGGCCAGATAGTGCGCGGCGATCGCGCGGCCGATACCGCTGGCCGCACCGGTGACCAGTGCGGTGCGCCCGGCCAGCAGGCTGCTCTGCGGGATGCTCATGGGGCTCCTGCCGATCAGTCGCGCATCGCGACGGTCAGCGCGCCATCGACGATGATCGCCTGGCCGTTGATGTAGGAGGCGGCATCGCTGGCCAAAAATGCTGCCACCGAGGCGATTTCCTCCGGGCGTCCGACCCGGCCGGCCGGAATGTAGCCACCGGCGGCCCGCAGACCGTCGGCGCCGAGCGAGTTCACCTCGTCCAGCGACTGGGGGGTCTCGATGAGGCCGGGGATGATCGCGTTCGCGCGGATACCGCGCGGGCCGTATTCGACGGCCAAGCTGCGCACCAGGCCGATCACTCCGGCCTTCGCGGTGGCGTAATGCGCGTGTTCGCCCCAGCCGTACACGCCCCCCGCGATCGAGGACACCGCGACGATCGATCCGCCCGCACCGAGGTGGGCCACCGCGGCGCGTGCCGTGCGCATCACTCCGTGCAGATCGACCTGCAGCACGTCGTCCCACTGCTCGTCGGTCATCGCCGCGAAGGGCGCGGCGCGCAGAATGCCCGCGTTGGCGATCGCGGTGTCCAGCCGCCCCCAGCGCCCCACCGCCGCATCGACGAACGCCGTCACCGATGCGGTGTCGCGCACGTCCACCTCGATCACGGCTGCCTCACCGCCTGTCTCCTGCACGGCGGCAAGGGTTTTGCCGGGGTCGTGCGGATCTCCGGAGTAGCTGCCGATGCCGACGCGGTAGCCGGCGCGGGCCAGGGCCACCGCGGTCGCGGCGCCGATGCCGGACGCGGCGCCTGTGACGATCGCCACGGGAGCGGTTGGTGTGGTCACGCGGGGGCCTCTTCGGTTGTCACGGATTCTTCGAGTTCGTCGCCGGAGGTGACCGTGTGCGCGAACATCACCACGACCGCCGAGATGACGGCCCCAACCGCCCCGACCAGCAGTGCGGCGGTTGAATAACCCACCGACGCGGCGGTCAACCCGGTGAGGATGAAACCGGCGATGATGGCGCCGGGCTGGCTCATCGCGCCGATGAACGAGCTGCCCGTCGCGCGGCATTCGATGCTGAAGCACTCGGCCTGGAAGAACATGATCGCCGCGTAGGGGCCGAGCAGGAAGAACAGCCCCATCATGTAGGTGACGATCACGTAGGCCGGGTTGGCGGGGCCGAGCAGCATGGCGGCGAAGAAGGCGCCGGACGCCAGCCAGCCGACCGCGATGGTGTTACGCCTGCCGAACCGGTCACCGGCCCAGCCGTGGGCCAGATAGCCCATCGCACCCACCAGGTTGGATACCACCACCATCAGCAGGGTGTTGGACGCGTCGATGCCCTTGCCCGTCTCCAGGACGGTGGTCCCGAGCACCGAAAAGGTCTGGATCGCAAACCAGTTGAACAGCCACGCCACCGACAACACGATCGTGTTGCGCAGGTGCACGCCGTGGAATATCCGTTTGAACGGCGCCGCGGAGTGGTTGTCGATGTCGTGCGCGGCGGCGAGGCTGGCGGCACCGGCCGTGTCACCGCCCTTGCGCAGCTGCCGGACCCGTTGCTGCAGCTCGAATTGCGGGCTCTCCCGCAGGGTTCGGCACAGCAGCGCGACGAGCACGGCCGGAATGGTGGCCAGCAGGAACGCCAGCCGCCACGAGTCGGCACCGAAGATCGAGGTGACGACGGCGACGAACGCGGCGGCAAGCAGCGCGCCGATCGGCCAGCCGGTCTGCACCATCGAGTACACGAAACCGCGGTTGCGGCGGATCTTTTCGTCCTCGGTGACGGCGTAGAGCTCGTTGAGATAGGTGGCGTTGACGGACTGCTCGGCCAGGCCGAGGCCGCTGATCGAGCGGACCCCGATCAGGGAGGCCGCACCGGTCGTGGCCGCGGTGGCCGCCGACGACGCCGCGGTGCCCGCCACCGAGATGATCATTCCCTTGCGGCGGCCGAGCCGGTCGACCATGGGACCGACGCCGAGCACCACGATCGCGGTGCCGACGCTGACCAGCGTGGAGACCAGCAGGGCATGGCTGGTGCTCCAGCCGAACGACTCGCTGATTCGCGGCAGCAGGGTGCCGAACAGGATGAAGTCGTACACGGCGATGGTCCACGCGAAGAACGCGATGCTCGTGGCGCGCCGGGTTTCGCGGACACTCACTCGCCGCAGCGGGCGCGTGGTGCCCGGGGGCGGATCTGGTGAGTGGTCATGCTGGAGGTCCTTCGGTGTCGGTGCGAGCGCGGTGCGGTGTCGTCGGTGGGGCGGAGTCAGGCCTTGGCCGTGCGCGGCCGGCGCGCCAGGAAGTCGTCGGCGATGGCGTCGAAGGTGGTCCAGGTGACGCCCGTCATGGCTGTTGATGTGCTCGATGAGACGCTCGAGCATCAGCAGCACCTGCGGCCGCCCCGACACATCCGGATGGATGGTGAACGTGAAGACCGCGTAGTCGCTTTCGCGATAGACCCAGTCGAACTGATCGCGCCACATCTCCTCGATGTGCCTCGGGTTGACGAAGCCGTGGCTGTTCGGGCTGGTCTTGATGAACATCATCGGCGGCAGGTCGTCGAGGTACCAGCTCGCGGGGATCTCCACCAGATCGGTCTCCTCGCCGCGGATCAGCGGCTTCATCCAGGTGGACGCCGGCTGGTCGTAGTTGATCGGGGTCCACGAGTCGCCGACCCGGACGTAGTAGGGCTCGAAGTCGCGGTGCATCAGCGAGTGGTCGTACTTGATTCCCCGCTCGATCAGCAGTTCGTTGGTGACCCGGCTGAACTCCCACCACGGCGCGACGTAGCCGGTGGGCCGCCGACCGCGTCCTCGTCTCGATGAGATCGATGCAGTGGTCCAGGATCTCGGATTCCTGCTCGCGACTCATCGCGATCGGATTCTCGTGGCTGTAGCCGTGCACACCGATCTCGTGGCCCGCGGCGACGACCTCGTCGAACTGCTCGGGGAACGTCTCGACGGAGTGACCCGGGCCAGAACCACGTGGTGGTCAGCCCGTAGCGGTCGAAGAGCCGGTTCAGCCGCGGCACTCCCACCTCGCCGGCGAACACGCCGCGGCTGATGTCGCCCGGCGAGTCCTCGCCTCCGTAGGAGCCCAGCCAGCCGCCTACGGCGTCGACGTCGACGCCGAAGGCAACGAAGATTTCCTTACCGTTTCCTTGGCCACGTTCATCATTCCTTTCGAAATTCGTTCTAACAGCGGGTATTGGGGCTTACGCGTACACGTCGAGATCGGCGGCGACATCGGCAGGCGAGCGGTCCGATGCCAGCAGCAGCGCCAATGCGATACGGGCCTGCGAAGCGGGCAGCGCGACCGGCACCGCGCCCGCCGCCACCAGATCGGCGCCGCCGCCGTCGCCGTAGACGGGCAGAACCGGTCCGGCCGCGACACGGGTGGACAGGGCGACCACCACGCCGGCGGTGGTGATTTCGGCGACGCTATCGGCGACGCCCGGCGGCGCGTTGCCGATACCCATTGCCGCAAGGACGATTCCGCGCGCCCCGGCGGCCACCGCGGCCCGCAGCAGCAGGTCGTCGCCACCGGGATACGCGGCGACGATGTCGACCCGGACCGCGTCGAATCGGGCGTCCGGGAGTGCCAGCGGCTTCGGCCGGGTCGGGACGCTGTGCAGCGCGGGGCGATCCCGTGTAGACGTCACCGACCGCGCCTGCCGGGCTGCTGAACGCCGCGAGGTCGACGGTGTGCGATTTGCGCACCCCACGGGCGGCGTGCACCGTCCCGCCGAAAACCACCATCACGCCGTGTCCGCGGGCGGCGGGATCGGCGGCGACCACTATCGCGTCGCGCAGGTTGCGCGGGCCGTCGGTGTCGGCGATGTCGGCCGCGCGCTGCGCACCGGTGAGCACGACGGGTTTCGCGGCGGTGTGGATGAGGTCGAGCAGGATCGCCGTCTCTTCGAGGGCGTCGGTTCCGTGGGTGATCACCACGCCATCGACGTCGGCGCGATCCAGCTGTTGGTCACTTCCCCGGCCAGCGTCCGCAGATCGGCGAACGACATCCGGTAGGAGCCGACCCGCAGCACATCGTGCGGCTCGAGGGTGATGTCGTCGCCGAGCTCGACACCCGCGGTCACCGCCGCGGCGTCGTCGACGGCGGTGACGGCGCCGTTGGCGCGGCGCGACGAGATCGTGCCGCCGGTGGCGAGGACAACAACTCGAGGCATCAACACGACCGTTCTGCAGGGACCGTCTATTCGCGACGGTCCACGAATGTGGTGCAGCTCTCATCAGTAGATACCACACAATCGTTTGACACAAACCTTTGCGCCAATCGTTTGTGTAAACTCTGCGAAACGCCTGTGTTTCCCCGGTCCCGCACCGCTAGGGTTTCGCTACGAGGGTGTCTGAGCAGACGCGACTTCAGGAGGGGCGATGACGGACACGGGCGCGGCACGCGAGGGGCGCCTGGCCCCGGTGACCCTGCGCATGATCGCCGATGAAGTCGGGGTCAGCGTCTCGACGGTTTCGCGGGTGCTGAACGCCGGGGACGCCGAAGCTCAGCGCTGGGCCTCCGCCCAGACGGTGGCACGAATCAGGGAGTGCGCCACCTCGTGGGCCTATCGTCCCAATCCGCACGCCGCCAGCCTGCGCACCGCCAGGTCAGGGCTGGTCGGCGTACTGGTGCCACGACTGCAGGATTTCGTGCTCGCCACCATCTACGAGGGCATCGAGGAGGCGGCGACGGAGAACGACTACTCGACGTTCGTCACGAACTCGCTCGATGACCCCGACAACAAGGCACTTCGCACCGAGATGATGCTGCAGCGTCGCGTCGAGGGGATGATCTTCGGCGACGCCCACCACCATGACCCACTGCTCGCCGCCGTCGCGGCGCGCGGCGTCCCGTTCGTGCTGGTGTCGCGTCGCAGCGCCGACTATGTGTCGGTGACCTGCGACGACTTGCTGGGCGGGCAGCTGGTCGGGCAGCGGCTGGTCAACGCCGGCCGGCGCGACCTCGCGGTACTGGCCGGTCTGCCCTTCGCCTCGACGGCGATCGAACGCACGAAGGGCGCGGTCGACGCATTCGCCGAGGCCGGTCTGCATGTGCGGCCGGAGCGCATCGCGTGGGGCCCGTTCGACGCGGCAGGCGGGCGCGAGGCCGCCGAGAAACTGCTGGCCACCGAGCCGTATCCGGATGCGATCTTCGCGACCAACGACTTCGCCGCCATCGGTGCCCTCGGCGTGCTGCGCGACCGCGGGCTGCGGGTGCCCGACGACATCTCGCTGATCGGCTACAACGACACCCCGCTCGTCGCCGAGTTGCCGACGCCGATGACCACCGTGCACTCCCCCATGCACGAGATGGGCCGGCGCGGCATCGAACTGCTCATCGAGATGATCGGTGGTGGACAACCCGAATCGGAGCGGCTGACCCCGACGTTGGTGATCCGGGAGTCGGGCTGAGGGGAGGCGACTACATGCTCGCGATCAGGCGCTTGACCCGTCTCGTCGACCGACCGGAACGGGTCCTTGCACAGCACGGTGCGCTGGGCCTGGTCGTTGAGCTTGAGGTGGACCCAGTCGACGGTGAAGTCGCGGCCGGCTTCCTGTGCGGCGCTGATGAACTCGCCCCGCAGCTTGGCGCGGGTGGTCTGCGGCGGGGTGTTGACCGCGGCTTCGATGTCCTCGTCGGTGGTGACCCGTGCGGCCAGCCCCTTGCGCTGCAGCAGGTCGAACACGCCGCGGCCGCGCTTGATGTCGTGGTAGGCCAGGTCGAGCTGGCTGATCTTCGGGTCGGACAGCTCCATGTCGTAGCGGTCCTGGTAGCGCTGGAACAGCTTGCGCTTGATCACCCAGTCGATCTCGGTGTCGACCTTGGCGAAGTCCTGGCTCTCGACCGCGTCGAGCTGGCGGCCCCATAGGTCGACGACCTGCTCGATCTGCGAGTTGGGTTCGCGGGTCTGCAGGTGCTCGACGGCGCTGGCGTAGTACTCGCGCTGGATGTCCAGCGCGCTGGCCTGCCGCCCACCGGCCAGCCGGACGGGCCGCCGGCCGGTCAGATCGTGGCTGACCTCGCGGATGGCGCGGATCGGGTTGTCCAGCGAGAAGTCGCGGAACGGTACCCCGGCCTCGATCATCTCCAGCACCAGCGACGCCGTGCCCACCTTGAGCATCGTGGTGGACTCGCACATGTTGGAGTCGCCGACGATGACGTGCAGGCGACGGTACTTCTCGGCGTCGGCGTGCGGTTCGTCGCGGGTGTTGATGATCGGGCCTGCAGCGCGTGGTCGCCGACGACACGCCCTCCCAGATGTGCTCGGCGCGCTGGCTCAGGCAGAACGTCGCCGCCTTGGGCGTCTGCAGCACCTTGCCCGCGCCGCAGATCAGCTGGCGGGTGACCAGGAACGGCAGCAGCACATCGGAGATCCGGGAGAACTCGCCGGCCCGCACGATGAGGTAGTTCTCGTGGCAGCCGTACGAGTTGCCCGCCGAGTCGGTGTTGTTCTTGAACAGGTAGATGTCACCGCCGATGCCTTCGTCCGCGAGTCGCTGCTCGGCGTCGATCAGCAGGTCTTCCAGAACGCGCTCGCCGGCGCGGTCGTGGGTGACCAGCTGGATCAGGTTGTCGCACTCGGCGGTGGCGTACTCGGGGTGGCTGCCCACGTCGAGGTACAACCGCGCGCCGTTGCGCAGGAAGACGTTGGAGCTGCGGCCCCACGACACCACCCGCCGGAACAGATAGCGGGCAACCTCGTCGGGGCTGAGCCGACGGTGGCCGTGGAACGTGCAGGTGACACCGAATTCGGTCTCGATGCCCATGATTCGTCGCTGCACGTCATCGAGCGTACTGGTTGCTCGCCGGGCGTGGCGGGCAAGCCGCGCCGAAGGTTGCCGTTGAAGGGCGATTCGACCGGGCTTCACGTCGCGATCGCCAACGACCCGGCCGGGGCTCCCAGGATGCGCTCGAACGCCTGGAGGTAGGCGGCCAGCAACCCCTGAATGTGCGGACCCGTGATGTCCGCACCGATCGATCCGTCGGCGTCGATCGCGTCGATGAAGGCATCGGCCAGGTGCAGGCCAATGCCCGTGATGATCACCGCCGCTTCGTGTGGATAGCCGGTATCGAAGACGCCCTCGTCGCAGCCCTGCCGGATGATCGCTTCGAGCAGCGGCGTGGTGGTCCGCATCGTCTCCTGCGACATCTTCTGCCGCAGCAGGGCGTTGTTCTCGTCGCGCCACAACCGCACGGCCGTGGAGACGGCCGTCAGATTCTCGGCCTTCCACGCCGACGACGTCGCGAAGTACGCGTGGAGCTTGTCGACGGCGCCGAGGGCCGGATCGTCCACCACCACCCGCAACTCGCGTGCCGCACTGCCACCCATCGCCTCGACGATGCCCTCCAGCAGTGCACGTTTGGACCGGAAGTAGTGGTACAGCGCGCCCTTGGACATCTGCATCGTGTTCAGCAGATCGTCGATCGTCATCCGCTCGTAGCCCTTGTCGTGCATCAACTGCAGCGCCGCATCGAGGATCTCTGCCCGCCGTGCCGCATGCTCGTCGGGCTTGACCAGTCTTGCCACGGTTGGCAAGGATATTCTATTAATAGACCGTCCGTCGGTTTATCTTTAACGGAGGTCCTGGACATGTCTCAGCCCACCGCGGCGGCCGCCGCACGGACCCGCGCGTTCGCCCGCGTCATCGGCCCGTTCCTCGCACTCGTCACGCTGGTCATCGCCATCCGCCTGCCGGAGGTCACCGGTCTCGTCGACGACCTTTTCGCCAACGCGGCCCTGCCCTGGATCCTCGGCGCGATGATGCTGATCGCCGGCCTCCTGGTGATCGCCTTTCACCAGTACTGGCGCGGCTTCTCTGCCGCACTCATCTCGCTTTTCGGCTGGTTCGTCGCCCTGCGCGGCCTCACCTTGATGGCGTTCCCGTCGACGATCGAGACCGGTGCGGGTGACGCGCTGGCAAACCCGGTCCTGCTGACGGGCGCCCGGATCTTCTTCGGGCTGATGACGCTGCTGGGCGGGTGGCTGACCTACGTCGGGTGGATCTCGCCGGGCCCTGTGGATAACTTCGGCGCCACCGGCGGCCGATCTGCCAGCATGA
Organism: uncultured Actinomycetota bacterium; assembly: GCA_963699655.1. Lineage (GTDB taxonomy): Bacteria > Actinomycetota > Actinomycetes > Mycobacteriales > Mycobacteriaceae > Mycobacterium. The sequence continues at coordinate 241,338 of CAVOUV010000017.1, forward strand.
GCCATGGGGGAAATCACTGAAGTCGACCTGACCCGGTTACGTGCCACCGCTGATCACGTGATGGAGTCCGCCGACCGGATCTCTGAAATACGTTGGTCTGCACTGGATCCCGGCGATCTGGCCGGCTCGGCGGTGAGCGGAGTTGCCGCGCCCGTGCTGATCGCCGCGCGCCTGTCCGACGTCGTCGCCAACATGCGGGGGTGGGCCGTGGCCGCACACATGTCGGCCGACGCCTTCGAGCGCGCCGACCGGCGCAACGGCGAGCGCTTCCGTCCGAAATGAACCGGCCCCGCGTCTCGCAGGCCGAGGCGTGGCGACCGGATGCACTGCGCCGCCTGGCCGACGGGTGGGACGAGGCGGCCCGGCAGGTGAAGGCCGACCTCGAGACGGTGATGGCCGAAATCCGCGGCTGCGCCGAGTTCTGGCGGGGCGAAGCCGCCGAAGCCGCGCAGCGCGACGCTGCGGTGTTCGCCGCCGCGGGGAAAGCCGTCGCGCGCACCCTGATCACCGGGTCGGTGGCCGCGACCGATGGCGCCGACCAGATCGGCGCCGCGCGCGACGCGGTGTTGGCGCGGGTCGCCGATGCCCGAACCGCCGGATTCGCCGTCGCCGACGACGGAACCGTCTCGCCGGATGCCGACTCTTCGCCGCTGTTGACCGCGATGTCGGGAGGCGACGCGGGCGTGGCACGGGACATGTTGCAGGCGCGCGCGATGGAGGACAGTGCACAACTCGTGACCGCACTGGACCGGCTCGGCGCCGCGGACGCCGACGCCGCGCAGGACATCGACGAGGCGTTCGCATCGGCACCCCCGGCGCAGCGCGCGGCGCCGACGGTCCCGGCCGGCGCCTGGCCGGTCGAGGCCGCCGACATCGTCGCGGGCTGGCCCGCGATGAGCCAGGACCGCATCGCCGGCCAGATCGCCGCGATGACACCGGATCAGCGGGACCGGCTGATCGCCGACTTTCCCCAACAGGTCGGCAACACCGATGGCGTGCCATGGGCCATCCGCATCGCGGCGAACAGGATCAACATCGCGGCGGCGATCGTCGACGAGCGCGGCACGGATCCAGAATCGACGCGGCGCATCGCGTTCTACCGGAGCCTGCTCGGCGAGGTCGACGATCCGGCCCGCACCGGCCGTCGTATCGACCGGCAGATCCTTGCGTTCGACCCCGGGCGGGCCTCGCTGATCGAACTCAACGGGGACCTGGCGACCGCCAGGAGTGTCGCGGTGCTGGTTCCCGGCTTGAACACCACGATCGAGGATTCGCGGCCCAACACCCAGACCGCGCGGCGGTTCGTGAGCGCCACCCGCGGCGACGTCGCGACCATCAGCTATCTGGGCGGCCCCTTCCCGCGGGGCGACAACGTGGCGACCGCCCTGGTGGCCGCCGCCGATCCGCGCTACGCGCTGGACATGGCGCCGCGGCTGGTCGCCTTCAGTGAAGACGTCGACCGCGCCGCGAACGCGCGATCCATCTCGGTGACCTACGTCGGCCATTCCTACGGCGGCTCGATCCTCGGGACCGCCGAGGCGTTGGGACTGACCGCCGACCGCACGCTGTACCTTGCCGCTGCCGGCGCCGGCGTGGGTGTAGACGCGCCCGCCGATTGGCACAACCGCAATCCGGATGTGCTGCGCTTCTCCATGACGGCGCCCGGCGACTTCATCCAGGCCGTGCAGGGCATTCCCGGCGGTCCCCACGGCGCCGACCCCGACCACATGCCAGGCGTGATCCATTTGGCCACAGGACATTACGACGATGGCCGGCCGATGACAGGCTGGGGAGCCCACAGTGATGTGGTCAATCGGCCATCGGATGCGTGGCGCAACGTCCTGGCGGTGATCACCGGCGATTCCGAAACCCTGCACCAAGCCGGCTGAAAAGTCGCCAGAATGGGCGGATGTGGTCGCGCAGCGCCCCGGTGGACGGGTTCCGGCTGGCCTATGACAGATTCGGGGCCAAGGGCGCGCCGCCCGTGGTGCTGCTGCACGGATGGCCGGGCAATCGCCACGACTACCGCGCGGTGCTGCCGTTGCTCGGGGGCGCCGCCGACGTCATCGTGCCCGACCTGCGCGGCTTCGGTGCCTCCGACAAACACGCGGTGGCGGTGCGCCACTTCTACAGCGCCACGGCGCAAGCCGCCAGCGTCGTGGGCCTGATCAAGGAACTGGGCCTCGCCGGCGTCGTGCTCGCGGGCTACGACGTCGGCAGTCGGGTGGCGCAGAGCGTGGCACGGATGCATCCCGAACTGGTCCAGGCGTTGGTGCTCTCTCCCCCGCTGCCGGGTGCCGGCGACCGCGTCCTCACCGCGCAGGCGCAGAGCGAGTTCTGGTACCAGTCTTTCCACCAGCTACCGCTCGCCGGTCAGTTGATCGACGGCAACCCCGACGCGGTCCGCGAATACCTCCGGCACTTCTGGAAACATTGGTCGGGCCCGAACTTCACAGTCTCCGAAGACGATCTGGACCGCGTGGTTCCGGATTACGCGCTGCCCGGGGCCTTCCTCTCGTCCATCGCCTGGTACCGCGCCGGCGCCGGGATGATCGCCCAGTCGCTGACCGAGCTGCCGCCCGACCGCGCGATCAAGATCCAGGTGCCCACGGATGTGCTGTGGCCGCGCCATGATCCGCTGTTTCCACCGGAATGGGCCGATCGGGTGGAGCACTACTTCACCGATGTGGAGGTGCATTTCGCCGACGATGCCGGTCATTTCACGCCCCTGGAATGTCCGGATCAATTCGGCGAACTCATCCTCATCCGCGCTCGCTGAGTGTTGCGGCCTAGCCCGACGGCATGCCAAGGGTTCCGACGCGCCGCCGGACCGCCGCGATCTCTCTGATGCCGTCGCCGAGCAGACTGCGGTTCAGTGGTGAGAGCTCCGACATGGTGATCACGTCACCGGGCGTGCGGCCCGCGGACATCTGCTCGACCTGATGGACCATCCGCAGCCGCTGCAGCATCACGAAGACGTCGCACAGCGTGTTGGCGTCGCGCTGGCTGATCGCTCCGGCCTGGGCCGCGGCCGCCAGGCGCGCGGGCGTCGTCGCCGAGGTGACGTCGGCGCTCAGACCACCCCACCGGGCCAGGTTCACAATCGGTGTCACGGCGTGGCTCTTGAGGTCGAATGTTCCGCCCCGGCGCGACAACACGTCACGCAACGACCGGATCCGGACCTTTCCGGACAGCGCGTCAAGCAGCTGGAGCCGCAATGCGTCAGCGTGCTCGTCGCGCATCCGTCGGTAGGCGGCGGGAACCGTGTGCAACCCGGGATCGCCCCACACCACCCGCCCGTCGATCAGCAGCGAAGAGTAGATCAGACCCCGGTCACGCAGCGGGTCGGCCAACCAGCCCTCCGCGGCGGCGAACCAATCCGATTGCGAACGTGAGAAATTGGCGCTCGATGCGAGCGCCCCGTTGCTGTCCGACGGCAGTCCGCAGCCGTCGAGGATCTGATGGACGCGGACGGCGACGGCCCGTAGCTCGTGGCTCGCCGGGTCCAGCCGGTCCTGCCACGACAGCGCGCTGTCCACATCCGACGACGGCATCGCCTCGCGTCGCGCCACGCTGCCGAGGATGAGCCAGGCGAATCCTTCCGAACCTTCGGAGGGTGTCCGATCCGCCTCTGCCAGCGCGAGTTCCAGCGCCTTGCGCACCAGGCTGTCGATGACGACGGACAGGATCGCACTGGTCGCCGAGGCCTTGGTGCCGTTACGGAACAGCTCGCCCGCCACGCCGGTCACCCGCTGACCGACGGCCTGCAGCGCATCGGCGTCGGCGGCCAGACCGATCGAGCGCCGCAGCATGAAGCTCTGGCGTGCCGAGGCGGCCAGCAGATCGGCGTCCTCCAGCACGCCGACGACCTCCCCGCGAGATGTCAGCACCGGCATGTGCCGGATGCCGCTTTCGAGCATCTCCATCAGCACGGTGTCCGCGGTCAGATCCGCGGTGACGGTGCGGGCGGGTGCGCTCATCACCTGCTCGATCGGGACGTCGACGGGAATGTCGGCCGCCACCACGCGGGTCCGCAGATCCCGGTCGGTGAAGATGCCCAGGCCCCCATCGGGCAGGCGGATGAGCGCATAGGACACATGTCGCTCGGTCATCTCGATCACCGCGTCACGTACGGAGGTGCCGGGGCCGACCAGCAGCACGTCGCCGTGCACCAGTTCGGCCACCGGTCGGCTGTCGGTGGCGGGCGCGACCGTGGGCCGGTCGGCGGTGCCGAGATTCCAGGCCGAGGATGCGAGAAAGGCCAGCCCCGCCGGTTTGGCGAACTGCGCCCGCACCAGCGCGCCCGGCAGCCGGATCAGCTTGGTCTGCACGGTCGTGTGAGCCTCGAATTCCATGCCACCGCCGGTCAGCAGCGGCATGTAGCCGAAGATGCCACCGGGGCCGACGGTATCGATGGTGGTGGCGTCGCCGGTGTTGCGCAGCACGACCTGTCCCGTGTGAACCATCCACACCTCGTCGGGCACCCGAGTCGCGTAGTCGGCAACCAGGGACCCGGCGGGGAACTCAACTACAACCGACCCGGCCGCCAGATCGCCGAGTTCCTCATCGGACATCGCCTGGAACGGCGTGTGTTCACCCAGGAAGGTCTTGAGGTCAGGCCTTTCGGATGAGGTCGGCACACTTCTCAGCCATCGTCATCACCGTGATGTTCGGGTTCACGGCGGGCAGCTTCGGCATCGCGGAGGCGTCCACCACCCGCAGCCGCGACACGCCCTTGACCCGCAGTTCCGGGTCGAGCACGGCCATCGGGTCGGTGACGGCACCCATCCGGGCCGTCGCGGCCGGGTGGTAGACGGTGTTGTGGCACTTGTGGATGTAGTCCAGCAGCTCGTCGTCGGTGGTCGCGTCGGGTCCCGGCGCGAGCTCCCGGGCCACCCATCCGGCCAGCGGCGCCTGCTCGGCGATCCTGCGGGCCAGCCGGACTCCGGTGAGCATGATCCGCTCGTCATAGCCCTCCGGGTCGGTGAAGTACCGCGGGTCGACCCGCGCCCGGTCCCTGAAGTCACGGGTCCGCAGCCGCACCGTGCCGCGCGACCGTCCCTGGGTCACGTTGGGGGTCAAGCAGAATCCGTTGTCGGTGGTCGGATAGCCGCGGCGCAGCGTGTTCATGTCGAACGGCACGCTGCCGTAGTGCATCATCAGATCCGGCTGGGGGCAGCCCTCGTCGACGGTGGTGAACAGCCCGATCTCCCACCACTGCGTCGAGGTCGTCACCATCGGCCTCGATGCTTCCCAGAACACCAGCCCCTCGACGTGGTCGTCGAGGTTTGCGCCCACCCCGGGTGAATCGACGCGAACGTCGATGCCGATCTCCCGTAGGTGCTCGGCGGGGCCGATACCGGAGAGCATCAACAACTTCGGGGTGTCGATGGCGCCCGCGGTGACGATGACCTCCCGCCGCGCCGACACCTCGTCGTAGCCGGTCAGGTCCGGCCTTTGATACCGCACTCCGGTTGCTGCCAGCGACTCGTCGAACAGGATCTCGGCCACCCAGCAGTCGGTGCGCACCTCGAGATTCTTGCGAGTCTCCAGGATCGGATGCAGGTACGCGTGTGAACTGGAGTTGCGGAGACCGTCGTTGTCCGCGTTGATCTGGAACCAGCCGGCGCCGTTGCGCACGGTCTCCCCGCGGTTGAACGCGACGGTCGGCATCCCGACCTGCGCGGCGGCTTCGAGCACCGCGACTCCGCACGGGTCCTCCGGTGGTACGTCGCGCAGACCCACGGTTCCGGTCAACCGCCGGACGAGCGGAAGCACCTCGGCGGCGCTCCAGCCGGTGGCGCCCATCTTGACCCACTCGTCCAGGCATTCGGCAGGCGGCCAGAATGCGATGCACGAGTTGTGCGACGAACATCCGCCGAGCACCCTGGCCCGGGCATGGCGCATGAACGAGTTGCCGCGCTCCTGCGGTTCGACGGGATAGTCCCAGTCGTAGCCGGAATCGAGCAGATGCATCCATTCCGAGAGCACCAGGATCTTTTTGTCACCGACATCGGACGGGCCGGCCTCGACCAGACACACCGTCACGTCCGGATCCTCGGACAACCGTGCGGCGAGCGCGCAGCCCGCCGTCCCGCCGCCAGCGATCACATAGTCGAAAGTTCCGGATTGTTGTGCAGCAGAGGTCATCTCACGCCTGCTCGGCGATGTCCGGCTGCGCCTCGGCCTTGGTGGCCGCGGCGTGGGACTCCAGGGTGCCGATGTGGTGGCGGCCCTTGATGAAGTACCACAGCAGGCCCGAACCGAGAATCACGCCGATGTAGACGAAGGCGCCCCACGTGTTGTACCAGGGCTCGCCGTAGACGGCCGCCCGCGGCCAGGCCAGGTTCAGCGCCATCAGCGCGCCCCATGCCACCGCGAAGATGTTGACCGGCAGTCCCCAGCGGCCCATCGTGAAGTAGCCACCCTCCTTGAGATCCTTTGGCGGCCACTGGCCCTGCAGCCGCTTCTTGAGCATCGGCCCGGTCACCATCAGGTACGCCAGGTAGATCATGATGATCGCGATCGATGTCAGCACGGTGAAGATCTTGGGCTGGCCGATGTTGATCACCAGGATGATCGCCGAGATGAGGCCGATGACGATGGCGGGGATGATCGGTGTCTGGGTCTTCGGATTCACCCGGGCCAGCTTCTCCCCGAACGGAAGCGCATTGTCGCGCGCCATCGCGAAGGACAGCCGGATCGCCGCGGTGTGCACGGCCAGCGTGCACACGGTCACCGCGACGACGATGCAGACCAGGAAGATCTTGCCGAGCGGGCCCCACATCACCTGCTCGACGATGTACTGCAGGCCACCGCTGCTCTCACCGATCTTCGGGTCGTCGAGGTTGGGTGCCGACATCACAGCGAACACCAGGATGCCGCCGCCGATGACGAAGGACGCCAGGATCGCCCGTGCGATCGCCTTGGGCGCGGTGCGCCGTGGCTCGACGGTCTCCTCCCCCAGCGAGCTGGCGGTGTCGAAGCCGTACATCACGTAGAGCGAGGCGAGCGACGCGACCAGGAACGCGCTCAGGTAGCCGGCGCTCTCCCCGGCGCCGTAACCCTGGGTGGAGAAGAAGATGTCCGGACCGCGCTTGACGTTGAATGCCAGGATGATCACGATGAGCACGGCGGCGATCAGCTCGATGAACACACCTGTGCTGTTGATCATCGCCATCAGGCGCACACCGAGCGCGTTGATCAGGGTGGTGAACACGATCAGCACGGTGCCGAGAACGACAGCGTTGGTGGCGAAGTCGTATTCTCCGGAGCCGTCGCCGATGATCTGGAACCCGCTCCACAGCCGCGGCAGGTTGAGCTGGTAGGCCAGCACCACCGCCGAGATCGTCACGATCGATGCGGTCAGCATCAGCCAGCCCGACGACCACCCCACCAGCCGGCTGCCCAGCATCTTCGACCAGTTGTAGACGGAACCGGCGACCGGATACTTGGCGGCCAGTTCCATGAAGCACAGGGCGACCGCCATCTGCCCGACGAACACCATCGGCCACGACCACAGATACGCCGGACCTCCGGTGCCGAAACCAAAGTAGAACAGCTGGAACGTGCCGGTCAGGATCGAGATGTAGCTGACGCCGGCCGCGAAGCTGGCGAACTTGCCGATGCTGCGGTCCAGCGACTCCTTGTACCCGAACTCCTCCATGCCGCTGTCGGCGTGCGGATCCTTGATCACCATGAGTGAGCCTCTCTAGCCCTTGAACCAGCCGGCGGCCTGCGGTGCGGTGTTGTGCCAGATGTGTTTGATCTCTTGGTATTCCGCGAGCCCAGTTGGTCCGAGTTCGCGTCCGTTGCCGGACTTGCCGAATCCGCCCCACTCCGCCGCCGCGGTGTAGTAGCCGAAATCGTTGAGCCACACCGTGCCGTGCCGCAGTGCCCGCACCACACGTTCGCCCCGCGCCGGATCGGATGTCCGAACACCCGCCGCGAGACCGTATTCCGTGTCGTTGCCGAGGCTGATCGCCTCGGCCTCGGTGGTGAACCGCTCCACCGTCAGGATCGGTCCGAACGTCTCCTCGGACACGATTCGCATCGACCGGTCGCACCGGTCGAAGATCGTGGGCAGATAGAAGCTGCCCTCGGCCAGCGCGGGATCGCTGGGCCTGGCGCCGCCGGTGACGAGCTTCGCGCCTTCGGAAATGCCCTGCTGGACATGGGCTTCCACCTTGGCGCGGTGTTGCTCGGACACCAACGGCCCGGTCTCGCTGGCCGGGTCCATGCCGTTGCCGACGCGGATCTTCTCGGCGCGTGACGCCAGTTCGGCAACGAAGTCATCGGCGATCGAATCCTCGACGATCAGCCGGGTGCCCGCCGAGCAGACCTGACCCGAATGCAGGAACACACCGGTCAGCACGTGGTCGACCGCGTTGTGCCAGTCATCGCCCTTCGTGATGTCGGCGAACACGATGTGCGGGTTCTTGCCACCGAGTTCGACGGCGACCTTGGTGACGTGTTCCGCCGCGACCTTGGCGATGGTGCGCCCGGTCGCCAGTCCTCCGGTGAACGAGATGAAGTCGACGTCGGGGTTGTCGGTGAGTGCGCCGCCCAGCACCGCGCCACTGCCCTGCACCAGGTTCACCACCGAGGCGGGTACGCCCGCCTCCTCGAGCAGGTGGGTGAAGGCGATGGTGGTCAGCGGGGTCACCTCGCTGGGCTTGGCCACCATCGTGCAGCCGGCGGCCAGGGCGGGCGCGATCTTCCACGACATCTGCAGCAGCGGATAGTTCCACGGCGCGATCAGCACGCAGACGCCGATCGGTTCGCGCACCACCCGGCTGATCACCGCGGGGTCGCCGACGTCGACGAGGCGGTCGGACTCGACGCCTGCCAACTTCGCGTAATAGCGAAACACGGACGTGACGTCGTCGATGTCGATCCGGCTCTCCGGCAGCGTCTTGCCGGTGTCGCGTGTTTCGAGCTGCGCCAGATCCTCTTTGTCCCGCTGGAGCAGGCCGGCGATCCGGTCGAGCAGTGCGGCGCGCTCGTTGGCCGCGGTGGCGCGCCAGGCCCCGCCGTCGAATGCCCTCCGCGCCGCCGCCACCGCCTCGCGCGCGTCGTCCGGCGTTGCCTCGTCGACTACCGCGGCGACACTGCCGTCCGCCGGGTTGATGATCTCGCGGGTGCCGCCGTCGGATGCGTGACGCCACTGTCCGCCGATCCAGAGATCGGGTTCACCGTTCATATCCGCTCACCTCGCTGTACGCCGAGACGGGACACTACCCACGAATGGAACTCCGCGATGTGGTGTTCGGCAGGAACGAGTACTCCGCCTTTTCGGTAGGCGCGCGACGCCATGGCGGGCTGAGTTCGCTCGCAGGCCTCGAAATCCTGAAGATTGACCCGGTGGAACAGTTCCACCGAGTGCGACACGTCGCGACCGGACGCCACGACATCGGGCGCGTAGAGCCAGTCGCATTCGACGACGGTCCGGTCGGCGGCCATCGGATACATCCGGTGAAAGATGATGTGGTCCGGGACAAGGTTTATGAACACCGTCGGCCGGACGGTGATCGCGTAGTAGCGACGATCCTGTTCGGCCCCGATGCCGGGCAGGTTTTCGAAACCCGCGGAGCCGTTGACCGTGAATCCGGCTATGTCGGAACCGAATTCGGCACCGTGTCCGACGAAATACTGCGCGGCCAGGCCACTGGAGAATTCGGGCAGCACCTCGACCAGCTCGGGATGGATCGTCGCGCAGTGATAGCACTCCATGAAGTTCTCGACGATCAGCTTCCAGTTCGCCGCGACGTCATAGACCACCCGGCGCCCCACCTGCAGGCCGTCGATGCCGTATCGGTCGATGGCCGATGCGTCGCCGAGTCGTTGCGTGACGTCGCCGACCACATCGCCGAAGAAGGACGGCGGTTCATCGGCCAGACACACCCACGCATAGCCGAGCCATTCGGTCAGCGCGACCGGCACCAACCCGTACTGGTACCGGTCGATGCTGGCCCCGTTTTCGTCGGTCAGGGTGGCGATATTGGGTGCGGCAACGAGTTTGCCGTCCAGCGCATAGGTCCAGGCGTGGTACGGGCACCGGAGAACGCGGCGCAACTGCCCTTCCGGCTCGGTGCACAGCTGGGCGCCGCGGTGCCTGCACACGTTGAGGAACGCCCGCAGGATGTCGTCACGGCCGCGCACCACGAGCACGCTCTCGCGACCGACCTGAACCCTGCGGAACTGGCCGGCCTTGGCCATGTCGGCCGAGCGGGCCGCGCAGAACCACATGTTCTCGAAGATCTGGCTCTGTTCGTCGGCGAAAACCGATTCGCTGGTGTAGTACTCACCCGCCAGCGTCGACAGCAGGTTTGAGGGCTGTCGTGTCGATGATGTGGTGTCGTCGTATCCCATTGCCCTACCTCTTGATCCGCGTCATCTCGGGATCGACGACAGGTTCCGCGTGCACCCGCGCGCGGTGCCGGGTCCCGAGGTAATCGACCGTGACGCCGTCTCCGACGGAGACTTCGGCGGGCAGCCACGCGTAGGCGATCGTGCGGCCGATGGTCGGCGAGTAGCCGGCACTGGTGAGGTAACCGATGCACTTGCCGTCCCCGACGCCCGGGTACACCGGTTCCTTGCCGAGGGCGACTGCCGCCGGATCATCGAAGACGACGCTGCGCAGCATCATCGACGGCGCCGCCGCGTCCTGCAATGCCGCCTTGCCGATGAAGTCGTCCTTGGCCATCCGGACGGCGAAGTCCACACCCGCCGCGGCGGGTTGGTGTTCGGCCGTCATGTCGGCGCCCCACAGCCGGTAGCCCTTCTCGATGCGCAGGCTGTTGAATGCGATCCGGCCCGCGGCGATCACCCCGTGTGGCGCTCCGGCCTCGGCCAGCAGATCCCACAGCGCCGCGCCGTATTCAGCACTCGCATAGATCTCCCAACCGAGTTCGCCGACATAGGACAGCCGCAGCATGGTCACCGGGATCGCGCCAAGATAGGTCTGCAGCGCGCGGAAGTACTTGAAGGCCTCGTGGGAGAGGTCGTCGGGACATAGCGGCGCCACCATCTCGCGGGCCAGCGGTCCCCATACGCCGATACAGCAGGTTCCGCCGGTGATGTCGCGCACGGTCACCTCCGCCGGGAGGTGCCGGTGCAACCAGTCGAAGTCCATCGGCCCGTTGACGGCGACCTGGAAGGTGCGATCGGAGAGGCGCGCGACGGTGATATCGCTTCGTATTCCGCCAGTTTCGTCGAGCAGCATCGTGTAGGTGACCGATCCGACGCTCTTGTCGACGTTGTTGGACGTCATCCGTTGCAGGAACGCGGCCGCACCGGCACCCGTCACTTCGTAGCGGGTCAGCGGTGTCATGTCGTACATCGCCACCCGCTCCCGCGTCCAGTGCGCCTCCGCGATCGAGATCGGCGACCAGAATTTCGACGACCAGTCGTCGCGGTCCGGGAAGGCCAGGCCGTCCGCGGCGAGACGTTGCGCCAGTTCGGCGTTCGCCTCGTACCAGGCTGGCCGCTCCCAGCCGCCCCCCTCGTAGAAGAACGCGCCGAGTTGCTGCTGCCGCGCATAGAACGGGCTGGTACGCAGGCCGCGCAGGGCGGTGCGGAACTGGTAAGGGTGAATGACGTCGTAGACCTCGACGAAGGCCTGCGAGCTGGTCTGCATGATGAACTTCGGGCTACGGGCAACATCCTCGAAGCGGTACAGGTCGCACTCGTGGGTATCGAGCGACGGCGCCCCGTCGACGATCCATTCGGCGGTCGCCTTGGCCACCCCGGCCGAATGCGTCACCCACACCGCCTCGGCGACCCAGAACCCGCTCAGGTCCCGATGCTCCCCCATCACCGAGAAGCCGTCCGGGGTGAACGAGAAGATGCCGTTGAAGGCCTCCTCGACCTTCGAATCGCTCAGCGCCGGAAGCAGTTCGCGGGCCTGGGTCCATGCCGGTGCGAAATCCTCCTCTGTGAAGGGCAGCATCGACGGCATCGGCTCGCCGGCGGTGTCGGCCATCAGCGTGGACATGTCGACCGGCATGGGTCTGTGGCTGTACGACCCAATGCCCAGGCGGTCGACGTGTTCGCGGAAGTACAGATCCTGATCCTGATGCCGCAGAATCGGCAGCCCGGCCTCGGCCTGGTCGGTGTTGCGCCCGACCAGTGCGGCGATCTGTCCGGTCCGCGCGTACTGATGCGCCATCGGCACCAGAGGCACGACGAGGCCGACCTGCTTGGCCAACTCGGCGCCCCAGAAGCCGGCGGCGCACACCACGACGTCGGCCTCGATGATGCCGTCGATGGTCTGCACCCCGGTCACCCGACCGCCCGCCTCGACGATCCCCACCACCTCGGTGTGCGGCCGGAACGTTGCGCCGCGGCCGATCGCGCGGCGGGCCTGAGACTCCGCGGCGCGCACCGCCTTCGCCAAACCGTCTGTCGGCGTGTGGAATCCACCGAGTATGCGGTCACGATCGAGGAGCGGATGGAGCTCGACGCATTCCTCCGGTCCGAGCAGGCGGCCGTCGATCCCCCACGCCGCCGCCCAGCCGGCCTTGCGGTGCAGATCGGTCCACCGCGCCGGGGCGGTGGCCACCTCGAGGCCGCCGACACTGTTGAACACCCACCCGTCGGGATGCTCCAGCGCACTGAACTTCTCGACGGTGTAGCGGGCGAACGCGCTCATCGTCTTGGACGGATTCGTCTGGAACACCAGCCCCGGCGCGTGCGAGCTCGACCCGCCGGTGGTGAACAGCGGCCCACGATCGACCACGGTGACGTCTGTGTACCCGCGAGCGGTCAACTCGTCGGCCAGGGACGTGCCGACGATGCCGGCGCCGATTACGACAACTTTCGCCATTCGCAGGACAGCTCCCGACTTTGTTGCGTATTACGCAACACGTTTCCGTTGTGCTTCATATCGTGCGCCTACGGTGTGTCACCGTCAACCGGAACACGCGAAAAAGATCTTTCTGGGAATCGGCTGTGAGCAGCGCAGTTGGGCTCCAGCAACGTCCGGCCGAGCCGAAAAACGGCACCGACAGCGCGCCTGTGTGAACAGAATCACGCGCGATTCACGGTTTGGGCTTTAGGGTATCGAGGTGCCTCAGATGGACCGCCGAAACATGATGATGATGGCCGGGATGGGCTTGCTCGCGTCCGCGATCCCGCTCCCGCAAGCCCAGGCTCGCCCATCCATGCGGGAGGCGCCTCCGGTGCCCAGCAGTGAAACCCCGGCTTACATATTCCAGGACGAGTTCGACGGCCCGCAGGGTGCGGGCCCCGATCCGGCGAAGTGGACGGTGCAGAGCTGGCAGGACGACGTGTTCCCGCCCGTCGCGGGCATCTACCGCGACGATCGCCGAAACGTGTTCCTCGACGGCAACTCCAATCTGGTCCTTCTCGCCACCCAGGAACTCGACCAGTACTACGGCGCCAAACTGCGCGGCAACTGGCGGGGCATGATCAACACCACATGGGAGGCGCGGATCAAGCTCGACTGCCTGTCCACGGGCCTCTGGCCGGCGTACTGGGCGGTGAACGAGGACCCTCTGCCCGACGGCGAGGTCGACTTCTTCGAGTGGTACGGCAACGGGAGCTGGCCCGCCGGAACCACGGTCCACGCCGCATCCAACGGCAAGACGTGGGAAGGAAAATCGATCCCCGAACTGGTCGACGGTGGGTGGCACACCTGGCGAATGCGGTGGGACGAGGGCGGTTTCAAATTCTGGCGGGACTACGTCGACGGTGCGAAACCGTACTTCAGCGTGCCGAACAAGCCCATCCAGGTCTCCGGCAGACCCGACGACTGGCGGTGGCCGTTCAACAACCCCGGCTACTGGCTGTCCCCCATGTTCACGCTGGCCGTCGGCGGCGTCGGCGCGGGCGATCCTGCCATGGGCAATTACCCGGCGGCCATGCTCATCGACTACATCCGCGTCTGGTAGCGCGACCTTCAGGCTATTTCGTTGCCTTGATGACCTGAACCAGGTTGAACTGCCAGCGCTCCACGAGCCGGAACCCCAGATCCCGCGGGACCGCGAACGCGGGGGTCGCTCCGAATCGAGGACCGGGCGGCATCAGCGGCTCCTGTTCGTGATCGGGCATCGCCTTGTCGGCTTCGGTGATGATCCACACCACGCGGCAGTCGCTCAGCGGCCCGGCGCTGGCCTCCGGTATCAGGTTGGTGTCGAACACGTCGTTGCGGTCCGTCGCTCGTTGCCACAGGCTGAGGTCGGCCAGTTTGCGGTAGGCATCGGGCCGCGCCGCCAGCAGGGGCCGCATGGGGGCGGGCATGAAGGCCACCGTGTCGTTCACGAGTAGGCAGTCACCCGGCGCGGCCTTCGCGGTGATCAGGTCGGCCACCTGGCTGTAGTCCATTCCGTACTTCGCGTACGGACCGCGTTGCACCAGAAGATAGTTCGGACCCCCCGCCAGCGCGAAAACCGTCACGACGGCGGCCGCCGCCCACGGCGTGACGGCCAACGCGCCGACGCAGACGCCCAGGACCAGGGCCATCGCCGGTGCGGTGAAGCACAGGTAGCGGGGCGTGTAGACGGGATTGACGAACGCCGACCACGCCAGGATCAGGGCGGTCGGTATCGCGAGCCAAGCGACGGCCAGCGTCAACAGTTGCCGATCCCCGTGCACCAGTCGCGCGGCGGTGCAGAGCCATAGGACGACAGCCGTCGCCACCACCAGTGCCGACACGATCGTGAACGGCGGGCTCCTCTCGAAATACTGTTGCACCGCCACGTCTTCGATCGTCCGGCGGCCGATCGGAGCGATCCAGATGATCTGATGGACCTGCCCGACGGCCGTCAGTACAAACGGCGTCACGGCACCACACGCCAGCACCGACGCCATGGCGAACGACACCAAAACCGGTCGCGTGCGGCGGTACAGACCGATGAACACGATGTGCGCCAACAGCACCAGCACGAGATAGATGTCGAGCAGAATCGACATCGCCAGGGCGATCGCGTAGGCCAGCCAGATCCAGGCGTTGTCACGCCGCGCGGCGTGGACGAGCAGCACCGTCACCCAGGCGGCGGCCATCATCGAAAAGGCATAGGGCCGTGCCTCGATGCCTGCCCACGTCGCTCGGGGCAGGATCGCGCAGATCAGGCCCGAACTCACCGCGACGGTTCGGGAAGAGAACTGCTTGCCGAGCACCACGACGCCGGCCGCCGCGCCACCGACAGCCAGACCGCTCGGCGCGCGGGACCAGAACTCGGTGGGCGGGAAGACGGTGAACCAGCCGTGCATGACCACGTAGTACAGGCCGTGCACGGCGTCGACACTGCCCAGCATCTGCCACAACTGGCCCAGAGTTCGGCTGTAGGAAGCCGAAATCGTCGCGGCCTCGTCGTACCAGTACGACGGGCGTGCCGCTCCGACAAGACTCACCGCGGCGGCCAGCACCCCGACGAACAGCGAATCCAATGCTGCCGGCGGCGCCGGCAGCCGGTCCCTGGTGAACACGCCGGAGGGTCGGTGGTGGCTAGGCGCCGGACTTCTCGGAATCCGCCGGCTGCTCTTCGTCCGGGATCAGCGCCTCGAGCGCCGACCCGGTGATCCGCCGGAAGGCCCGCCGCGGCCGGTTCGCGTCGAGAATCGCGACCTCGAGAGTGGTGGGTCCCAGGGTGCGCGCCTCGGACCCGCCGTTGGTGCCCGCTTTCAGCGCGCCGATCGCGATCTTGGCCGCTTCGGAGAGGCTGGCATTCTCGGTATAGGACTCGTTGAGCGCCGTGGCGATCGGGTCGGTGGTGCCGCCCATGACCACGAAATGCGGCTCGTCGGCGATCGACCCGTCGTAGGTGATGCGGTACAGCTCGGGCGCTTTGGTCTCGCCGTAGTGCGCGACCTCGGCGACACAGAGCTCGACCTCGTATGGTTTGGCCTGTTCGGTGAAGATCGTGCCGAGTGTCTGCGCGTAGACGTTGGCCAGCTGCCTGCCGGTGACGTCGCGGCGGTCGTAGGCGTAGCCGCGGGTGTCGGCGAACTGGATGCCGCCGCGGCGCAGGTTGTCGAACTCGTTGAACCGGCCGACCGCGGCGAAGCCGACCCGATCGTAGAGCTCGCTGACCTTCTGCAACGACCGCGACGGGTTCTCCGCGACGAAGAGCACGCCGCCGGCGTATGCCAGCGCCACCACACTGCGGCCGCGGGCGATGCCCTTGCGGGCGAGCTCCGAACGCTCGCGCATTGCCTGCTCGGGCGAGATGAAGTATGGAAAGCTCACAGTTCGTCCCCTCGCTGAGCTTCAGCGTCGGGACCGAATGTATCTGAACGCGAACGGCTTTCGATCACTTCACGTGCCAGCGCGGCGACCCGCTCCACCGGTACGTCCTCGGCTCCGTCGACACCGAGGACGACGGCGGTCGGATAGATGCCACGCACCAGGTCGGGCCCACCGGTCGCGGAGTCGTCGTCGGCCGCGTCGTAGAGCGCTTCCACCGCCACTCTCAGCGCCGAATCCCCGTCCACCACTCGTGAATACAACTTCTTCATCGAGGACTTCGCGAAGATCGAACCGGAGCCCACCGATTGGTAGCCCTCCTCCTCGAGGTTCCAGCCGCCGGCGGCGTCGAACGACACGATGCGCCCCGCCGCCTGGGGGTCGGGGTCGTCGACGTCGAAGCCCGCCAGCAGCGGCAGGGCGACGAAGCCCTGCAGGGCGGCGCCCAGATTGCCGCGCACCATGGTCGACAACCGATTGACCTTGCCGCGGAAGGTGAGTGGTACGCCTTCGGTCTTCTCGTAGTGCTCGAGCTCGACGGCGTACAACCGGGCGAACTCGACCGCGATCGCCGCGGTGCCCGCGATGCCGGTCGCGGTGTAATCGTCGGTGATGTACACCTTCTGCACATCGCGGCTGGCGATCATGTTGCCCTGGGTGGCGCGACGGTCTCCCGCCATCACGACGCCACCGGGATACTTCAGCGCGACGATCGTGGTGCCGTGCGGCAGCGCGTCCCCCGGCAGACCGGCTCCGGCGGCCGACCTGTTGACCGGCAGGAGCTCGGGTGCCTGCCTGCGCAGCAGATCAGAGAACGACGAGAGGTCCACGCCGACGGTAGGTGGTCCGGGTAACGGTGATGGAAAGGCCAGCTGCTTGCGGTCCGGCCAGGTCACTGTCCACCCTTCTGGACGTACGCGCGAACGAAGTCTTCGGCGTTCTCCTCGAGGACGTCGTCGATCTCGTCCAAGAGGTCGTCGGTCTCCTCGGTCAGCTTCTCGCGACGCTCCTGCCCGGCGGCCGTGCTGCCGGTGAGGTCCTCGTCCTCCCCGCCACCACCGCCACGCTTGGTTTGTTCCTGAGCCATCGCTGCCTCCTGCGTAAGTGTTCGACGGGCTCACAGCTGCCCGTCGGTTACTCCACACTACCGGTCGACGTCCGAAATGCCGGGGATAGCGGGGTACGGGGCCGCGGGCGGGAGGACTCAGGTCGTGAGCTGTTCGACCAGTTCGACGGCGCTGTTCACGGAGTCCAGCAGGGCTCCGACATGCGCCTTACTACCGCGCAGCGGCTCCAGAGTCGGAATCCGGACCAGAGAATCGCCGCCGAGATCGAAGATCACCGAGTCCCAGCTCGCCGCGGCGATGTCCGCGCCGAACCGGCGCAGGCATTCACCGCGGAAATAGGCCCTGGTGTCCGTCGGCGGGTTGTCGACCGCGTCGAGCACCTGCTGCTCGGTGACCAGACGTTTCATCGATCCGCGGGCCACCAGCCTGTTGTACAGGCCCTTGTCGAGCCGGACGTCGGAGTACTGCAGGTCGACCAGATGCAGCCGCGGCGCGTTCCAGCTCAGGTTCTCGCGATGACGGAAACCCTCGAGCAGGCGCAACTTGGCCGGCCAGTCCAGCAGGTCGGCACATTCCATCGGGTCGCGCTCGAGCAGGTCGAGTACGTTCGCCCAGGTCTGTACGACTTCCGCGGCGCGCGGATCGGGATCGCGGCTGTCCACCAGCTTGGCCACCCGGTCGAGGTAGATACGTTGCAGCGCAAGACCGGTCAGCTCGCGGCCGTCGGCCAGCGCGACGGTCGCGCGCAAGGACGGGTCCCGGCTGATGACGTGCACGGCGTGCACTGGGCGGGCCAGCACGAGGTCCGACAGATCCATGCCCTCTTCGATGAGGTCCAGCACCAGCGACGTGGCGCCCAACTTCAGGTAGGTCGAGGTCTCCGCCAGGTTCGCGTCGCCGATGATGACGTGCAGCCGCCGGTACTTGTCGGCGTCGGCATGCGGTTCGTCACGGGTGTTGATGATGCCGCGCTTGAGCGTGGTCTCCAGGCCGACCTCGACCTCGATGTAATCGGAACGCTGAGAGAGCTGGAACCCGGGCTCGTCGCCCGATGGGCCGACGCCGACCCGGCCGGAGCCGGTGATCACCTGGCGGGACACCAGGAAGGGCGTCAACCCCTGGATCACCGCCGAGAACGGCGTCTGACGCGACATCAGGTAGTTCTCGTGGGACCCGTAGGAGGCCCCCTTGCCGTCCACATTGTTCTTGTAGAGCTGCAGCTTGGCGGCGCCGGGGACGCTCGCGACGTGGCGGGCGGCGGCTTCCATGACCCGCTCCCCCGCCTTGTCCCAGATCACCGCGTCCATCGGGTCGGTGCACTCCGGCGCGGAGTACTCGGGGTGGGCATGGTCGACGTAGAGCCTGGCGCCGTTGGTGAGGATCATGTTGGCGGCACCGACCTCGTCCGCATCCACCACCGGAGGTGGTCCGGCGGAGCGGCTGAGGTCGAATCCGCGCGCATCGCGCAAGGGCGACTCCACCTCGTAATCCCACCGGGTGCGCTTGGCGCGCTGGATGCCGGCGGCGGCCGCATAGGCCAGCACCGCCTGGGTGGACGTGAGGATCGGATTCGCGGTCGGATCGGACGGCGAAGAAATGCCGTATTCGACCTCGGTCCCGATAATCCGTTGCATGTCGCCCAGCCTAGGCGACGGACCGCAGTAGCCTGCGACCGTGCCATCGGCGAAGGGCATTTCATGATTGACGCGGCACACCGCCGGGCAGCCGACGGCTGGTTCCTCGACCACGGCCTGCCCGCGGTGCTGCGGCCGGGTGCGCTGGTGCGGCGGCTGTGGCCGCGCTCGGCGCCCGCATTGGCGGCGTTCGCGGTGTTCATGGCCAATTCCGCGCTGGTCGTGTTGATCACGGGCAAACACACCATCAACATCGAGGGCCAACCGACGCGGACCGAGTGGTTCGTCCTGGCGCTGATTGTTCTCGTGCTGCCCATCGCATCGTTGGTCGGCTGGGTGGTCTCGCGCATCCCGACCGTCCGCGGCCGCGCCACCGCGGCGACGGTGGCGGTGGCGATCGCGGTCGCCGGCGGCATCGTCGGCGGCCCGAGCCCCCGGGTGCTGGTCGACCTGATCTTCGAGGGCATCATCATCGCCGTCATCCTGGCGCTGACGGCGACCGGCGCGGGGTCGATTCTCGGCTGGACGGTCCGGATGACGCTGTCGCATCTGGCGGCGGCGGGCTCCCTGCTGATCCGCGCCCTTCCCGTGCTCCTGCTGACCATCCTGGTCTTCTTCAACTCGCCGGTGTGGCTGATGGCCGCCATCGTCTCCCGGCGCCGGTTATGGCTGGCGCTGCTGTTCCTCGCGCTGATCGCGGCGGTGTTCGTGGTGTCGGTCACGATCGAGCGGTTCAGGCCGATCATGAATGCACCCGAGCCTCCGGTGGACCGCGACGTCCGGCTGGCAGGCACTCCGTTCGCGGCGATGCCGGATCTCGCGCACGGTCATCGCCTGCGCCGCGCCGAGCAGCTCAATGTCATGTTCGTGCTGGCCGCATCGCAACTCGCGCAGATCCTGGTGGTCGCGGCCATCACGTCGCTCATCTTCTTCGTGCTCGGCCTGATCGTGCTGTCCCCCGAACTGCTGGCCGCGTGGACCCGCAACGGGTCCAGCGACGGGACCTTCCTGGGCATGACGATCCCTGTGCCCGAGGCGCTGATCCAGATCACGATGTTCCTCGGCGCGCTGACGTTCATGTACGTCAGCGCACGGTCCGCCGGCGACAGTGAGTACCGCTCGCAGTTTTTCGACCCGCTGACCGACGACCTGCGATTGACCCTGGCCGCACGCAACCGCTACCACGCCGCCCTCGACCCGCGCTAGATCCCAGAGCGCCGGTCTTCTAAGCGATTTCACAGCGGCGGGCTGCCACACTCCGGGCCTGCACACGTCCCGTGCCCGAGCTGGGGAGAACATGTTGGCAATCAGGCGCATGCTGATCGCGACGGTCGCGACGGTCGCGACGGTCGCAGCCGTCGCTGCGGTGTTCGCGAGCAGCGGCACGTCTCACGCAGGACTGGACAACGAGTTGAGTCTGGTCGACGAACAGGGCCGGACCCTGACCGTCCAGCAGTGGGACACCTTCCTCAACGGGGTGTTCCCGCTGGACCGCAACCGGCTGACCCGGGAGTGGTTCCACAGCGGCCGGGCCAAGTACGCGGTGGCCGGCGAGGGCGCCGACGATTTCGAGGGCACCCTGGAATTGGGGTACCAGATCGGCTTCCCGTGGTCGCTGGGCGTCGGCATCAATTTCAGCTACACCACGCCGAACATCCTGCTCGACGACGTCAACGTCAACCCGCTGAGCGCAGGTTTCGACCCGCTCGCCCAGGTCATCACCCCCAACCTGTTCCCCGGTGTGTCGATCAGCGCCGATCTCGGCAACGGCCCCGGCATCCAGGAGGTCGCCACGTTCTCGGTCGATGTGGTCGGCCCGGCGGGCAACATCGCGGTATCCAACGCACACGGCACCGTGACGGGCGCGGCCGGCGGCGTGCTGCTGCGTCCGTTCGCCCGCCTGATCGCCTCCACCGGCGACAGCGTGACCACCTACGGCGAGCCGTGGAACATGGACTGATGAAAGTGCTTCTGGTCGAGGACGAGGCGCGGCTGGCGGCCACGCTGTCCGCCGGGCTGCGCGCGGAAGGTTGCGTGGTGGTCGCGGCGCCCAACGGCGAAGACGGCCTGTGGCACGCGGTCGAGGACGACTTCGACGTCGTCGTTCTGGACATCATGCTGCCGAAGCTGAACGGCTACGAGGTGCTGCGCTGCATGCGGGCACAGGACATCTGGACGCCGGTGCTGATGCTGACCGCCAAGGACGGCGAATACGACCAGACCGACGCGTTCGATCTCGGTGCCGACGACTACCTGACCAAGCCCTTCTCGTTCATGGTGCTGGTCGCGCGGCTGCGCGCGCTGGTCCGCCGCTCCGCCCCGCAGCGTCCTGCCGTGTTGACCGCGGGCACCCTGTCGCTGGATCCGGCGAGGCGGGTGGTGGAGCGCGCCGGGACGCCGATCACCCTGACGCCGAGGGAATACGGGCTGCTCGAGTACCTGATGCGCAACAGCGACACCGTGGTGACGAAAACCGAGATCCTGCACAATGTCTGGGACGCGCACTACGCCGGGCCCGACAACGTCGTCGAGGTATACGTCGGGTACGTGCGGCGCAAGATCGATATCCCGTTCGGCACCAACACCATCGAGACCATCAGGGGTGTCGGGTATCGCCTGGAGTCCGGCAGCTACGCCAACGGCAACTGAACCGTCAGCCGGGTGCCGCCGCCCGGCCGGTCATCGATGGCGACGCTACCCCGGTGCGCGACAACGATTTCCCGGACGATCGCCAGCCCCAGCCCGGCGCCGCCGGCACTGCGCGAGCGATCCTCGTCCAACCGGACGAAGCGGTCGAAGACGCGGGACCGGTCCGCCGGCGGAATACCCGGGCCATCGTCCGCGACGCTGATGACCGCGTCCGCGCCGCTGGGATGGATCGTCACCTCGACACGCGAGGCGGCGTACCGCGCGGCGTTGTCGAGCAGGTTGCGCAGTACGCGCGACACCGCCCCGGAGTCGCCGACGAGTCGTGTCGGAGCCAGGTCGGCATGCACGATCAAAGACGTCTCGCGGGTGAGCCTTCGGGTCTCGGCCGCCGCCAGGTCGTCGAGATCGACGTCTTCGCGCCTGATGACCAGTCCTCTCTCGTCGGCGCGGGCCAGCAGCAACAGATCCTCGACCAGCGCCTGCATCCGGTGGGCTTCGGGGATCAGCGTTCCGGCGGCGAGGTCCCTGTCGAGAAGCTCGGGGTGCGCGACGGCGACCTCCAGCGCGGAGATGATGGTGGCCAGCGGGCTGCGCAGCTCATGTGACGCATCACCGACGAATCGCCGCTGCGCCGTATGGCCCGCCTCGATCCGGGCCAGCATCTCGTTCATCGTCATCGCCAGGGCCGCGATCTCGTCATGGCGCGGCGGCACCGGCACGCGCTCGGTCAGATCCGATGTACTGATCTCGGCCACCCGCGAGCGGATCGCATCTACCGACCGCATGGAGCGGCCGACAAGCGAATACGTCATTGCCGCAGACACCGCGATGACGATGGGCGCCGCGATCGTGAGGGCGAGAATCACGGTCTTCACCGTCGAACCGACGATCGCGCTGCCCTCGCCGACCAGCACCGTGTAGCGGCCACCGGGGCCGTCGACCGTCTCGGCGCTGAACCGGATCTGCCCGTAAGGCGATGCCTGCTCGGGCATTCCGATGTGCAACCCGTCGCTGATGTCGGCCATCGGCACCAGCGGGGTGTCGGGTGCCGATGCGGAACGCGCGACGACACTGCCGCCGGCGTTCATCACCTGTACCGCGACGATGCGTTCATCCGTGCGCAGCAGATCGTCGGCGAGTCCGGATTCGCCGTCGGAGCGCAACGCCGTGGCCACCTCGGTCACCCGGGCCGCGGCGGCGCTGTCGAGGCCCGCGAGCATCGTGCGATACAGCACCGCGGCCAGCGCGGCCCCCGCCACGGCGAGCGCGACGAAGACGACGGTCGCCGCCACGAAGGCCGAACGAGCCGAAATTCCCCAGTTCCAGCGCCGTCGAAGCATCTCGTCCAGTCCACCATCACGGCCGAGATTTTGCTATCACGGCGCGCTGACCCACGGCCACGTCCGCTCTCGCGCACAATGTTGCCCGTGTCCGACATGCGGGAAGTCCACGAATGGTTCCTCCATCGCGGGCTCCCACTCGTGCTGACCCGTCGGGTGCGGTCGCGTTCGCTGATCGAACGATCCGCGCCGACGGTCAGCGGCATCGGCGCGGTGATCGCGCTGACGATGATGCTCGCCGAACTCACCGACGACGATCCCGACTACGGCAATGCGATCCGGCTCGGAGTGCTGACCGGTCTGCTGGTCGCCGCGCCGTTCGCACTGTATCTACTGCACCGCTCGGGCACCACGCTCGGTGAAGCGGGCAGGCGCTCGGCGGCTCTTCTGGTGATGGCGCTCTTCGTCTTCGGGCTGCCGTTCGCCGACAGCGGCTTCTCGGGGATCGCCGCCGCCGAGGCGTTCGGGTTCGCGTTCGTCGCGGTGCTGGCGATCTGGCTGACCTACCTCGGCTTCGGCTCGATCGCGCTGTGGGCATTCCGCTTCTCCTGGGTGCAGTTCGGCGCACTCGGCACGTTGATGAGCCGGGCGCTGCCCCTGCTGATGATCACCGTCGTCGTGTACTTCACCGGCGAGCTGTGGCAGCTGGCGGCCCGGACGTCGCGCCGACAGCTATGGCAGACAATCGGTTTCCTCTCGCTGGTGGCACTCGTCTTCATGGTGACCACCATCAGGGACGAGGTGCGTTCGCTGCGTGAGGATCGCGCCGAGCAGGCCGACCCGGCCAAGCTGCTCGCCGGAACACCGCTGGCCACCGACGACGGCCATCCTCCGGTGCGCACCCCACTCTCGTTCGCCGAGCAGGTCAACGTCGTCGCGGTGATGGTGGTGTCGCAGGCCATCCAGGTGGTTTTCTTCACGGCGGGGCTGTTCGCGTTCTTCCTGGCGCTCGGCATCGTCGCGGTGCCCGACGACGTGGCCGTGCTGTGGTCGTCGGAAGAGTCCTGCCCCATCGGTCAACCTCCTTGTCCGGGAACGTGGTTCGGCATCCATGTGCCGGTGCCCCAGACCATCGTGCACGTCTCCCTGTTCGTCGCGGTGCTGTCGGGGCTCTACTTCACCGTCAGCACCAGCGTCGACCCGCTGTACCGGGAACGCTTCTTCGACCCGCTGATCTCCGACGTGGCCGTGAGCCTCGCGGGCCGCGACGCCTACCTCGAACTCGAGAACCGCAGTCGCGCTTAGCGCTGACCGGCGGGGCGCACGATGATCTCGTTGACGTCCACGTCGTCGGGTTGACCGATCGCGTACGAGATCGCCGCGGCGATGGAGTCGGCTGGAATGGACACGGCGCGGTAGCTGCGCATCGCCGCCTGGGCGGTGGGATCGCTGATGGTGTCGGCGAGTTCGGACTCGACGACGCCGGGGGAAATCGTCGTGACGCGAATGCTGGGATCGCTTTCCTGCCGCAGCCCCTCGGTGATCGCCCACGCCGCGTACTTGCTGGCGCAGTAGACCGCGCCGGTGGCCACCACCTCGTGCGCACCGATGGAGGCGACCGTCACGAAGTGTCCACCGCCCTGGGTCTTGAACTGGGGCAGCGTCGCCGCGATACCGTGCAGCAGGCCCCTGATGTTGACGTCGATCATCTGGTTCCACTCGTCGACCAGGAGCGCATCCAGGCGCGACAGGGGCATCACGCCGGCGTTGTTGACGAAGACGTCCACGCTGCCGAATTCACCGACAACGCCGTCGACCAACGCCGCCACGTCGTCGCGGTCGGTCACGTCGACGGCCCGCGCGACGGCGGTCCCGCCATCGGCGGTGATCTTCGCGGCGGTCTCGTCGAGACGGTCGGTGCGCCGCGCGGCCAGCACCACGCGGTAGCCCTCAGCGCCCAACCGGAGCGCCGTCGCCTGCCCGATGCCGCTGCTGGCACCCGTGATCACCACAACTTTGTTCACCATGGGTCCAGCTTGCCACGAACGCGCACGCTCGCAACGACCACGGGGATACCTTGGCGGGCATGGCCGACGATGTCACGATGAGCGGCGACGTGTTCGGGAAGCGCTACGGCGAGGTGCTCCTCGTCCACGCGACCGAATCCGGACCCGAAGCGACCGTTTACAACACGTTTCCCCTCAACGACTGCCCCGCCGAACTGGGGGACGCGCTCGACGCGCAGGCGATCGCCGCCGAGAACGGCGCGGCCGCCGCTCTGCTCAACGGCCCCCGCCACTGGCTGATGAGCCGCATCGGAAAGCAGGGCCGAGAAGACCAGGAACGCAAGAGCTTCGGTGGGATCGAGATGCTCCGCCAGGCGACGGTGAAGCTCGCGTCGATGAACCCGCAGCCCTATCACGTCAACCGGGTGGACCGGAAGGCGGTCTTCGTCTTCGACGCGGGCCGCGAGATCTACGAACTCGTCGACCCCGATGGCGGGCGCTGGGTCATGCAGACATGGAGCCCGACCGTCGACCGCACACTGGTGCTCGCCGATCTGCCCGGCCTGGCGCACCGGCTGTCGCCGCCCGCGGGCTGGGGTTACGAGGCGAGGACACCGTCGTCCGCGGTGCGGGTCGACACCACGACCGTCGAGGCGTGTGTGATCCAGGACGAACTGGCCAACAGCTACTCGCTGCAGACAGGCTAGGCCGAGCGTGCGTGTCTGCGGCCGACACGCCAGTCGGCAACCCTATTCCCCGCACGGTCGCGCAAGAGCCGCCCGTCCAAATCCGGGTGCACCGCCAGGGCGGCAGACCATCGGCGAGCGTGCACGGAGTTGGAGTCGAAGACGGCGTGTCGCCCGCCGACACGCACGCTCGCGGGAGATCTACAGGTACTGACCCAGGTTCGATTCGGTGTCGATGGCCCGGCTGGCACTGGAACTCTTGCCCGTGACCAGCGTCCTGATGTAGACGATGCGCTCGCCCTTCTTGCCCGAAATCCGGGCCCAGTCATCGGGATTGGTGGTGTTCGGCAGGTCCTCGTTCTCGGCGAACTCGTCGACGATCGAGTCGAGCAGATGCTGGATGCGCAGGCCTGGCTGCCCGGTTTCCAACACCGCCTTGATCGCGTTCTTCTTCGCGCGGTCCACCACGTTCTGGATCATCGCCCCGGAGTTGAAGTCCTTGAAGTACATGACTTCCTTGTCACCGTTGGCATAGGTGACCTCCAGGAACCGGTTGTCGTCGATCTCGGCGTACATCCGGTCGACGACCTTCTCGATCATCGCCTTGATGCACAGCGACCGGTCGCTGCCGAACTCGGCGAGATCGTCGGCGTGGATCGGCAGTTCCTCGGTCAGGTACTTGGAGTAGATGTCCTGTGCCGCTTCGGCATCCGGCCGCTCGATCTTGATCTTGACGTCCAGCCGGCCGGGCCGCAGAATCGCGGGGTCGATCATGTCCTCGCGGTTGGAGGCGCCGATCACGATGACGTTCTCGAGGCCCTCGACACCGTCGATCTCCGACAGAAGCTGCGGAACCACGGTGGTCTCGACGTCGGAGCTGACGCCCGTGCCACGGGTGCGGAAGATCGAGTCCATCTCGTCGAAGAATACGATCACCGGGGTGCCCTCGGACGCCTTCTCGCGAGCCCGCTGGAAGATCAGCCGGATGTGGCGTTCGGTCTCGCCGACGAACTTGTTCAGCAGTTCGGGACCCTTGATGTTGAGGAAGTACGACTTCGCCTCACGCGCGTCGTCACCACGGACCTCCGCCATCTTCTTGGCGAGCGAGTTGGCCACGGCCTTGGCGATCAGCGTCTTGCCGCAGCCGGGCGGGCCGTAGAGCAGCACGCCCTTGGGCGGCCGCAGCGAGTACTCCCGGTAAAGCTCCTTGTGCAGGAACGGCAGCTCGACCGCGTCGCGGATCTGCTCGATCTGCCGGCCCAGCCCGCCGATGTCGTTGTAGCTGACGTCGGGCACCTCTTCGAGGACCAGGTCCTCGACCTCGGCCTTGGGGATGCGCTCGAACGCGTACCCCGCCTTGGTGTCCACCAACAGCGAGTCGCCCGGGCGGAGCTTGCGCGGCCGGTCGTCGTTGTCGTCTTCGATCGGCTCGAGGTCGGGCAGGAACTCGGCGGCCACCAACGGCTCGGCCAGCCAGACGATGCGTTCCTCGTCGGCGTGGCCGACCACGAGCGCGCGATGCCCGTCGGACAGGATCTCGCGCAGCGTGCTGATCTCGCCGACCGACTCGTAGTTGCCCGCCTCCACGACGGTGAGTGCCTCGTTCAGGCGGACGGTCTGGCCCTGCTTGAGCTCTTTGGTGTCGATGTTGGGTGAGCACGTCAGACGCATCTTGCGCCCGGAGGTGAACACGTCGACGGTCTCGTCGTCCTGCACGGACAGCAGGACGCCGTAACCGCTCGGCGGCTGACCCAGCCGGTCGACCTCCTCACGGAGCGCCAGCAACTGCTGCCGGGCCTCCTTGAGGGTCTCCATCAGCTTGGCGTTACGCGCGGCGAGCGAGTCGATGCGCGCCTCGAGTTGGTGTACATCGCGGGCACTCCGCAGGCCGCTCTGCGGTCCTACGGCGTTCTCCAGCTGCTCGCGCAAAAGCGCGGCCTCCCGGCGCAGCTCTTCCAGCTCGGCGGCGTCCTCGGCGGACATTCCGGCATCGCCGGATGTCCCGAACGCTTCAGAACGCTCTGACTCACTCATGTTGCGCTCCCTCCCGCACCGAATATTGGTGCAGTAACAACTTCAACGCTACCGGCGATTCAGACTTTGTGTGCGGTGTAGTAATTCGACACACCAGCAACACTGTTAGCCTCTGTGATGAGTTCGGCCGATCGAAAGGACAGCCGTGACCCTGAAAACCCTCGTTACCGGCATTGCAGCCGCCGCCCTCATGGGTGGCGCCGCGGTAGGTGTGACTTCGGTTGCATCCTTGGCCGTGTCGCCCTCTCCGGCCGTGCAACCGGTTGTGTGGGACATCCCGATGCCGCAGGCACCGGCGCCGGAACTGGCGAGCGCGCTGCAGACCACCCTCGCCACGCTCGCGGGCCCCGGCTCGTTCAGCCCCAGCGGTAACAAGGCCGCATTCATCCAGGGTGGGACGGGCCGTATCGAGGGCATCACCGCCGACCGGGCGTACAACAACGCCGCCGCGGAGGGCAAGTTCCCGCTGAGCTTCGCCATCGCGAACATCGACCAGGAGGGCGGCGTGGTCACGGCCGACGTCACCGCCACGTCAGCAAACGGCGCCAGTGCCAGCCAGAACATCCAGTTCGTGGCGGGCCCCAGCCCGACCGGCTTTCAGATCGCGAAGCAGTCCGCACTATCGTTGCTGTCCTCGGTGGGCTGACAGACCGGTGCGCCGCACCACCCATGCCGCAGTCCTGAGCGCCGCCGCAATCGCGGCGGCGCTCGGCCTCGGCGGGTGTGGTGACGACGACAAGCAGGCCGATCGGCCACCGGAGACACGGGCGCCGCTCACCACGCCGTCGACGTCGGCGACCGAAGCGGCCGCGCCGTTGCCCCCGGTATCGGCGCTGACCGACGTGGTGGCCCGGTTCACCGACCCCGCAGTGCCCGGCGCCCAGAAGATCGGCCTGGTGCAGTACGGCACCGCCGAAGACGCCGCCGCACTGGACCGGCTGACGAAGGCCCTGAGCGACAACGGCTACGTGCCGCTGACCATCGACGCCCGCGATCTGGTCTGGGCGCCCTCGCATCCGGGCGACGTCGTCGCGACCGTGACCGTCAAGACCGCCAACGCACCGAGCGGCGGCGACTTCACCTTCCCGATGGAGTTCAGCCCGATCCGGGACTCGTGGCAACTGACTCGCGAGACCGCCGACATGCTGCTGAAGTTCGGCGAACAGTCGGCCGCGCAACCGACCCGCTGAGCCCGTTTCGGATGTGGATCGGCTGGCTGGAATTCGACCTCCTGCTCGGTGACGTCCACTCGCTCAAGCAGAAGCGGTCGGCGATCCGGCCGGTGATCGCCGAATTGCAGCGCAGGTTCGCGGTGTCCGCGGCCGAGACCGGCGCACAGGATCTGCACCGCCGTGCCGGCGTCGGCCTGGCCGTCGTATCGGCCGACCGGGCACACGTCGTGGAGGTCCTCGACGCCGCCGAACGTCTGGTCGCCGCGCGCCCGGAGATGGAACTGCTGTCGGTCCGGCGCGGCCTCCGACGCAGCACCGACGACTAGATCTGATTGCCGCACTCCTCAACGCGGCTCGTGCTCCCCGCAAGCCGGAGGTGCCCCCACGCCGCTTGATCGTCGTACGGCTAGATCTGACTGCCGCACTCCTCAACGCGGCTCGTGCTCCCCGCAAGCCGGAGGTGCCCCCACGCCGCTTGATCGTCGTACGGCTAGATCTGACGCTTTCGCCGCAGCGGCAGAGGCGCGACGGCGCCCGGCGCCAATTTGCGCACACTGATCAGAAAGGCCGTGTGGCCGCGCATCGTGTGCTGCGGGCGCACCGCAAGACCCACGACGTGCCAACCGCGCTGCATGCTCTCCCAGGCCCGCGGTTCGGTCCAGCACTGCTGTTCACGCAGCGCCTCGACCGTGCGGGACAACTGGGTGACGGTCGCGACGTAGATCATCAGCACCCCGCCCGCGACGAGCGCGCCGGCGACGGTGCCGAGGACCTCCCATGGCGCGAGCATGTCGAGTGCCACCCGGTCCACCTCCGGGCCGGTGTAGTCCGCGACGTCGGCGATCACCAGCTCCCAGTTGGCCGGGCGCTCGCCGAAGAATGTGTCGACGTTGCGCGCCGCGTGCACGGCGTGGTCCTCGCGGACGTCGTAGGACGTCACCCGTCCGCCCGGCCCGACGGCGCGCAGCAGGGAACATGTCAGCGCGCCCGAACCGGCGCCTGCCTCGAGCACCCTGGCGCCCGGGAAGATGTCGCCCTCGTGCACGATCTGAGCGGCGTCTTTCGGGTAGACCACCTGGGCGCCGCGGGGCATCGACATCACGTAGTCGACCAGCAGCGGCCGGAGCACCAGGAACTGGTCACCGCTGGTCGACTTGACCACGCTGCCCTCCGGCAGTCCGATCACGGTGTCGAGCGAGATGATGCCCCGGTGGGTGTGGAACTCGCCGCCGGGCGTCAGCAGCATCGTGTAATGCCGGCCCTTCGCGTCGGTGAGCTGCACGCGGTCCCCGACGGCGAACGGACCGGTCCTCGGCATAGCTGTTCAGCCTGCCAGCCGACGCGCGGATGCCGATAAGTGGGGTTGCCGCTTTTTGTCACCGCATCGCCATACTCTGGCCTCATGACCGACGAGCCGGTTCCGATGCGCCGGCCGGCGCTGTCGCCGTCGCGGGCCAGTGACTTCAAGCAGTGCCCGCTGCTCTACCGATTCCGGGCGATCGACCGGCTGCCCGAGCCGTCGTCCACCGCCCAGGTGCGTGGCTCCGTGGTGCACGCCGCCCTCGAACAGCTGTACGCGCTGCCCGCCGCCGAACGCGGCCGCGACACGGCGCTGACCCTGGTCGACCCCGCGTGGGAGCGGGTCGTCGCCGGGCAGCCCGAACTGGCCGACGACATCGAACCGGGGCTGCGTGCCGAGCTGTTGGAGGAAGCCAAGGCGCTGCTGTCCGGGTACTACCGCCTGGAAGATCCCACCCGCTTCGACCCGGAGAGCTGCGAGCAGCGCGTCGAGGTCGAACTCGAGGACGGCACGCTGTTGCGCGGGTTCGTCGACCGCATCGACGTCGCCCCGACCGGTGAGCTGCGCGTGGTCGACTACAAGACCGGCAAGGCGCCGCCCGAGGCGCGGGCACTGGCCGAGTTCAAGGCCATGTTCCAGATGAAGTTCTATGCGGTGGCGCTGTTCCGGTCGCGCGGCGTGCTGCCGGCCCGACTGCGGCTGCTCTATCTGGCCGACGGCCAGGTGCTGGACTACACCCCCGACCTCGACGAACTGCTGCGCTTCGAGAAGACCCTGATCGCGATCTGGCGCGCCATTCAATCCGCCGGGGCGACAGGCGATTTCCGGCCGCACCCCTCGCGGCTGTGCGACTGGTGTGCACATCACGCCCACTGCCCGGTGTTCGGCGGCACGCCGCCGCCGTATCCCGGCTGGCCGCGTCACCCGGACGAAGGGGATGATGACGTCGTGTTGCACGCATCGGACCCGGCTGCGTGATCGACTGCCACTATCGTCGGCTCGCCGCCGACGGCGACTACCAGGTGTTCGAATCCACCGACGGCACCCGCAGCAACTGGACACCCGAAATCCAGCACGGCTCACCGCCGTTGGCGTTGATGACCAAACTGATCGAGGATCTCGCCGCGGGGTCCGGTCTACGTGTGGGCCGGCTGACGCTCGACATTCTCGGCGCGATCCCGGTCACGACTGTCCGGGTGCGGGCCTGGGTACAACGCCCCGGCGCCCGGATCTCGATGATGGCCGCCGAGATGCTCGCGCGCGGTCCCGGCGGGCGCGACCGCGCGGTCGCGCGCGTGACCGCGTGGCTTCTCGCCACGAGCGACACGGCCGATGCCGCGACCGACCGCCATCCCCCGCTGGTCGAGGGCGAAGCGGCGCCGGTGCCGCACAGCTGGGTGGGCGCCACGGGCTATATCGAGACGGTCAGCTGGCGGCGGCAGCTGACGGCACCGGGTGAGTCGAACGAGGTCTGGCTCAGCCCGCTGGTGTCCCTGGTGGACACCGAGGAGATGACGGACCTGCAGCGGCTGGCGATGGTGGTCGACTCCGCCAACGGCGCGGGCGCGATCCTTGACCCCGACCGGTTCGTCTTCATGAACACCGACACCGCCGTTCACCTGCATCGGCTACCGATCGGCGCCGACTTCGGGGTGCGTGCGCGCGGCTCGATCGGCCCCGACGGAATCGGCGTCACCACCGCGGAACTCTTTGACCGCCAGGGTTTTATCGGCACCTCGGCCCAGACGCTGTTGGTCCAACGCAGGACGTAACCCAGTTACATGCGGTTGCATCTATATAGATGAAGTGTAATACTGGCGGGCATGGACGTCTTCGAAGCGGTCGCCGAGCCGAGCCGCCGCGCGCTGCTCGACGCACTCGTCGACGGTGAGCTCACGGCGGGCGAGTTGGTCGCGACGCTGCCCGGCCTGACCCAACCGACCGTGTCGCGGCACCTGCGCGTGCTGCGCGAGGTCGGCCTCGTCGAGGTCCGGCCCGACGCCCAGCGCCGCATCTACGCGCTGCGCGCCGATGGCCTTGTCGCGATCGACGAGTGGATCGAGCGGTACCGCCGCTACTGGTCTGATCATCTCGATGCCCTCGAGCGGCACCTCGAACGCAAGCGTAAGGAGACACGATGAGCGAGCGAAACGGGCGCCTGACGGTCGACGGCGAGCGTGCCGTACTGAATTTCGCACGCCACCTGCCCTTTCCGGTCGAGGTGGTGTGGTCGGCGATCACCGACCCGGAGGAGCGTGCGCAGTGGTTCGGCGAGACGACGATCGAACCGCGTGAGGGCGGTGTGATCGACATGATCGCGACGGGTCCCCCACTGCCGCCCGAGCGCAAGCGGATGACGGGCCGGATCCTGGTGTGGGACCCGCCGCATGTGCTCGAACACGAGTGGAGGCAGCCGATCGTCGAGGACGGTGTGGTGCGGTACGAGCTGACGTCCGACGGCGACGGCACCATGCTCCGATTCAGCCATCGCGGCCTCGGTGTGCGCAACGCCGGCGGGTTCCTCGGCGGCACACACGCCTTTCTCGACCGCTTGGAGGCCTACCTCACCGGCGCCGAGTTGCCGGACTGGACGATCCGCCGCCACGAGGTCAACCAATCGATGCAGGAGACGAAATAGCATGTCGAAGAATGGGTCTCACGTCGCAGCGCCGAGCCTGGCGATCGCCTTCCACTCCGGTTTCGGACACACCGCGACGCTTGCCGACGCCGTTGCCACCGGTGCCACGGAGGCCGGTGCCGACGTCAGAGTCATCGCCGTCGAGCACATGGCCGAAGCAGACTGGGACATCCTGGACGCCGCCGACGGCATCGTGTTCGGCACCGCGACCTACATGGGCAACCTGTCGGCCGGTTTCCAGTCCTTCGCCGAACAGACCGGCCGCCGGTGCCTCAACGGAACGTGGCGGACAAGGTGGCAGCCGGGTTCACCAATTCGGGCGCCAAGAGCGGCGACAAGCTCGCCGACCCTGGTGTCGCTGGCGGTGTTCGCCGCCCAGCACCACATGCACTGGGTCAACCTGGGTTTGGCCGCCGGTTGGAACAGCTCCACCGGCAGCGAGGACGACCTCAACCGGCTCGGCTTCTGGCTGGGCGCGGGCGCACAGACCGATGTGGACGCCGGCCCGCGACAATGTGCACCCGTCCGATGTGCAGACGTGCCGCCACCTCGGCCAGCGGGTCGCGCTGGTGACGCGCCAGCTCAACGTCGGCCGGTCGGCTACTGCAGCGGCTTCAGTTCCTCGCAGCATCGTCGGCACCAATTCGCTGACCGTCGGGTGGATGTGCATGGTGCGCGACAGCGTGGTGTAGGGCGCCTTGGCCGACATCACGTCGAGGATGGAGTGGATGACCTCGTCGCCGCCGACACCGAGGATCGCCGCGCCGAGAATCTTGTTCGGTCTCGGCGTCGACGACGACCTTCATGAACCCTTGGGTCTCACCCTTTTCGACCGCCCGGCCGACCCGGGTCATCGGGCGCTTGCCGACCAGCGCTTTGCGGCCGGACTTGCGGACCTCGTCGACGGTCATGCCGGCGCGCCCCAGCGGCGGGTCGATGTAGAGCGCGTAGGTCGGTGATGCGGTCGCTCACCCGGCGCGGATCGTCGTCCAGCAGGTTGGCGGCGACGATCTCGAAGTCGTTGTACGACGTGTGGGTGAAGGCGCCGCGTCCGTTGCAGTCGCCCATCGCCCAGATGTGCTCGACGTTGGTGCGCAGCTGGTCGTCGACGACGACATATCCGCGGGCGTCGGTGTGCACGCCCGCCTTGTCCAGACCGAGATCATCGGTGTTGGGCTGGCGTCCCACCGCGACGAGCAGGTGCGTGCCGGTGATCGGCTCGGCGCCGTCGCGCGGGAATCGACATCGAAACCGTTGTCGTGCTTGGTGAATCGGATCGCCGTCGCATCGACCACGACGTCGATGCCTTCGGCTTCCAGGATCTCCTTGATGGTCGCCGAGACGTCCTCGTCCTCCCGCGACGTCAGCCGCGGACCCTTTTCGATCACCGTGACCCGGGCGCCGAACCGGCGGTACATCTGCGCGAACTCCAGCGCGATGTAGCTGCCGCCGATGATCACGAGATGTTCTGGCACGGTGTCGAGTTCGAGGATGCCGACATTGGTCATGTAGTCGATGTCGGCCAGTCCCGGCAGGTCGGGCGCCACCGCGCGGCCGCCGACGTTGAGGAAGATCCTGTCGGCCTCCAGCACCCGCCCGTCGACGCGTGATCGTGCGCGGGCCCTCGAAGCGGGCGTGGCCGCGGATAAGCGTGCACGCCGTCCATCCCCTGCAGCCAGCGACTCGACGCCATCGCGGTCGTCGAGCATGACCTTGTCCTTGCGCGCCTTGACCTTCGCCATGTCGACGGTGACTTCGCCTGTGCCCACGCCGTATTCGGCGCCGCGCCGGGCCAGGTGGGCCGCGTGCGCGCTGGCCACCAGCGTCTTGGTCGGGATGCAGCCGGTGTTGACGCAGGTGCCGCCGACGAGTTTGCGTTCGATCACCGCCACGGTCTGGCCCGGCGTCGGTCAGCCGTGCCCGCCAGCGGTGGCCCGGCCTGACCGGCGCCGACGATGATCGCGTCGAATTTCTCTGCCATCGACCGCGGTTCAGACGAGGCTGACAGGAACGCGACCAGGAATCCGCCGCCGACCGCCACGACGTCCTCGATGAACGCCCCCGGCCGGTCCTTCCGCCGTTGGTCGCGGCGAGCCGCGTGCCGTGCCTCGGCGCCGCCGAGCGTGCCGAGCACCGCGCCGATCGATGCCTGCACCGAGTGCGCTGAAGGTGTGGAAGAACGCGCTGCCGATGACGGCACCGGCGAAGGCACCCATGATGAGCCGGGTGGCGAACTGCGGCGCGGTCTTGCGGCTCGGCGTCTTGGGCAGCTGGTCGGTGACCAGCTCCACCAACAGGAAAATGGTCAGCACGGTGACGGTGAT
This sequence comes from uncultured Actinomycetota bacterium, assembly GCA_963699655.1. Taxonomy (GTDB): domain Bacteria; phylum Actinomycetota; class Actinomycetes; order Mycobacteriales; family Mycobacteriaceae; genus Mycobacterium. The sequence continues at coordinate 276,335 of CAVOUV010000017.1, forward strand.
CGGGTGGGCCACCCACTCCGACCACTTCCCGTCGACGTCGATCCAGCCGAGAAACGCGCCCCAGGCGACCACGGCAGGCGCCGTCAGCGCCCGCAGACCGGCGATCACACCGATCAGCAAAGCGAGCAGCAGAACGAGGACGTGCGTCATGCAAACCTCCCGACCGGTGGAAATGACATCCGGACGCTAACACGCACGGCGCAGCGAGGGCCGACCGAATCAGAAGCGGCAGAACCGGATGTCGGAGGCCAGGATTGCCTTCGCGCCGATCGCCGCGATTTCGTCCATGATCGCGTTGACATCCCGGCGCGGAACCAGCGCGCGGACAGCTACCCACGCCGGATCGGCCAGCGGGGCGATGGTCGGCGATTCGAGTCCCGGCGTGACGGCGGTCGCCGTCATCGAGCACGGTGCGCGGGCAGTCGTAGTCGAGCATCAGATACTGCTGGCCGAACACCACGCCCTGCACGCGGCCGGCGAGCTGATCGCGGGCCGCGGCCCGGTGTCTCCCGCGGAGTCCGCGCGCTCGATGAGCACCGCCTCCGAATCGCACAGCGGCTCGCCGAAGGCCACCAGGTCATGCAGTCCGAGGGTGCGGCCAGAGCCGACCACATCGGCGATCGCATCGGCGACACCGAGCTGCACCGAGATCTCCACGGCACCGTCGAGCCGGATGACCGTCGCGTCGATCCCACGCGCCGCCAAGTCTTTTCGCACCAGGTTGGGGAACGCGGTGGCGATGCGCTTGCCTTCGAGGTCGTCGATCCGCCAGGGCCGTCCCGCAGGGGCCGCGTAGCGGAATGTCGACGACCCGAAGCCCAGCGCGAGCCGCTCACGAACCGGCGCATCGGATTCCTGCGCCAGATCGCGGCCGGTGATGCCCAGGTCCAGCTGTCCCGATCCGACGTAGATCGCGATGTCCTTGGGCCGCAGGAAGAAGAACTCGACGTTGTTCGCCGGGTCGATGACGGTCAGGTCCTTGGGGTCGGTCCGGCGCCGATAGCCGGCCTCCGAGAGGATCTCGGCGGCCGGTTCCGACAGCGTGCCCTTGTTGGGGACGGCGACCCGCAGGTTTCCGTTCGGCGATGCGGTCATCAGAGCTTCGCGTACACGTCGTCGAGGGTCAGTCCGCGGGAGATCATCATCACCTGTGTCCAGTAGAGCAGCTGGCTGATCTCGTCGGCCAGTGCCTCGTCGCTCTCGTGCTCGGCGGCCAGCCACACCTCGCCGGCCTCCTCGAGGATCTTCTTGCCCAGCCCGTGCACGCCGCCGTCGAGCGCGGCCACAGTGCCGCTCCCGTCCGGCCGGGTGGCGCGCTTTTCGCTCAGCTCGGCGAACAGGGCGTCGAAGGTCTTCACGGGACGCGATTGTTCCACGCCCCGGCGAGCCAAGTCACGGCGGTTTCGCGGCGGGCGCGCGGCAGCTCAGTGCCCGGCGGGATGCGCCTCGTGATGGTAGCCTCGCGGTGCATGTCCTCCAGATGCATGCCCTTGGTTTCCTGGACCCACTCGCCAGACGAAATGCCCGACAGGACCGCGCACACCGCGTAGAACCCGTAGGCGACGCCCAGGTGGTCGCGCAGAGCCGGGAAGGTCACGGTGATCAGCCAGTTGGCCACCCATTGACCCGCCGCGGCAAGGCCCAGCGCGGCCGCCCGGATGCGGTTCGGGAACATCTCGCCCAGCAGCACCCAGACCACCGGCCCCCACGACATGCCGAACGCCACCACGAACAGGTTGGCGGCGATCAACGCGATCGGGCCGGCACGTCGCCGAGAACCGGCTTACCGTCGACGAGTGGCGCTGTCCCGAAGATCACCGCCATCGTGCCCAGCGTGACCGCCATGCCGGTCGAGCCGACCAGCAGCAGCGGCTTGCGGCCGACCTTGTCGATCAGCGCGATCGCGATCAGCGTGGTCAGCGATGTTGGTGACCGACGTGATCACCGTGATGACGAACGCCGAGCTCTCGCCGAATCCGACGGCCTCCCAGAGCACGTTGGAGTAGTAGAAGATCACGTTGATGCCGACGAACTGCTGGAACACCGACAAGCCCAAGCCCACCCAGACGATTCCGTAGATGCCACCGGTCGGCTTGCGCAGATCGCGCCACGACGGCGGCTTCTCGGCTTTCAGCGATTCCTGGATCCGCGTGATCGTGATCTCCAGATTCTTCTCGCCGAGCAGCATGGACAGTACCCTGCGGGCCTCCGGAATGCGGTATTTCGCAACGAGGTAGCGCGGCGACTCGGGGATGGTGAAGGCCAGCACGCCGTACACGATCGGCGGGCACCGCCATCACGAGGAACATCCAGCGCCAGGCCTCCAGCCCCAGCCACAACTCCTCGCCCGAACCGCCGGCCAGTTGCGCCAGCAGATAGTCGATCGCCAGCGACAGGAAGATGCCCGTCACGATCGCCAACTGTTGCAGCGAGCCGAGCCGCCCGCGGATGCGTGGCGGCGACGTCTCGGCGATGTACGCCGGCGCGATGACGGAGGCGACGCCGACGCCGATGCCGCCGATGATCCGGAACAGACGACGCACCAGCCAAACGTCTGTTTGCCAGGCCGGCGCCGATGGCGCTGATCAAGAACAGCAGCGCGGCGATCTTCATCACGCGGAGCCGGCCGATCCTGTCGGCGAGCCGGCCTGCGGTCAGCGCGCCGGCGGCCGCGCCGAGCAGCGCCGAGGCGACGGCGAAGCCCAACGTGGCGTTGCCGACGCTGGAAGTCGTCCTGAATGGCCGACACCGCGCCGTTGATGACCGCGCTGTCGTAGCCGAACAGCAAGCCCGCCGAGGGCCGCTACCGAGGCGATCCGGACCACGCGGCCGCTGTGTTCGGTTTCTTCGTAGTCCAGACCCGATGCTGAATCACCAGCGGGCCCGTGAGTCATGTGACGACCTTTCCGCAGCGTTGCGTGATGGAGGATCACATTCAATCACAAGCGCCGTGGTCAGGCGGTGCGTTCTCCGAACTGCGTATAGTTCGGCATGAATGACGCCGCAGGTCAGTGGCATGCCATCTCGGCCAGCGAAGAAGATGTGGCGTCGCCGCGGCCGCCTGCGGCACCGCTACGTCGTTGGGCACCACCAACACCGGACACCCCGCGCGCCTCGGCGGCTGCCGTGCCGGTGACCGAGTCCTCGATGGCCAGGCACGCCGACGGCGGCAACTCCAGCAACGCGGCCGCGCGCCGGTAGGCATCGGGGGCGGGTTTGCCGTGCGGGACCTCGTCGCCGCATACCGTCGCCGAAAAGTACTCGCGACCAATGCTGTTCAATGCCCGATCGGTCAGCGCCCGCTGGGTGTTGGTAACCAGCGCCATCGGAGTGCCTTCGGCGGCAAGCGCTTCCAGCAGTTCCTGCGCGCCGTCGCACCACGGCAGTCCCCGTCGAACAGCTCTCCGGTGTAGTCATGCAGCCAGCGGTCGGACCTCGGCCATCGCGACCGGGTCGAGCGTCCAGGCCCAGGTCGGTGTAGACGGTCCGGATGGTGTCTTCCGCAGAGCCGCCGACCATCGACGCCCGGACCTCCGACTCAGCTCGCCCCCGAGCTCGGTGTACAGCGCGGCCAGCGAGATGTCCCAGAGCTTTTCGGAGTCGACGAGGGTGCCATCCATGTCGAACAGCACCGCTTGCATGACAGCGATTGTGTCATGGCGTGCTCGTAGCGTGAAAATCATGACGATTCTCGTGACCGGCGCCACAGGCAATATCGGTCGGCGCGTCGTCGATCACCTGATCGATTTGGGCGCCAACGACATCCGTGCGCTGACCACGAATCCCGCCAAGGCGAAACTGCCCGGCAGCGTGACGGCGGTGACCGGCTACCTGGGCGATCCCGAATCCTGCCGGCCGCGCTGGACGGCGTGCAGCGGATGTATCTGGCGCCGCTGCCGTCGACGCTGGGCGCGCACACTCGAGCTGGCCAGGCGGGCGAATGTGCAGTACGTCGTCGCCCTTTCCGGCGGCGGGCCCCTGGCAACAGCACACCGAGGCCATCGCGGCGTCCGGCCTCGTCAGCACCCAACTCGGTCCGGGTGAGTTCCTGGAGAACTTCGGCATCTGGGCGCACCAGATCAAGACGGCGGCGGACCGTGCACGAGCCGTACCCGAGCGTGGTCGAGGCACCGATCGCGATGGACGACATCGCCCGCGTCGCCGCGGCGCTGCTGGTCGACCCCGAGCAGTCGCACCATGGCCAGATGTACGAGCTCACCGGCCCCGAGGCGTTGACGCGCGCGGACATCGCCGCCCAGATCGGGGTCGGCATCGGCGAGGACATCGCGGTCGAACAGTGCAGCAGGACCGACGCCGAGGCGGCTCTGCGGCCGATCATGGGCGACGAGACCACGTGGTACCTGGACCTGCTGGCCGGTTCGATCGACCGAGCCGCAGGAGGCCAATCGCCTGGTCGAGACCCTGACGGGCAGTCGGGCGCAGTCGGTGGCGCAGTGGGCCGCGGCCAATGCCGGCCTGTTCCGATGACCGCCCGGCCTAGTTCGCATTTGCCGCACTCCTCAACGCGGCTCGTGCTCCCCCGCAAGCGGGAGGTGCCCCCACGCCGCTTGATCGTCGCCCGGCCTAGGTGTTGAAGTACTTGGCCTCGGGGTGGTGCAGCACGAACGCGTCGGTGGACTGCTCGGGATGCAGCTGCAGCTCCTCGGACAGCGTGACACCGATCCGGCCGGGCTCCAGCAGCTCCATCATCTTCGCGCGATCGTCGAGGTTCGGGCACGCGCCGTAGCCGAACGAGAACCGGGCGCCGCGGTAGCCGAGCTTGAAGTAGTCCTCGACGGCGTCGGGATCCTCGGCCGCCATGGCGTGGTCGGCGAACGTCAGCTCCTCGCGAATCCGCTTGTGCCAGTACTCGGCCAGCGCCTCGGTCAGCTGCACGCCGATGCCGTGCACCTCGAGGTAGTCGCGGTAGGAGTCGGACGCGAACAGCTCGTTGGCGAAATCGGCGATCGGCTGGCCCATCGTCACCAGCTGGAACGGCAGCACGTCCACCTGTCCGCGTTCCGCGGCCAGCTCGCGCGAGCGGATGAAGTCGGCGATGCACAGGAACCGGTCGCGCTGCTGACGCGGGAAGGTGAACCGGAACCGTTCGGGCGCATCGGGTTTCGGCTCGGTCGAGCACGATGACGTCGTCGCCCTCGGACACCGCGGGGAAGTATCCGTACACCACCGCGGCGTGGGCCAGGATGCCGTCGGTGGACAGCCGGTCCAGCCAGTACCGCAGCCGCGGCCGGCCCTCGGTCTCCACCAGTTCCTCGTACGACGGTCCCTCGCCGCCGCGCGCGCCGCGCAGCCCCCACTGCCCGAGGAACAGCGCCCGCTCGTCGAGCAGCCCGGTGTAGTCGGCCAGCGCGACGCCCTTGACGACCCGGGTGCCCCAGAACGGCGGCACCGGCACCTCGACATCGGCTGCGACATCCGACCGCGCGGGCACCTCGACCGGCGCTTCGTTGGCCTTGCGTTCGGCGGCAATGCGTTTCGACCGCTCGTGGCGGGCCTTGCGCTCGGCCTCCTTCTCGCGCGCGGCGACGGCCTCCGGGCTGTCGGTGTCGACCGCGCCGCCGCGCTTGGCGGTCATGATGGTGTCCATCAGTCGCAGGCCCTCGAACGCGTCGCGGGCGTAATGCACGTCGCCTTGGTAGATCTCGGCGAGATCGTTCTCGACGTAGCCGCGGGTCAGCGCCGCCCCGCCGAGCAGCACCGGGAACTGCTCGGCGACGCCCGCGGGTGTTCATCTCCTGGAGGTTCTCCTTCATCACCACCGTCGACTTCACCAGCAGCCCGGACATGCCGACCACGTCGGCGCTCTTGTCCTCGGCCGCTTCGAGGATGGTCGTCGATCGGCTGCTTGATGCCGAGGTTGACCACCTCGTAGCCGTTGTTGGTCAGGATGATGTCGACCAGGTTCTTGCCGATGTCGTGCACGTCGCCCTTGACGGTGGCCAGCACGATGCGGCCCTTGCCCGCGTCGTCGCTCGGCCTTCTCCATGTGCGGTTCCAGGTAGGCCACGGCGGCTTTCATCACCTCGGCCGACTGCAGCACGAACGGCAGCTGCATCTGGCCGGAGCCGAACAGTTCGCCGACGGTCTTCATGCCCGCCAGCAGGTTCTCGTTGATGATGGCCAGCGGCGGCTTCTCGGTCATCGCCTCGTCGAGGTCGGCCTCCAGGCCGTTGCGCTCGCCGTCGACGATGCGCCGCGCAAGCCGTTCCAGCAGCGGCAGCTTGGCCAACTCGGCCGCCGCGCGACTCCTTCGACGAGGCCGCCGACACGCCCTCGAACAGTCCCATCAGTTCCTGCAGCGGGTCGTAGCCCTCGCGGCGGCGGTCGTAGACCAGATCCAGCGCTGCTTCGCGCTGTTCCTCGGGGATCCGGTTCATCGGCAGGATCTTGCGAGGCGTGCACGATCGCCGAATCCAGCCCGGCCTCCTGGCACTCGTGCAGGAACACCGAGTTGAGCACCTGGCGCGCAGCGGGATTCAGGCCGAACGAGATGTTCGACAGCCCGAGCGTGGTCTGCACGTCGGGGTGCTTGCTGCTTGAGCAACCGGATGGCCTCGATGGTCTCGACGCCGTCGCTTGCGCGACTCCTCCTGGCCGGTGCAGATGGTGAAGGTCAGGGTGTCGATCAGGATCGACGGACTCGTCGACGCCCCAGTTCCCGGTGATGTCGGCGATCAGCCGCTCGGCGATCTCGACCTTCTTGCTCCGCGGTGCGGGCCTGGCCCTCCTCGTCGATGGTCAGCGCGACCACCGCGGCGCCGTGTTCGGCGACCAGTTCCATCGTCTTGTGGAACCGGGACTCGGGTCCGTCGCCGTCCTCGTAGTTCACCGAGTTGATCGCGCACCGGCCGCCGAGATGCTCCAGACCGGCCTGCAGCACCGGGGTTTCGGTGGAGTCCAGCATGATCGGCAGCGTCGACGCGGTGGCCAGCCGGCTCGCCAGCGCGTTCATGTCGGCGACGCCGTCGCGGCCGACGTAGTCGACGCACAGGTCGAGCAGGTGCGCGCCGTCGCGGGTCTGGTCCTTGGCGATGTCGAGGCACTTCTGCCAGTCCTCGGCGATCATCGCCTCGCGGAATGCCTTGGAGCCGTTGGCGTTCGTGCGCTCGCCGATCATCAGCACCGAGGCGTCCTGGTGGAACGGCACCGCGGTGTACAGCGACGACACCGCACGGCTCGCGGGTGACGGCGCGGTCGGCGCGCGGTTCAGCTCGCGCGACCGCGTCGGCGACCTGCCGGATGTGTTCGGGCGTGGTGCCGCAGCAGCCGCCGACCAGCGACAGCCCGTATTCGGTGACGAAGCCGCGACAGCGCCTCGGCGAGTTCGTCGGGCTGCAGCGGATATTCGGCGCCGTTGGCGCCCGAGTACCGGCAGTCCGGCGTTCGGCATCACCGACACCGGGATGCCGCGCGTGCCGGGACAGATGCCGCAGGTGCTCGCTCATCTCGGCGGGTCCGGTCGCGCAGTTCAGCCCGATCATGTCGATGCCCAGCGGTTCGACCGCCGTCAGCGCCGCACCGATCTCGCTGCCCAGCAGCATGGTGCCGGTGGTCTCGACCGTGACGTGGGTGATGATCGGGATGTGGCGGCCGAACTGCGGCCATCGCCCGGCGCGATCCCAGCACCGCGGCCTTCAGCTGCAGCAGGTCCTGGCAGGTCTCGACCAGGATCGGCGTCGGCGCCGCCGTCGAGCATGCCCAGCGCCGCCTCGGCGTAGGCGTCGCGGATCAGCGCGTACTCGGTGTGCCCGAGCGTCGGCAGCTTGGTGCCCGGGCCCATCGACCCGAGCACGTAGCGCGCTGCGGTCGGCGGTGCCCATCTCGTCGGCGACCCGCCGCGCGATCGCGGTGCCCGCTCGGACAGATCGCGGATCCGGTCGGCGATGTCGTAGTCGCCGAGGTTCGACAGGTTGCAGCCGAACGTGTTGGTCTCGACGGCGTCGGCGCCCGCCTCGAAGTAGTTGCGGTGGATCGTCTCGATCACGTCGGGCCGGGTGTCGTTGAGGATCTCGTTGCAGCCCTCGAGATTGTTGAAGTCGTCGAGGGTCAGATCGGCGGCCTGCAGCTGGGTCCCCATCGCGCCATCGCCCACCATGACGCGCGTCGACAGGGTGTCGAGCAGGTCGGTGTCGAATGCGCGGTCGTCGGCAGCAGTCACAAAGACAGGGTAATCGGTCTAGGCGCCCGGACCCGTGTGGCGATGGGGCGTCACTGGGGTCAGGCAGGGCTTACGCTGGCGTAGTGACCCCGTCGAAGCGGCTCATCGCGGGCCGGTCCGGACATGCCCGAACTGCGCGACACGATCGTCGTCGCCGCCTTCGAGGGCTGGAACGACGCCGGCGACGCCGCCAGTGATGCGCTCGAACACCTGGACGCGATCTGGGAGGCCGAGACGATCGTGGAGATCGACGACGAGGCCTATTACGACTACCAGGTCAACCGGCCGGTGATCCGTCAGGTCGACGGCGTCACCCGCGAGCTCGTCTGGCCGTCGATGCGGATCTCGCACTGCCGCCCGCCCGGCAGCCGATCGCGACATCGTGCTGATGCACGGCGTCGAGCCCAATATGCGCTGGCGGACGTTCTGCGCCGAACTGCTGGCCATCGCGGACAAGCTCAACGTGCACACCGTCGTCATCCTGGGCGCGCTGCTGGCCGACACCCCGCACACCCGGCCGGTGCCGGTGTCCGGTGCGGCGTACTCCCCCGACTCGGCGAAGACGTTCGGGCTGGAGGAGACCCGCTACGAGGGCCCGACCGGCATCGCCGGGGTGTTTCAGGACGCCTGCGTGCAGGCGGGCATCCCGGCCGTGACGTTCTGGGCGGCCGTACCGCACTATGTGTCGCAGCCACCGAACCCCAAGGCCACGGTGGCGCTGCTGCGCCGCGTCGAGGATGTGCTCGACATCGAGGTGCCGCTGGCCGACCTGCCGACGCAGGCCGAGGACTGGGAGCAGGCGGTCACCGAGATGACCGCCGAGGACGACGAGATCGCCGAGTACGTGCAGTCGCTGGAACAGCGCGGCGATGCCGAGGTCGATATGAACGAGGCGCTCGGCAAGATCGACGGCGACGCGCTGGCCGCCGAGTTCGAGCGCTACCTGCGCCGCCGCGGCCCCGGCTTCCGCGGTTAGTCCGCCTTTCTGCGCGAGCGTGGGTGTTGACCTTTGGTGAGCGTGCGTAAACTTCGCCCGGCGCCCGGCGTGTCGGCCGCCGACACGCACACTCACCGAAAAGCCGAAAAAGGGTGACCTAGACCTTCTCCGGTTTCGGTGCCTTCCACACGCCGTTGAGCGCGTCGGGCTTGGGCCAGTACAACCGCAGCACGAGCATGAACGGCCCCTTCGGCGCGGGCAGCCAGTTGGACTCCTTGTCGATGCCCGGCGACTGGTTCTGGACGGCGAAGGTGTAGCCGCCGTCGGGGTCGGGGACCAGGCTCGTCAGCATCGGCGAGTTGATCAGATAGCGGTTCATCGGGTTGGCGACCAGCAGGCTCTGCGGCAGCTCGTACAAGGTCAGTGACCAGAACGCGTTGACCGGCGGAAGCTGATCCTTCGCGAAGTGGTACGTGTAGTTGTTCGCCCCGGTCAGCGGCGCGCCGGCCGAATCGTTGAACGATCCCGGGTAGATCGCCTCCGCGGCGGTGTTGCCGTAGATCCCCAGCACCGCGCCGGCCATCCGGTACAGGTAGTTGCCCTTCAGGTCCGCCGCCGTGCCGAAGAAATCGGCAGAGCTGACCTCATCGGTGTCGACCTTGGCCTTCTTGAATTTATCGAATTCGGCCCAGGCGTCGGCCATCCCGCCCTCGATGGCGGTGCGCATCTCTGGGGTCAGCTTGTCGGCGTCGAAGTTCCCGTCGGGGCCGATGCCGATGGTCGCGAACTTGTCGCGAAGTTCCTTCTCGTCGGGCAGGACGGGAGCGAACCGCATCGCGAAGCCGAGGATCTCGAAGAACTGCGGTGAGGTCTTCTGCTGGTCGGGTGTCAACGGTGGCGCGAAGTCGATCGGCGGCGCGGGCGCAGGCGGGGGCTGGTTCAGATACACCGACAGCGGGGCGACCTGGTAGCCGGCCTGGATCTTCTTGACCTCGTCGATGTCCGAAGGACCGAACAGCTGAGTGCGGTACAGAACGAAGGCCAGGTCGGTGTCCGAGCGGATCACCTCGTTGATGCCCTCCGGTTTGTCGCCCTTCCAGTTCGGTCCGGCGAGAAGGTATTTCCCGCCGCCGTTGCCGGTGGTTCGGCTGCCGACATAGGCGAAGTTGTTGGTGTAGCCGTTGACGAACTGCAGCGAGTAGTACCGGTCCTGCTGGATCGGTGGGACGGTGAGCACCAACGGTTCGGCACGCAGGTCGGCGCCGACCGCCGAGTACGGGGTGTCGGAGTTCGGCGTCTGGATCGCCTTGTCGTCGGGCGTGTAAACCCGCGCCGTGTTGTGGATCTGGTTCCAGCCGCCCTTGTACTCGGGATCTTCCTTGTTGACGAAGTAGGCGTACTGGACCCGGTAGTTGTCCACCATCGGGAAGCCGTATATGTAGGCCTCCTTGGCGATTTCCCGGGCCTGCTCGGGCGAGACGGCGGCGGCAGGAGGCGCAGGCGAAGACGACGTTTCGGCCTGCTCCGCGCCCTTGCTGCTGCAGGCAGCCAGCAGCGCGACGATCGCCAGGATCCCTCCGATCCGGCGGATCAATGGTTTTCCAGGCTGTCGATCCGGGCGCTCATGGACCGGCCTTGCGCGGCGATTTCGGCGTCCATCTGCGGCAGCAGCTCCGGAACCGACCTCTGCGTGGCGGCCTCACCGATCCGGGTCGACAACAACGGCTTGATCCACCGCAACAGTCCGACCCAGCCGGGGCAGTTGATCTGGCGCCTGCGGTCCTCGATGCCCTTGATGAACGCCTCACCGCACTCTTCGACCGAGGTGGTCTTGCTCAGCGGGCCCGGCAGCCTTCTCATCATCTCCTGAACGGCCGGAAGCGACTTGCTCTCGCGGACCAGAGGCGTATCGATCCACATCATGTGCGCGGAGCCGACCTCGACCCCCCGGTCGGCGACCTCCAGCCGCAACCCGTTGGCGAAGTGCTCGACGCCCGCCTTCGTCAGGTTGTACGCCGCGCCGCCGGGCAATGGCGCGTAGGCCGCTGCCGAGGACACGACCAAGACATAGCCGCGCCGTTCGATGATTGACGGCAGAGCCGCCCGCACGGTGTGGAACACCCCCAGCGCGTTGACATCGAGGATCGTCTTGAACGCCGCCGGATCCACCTTCAGCACCGAGCCGTAGATGGAGATGCCCGCGTTGGCCACCACGATGTCGATGCCACCGAACCGCTGGATGCCGGCATCGACGGCGGCTTGCATGGCGGGCAGGTCGCGCACGTCCGCGACGACGGTGAGGACCCGGTCTTCGCCGAGCCGGGCCGCAACCTCGGTGAGCAGCGACTCATCCAGGTCGGTGAGAATCAGCCTGGCACCCCTGTCGTGCAGGCGGCGGGCCACTTCGGCCCCGATGCCGTTCGCGCCGCCCGTGATCAGGGCGACTTTTCCGTTCACAGAACCCATGGCGGTCAACGTACTCCATCGGGTGGAATCGCTCGACCGCTCGAGTCAGCCCTCGACCAGCGGCGACAGGGCATCCAGGAGTGGTCGTGGGTTGCCCGGGTCCCCGGTGTCGGCCCACGTCGCCTCGAACTCGGCGACCTCGATTCCGACGACTTCGTTGTTTGCCAAACGTCTTGCCACGCTGGCTAATTCGTCGAATGTCAACCCGTTCGGGACGCGGTAATCCGTGGGCACCAGCCCCGGCTCCAGCACATCGCAGTCGAGATGGAAGTACACGGGACGGCCCCCTACCGCCGCGTCGAGCTCAGCCAGCATGTCCGGGCCGACCGGGACGTGTCGGACAACGCCGTCGTCGATGAGGCGGCGTTCGGGCGGATCCAGGTCGCGGGCGCCGCCCAACACCACGTTTGCCGGGTCGATCCCGGACCCGAGCCCGGAGTCCCACAGACCCATCGGGCCCGACAGCGCGAGGCCGCCGATGAACCCGGTCGGGCTCGATTCGGGCGTATTGATATCGCCGTGGCCGTCGAACCACACCACCAGCGCTTCCGGGTGATATCGGGCCACCACAGGCAAAGTCGCCAACGAAACGGCGCAACGGGTCAGCGCACTGACCGGCGTGTCCCCGGCGGCGTAGATGTCGTCGTACCGGTACGACATCGCCTTCAGCGCCGGCGCGGCGGCGGTCAGTTCCGCGCGCCAGTCGGTGCTCAGCGGTGGCTCCGGTGCGCCGACGGTGGCCGCCGCCGTGCCGAGACGGCGTTCCCACTCCGCGGCGATGACCGCGGCGCCGGTGAAACCGCGATCGTTGTGGTCGCCGGCGCGACCCTGGAAGACGGTGAGGGAGAGGGGCATCGCTACAGCTTGATCCCCAGCAAGGCATCGATCGCGGTGGCGACCAGCGGCGGAGCCTCGGTGTCGTGCCCGCCGTACTCCAGCGCATCGGTGGTCCAGCCATCCAGTGCGGCAATGGCTTTGGGCGTGTCCAGATCATCGGCCAGATAGCGGCGCACGCGCGCCAGCACATCGGTCGCGTCGGGCCCGGCAGCCAGCGACGTCGCGGTGCGCCACCGCTGCAGCCGGGTGATCGCCTCCTCGAGCACCTGGTCACTCCAGTAACGGTCGGCCCGGTAGTGGCCGGCGAGCAGACCGAGCCGGACCGCGGACGGGTCGACGCCCTCGGCCCGCAGCCGCGATACCAGCACCAGATTGCCGCGGCTCTTCGACATCTTGTGCCCGTCCCAGCCGATCATGCCGGCGTGCACGTAATGGCGCGCGAATCGCCGCTCCCCCGTGACCGATTCGGCGTGGGCAGCGGAGAACTCGTGGTGCGGGAAGATCAGGTCGCTGCCCCCGCCCTGGATGTCGAGGCCGGTGCCGATACGGCTGAGCGCGATCGCCGCGCATTCGACGTGCCACCCGGGCCTGCCGGGTCCGAACGGGGACGGCCAGCTCGGCTCGCCGGGCCGCTCCGCGCGCCACATCAGCGCATCCAGCTCATCGCTCTTGCCGGGGCGGTGCGGGTCGCCACCCCGCTCGGTGAACAGCTCGAGCATGGTGTCGCGGTCATAGCCGGATTCGTACCCGAACTGCGCGGTGGCATCGGCACGGAAGTACACGTCGGGATAGTCCGGGTCGTCGACGACATAGGCGGCGCCGGAGGCCAGCATCTTCTCGACGACCTCGACCACTTCTTCGATGGCGTCCGTCGCGGCGACGTAGTCGTGCGGCGGCAGGACGCGCAGCGCCGCCATGTCCTCGCGGAACAAGGCGGTCTCCCGGTCCGCCAGCTCGCGCCAGCCGATACCGTCGCGCGCCGCGCGCTCGAACAGGGGATCGTCGACATCGGTGACGTTCTGCACGTAGTGCACCCGGTGGCCGGAATCCAGCCACACGCGATGCACCAGGTCGAACGCTAGATATGTGGCGGCGTGACCCAGGTGGGTGGCGTCGTACGGGGTGATGCCGCAGACGTACATGGTCGCCGTCTCGCCCGCGGTAACGGGCCGTACCTGGCGGTCGGCGCTGTCGTAGAGCCGCAGCTGCGGGCCGCGTCCCGGCAGCTCCGGAACGCTCGGCGCCGGCCACGATTCCATAGCGTCGACTCTAAGGTGTGCGCTCAGGACGACCTCCGATGGTGTGTGGCTTCCCCCGTGACCTACAACGGCGGCGGCAGATCCATTCCCATCACCGGTCGCGGTATGCCGCCCTGATCCCCTCGAGCAGCACATCGGCCAGCTCGGCGCGGCACATCAGGAAGTCGGGCAGGTAAGGATCGCGCCGGTTGTAGATCAACGGTGAACCGTCCAGCCGGGACGCGTACAGGCCGGCGGCGCGCACCACGCCCGCCGGGGCCGCCGAATCCCACTCCCACTGACCGCCCGCGTGAATGTACGCGTCGACGTCGCCGCGGACGACGGCCATCGCCTTGGCGCCGGCCGACCCGATCCGCACCAGCTCGATGTCCATCATGTCGTGAAGCCGCCACAGCACCGCCGGCGGCCGGTTCGCACTCGCGGTGATGCGAATGGGCCCTTCGGTGCGCGGTGGCGGCGGCTTCACGGTGTCCGTCCGGTACACCTCCCCCCGCGCCGGCAGGGCGACGGCCGCGTCGGTGATGCCGCCGTCGGGTCCGTTCAGGCCCAGCGCCGCGGGCCCGTCCGCGCCGGCGCGCTGCCAGAGGGCGATGTGCACGGCCCAGTCTTCCCGGCCCCGCAGGGAGAACTCGTGTGTGCCGTCCACCGGGTCGACGATCCAGACGCGGTCGGCATGCACGCGGGAGAGGGTGTCGACCGCCTCCTCGGACAGCACCGCGTCATCGGGCCGATCCCGATGCAGACGGTCCAGGATCAGCGTGTTGGCCCGCTTGTCGCCCGCGTCGCCGAGGTCGTACGGGTCGTAAAAGCCGACCTCTTCACGCACCTGGAGAAGGAGTTTTCCGGCGTCGACGGCCACGTCGGCGGCCAGCGCCGCATCGGTCAGGCCCATCAGAACGCGGGCCACGGGATCGGGCGACGACGGTCCGGGCTCGGCATCACCGGATTGCTCAGCAGCGCAACGACTCTGGCGTGCAGCGCGTCGACCTCGCGGGCGGTGATGTGTTCACACAACCGGTCGCCCAGTTCGCCGCGCAGCGTGTCGCGCAGTCCGACCACCGCCTCGAGCGTCTCGTCGTCGACGGGCTTGCCCGCCCATCCCCAGAGCACGGTGCGCAGCTTGTCCTCGACGTGCAGGCTCACGCCGTGGTCGACGCCGTAGACCTGCCCGTCGACTCCGGAGAGGATGTGTCCGCCCTTGCGGTCGGCGTTGTTGATCAATACGTCGAAAACCGCCATCCGCCGCAGTCGGGCATCGTCGGCGTGCACCAGGGTGACCTCGTCGCCGGCGTAGTCGTAGGCCTGCAGGATCGGCAGGAAGCCCTCCGGCACGTGGCCGGTCGGGAGCAGGTCGACAAGATCCGGGCCTGCCGTCGGCTCGTCACCAACCTCGTCACCGGGTTGGTCCACCCACAGCTGCAGCATGCCGCGCCCGGCCGGTCCATCGCGAATAATCGTGTACGGCACGATATTCCAGCCCAGTGCGGACGACACCAGGTAAGCGCTGCGCTCCCGACCGGCCAGGGTGCCGTCGGGGAAATCCCACAGCGGCGCTTCCCCCGCGATGGGCTTGTACACGCAATGTGCTTGGCGCTCACCGAGATGAGCCTCGCAGAGAAAGGTGGCGTTGCTCGCCGAGCGGATCCGTCCGATGACGGTCAGCTCGCCGCGTTCGGCACACCTCGTCGAGGTCATCGGAGTCTGGGCCCTCGTTATTCGTCGGCGTCATCGTCCGACCCGGCAAGGGCCCCTCGCCGGTAGCCGTTGGTGCGCACGCAGATGTGGCCCTCCGGGTCGAGCGGCTCGTCGCACAGCGGGCAGGGCGGGCGGCCCGCGGAGATCACCCGGTTGGAGCGCGTCGCGAACTGACGGGCCGACTCGGGCGTCAGGAAGACCCGCACCGCATCGGGTCCCTCCTCCGCGTCGTCGAGCACCACCGACGCATCGAACTCGGTTTCGGAGACCGCGAGCAGTTCGACGACCACCGTCTGCGCCTCGGAGTCCCAGCCGAGACCCATCGTCCCGACCCGGAATTCCGCATCGACCGGTGTGACCAATGGGCTGAGGTCATCGATATCGGCCGTTTCGGGCGGGATCGGGGTGCCGAACCGGCGGTTGATCTCCAGCAGCAGCGCGGCGATCCGCTCCGCGAGCACCGCGACCTGCTGCTTCTCCAGGATCACCGAGATCACGCGCTTGTCGTGAACGGCCTGCAGGTAGAACGTCCGGTTTCCCGGTTGCCCAACGGTCCCGGCCACGAAGCGGTCGGGTGTGCGGAAGACGTGGATTGCGCGGGACATGGCAAGTTCCAAAATACCGGCTAGAGCACTCCAGCCGTAATTGCACGGCGTCCGGCATCCGGTGGTGTCAATCCGTCGAGCCACCGACGACGGCATCTTCGGGCGGGCACCTGGCCGTCGGAATTGCCGGCCTGCTCCTCGGCCTTGGGCGGCTTGGCCAGCAGTCCGGCGGTGAGCTGATCCCCGGTGTGGTTGACGTGGATGACGAAGGGGCGCAGCGCGGTGTAGCGGATGACACTCATCGACGCCGGATCGGCGGTGATGCGCTGGAAGCTGTCGAGATGCGCGCCGAGCGCGTCGGCGACCACCGCCTTGATCACGTCGCCGTGCGTACAGGCCAACCCACAGCGCGTCACCCTCGTGCAGTTCGGCGAGGCGCCGGTCGTGCTCGCGCACAGCGGCGACGGCGCGCGCCTGCACCTGGGCGAGCCCCTCCCCGTCGGGGAACACCGCGGCGCTGGGCTGCTGCTGCACCACCGCCCACAGCGGCTCCTTGACCAGATCGCCGATCTTGCGCCCGGTCCACGTGCCGTAGTCGACCTCGGCGATCCGCTCATCGACCACCGAGTCCAGGCCGAGCGCCGCCGCCAGCGGATCCACGGTTTGGCGGCAACGCAGCAACGGCGAGCGCACGATGGCGCGGATCGGCAGCGAGCCGAGCCGCTCGACGACGGCCTGCGCCTGCTCGCGGCCCTTGTCGTCGAGCTCGACGCCCTCGGTGCGGCCGGCCAGCGTGTGCGCGGTGTTCGACGTCGATCTGCCGTGCCGCAACAGGATCACCGTCATACCGCCGACACCACCCCGGTGCCCAGCAGGATCAGGACCACGGCGCCCAGCAGCACGCGGTAGCCGACGAACCAGTACATGCTGTGCCGGACCAGGAACCGCAGGAACCATGCGACGGCGGCCAATCCCGACCACGAACGCGATTATCGTCGCCACCAACAGCTGCGGCGCCGCTGGCGCTCATCCCCTCACCCGACCGGATGGAACGCGTCGGGCAGCGAGAACAGGCCGGAGGCGAACACCGCCGGGATGGCCAGCAGGAAGCCGAAGCGCGCGGCCAGCTCGCGGTCCAATCCGAGGAACAGACCCGCGCTGATCGTCGCGCCGGACCGCGAGACTCCCGGCACCAGCGCCAGGCACTGGGCCAGGCCCGACGATGATGCTGTCCTCCAGGTGAGCTGCTCGACGTGCCGGGTCTGCCTGCCGAAGTACTCCGCGGCCGCGATCACCGCCGAGAACACGATCAGCGCGGTCGCGATCAGCCAGAGATTGCGTGCGCCGGTGCGGATCTCGTCCTTGAACAGCAGGCCGAGCACCCCGATCGGAATGGTGCCGATGATGACGTACCAGCCCATCCGGTAATCGACGTTGCGGTGTGCGGCCACGAAGAGCCCGTTGAACCAGGCCTTGACGATGCGGCCGATATCGCGGGCGAAATACACCAGCACCGCCAGCTCGGTGCCCGAGCTGGGTCACCGCCGTGAACGACGCACCCGCGTCGTCGGCGAAGAACAGCCGCGACGCGATGGCGAGATGGCCGGACGACGACACCGGCAGGAATTCGGTGAGTCCCTGCAGTACCGACAGAACGATCACCTGCCACCACGACATCGCCGGCACGTCCGTCACGACGACGACCGTACCGTGGCGCGTGCGGCTACTGGCGCGCTGGGCGCGTGGCACCGGCTGCGGCGCCGGCCACCGCGTCGCGCACCGCCGCCGACAGACTGCGCTCGTCGGTCGAGGTCGATGTCGGTGAGCGTGCGGGTGGCGACGGCGACGACGTCCTCGGCCTGCGGCACCGGGTCCGCTGAGCCGCGGCCGGTAGATCTCGACGACCAGCGACTGGTGCTCGATGTGGAAGGAAAAACTGCGGCCGTCGCCGACATGGCCAAATCCACTGGCGTGGACACCAGTGGAAATGTCCTCGATGGCAAACTCGCTGACCCCCAAATCCTGGTCCGCGGCGAGGGTCATGCTCGAACCATACCGTCGCGGTACCGCCGGAGCGGGGCGGACGCGGCCGATTCGTGCTGGCGCGACTGCCTACACTGGCGGGTCGATCTGACCGATCCCATTCGCACGACCGAGAGCTACCCGTTGCCGCCCCGCCTAAACCCGTCAGGTCAGCATACTCGTTGCGCGGTTCTGGCCGTTGCGCTGGCGGTTCTCGGCATGTCGGGCTGCTCGTCGAATGCCGTCGACGCGCCGCCCCCGACGATCGCGCCGGCTGAGGCCGCGGTGTCTCCCCGCGGTGACGCGGCCTGCCGGCCGGGGTGGTCCGGCCGCTGGCGGCACAGCCGCAGGCCGCGCGTCTTCGATCGGCCACCGCGCTCGCTGGTGGTGCTCGAGTCCGGGGCCGACGGCAGCTCGCGTCGTCACGATATGCTCGCGGTCCGGGGGCCGCCCGGACCGAGTGGTCCGCTGCCCGGCGCCGGCGACGGCGATGGCCGGCGACAGCGAGGGCGGCGCCTACCTGTCGACCCGCGGCGGCTACTTCCGGTTCGACATCGCCGCGGGCGCGACCACCCGGGTCGACGTCGAGGGCCAGGCCGACACCGACTTCACCGCGATCGCCCGCCGCGCCGACGGCAAGCTGGTCCTGGGCAGCGCCGACGGCGCGGTGTACACGCTGGGCTCGGAGCACCGCCGGTGGCCGCCAGCTGAAGATCTTCGCACGCGTGGATGCGCTTGTCACACAAGGGAATACCACCGTCGTGCTGGACCGCGGCCAGACCTCGGTGACGACCGTCGACGCCGAGCGGAGCCGATGCCGAGCACGCGCTGCGGGCCGGCGAGGGGGCGACCACCATGGCGGCCGATTCCGGCGGGCCGGGTGCTGGTCGCCGACACCCGCGGCGACGGACTGCTGGTGTTCGGCACCGACCCGCTGATCCTGCGTCAGCGCTACCCGGTGCCCGACGCGCCTTACGGGCTGGCCGGGTCGTCCGGCCTGGCGTGGGTGTCGCAGACGGCAGCCAACACCGTCGTTGGTTACGATCTGGCCACCGGCATCCCCGTCGAGAAGGTGCGTTATCGAACCGTGCAGCAACCGAACTCCCTGGCCTTCGACGAAGCGTCTGGCACGCTGTATGTGGTGTCAGGCTCGGGAGCGGGTGTGCAGGTGATCGCCGATGCGGCGGTGAGCAACCGTGACCGCCATGCAGCGCGGCCGGATGCCGGCGGGCTGGGATCACGACCTCAGTCCGACGAATACGAGTGGATACCGCTGCGGCTGCCGCCCGACCTGACCCGGATCAGCGCGTCGACCCGGCTGTCCATCGAGGCCGAGTACCGCGGCTGGGAACTCACCCGGGTACGGCTGTACACCGACGGTAGCCGGCGAGTGCTGTTGCGCCGCAAGAAGACCGCCGCCGACAGGCTCGGGCCGGATCAGCCCGGATTGTGATGTATCGCGCGCTGCGGCGGGCGCTGTTTCTGCTGCCCCCCGAACGCATCCATACCTGGGTTTTCGCGCTGCTGCGCGCCGTCACCGCGCCCCGCCCGTTGCGACGGGCGCTGTCCCGCTGGCTGGCGCCGACGGATCCGGTGCTGGCCAGCACGGTGTTCGGGGTGCGCTTCGCCGGGCCGCTGGGTCTGGCCGCCGGGTTCGACAAGGACGGCCGGGGCGTGCACACCTGGGGTGCGCTGGGCTTCGGATTCGCCGAGGTCGGGCACGGTCACCGCGCAGGCGCAGCCGGGCAATCCGCCGCCGCGGATGTTCCGGCTGCCCGACGACCGGGCGCTGCTCAACCGGATGGGCTTCAACAACCACGGCGCCGGCGAGCTGGCGCTGCGGCTGGCCCGGCACGCACCCGACGGTGCCGATCGGGGTGAACATCGGCAAGACGAAGACCACGCCGCCCGAGCGGCCGTCGACGACTACGCCGAAAGCGCCCGGCTGGTCGGCCCGCTGGCGACGTTCCTGGTGGTCAACGTCAGCTCACCGAACACTCCGGGGCTGCGCGACCTGCAGGCCGTGGAGTCGCTGCGGCCGATCCTGGCCGCGGTGCGGGCCGAGACGACGAAACCGGTGCTCGTCAAGATCGCCCCCGACCTCTCCGATGCCGACGTCGACGAAATCGCCGATCTGGCAGTCGAATTTGGGCTTGGCCGGCATCGTCGCGACCAACACCACGGTGTCCCGCGACGGGCTGGCCACCCCCGGCGTCGACGAACTCGGTCCCGGCGGGATCTCCGGCCCGCCCGTCGCCCGGCGGTCGGCCGAGGTGTTGCGCCGGCTGTACCGGCGCGTCGGTGACCGACTGGTGCTGGTCAGCGTCGGCGGCATCGAAACCGCCGACGACGCCTGGGACCGCATCACGTCGGGCGCCTCGCTGCTGCAGGGCTACACCGGCTTCGTCTATGGCGGCGGGCTGTGGGCCAAGCACATCCACGACGGCATCGCCCGCCGCTTGCACGAGGGCGGCTTCGCCTCCCTCGCCGACGCGGTCGGCTCGGCAGCCGCCTAGGACGTCAGCTCGAGCCTGACCATCGGCAGCTGCAGATCCGGTGCGTCCAGGGCGGCCGACATGGACTCTCGCAAGATTCGCCAAGCGCGCGGATGGTGCCGGGCATACCGCTCGAGTGTCGCCTCGGTGGCCTCTGCCGACATCGGCGTGGCCCGCGCCCGAACGTCACGCCGGGTGCCAACGCTGACAAGGACATTCGGGTTGGCAACCACGTTGCGATACCACTGCGAACGCTCCCCGAAGCCGGACACGATCACATACTGGTCCGCCGCGGGGCGGTCGACAACCTCGAGGACGGCATACCGTCGGACCCCGCTGTTACGGCCGATGTGAGCAAGCAGCAGCATGCGTTGACCGAATACGACACCCAGCCGCAGCCGGTACAGGCCGACGGGCGCCCGGACGATCCGGCGCACGGTCAGCACGCGGCCCAGGAGGGCGGATGCGGTTGAACCCAAGGCCGCTTAGGACTCCTCGTAGGTGCCGTGGATGAGCGCGCGGGCGATCGCGTGGCTGAACAGGTTGAAGCCCAGGTATGCCGGCGTGGCCTCGCCCGGCGATTTCCAGCTTCTCGACGTCGACGGCGTGCACGGCGATGAAGTAGCGGTGCGGGCCGTGCCCGGGCGGCGGTGCCGCACCGATGAAACGCTTGAGACCGGCGTCGTTGGCCAAAGTCATTGCGTCGCCGGGCAATCCGCTGCCGTCGCCGACGCCTGCCGGCAGGTCGGTGACGGTGGCGGGCAGGTTGGCGACCGCCCAGTGCCAGAAGCCGGAGGCCGTGGGAGCGTCCGGGTCGTACATGGTGACGGCGAAGCTGCGGGTCTCCTCGGGGAATCCGGACCAGCTCAGCTGCGGCGACACGTCCGAACCGCCGGCGCCCATGATGCCGCTGACCTGGTCGTTGGCCAGCGGTTGCCCGTCGGTGACCGACTCCGAGGTCAGGGTGAACGAGGGCAGCTTCGGCAGAAAGTCGTACGGGTTGTAGTCAAACGCCATGATCGTCCTTTCGCTATCGAACTCTATTGGGTCATCAGCAGTGCAGCAGAAAATGCTCGAGAACCTCGGTGCCGAACGTCAGCGCATCAACGGGTACCCGCTCGTCGACCCCGTGGAACAGCGCCGCGAAATCCAGCTCCGGCGGGAGCCTCAACGGCGCGAAGCCGAAGCAGCGGATGCCCAGCCGCGCAAAGTGTTTCGCGTCGGTGCCGCCCGAGAGCATGTACGGCACCGTGCGGGCGTCGGGGTCGGCGGCCAGCATCGCCGCGTTCATGGCGTCGAGCAGGTCGCCGTCGAAACTGGTCTCATAGGACGGCAGGTCGGTGATCCACTCCCGGGTGACGTCCGGGCCGATCAGCTCGTCGACCTCGCGTTCGAAGGCGGCCAGCCGGCCGGGCAGCACGCGGCAGTCGACCACACGCCTCGGCCGTTGCCGGTATGACGTTGGCCTTGTATCCGGCCTTGAGCATCGTCGGGTTGGCGGTGTCACGCAGCGTGGCCCCGACGATCCGGGCGATCGGGCCGAGCTTGGCGATCGTCCCCTCCAGATCCGGGCGAGTCGACGTCGAAGGTGTAGCCGGTTTCCTCGGCGACGGCCCGGAGGAACTGCTCGACGGACTCGGTCAGCACCACGGGGAACTGGTGGCGGCCCAGCTTGGCGACCGCTTCGGCGACGGCGGTGACGGCGTTGTCGTCGTGGATCATCGACCCGTGGCCGGCGCGGCCGCGGGCCGTCAGCCGCATCCACAGCATCGCCTTTTCCGCGGTCTCGATCAGGTAGAGCCTGCGCTCTCCGCCGTCGCGGCGCGGGACCGTCAGCGAGAACCCGCCGACCTCGCCGATCGCCTCCGTCACGCCCTCGAACAGGTCGGGCCGGTTGTCGACCAGCCACTTGCAGCCGTACTTGCCGCCGGCCTCCTCGTCGGAGACGAAGGCGAACACGAGGTCGCGCGGCGGCACGATCCCGGCCCGCTTGAAGTGCCGGGCGACCGCGATCATCATGCCGACCATGTCCTTCATGTCGATCGCGCCGCGGCCCCAGACGTAGCCGTCCTCGACCGCGCCGGAGAACGGGTGCACGCTCCAGTCGGCCGGCTCGGCGGGCACCACGTCGAGGTGGCCGTGCATCATCAGCGCACCGCGCGACGGAGTCGGCGCCCTTCAGCCGGGCGAACACGTTGGCCCGGCCCGGGCGCGCCGGCCTCGATGTATTCGGTCTCGTACCCGACCTCTTGCAGCTGTTCGGCCACCCAGCGGGCGCACTCGGCCTCGCCCTTGGTGGTTTCGGGCTCGCCGGTGTTGGACGTGTCGAATCGGATCAGCGCGCTGACGAGGTCGACCACCTCGCTCGGGCGGGGGGTGGCAGTCACAGTCACCTTTCCTACCATTGCTGCCTCAGTTCGGGTTTGGGTCCGGGCATCTGATCCGATAGCCTTAGCTGCCCAGAGCAGGTCCGAGTGGCGGAATGGCAGACGCGCTAGCTTGAGGTGCTAGTGCCCTATTAACGGGCGTGGGGGTTCAAGTCCCCCCTCGGACACCAGGTGATCAATCTCTCGATTGGCGCTCGCCACAACGGCGCTCAGCAGTCCCGGCAGCGCCGCCTCGAGTTCGTCGGTACGCAGACGCTGGTACGTCAGGCCGTCCGCGACGGACCGCTCGATCACGCCGGCCTCGCGGAGAATCTTGAAATGGTGGGTGGCGGTGGACTTGTTGATGCCGTCGTAGAGCGATGCGCACTGGACAGGCGCGCCGGCGTTGTGGAGCCGGCGGACCATCTCCAGCCGGATCGGATCCTGTAACGCCGAGAGCACCTGGTGCACGGGTGCGACCGGCATATCCGGTTTGACGTTCATCAAACCGAGCGTACGCTCGAAGAGTTCGATGCGCGTCAAAACTACCTGAACGGAGGCCCGGTGGCGCTGGTCGCGGTGGGCCGTCCGTCCGACAACGAGACGCAGCGCTGGGCGTACCCGCTTCTGCTCGTGCTGAGCGCGGTGGCGCTGGGTGTCTCGGGGCTGCCCGCGCCCCTGTACGGCCTCTACGAAAACGCCTGGCACCTGTCTCCACTCGCGACCACGATCGTCTTCGCGGTGTACGCCGTCGCGGCACTCGCCGCCGTGCTGGTGTCCGGGCGGATCTCCGACGTGATCGGCCGCAAACCCGTCCTGCTCGGCGCCGTGGTCGCGATGATCGTGGGCCTTGGCGTCTTCCTGATCGCCGACAACATGGCCCTGCTGCTGGTGGCCCGCACCATCCACGGGGCGGCGGTGGGTTCGATCGTCGTCGCCGGCGCCGCCGCGCTGCTCGATCTGCGCCCGGATCACGGGGTGCGGTCGGGCCAGTTGAGCGGCGTCAGCTTCAACATCGGGATGACGGTCGCGATCGTCGGCGGGGCGATGCTCGCCCAGTACGCACCGCATCCGATGCGCACGCCGTATGCCGTAGTCGCGGTGGTGTGTGCGGTCGTCGGGGCCGGCCTCATCGCGCTGCGGGAGCCGCATCTGCACCGCTCCCGTGAGCGCATCCGCATCGCCAGACCCGCTGTACCGCAGGAGATCAGATCGGATTTCTGGTTTGCCGCACTCGGTGTGATGGCTTCGTGGTCGGTGCTCGGCGTGTTGCTGTCGCTGTATCCGTCGCTGGCCGCCCAGCAGACGCACGTAGACAACCTGGTTTTCGCCGGCGGGGTGGCCGGTATCACCGCGTTCACCGCCGCGCTCACCCAGCTGTTCGCCACGCGCATCCCCGCGCGCACGGCGGCGATCGCAGGGGATGTCGGGATGGCAGCGGCGCTGGCGTTGACCGTGCCGATGTTGTCGACCCACAAGTGGCCGTTGGTGATTGCGGCCGCGGCATTGCTCGGCGCCCCCTTCGGGCTGGGGTTCGGCGGGTCGTTGCGGCACCTGTCGAACGTGGTGCCCGCGGCGCGACGCGGAGAGACCATGTCGGCCTACTACCTGCTCGCCTATTCCGCGATGGCGGTGCCGACGCTGGCGGCAGGCTGGGCGGCGACCAGGTGGCCGCTGGAATCGGTCTTCCCGTGGTTCGCCGGAATGACCGGCGTCGCGTGCCTGGCCGCGGCAGCCGTCGGCGCGCTGGGCACGCGTCAGTACACGTCGCGCACGTAGCGTTTGGCCGCGACCAGCTCACGCTTGTAGTCGTGGGCACTTTCGTCGGACATCCCGCCGTGCGTCCTGATGATTTCGGTCAGCACCGCATCGACGTCTCTGGCCATCCGGTGGCGTCGCCGCAGACGTAGAAGTGGGCGCCGTCCTCGAGCCAGCGCCAGACGTCGGCGCCGTAGTCGACCCATCTTGTGCTGCACGTAGACCCGCTGGGCCTGGTCACGGGAGAACGCGAGGTCGAGCCGGTTCAGGAGGCCGTCGCGGACCATGTCATCCAGATCGTCGCGGTAGTAGAAGTTTTCGCTGCGGTGCTGGTCGCCGAAGAACAGCCAGTTGCGGCCGGTGTGCCCGAGCGCGCGACGCTCCTGCAGGAAGCCGCGGAACGGTGCGATGCCGGTGCCCGGCCCCACCATGATCATCGGCGTGCGCGGCATCCTCGGGCGGCCGGAAATGCGGCGAGCGCTGCAGGAACACCGGGGCCGCCGCCGCGCGGTCGGCCAGAAATGCCGAACAGACGCCGGCACGCGCAGCGCCCCTCGGCGCCCCGGTAGCGCACCACCGACACCGTCAGTTGCACCTCGTGCGGGCTGACCAGCGGGCTCGACGAGATCGAATAGCTGCGGGGGGTCAACCGGACGAGCACGTCCTGCCACTGCTGCGGATCGGCGCGCACGGTGAACTCCGAGACGAGGTCGAGTCCGTTGCGTCCCCGCAGCCATTCATCGAGTTTGTCCGGGCGTGACCGAAGCGCCCTGGCCGCGGCGGTGTCGCCGCACGAATCCGCCACGAAACCAGTCAGGTTCGGTGTGATCCGGCAGATGTCGTAGGACATGGTCAGGGCGTCGCGGAGCGACTGCTCGTTGCCGTCCACCTCGACCACCGCGTCGCCGTCGAGCGCGGTGGCCGTCAGCCATGCGTCCACCACTACCGGGTCGTTGGTGGCGTACACCCCAGCGAGTCGCCCACAGCGTAGGTGACGTCATACTCGGAGATGTCGAATCCGAACTGGCGCACCTCTTTTCGCGAACGTCGGCGCCGTCAGCACGACGTTACGGGTCAACGGCGCCAGGATCGGTGATCGGCGGCGCGGTGAAAGGCTGGGCGGTCACCGTGGCCGGCCGGGCGACCGGCTCGCCGACGTGCAGCACGGTGACCTGCTCGGCCCACCGGTGTCGGCTCGGTCGTCGTCGAACGCCTCGCAGTCGGTGCGGTCCAGTATCCGGGTCGCGCACCGAGCGCTGCGAGTCGGCCGTCGATCGCCTTGGCGTGGCCGCAGAAGTTGTCGTACGACGCGGTCGCCGATGCCGAGCACCGCGTAGCGCAGACCCGTCAAGGGCCGGCGCGCCGGGAGCGCCGCAGCCGGTCCCAGAAACGCGCACCGTTGTCGGGCGGGCCCCCGTCGCCGAAGGTGCTGGTGATCACCAGCACGTCGCGCGCCGCGGCCAGATCGGCCGGCGGCCACGTCGTCCATGCTGACCACGCTGTGAGCCCGAGAGGCGGCGGGCCAGCCGTACGGCGCAGTCCTCGGCGGTGCCGGTCTGCGACGCCCACAGCACCAGCGGTCCGGTCGTGACCCGCGTCGTCGGCTGGGCGCTGCGCCGGATCCGCGAATACCGGCCGGCCAGCAGGCCGTCGATCCACAATCTGACGTCGGCCGCGACAGGCGCGCGACACCGGCAGCACCGGCACCCCGGTGAGCGCCTTCGGCCAGTCCGCTGAAAAATGCTGCCAGGTAGATCTTTTCGGAATCCGTCGGGGTGGGCCGCCGGTCCACGTCCAACTCGGCGGGGGCGTGGACGGACTGACGGGACGCAGACCCACCGCGCACACCTTGAACTCGGGCTGAAGCGAGTCGGCGTCGACGGCGTCGTTGGTGACCGCGTTGACGGTGAGGTATTCGCCGTGTTCGTCGTTCCAGTGGAACGGCACGAAGCAGTTGCCGGGGCGCACCCGGTCGGTGACCACGGCGGGCAACACCGCGCGGCCCCGCCGCGAGGTGAACTCGACCGGCTGACCTTCGACGATGCCGAGCGCGACGGCATCGACGGGATGGATCTCGACGAACGGCCCGCTGTCGAGCCTGTTGAGCTTGTCGACCTTGCCGGTCTTGGTCATGGTGTGCCACTGGTGCTGCAGCCGGCCGGTGTTGAGGACGAACGGGAAGTCGTCGTCGGGCAGCTCGCGCGGGTCCATGTGCGGGCGGGCGAAGAACACCGCGCGGCGGGACGGCGTCGGGAAGGCCAGCCGCGGCGCGTGCCCGTCGGCGTCGACGAACAGGTCCTGGCTGACGCCGTCGTTGAGGTAGCGGATCGGGTGGCGGTCTGCCGCCCGGCGTCGTCCGGCGGGCACGGCCACTGCAGCGGGGTCTCGCCGCAGCCGCTGATAACTGGCGCCGCGCAGGTCGTAGCCGGTCTTGCGGGTTCCAGAACCGGCGGATCTCGTCGAAGACCTCCTCGCTGGACCTGTAGTCGAAGTGCTCGCCGAACCCCATGTGCGCGGGCGACCTCGGCAGATCAGTCTGCCAGTCCGGCCGCGCCTGCGCCGGCGGCGCGTGTCGACTGCTGCAGCAGGGTCAGGTTGCGCTCCGAATTGACCATGACGCGCGTCGGATTCCGCCCACAGCGTCGCGGGCAGCACGATGTCGGCGTAGTGGTTGGTCGCGGTGGTCGCGGTAGGCGTCCTGGGTGATGACGAGCTCGGCCGCTCTCCAGGCCGGCGATCACTGTCCTGCGATTGGCCACGGTGGCAACGGGATTGGTGCAGATGATCCAGCACGCCTTGATCTCGCCGTCGGCCAGCCGCTGGAACATCTCGATCGTGCCGGGCCCGACGTCGGTGCGGATGGTGCCGGGCGCCAGGCCCCACTGCTGCTCGACGAAGGCCCGGTCGTCGGCGCTCGACGACCGATCGCTGGCCGGGCAGTCCCGGCCCCATGTAACCCATTTCGCGGCCGCCCATCGCGTTGGGCTGGCCGGTCAGCGACAACGGTCCGCTGCCGGGACGGCAGATCGCGCCGGTCGCCAGGTGCAGATTGCAGATCGCGTTGGTGTTCCAGGTGCCATGGGTGCTCTGGTTGAGTCCCATGGTCCAGCAGCTCATCCACTCGCCCGCCTCGCGCGATCAGCCGCGCGGCGGTGCGGATGTCGGCTTCCGCGAGATGCCGGTGATCTCGGCGACCCGGTGGGGCGGATAGTCGGCGAGGAACGCGGGCATCGCCTCCCAGCCCTCGGTGTGCTCGGCGATGAAATCGTGCGTCGATGTCGCCGTTCTCGACCAGCAGGTGCAGCAGACCGTTGAGCAGCGCCAGATCGGTGCCGGCGCTTGATCTGCAGGAAGAGGTCGGCCTTCTCGGCGGTGGCGGTGCGCCGCGGGTCGACGACGATCAGCTTGGCGCCCGCCTTGAGCCGGTCGGTCATCCGCAGGAACAGGATGGGGTGGCAGTCGGCCATGTTCGAGCCGATGACGAAAAACAGTTCGCGTGCAGTCGAAGTCGTGCGTAGGAACCCGGTGGGCCGTCCGCGCCCAGCGACTGCTTGTACCCGGTGCCCGCGCTGGCCATGCACAGCCGGGAGTTCGACTCGATGTGCACGGTCCGCAGAAAACCCTTGGCCAGCTTGTTGGCCAGGTACTGCGCCTCGAGCGACATCTGGCCCGAGACGTAGAGCGCGACGGCGTCGGGACCGTGCCGTCGACGATGGCGCGCAGTCGTCGGCCCGCCTCGGCGACGGCGTCGTCGACGGGCGTGGGCACCAGCTCGTCGCCGCTGCCGGGACGCAACAGCGCCGACTTGAGCCGGCCGTCGTCGGCGCGCATCAACTCGGCGTGCGTGGCGCCCTTGGTGCACAGCCGGCCGAGGTTGGCCGGGTGCGATCTGTCGCCGGAGACCCGCGTGATGACGGGTCGGCCGGTCCTTCGGGTCGGCGTGCCGTCTGAACCTCGATGCCGCAGCCGACGCCGCAATACGAGCACACCGTCCGCGTCACCACCATGCGTCGATGGTGTCGGCGCCCTGTTCCGGTTAGTTTCCGTCCGCGTTATCGCGAGGATAAGTGATTCTCACCGGGCCGCGACCCCGGCAGTGAGGAGAATCTGCGCAGGTCAGACGTCGTCCGGCTTGACGGCAAGCACCGGCTTGGGGCACTCCAGCAGCAGTTGCTGCGACACGCTGCCGAGGAGCAGCTTGCCGACCGGGCTCCGGTGCCGGATGCCGATCACCAACAGTTCGGCAGCGTCGTCGTCCATGGCCTTCAGCAGCTCCTTCGCGGTGTCGACGCCGACCGGCTGGCTCAGCTCGAACTCCACACCGCACGTGGTGAGCCGTTCCTCGATGTCGTGGACCTCACCTGTTTGCGCGAAGCCGGCGTCGACGTAGGCGTCGCCCGGCGTGGAGTTGATCACGCGAAGCGTGGTGCCGCGCAGCTTGGCCTCGGCGATGCCGTGCTCGAGCGCGGCCCGGCCGAACGGGTCTGCGCTGTATCCGATGACGATCGTCATGCCTGGGCCTTCTCTGCCTGATCCCTGTCATCCTCGACGATGAGGAGCGTCTCCTCGCTGCGGTGCATCAGCTTGAGTATCAACGGCATCAGCAGCAGGATCGCCATCAGCACGTAGACGATGATCGCGACGGGCTCGGTGAACAGCCCGCCCCAGTTGCCGTCGGCGAGTTGCAGCGCCTGGCGGAGCTGTCGCTCGATCCGCGGCCCGAGGATGACGCCGATGATCAGCGGCAGCACGGGCAACCCGAACCGTCGCATCATCAGCCCGAGCAGGCCGAACACCAGCAGCAGCGCCAGATCCAGGGCCTGCACGTTCACCGCGAGCGCACCCAACGTGGCGAAGAACAGGATGCCCGCGTACAGGTACGGCCGTGGCGTGCGCAGCAGCTTGGCCCACAGCGGCGCCAGTGGCAGGTTGAGCACCAGCAGCAGGAGGTTGCCGATGAACAGGCTGGCGATCAGCGTCCAGATCAGCAACGGCTCTTTCTCGAAAAGCGTTGGTCCGGGCTGGATTCCGTACGAGACGAATGCGGTCAGCATGACCGCCGCGGTGGCGTTCGTCGGCAGCCCGAGCGAGAGCATCGGCACCAGAGTTCCTGCCGCGGAGGCATTGTTGGCCGCCTCCGGTCCGGCGACACCCTCGATCGCGCCCTTGCCGAACTCGTCTTTGTGCTTCGAGAGCCGCTTCTCGGTGATGTAGGACAGGAACGTGGGCAGCTCGGCTCCGCCGGCGGGCAGCGCCCCGAACGGGAATCCGAATGCGGTGCCGCGCAGCCACGGCTTCCACGACCGGCGCCAGTCGTCGCGGCCCATCCAGGGCCGACCCACCGGGATGACGTCGGCCGGACGGCGTCGCAGATGTGCCGCCACCCAGAGCGCTTCGCCGAGCGCGAAGATGGCGACCGCGATCACCACGATGTCGATCCCGTCGGACAGCTGCGGTATCCCGAACGTCGCGCGGGGCTGGCCGGTGAGGAAGTCGATCCCGACGACGCCGATCGCCAGCCCGAGGAACAGCGATATCGCACCGCGAAGCTTGGAGGCGCCGAGCACCGCGGTCACCGCGACCAACGCGAACAGCATGATCGCCAGGTAGGACGGCGCGCCGAGGGTCACCGCGAACCTCGAGATCGGCGGGGCGAACGCGGCGAGCAGGGCGGTGCCGATGGCCCCTGCGACGAACGACCCGATCGCCGCGGTAGCCAACGCCTGGGCGGCCCGGCCGGCCTTGGCCATCTTGTTGCCCTCGATCGCGGTGATCACCGACGACGACTCGCCGGGTGTGTTCAACAGGATCGAGGTGGTGGATCCGCCGTACATGCCGCCGTAGAAGATTCCGGCGAACATGATGAACGCCGCGCTGGGGCTGACGTTATAGGTGATCGGCAGCAGCAGCGCCACGGTCATGGCCGGGCCGATGCCGGGCAGCACACCCACAGCGGTTCCGAGGAGCACGCCGATGACGGCGTACAGCAGATTCATCGGGGTCGCGGCCTGCTCGAATCCCTGGAGCAGCCAGTCCAAGTTGTCCATCTACAGAATCCCATCCAGAACGCCTGCGGGCAGCGGGATTCCGAGCCCGGAATAGAACGCGTAGAAACTGATGAGCGCCAGCACCAATCCGATGGCGAAGTTGCGGACGTAGTGGCGGCTGCCCAGAATCGTCGCCGCGCCGGCGAACAGCAGGGTCCCCATGATCACCCAGCCCAGCGGGTTGACCAGCACGATCACCGCGACGAACAGTCCGACCAGCAGTCCGACCGTGCGCCAGTCCCCCGGCGCGTTCGGGTCGACATCCTCACCCGCATCGGCCTCACCGATCGACCCGCGCGGTATCGCGATCGCCAGAACGATTGCGAGCACGACGAGGACGACGCCGATGGTCAACGGAAACATCCTCGGCCCGACCGGGTCGACCTTGGCGAAGCCGGCATCCAGTGTGACCGCGTCGTAGATCAGGAACGCGCCGACGACGACGAGCACCGCGCACACCAGATACTGCGCCTTGTCGACCGGCTTGGCCGGCGCCTGTTCCTGCGGTTCTTCGGTGGTCGTCATAGCAGCCCCAATTCGGTGAGTGTCGAGCGACCCGGTTGTCCTGGTCCTTGAGGAACTGTTCGAATTGCGCGCCGGTCATGAACGCGTCGGTCCAGCCGTTCTTCACCAGTGCGTCCTTCCATTGCTGCGTGCCGTGCAAGTCCTCGAGGACCTTCACCATGGCGTTCTTCGCGTCATCGGAAATCCCGGCGGCGCAAGGACTCCACGCCAGTTCGCGAAGGTCAGATCGATCCCCGACTCCTTGAGGGTCGGGGCGTCGATGCCCTCGACCCGCTCGTCGCTGGACACCGCGAGCACGCGCAACTGCCCGCCCTCGATCTGGTCGATGAGTTCCCCGGGACTCGATGTGCCCACCGTGATCTTCTTGCCGAGAAGCGCGGTCAACAGGTCGCCTCCGCCGTCATACGGTGACGAAGTTGACCGACTTCGGGTCGACACCGACTGCCTTCGCGAGCTCCATCGGAAACAGATGGTCGGGACCACCGGGTGACGAGCCGCCGCCGATCGTCACCTTGGAGGGGTTGGCTTTCCACGCGGCGACGAAGTCCTGCACCGTCTTGAACGGCGAGTCGGCCGGAACGAAGATGCGCCAGGGTCCTCGATCAACTTGGCGATCGCGGTGGCGTCGGACGCCTTGATCTTGGACCCGTTGGTGTAGGTCGCGCCGACGACACCGAGCCCCATCGTCATCATGAGGTCGTCGTTGCCCTTTTCGTTCATCAGCCGGGCCATCGCGACCGTGCCGCCCGCACCGATGACGTTGAAGACCTCGACGCGACCGGTGATGTCGTCGTCCTCCATGATCTTCACCGCGGTGCGCGCGGTCAGGTCGTAGCCGCCGCCCGGGCTGTTCGGCACCATCATGCGCAGACGATGAAGTCCCTGGCTTCCTCCCGCGGGTGACGCCGCACGCCGTCACCAGCAGTGCCACGATCACGGCGATGACGAACAAGGCCCGTTTTCGCGTGCTGAACACGTCGTCCCCAATCACTCGATTTGTGATGCTCAGCAATACTGGACCCCGACGGTGACCCAGGTCACTGATAAGAACGCAAAGGAAGTATTGGTCGTTGAGTCATGACGCTCCTCCGCGTGGTCCGCGGTCGACGGCCTGCCGAAGCCTCGCCGGCCAGTTCCTGGTGTTCCAGCTGATGGTGGTCGCGGTCGTGCTGGTCGCCGTGGCCGCGGTGTCGGTGACGCAGTCGACGCGGGAGTTCCGCGAGGTGCGCGGGCAGCGATGATCGCGGTCGCCGAGAACATGGCGTCCACCCCCGTCGTGCGGGACCGGTACGCCGACCCGTTCGCCGTCGCGGGTGCTGGCCCCGGAGGTCGACCGCGCGGTGGCGCTGTCGGGCGCGGGCGTCGCCGAGATCCTCGATCCCGACGGACGGGTCGGGTGTCGTCGGATCCGTCGCGCGTCGGCAGGCGGATGGATCTGGGACCTAGCCGGGCCGACGAGGGCAGGGCGTGGTTCGGCGACGACGATGTCGACGGGGTGCACAGCCTGGTCGGGCAGGTGCCGATCCTGTCGATCGACGGCGATGTGTTGGCGGTGGCCTCGGTGAGCGAGCGGTATCCGTCGGTGTGGGAGCTGCTCAGCGGCGCGGCGAACGGCTCCTGATCTATCTCGGCATCGGCGCGGCGCTGGGCCTGGTGGCGTCGTGGCTGCTGTCGCGGCGGATCAAGGGCCACACCCGCGGGCTGGAAATCGCCGAGATCGCCAACCTGGCCGACCACCGGGAAGCGTTGCTGCACAGCATTCGTGAGGGCGTGGTAGCGGTCAACAACGAGGGTGAGCTCACGCTGCTCAACGACAGTGCGCAGGAACTCCTCGACGTCACCGGCGCGCCGTCGGGCGACGCGTCGACAGCGTCGGGCTCGACCGGGCGGTGGTCGAATTCCTGCTGTCCGGCGAGGACGGGCGCGACGTCGTCATCGCCACCCGGACCCGCGTCCTGGCGCTGAACCGGCAGGCCGCCACCAGCCAGGGTCAGCGGATCGGAACGGTCACGACGATGCGCGACAGCACCGAACTCGCTGCCCTGCAGGGGCAGTTGTCGTCGCACAAGAGTGTGACCGACACGTTGCGGGCGCAGACCCACGAGTTCGCCAACCAGCTGCACACCATCTCCGGGCTGGTCCAACTGGGCGAATACGATTCGGTCCGGGATCTGGTCGGCGCCCTGACGCGCCGGCGCGCGGAGATCAGCGACGCGGTCACCCAACGGATTTCGGACCCCGCCGTCGCCGCGTTGCTGATCGCGAAGACCACGCTGGCCGCCGAGAGCGGAGTGGTGATGGAGATCGATCAGCAGTCACACCTCGTCGCCCTCGATCCCGCACTGGCCACGGATGTGATCACGCTGCTGGGAAACCTGATCGACAACGCCGTCGACGTCTCGGTGGGAGCCAAGCCGGCAACGGTCACGGTCGGCATCAACGACCGCGACGGACTGACCATATCGGTGACCGACTCGGGACCGGGTGTGCCCGAACATCTTCGGGAGGCGATCTTCGCCCGCGGTGTCACCTCGAAGCCGGACGTGCCGGGTGGGCGCGGCATCGGGCTCGCGCTGGTGCGGCTGGTCACGGCCCAACACGGGGGCACGGTCGAGGTGAGCGACGGGCCGTCCGGCGGCGCGTTGTTCGTCGTCCGGCTGCCGGAGAGCAGCGCGGCGCCCACCCCCGAAAGGGCCGCCCATGCGTGACGTGCTGGTCGTCGACGACGATTTCATGGTCGCCGAGATCCACCGGCGTTTCGTCGAGCAGGTCGAGGGCTTCCGCGCTGTCGGAGTCGCCCGCACGGGCGCCGAGGCGTTGGCGGCGGCGCGTGAGCTGAAGCCGCAACTGATCCTGCTCGACGTGTACCTGCCCGACATGACCGGCCTGGAGGTCCTGCATCGGCTGCGGTCCGACGGCGACCGGGTCGGTGTCATCATGATCACCGCTGCCCGCGAGTTGGACACCGTCAGCGGCGCACTGGACGGCGGCGCCGCCGATTACCTGATCAAGCCGTTCGAGTTCGGCCAATTGAAGGCCAAACTGGCGGCCTTCGCGGCCCGCGCCGATGCATTGGAGTCCGCCGCCGGCGGCGCCGACCAGTCGTTGATCGACTCGCTGTTCGGCGGACCGGCGGCCACACCACCCGGGCAGGAGATTCTGCCGAAGGGGCTCGGCGCCGAAACCGGGCGCCTGGTCCTGGACGCCGTGCGCCACAGCGGCGAGGTGTCGGCGGCGGAATGTGCTGACCTGGTGGGCATCTCACGCGTCAGCGCCCGACGGTACCTGGAGCACTACCTCAGCACGGGCGCCCTTGAACTGCGCCTCCAGTACGGGGTGGGCCGACCCGAGCGGCGCTACAACCTACGCGGCGTGTGACTGCGCGATCGCGATACCGATCCGAACCTCGACTTCACTGACCAGGATCGCCGGCGGCCCCGGCAGCGGCGGCGCCGTCGATCGGTAGTGCGCGCCGGTCGGTGTCACGAATTCGGCTGGCAAGAGCACGGTCACGTGTGTCATGGTGTCGGGCGCCGGCCGAATGGTCACGGTCCGGTCCGCCGCGGCTTTGGCCGCGCGGTCGACCACGCCCGCGGGTCCATCCGGTAGGCGATGCTCCTGGCCGCCGCCACCAACCGGGCATCCCCCATGCCGTCGAGTTTCGCTGACGTTGCCGCATGGTTCGGCGTCCAGCGCGCGCCGGTCCTCCAGGGCGAGGCAGGCGGATTCCCGCACGATCAACGTCGCGCGCCATTCCGACAATGCCCCACACTCCAGTGCGGCCACGGTGTGCGGCATCTCGTACGCCAGTGCCTTCGCGAAACCCAGATGCCTGTCGCCCCGCGACGGGGAATCTCGCCGCGCCAGCGCCATCTCGCCGGCCAGGCCCCGCCCTGCTTGGCCCTGGGCACACCCGCGGCCGCTTCGTCGGCCCGGCGTATGGCGTCCAGCGCCGCGGCCGCGCGCGCCTGACCAGCAGCGGCCGCCGACTTGACCCGCTCCAACCCGTCGCCGCCCGATGAGGGCGGCCTGATCGGTGTGCGGGTCCACCGCCGCCACCCCACCAGATCGAACATACTTTCGATTTCGCCGCGGGTCTAGGACAAGTCAGACAAATGGGAAAACGAGTACTCCTCTACCCGCATCACGGCCTGTGCCGGCGCAAAGAATTGCTGAGTGACGGTCCTACGCGACAACCTCGGGGAGGCCACGATGACTGGCGGCTTCGCGGCCGGTCTGCCATCCGTCGATTACGAGCGGGCGCAGACCCCGGAGCAGGCACACCAGATCCTGCGGCGGGCCCGCGAACAGAGCCCCATCGCGATGGGCCCGCACGGACCGGAACTGTTGACCTACGACCTGGTCCGCACCGCCCTGCGCGACGACCGGTTCGGCATGCCGCAGGGACTCGCCCTGGCGCTGCAGGGCATCACCTCCGGTGCACTGTGGGACATCGTCGTGACCGGCCTGCTGAGCCTGGAGGGCGCAGAACATCACCGGCAGCGCAGGCTCATCTCAAAAGCATTCACTCCCAAGGCCGCCGGCCGGCTCCGCTCCACGTGTGCCGATGTCATCGCCGAGCTTGTCTACCGGCATGCCGAAGCCGGGCGGTGCGATGTGGTTTCCGACATCGCCAGGCAGTACCCGATTCCCATCATCTGCGCTCTGCTCGGCACCCCAAGCGAGGACTGGCATCTGTTCTCGGACTGGGCCGACGACATCTTCAAGGTCTTCGACTGGAACGTCGTCAACGACGGGCCGGTCATCCTGCGTGCCTGGCGCGAGGTCGAGGGCTACCTCGACGACATGGTCACCAGCAGACGTCACACAATCACCGATGACCTGCTGTCGAACATGATGCGCGCCGAGGTCGACGGCGAGCGGTTGACGCACCAGGAGGTCTTGACGCTCGCGGCGACCCTGCTGATGGCGGGCACCGACACCACCCGCAACCAACTGGCCGCCGCCGTCCAGGTGTTCTGCGAACACCCCGACCAGTGGGCACTTCTGGCCGAACGCCCCGACATCGCACCCAAGGCGGTCGAAGAGGTGATGCGCTTCTCCCCGATCATCTTCTCGACGATGCGCAAGGCCGTGGTGGACGTGGACATGGCCGGCGTCACGATCCCGGCCGGCACCATGGTGATCGCGAATACCGCCGCCGCCAACCGGGATCCCGCGGTCTACGACGACCCCGACGGCCTCGACATCACCCGCGAAGGAGCACCGGCGATGCTGACCTTCGGCGGCGGTATCCATTACTGCCTCGGCGCGAACCTCGCGAGAATCGAACTCGCCGAGGCCCTCACGATCATGGCGCGCCGGATGCCCAACATCCGGTGCGGCGACAACATCCCGTGGAAGCCGCTGATCGGCATCAGCGGTCCGGTCAGCCTGCCCGTCGAATTCGACTACGGCTATTGAACTGGCTATTGACCTGGCTACTGAACACGCTTCACAGTCGTCGCATTACCCGGTCGCGAATCGACCGTCCGTCCGGGTCGTAGATCATCCGGTACGCCGGCTCGGCCCACAGCCGGGTGAGCAGCCCCAGCCGTGCGGACCGGTGGCGCCGCAATCGGCCCGGTGGTCTCGGTCCCGCGCGATCCCGTGCATACCAGTCGTCCAGCGCCTCTGCGGCTGCGGTGATCTCGCGCACAGCGGTGGCGGGATCGGCCAGCCCACCGTCCATTCCGCCGTCGGGTGCGCGATCGAGATGTTCACGCATCAGCCGTAGCCGGAGGTCGCGCGCGAATGCCCCGGTGTCGTCCAGCACGGCACATGCCAACTCACTGTCGTGCGTCCACGACCGGCGGTTGAAGTTGTCGCTTCCGACCGAAGCCCAGATATCGTCGATCACACAGACTTTGGCGTGCACGTACACCGGTGTGCCCTCGTGGTTCTCGACGTCGAATACGTGTACGCGTTCCGGGCTGGCCCGATGGCACACCTCGAGCGCCTGCCAGCGACCGACGTGATTCGGGGCCAGTTCGAGGCGCCCGTCCACGTCGGGATACCGCGGCACGACGGCGACCAGGTGCAGGTCGGGGTTGTCGGTCAGGGCACGCGCGAACAGGTGGGCGACCCGTTTGGACCACAGATACTGGTCCTCGAGATAGATCAGTCGCCGCGCACGCGGCACCGCCTTGCAGTAGGCGCGGGCGATGCTGCGCTCGCCCCCCGGCGCATGGTCGTAGGTGAAAAGGGTTTTGGGGTAGGTGCGCAGCACCTGAACGGTGAGGCGGCCCGCACGGTGATGGATCGGGCGGCTGCGGTGGCAAGCGGCCCGACGAGAGGTCTGCGCGACGCAGCCTGTCCACCGCCCAGGCGATCGGCGACGTCACATCGAGCGGCGTGGGAGTCGGTCCACCGCTCCCGGAACGAGGTGTCGAGCGCACTGACGACGGGGCCCTGCAATCTCAGCTGCACGTCGTGCCACGGCGGGTGCTCGCCGTATCGTTGCGCCATCCGAATCGACTGGGGGTCACCGCGGTGCGACTCGTCATCGCGGCGGGAATGGCACAGATCGATGCCACCGGCGAACGCGACATCACGCTGCGGGTCACTCGGGATGGCGACAGATCACCAGTTTCTGGTGATGCGAACCGCCGATCCGGACACGCTGGTCCAGCAGTACTTCCCCGCCGGTCGCGTTCGATGTCCTCACCGAGGTGTTCGTTCTCCTCTTCGCTGTACTGGGAGCCGGTCCAGGTGCGAGCGCCATACCAGGCCTTTGACGATCACTCCGCGCTCTGCGGCTCGGCAGAACAGTTCGG
Source organism: uncultured Actinomycetota bacterium (assembly GCA_963699655.1). Taxonomy (GTDB): domain Bacteria; phylum Actinomycetota; class Actinomycetes; order Mycobacteriales; family Mycobacteriaceae; genus Mycobacterium. The sequence goes on from CAVOUV010000017.1 coordinate 314,242, forward strand.
CGACGGTGGGTCCGCCGGCGCGCATCTTCTGGATCGGGATCACCGCGCCAGTCGGTGAAGAACAGGTGATCGCCCGCACCCATCGCCTCGACTTCGGTTGTGAGCCGGTCGAAATACGTCGCACCGTGAACGAGCGGCTCCGCCCGGTTGCCCTCGCACCAGGCCGGCAGCCGGGTGTGGGAGTTACCGCGCTCAGCCGTCGTGAGGAACCAGTCGGCTCGATCCGACACGTGCTACCTCCTTGCGGCCGGCCCGGCGACCGATCGCGAGTGGCCCCGAGGACGGTGTAGCCGATGAATGCGGCTGTGAAACCCCATCACCGTGATCGTTGGTTTTCAGCAAATTCTGCTCGGTAAGACGCGATAATCCGGGCGTGAACCGACGACGGCAGAGTCAGAGCGCGCAGTCACCGATCACCTTGCTCGGGCAGCTGCCGGCCCGCGTGGTGCTCGAGCGGATGCCCGTCCCGGTGGTGGCCATCGGCCAAGACGGCTCGATCCTGTTCGCCAATGCGGCTTTCGCCGAAATGCTCGGCTACACGACCGAGAAGGTGCTGTCGCTGAAGTTCATCGAGATCTTCAACACCGCACCGGTTGACGCATCGCCGGTGTCCGCCGTCCGTGGCTATGCCAACGAGATCGTGGCGTTGATGCATGCCGACGGGTCCATCGTGCGGGCCAAGATGAGCAAGTCCGCGCTGCTGCGCGAAGACGATCCGCTGGCGTTGGCGACGTTCGAGGACCTGACGGAACAGTTGTGGGATCGCGGCCGCCGGTAGGCGCTCGGAGTCAATCGGCCGGCGTGGCCGGCTGCAGACGCGACGACTGGCGGGCGAGGAACTGACGGAAATAGGACAACGACTCCTCCGGCACGATCGTCGGGAGGAGCGTCTCCCACGCATGATTCACGCGCATCACGAGGTCGCTGCCGCCTGACAGGGAGTTCGAGATCACCTCGGCGCCGATCAGCGTGCTGAGGATCACGCCGCCGACGACGTCCGCGTCGAGATCGGAACGGATGTCGCCCTCGGACTGCGCCAGGCGAACCTGGGCCACCGTGCCCGCGTGCCAGCCGCGGTAATAGCCGGCGACCGACTCGTTGAACTTCGCGAACGTGAAGAGAAGGTGCCCGCCGGTCCTCACCAGCTTCTCCGAACTGGCGAGTTCGGCCGCCGCGAATCCACCCAGGATCAGGCCTTCCAGCGCGGATGACGACTGGCTGGCGCGTCGGAGCGCACCCTCGAGCTGGTACACCGCCTCATCGATGATGGCGAACGCCAGCGACTCTTTCGAATCGAAATGGTGATAGAGCGCGCCCTTGGTGACGTCGATGCGCTCGATGATGTCGCCGAGCCCGGTGCTCGGATAGCCGACCTCGTCGTACAACTCGACGGCGGCATTGATGATCTTTCGCCGGGTGACCTCCGACCGAGGCTGACGGACCATCGTCGTCGCCCCCCGAAATTGATCGCCATACCTGCACGCCAGCGTTGAGATTTAGCTGGCCGGTTTCGTCAGCCTAGCAGCGCCGACCGCAGGTTCTTCGGAATCGACGACAGTGTCAATCGTCGCGAGTTGTCGGCAGGTGGCGAGTGCCGAGCATATCCACGCTGCGTCAGCAACTTCATTTTGGATATATGACAGCCTCCCTCAAACCGTTATCAGCGAATCTACGTTCGAACGCCGATAGTAAGCCCGCCGCTGTGGGAACAATTCCCGCAAAGCAGGAAACGCAAAATAGATCGACAAATCTGCGGTGACAGCAAATCGTTCGTCGGACCAAGACACCGCCAACTCGACGCGGAAGCCCGCCGAGCCGATTCATCCGACGACCGCCGTGAGACGGGCTGCCGCGCCCGGGGCTCAAGTATTTGCTATCGGGAGTAGTCGCGGCTCCGGAGCCGATCTCGTCGCCCAAGGCGTGGCCATGAGGGGGATCGCCCAGTCGACAATCGTCGAACGGGGGGCTCCTCACCCTCGGCTCTGTCAAGATCGGCGGCATGCCTGTCGCCCGGTGCCTCCTCGCGGTGGCCGGCGTTCTCATCCTGCTGACGGGCTGCGCACCGGGTGCGCTACCGTCTCAATCCCCGACGCCGACCACCGAGAATGCCGAAGCGGACGCGGTGATGCGCGCCGTACGGGACGTCATGGCCGAGGCTCATGTGAAGGCCGCCATCGTCCGGGTCACGGTGGACGGCACGGAAGTCGTCACCGAGGCGCTCGGCGAGTCGATGACCGGAGTGCCTGCGACGACGAACATGCACTTCCGCAACGGCGCCGTGGCGATCTCCTATGTCGCCACGCTACTGCTCGAGCTCGTCGACGAGAAGAAGGTCAGTCTGGACGACAAGCTGTCGAAGTGGTTGCCCGAGATACCGCACGCCGACCGGGTGACGCTGGGCCAGCTGGCGCAGATGACCTCGGGCTACGTCGACTACGTGATCGGCAACACCGCGATGAACGCGGCGCTCTACGAAAACCCGTTCCGCCGGTGGACCACCCACGATCTGCTGGACTTCGCCGTCAACAAACCCCTGCTGTACGAGCCGGGAACCAACTGGAACTACGCGCACACCAACTACGTGCTGCTGGGTTTGGCGCTGGAGAAGGCGACCGGCCAAGACATGCCGAAGCTGTTGTCCGACAAGGTGCTTCGTCCCCTCGGCTTGACGAACACAGCGAACTCCATCACCGCAGAGATCCCGTCGCCCGTGCTGCACGCGTTCAGCTCGGAACGGCGTGCGGCCCTGAGGATCCCGGCCGAAACCCCGTTCTACGAGGAAACCACCTACTGGGATCCGTCGTGGACGATCACTCACGGCGCGATCCAGACCACCAACATCTACGACCTCGAGGCGACGGCGGTCGGCATCGGCTCGGGCCGGCTGCTGACCGCCGACTCGCACAGGAAGATGGTGGCCACCGACCTGCGCGGCAAGACCCACAAGCAGCCCGGGTGTACCACCTGCGACGAAATGACCGACGGCTACACCTACGGTCTCGGGATCGTCATCTCGGGAAACTGGCTGCTGCAGAATCCGCTGCTCTCCGGGTACTCAGCGGTGGAGGCCTACTTGCCGGCGCAGAAGATCGCCGTCGCCGTCGCCGTGACGTACGCCCCGGAAGCGTTCGATGACCAGGGCAATTACCGTAACGAAGCCGACACGCTGTTCCGCCGGGTCGGCGCCGAACTGGCCCCCGACGATGCGCCCCCGATGCCGCCACGGAAATAATGGCGATCGTGGCGTCGAAGGTTCTGTTCATCTACAACGAGCACCTCGCAACCGAGGGTCTGCTCGGCGAGGCGTTCACCGACCACGGCTTCGACGTAGACGCCTTCGAGGTGGTGCCCGCCGAACGCATCGACAGCCCGGCGGGCGACGTCACCTTCCCGGATCCGACGGGCTACGACGTCATCGTCCCGCTGGGGGCGCGCTGGCCGGTGTACGACGAGGCGCTGCGCCGTACCTGGGTGGGCAGCGAGATGCAGTTGATTTCCGACGCCGCCGATGCGGGGGTGGCCCTGCTCGGAGTCTGCTTCGGCGGTCAGCTGCTGGCCCAGGCACTGGGGTGGGTCCGTTGCAAGGTCGTCCAACTCCGGAGATCGGCTGGTACGACGTCGCCAGCGACAATCCCGGACTGGTACCCGGCGGACCGTGGTTCCAGTGGCACTTCGACCGGTGGACGCTGCCGCCCGGGGCGACCGAGGTCGCCCGGACAGCCAACTCGTCGCAGGCGTTCGTGCTGGGCCGGGCGATGGCGCTGCAGTTCCATCCGGAGATCGACGGTGCGCTGCTGGATCTCTGGCTCGCCGAGGACCGTGACGGCGAGGTCGTGGGCGTTGGCCTAAGTCACGACGAATTACGTTCACGCACAGCAGAACTGGCTGACAGCGCGGCCAGGCGGATCCACGATCTGGTCGGCGGCTTCCTGACCCACGTCGCGGCTCAGCCGTGCCCGAGTTCATGAGCGAGCGCGTCGGCGAGTTGTGACCGCCTGAATCGGTGACCGAGCGTCTGCAAGCTTCGTCGGCACCACCCGCTGATTGGCCATGGGCGAGTTCGCGTGCACCCTGCTCCCCCAGCAGAAGCCGCGGACCGAACGCCGGCACGGGCAGCACCGTCGGCCGGCGGTACCACGTGGCCCAGCTCCCTGGTGTAGTCGGAGTTGCGCACCGGCGCGGGCGCGACCGCGTTGACCGGTCCGGTCAGTCGCGGGTCGTACAGCGCCCGGTAGTAGACGTCGAGCAGGTCGTCGAGCCCGATCCAGGACAACCACTGCCGCCCCGTCCACCAGCCGGCCGCCCAGTCCCGCCATGAACAGCGGGCGCATCAGCCGCAGCGTTCCACCGCGCGCGGACTGCACGATGCCGGTCCGCACGCGCACGACGCGCAACCCCGCCTCGGCCGCCGGTTCCGTCGCGGCCTCCCATTCGGAGACCACGTCGGCGAGAAAGCCGTCACCGGGCGACGCTCTCCTCGCACAGCACCGCATCACCGCGGTCGAAGCCGTAGATACCGATTGCCGAGGCGCTGACGAATGTGCGCGGGCCGTCGTCCGCGCGCGTCGCGACGTCGGCGAGGCGCCGGGTCGGTCCGATGCGGCTGTCCCGGATCGCGGTTTTGTGCCGGTCGCTGAACCGCCCGGCGATCGATGCGCCGGCCAAGTGCACGACGGCGTCCACGCCCGACAGCAGGTCAACGCTGGGATTGTCCGGATCCCATTGGCGCTCAGACTCATTACGGGCCGAGTGGCGCACCAACCGGATGACTCGGTGACCGCCCGTGCTCAGAAACGCGGCCAGCGCCGAGCCGATGAGGCCGGAGGCACCCGTGACGGCGACCACCATCGGCCCCGCGCCCGCGTCGGCGGCGTCGCGGTGGGCGGCCAGGTCATCGGCGAGCTGCCGGTGGCGATAGACGAAGGTGGACCGAAGGGCGGCCGCGGGCACCGATGTGTCCACGTGGTCGTACACGCGGGTACCCCGCGCCGCCTCGCTGAACTCGTGGGTGTGGCGCCACCAACCGATGACGCGCGGGGGCCAGGTCGCCGGTCCGTGAGATGCGAGCGCGTCGACGAACCGGTGCGGTGGGTCGTAACCCGCCGGATCGTGTTGGGCAATCCAGCGCAACCCGCCCGGCAGCCCGAGCACCGCGCGGCCGTCGGCAAGCGACTCCGTTTCGGCCACCGCGGTCATGGGCTGCCACGGCGGAATCAACCGGGACATGGCGCCGGGCCGCGTATGCCAGGCGAATACCTCGGCCAGCGGGTGGTCAACGACGGTCTCGTATTCGATTCCCATGGTCCTCCGGTGTGTGGGCTCGACAGCTATTCGTTGCGAACGTGCGGGCGGATTGCTCCACGGGGGTTCGGGTACCCATCCGCAGATACCACCCGGGGCAACACCCACGGCCGTACGCTGGAAATGTTCTCGAATCGAAAAGACTGCGATGAACGGATGGAGCGGGCTCACCCGGCGAGACGCACGGCGCACGTTCCGGGACCGCCGAGACGCCGGCCGGGTCCTGGCGCAGGAGTTGGTGTCCTATCGGGGTCAGGAGAACCTGCTCGTGCTGGGCCTCGCGCGAGGCGGTGTCCCGGTCGGCTGGGAGGTCGCGGCGTCCCTGCGGGCGCCGCTGGACGTGTTCCTGGTGCGCAAGCTCGGTGTGCCACAGTGGCAGGAACTCGCGATGGGCGCGCTGGCCACGGGTGGTGGAATCGTCGTGAACGACAACCTGGTGAAGAACCTGGGGCATCAGCGACGAAGAACTCCAGGCGACGATCCAACGGGAGACCGACGAACTGAACCGCCGCGAGGCGGCCTACCGGGGCGACAGTCCGCCGGTGATCATGGGCGGACCGGACCGTGATCCTGGTGGACGACGGTATCGCCACCGGCGCCAGCATGCTGGCCGCGGTCCAGGGCGGCCCGGGTCGCTAATCCTGCGCGATTGGTGGTCGCGGTGCCGTCGGCCCGCCGTCGGCGTGCCGTGAGCTCGCCTCCGAAGCCGACGATGTGGTGTGCGCGATGATGCCGGCGGGATTTGAAGCGGTGGGTCAGGTGTTCGAGGACTTCCACCAGGTGACCGACGACGAAGTTCGCGAATTGCTGGGCTACGCCAACGTTTTAACGGTGGTTACTGTCCTCGTCGTCGCGCTGCTCGGTGCCCACGGCGGTGGTTTCGGCGTCGCTCTCGTCGTCCCTCTCGTCGGCGACCGGAGCTTCTTCCGGGTAGTCCTCGACGTATTCGGGCTCGGCCTCGGTGTCCTCGGTGTCGACGGTGTCGTCCCTGGCTTCCTCGCCCGCGTCCCGCCGGGAGCGCTCGCGCAGCGCGTCAACGATCAACAGCACCACCCCGACGACGCTGGCAGCAATGCAGACCCAGGCGATCAATTCATTGCTGGTGACCACGGCGGTCACCAGCGCGGCAAGACCGACGACGGCGAGAACAAGCGCAACGATCAGCATTGCCCAACCCTAGGTCGAAGGGGCCACGGTCTGCGCGCAGGACTGCGCTAGTTGTTGCCCCGATTGAATTGGTTGAATCCGCCGCTTTCGTTGTTGGCGCTGGAATCGACCGGCGCCGCCGAACCGCGCTGGCCCAACTCCTCGAGCTGAGACTCCAGATAGGTCTTGAGCCGGGTCCGGTATTCGCGCTCGAACGTCCGCAGCTGTTCCAGGCGACCCTCCAGCACCGTGCGCTGCTGGTTGATCGTGCCCATGATCTCGGAATGCTTGCGTTCGGCGTCGGCCTGCAGAGCGTCGGCCTTCTCCTGCGCCTGACGCAACTGAGCCTCCGAGCGGGTCTGGGCATCGGAGAGCATGGCATCCGCGCGCTGCCGGGCCTCGGTGACCGTGGTCTCCGCGGTCTGCCTCGCCTCGCTGACCATGGCATCGGCCTGGGCCCGGGCATCGGAGAGCATCTTCTCCGACTCTGCCTTGGCGCTGCCGGTCAGCCGGTCCGCGGTGTCCTGGGCAAGGCTGAGCACCTTTGCGGCCTTGAGATGCTGATCCCCGCTGACCTGCGCCGGTGCTGCGGGCGGGGCCTCGTACACGGGCTGGGGCGCGGGGGCGGGTGCCGGCTCCGGTTCGGGCTCGTAGAGAGGAATGGCCTGGGTCGGTTGGGCGCCGGCGCCGGATCGCGCGCCTGCGACCTCTTGGTCCAGCTCCGAGACCCGCTGACGAAGATCGGCATTCTCCTCGATGAGCCGGGTCAGCTCGTTCTCAACCAGATCGAGAAAGGCGTCGACCTCATCCTCGTTGTAACCGCGCTTGCCGATGGGTGGCTTGCTGAACGCAACGTTGTGGACGTCGGCTGGTGTGAGCGGCATTGTCTGCCCCCTTGGAGTCTGGACCGTCAACCGATCTCAAAGTGTAGAGCCTTACTGGAACGTAACTGGCGTCCATCCTGTCACACGTGACCCTGCGGTTGCAGGAGAGGCAGATAATTAAGAGCGAATTTCAACATTCCTGCGGCCGCCCCGCGACATTCGGCGGCCAATATCATCCCCGGCAAACCCGAGTCGGCGACACGTGCGATCGCCAAAACTGTGTTGTTATACCGGGTCTCAGGCGGCGGCACCGAATGCCAATTGCATGCCGATGAAGGCGACGAGCAGCAGCACCATGATCGACAGGTCGAATCGGACGGCGCCTATCGTGAGCTGCGGAATGAGCCGCCGCAGCAGCTTCACCGGCGGATCGGTGACCGTCATGATGACCTCGAGGATCACCACCGTCAGCCCCTTCGGGTGCCAGTCGCGGGAGAACGACCGGATGAACTCGACCACGACCCGGGCGATCAGCAGCAGCCAGAACACAAACAGCGCGAAACCCAGGATCTCGAAGAAGAGCGACAACGACAGCCGTCCTCACTACAGGCAGTTGTGTGACATTTGATACAGACGATCGCCACTGTCGCTCAGGGCCGAGCGCCAGCGTGACGCCGCAAGCCTACCCGTCGGATTCGGCAGCGGCGTTCGGGCCGCCGACCGTTGCTGCCGGGCCTACGCGCTACTGATAGGCGTAGAAGCCCGCCTCGGCGATCCGCCGCCGTTCCTCGGCGGACACATCGATGTCGGCCGGCGACAGCAGGAAGACCTTCGTCGCGACCTTGTCGAAGGAGCCGCGCAGCGCGAAGGCGAGCCCGGCCGCGAAGTCGACGAGTCGCTTGGCGTCGGCGTTGTCCATGGAGACCAGGTCCATGATCACCGGGGTGCCGTCGCGGAAACTCTCACCGATGGTGCGCGCTTCGCTGTAGTCCTTGGGCCGCAGCGTGGTGATCTTCGACAGCGGGCTGCCCGCCTCGAACAACTCGGCCATCCGGCGGGGATCCATCGCGAGCGCACCCCTGGTGGAGCCGCGCAAGGCGTTGAATCGCGGTGCAGGCCGGTCGAACTCGCGCGGCGCACGGATCCGTGGCTCGAACCGGCTCTCGTCATAAGGGGCGCGGTAGGGCGCGGGCTCCTCGTATTCGCGGCCCTCGTAGCCGCGACCGGCGCGGTCGAGATACCCCTCGTCGTCGAAGCGGTCGTCGCGGGCCCTGCGCGAGTATCCGCGCGATGGGGCGCGGTCGTCGTCCTCGTAGTACTCGTCGTCGTAGTCGTCCATCGGGGCCATACCGAAGTAGGCCTTGACCTTGTGCAGTGTGCTCATCGGCGGGGACCCTTCTCAACCTCTGATGTTCTGGTGTCAAAGATGAAGATGTGACTGGAGTGACTACTCATGGAGACGTTAGCGGTCGTTGCCCCATGAGCGCGGTACCGACACGCACACACGTGGAGCCGTGTCTGACCGCCGCCTCGAGGTCGTCGGACATCCCGGCCGACAGCCCGAGTCGCTGCTGGTAGCAGCGCTGCACCCGCTGCAACTCCGCCTGCAAACGCGCGAAACAGTCGTCCGGGTCGGATCCCAGCGGCGGGATGGCCATCAGGCCCACGAGTTGCAGCCCGTCGGCGCCGTCGATGGCGGCGCACAGTTCGTCGACCGCATCGGGCCTCTCGATATTCACGCCGCCGCGCTCCTCGTCGCCGTCGAGGCTGAGCTGGAGGTAGACCCGCATGGGGTCCGCGCGCCGGCCATCGGTCAACGCGTCGGCGGCGGCGCGATCCAGCGCGGTGATCAATTTGGCGTTGTCGACGGAGTGTGCGGAGTGGGCCCAGTCCGCGATCGCCCGCGCTTTGTTGCGCTGGATCCGGCCGACCATGTGCCAGCGAATGGGCTTGGGCCCATCATTTCGCGGACTTCGGCGACTTTATTCGACGCTTCCTGTTCCCTGGATTCGCCAAATGCCAGACAACCCAAATGCCGCAAGATAATGACATCACTGGCCGGAAAGAATTTGGTGATCGGAAGTAATTCAATTTCATCGACATTCCGATTGGCAGATTCGGCGGCGCGCGCGAGACGCGCCCGCACGGCCGCCAGGCCCTCCGTCAGTTCGAGTTCCCGAGCGGTCGCCACCGTCATTCCATCCACAGCACGGACGCCATTCGTCCGGTCGGGGCATCGCGGCGATGGCTGAACAAGTTGCGGTCGTCGACGGTGCAGCGCGGATCGATGTCGATCGCGGCGACGCCCAAAGATGTTAGTTGCCTGGCGATTCCGGCACGCAGATCCAGTCCGGGGGTACCGCGCGACGTCACGGTGCGACTCCCCGGCAGCGCGCCCGCCACCTCGTCGGCCATCGCTTCGGGGACTTCGTAGTTGCGCCCGCTGACGGCCGGACCGAGCAGTACGGAGATGTCTTCGGACGTCGCGCCGAGACCGAGCATCGCCTCGACCGCCAGGGCCACAATGCCCTTCTGCGCCCCTACCCGCCCGGCGTGCACCGCCGCGACCACACCGGCACGCGCGTCGGCCATTAATACCGGAACGCAATCGGCGGTCACCACCGCCAAAGCCAATCGCGGCGTAGTCGTGACCAAGCCGTCAGTTTTCTCGACGGCGCCATCAACCGGGCCGTACCACGGTGACGTCGGTCGCCGTGCACCTGATTCATCCAGACCACTCCGTCATCGCCCAACCCGATCGCCGCGCTCAGCCGTTTCCGGTTGGTGGCCACCGCCGCCGGATCGTCACCGACGTGGTCGCCGAGATTGAACGTGTCGAACGGCGGCGCCGAGACGCCGCCTGCGCGGGTGGTGGTCACGCGCCGTATGCGAACGGTCACGGTGCCCAGTATGTCCGCCTCTGTCAGTGGCGCATGAAAGGCGGCACGTCGACGTCGTCATCGTCGTCTCCACCGATGCTGACCGTCGCGCCGTTGGTGTGCACCGGCACGCTGACGGCGTCGGCGGGCTCGAACAGCGGCGAGGTCACCCTGCCCGCTTTGCCCGGTGCGATCGGCTGAGCGCCCGCGCCCACCACCGGCTTTCGGCCCGGTCCTGCGGCGTCGAAGCCCGCGGCGATCACGGTGACGCGGACCTCGTCCCCCAGCGAGTCGTCGATGACGGTGCCGAAGATGATGTTGGCCTCGGCATGCGCGGCCTCCTGGACCAGCGACGCGGCCTCGTTGATCTCGAAGAGGCCGAGGTCGCTGCCGCCGGCGACCGACAGCAGCACGCCCTGGGCACCCTCCATCGAGGCCTCGAGCAGCGGCGAGTTGATCGCGATCTCCGCGGCCTTGAGCGCGCGGCCGTCACCCCGCGCCGATCCGATGCCCATCAACGCCGTGCCCGCGCCGCTCATGACGCCCTTGACGTCGGCGAAGTCGACGTTGATCAGGCCCGGCGTGGTGATCAGATCGGTGATGCCCTGCACACCGTTGAGCAACACCTCGTCGGCGCTGCGGAACGCATCCATCAACGACACCGCCGCGTCGCCCATCTGAAGCAGCCGGTCGTTGGGGATCACGATCAGGGTGTCGCAGCTCTCGCGCAGCGAGGTGATGCCGTTCTCGGCCTGGTTGCTTCGCCGCTTGCCCTCGAAGGAGAACGGCCGCGTCACCACGCCCACGGTCAGTGCCCCGAGCTTGCGGGCGATGGTCGCGACGACCGGAGCCCCACCCGTGCCCGTGCCACCGCCCTCACCCGCGGTGACGAACACCATGTCGGCGCCCCGCAGGAGCTCCTCGATATCGTCCTTGGCGTCCTCGGCCGCCTTGCGCCCGACCTCGGGGTCGGCGCCGGCGCCCAGGCCGCGAGTGGAGTCGCGGCCGACGTCGAGCTTGACGTCGGCATCGCTCATCAACAGCGCCTGAGCGTCGGTGTTGATCGCGATGAACTCCACGCCCTTGAGGCCCTGCTCGATCATTCGGTTGACGGCGTTCACGCCGCCGCCGCCGATGCCGACCACCTTGATCACGGCTAGGTAATTATGCGGGGGGGTCATGGATCGCCTTCCTCCCAGGTTGCTGTCGTAGCGTCGAAGCCTCTCGGCAAACTCTCAACCTCAACCATAGGCTTAGAGTTATGTCAAGTTGTTTCGCGCAACCAGAACGGTAGGGCGACCGTGCGTGGTATCCATGCAGGCGCGCCGACGCGTCCGTCAAGAATTTCTGGCGTGCCGGCCGCGGATCGCTACTTCACCGTCGGCAAATCCGGGCTCGACACGTCGTAGGTCTGGCCGGGCTGGGTGAGCAGCGCCCCCAGTTTGAGGGCCTTCTCCTCGGTGCGGTCGGTGGTCCCCCACACCACGGTGCGCCCATCGATCAGGCTGAGCGTGATGGCGGCGACCGACGGCGCCGAGATCCGGCCCACCTGGCCGGCCACCTCGGGCCGCAGCGACGTCATCACCTGCAGCGCGGCCTTGGTCGCCGGGTCGTTGGGGCCCGGATTCTCGACATCGAGGTACGGCACTCCCGGCGGCGGCGGTGCGGTCGCGAAGTCGACGCCATCGCGATCGAACATGTGCGAACCGTCCGGGTAGTCCTTGACCACCACCGGCACCCGCTCGACGACCGTCACCCGCAGCGTCGACGGGTACTGACGCTGCACCCGGGCGCTGGCGACACGCCGGATCGCCGCCACCCGCTCGGCCACCGCATCGGTGTCCACCTGCAGCAGCGGCGTCCCCGGTGGCACGGCCGCGGCGGTGACGACCTCGTCCTGCGTCACCGCACCCAGCCCGGTGACCACGATGTCGCGGGCGGACATGATGGGCGTGAAGTAGAGCAGCAGCCCGAGGCCGACCACCACCACACTGAGCAGCGCCGACCACATCAACACCTTCAGGCCCCGAACGGTCCGGCGGCCAACGGCATTCGGGTCGATCGGCGACCCGCCCGCCACACTGCGCTTGGCCTCGCGCCGTTTGGCCTCGATGGCGACCGCGCGGGCCTGGGCGGCGCGGCGTTCTTCGCGTTCGCGGCGCGCCCGTCGGCGCGGCCCCTCGTAGTCGGCCGCCGCCGGGTCCGGCGGCGTGGGCGCCTCCGCCTGCTCTTCGGCCGGAGTCTCGGCCGGCGTATCGGGCTCCTCGACGTCCGTTTCGGGCGCGATCGGGCCGGCGGCATCCTCCGGCTGGGTCATCGCAACGCCGTCCCCGACCGGCCCGGCGCGTTCCGGTTGGCCTTGAGCTGCAGTGCCGCAATGATCTCCGGCCCGAGCATGGTGACGTCGCCGGCGCCCATGGTGATCACCACGTCACCCGGGCGGGCGGCCCCGGCCACCTTCTCGGCGACCGAGGAGAAGTCGGGCACGTACGTCACCGGCACGCTCACGTGATCCGCGACGGTCGCGCCGCTCACCCCCACCAGCGGCTGTTCGCGGGCGGCATACACGTCGAGCACGAAGACCTCGTCGGCGCTGTCCAACGCCTGCCCGAAGTCACGGGCGAAAGTCTGTGTGCGCGAATACAGATGCGGCTGAAACACGGCGATCGATCGGGCACCTGCGCCGCCACCCTGCTCGGTGACCGTCCGGACGGCGCCGAGCGTGGCGCGGACCTCGGTGGGGTGGTGCGCGTAGTCGTCGAACACCCGCACCCCGTTGGCGGTGCCGACCAACTCGAAACGGCGACGCACACCCTCGAACCCGGCGAGCCCGTCGAGCACGGTGTCGGCCTGCGCGCCCACCTGCGTCGCCGCCAGCAGCGCACCGAGCGCATTGAGCGCCATGTGCCTGCCGGGCACCGCGAGCCGCATGACCCGTGGATGCCGTTCGCCGGTCAACTGAATATGCGCGACCGCACCGGTGCCCTGTTGGCTCCAGTCGAGCAACGTGCCCACCAGACCCGAGCCGTCGCTGCCGTACGGAAGCACCCGGATTCCCATCGCCGCAGTGCGTTCGGCCAACGCGGCCGCGCCGGGATCGTCGGCGCAAACCACCAGTGCGCCACCGGGTTTGAGCCGCTCGACAAAATCGTCGAACACCGCGCTGTAGGCCTCGGCGCTGCCGAAGAAATCCAGGTGATCGGCCTCGATATTGGTCACCACGACGACATCTGGGGTGTACTCCAGCAGTGACCCGTCGCTTTCATCGGCCTCGGCGACGAAGCATTCGCCGCTGCCGTGGTGGGCGTTGGTGCCGGCTTCGCCGAGGTCACCGCCGACGGCGAAGGACGGATCGAAACCGCTGTGCTGCAACGCCACGATGAGCATCGAGGTGGTGGTGGTCTTGCCGTGGGTCCCGGTCACCATCAACGTGGTCTGCCCCGCCATCAGCTTGGCCAGCACCACAGGTCGCAGGATCACCGGGATGCCGCGCCGTCGCGCCTCGACCAGTTCGGGGTTGGTCTTGGGGATGGCGGCATGCGTCGTGACGACGGCCGTCGGCCCGCCGGGCAACAGATCCAGCGACGACTCGTCGTGCCCGATCCGGATCGCCGCGCCGCGGGCGCGCAGCGCCACCAGTGTCCGTGACTCCTTGGCGTCGGAGCCCGAGACCAGGCCGCCCCGGTCCAACAGGATGCGGGCGATGCCGGACATTCCCGCACCCCCGATGCCGACCATGTGTACCCGCCGCAGTTCGTCGGGCAGGCTCTTCGCGTTCACCGCAGGCGCTTTCGGTCGCTGCGAGCGCTGCGCGCGATATCGAGCGCCACCTCGGCCACCCGTTGCGCGGCGTCGCGGTGCCCGACCAGTGCCGCCGCGGACGTCATCGCGGCCATCCGCGGCGCGTCGGTGATCAGCCCCGCCACCGTGTCGGCGACGAAGCCCGGCGAGAGGTCCGCATCGTCGACGACGATCCCCCCGCCGGCGTTGACGACGGGCAGCGCGTTGAGCCGTTGTTCGCCGTTGCCGATCGGGAGCGGCACATACACCGCGGGCAGGCCGACCGCCGTGACCTCCGCGACGGTCATCGCGCCGGACCGGCAGATCGCCAGGTCGGCGGCCGCGTAGGCCAGATCCATCCGGTCCAGGTATCCGACCGCGACGTACGGCGGGTCGCCGTCGGCGGGCTCACGAAGGTCGAGTGTGTTCTTCGGCCCGTGGGCGTGCAGTACCGACACGCCCGCTGCCGCAAGGTCCTTGGCAGCGGCCGACACCGCGCGGTTGACCGACTGCGCACCCTGCGATCCGCCGAACACCAGCAGCACTCGGGCATCATCGGTGAATCCGAAGTGTTCGCGTGCCTGCGCCCGCAGCGCCATCCGGTCCAGCGAGGTGATCGCGGCGCGCACCGGGACGCCGACCACCTCCACCCGGCGCAGACCGGGGTCGGGGACCGCCGAGAGCACCCTGCGGGCCGAGCGCGCGCCGACCCGGTTGGCCCAGCCCGCGCTGGCGTTGGCCTCGTGGATCACCACCGGTACCCGACGCCGGCCCAGCGCACCGCCGCGCGCGGCCAGATACGCGGGCAGTGCGACATAACCGCCGAACCCGATGACCACGTCCGCGTCGACGTCGTCGAGCACCGCGCGCGTCTGCCTCACCGCACGGCGCACCCGCAGCGGGAGGCGAAGCAGGTCACCCGACGGCTTGCGTGGCAGCGGCACCGGGGTGATCAGCTCGAGATGGTAGCCGCGCTCGGGCACCAGTCGCGTCTCCAGCCCGCGGGCGGTGCCCAGCGCGGTGATCCGCACCCCCGGTTCGAGCGCGCTCAGGGCGTCGGCCACCGCCATCGCCGGTTCGACGTGCCCCGCGGTGCCACCTCCGGCGAGGACCACCGAGATGGTGCTGCTGCTCACCCGTAACGCTGACCTTCCAGTGTGCGAACCCGACGGCCTTGAGTATTTCGGCCGCCTCCATGATGCCCTGAGCGCCGCACGGGACGGTCGGCCGGTTGGGGTTTGCGCCGCTTCTCGGCGACGGGTTTACGGTCGGGCTTGCGAGCCTTCTTCGGCTCCGGGCGCGATCGCAGCCGGTCACGCAGCGCCTCGGTCCGGGTCGGCACATAGGGCGCAGGCAACGGCAGCCGCAGCAGCCGGTTCATCGTGTCGTCGCGTCCGGCGCGCAGCGCAGCCACCGCCTCGGGCTCGTGCCGCGCCGCGTTCGCCATGATGCCGATCATCAAAAGTGTTGTCGCCGTTGACGTTCCGCCTGCAGATATCAGCGGGAGCTGCAGTCCCGTGACGGGCAATAGCCCGACCACATAGCCGACGTTGATGAACACCTGGCCCATCACCCACAGGGTCGCGGTGGCCGTCAGCAGTCGCAGGAAGGGGTCGGCCGAGCGGCGGGCGATCCTCATCCCGGTGTATCCGAACAGCCCGAACAGGCAGAGCAGGCCGACGGCGCCGACCAGGCCCAGTTCCTCGCCGATGATCGCGAAGATGAAGTCGTTGTGGGCGTTGGGCAGGTAGTTCCACTTGGCGGTACCTTGCCCGAGGCCGTCGCCGAACACTCCGCCGTTGGCCAGCGCGAACTTGGCTTGGCGCGCCTGGTATCCGGACCCCTGTGAGTCGGCGGCCGGGTTGAGCCAGGACTGCACCCGGTCGGATCGGTAGCCCTCCGAGACGGCCAGCACAGCAGCGGATGCCATGACCGCGAGCAGCGAGCTGAGGAATACCCGCAGCGGCAGGCCGGCGTACCACAGCAGGCCCAGCAGGATGATTCCGAGCGACACGGTCTGACCGAGGTCGGGCTGGGCCACGATCAGCGCCAGCGCGATGACGGCGGCCGGCACGAGCGGGATCAGCATCTCCCGCAGCGACGCGCGCTCCATGCGCCGGGCCGCCAGCAGGTGGGCACCCCAGATCGCGAACGCGATCTTGGCCAGCTCCGACGGCTGCATCGAGAACCCGGCGATCACGAACCAGCCGCGGGAGCCGTTGGCTTCCTTGCCGATTCCGGGGATGAGCACCAGCACAAGCATCACGACGGTCAGCGCGAAGCCGGTGAACGCCAGGTTGCGCATCATCTGCACGGGCATCCGGAGTGCGACGTAGAACGCGAAGAGCCCGACCACCGTCCACAACACCTGGCGGGCGAAGATCGTCCACGGAGAGCCGTCCTCGTCGTAGGAGTGCACGCCGGACGCGGACAGCACCATGATCAAACCGAGGGTGGTCAGCAGCGCCGCCACGGCGACAATGAGGTGAAACGACGTCATCGGGCGGCCCAGCCACGCACCGAACCGGGTGCGGGGAACGCGACTGGCGACCTCAGCGTCCTTGTCTTTCTTGTCTTTCTTGTCTTCAGACTGTGGTTCGGCGGCCGCGTCGCGTTTCCGGCGCCGCAACCGGGTCAGGGGGTTGCTCACGGCCGGCTATCGGGTCACGGCGCGGACAGCCGATGCGAACGCATCGCCGCGTTGTCCGTAGCTGCTGAACTGGTCGAAGGACGCCCCCGCGGGTGCCAGTAGCACGGTGACGCCGGGGCCGGCCAGGCTTCGGGCAGCGTCGATGGCGGCGGCCATGATCGCGTCACCGACGGACCGTCCCCCCACATCGACCCCTCGAGTCACATGACTAACAGTCGCCCCACCTGACTCAATTATCCCAAGCACCCCAGAATCCTCCCCCGTCACAAGCTCGACGACGGGGACATCCGGGGCGTGTCGCGATAACGCGTCGGCGATCTGGGCCCGGTCCCGCCCGATCAGCACCACGCCTGCCAGCCGGTTTGCTGTCGCCGCGACCAGACTGTCGACGGCGGCGCCTTTCAGCAGGCCACCGGCGATCCAGACAACGCGTGGATATGCGCTGATCGATGCCTGCGCGGCGTGCGGATTGGTGGCCTTGGAGTCGTCGACGTAGGTGACGCCGTCGGCCGCGCCCACCACCTCGGCCCGGTGGCGACCCACCTGAAACGACGCGAGCGCAGCCGCGATGGCCTCGGCGGGCACATCGACGGCTCGGGCCAGCGCCGCCGCCCCGAGTGCGTCGAGCACGCCGACCGGACCGGCCACCGGGATCGACGCCGTCGCGGCCAGTGCCACGCCTTCGCCGAACGCATTGTCGATCAGCATGCCGTCCTCGACGCCGAGTTCACCGCCCGACGGCCGCCCGAGCCGGAAGCCCACCCGAACCGGCGCTGCCGCGGTGTCCAGCAGACCGGCCGCGACGGGGTCGTCCAGACCCGCGACGGCCACCCTGCCGTCGAGCACCCTGGCCTTGTCGCGGGCATACGCGTCCATCGAGCCGTGCCAGTCGAGGTGGTCCTCGGCGACGTTGAGCACCACCCCCGCGTCCGGACGCAGTGACGGCGCCCAGTGCAATTGAAAGCTGGACAGTTCGACAGCGAGCAGGTCGGCCTCCTGATCGAGCACGTCGAGCACCGGATCGCCGATGTTGCCGCACAACAGGCTTCGCCGCCCCGCCGCGACCAGCATCGCGTGCAGCATCGAGGTCGTGGTGGTCTTGCCGTTCGTGCCGGTCACCACCAGCCAGCGACGCGACGGGCCGTATCGTCCGGAACTGTCCAGCCGCCAAGCCAATTCGATGTCACCCCAGATCGGCACTCCCGCACGCGCCGCGGCGGCAAGCACGGGCGCGGTCGGAGGGAATCCGGGGCTGGTGACGACCAGATCGAAGTCGGCGATCTTCCCGACCGCGTTGGCCGAGTCGATCACCTCGACACCGGACTGCGCGAAAGACGTGAGTGCCGTGGGGCTGTCATCGGTGAGGGTGGCGCGCGCCCCGAGCGGGGTCAGCGCGGCGAGGATCGCGCGACCGGTGACTCTGGCACCGGTGACCAGGACCGCGGCGCCGGCGAGGTCGAGGTCGGTCACGTCATGCCCCGACGGTGGTCAGCCACTCGCTGTAGAAGAGCGCCACCCCGAGCCCACAGGCGATCGCCGTGAGCAGCCAGAACCGGATGATGACCGTGGTCTCGGCCCAGCCGACGAGCTCGAAGTGGTGGTGGAACGGCGCCATCCGGAACACCCGGCGCCCTGTGGTGCGGAAGGCCAGGATCTGCACGACCACCGAGGTCACCTCCGCGACGAACAGGGAACCGAGCACGACCGCGAGCATCTCGGTGCGGCTGGCCACCGACAGCCCGGCGATGATGCCGCCCAGCGCCAACGAGCCGGTGTCGCCCATGAAGATCTTGGCGGGTGCGGCATTCCACCACAGGAAGCCGATACAGGCGCCGGCGGTCGCCGCGGCGATGATCGCCAGGTCCAGCGGATCGCGGACGTTGTAGCAGCCCAGCCCGGGACTGGTCGCGCAGGCGTTGCGAAATTGCCAGAACGTGATCAGCACGTAGGCCGCGGAGACCATCGCCATGGCGCCGGCCGCCAGCCCGTCGAGACCGTCGGTGAAGTTCACCGCGTTCGACCAGGCGCTGACGATCACCACGCAGAACAGCACGAAGATCGCCGGCGCCAGGGTCACGGTGGCGATCTCGCGGACGTAGGACAGCTCGGCACTGCCCGGCGTCAGCCCGTCCGCATTGTGGAACTGCAGGGCCAGCACGCCGAAGAGCACCGCGGCGGCCAGATCCCGACGGTCTTGGCGGTCTTGTTGAGGCCGAGGTTGCGCGACCGCCTGATCTTGATCAGGTCGTCGACGAACCCCACGGCGCCCAGTGCGGTGGCCAGCCCGAGCACCAGCCAGCCCGATGCCGAGGGCCCGCGGCCGTCCAGCACGACGCCCATCAGCTGGGTGCCGAGGTAGCCGGCCCAGATGCCGGCCAGGATCGCCACGCCGCCCATCGACGGGGTGCCACGCTTCTTGTGGTGACTGGGCGGACCGTCCTCGCGGATCTCGTGACCGAAGCCCTGGCGGGTGAACAGCCGGACCAGCACCGGGGTCAGCAGGATCGAGACCGTCAGCGCGATGCCGACGGCGATGAGAATCTGCCTCATCCGGGGACACTCCCGGTGTCGGCGACCAGCGCCTCGGCCAGTGCGCCCAGCCCCGCCGAATTCGACGCCTTCACCAGCACCACGTCACCGGCCCGCAGTTCGGACCGCAACAGTGCCAGCGCCGCGTCGGCGTCGGCGACGATGGTGGATTCGCTCCCCCACGACCCCTCCATGACCGCGCCGTGGTGCATGGCACTCATAGACCTCCCGGTTCCCACGACGATGAGTCGTGACACATCTAATCGCACCGCCAGCCGGCCGATGCGGTCATGCTCCGATATCGCGTCGTCACCGAGCTCGCCATCTCACCGAGCACCGCCCAGCTACGGCGGGTCTCGCCGGCCTCGCACGAGCCATCCAGACCAGCGCCTTCAGGCCCGCACGCATGGAGTCCGGATTGGCGTTGTACGCGTCGTTGATCACCGTCACGGCGTCGTCGCGGGTGGCGACCTGCATCCGATGCCTGGACACCGGGCCCGCCGCGGCGAGCGCCGCGGCGATCTGATCGAGGCCGGCTCCGCACTCGAGGGCCACGGCGGCCGCGCACAGCGCATTGGACACCTGATGGTCACCGTGCACCGCGAGGGCGACGTCGACCTCGGCAGGTCCGTCCGGTCCGGCGGTGTGCAGCGTGAAGCGGGGCCGGGCCAGCGGGTCCAGCGTGACCGGACCGGCCCACACGTCGGCCTGATCGGTGCGGCCCACCCGAACGACCCGCGCGGAGGTCTGGTCGGCCATCGCCGCCACCACGGCGTCGTCGACGTTGAGGATCGACCACACCGACGACGGAACTGATTGCGGCAGTTCGGCTTTCGTCGCGGCGATGGCCTCTCGCGAGCCGAACTCACCGAGATGTGCGGTACCGACGTTGAGCACCACCGCAATCGACGGCTGGGCGATGGCGGCCAGCGCGGCGATGTTGCCCGGGCTGCGCGCCGACATCTCCAGGACGAGGTAGTCGGTGGATTCCGTTGCGCGCAGCACCGTCCAGGGATGGCCGAGCTCGTTGTTGAAGGAGCCCGGCGGCGCCACCACCTCTCCGAGCGGCGGAAAGAACCGCGGCGACAAGGTCCTTGGTGGACGTTTTACCCGAGGAGCCGGTGATCCCGACGATGGTCAGCCCGCCGTCGGCCAGTTCGGCGGCCACCGCGCCGGCAAGCTTGGCCAGCGCCGCGAGCACCGCGGCGCCCGATCCGTCGGTGTCGTGTTCGAGCACGCCGGCCCGGCTCGGTGCAGGCGGAGCCGGCCGCCGGCGGCGCCACGACGGCAGGCACGCCCACCGGACGGGCGGCCAGCACCGCGACGGCACCGGACTGCACCGCGGCGGCGGCGAAGTCGTGGCCGTCGGAGCGCGCGCCGGGCAGCGCCAGGAACAGCCCGCCCCGTGTCACCGCCCGTGAGTCGAATTCGACGGTCCCGGTCACCCGCGTCGTCGCCGCCTGTTCCGGTGTGATGTCGGCCAGCCGACCACCGACGATGTCGGCGATCTGGGCGACGGTCAGGTCGATCACGCGCGCGACCCCAGTGCTTCGAGCGAACGGGCCAGCTCGTCGCGGTCGTCGAAGGGCCGGGTCCGGCCCGCGCTGGTCTGGCCGGCCTCGTGGCCCTTGCCGGCGATCAGCACCACATCACCGGGCCGCGCCCAGGCCACCGCGTGATCGATGGCCTCGCGGCGGTCGCCGATATCGAGCACTTCCGCCCCGCCCGCCGCGATCGCGCCTGCCATGATCGCCGCCCGGATGGCGGCGGGATCCTCGTCGCGCGGGTTGTCGTCGGTGACCACCACCAGGTCGGCGAGTTCCGCCGCCACGGCGCCCATCGGCCCACGCTTGCCGGGATCGCGGTTGCCGCCCGCACCGAACACCACCGCGACCCGCCCGGAACACTGCCCGCGCAGGGTGGCGAGCACCGCCCGCAGCGCGCCCGGTTTGTGGGCGTAGTCGACCAGCGCCAGAAACCCCTGCCCCCGGTCGATCGCCTCGAGCCGGCCGGGCACGGTCGCGGCGCGCAGCCCCGGCGCGGCCTGCTCCGGAGACACGCCGACGGTATCGAGCAGGGCCGCGGCGAGCAGGCAGTTGGCGACGTTGTAGCGGCCGGGCAGCCCGATCCCCAGCGCGTGGTGCACCTCGGCGGCATCGACGGCGACGAACTCCTGCGCGCCCCGATCGCCGGTGCGGATGTCCTGGGCCCGCCAGTCCGCTTCGCGTCCGGTGACGCTGACCGTGACCGGATCGGCCGCGAGTTCGGCCATGGCGCGGCCCGCGTCGTCGTCGACGCAGATCACCGAAGCCGTTGCGTGAGTGGCGCATCCGGGAGCGAACAACCGGGCCTTGGCGTCGAAGTAATCCTGCATGGTCGGGTGGAAGTCGAGGTGGTCGCGCGACAGGTTGGTGAAACCACCGACCGCGAACTTCACCCCGTCCACGCGGCCCTGGCTCAAGGCGTGACTGGAGACCTCCATCACCACGGTATCGACCCCCTGCTCGACCATCGCGGCGAGCAGTGCCTGCAGGTCGGGCGCCTCCGGCGTGGTCAGCGTGCTGGGCTGGTCGCGGCCGTCGATCCGGATGCCGACCGTGCCGATCAACCCCGCCACCCGGTCGGCGGCGGCCAGCCCGGCCTCCACCAGATAGGTGGTGGTGGTCTTGCCCGACGTTCCGGTGACACCGATGACGCGCAGCCGGTCTGACGGGTGCCCGTACACGGCGGCGGCCAGCTCGCCGAGGACCGACCGCGGATCCGGGTGAACGAGTACGGGTACGCCGAGACCGCGGTCCAGCTCGGCGGCACCGGCGGGGTCGGTGAGCACCGCGACCGCTCCGAGGGTCACCGCGTCACCGGCGTAACGGGCCCCGTGCGACGACCCGCCCGGCAGCGCGGCGAACAAATCCCCCGACTGCGCGTTCTGGCCGCGCAGGGTCACGCCGGTGATCCGGACGTCCGGCACCGCGGCGCCTGCCCCGGCAACGGCCCCCACCTGGTCAGCGAGCTGCCCCAGCGATTGGCCGACGGGGTGGGCGGGACGCAGGTTCATGGCCTTGACACAGTACCGGCCGCACAACCGCGGGCACCCCGGTCAGGTGGCCTGCAGCGTGAGCGGCGGGCCGGGGTCCGGCGACAGCGGCACGTTCTCGCGCTGCAGTAACCAGGCCGCGATGTTGTGGAAGAGCGGCGCGGCCGTCGTTCCCGGCTGGCCGTCGGCCGTGCGGTGCGGGTTGTCCATCATGACGCCGATGACATAGTGCGGATCGTTCGCGGGCGCCATCCCCGCGAAGGTGATCCAGTACACGTCGTCGTAGTAGCAGCCGCAGGCGGGATTGATCTGCTGGGCGGTGCCGGTCTTGCCGGCGATCTGGTAGCCCTCGACGGCCGCGCCGGAACCGGTGCCCTGCTGGATGCCCGTCGGATCGCGCTGCACGACCGAGCGCAGCATCTGCCGCACGGTCTGGGCGGTCTGCGGTGACACCACCCGCAGCCCTTCGGGTCGCGGTTCGTCGGTGCGGGTCCCGTCGGGGGCGATGGTCGTCTTGATGATGCGCGGCGGGATACGCACGCCGTCGTTGGCGATGGCCTGGTACATGCCCGTCATCTGCAGCAGGGTCATCGAAAGACCCTGTCCGATAGGCAGGTTGGCGAAGGTGCTGCCGGACCACTGGTCGATCGGCGGCACCAGGCCCGCGCTCTCCCCCGGCAGGCCGACGCCGCTGCGCTGGCCCAGCCCGAACTTCTTCAGCATGTCGGCGTAGCGCTCCGGCCCGATCCGCTGAGCGAGCATCAGGGTGCCGACGTTGGAGGACTTTCCGAAGACCCCGGTGGTGGTGTAGGGCATCGTGCCGTGGTCCCAGGCGTCGTGCACGGTGACGCCGCCCATGTTGATCTCACCCGGCACCTGCAGCACCTCGTCCGGGTTGGACAGTCCGTATTCGATGACCGAGGCGGCCGTGACAATCTTGTTCACCGAGCCCGGCTCGTAGGGTGACGAGACGGAGAGGTTGCCGAGTTCGCGGTCCTGCTGCCTGCCGATGTCCTGGCTCGGGTCGAATGTGTTGTCGTTCGACATCGCCAGCACCTCACCGGTTTTGGCGTCGAGCACCACGGCGGAGACATTCTTGGCGCCGGACAGGTTCTTGGCCTGCTGGACCTGCTGCTGGACGTAGAATTGGATGTCGTCGTCCAGCGTCAGCTGCACGGTGGAACCGTTGACCGCATCGTGGCGGTTGCGGGTACTGCCCGGGATCACCACACCGTCGGAGCCGCGGTCGTAGGTGACCGAGCCGTCGGTTCCGGCCAGCACGGAGTCGAGCGAGTCCTCCAGCCCGAGCAGCCCGTGGCCGTCCCAGTCGATACCGCCGATGATGTTGGCGGCCAGCGCACCGCCGGGGTACTGGCGCAGATCCTGGCGTTCGGAGCCGACCTCGGGGAACTTCTTGATGATCGCATCCGCGATGGCGGGATCCACCGCGCGGGCCAGATAGACGAACGAGTCGTTGCCCTCGAGCTTCTTCAGCACCGTCTTGGCGTCGGGCTTGTTGTTGAGGCGCAGCGCAATCTCCGCGGCGATTTCGCGGAGCCGCTTGTGGGGATCAGGCGCCTCGGGCGTTTTCGCCCTGGCCTCGGTGAGCTGCTTGCGGATCCTGGCCGGCTGGAAGGTCAGCGCGCGGGCTTCGATGGTGAACGCCAGCTTGTCGTTGTTGCGGTCGACGATGGTGCCCCGCACCGCCTTTTCGACGTCGGTGACCTTGAGCTGGCTGGCGGCCTCGGCTCGAAGCCCCGCGGCGCGGGGTACCTGCAGGGTGAACAGCTGCACCGCGGCCACCAGCAGAACGAGGAAGATCACCCCGTTGCCGACCCGATGCCGGAACACGAACGATGCACTGCGCGAACCGTCCTCGGTCACCGCCGTCCGGGTGCGCCGGGTACGGGCGGAATGTTCCTGGGTCTGCTTCTGTTGCTTGCCGGACTTCGGTCGCGGCTTCGGGCGTCCCCGGCTCTTGTCGGGACCGCGGCTCACTCGGGCGTCCCGGGGACGGGTACGGCCGGCTGATCGGCGGGGGCGGGCGCTACCACCGGCGGTGCGACCGGCTGCTGTTCGGCGGGCGCCGCGGTGGGTTGCTCGGCGGGCGGCACCACCGGCGCGGCAGGCAGCGGCCCCAGCGCAGGCACCTGCCCGGGCACCCCGTGCGGCGCCTCCGCGCCGGGTGCAGTGGCCAGCGGAGCGGCGGGGACGACGGGGACCGCCTGCTCCACCCCGGGCAACGGGGCGGGTGCACCCCGCGGCGGCATGCGGACGGTTACCTCGCGCGGGTCGACGACGCGGGGCGCGGGCGGTGCCGGCGGCGGCGGTGGCCCCTCGTCGGGCAGCGGGGCGTTCAGCGGCGGCGGCGGAACGCCTTCGGCCGGTTTGGGCGTGCCGACCACGATCCAGTTTCCGGTCGGATCCTGGACCAGGTGCGCGGTGTCCCGCGACGGGATCATGCCCAGGTTGCGCGCGGACTCGGCCAGCGCCGGGGCGGCCTGCGCCTCGAGCACATCGCGTTCCAGCGCCTCCTTCTGCTGCAGCAGCGCCTGGTTGGTGTCGCGGGCACTACCCAGCTGATAGGAGCGCTCGGCCGCGTCGGTCGACAGCCACAGCGTGACACCGAGTCCCATGCCCAGCGAGCCGATGATCAGCACCACGAACGGCACCCTGGCGACGAGGGTACGGGGATTCAGGTCGATCGAAGCGACCTTGACCAGCAGGCGCTGGCGAAGAGGTGGGCGGACAACCTTGGGCGCCTTGGCCTTTCGCGCCTTCGCGCGCGCCTTGGCCTGGCTGGCGTTCTTGGCCCTTACCGGCCCGTCGGTGGGCCTGGAGATGGGGCTGGTCTGGGGCGCGGACCGCTGTGGCCGCTGTGGCCGCTGTTCGCGGGTCGGTTTGCGCCTGCGCGGCGGCGCATCGGCCGAGCGCTTCTTCGCCTTGCGCGTCGTCTGCCCCTTCGCGCGCCGGGGCTCGTCGCCGTCACCGCGCACCTGGGTGGCTCGCTTGGCCTTCATGGTTACCCCCCAACCTTTTCCAGGGCTCGTAGTCGCACCGAAGCGCTCCGCGGATTGAGTTCGATCTCCTCGGGACCCGCGCGCTCGGCACCGCGGGTGAGAGCGATGAACTCGGGTTCGTGCCCGGGCAATTCGACGGGAAGACCCGGCGGCGTGCGCGACGCCGTCGCCGCGGCGAACTGGTTCTTGACGATCTTGTCCTCCAGGGACTGATAGGCCATCACAGCGATGCGACCGCCGGGCGCCAGCGCCGACAGCGCGGCGGGCAGCGCGTCCCGGAGCGAGTCCAGCTCGCCGTTCACGGCGATGCGCAGCGCCTGGAAGGTGCGCTTCGCGGGATGTCCACCCGTGCGCCGCGCCGGCGCGGGAATGGCCTCGTAGAGCAGTTCCACCAGTTCGCCGGTGGTGGCGAAGGGTTCGCGGGCGCGGCGACGGACGATCCGGGCGGCGATTCGACTCGCGAACCGCTCCTCACCGAACTCGCGCAACACCCGCGTCAGCGCCCGCTCGTCGTAGGTGTTGACCACCTCGGCGGCCGTCAGCGGGGCATCGGGGTCCATCCGCATGTCCAGTGGCGCGTCGGCGGCATAGGAGAACCCACGCTCTGTTCGGTCCAGCTGCATCGACGACACGCCGAGATCGAACAGGATGCCTTGAACATGCGGGACACGTTGGTCTCCGCCGAGCACGTCCTCGATCCCGTCGTAGCGGGTGCGCACCAGCAGGACACGGTCGCCGAACGGCGCGAGCCGCTCGCCTGCGATCCGCAGCGCGGTGGGATCTCGGTCGAGCCCGATCACTCGCAGGCCCGCCAGCTGGGTGAGGAAGCGCTCGGTGTGGCCGCCGGCCCCCAGGGTGGCGTCGATCAGGACCGCGCCGTCGCCGTCGGGGCTGCGCCGGGTGAGCGCCGGAGCCAGCAGCTCGACGCACCGGTCCAGCAGGACGGGAACGTGTCCATGATCGGATTCTCGAGCCATCGCAACGCCTCCGGTGAGAGCCCCTGCACCGAGGTCCCTGTCCGAGGTCGCGGTCCTGGCGTTGGGGAAGTACGTCAGGGCCGGTTCGGGCAGAGACCGCGGTGCACGGGCTACGGCCGTGCCGGCCTCCGGGTCAAATAATGTCGCGCAGAGTTTCATCGCTGGCCGCGGAGAAGTTCTCTTCGTGGGTCTCCTGGTAGGTCTGCCATGCCTGGGCGTCCCAGATCTCCAGATAGTCGACCGAACCGATCACCACGCAGTCCTTGGCGAGGGCGGCATAGCGGCGGTGATCGGCCGACAGGGTGATCCGGCCTTGCGCATCGGGGTGCTGTTCGTCGGTGGCAGCGGCCAGGTTCCGCAGGAAGGCACGGGCCTCCGGATTGCTCCGTGACGCCTGCGACGCCCGTCGGGCCAGCTTTTCGAACTCGGCGCGCGGATAGACGGCGAGGCTGTGATCTTGGCTCTTGGTGACCATCAACCCTCCTGCCAGCGCGTCGCGGAACTTGGCGGGCAGCGTCAGCCGCCCCTTGTCGTCGAGCTTTGGCGTGTAGGTGCCGAGAAACATCCCGCCACCTCCCTGCCCGACGGAACCCCGGTCGCTCCGTCGGACGCCACTTTACCCCACAATCCCCCACTTTGCGCCATTTGATAGCAAAAGTTGCGCCGCTCCCCCCACACGGCGCCACGAACCAGGGCATATCAGTTTGCGGCCGCGGATCAGCGGCCGCCGGAACCTGGGAAAATGCCAGCTAGACGGGTTATCGGTGAGGGTGGGGCAAGGTGGGGGAAATCTCCGACACACCGCGCACACAAAAATGGGGTAGCCCCGAGCGGGCTACCCCATGGTCAGGTGCGGGACCTGCGCGAAATCTACTCGTCGAAGCGCCGGCGGAACCGGTCCTCCATCCGACTGGTGAACGAGCCGCCCCCGCCCTTCGCGCGCTTCTGACGCGGTGCGCCGGGCTGCTCCGGGTTCGCGCGGTCCCGGCTGACCCGGGGTCCGGTGATAGCGAACACCACACCGCCGAACATCACCACGAACCCGATGACGGAAAGGATCGGGAAACTGCCGATCATGGTGGCCTTGAACGCAACGCCCGACACAAGCATCGCCAGGCCGATGATGAAGAGGGCGGCACCCTGGATGCGGCGCCGGGCCGACGGTGCGCGCAGAGTTCCGCCACGTACGCTCGACGCGAACTTGGGGTCCTCGGCATAGAGCGCGCTCTCGATCTGGTCGAGCATGCGCTGCTCATGATCGGAGAGTGGCATTCGTCCCTCCTCGGATGCCGCGGCGGCGGTCTCAAACGTTCAAACTCGGGTATGCCCGCAATTTACGGGCACCTAACAGTAATGATACGAGGTCAATCTGAGCCGTACCACCTACTTCGACCCTCGATTGTATGACGGGCACCACTGGGGGTAGCCGACACGTCCCCCACCCGATAATGGTGGTGGCATTCCGCACCGCACCAACCGAATACCGCTCGACTCCTGGAGGGCACCGAAACGTTGGCGACCTTTCTGATCGATCTGTCGCCGAGCGATATGCAACGCCGGCTCGGTGACGCGCTCTCCGTGTACGTCGATGCCATGCGGTATCCGCGCGGCACGGAGGACCAACGCGCGTCGATGTGGCTCGAGCACACCCGCAGACGCGGCTGGAAGGCCGTCGCCGCAGTGGACCTCGCGGAGTCCGAAGACGGCGCGCCCATGGATGCCGACGCGCTGGTCAAGGCCCCGTTGCTGGGCGTCGCCTACGGCTATTGCGGCGCCCCCGACCAGTGGTGGCAACAGCAGGTCGTGCAGGGGCTTGCCCGCATCGGCGCCGACAACTCACACGTGGCCGAGCTGATGACGAGCTATTTCGAGTTGACGGAACTGCACATCCACCCACGGGCCCAGGGCCGCGGTCTGGGCGAGGCCCTCGCCCGCCGGCTGCTGGCAAACCGCGGGGAGGCACACGTGCTGCTGTCCACACCGGAGATCAACGGCGAAGCCAACCGCGCCTGGCGCCTCTACCGCAGGCTGGGCTTCAACGACATCATCCGCGGCTACCACTTCGCCGGCGATCCGCGGGCGTTCGCGATCCTCGGCCGGGCACTGCCCCTCTAGCCGTACGACGATCAAGCGGCGTGGGGGCAGCTCCCGCTTGCGGGGGAGAACGAGCCGCGTTGAGGAGCGCGGCAATCAGGTCTGACCGGCCGGGGTCTGGCACGATGACCACGTGCCCGCCCGTCCACTGCGAAACCGCAGGCGAACCCGCCTCGTCGCCATGGTGTTGCTCCTGCTCGTCGTCATCCCGATGGCCGCGGGCTGCGTACGGGTACGGGCGTCGATCACGGTCTCACCCGACGACCGGGTGTCCGGCCAGATCATCGCCGCGGCCAAGCAGCGCAACGCCGACGACAAGGGCCCGCAGCTGCTCAACTCCCTGCCCTTCGCGCAGAAGGTGGCGATTTCGGAGTACAGCCGCGACGATTACGTCGGCTCCGAGGCCGTGTTCTCCGACCTCACCTTCGCCGAGCTGCCGCAGCTGGCGAACATGAACCGCGACGCGGCGGGCGTCGACATCTCGCTGCGCCGCGCGGGCGACCTGGTGATACTCGAGGGCCGTGCCGACCTCACCTCGCTCAACGACCCCGACGCCGACGTGTCGCTGAGTGTGTCGTTCCCCGGCGAGGTGACATCGACGAATGGCGACCAGGTGTCCTCCGAAGTGGTCGAGTGGAAGCTGCGGCCGGGCGTGGTCAGCACGATGAGCGCCCAGGCCCGCTACACCGACCCCAGCGCCCGGTCGTTCACCGGGGCCGCGATCTGGCTGGGCATCGGGTCGTTCGTGGTGGCGGGAATCATCGGCGGGCTGGCGTACATGAATCGGGACCGCTCGCCACGAGTCGGCGAATCCCACTAGCGATCCCCTGGTGCAAGGGAGCCCTGACTTGGTATGCGCCCGCTCGCACGCTCTACGCTTGAGACACTCGGGGGGAAGCCGGACCAGTGCGGGACATGGCGCGGGACATGGCGCGGGACATGGCGCGGGACATGGCGCGGGACATGGTGCGGACATGGGCCGGACATAGAAAGGGGCGCCCGCTGAGCGTGCACACAGCGGTACCGTCGGCCGCCGAACTGGCCAGCGCCGTCACCGATCAATTGCGGGACTATCTCCGCGAGCAACGTCGCGACTGCGCATATATCGGCGCCGACTACGGCGCCCTCACCGCCGCCCTCGAAGAGTTCGTGCTGCGCGGCGGCAAACGGCTGCGCCCGGCGTTCGCATACTGGGGCTGGCGCGCGGTCGCCGACCGACCCGACGATCCGCTCGACCCGTCGATCCTGCGGCTGATCTCATCGCTGGAACTGCTGCACGCGTGCGCACTCGTGCACGACGACGTGATCGACGCATCGGCCACCCGCCGGGGGCTGCCCACCGTGCACCGGATCTTCGCCGACAAACACCGCGACAACCACTGGCGCGGCTCGTCGGAGCAGTTCGGTATGTCGGCGGCGATCCTCCTGGGCGACCTCGCGCTGGTATGGGCCGACGACATCGTCTTCACCGCGAACCTGTCGGCCGACGCATTGCAGCGTGTCCAGCGCGTCTGGGCCGCGATCCGCACCGAGGTGCTGGGCGGCCAGTACCTCGACATCGTCGCCGAGTCCAGCGGCGCGGAGACTGTCGCCTCGGCGATGACGGTCAACGTCTACAAGACGGCCTCCTACACGATCTCCCGTCCATTGCAGCTGGGCGCGGCGGCGGCCGCGGACCGCCCGGATGTGCAGTCCGCCTTCCACGAGATGGGCACCAGCCTGGGCGTGGCGTTTCAACTGCGCGACGACGTGCTGGGCGTATTCGGCGATCCGGCGGTCACCGGCAAGCCGTCCGGCGACGACCTTCGGTCCGGCAAGCGGACGGTGCTGTTGGCCGAGGCCGTCGAGCGCGCCGAGAAGACGGACATCGTGGCGGCCAAGCTGCTGCGCACGTCCATCGGCACCGAGCTGTCAGAGGCGGCGGTCAAGGAGCTGTGTCTGGTCATCGAGTCTGTCGGCGCACTCGCCGCGGTCGAGCAGCGCATCGATACGCTCACCCGCCGTGCGCTCGAAATTCTCGACGCCGCCGACATCTCCAGCGAAGCCAAGGTCGGGCTGTCCGAGCTCACCAGGTTGGCCGCGAACCGGTCCGCCTAGGAGCATGGCTACCCCAGCGCCTGTCCAGGTGCCGAAAACCTTTTTTGCACAACATATCTCACGGTTGACCGCGTTTGCCGCGTCGGACGCCGGCCGCCCAGCCCTACTGGGCTTCCTCGGTGCGGTACTGATCACCGCCGGTGGCGTCGGCGCCGGTAGCACCACCCAGCACGACCCACTGCTGGAGTCGCTGCATCTGTCGTGGCTGCGGTTCGGCCACGGTCTTGTGCTGTCCTCGGTGGCGCTCTGGGCGGGCGTCGCGCTGATGCTGTTCGCCTGGCTGTGGCTGGGCCGGCAGGTGATCAACCGCACCGCAACCGAGTACACGATGGTCGCCACCACCGGCTTCTGGCTGGCCCCCCTGCTGTTGAGCGCGCCGGTGTTCAGCCGGGACACCTACTCCTATCTGGCCCAGGGCGCGCTTCTGCGCGACGGCTTCGATCCCTATCTGGTGGGCCCGATCGACAATCCGAACTCGTTGTTGGACAACGTGAGTCCCATCTGGACCACGACGACGGCGCCATACGGGCCCGCATTCATCATGGTCGCGAAGTTCGTCACGATGCTCGTCGGCGACGACGATGTCGTCGCGGGGACCATGCTGCTACGGCTGTGCATGCTGCCCGGGCTGGCGTTGCTGATCTGGGCGGCCCCGCGGGTGGCCCGTCACGTGGGGGCCAGCGGCGCGGCGGCCCTGTGGATCTGCGTGCTCAACCCGCTGGTGATCATCCACCTGATGGGTGGCGTGCACAACGAGATGCTGATGGTCGGCCTCATGATGGCCGGTATCGCGCTGACGTTCGGCGGCCGCCACATCTGGGGCACCGGGCTCATTGCGGTCGCGGTGGCCGTCAAAGCCACCGGTGGCCTGGCCCTCCCGTTCATGGTGTGGGTGTGGATGCGCGACCTGCGTGACCGGCGGGGGTACCCGCCGGCCAAGGCGTTCGCGGCCGCGACCGCGGCGTCGGGGCTGATCTTCGTGGCAGTCTTCGCGGTGCTGTCCTGGCTGGCCGGGGTGGGCCTGGGCTGGCTGACGGCGCTGGCGGGATCGGTCAAGATCATCAACTGGCTGACGGTGCCGACCGCCGTGGCGAATCTGGTGAACGTGTTCGGCGGTCTGTTCCTGCCGGTCAACTTCTACGCGGTGCTCGACGTCGCGCGCATCGTCGGCATCGTGATCATCGCCATCTCACTTCCCTTGCTGTGGTGGCGCTTTCGACACACCGACCGCGAGGCGCTGATCGGCATCGCGTTGGTGATGATTGTGGTGGTGCTGTTCGTCCCCGCCGCGCTGCCCTGGTACTACACCTGGCCGCTGGCGGTGGTGGCCGCGCTCGCCCAGTCCCGGGCGGCGATTGCGGTGATCGCCGGGCTGTCCGCCTGGATCACCGTGATCTGGAAGCCCGACGGCGCCCATGGCATGTACTCGTGGATCCATGTGCTGCTGGCCCTCGGCTGCGCGACGGCGGCCTGGTATTCGCTGTCGAGGGCGCCCGAAGCTAGTACGCCATCGCCTGGGCCCGGCGAACCACCTCACGGGCTTGATGGGAGTGCAGCGCGTCGACCGGTCGAGCATTAGCCTGCGGTTCGGTGTTGCCGTCCCGGGAGATGGTCAGCGACGGGTCGGGGGTGAACAGCCAGCGCACGATCTCGGTGTCGCGGTAGCCGCCGTCGTGGAGCACCACGAGCAGACCGGGCAGGCTCTTCACCACGTGCCCGGTCTGGTCGAAGAAGGCCTTGGGCACCACGACCGCGCCCTCGCGCCGCACCCCGACCAGGTGGCCCTCCCGTAGGTGCTGATGCACCTTCGTCACCGGTACGCCGAGGAGGTCGGCAACGGCGGGAAGGTCGTACACAACCTCGGCGGGGTCAAGGACATCGTCTGCGGCCGGAATGCTGCTCACCGCGTCAAGTCTAGGTCTCATCGGCCGACTCGTAACATGTGTTTGGTGGAGACCTACCAGCAATCCGACCCACTCGTGGGCGCCGTGCTGGACGGTCGGTACCGCGTCGACACCTTGATCGCCACCGGGGGAATGTCGGCCGTCTACCGCGGGCTGGATCTTCGGTTGGACCGGCCCGTCGCACTCAAGATCATGGAGTCGCGCTACGCAGGAGACCACCAGTTCCTCACCCGGTTCCAACGGGAGGCCCGGGCCGTCGCCCGGCTCAAGGATGCCGGCCTGGTGTCCGTCTACGACCAGGGTCTCGACAGCCAGCACCCCTTCCTGGTGATGGAGCTGATCGAGGGCGGCACCCTGCGCGAACTCCTCCGTGAACGCGGCCCGATGCCACCACACGCGGTGGCCGCCGTCCTGCGCCCGGTGCTGAGCGGCCTCGCCGTGGCACACCGGTCCGGGCTGGTGCACCGCGACATCAAGCCAGAAAACGTGCTGATCTCCGACGACGGCGACGTCAAGATCGCCGACTTCGGTTTGGTGCGTGCCGTCGCGGAGGCCAAGATCACCTCGACGAGCGTCATCCTGGGCACCGCGGCGTACCTGTCGCCGGAACAGGTGGGCACCGGCGATGCCGATCCGCGTAGCGATGTCTATGCCGTCGGCATCCTCGCCTACGAGCTGCTGACCGGCGACACCCCGTTCACCGGTGACAACGCGCTGACCGTCGCCTACCAGCGGATGGACCACGACGTCGCTGCGCCGAGCACCGTAATCGCCGGTGTGCCATCGCAATTCGACGAGTTGGTGCTCCGCGCAACCGCGCGTGATCCGGCCGCCCGATACGCGGACGCCGCGGAGCTGGGCGCCGAACTGGACTCCATCGTCGACGAACTGGGACTGCCCGATTTCCGGGTCCCGGCGCCGCGCAACTCGGCACAGCACCTCTCGGCCGAGCTGCATCGCAGCCGGCTCGAAGAGCTGGGAGCCACCACAGCACACACGGCGCGCAGGCCGGGTCCCCCGGCATCGCCGCCGTCGCTCGCCCCGCGTCAGCACACCAGGGAACTCACCCGCGACGACATGGCGCCGGTGCCGCCGGACGACGAGTTCGAATACCAGGGTGCCTCAGGGCAATTCGCCGGAATCGAACTGAGCGAGTTCTATTGGGCCCGGCAGCGCGCCAAGAGGTTGCTGCTCTTCTGGGTAGCCGCCGTACTGATCCTCACCGGGCTCGTCGCCACCGCCGCGTGGACGCTCGGCAGCAACCTTCCCGGTCTGCTCTAGTCGCGGAGCATCTCCGCCCCATCTAATCGCGGAGCATCTCCGCCCCATCTAATCGCGGAGCATCTCCGCGACCAGGAACGCCAACTCCAGGCTCTGCTGGGTGTTCAGCCGTGGGTCGCACGCCGTTTCGTACCGGCCGGCCAGGTCGGAGTCCGAGATGTCCTGCGCGCCGCCCAGGCATTCGGTGACGTTCTCGCCGGTGATCTCGACGTGGATGCCCCCGGGGTGGGTACCGAGCGCCCGATGCACCTCGAAGAAGCCCTGCACCTCGTCGACGATCCGGTCGAAGTGCCGGGTCTTGTAGCCGGTCGACGATTCGTGGGTGTTGCCGTGCATCGGATCGCACTGCCAGATCACCTGATGACCCGTGGCCTGCACCTTCTCGATGATCGGCGGCAGCAGATCGCGCACCTTGTTGTTGCCCAGCCGGCTGACGATCGTGAGGCGTCCGGGCTGGTTGTGCGGGTCGAGCCGCTCGACGTACTCGACGGCCAGTTCCGGGGTCATCGTCGGGCCGATCTTCACCCCGATCGGGTTGGCGATCACCTCGGCGAACGCGATATGCGCACCGTCGAGTTGGCGGGTCCGTTCACCGACCCACACATAGTGGGCGGACAGGTCGTAGAGTCGCGGCTCGTCGAAGTCGGTGGACAGCCGCAGCATCGCCCGCTCGTAGTCGAGCACCAAAGCCTCGTGGCTGGCGTAGATCTCGGCGGTGTCGAGATTGCGGTCGTTGACCCCGCAGGCACTCATGAAGCGCAGGCCGCGGTCGATCTCGCCGGCCAGCGCCTCATAGCGGGCGCCGGCGGGCGACGTCCGGACGAACTCGCGGTTCCAGTCGTGCACCAGATGAAGCGATGCCAGCCCGGAGGCCGTCAACGCCCGGACCAGGTTCATCGCGGCGCTCGCGTTGGCGTACGCCCGCACCAGCCGCGACGCGTCGTGCTGGCGCGCGGCGGCGTCCGGTGCGAACCCGTTGATCATGTCGCCGCGGTAGGACTTCAGCCCCAACGCGTCGATGTCGGATGACCGCGGCTTGGCGTACTGGCCGGCGATGCGGGCCACCTTGACCACCGGCATGCTCGCGCCGTAGGTGAGCACCACCGCCATCTGCAGCAGCGTGCGGATATTGGCGCGGATGTGCGGTTCGGTGTTGTCGACGAAGGTCTCGGCGCAGTCGCCACCCTGCAGCAGGAAGGCGTTCCCGCGGGCAACGTCGGCCAGCTGGCTCTTGAGCCGCTCGATCTCCGCGGGCACGGTCACCGGCGGGACGCTCTCGAGCACCGTGCGCATGTTCCTGGCCGCCTCGACGTCCCAGTCCGGCTGCTGCGCCGCCGGCTTGGCCAGGGCGGTGTCCAGCCGTTGCCGCAGCTCGTCGGGCAGTGGCGGCAGCGACGGCAGCTGGTCGATGGGTACGTCGACGGTCCAGTTCACCCGTTCATGGTAACGGGCGTGCGCATGTGCTTTTTACCCGTGCGCAGGCACTACGCCCCGTTCGACCCAGTCGTCATCAGGCGAAATCGCAGCAGATTGTGCCGCGCGTCGACCAGGGCGTCGTGCGCATCACGCGGCCGGGGTGGCATCCGCGGCGACCCGCGCTCCTCCCAGAACTGCCGAAGCTCGCGGGTGAAGCGCGGAATCGCGGGAGGCAGGTCGGTCATCGGACCCCACAGCTGACACAGCACCACGTGGTCGTAGGCGCCGACCCACGCCCACAGCTCGATCGGCTCGTCGCCGTCGACGCCGAAGAAGTCCTCGAGCTCCGTCCGGATCTGCCGACGCGAGCGCCACAGCTGTGACGACGGCGACGGCAGTTTGGGCAGCACATGCTTGCGCACCCAACTGCCGGCTTGGTCAGGGTTGAATTCCGTTGAGATTGCGTAGTATTCGCGGCCGTCTTCGGCGGCGACGCCGATGGAGATCAGTTCGATCGTGCGGCCGTTGTCGATGAACTCGGTGTCGTAGAAAAATCGCATGCGCCGCTAGACCGTCGCTCCCCGCTCGACCGGCACGCGCTCCGGCGGCGCGGCGGCATGGATTTCGCGATCCAGCTGCTCGTTGACCTCGCTGTCGTCGGGAAAGTGCGGTTCGCCGGCGATCACGTGTTGCAGCCAGAGTTTGGCCTGCACCACCGGCCTGCGCAGCCGGCGTTCGCGTTCCAGGGCCCTCCGCATCTTCCTGGGCCGCTTCCCGTACCGCCAGCGCGCCCACGGCGCATGCGGACGCGACAGCCGGATCGCCCCGACGATCAGCAGCGGGGTGATGAACATCCCCACCAGACCGGTCCATACCTTGCCCTTG
Organism: uncultured Actinomycetota bacterium; assembly: GCA_963699655.1. Lineage (GTDB taxonomy): Bacteria > Actinomycetota > Actinomycetes > Mycobacteriales > Mycobacteriaceae > Mycobacterium. The sequence continues at coordinate 350,059 of CAVOUV010000017.1, forward strand.
AGCAGCACGATCACCGCCAGCAGCAGCGTCACCAGCGCGATGCCGATGACGGTGGCGCGCGCCGCAATGGTGTGGTCATCACGCCAGAGGCTGACATCGAAGAATGACAGCGGATTGAGGCCGAGGATGAGCAGGCCCGCGACCGCCACAGCAGCGAAAACCGCATCGACCGAGGTGCGGCCGTCCTCTGACCAGTACACATCCTGTAGATGCAGGATCAGCGCGAACTCATCGAGAACCAGGGCCGCACCGATACCGAAAAAGATTGCCGCGGCCGTGAATTCGGGTACCCCCCCATCAACTGCCAGGGTCACCATCGTCACGCCGGAGACCATGACCAGGATCACGCCGATGACGACGTGATGGATGTGCAGCGAGCCGTGGCCGATATTGCGTGGCTGCCACCACTTGCGCGGCGCGTCGCTGTCGGCGTGCGCGCGGATGTACCGGACGATCGTTCGTGTCACGAAAAACGTCAGGAGGAAGGCGATCAAGCACCACATCAGCGGCAATCGCCCCGGCGGAATGGCCAGGTCGAAGTTCATGTCGAACTTGAGTGCGTCGAACACGCAGAAAACTTACGCCGACCTGCGCGCGTCACGCCCGGGATACGGGACGACTCGCCGGACCCGGCCGTTAGGCTGGTCGGCGACATGAGTAATTGGCGGTCGCCCGGCGGGGCTGGTTGGGGGCCAACGCTCGCCTGGCGGCTGTTCCAGCTGCTCACCGTGGCGGCGTTGGCCTGGGCCGGCTGGCGGCTGCTCGGCCACATCCCGTACCGGATCGACGTCGACGTCTATCGGATGGGCGGGCGGGCCTGGCTGGACGGCCGGCCGCTGTACGCCGACGGCGCCATGTTCCACACCCGTGGTGGTCTTGACCTGCCGTTCACCTATCCACCCCTGGCCGCGGTGGCCTTCGCCCCGTTCGCCTGGCTGCCGCTGCCGGCGGCCAGCGTCGCCATCACGCTGACCACGTTGGTGCTGCTGATCGTGTCGACCGTGATCGTGCTGACCGGGCTCGACGTGTGGCCTCGAACTTCAGCGACCCGCGAGCCGGCGTGGCTGCGGCGGTGCTGGTTGGCCGCCGCGATCGTGGCGCCCGCCGTGATCTACCTGGAGCCCATCCGGTCGAATTTCGACTTCGGCCAGATCAACGTCGTGCTGATGACCCTGGTGATCGCCGACTGTGTGCCCCGCAAGACACCGTGGCCGCGGGGAATGCTGCTGGGCGTTGCGATCGCCCTCAAGCTGACCCCTGCGGTGTTTCTGCTCTATTTCGTGCTGCGGCGAGATAGGCGCGCACTGCTGGTGTCCATCGCGTCGGCGGTCGGTGCCACGCTCGTCGGCTTCGCGTTCGCCTGGCGCGATTCCTGGGAGTACTGGACGGCGACCGTGCGCAACACCGACCGGATCGGTACCGCGACGCTGAACACCAACCAGAACATCGCGGGCACACTGGCGCGCCTCGGCCTCGGCGAGGGCGAGCGGTTCGTGCTGTGGATGCTGGCCTGCTTTGCCGTGCTGGGGGTGACGGTGTGGGCGGCCCGCCGGATACTTCGCGCCGGGCAGCCGGTGCTCGCCCTGATCTGCGTGGCGATGTTCGGGTTGATGGTGTCCCCCGTGTCGTGGTCGCACCACTGGGTGTGGGCGCTTCCGACGATGCTGGCGATGGGTGTGGTGGCCTACCGGCAACGGCAGGTGCTGCTGGGCCTGGTCGGGCTGGCCGGGGTGGCGCTGATGGTGTGGACGCCGATACCGCTGATGCCCGAACATCGCGAGACCACGGCATCGCTGTGGCGCCAGCTCGCCGGCGGCTCGTACGTGTGGTGGGCGCTGGCGGTGATCGTGGTGGCAGGTGCCGCGGGCGCGACGGCGGCCGTGCGCAGCAGGCCGTCGATCGAGGGTGCGGCCGTTCCGGCTGTCGGTTAGGCCGCGACCGTGCCTTTTTCGGCCTTATCGCCCTTGCCGGCTTTACCGTCCCTGCCCTCTTTGACGTCCGCGGCGTACAGGTCGACGTATTCCTGTCCGGAAAGCTTCATCAGCTCGTAGATCACCTCGTCGATCACCGCGCGCTCGATGAACCGGTTGCCGGCCAGGCCCTCGAACCTGCTGAAATCCATCGCCTTGCCGAACCTGACCGTGACCCGGCCGAACCGCCACATCTTTTTGCCCGGCGGGTTGACGACGTCGGTGCCGACCATCGCGACCGGAATGACCGGCACGCCGGTCTGCAGCGCCAGCCGTGCCAGACCGGTCTTGCCCTTGTACAGCCGCCCGTCCGGCGAGCGGGTGCCCTCGGGATACATGCCGAGCAACTTGCCCTGGTTCAGGACCCGTTCGGCGGTGGTCAGCGCGCTCTGGGCGCTGTCGGCGTCGGTGCGGTCGATCGGCACCTGGCCCGCGGCCGTATAGAACCAGCGGTTGAACCAGCCCTTGATGCCCGTGCCGGTGAAGTATTCGGCCTTGGCCAGGAAGGTGATCCGGCGGCTGACCACCAGGGGCAGATAGAAGCTGTCGGCGACCGCGAGGTGGTTACTCGCCAAGATCATCGGGCCGGAGTGCGGAACATGCTCCAGCCCTTCAATTTTCGGCCGGCCAAGCACAATCAGCAGGGGTCCCATGAAGATGTACTTGAACAGCCAATACCACATGGACCCTCCCGAGATCGAACACCGTGCGGTGTTCTGCGATAACTGTACCCATGCACTGTGGATGCGACCACAGGAGCCGACGTCAGTCCTCCACCGTCACCGGGATGTGCTGATACCGGCCCGGGCCGGTCGGCGGCGGTCCGTCGGGACCGTCGTCGCCCGGCGGGGGCGGGGGCGGCGCGTCCGGCGGCTCGGGGGGTGTCGGGACGTTGTCGACCATGGCCCGCACGACGGTCAGCAACGCCACACTGTGTTCTGCGATGACGTTCAGTAACGGATGCTGTTCCCCGGCGGCCAGCGCCGCCAGCGCGCAGACCGGGCACCACACCTGCTGGCACTTGCCGGGGCCGCCGGCACTGCCCGCCGCGCGCGCGGCCGCCAGCCGGACCGCGGGATCGATCTTGTCCAGGATCGCCTGCGCCAACTGCCGTAGTTCCGGACCAAGGTCGGGGTGCGCCCCTGTCACGCCGGCCACACCTCCGGATTCGGTCGAAAACGCACGGTCAACTCGCTGCCTCTGAGCTGCGCGTCCATCACGATGCATCGCCGTAGCACGGACGCCAGCCGGACCCGGCGCCGCATGCCGCCCGCACCGATGATCAAGTCGTCGTCGACCCTGCCCAATGTCAAGGCCGCCGAGTCGACCTGCGGCAACTCTAGCCGCAACCGATAGACCGCTTCGAGGCCCGAGCCCGATTCCCGGTCCACCACCGGCCGTACTGGTCCCGGCGGGGGCGAACCGTCGCGCCGGCGGGCGCAGTCGAGGAGTTCGCCCAGCGCCTTCGGTCCGATGGGCTCCCCCGCCAGATGCGGCACGAGCACCAGCTGCACGTCGCCGATGGTGGTGTCGAGTTCGTCGAGAACCGACCGCTGCTCGCTGATGCGTTCGGAGTACCAGTCGAATGCGGGATGCTCGGGCAGGTTGCGGTACTCGAACGAATCATCCTCGATCAGAATCTGATTGACGATGAGTTCCTCGAGCTGCAGACCCATCAACGCCAGGGAGCCCAGCGTGCGGACCGCCTCGGCGGCGACGACTCGCTCGGCCGTCATCACCAGATGCGCCCGCACCCGCGACCCGTCGGTGAGCAAGCAGGAGAGCTGTTCGGTCCCGGCGCCGATGCGCTCGAGCAGCGCGATCACGGCCGCCGAGCGGGCGTCGTCGGACGCAGCGGACAGCCGGCGGTGGCGGGGCCACGCCCGCTCCAGGTAGAGCCCGAACGTCGCGGGCAACGTCAGCATCCGCAGTGCGTCGGCGGTCGACGCACAGTCCACCACCACGTGGTCCCATTGACCCGATGCCGCCAGCTCGCCCACCTCGTGTAGACCCAGCACTTCCTGAATGCCGGGCAGGGCCGAAAGTTCTTCTGGCGCAACATCTCCCAGATCAGACTCGGGAAATCGCCCCGACAGCAGCCCGGCGATCTCGCGCCACCGGGCTTCGAGCAGGGCCAGGGTGTCCAGCGCCAGGGCGTCTAGTAGGCCGCCGCCGGCGTCCGCGTCATCGGCCAGGACCCGGGTCGGCGCCCGCAGACCGGTCGGGGTGACCGTCGCCCCGAGCACGTCACCGACCGAGTGCGCCTGGTCGGTCGACACGACCAGCACCCGCAGCCCCGCACGCGCGTCACGCACGGCGGTGGCGGTCGCCAACGTTGACTTGCCTACCCCGCCTTTTCCGACGAAGAGACTGATCCGGGCGTTGGCAGGCCCTGAAGATTCAGTCAGCCTCGACTCGTTTCTTGAGGTCCTTCAACGCGGTGTCGGTCAATCGTCGCTCGGCCTTGCGCTTGAGCAGCCCGATCATCGGAATGACGAGATCGACCGACAGTTCATAGGTGACGTCGGTACCAGATCCCTTGGGCACCAATCGATATGCACCATCGAGGGCCTTCAGCAAGGAGCTCGAGACCAGGCTCCACTTCACGGATTCGCGATCGGGCGGCCAGTCGTAGGACAGCACCATGGTGTCCTTGAGCACGGCGGCGTCGAGCACCAGGCGCGCAGTCTTGGGATAGCCCTCGGCGTCGGCCTCGAGCACCTCGGTTTCCTTGTACTCCGCCACCCAGTCCGGGTAGGAGCCGATATCGGCGATGACATCCATCACCGTCGAAGGATCGGCATCGATGTAGATGGTCTGCGCCGTCTTGTCCGCCACTGCTTCTTCCCCGTCAGGTCTGCTCGCTGGTGTGAAAATCTACCCCCCGTACCCACCTCTGGCCGAACTATCAAGCCAGTCGCGACACCCCGACCGGGCGCGTGGCCTCCAGCGTCCGCTTCAGCTCGAACGCCATGTTCTTGCCCGCCACCCGGCGCCGGTGGTTCATCTTGGCCAGGTTCATCTTGGCCAGCTGCCACGCCGCGGCGCCGGACGGCTCGGCGTGCAGGAAATAGTGCAGGATGACCCCGTCCAGCACGGGCTGGAGCCAAATCTCCATGGTTCCGGTCAGCGCGCCGGCGACCGTCCAGCGGTGGCCGACTTCGCCGCGGTCGTCGACCACCGTCAGTCGCAGGTCGGACCACCACCGTCGCCAGCTCGCGGGATCGGCGACGGCCCTGCCCACCTCGACCGGATCGGCGGCAACGAAAGTCTCGTCCGCGATCTGGATGCTGTTCATGGCGTACAAGCTTCACATATGACGATGGGACGGCGGTACCTGGCCGACTAGGCTGGCAACGGCACAGCCGCCAGATCGAGAGGTCAAGATAGTGCGTGAGTTCAGTGTTCCCGCCTCGTTCACCGTCGGCGAGCACGACAACATCGTCAGCTCCGTGTATTCACACGAGCGCGAAGACCCTGGACATGTCATCTTCCAGCGACTCGTCAGCGGTGCGTGGACGGATGTCACGTGTCGGCAGGCGGCTGATCAGATCCGTTCGGCCGCACTGGGTTTGATCGCCGAGGGCGTCACGCCCGGTGATCGGGTGGCGATCCTGTCGGCGACCCGCTACGAGTGGCCGATCCTGGACTTCGCGATCCTGTCGGTCGGCGGCGTGACGGTACCCATCTACGAGACGTCCTCGGCCGAGCAGGTGCGTTTCGTGCTGGGCGACTCCGGCGCGGTGCTGGTCTTCGGCGAGTCCGACGGACACGCCGATACGGTGGAACAACTCAGGGGCGAGCTCCCCGACCTTCGCAAGGTGTTCTGCATCGAGGGCACCGGGCCCGCGGCACTGGACGCGCTGGCCGAGGCCGGCAAGCCGGTGGACCCGAAGGAACTCGACGAGCGGCTGGCCGGGATCTCCTCGGGCGATCCGGCGACGCTGATCTACACCTCGGGCACCACCGGACGCCCGAAGGGCTGCCAGCTGACCCACGCCAACCTGCTCTACGAGACCCGCGGCGCCAAGGACTGCTTCCCCACGCTGCTGGACAAGGGCGAGCGCATGCTCGTGTTCCTGCCGCTTGCGCACGTGCTGGCCCGCGCCATCACGCTGGCGTGCTTCACGAACAAGGTGACGGTCGGTTTCACCAGTGACGTCAAGAACCTGGTCCCGACCTTCGGCGTGTTCAAGCCGACGCTGGTGGTGTCGGTGCCGCGGGTGTTCGAGAAGGTGTTCAACACCGCCGAGCAGAATGCGCGAAACGACCGGAAGGGCCCCATCTTCGAGATGGCCGCCGCCACCGCGATCGAGTTCAGCCAGGCCCGCGACGCCGGTGGAGCAGGCCTGCTGTTGCGCGCTAAACACACGCTGTTCGACCGGCTGGTGTACGGCAAACTCCGCGCCGCGCTGGGCGGCAACTGTCGCGGCGCGATCTCCGGCGGTGCTCCCCTGGGCGCCCGGCTCGGCCACTTCTACCGCGGGGTGGGGCTGACGATCTACGAGGGCTACGGCCTGACCGAGACCAGCGCGGCGATCACCGTCAACCGGATCGACGACGTGAAGGTCGGAACCGTCGGAAAGTTGGTGCCCGGCAACAGCATGCGGATCAACGACGACGACGAGCTGCTGGTCAAGGGCGGCGTGGTGTTCGGCGGCTACTGGCGCAACGAGGAAGAGACCAACGCCGTCATCGACACCGAGGGCTGGTTCCACACCGGCGACCTCGGGGCGATCGACGAGGAGGGCTTCCTGACGATCATCGGCCGCAAGAAGGAGATCATCGTCACGGCCGGCGGCAAGAACGTGGCGCCCGCCCTTCTCGAGGACAGGCTCCGGGCGCACCCGTTGATCAGCCAGGCGATGGTCGTCGGCGACGCCAAGCCGTTCATCGCGGCGCTCATCACGATCGACCCAGAGGCCCTCGGAGCCTGGAAACAGCGCAACGGCAAGAGCGCCGACGCCTCGCTCGCCGACCTTGCCAACGATCCCGACCTCACCGCCGAGATCGACCTGGCCGTCAAGGAAGGCAATCAGGCCGTGTCGCACGCCGAGTCGATCCGCAAATTCCGCATCCTGCCCGTCGATTTCACCGAGGACACCGGGGAGCTGACGCCGACGCTGAAGGTCAAGCGCAAGGTGGTGGCGCAGAAGTTCGCCGGCGATATCGAAGCGCTCTACGGAACGGGCTGACCGCTCAACAGGGCGCCGAGGCGTTCGGCCTGCGTGCGCCACTGCCAGTTGTCGACCACCCAGCGCCTGCCCGCGGCACCCATCCGGGCCGCCCGGTCCGGGTCGGCCAGGAGGTCGCCGACCGATGCCGCGATCGCGCCGATGTCCCAGCCGTCGACCACCCGCCCGGTCTCGCCGTCGCGCACCGTCTCCGGTGCGCCCCCGGAGCGTCCTGCCACCACCGGGACTCCGCACGCCGACGCCTCGAGGTAGACGATGCCGAAGCCCTCCACATCGAGGCCTGCGCCGCGGGTGCGGCACGGCATCGCGAACACGTCGGCCATCGCGTGGTGCGCGGCCAGTTCCTTGCCGGGCACCCCGTCGGTGAACACCACATGCTCGGCCACCCCGAAGCCGTGCGCGAGCCGGCGCAGCGACGTGCGATACGGACCACCGCCGACGATGACGAGCGCGGCCCCCGCGACGCGCTGCCGGATGGCCGGCATCGCGCGGATGAGCATGTCCTGTCCTTTGCGGGGCACGAGTCGCGACACGCACACCACGACGGGCCGGCTGCCCAGCCCGTAGCGGGCCCGCATCTCCGCGCGGGCGACCTCATCGGGCACGAACCGGTCGATGTCCACGCCGGGCGGCACATGTTCGAGCGCGGCGCGCGCCCCGAACGCAGACGCGAACCGGTTGCGCGTGTAACGACTGACGTAGGTCACCACGTCGGTATCGGTTCCGATGCGGCGCAACGCCGTTCGGGCCACCGGCAACATCGACCAGCCCACCTCGTGGCCGTGGGTGCTGGCGACCACGCGCTCGGCACCCGCCTCGCGGGCCACCGACGCCATCAGCGCCAGGGGCGCGGCGGCCCCGAACCACACGGTGTCGATGCCGTCTCGCTCGATCAGCCTCTTCATCCGGTTGGCCACCGCGGGAACCGGCAGCATCAGCGTGCCGGGATGCCGCACCACGGAATAGCCGGAGGCGCGCGCCAGGTCGTCGAATTCGGCCGCGCCCTTCCACTTCGGTGCGTACACCGTCACCGTGTGACCGCCGCCGCCGACCAACTCGCCGACGAATGCCTGCAGGTAGGACTGGATCCCGCCACGGCGCGGTGGAAAGTCGTTGGTAACCAGCAGGACCCGGGTCATCCAGGAAAGGCTAACGTGTCAGCCATTGCCGCCACCGGGACACCACCGCGGGCAGGTCGGTGCCGAGGCTTTCCCGCACGGCGGCGGCCGCATCCGGGTGGCCGGGTGCACACGCCCGCAGATACAGCTCGCGCAGCGCCGCGAGGCCGTACTGGTCGGCGACGAACCGGCTGAACCACCACGCCCGGTCGTACGCCAGCGAGCGCTGCGGTCCGGCGCTGCCCAGATCCGCGTCGGTGGGCAGGACGGCCAGGTCGGCCGCGTTCGGTGGTGGTCGCGGGGTGGCGGGCCGGCCGACGAAGTCAGCGACCCCCTCGGTCAGCCACGTCGGTGCGTCGGCTGCTGTCCGGGCGCGGGCCGCGTAGTGAAACAGCTCGTGACGCACCACTATTCGCAGCGATGCGTCGCTCATCGCGGCGGCACCCGGGGCGAACGTGATCCGCTCCGCGGTGGTGGTCGCGGCGACGTCGGGCCCGGCGCCGGCCAGAGTGGCGAATTCGGCGTCGGATCCCGTCGCCACGATCACGATGCCGCGTGGCCAGTCCGCGCCCCAGAACGACGTGACGGCATCCGCGGCGTCGTTCATCTCGGCGGCGATACGCGTCAGCAGCGGGGCCTCCGATGGTCCGGCCAGGTTGAGCAGACGCACCGTGCGGCCATCACGCAGTGTTTCGGTGGTGGCCGCGGCGGTGGATGTCGTCAGCGACGGCGGCGCGGCCGCAGGCGGGGACGGCGGTGACGCGTGGGGAACGCGCACCAGGACTGCCCCGGCCAGGATCAGCTCGGCGAGCAGAAGGAAACCGAGGACCGGGCGTTTAGTACCGACGAACGTTGTGGATCGGCGCATTGTTCACCGGCGCGACTCGCACCGGCGTGCCGTAGGTCGAGGCGTGCACCATCATCCCGTCACCGATGTAGATGCCTACGTGTGACGCATCGGAGTAATAGGTGACCAGATCGCCCGGCTGCATCTGGTCCATCGAGACCGCCTGCCCGCCCTGGGCGAGCGCCTGGCTGGAGTGCGGCAGGGAGACACCGGCCTGCTGGAAGGACCACATGACCAGACCGGAGCAATCGAAGGCGCTGGGGCCCGACGCGCCCCACGAGTACGGCGAGCCGATCCGGCTCAGCGCCGCCTGGATGACGGTGGCCGCCTCCGGCGAGCCGCCGGGTGCCATGTCACCGGGCGGGATGGCGTCAGGTGGAGCGGGGGCGGGGGCCGCCAGAACGCTGGGGTCGTTCGCGGGCGGTGCCGCGTCGGGCGCGGGAGGCGCCACGGGTGCGGGGGGTGCCGGCGGCACGGCCGCGAGCGCTTCCCGCTGGGTCGGGGTCAGCGCGAGGTACTGCGACTTGACCACGGCGATCTGCACCTGCAGCTGGCTCTGCTTGGACTGCAGGTCGGCGCGCACGGCCGCGGCCTGCTCGGCGGCCGTCTTGGCGTCGGCGGCGGATTGCGCGGAGGCCTGCTCGGCCGCCGCGGCCTTCGCGTTGATCTCCCGGTAACTCTTCATCTGTGCCGACATCTCGGAGGCCATCACCCGCTGCACGGCGAGCTGGTCGATCAGACCCTGCGGCGACGAGGCCGTCAGCATCGCGTCGAGACCGTCGGTCCGGCCGCCCATATATTGGGCGGCAGCTACCTTGTCGACCGCGGTCTGAAACGTTGCCAGCTGCGCCTTCGCCGAATCCACCGTTGCTTGGTCGGCGGCGTGCTTGGCGTCGGCGGCCTGCTGAACGGCCAGCTTGTTGTTCAAATCGAGCTGGGCCGAATGCATGGCTTCGGTGGTCTGCTCGGATTGTCGCGACAGTTCATTGAGCTTTGCCATCGCGTCGTCTGCGGGATCGGCCTGCACATGCCCGGCGACGACACCCCCGAGGATGGTTAAGCCCGCTATCGCACCTACTACGAGTCGTTGAATTCCACGGGTGGTCCGGTGCGTGCGGTGGAGCCTCAAGATTTGCGTCCTTCAACTGCCGTATTAACGAAGCCGCGTCGAACTGCTCTTAGGTCTCAGATAGGTTACGAAACGGCATCGGCCTTGTCCAATGGAGGACGCAAATTTAACAGCCGCAAGGAGAAACGCAATCACCGCCCGCGTCGATCGCGTGTCGTCACGCGACTCCTGAATCGTTGTGCCGATGGATCGGCACCAACCGCAGCCGCGGTGCCAACCCGACGTCGGCAAGCACCTCCAGCGCGCGCTGTTCGTCGTCGAGCAACGTCTCGGGTGCGCCGAGCAAGACGCTCACGACGCAGTCCTTGCAACCGTGCCCGCGCACCGCGCAGTCGTCGCAATCGATCTTCACCGTGCCCATTGGTTGGCCGTCCTCTCGATCGGTGTCACGCGCACGGTATCGAGGGGTACCGACAAGCAGCCCGGGCGAGCGGGCGTGGCAACCCCAACCTGTCGGTCGGGTTCCTTACCTTCAGCGCATGGGCCAGCTGAGCTTCGCGGACGTCGATCCGCTCTCGGACCTGTCCCTGCGGGAGACCACCTTCGTCGTCGTCGATCTCGAGACCACCGGTGGCCGCGCCACCGGTGACGAACCAGACGCGATCACCGAGATCGGTGCGGTCAAGGTCCGCGGCGGCGCGGTGCTGGGTGAGCTCGCCACGCTCGTCGACCCCGGCCGCAGCATTCCGCCGCAGATCGTCACGCTCACCGGCATCACGACCGCGATGGTGTCCGACGCGCCGAGGATCGAGTCGGTGCTGCCGAGCTTCCTCGAGTTCTCGCGCGGCGCCGTGCTGGTCGCACACAACGCGGGATTCGACATCGGCTTCCTGCGGGCCGCCGCCGAACGCTGCCAGATCCCCTGGCCCAGGCCACCGGTGCTGTGCACGGTGCGGCTGGCCCGGCGGGTGCTCACCCGCGACGAGGCGCCCAGTGTGCGACTGTCCGCGCTGGCCCGCCTGTTCGACGCCGCCACCACACCCACCCACCGGGCGCTCGACGATGCCCGCGCCACGGTCGACGTGCTGCACGGGCTGATCGAGCGGGTCGGCAACCAGGGCGTGCACACCTATACCGACCTGCGGTCGTATCTCCCCGACGTCACCCCCGCGCAGCGCCGCAACCGCCACCTCGCCGACGCGCTGCCCCACCGCCCGGGCGTGTACCTGTTCCGCGGGCCGTCGGCCGAGGTGCTCTACGTCGGAACCGCGGTCGATCTGCGCCGGCGGGTCGGCCAGTACTTCACCGGTGCCGATCCGCGCACCCGTATGAAGGAGATGGCGTCGCTGGCCACCGCGGTCGACCACGTCGAGTGCGCGCACGAGCTGGAGGCCGGGGTGCGCGAGCTGCGGCTGCTCGCCGCACACGCGCCGCCCTACAACCGCCGCTCGAAGTTTCCCCACCGATGGTGGTGGGTGGTGCTCACCGACGAAGCCGTTCCCCCGGTTCTCGGTGGTTCGAACTCCCAAGCACGACTGCACGGTCGGGCCGTTCCGCTCCCGCGCCGACGCCGTCGAGACGGCCGCGCTGCTGGCGCGGTTCACCGGCGTGCGGACCTGCACCGCGCGGCTGGGCCGCTCGGCGCTGCACGGCCCTACCTGTCCCGAGCCCGAGTTGTCGCCGTGCCCCGCGGCGCGCGAGGTCGACCGCCGCCGACTATGCGGCCGCCGCCGCACGCGCGGCCGATCTGATCGAGGGCCGCGACAGCGGGGCGCTGGCGCGCCGGTGCTGGCTCACCTCGCCGAACTCGCCGACCGCGGCCGCTACGAGACGGCGGCGCGGCTGCGGGACCACGCGGCAGCCGCGATCGACGTGCTGTGGCGGGGTCAGCGGCTGCGGGCGCTGGCCGCGGTCACCGAACTGGTGGCCGCACGCCCCGACGGTGACGGCGGGTGGCATCTGGCGGTGATCCGGCACGGCCAGCTGGCGGCCGCGGGCAACGCCCGCCGCGGTGTTCCGCCGATGCCGGTGGTCGACGCCATTTGCGTTGGCGCACAAGCGATCCTGCCCTCCCCCGCACCGCTGGGCGGTGCGCTCGTCGAGGAAACCGGGCTGATCGCGCGCTGGCTCGCGCAGCCGGGGGTGCGCATCGTGCGGGCCGAGCCCGGTTACGCCTCGCCCGCGGCATCGGCGGGCCGGTGGGCCGCCTGGGCGGCGCGGCCCGCTCGGCGCGGCTGGCGGCCGAGCAGGCGCTCACCCGGGACGACGCATCACAGCTTCTGGGTGAACCGCACCCAACGCGCGAGCAGTTGTTCGGCGGCACCGGAGTCGATCGCCGCGGCGGCCCTGGCGAGTCCCGACTCCCACGCCGGCACCCATTTGGCGTCGCTGGCTAGTCCCGCATGAGCCACCATCGCACCCGCCGCGTTGAGTATCACCGCGTCCCGGACGGGGCCCTTGGCGCCGCCGAACACGGTACGGACCGAGGCGGCGTTGGCCTCCGCGTCTCCGCCCATCAGTTCGGAGAGCTCGGCGCGCCGGAAGCCGAAGGCAGCCGGATCGAACGTCAACCGCTCGACCGTCCCCGCCTGCACCCGCCAGATGGTGCTCGTCGTCGTGGTGGTCAGCTCGTCGAGGCCGTCGTCGCCGTGCACGACGAGCACGCTGGACCGGCGGGCGGCGAACACCCCGGCCATGACCTCGGCCAGATCACCCCAGGCGCACCCGATCAGGCCGGCCCGCGGCCCCGCCGGATTCGTCAGCGGCCCGAGCAGGTTGAACACCGTCGGCACCCCGATCTCGCGTCGCACGACCGAGGCGTGCCGAAAGGACGGGTGGAACTGGGGCGCGAACGCGAACCCGATGCCGACCTCGGCGACACTGCGCGCGACGTCTTCGGGTCCGAGGTCGACACGCACTCCGAGCGCCTCGAGGGTGTCGGCACCGCCGGACATCGACGACGCGGCCCGATTGCCGTGTTTGACCACCGGCACGCCGGAGGCGGCGACCACGACCGCGGCCATCGTCGACAGGTTCACGGTGTTCGCCCCGTCGCCGCCGGTGCCGACCACGTCGACGGTCTCGTTGCCGATCGTGTCCGTCGGCACCCGCCGGGCATGCTTGAGCATGATGTCGGCCAGTTCGGTCACTTCAGCCGAGGTCGGACGCTTCATCTTCATCGACACGCCGAAGCCCGCGATCTGCGCGGGTGTGGCCGCGCCGGTCATGATCTGGTCCATCGCCCAGGCCGCCTGGCCGGGTGCGAGTCCCTGACCGGTGGTCAGCCGTCCGAGGATGCGTGGCCATGTCGGCGTGCACGGATCGGGTTGTCAGCATTCACCGGCTGATTATGACGAATTGCTCGACCCGGGTGGAGTTCAACAACTACAAAGCGTCATACTTGCGGTGTGACGAGCGCTGTAGGGACCTCGGGAACCGCTATCACGTCGCGAGTACATTCGCTGAACCGCCCGAACATGGTCAGTGTGGGCACCATCGTGTGGCTGTCCAGCGAGTTGATGTTCTTTGCTGGCTTGTTCGCGATGTACTTCACCGCCCGGGCGCAGGCAGGCGGCGACTGGCCGCCGCACCCCACCGAGTTGAACCTGGTTCAGGCGGTTCCGGTCACCCTGGTGCTCATCGCGTCGTCGTTCACGTGCCAGATGGGCGTGTTCGCCGCCGAGCGCGGAGACGTGTTCGGGCTGCGTCGCTGGTACGTCATCACGTTCCTGATGGGCCTGTTCTTCGTGCTCGGTCAGGCCTACGAGTACATGCATCTGGTGGAGCACGGCACCACGATCCCCGGCAGCGCGTACGGCTCGGTGTTCTACCTGGCCACCGGATTTCACGGGCTGCACGTGATCGGCGGTCTCGTCGCCTTCATCTTCCTGCTGGCCCGCACCGGGATGAGCAAGTTCACACCCGCGCAGGCCACCGCCGCGATCGTCGTGTCGTACTACTGGCATTTCGTCGACATCGTCTGGATCGCGCTGTTCGCCACCATCTACTTCGTCCGATGATCGGCTCGCCGATGCGTCCGACGAGCTCAACGCCGAGGAAGCCGAGAAGGGGTTCAATGACCGACAAGTCCCGCCGTCGGCTGCGCCGGCGCCTTTCGGCAGCTTTGCTGCTGCTGATCGGACTGGCAGTCGCCGGTGGCTTGGCGGCCACCCTGACCCCGACGCCTCAGGTCGCCGTCGCCGACGAGTCGACGTCGGCGCTGCTGCGCACCGGCAAGCAGCTGTTCGACACCTCATGCGTGACGTGCCACGGGGCCAACCTGCAGGGCGTGCCGGACCGCGGGCCCAGCCTGATCGGCGTCGGTGAGGCCGCGGTGTACTTCCAGGTCTCGACGGGCCGCATGCCCGCGATGCGCGGCGAGGCGCAGGCCGCCCGCAAGGACCCGATCTTCGACGAGGGCCAGATCGACGCGCTCGGCGCATACGTCCAGGCCAACGGCGGCGGCCCAGTCGCGCCGCGCGATGACAACGGCAAAATCGCCCACGACTCGCTGCTCGGCAGCAACGTCGCCCGCGGCGGCGACCTGTTCCGGCTGAACTGCGCGTCCTGCCACAACTTCACCGGCAAGGGCGGGGCGCTGTCGTCGGGTAAGTACGGCCCCGACCTGGCGCCGGCCGAGCCGGCACAGATCTACACCGCGATGCTCACCGGCCCGCAGAACATGCCGAAGTTCGCCGACCGGCAGCTGAGCCCGGAGGAGAAGAGAGACATCGTGGCCTATGTCCGGATGGCGACCGAGGCGCCCGACCCAGGCGGGTACGGACTCGGCGGCTTCGGACCGTCGTCAGAAGGCATGGCGGCCTGGATAATCGGGATTGTCGCCGTAGTTGGTGCGGCGTTGTGGATCGGATCGCGCGCATGAGCGAAGAAGTCAAGGGAACGGACACCCCGGGCCAGTCGGGCATCCCCGGGCAACCCAGCGATGCCGAACTGGCGTCGATGACCCGCGAGGAACTCGTCGAACTGGGCGGCAGGATGGACGGTGTCGAGACCGTCTACCTGGGGGATCGCTGGCCGGTTCCCGGCACCAAGGCGGAGAAGCGCGCCGAGCGCGGCGTCGCGTACTGGCTTCTGCTGGGCGGCTTTTCGGGCCTGGCGCTGCTGCTGGTCTTCTTGTTCTGGCCGTGGGAGTACAAAGGCGGCGATACCGAGGGGCACATCTGGTATGACCTGGCCACCCCGCTGTACGGCCTGACCTTCGGCCTGTCGATCCTCGCGATCGGCATCGGTGCGGTGCTGTACCAGAAGAGGTTCATTCCCGAAGAGATCTCCATCCAGGACCGCCACGACGGCGCCTCCCCCGAGATTCAGCGCAAGACGGTCGCGGCAAACCTCACCGATGCCTTGGAAGGCTCGACGCTCAGGCGGCGCAAGCTGGTCGGGATGTCGCTGGGCATCGGGCTGGGCGCGTTCGGCCTCGGCACCCTGGTCGCGTTCACCGGCGGCCTCATCAAGAACCCGTGGAAACCGGTGGTTCCGACCGCCAGCGGCAAGAAGGCGGTGCTCTGGACGTCGGGGTGGACCCCGACCTTCGCCGGCGAGACCATCTACATGGCCCGCGCCACCGGACTTCCCGGTGAGTCGCCGTTCGTCAAGATGCGCCCGGAGGACCTCGACGCGGGTGGCATGGAGACGGTGTTCCCGTGGCGGGAGTCCGACGGCGACGGCACCACGGTGGAGTCACACCACAGGCTGAGCGAGATCGCCATGGGGGTGCGCAACCCCGTGATGCTGATCCGCATCCGCCCGCAGGACATGTCCAGGGTGGTCAAGCGCAAGGGCCAGGAGAGCTTCAACTTCGGCGAGCTGTTCGCGTTCACCAAGGTGTGCTCGCACTTGGGTTGCCCCTCTTCGCTTTACGAGCAGCAGACCTACCGCATCCTGTGCCCGTGCCACCAGTCGCAGTTCGACGCGTTGCACTTCGCGAAACCCATATTCGGCCCCGCTGCGCGGGCACTCGCGCAGCTGCCCATCACCATTGATCAAGACGGGTACATGGTCGCCAACGGCGACTTCATCGAGCCCGTTGGACCGGCATTCTGGGAGCGGCGCTCATGAGTCCGAAACTTGGCGAAATGCTAGCCGAACAAGGCGATGCGATCGATTCGCGCTACCACCCCTCGGCGGCGGTGCGACGACAGCTGAACAAGGTCTTCCCCACCCACTGGTCGTTCCTGCTCGGCGAGATCGCCCTTTACAGCTTCATCGTCCTCCTCATCACCGGCGTGTACCTCACCCTCTTCTTCGACTCGTCGATGGCCGAAGTCACCTACGACGGCGTGTACCAGCCGCTGCGCGGCGTCGAGATGTCAAAGGCCTACGCCTCCACACTCGACATCAGCTTCGAGATCCGGGGCGGGCTGTTCGTGCGGCAGGTACACCACTGGGCCGCACTGCTGTTCGCCGCGGCGATCATGGTGCACCTGGCCCGCATCTTCTTCACCGGCGCCTTCCGCAGGCCCCGCGAGGCCAACTGGGTGATCGGGTCGCTGCTGCTGATCCTCGCCATGTTCGAGGGCTACTTCGGCTACTCGCTGCCGGACGACCTGCTGTCCGGCATCGGTCTGCGGGCCGCCCTCAGCTCGATCACACTGGGTATTCCGGTGGTCGGCAGCTGGATGCACTGGGCGCTTTTCGGCGGCGACTTCCCGTGCGGTGGGCTGGGTTACCAATGCTCGGCGGACGGTGTGCTGCTACCACGGATGTACGCGCTGCACATCCTGCTGATACCCGGAATCATCTTGGCGCTCATCGGTGTTCACCTCGCCTTTGTGTGGTTCCAGAAGCACACCCAGTTCCCCGGACCCGGCCGCACCGAGAAGAACGTCGTCGGCGTTCGCGTGATGCCGGTGTTCGCCGTCAAGTCGGGCGCGTTCTTCGCGATGACGACGGGCATCCTGGGCCTGATGGGCGGTCTGCTCCAGATCAACCCGATCTGGCAGCTGGGCCCGTACAAACCGTCACAGATCTCGGCGGGCAGCCAGCCGGACTTCTACATGATGTGGACGGAAGGCCTGGCGCGTATCTGGCCGGCCTGGGAGTTCTACCCGTTCGGCCACACCATTCCCGCCGCGTTCGGCGTGGCGATCATCATGGGCGTGATCTTCGGCCTGCTGACCGCGTACCCGTTCCTCGAGCGGAAGCTGAGCGGCGACAACGCGCATCACAACCTGCTGCAGCGTCCCCGCGACGTCCCGGTGCGCACCGCCGTCGGATCTGCCGCCATCGCGTTCTACATGGTGCTGACGCTGGCTGCGATGAACGACATCATCGCGCTGAAGTTCCACATCTCGCTGAACGCGACGACGTGGATCGGCCGCATCGGCATGGTGGTGCTGCCCGCGATCGTCTACTACATCGCATACCGGTGGGCCATCGGCTTGCAGCGCAGTGACCGGGCGGTGCTCGAGCACGGCATCGAGACCGGCATCATCAAGCGCCTGCCGCACGGTGCCTACATCGAGCTGCACCAGCCGCTGGGACCGGTCGACGAGCACGGTCACCCGATTCCGTTGGAGTACCAGGGCGCAGCGCTGCCCAAGCGGATGAACAAGCTCGGCTCCGCGGGTGCGCCGGGCACAGGCAGCTTCCTGCGTGCCGATCCACTGTCCGAGCACGAGGCGCTCACCGAGGCCGCACACAACGCGGAACGCAAGGCGCTCACCGCATTGCGCGAGCATCAGGACGGCGGCTCGTCGAACGGGCAGACCAACGGCCACACCAACGGGCACCACTGAGGCGTTGCCCGGCCACGGGTGAGTGGCGGCGTGCCGGCCTCAATCGGTTGCGGCGCGTAGCTCTCGCAGGAAGTAGTACGGGACGGCGGGCATCGCCAACGTGATCAGCCCGGCCAGCACGTACAAGACCCAGGCCGCCGTATTGCTGTCCACCGCCATCAAATAGGTCGCCACGCCGATCGCCGCCATCGCGACGCCCATCGCGCAGACGATCCCCGTGGCGCCGCGCAGGAAGAGCCGGTCGACGACGGCGCGCGGCTGAACAAAGGTCGGTGCGCCGGCGGAACGCACCGCGGGTGCGTCGCGGTCGGGCTCGCCCATGCCGCCCAGCACCCGTATCTTCTCCGTCGGCGCCTCAGTGCCGCGCACCGGCGCTTCCGCAGTGGTCGGCAGGGACCTGGCCGGGGCCGGCCGGACGGGCGCCTGCGAGGCATCCTCCAGCGCGCTGCGACGTGCCCGCAGCAGCAGCGGAACGGCACCCACGATGACGGCCGCCGAGACGCCGATCACGGTGTACAGCAGCCATGGCGTTCCGGAGTCGTCCGAAGTCTCGGGGTGGCCACCGCCGAGGTCGACGAGCGCGACCGCGGCGGCGACGCCCGCACCAAGGGCGGCCAGCCAGATCGCCGCGCATGCGCCGAGCAGAATGCGGTCGGTGCGGTCCAGCTGCGAGGCTCGATTCGTATGTCATCAGCAGCTGGTCTGTGCGGCGTTGTTGGTGTTCGATGACAGCACCGTGCCGTCGCTTGTCGTGATCGAGCAATTCAGCCTGCTCACCAGGAAGAGACTGGACGCCTGCACGGAGCCGACCTCGGATTGCGAGATCGGGGTCACCGTCAACGACCACGGGATGTACACATTGCGCTGGGTGCGGCTGCGGCCCGACGCATCGACGTAGGTCACCGTGATGATGTCGCCGGGCGCCTTCGTCCCGGTCACCGAGTAGGTGACCTGACGCGGGCCCGAGCGCGTCGTGGTGGGTGGCGGCGGAGGCGGCGCCTCGGTGGTCACGGGCGGCGGAGGCGGCGCCTCGGTGGTCTCCGGTGGTGGTGGCGGGGGCGGCGGTTCCTGCGTCACCGTCACCGTCTCCGGCGGTGGCGGCGGGGGCGGCTCCTCCGACGTCGGGGGTGGTGGTGGCGGCGGGGGCGGCTCGGTCGTCGTGGTGATCTCGTCCTGCACCGGAGGTGCGCTGGTCGTCGTCGCGGGGGTGGCCAGGTTGCTGGTATCGGTGCGGGTCACCAACACCGACACCGACGCGACCAGGGCGATGGCGGCGATGATCGCCACCACCCCCACCACCCAGGGCCAGCGCGGCGGCGCGGGCTGGTCGACCAGTTCGGTCGCCGGCTCGTAGGTCTCGTAGTCATAGAGATGCGGATCGGCGGGCACGTACGGACCACTGGTGAACTGCTCGGATTCCGGCGCGGAATAGGCCTGCGAGTGGATTTCGGCCTCGCCGATATTTTGTGTCTCCTGGTCGGACGTGGGCTGGCTGCCCGCCTCCCGACCTGGCAAATCCGACCCTTCAGAGTCCGGCTCCGGGGGATTCGGCCCGCTCATCTACGCCTATCCTTTTCGACTACATCACTGGCGCCGGCGTTGGCCACAAGCTGGCTGTCCGTGCCTCGGCAACACTACCCAACCGAGTGACCCGAACGAATCTCACAGCACGGTCACTGGACGAACTGTTGTCCGGATTGTGACCTTGTGGAGGCTCAGTGCTTCTCGGGGCCCATGTAGTACTCGAACACCAATCCGGCCGCCGTCGAGAGGACGAAGCACGCGCCCGCCGCGATCAGCCATGGTAGCCACAGCGCGACGCCGACGGCGGTGACCGATGCCGACAGTGCGATGAACAACGGCCACCAGCTGTGCGGGCTGTAGAAGCCCAGCTCGCCGGCGCCGTCGCTGATCTCGGCGTCCTCGTAGTCCTCGGGCCGGGTGTCGAGCCGCCGGGCGACGAACCGGAAGAACGTGCCCGTGATCAGTGTCAGGCCCGAGGTCATGACCAGCGCGGTCACGCCGGCCCACTCGACGCCGCCGTTGGCGAACATGGCCGTCAGCACCGCATACACCACGGCGGCCAGCACGAAGAACGCGGTGAGGAATTCGAACAGCCTG
Organism: uncultured Actinomycetota bacterium; assembly: GCA_963699655.1. Lineage (GTDB taxonomy): Bacteria > Actinomycetota > Actinomycetes > Mycobacteriales > Mycobacteriaceae > Mycobacterium. Next base: position 370,136 of record CAVOUV010000017.1, read on the forward strand.
GCTTCGATGTGCATGCGGTGTCCCCTACTTGCTCGCCTGAGATGCCCCGGGAACCTGCTCGCCGCGGCGGGTGTCGAACGGATGAGTGGTGACGGCGGCCGGTGGCTGATTGATGGCCTGCAGCGCCTCGGCGTTTGTCTTGCCGGAGATCCGCTGCTGCAGATACGCCTTGAAGTCGTTGGGCTCGACCACGCGCAGCTCGAAGTTCATCATCGAGTGGTAGGTGCCGCACATCTCCGTGCAGCGGCCGACGAACGCGCCGGTCTTGTTGATCTCGGTGACCTGGAAGACGTTGTCCGAGTGGTTGGCCTGCGGGTCGGGCATCACGTCGCGCTTGAACAGGAACTCCGGCACCCAGAAGCCGTGGATCACGTCGGCCGAGGCGATCTGGAACTCGATGCGCTTGCCCGACGGCACCACCAGGATCGGGATCTCGGTGGAGGATCCCAGCGTCTCGACCTTGTCGAAGTTCAGGTACCGGCGGTCTTCGGGGTTGAGCCCGCGGACCGCGCCGACGAGCTCCTCGCCGTGGCTGTCGACCCCCTCGGGCTTGGACTCCATCGCCGCTTTGCGGTCGTTGTCGGCGCCGTCGTAGCTGAACGTGCCGTCGGTGAAGTTGATCTTCTGGTAACCGAACTTCCAGTTCCACTGGAAGGCGGTGACGTCGATGACCACCTCGGGGTTGGGGTCCTTGTGCAGCATCTTCTCCTGCACCACCACGGTGAAGTAGAAGAGCACCGAGATGATCAGGAACGGCACGACGGTCAGCACCAGCTCCAGGGGCATGTTGTAGCCGAACTGGCGGGGCAGTTCGGTGTCGCCCTTCTTGTGCCGGTGAAACGCCGAGGACCAGAAAATCAGTCCCCACACGATGGCGCCGACGACCAGCGAGGCGATCACCGAACCGATCCACAGCTCACGGTTCAGATGCGCTTCGGGCGTGATGCCGTTGGGCCAGCCCAGGCCGAGAACCTCGGACCAGCTGCATCCGCTGAGCAGCACGGCAGTGCCACCCAGGACGACCGACAACGCCAACACCCTGAGCCCGCGAGGTGTCACGTTGAAGCCTCCTAGAAGTCGGAAATGCTAGGCGAATACTACGCAGCGTAGACCACCCTCGGGTGCCGGTCTCGACACACCTGTGCCATTAGGCATACTGGCGCGGTGTGCGGACTGCTTGCCCTGCTTACCGACCCGTCCGCGCACGGCTCCCATGCCCTCGTCGACGCGGTCGCCGGCGCGTCGCACCTGATGCGCCACCGCGGGCCGGACGAGCCGGGAACATGGTCCGACGACACCGCTGACCCGCACGTCGTCCTCGGTTTCAACCGGCTGTCGATCATCGACATCGCCCACAGCCACCAGCCGCTGCGCTGGGGTCCGGACGAGTCACCCGACCGATACGTGTTGGTGTTCAACGGCGAGATCTACAACTACCTGGAACTGCGCGAGGAACTGGCGGCCGAACACGGGGCCGTTTTCGCCACCGACGGCGACAGTGAGGCCATCATCGCGGCCTACCACCACTGGGGCACCGGCGCGCTGACCCGACTCCGGGGGATGTTCGCATTCGCACTGTGGGACACCGTCGAACACGAACTGTTCTGCGCGCGGGATCCGTTCGGGATCAAGCCGTTGTTCATGGCCACCGGCGCCGGCGGCACGGCGGTGGGCAGCGAGAAGAAGTGCCTGCTCGACCTCGCCGACACGTTGGGCATCAATGTCGGTGTCGACGAGCGCGCCGTGCAGCACTACACGGTGCTTCAATACGTGCCCGAACCCGAGACCCTGCACCGCGGCATCCGGCGGCTGGAATCCGGCAGCTACGCCAGGGTCCGGCCCGGACAGCCGCCCGAAGTCACGCGTTATTTCACCCCGCGATTCGAGGCTGTGCGCTTCGTCGCGGGCCGCGAGCAGAGCCGCTACGACGAGATCACCGCGGTGCTCGAGGATTCGGTGGCCAAGCACATGCGTGCCGACGTCACCGTCGGCGCCTTCCTCTCCGGCGGCATCGACTCCACCGCGATCGCCGCGCTGGCCATGCGGCACAACCCGCGGCTGATCACCTTCACCACCGGGTTCGAACGCGAGGGATTCTCGGAGGTCGACGTCGCGGTGGCCTCGGCGGAGGCGATCGGCGCGCGACACGTCACCAAGGTGGTCAGTCAGGCCGAGTTCGTCGCGGCTCTGCCCCAAATCGTCTGGTATCTCGACGAACCCGTCGCGGACCCCGCTCTGGTGCCGCTGTTCTTCATCGCCAGGGAAGCCCGCAAGCACGTCAAGGTGGTGCTGTCGGGCGAGGGCGCCGACGAGCTGTTCGGCGGCTACACCATCTACCGGGAACCCTTGTCGCTGCGGCCTTTTGAGTATCTGCCTCGACCGCTGCGCAAGTCGATGGGCAGGATGTCGGCACCGTTGCCCGAGGGCATGCGGGGCAAGAGCCTGCTGCATCGCGGATCGCTGACCCTCGAGGAGCGCTACTACGGCAATGCCCGCAGCTTCTCCGACGAACAGCTGCGGGCCGTGCTGCCCGGCTTCCGCGCCGAGTGGACCCACACCGACGTCACCGCACCGGTGTACGCCTCCTCGACGGGATGGGACCCCGTGGCGCGCATGCAGCACGTCGACCTGTTCACGTGGCTGCGTGGCGACATTCTCGTCAAGGCCGACAAGATGACCATGGCCAACTCGCTGGAACTGCGGGTCCCGTTCCTGGACCCGGAGGTCTTCGCCGTCGCTTCCCGACTCCCTTACGACCAGAAGATCACCAGGGCCACCACGAAATTCGCGTTGCGGCGGGCGCTCGAGCCGATCGTGCCCGCCCATGTGCTCAACCGGCCCAAGCTGGGCTTCCCGGTGCCGATCCGGCACTGGCTGCGGTCCGGCGAGCTACTGGACTGGGCCTACGGGATGGTCGGCTCGTCCGGCGCGGGTGAGCTGGTGGACCTCGCAGGCGTACGAACGATGCTCGAAGAACACCGCAGTGGCACAACCGATCACAGCCGCAGACTCTGGACGGTGCTGATCTTCATGCTGTGGCACGCGATCTTCGTCGAGCGCAGCATCGCGCCGCAGATCAGCGAGCCGCACTACCCGGTGCAGCTCTGATCTACGTGAGCGCCGCGGCGATTCCGGCTCCGGCTTCGGCGCCGTAGGCATCGCTCAGCCGCTGCACCGCCTCGTCGCGGTCCCAGGTCCACTCCTGCGGGCCGGGTGCCTCGAGTACCAGCACGGCCACCAGCGACGCGAGCTGCGCCGACCGCTCCAGGTCGAGTCCGGCGCTGCGGCCGGTGAGGAACCCGGCCCGGAAGGCGTCGCCGATGCCGGTCGGGTCGGCCTGATGCTTCTCCGGAACGACGTCGACATGGATCACGGTGCCGTCGGCGCTGACCAGGTCGACGCCCTTGGGGCCCAGTGTGGTGACACGCAGGCCGATCTGGCTCATCACCTCGGCCTCGGTCCAGCCCGACTTCTGCAGCAGCAGATCCCATTCGTAGTCGTTGGTGAACAAGTAGGTGGCGCCGTCGATCAGCCGGCGGATCTCCTCGCCCGACAGGCGGGCAAGCTGCTGGGACGGGTCGGCCGCGAACGCCAGACCGAGCTTGCGGCACTCCTCGGTGTGCAGGAACATCGCCTCCGGGTCGTTGGCGCCGACGATCACCAATTCCGGTGTGCCAACCTGCTTTACGACATCGGCCAGCGAGATGTCGCGCGCCTCCGACATGGCACCCGGATAGAACGACGCGATCTGCGCCATGGCCTCGTCGGTGGTGCAGACGAATCGTGCGGTGTATGCGCTTTCGGAGATGAGCACGGTGTCGGTGTTCACGCCTGCCGATTGCAGCCATTGCCGGTAGTCGTCGAAGTCCTGCCCGGCGGCACCCACCAGCGCCACATCACCGCCGAGCACGCCGATCGCATACGCCATGTTGCCCGCCACGCCACCGCGATGCACGACCAGATCGTCGACCAGGAAGCTCAGGGACACCTTCTGCAGATGGTCGGCCAACAGCTGTTCGGAGAACCGCCCGGGAAAGCGCATGAGATGGTCGGTCGCAATTGATCCGGTCACCGCAATGGTCACGAAACGTCACCCTCCATTTATTAAGCCGTCTAGACAATCGTACTCAAACCAAGGGTGCGCCCTTCTCGGCTCGCCTCGGCCCGGGACACCGCTGCTGGTGCGCTAACCTGCCTACAAGTGCCCGCCCGGTCACTGTAGACAGGTGTTTTCGTACACACATCTTGGGGGAGCAAATAAATGGCCGGTCCGTACCCGCCCGAATACGGCGTCGGACCGAATGGCCCGCAAATGTATCCCGAATATCCAGCGCAGCCCTACCCCGACAACATCCCGTCGGTGCCGTCGGCCTATCCCGGGATGTTGCCGCCTCCCGTGCCGTATCCGAAGAAGCGCCGCGGGCGCATCGTCGCCGCAGTGGTCGTGGCGGTCGCGGTGGTGGCCGCGCTGGTGACCGCGATCGTGCTCGCCGCGGGGAACGACAAGTCGGGCGGCGCCGGCACATTCACCGAGGCTTCGGCCAAGGCGGCCATTCAGCAGTATCTGGACGCACTGTCCAAGGGTGACGACGAAACCGTCGCGCGGCATACGCTGTGCGGCTTGTACGACGCGGTCAAGGAGCGCCGGTCCGATCTCGCACTGGCGAGTTTGAGCAGCGACGCCTTCCGCAAGCAGTACAGCCACGTCGAGGTGACGTCGATCGACAAGATGGTGCTGTGGAGCCCTAATCAGGCGCAGGTGCTGTTCACCATGAAGGTGGCACCGGCCAGCGGTTCGAGCCGGACCCAACAGCCGAGCGACGAGGAACAGGCCATCGCCCAACTACTCTCGCAGGACAACGAGATCCTCGTGTGTTCGTACCTGCCGCGGTCGGCCGGTCAGTACTGAAAGCCGATCCGACTCAGTTGAACGAGTCGCCGCAGGCGCACGATCCCGTGGCGTTCGGGTTGTCGATCGTGAAGCCCTGCTTCTCGATGGTGTCGACGAAGTCGACGGTGGCGCCCTCGACGTACGGCGCGCTCATCCGGTCCACGGTCAGTGCGACCCCACCGAACTCCGCCACCAGATCCCCGTCGAGGGACCGGTCGTCGAAGAACAGGTTGTAGCGCAGGCCGGCGCATCCGCCCGGCTGAACCGCGATGCGCAGCGAGAGGTCGTCGCGACCTTCCTGGTCCAGCAGCGCCTTCGCCTTCGTGGCGGCGGCGGCGGTCAGGATCACGCCGTGGGTGGCGGTGGTGGTCGCCGACTCGTCCTGAACAGTCATTGCTTCTCCTGAGTGCATGTACGTGGGTGGACCCCTGATGGGCACATGTCCACTTCCTCAACGGTACCTTGTTCCGGGCCTATTCCCGACCTATCCCCAGCTCGCCGCTGTGACCTGGGCCAGGCCGGCCAGCTGGTTTGCCGCGTCGTCGATGGCCAGCTCGATCGAGCCGGCGTGGTCGGCGATCGAGTACGCCGCCGTGATGCCTGCCGCCCGCAGCGCCGATTCGTCAAGCGTGACCTGGCCCGCAAGCACCAGCACCGGGGTTCGGCGGGTGCCGGCCCCGGCCGCGAGCGCGCTGACGACCTTGCCGTGCAGCGATTGATCGTCGAACCGCCTTTCCCCGGTGATGACCAGGTCCGCGGTGGCCACATCGCCGGCCAGCCGGGTGTGTTCGGCGATCACCGCCGCTCCGGCCTCGCGCCGTCCGCCGAGCGCCAGCAGTGCCGCGCCGATGCCCCCCGCGGCCCCGGCGCCCGCTTCGTCCCTCACCGCCCGACCCGCCGCATCGTCGAGTTCGGCCGCCCATTCGGTCAGCCGCTGTTCGAGGATGCGCACGGTGTCGGGATCGGCGCCCTTCTGCGGTCCGAACACCGCCGCCGCACCCATCGGCCCGAGCAGCGGGTGCTCGACATCTGTGGCGGCGATGAGCTCGACACCGGCGACCAGCTCCCGGCCCGCGCTCAACGCAGCACCTGTTGTAGCTCCTCGCGTCCGCGGCCAGTTCCTCGACCATGCCCCTGCCCCCGTCGGTGCAGCTGCTGCCGCCGAGCCCGACGACGATGCGGCCGGCACCGGCGCGGCGGGCCGCGGCGATCAGCTGGCCCACTCCCCTGCTGTGGGCGGCCAGCGCGGTCTGCACGGTCGGCGGTCCGCCCAGTAGGTGCAGCCCGCACGCCTGCGCGCATTCGATGTAGGCCGTCACCGGCGCGTCCCGGTCGAGCACCCAGTCCGCGGTCACCTCGGCCTCCAGCGGGCCACTGACGCGCTCGGCCCGCCGATCACCCAATCGGCCGGCCAGCACCTCGACGAAGCCCGGTCCCCCGTCGGACTGCGGCGCCAGGGCCAGCTCGTCGTCGGGACGGGCGCACCGCCAGCCGCTCGCGATCGCCTCCGCCGCCTGCACGGCCGTCAAGCTGTCGCCGTAGCAATCCGGCGCGATCAAAACCCGCACGACGGCAGACTATTGCCCCGAATCGTGCGGTGCATGTCCGGGCGGATGCGCGGCGGAAGTAATCTGGCAGGCGTGAAGCTGCTTGGCCGCAAAAAGGACAACTCGGAGGATGGCGCCGACTCGGCCGCGCCCGAGGAGGCGGTCCAGGACGGCACCGGCAAAACCGCCCCCAAGGGCAGGCCGACTCCCAAGCGCAGCGAGGCCACCCGCAAGCGGGGCCCGGTCGCGCCGGCACCGATGACCGCCGCCGAGGCGCGTCGCCGTCGCAAGGAAATCGGCGGCCCGAAGCTCAGCCGCGCCGAACGCAAGACCGAGCGCCTCGCCCGGCGCGCCGACACGTCCGAGCGCCGGGAAAGAATGATGGCCGGCGAGGACGCCTACCTGCTGCCGCGCGACAAGGGCCCGCTGCGCCGATACGTCCGCGACATCGTGGATTCCCGGCGAAACCTGCTCGGTCTGTTCATGCCCGCCGCGCTGGGGCTGATCTTCATCATGCTGGCGGTCCCCTCGGTCCAGCTGCAGCGGCTGCTGTCGCCCGCGATGCTCGTGCTCGTGCTGATCATGGTGATCGACGGCTTCATCGTGGGCCGCAAGGTGAACCGGCGGGTTGACGAGAAGTTCCCGGACAACACCGAAAGCAGTTGGAAGCTGGGCTTCTACGCAGCCAGCCGCGCCTCGCAGTTGCGGCGGATGCGCGCGCCGCGGCCGCAGGTGAACCGCGGTGACAGTGTCCGTTGACGGAGCCTGAGCCGCCGGTGCGGGTGCTCGTGCTCGGCGGCATCCGGTCGGGTAAATCGCAATACGCGGAGGCGGTGATCGCCGAGTCTGCCGGCGAGGCCCAGCCGGTGCGCTATCTGGCCACCGGTGCGGCCCCGGGCGATGACACCGATTGGGCGGCGCGCGTCGCCGCGCATCGCAGTCGTCGTCCTTCGCATTGGTCGACCGTCGAAACCGTTGATGTGGCAACCCAATTGCGGTCGGACACCGCCACGGCGACGATGGTCGACGATGTGGGCGGATGGTTGACCGCGGCGCTGGACCGCCGCGACGCCTGGAGCGGCGGGTCGGTCCGCACCGACGTCGACGAGCTGATCGACGCCGTCGAATCGTTCGGGTCCCCCCTTGCGCTGGTCAGCCCGGAGGTCGGATTGACCGTCGTGCCCGCGACCGAATCCGGTCGCCGGTTCGCCGACGAATTGGGCATGCTCAACCAGCAGTTGGCCCGGGTCTGCGACGGGGTGGTGCTGGTGATCGCCGGGCAGCCGCTGGTGGTGAAGGAGGCCGCGCGGTGACCGAATCTCCCGCATTCCCCGCTGTCGATGCGCCCGATCCCGAGGCGGCCGCCGCGGCACGCGCCCGTCAGGACCGGCTGACCAAACCGCGCGGCGCGCTCGGCAGGCTGGAGGACCTGTCGGTGTGGGTGGCGTCCTGCCAGGGCGCCTGCCCGCCGCGGCAGTTCACCCGGCCGCGCGTGGTGGTGTTCGCCGGCGACCACGGTGTCGCCTCGGCAGGCGTCTCGGCGTATCCCCCTCAGGTCACCGGGCAGATGGTCGCGAACTTCGACGCGGGCGGCGCGGCCATCAACGTGCTGGCCGAGTTGGCCGGCGCGAGCGTGCGGGTGGTCGACATCGCGGTGGACGTCGAACAGCCGCTGTCGGACAGAATCGGCGCCCACAAGGTGCGTCGCGGTAGCGGCAACATCGCGGTCGAAGACGCCCTGACCCCCGAGCAGACGGAGGCCGCGATCGAGGCCGGCCGGCGCATCGCCGACGAAGAAGCCGATGCCGGCGCGGATCTGCTGATCGCCGGCGATATGGGAATCGGGAACACCACGGCGGCAACGACACTGATCGCCGCACTGACCGAAGCCGAACCGGTGGCGGTGGTCGGCCGCGGCACTGGAATCGACGATGCGGCATGGGCGCGGAAGACCGCCGCCATCCGCGACGCACTCTACCGCGCCCGCAGTGCGTCCGCGGATCCTGTTGCGCTGCTGCGTATTTGCGGAGGCTCGGATCTGGCGGCGATGGCCGGTTTTCTCGCCCAGGCCGCGGTGCGCCGCACGCCGGTACTCCTCGACGGTGTGGTGGTGGCGGCGGCGGCGCTGGTGGCGGAACGGTTGGCGCCGGGGGCCCGAGCGTGGTGGCAGGCGGGACACCGATCCACCGAACCGGCCCACATGCTGGCGCTGCAGTGGCTCGACCTGGAGCCGATCGTCGACATGCGGATGCGCCTCGGCGAGGGCACCGGCGCCGCCGTCGCGCTGCCGATCGTCCGGGCCGCGGTCGCGGTGCTGGCGTCGATGGCCACCTTCGACGAGGCCAGCGTCAGCGATGGCGAGCCTGCCTCGTCGTGATCGGTTCGCTGGCCGGGGCTTTCGCGTTCGCGACCATTCTTCCGACGCCTGCCGGGAGGACCGCTGTCGTGGGCCGCGGCGCCCTGAGCGCCCTGCCCGTGGTCGGTGTCGCGCTCGGCGCCCTGGCTGCCGGAGTGCTGTGCGCATCGTCGTGGGCGTTCGGCCCCGGCAGCCCGCTCGCGGGTGTGCTCGACGGTGGCGATCCTGCTCGTCGCCACCCGCGGCCTTCACATCGACGGGCTGGCCGACACCGCGGACGGACTGGGCTGCTACGGCCCGCCGCAGCGGGCGCTGGAGGTGATGCGTGACGGCCGCGCCGGGCCGTTCGGGGTGGCGACCGCGGTGGTGCTGATCCTTGCGCAGTCGTTCGCGTTCGCGCAGCTCAGCGTCATCGCAATGATCGCCGCCGTGACCGCGGGCCGGGTGGCCGCGGTGGTGGCGTGCCGCCGGTCGGTGCCCGCCGCCGAGGGCAGCTCGCTCGGTTCCCGGGTGGCCGGCACCCAGCCGGTTGCCGTGGTGGCGGCGTGGATCGTCGCGGTCGCCGCGCTGGCCGTGTTCGCGGGCCCGCGGCTGTGGCAGGGACCGGTTGCCGTGGTGGTTGCCCTGGCAGCGAGCGCGGCGTTGGTCGCGCACTGTGTGCGGCGGTTCGGCGGCGTCACCGGCGATGTGCTGGGGGCCGCGATCGAGGTGACGACGACGGTGGCCGCGGTGGGCCTGGCGATCCGCTAGGGAAGAGGTTCGGGCGGCGGTCCGAGCACCCGTGCCGTCTCCGAACGGACCTGGAAGGTGTGGGGCAGTCCGCGCGGCTTCAGGACAGCCGGGACATCCAGCCGTGCGTGTCCGCGAACATCCCCCGCTGGATTCCGGTCAACGTGTCGCGCAACGCCATCGTGATCTCACCCGGCTCACCGTCGGCGATGACGAACTCGCCCTCCCCGTGCTTGACGTGAGACACCGGGGTGATCACGGCGGCCGTGCCGCAGGCGAACACCTCGGTGATCTCACCCGCCGCGGACTTCTTCTGCCATTCGTCAACGTCGATCTTGCGCTCTTCGACAGCGAAGCCGGCGTCAGTCGCCAACTGCAGCAATGAATCTCGAGTGATTCCAGGCAGCAGCGAACCTGACAGTTCCGGGGTGACCAGGCGCGCCGTTCCGCCGCTGCCGAACACGAAGAACAGGTTCATACCGCCCATCTCTTCGACGTAGCGCCGCTCGATGGCATCCAGCCACACCACCTGATCGCATCCGTTGTCGGCGGCCTCGGCCTGCGCCAGCAGCGACGCGGCGTAATTGCCGCCGAACTTGGCGGCGCCGGTGCCGCCCGGTGAGGCGCGCACGTATTCGTGAGACAGCCAGACGCTGACCGGCTTGATGCCGCGCGGGAAATATGCGCCGGCGGGCGAGCCGATCACCAGGTAGCGGTACTCCGAAGCCGGCCGCACACCGAGGCCGGGCTCGGTGGCGACGATAAAGGGCCGCAGGTACAGCGACTCCTCCCCGCCTGCGGGCGGCACCCAGCGTTCGTCGACGGCGATCAGCTGCCGAAGCGACTCGAGGAACGCTTCTTCGGGCAGTTCGGGGATGGCGATCCGGCGAGCCGAGGACCGCAGCCGGACGGCGTTGGCCTCGGGGCGGAAGGACACGATCGAGCCGTCCGCCCAGCGATACGCCTTGAGCCCCTCGAAAACCTCCTGCGCATAGTGCAGGACGATCGCCGACGGATCCAGCTCGATCGGGCCGTACGGGATTACCCGCGCGTCGTGCCAGCCCTTACCCGAGACGTAGTCGATCGACACCATGTGATCGGTGTGAAACCGGCCGAATCCGGGATTGGCCAGAATCTCAGCCCGTACCTCGTCGGTCGCCGGGTTCGCACTGCGCTCAACCGTGAACTCGAGGGGGCCGTCTGTCATGAGGCGATTGTATAACCGGCCGCTACCGCGTTTTCGCCTCCACGAATGGGGGTTTGACCACGTCACACTCGACCGCTCGACCCCGGACGTCGACCGAGACCGTCTGGCCGTCGGCCACCTCATGGTCAGTGTCCAGAAGCGCAAGCGCGATACCGGCTTTCAGGCTCGGGGAGAAGGTTCCCGATGTCGTCACCCCGATCGGGGTGTCGCCGTCGAGGACGGTCAGGTCGGGTCGCAGCACACCTCGGCCGACCGCGCGCAGGCCGCGCAGAAGCCGGCGGGGCCCCGCCTCCTTCTCGGCGAGAAGCGCCTCACGGCCCCAGAATGCGTCCTTCTTCCAGCCGATGGCCCAGCCGCACCGCGCCTGCAAGGGTGAGATCTCCAGAGAAAGCTCGTGCCCGTGCAACGGGTAGCCCATCTCGGTGCGCAGCGTGTCGCGAGCGCCGAGACCCGCGAGTTCGCCGCCGGCCGCGCCGACGGCCTCGACCAGCGCGTCGAACACCACCGGCGCCTGATCCCACGACGGCAGCAGCTCGTAGCCGTGTTCGCCGGTGTAACCGGTACGGCAGACCCGTACACCGGCACCGCGTAGTTCGGCGTCCTCGTAGCCCATGTAGTCCATGTCTGTCGGCAACCCCAGCCCGCCGACGACCTCGGCCGACTTCGGCCCCTGCACCGCGAGCACCGCATACGAGCGATGCTCGTCGGTGACGGTCAGGCCCGCTGGCGCGCGCTCGGCCAGCGCGGCGACGACCGCTGGCGTATTCGCGGCGTTGGGCACCAGGAAAATCTCGTCGTCGGACACGTAATAGGCGATCAGGTCATCGATGACGCCACCGGAATCGGTGCAGCACAACGTGTATTGCGCCTTGCCCGGCCCGACGCGACGAAGGTCGTTGGTGAGAGCCGAATTGACGTACTCGGCGGCGCCCGGCCCGCGCACCGAGGCCTTGCCGAGGTGGCTGACGTCGAAAAGCCCGACCGCATTGCGGGTCGCGGTGTGCTCGCTCACCGTGCCCGCGTAGGAGACGGGCATCAGCCAGCCGGAGAACTCGGCGAAGCTCGCGCCCAGTTGCCGATGACGGTCTTCGAGGGGGCCGTGCTGGATTTCGGTCGCCTGTGTTTCGCTCACGCCGAACCACCCTAATCCGACGGCGCTGCTGGCACACTTGCGCAGGTGGTCGACCTGGACGCGCTGGAAGCCGCAGGAATCGCCGACGCGCGGATCCGGGCCGGCCTGCTCGAATACCTGGACGGTCTCGGGTTCACCGCCGACGAAATGGTCGAGGCCGAACGCCGCGGCCGGCTGTTCGGCCTCGCGGGCGATGTCCTGCAGTGGTCCGGCCGCCCGGTATACAGCCTGCGTACCGCGGCTGAGTCACTCGGCGTGCCGGTCGAGGATGTCGCGCACGCGTGGTCCTCGCTGGGCCTGACCGTCACCGACCTCGACGAGCCCGTGCTGAGCGAGGTCGATGTCGACGGGCTGGCGGGTTGGGTCACCATGAAAGCGGGCGTGGGCGACGAGGCCGCGCTCGGCTGGTTGCGGGTGCTCGGCGCGACGATGGCCCGGCTGGCCGAGGCCGGCTCGACGGTGGTCCGGGTCGGGCAACCCGACATCCAGATGACGCACACTCAGGACGAGCTGACCACGGCACGGGCGTATCGCGCTGTGGCCGAGCTGATTCCCCGCCTCGGAGTCTTGGTCGACGCCGTGTTCCGACATCACATCGCAAGCGCCAGAATGTACTTCGAGGACGTCATCCGGGACTCCACCGCGAGCGTGATGTGTGGGGTGGGGTTCGCGGACCTGTCCGGCTTCACCGCGCTGACCCAGCGCCTCACACCGGTGGAGCTGTCCGTCCTGCTCGACGAGTTCAGCACCGCCGTCGCCGATGTGGTGCACACCGACGGTGGACGCGTGGTCAAATTCATTGGCGACGAGGTGATGTGGGTGACCTCGACGCCGGAAGTGCTGGTCAGAGTCGCGGTCGACCTGGTCGAACACCCGCGGGCAAACGAGGCGGGCCTGCAGGTCCGGGCCGGTCTCGGGTATGGCCAGGTACTGGCCATGGGCGGCGATTACTTCGGCACCGCGGTCAACCTCGCGGCCCGGCTGGTCGCGGCCGCGGCGCCCGGTCAGATCCTGGCCGCGTCCGACGTCCGCGATGAGCTCGCCGACCTGCCAGCCGCCGTCCAGGAACCGTTGACGCTCAAGGGTTTCGACGCCCCGGTGACGGCCTATGACCTGCGTGGCAGCCCCTGAGTACTAGGGTGAACACTCGTGAGCCCAGCAAATCCCGGTTATCAGGCCCCCAGCGTCACCGTCGCCGCCACACTGCCGAAACGCGCCGAGGACGCCGTGTTGATCATCCCTGTGGTCAGCGGTGACGACGACGATTCGACCGCGACCGTCGTCGCCAATCCGTTCCTCGACGCCGAGGCGACCGGTGAGATCGACGTCGCGCTCAAGGCCCTCGGCGCCAAGGGCGGGGCCGACCAACTGACCAGGGTGCTCGCCCCGTCGCTGCCCGTCTCCAGCGTGCTCACCGTCGGACTCGGCAAGAGTCGCGACACGTGGACGGCCGATACGATCCGCCGCGCCGCCGGGGTGGCCGCGCGGTCGCTGAACGGCACCGAAACTGTTCTCACCACCCTCTCGGACCTGGACCTGTCCGCCACGATCGAAGGGCTGATCCTCGGTGCGTACCGGTTCACCGATTTTCGCAGCGAGAAGACCGCCCCCAAGGACGCGGGCCTGCGCGCCATCACGGTCCTGACGGCCGATACGAAGACGAAGACCAAGGCAGAAGCGGCCCGGGCCGCCGCGATCGCCACCGCGGTGGCCACCGCCCGGGATCTGGTCAACACCCCGCCGAGCCACCTGTTCCCCGATGAATTCGCCAAGCGGGCAAAGGCTTTGGGCGAGGCGGCGGGCCTCGAGGTCGAGGTGCTCGACGACAAGGCGCTCGCCAAGGGGGGCTACGGCGGCGTGATCGGCGTCGGCCAGGGCTCGTCGCGGCCCCCGCGACTGGTGCGGCTCACCCATCGCGGCGGGAAGAACAAGAAGGCCAAGAAGGTCGCGCTGGTCGGCAAGGGCATCACCTTCGACACCGGCGGCATCTCCATCAAACCGGCCGCCAACATGCACCACATGACCTCCGATATGGGCGGGGCGGCGGCGGTCATCGCCACCGTCGTGCTGGCCGCCGAACAGAAGCTGCCCATCGACGTCATCGCGACCGTGCCGATGGCCGAGAACATGCCGTCGGCGACGGCGCAGCGCCCCGGCGACGTGCTGACCCAGTACGGCGGCATCACCGTCGAGGTGCTCAACACCGACGCCGAGGGCAGGCTGATCCTGGCCGACGCGATCGTGCGGGCCTGCGAAGACGATCCGGACTACCTGATCGAGACGTCGACGCTGACCGGTGCGCAGACCGTCGCGCTCGGTGCCCGCACGCCCGGGGTGATGGGCAGCGACGAGTTTCGTGACCGGGTCGCCGAACTGTCGCAGGCCGTGGGTGAGAACGGCTGGGCGATGCCGTTGCCCGAGGAACTCAAGGACGACCTCAAGTCGCCGGTGGCCGATCTGGCCAACGTGAGCGGTTCGCGCTTCGCCGGCATGCTGGTGGCCGGCACCTACTTGCGCGAGTTCGTCGCCGACGGCGTGGCCTGGGCCCACATCGACGTTGCCGGCCCGGCATACAACTCCGGCGGGCCGTGGGGATACACCGGCAAGGGCGGCACGGGCGTGCCGACTCGCACCATGTTCGCGGTTCTCGAGGACATCGCACAGAACGGCTAGAGGATGTTTCCCCCACGCGCGCTGCTGCGCATCGCCGGCGGCAGCAGGTGCGCCGCCCCGTAGACGACATAGGCCTCCGGGGCGACCGGCCGGATCGGCTTGTTCTTCTTCACCGCGGACACGATCGCCTTCGCGACCTTGTCGGGGCCGTAGCGGCGCGCGGCGAACACCTTCTGGGCCAGCTTGCGCCGTCCCTCCATCTCGTCCTGCCTGCCGACGGGCCCGTGGAACCGCGTGGTGTTGACGATGTCGGTATCGATCACCCCGGGACAGACGGTCGTCAGACCGATTCCGGCGGCGTCCAGTTCCGCGCGCAGGCAATCCGAGAACATGTAGACGGCGGCCTTGGACGTGCAGTATGCATTCATCGAATTGACCGGCGCGTATGCCGCCATCGAGGCCACGTTGACGATGTGGCCACCGGTGCCGCGCTCGACGAGGCGGCGCGCGAACGACCGGCACCCGTTCACGACGCCGCCGAAGTTGACGTCGAGCACCCGGTTGAACTCCTCGGCGGGGGTGTCCAGGAAGAAGCCGGCCTGCCCCACTCCGGCGTTGTTGACCACGATGTCCGGCACCCCGTGTTCGGCGCAGATCTCGTCGGCGAACCGTTCGACCGCCTCGGCGTCGGCGACATCGAGGGTGTAGGCGTGCGCGACTCCGCCACGCGCGGCGACCTGGGCCGCGGTGTCCTTCACGCCCGCTTCGTCGATGTCGCTGATGACCACCTCGGCGCCCTCACGCGCGAAGGCCAGCGCGGTTTCGCGCCCGATGCCGCTCCCGGCCCCGGTGACCGAAACCAGTGTGTCGCTGAAGTATTCGCGCGGGCGGCCGACCTGCGCCCGCAGGAGACCGCGACCGGCCGGCTTTCCGCCGAGGAAGTCGACGAGTTCGCGGACCGATTGCGCCAGCACCTGCGGATGCGAGAACGGCGACCAGTGGCCGGCCCGGACGTCGCGACGCCACAGCCGCGGCACCCAGCGTGATTCGAAGTCGAATCCGTACGGCATGATCACCGGATCGTCGGTGTTGACGATCACCTGCACCGGCACGCTGACGTAATGATCGCGTCTGACGACCGTGCCGGATCGTAATCCGTTGGCGCGGTAGATCTTCAGCCCGTTCGCTGCATCGATGTTGATGTCGCCGTAATGAATCTGGTCGCGGCGGGCGCCACGCGCGTAGGCGTGCTGGATCCACCGCCCGAGGCCGGACCGCATCAAGGCGGGCGTCAGCACCGGGATCGAGAACGGAATCCAGTACGACAGCCTCGATGCCAGAGCCATGCCGCGAAGGAACCGGACCGGCCGATACGGGCGGGCCAGGCTGTCCCGGATGAGCGCACCGTAGTGATCGGCGCTCGGTCCCGACACCGAGGTGAACGACGCGACCCGGTCCGCGGCGCCGGCACGCGCCAGGTACTCCCAGACCCCGACCGAACCCCAGTCGTGGGCCAGCACGTGGACCGGTTCTGCGGGGCTCAACGCGGCGATCACCGCTTCGAAGTCGTCGGCGAACCGCGGCATGATGTAGGCCTTCACGGGCTTGGGCACCGACGAGGCGCCCGCACCGCGGTTGTCGTAGCTGACGATCCGGAACCGGTCGGCCAACAGCGGCACGACGCCGTCCCACATCACATGTGAGTTCGGCCACCCGTGCACCAGCACCAGCGTCGGGCCGTCGGGGTTGCCCTGCTCGTACACGGCCAACCGAACCCCGTTGCCGCCGTCGACGAACCGCTGCGCGAGCATGCCTGCCTTCTCACCAAACGCTGCCATCACGCCTCCGATTACTGTGACTGTGAGTAGCCAGTACCCCGGGTACCGGCAGAAATCGACCCTGCCTGGTGGTCGCAGCGGGTGTCAAGGTCCGCGCTCAGCGCTCCTCGAGCTCCTCACGGGCGGCGCGCCTGCGCTCGATCCGCTTCCGCTCGTCGTAGTCGCGCATGCGCCGCGGATAACCGACCTTTTGCACGTCATAGACCGGAATCTCGAGCCGTTCGTTCAGCCGCCGGGCACCGGCGTGTCCCCCAGCCCTGCGGCGGGTCCACTCGCCGTCGGCGGCGACCAGTACGACGGTGACGTCAGTGACCGTGGTCTTCGGTTCGACGAACGCCTCTACGCCGGTGTGCTGGGCGACCCACTGGCGGAGGTAGGCCAGATCGGCGGCTGGATCGTTGCCAGCCGATTTGCGCGCCGAACCGCGGCCGCGAAACTTATCGAACAGTCCCACGCCGGCCCTACTCCCTTCAATCACCTCCTTCGATAGTGCCAGAGCCGCGAGTCCGCAGGTCTGCGGCGAGGCGCGCGAGCAGACGTGAAAGGATGGCATCCGACATTCGGACCGGTACTACGTGACTGACCGTTCAAGGGAGCGAGGGAGTCGATACCCATGGCCATCTCTGTTCAGATGCCCGCACTTGGTGAGAGCGTCACCGAGGGCACTGTCACCCGCTGGCTGAAGCAAGAGGGCGACACGGTCGAACAGGATGAGCCACTGCTCGAGGTCTCCACGGACAAGGTCGACACCGAGATTCCCTCACCCGCGGCGGGCGTGCTGAAGAAGATCGTCGCCCAGGAGGACGACACCGTCGAGGTCGGCGGTGAGCTCGCCGTGATCGGCGAGGCCGGCGAGTCCGACGGCCAGGACGGCGGGGAAGACACAGCCGACTCAGCCGAAGAGCCTGCCGCGCAACCCGAACCGGCCGCCGAGGAAGAGACGCCCGCAGAGCCCGAGCCTGAGGCTGAATCCGAGCCTGAGCCTGAGCCTGAGTCCAAGCCTGAGCCTGAGTCCAAGCCGGCCGCACAGTCGTCGGGCTCGTCGACCCCGGTCAAGATGCCCGAACTGGGTGAGTCCGTCACCGAGGGCACCGTGACGCGGTGGCTGAAGAAGGTCGGCGACAGCGTCGAGGTGGACGAGCCGCTGGTCGAGGTGTCCACCGACAAGGTCGACACCGAGATTCCGTCACCGGTGGCCGGAACGCTTCTCTCCATCACCGCCGAGGAGGATGACACCGTTGCCGTCGGCGGCGAACTGGGCAAGATCGGCGAGGCCGGCGCCGGGGACTCAGCCGAGGCCGAAAAAGAGCCCGAGAAGAAGCCCGCCCCGAAGCCGGAGCCCGAACCCGAGCCGGAACCAAAGCCCGAACCCAAGCCCGAACCCAAGTCCGAGCCGAAGCCCGAGCCCAAACCGGAGCCCAAGCCCGAGAAGAAGCCCGAACCCAAGCCCCAAGCCGCTCCTGCGGCCGAGGCGCCGTCCGGCGGTGCCACCGACGGCAGCCCGTATGTCACCCCGTTGGTGCGAAAGCTGGCGACGGAGAACAACGTTGACCTCGCGTCGGTCAAGGGCACCGGCGTAGGTGGGCGCATCCGCAAGCAGGACGTGCTCGCGGCGGCGGAGTCGAAGAAGGCCCCGGCCGAGGCGCCGGCGGCGGCGCCCGCGAAGTCGCCTGCAGCGGCGGCGCCGACACCCGCACCGGCGCTGGCACACCTGCGTGGCACCACCCAGAAGGCCAACCGGATCCGTCAGATCACCGCCAAGAAGACACGCGAATCTCTGCAGACCACAGCGCAATTGACGCAGACCCACGAGGTCGACCTGACCAAGATCGTGGCGCTGCGGGCCAGGGCGAAGGCGAGCTTCGCCGAGCGAGAGGGCGTCAACCTGACGTTCCTGCCGTTCTTTGCCGTCGCGGTGATCGATGCGCTGAAGACACACCCGAACGTCAACGCCAGCTACAACGAGGATTCCAAGGAGATCACCTACTACGACGCCGAGCACCTCGGCTTCGCCGTCGACACCGAGCAGGGCCTGCTCTCGCCGGTGGTGCACAACGCCGGTGATCTGTCGTTGGCCGGTCTGGCGCGGGCCATCGCCGACATCGCGGCACGCGCCCGGTCGGGCAACCTCAAGCCCGACGAGTTGTCCGGCGGCACGTTCACCATCACCAACATCGGCAGCCAGGGCGCGCTCTTCGATACCCCGATCCTGGTTCCGCCGCAGGCGGCGATGCTGGGCACGGGCGCGATCGTCAAACGGCCACGGGTGATCGTCGACGAATCCGGCAACGAGTCGATCGGTGTGCGTTCGGTGGCCTACCTGCCGCTGACCTACGACCACCGGCTCATCGACGGCGCGGACGCGGGACGCTTCCTGACCACCGTCAAGCGCCGGCTCGAAGAGGCTGCGTTCGAGGCCGACCTGGGGCTTTGAGCCAGTGGCCGCCGCCGTCGTCGCGATCGCGGGGTCCTCTGGACTGATCGGTTCGGCGTTGGTGTCGGCGTTGCGTTCTGCGGACCAGCGGGTGGTGCGGATCGTTCGCCGGGCGCCGTCCAGTGCCGACGAGGTGTTCTGGAACCCCGACACCGGCGAGTTCGATTCCTCTGCGCTGCACGGCGTGGACGCCGTGGTGAACCTGTGCGGTGTCGGCGTCGGCGCCAAGCGGTGGTCGGGAGCGTTCAAGCAGAGCCTGCGCGACAGCCGGATCGGGCCGACCGAGGTGCTGTCCACGGCGGTGGTCGAGGCCGGGGTTCCGGTGTTGATCAACGCCAGCGCGGTCGGCTACTACGGGGACACCGGTGGCCGCACCGTCGACGAGACCGCGCCCCCCGGAAGTGATTTCCTGGCGCAGCTGTGCCAGGACTGGGAGGCGGCCACCTCGCCGGCGGGCGAGGACGGGGCCAGGGTCGTGCTGGTGCGCACCGGCCTGGTGATGGCGCCGTCGGGCGGCATGCTGGCCCGCGTCAAGCCGCTGTTCTCCTTCGGGCTGGGCGCGCGGCTGGGCAACGGCCGCCAGTACCTGCCGTGGATCAGCCTCGAGGACGAGGTGCGGGCGCTGCTGTTCGCGATCTCACACACCGAGCTGTCCGGCCCCGTGAACCTCACGGGTCCGGCGCCGGTGACCAACGCCGAGTTCACCGCGGCGCTGGGCCGTGCGGTGAACCGCCCGACGCCGCTGATCGTCCCCGGGTTCGCACTGCGCACCGTACTCGGCGAGTTTGCCGACGAAGGCCTGCTCAGCGGCCAACGAGCCATCCCCGCCGCCCTGGAGCGGGCGGGCTTCACCTTCCACCACAACACCATCGGCGAGGCGCTGTCCTACTCGACTGCGCCGAAAGACATGTAGGCGGGTACGGTCGGCGACATGGAGGTATCCATCCGGTCCGCCACCACCGCGATCGAGGTGAGGCGGCTCGGCACGGTCGATTACCGGGAAGCCTGGCAGCTGCAGCGCGATCTGGCCGATGCCCGCGTCGCCGGCGGTCCGGACACCCTGCTCCTGCTGGAGCATCCGCCGGTCTACACCGCAGGCAAGCGCACCGAGCCCCACGAGCGGCCGCTGGATGGCACGCCCGTCGTCGACACCGACCGCGGCGGCAAGATCACCTGGCACGGCCCCGGACAGCTGGTCGGGTATCCGATCGTCGGACTGGCCGAACCGCTGGATGTGGTGAATTTCGTTCGGCGCCTTGAGGAATCACTGATCAAGGTGTGTGCGGACTTCGGCCTGGAGGCGGCCCGGGTCGAGGGTCGCTCCGGCGTCTGGGTGCCGCCCGGCAAGGGCCGGCCGGCACGCAAGATCGCCGCGATCGGCATCCGCGTGTCGCGCGCCACGACGCTGCACGGCTTCGCGCTGAACTGCGACTGCGACCTGACCGCGTTCACCTCGATCGTGCCCTGCGGTATCTCCGACGCCGGCGTCACCTCGCTGACCGCCGAACTCGGCCGCCCCGTCGGCGTGAAGGACGTGCTGGCGCCGGTCACCGAGGCGGTGTGTGACGCGCTCGACGGCCGGCTGGTAGTAGCCTTGACACAGTGACAGTCGCTCCCGAAGGCAGAAAGCTGCTGCGTCTCGAGGTTCGTAACGCCGAGACGCCGATCGAGCGCAAGCCGCCCTGGATCAAGACCCGCGCGAAGATGGGCCCCGAGTACCAGGAACTCAAGGCGCTGGTGCGTCGCGAGGGCCTGCACACCGTGTGCGAGGAAGCCGGCTGCCCCAACATCTTCGAATGCTGGGAGGACCGCGAGGCCACCTTCCTGATCGGTGGCGAACAGTGCACCCGCCGCTGCGATTTCTGCCAGATCGACACCGGCAAACCGGCCGAGCTGGACCGCGACGAACCGCGGCGGGTCGCGGAGAGCGTGCAGGCGATGGGGCTGCGCTACTCCACCGTCACCGGTGTGGCACGCGACGACCTTCCCGACGGCGGAGCGTGGCTGTACGCCGAAACCGTGCGGGCAATCAAGGAACTGAACCCGAACACCGGCGTCGAGTTGCTGATCCCGGATTTCAATGCCGAGCCCCGATCTGCTCGAGCAGGTCTTCGAAACTCGCCCAGAAGTGTTGGCGCACAACGTCGAAACGGTGCCGCGGATCTTCAAGCGGATCCGGCCCGCGTTTCGCTACGAGCGAAGCCTCGGAGTGCTCACCGCGGCCCGTGACTACGGCCTGGTCACCAAGAGCAACCTGATCCTCGGTATGGGTGAGACGCCCGACGAGGTGCGAACCGCGCTGACCGACCTGCACGCGGCGGGCTGCGACATCGTCACGATCACGCAGTACCTGCGGCCCTCGGTGCGTCATCACCCGGTGGAGCGGTGGGTACATCCCGAGGAGTTCGTCGAGCACGAGCGGTTTGCGCAGTCCCTCGGATTCGCCGGGGTGCTGGCCGGACCGCTGGTGCGCTCGTCGTATCGGGCCGGCAGGCTGTATACCCAAGCAGCGGCTTCGCGGTCTTCCGGAGCCGCAGCGGCGGCGACATCACAATCAGTATCCTGAACAAATGGCTAAATCCCGCAATCCCGCGGCCACGAAGGCAGCCAAGGCCGAGGCCAAAGCCGCCCGCAAGGCGGCCTCCAAGCAGCGCCGCAGCCAGTTGTGGCAGGCGTTTCAGATGCAGCGCAAAGAGGACAAGCGCCTTCTGCCGTACATGATCGGCGCGTTCGTGCTGATCGTGGCCGTCGCGGTGGCTTTCGGAATCATCGCGGGTGGCTTCACCGGGTACATGATGATCCCGCTCGGCGTGGTGCTCGGCGCGCTGGTCGCCTTCATCATCTTCGGCAGGCGCGCGCAGAAGTCGGTCTATCGCAAGGCCGACGGACAGACCGGCGCGGCGGCCTGGGCGCTGGATAATCTGCGCGGCAAGTGGCGGGTCACCCCGGGTGTCGCGGCGACCGGCCACTTCGATGCGGTGCACCGGGTGATCGGTCGTCCCGGTGTCATCTTCGTCGGCGAAGGGTCGGCGGCGCGGGTCAAGCCCCTCCTCGCGCAGGAGAAGAAGCGCACCGCACGTCTGATCGGCGACACCCCGATCTACGACGTCGTCGTCGGCAACGGCGAGGGCGAGGTGCCGCTGGCCAAGCTGGAAAAACACCTCACCAAGTTGCCGGCGAACATCACGGTCAAGCAGATGGACGCGCTGGAATCCCGGCTGGCGGCGCTGGGCACCAAGGTGGGCCCGGCGGCGATGCCCAAGGGACCGATGCCGTCGGCCGCGAAGATGCGCGGCGTGCAGCGCACCGTCCGCCGGAAGTGATCAGGCTCAGCGCCGCACCACCGCGGTATTCGTGAAGCGGTCCTGATAACCACGCAGATCGCGATCGGTGAACAACGCCGGAATCACGAAAAACACCAGCAACCCGCGCAGGGTGGCCCGGCCGATTCCGACATGCATGCGGTGGTCGATGGATGCGACTCGCAGTCCGAGCGCCAGCTGGCCGGGCGTGAAACCGAACAGCCGGACCGAGACGATGCCCAGGACGATCCACACGACCGCGATGGCCGTCGACCCCAGTCGGGTGTAGAGGAAATCCTGTTGGCTGATGAGGCCGAAAGGCACTGCCAGCCCGACCAGTCCGTAGGCGATGAACCAGTCGATGAGTAGAGCGGCGATGCGCCTGCCGAAGCGGGCGATGGATCCCGAGCCCGTCTTGGGCAACCCAAGCCGTTCGCCGGGATAGTCATTGGGTCCGAGATCGCTGCCGGGGTCCGACCCCGACATCCACGACCCCGCAGTGCGGGCCATACTGTCAGGATATGCGGGCTCCACCCGGGGCCGATCGAGGGTCGTGAGCGCGAAATTGCGTAACTTCGGCGCAACATGCGGTTGACTGCCGCGCAACATCGTGTCCATAGCGTCTCCCGCGGGTTAACAAGACATAAGGAGAGTTCTCAGTGGCAGACAAGACGGCCGACGACGTCATGAAGCAGATCAAGGACGAGGAAGTCGAGTACGTCGACATCCGCTTCTGCGATCTCCCCGGCGTCGTCCAGCACTTCTCGATCCCCGCGGCGGCGTTCGACGAGAGCGTCTTCGAGGACGGACTGGCGTTCGACGGCTCGTCGGTGCGCGGCTTCCAGTCCATTCACGAGTCGGACATGATGCTGCTGCCCGATCCCGAAACGGCCCGCATCGATCCGTTCCGCGAAGCCAAGACGCTGAACCTGAACTTCTTCGTGCACGATCCGTTCACCCGTGAGGCCTACTCGCGCGACCCGCGCAACGTGGCCCGCAAAGCGGAGAACTACCTGGCCAGCACCGGCATCGCGGACACCTGCTTCTTCGGCGCGGAAGCCGAGTTCTACATCTTCGACTCGGTCAGCTTCGACTCGAAGATGAACGGCACGTTCTACGAGATCGACTCCGAAGCCGGCTGGTGGAACACCGGCGAGCAGTTCGAGGCCGACGGCAGCCCCAACCGCGGCTACAAGGTCCGGCCCAAGGGCGGCTACTTCCCCGTGGCGCCGTATGACCACTACGTCGACCTGCGCGACCAGATGTGCACCAACCTGCAGAACGCCGGCTTCGTCCTGGAGCGCGGTCACCACGAGGTGGGCACCGCCGGTCAGGCCGAGATCAACTACAAGTTCAACACCCTGCTGCACGCCGCCGACGACCTGGTGCTGTTCAAATACATCATCAAGAACACCGCGTGGCAGGCGGGCAAGACCGTGACCTTCATGCCCAAGCCGCTCTTCGGTGACAACGGGTCGGGCATGCACGCCCACCAGTCGCTGTGGAAGGACGGCCAGCCGCTGTTCCATGACGAGTCCGGCTACGCGGGCCTGTCGGACACGGCGCGCCACTACATCGGCGGCATCCTGCACCACGCCCCGTCGCTGCTGGCGTTCACCAACCCGACGGTGAACTCCTACAAGCGGCTGGTGCCGGGCTACGAGGCCCCGATCAACCTGGTGTACAGCCAGCGCAACCGCTCGGCATGTGTCCGCATCCCGATCACGGGCAACAACCCGAAGGCCAAGCGGCTGGAGTTCCGCTGCCCCGACAGCTCGGGTAACCCGTACCTGGCGTTCGCGGCGATGATGATGGCCGGCCTCGACGGGATCAAGAAGAAGATGGAGCCCCAGGCCCCGGTCGACAAGGACCTCTACGAGTTGCCGCCGGACGAGGCGGCCAGCATCCCGCAGGCGCCGACCTCGCTTGCCGCGGTGATCGACCGCCTCGAGGAGGATCACGAGTACCTCACCGAGGGTGGCGTGTTCACCGAGGACCTGATCGAGACGTGGATCTCCTTCAAGCGCGAGAACGAGATCCTGCCGGTGCAGATCCGTCCGCATCCCTACGAGATCGCGCTGTACTACGACGTGTAGGTCAGCTAACCCTCTGATCTGTGAGGGAAGAAAGGTAGAGTGGGTGGGTAATTCCGACCGAGTCCATCCGCTCCGTGATCACCGCACCGATTGCCGAGCGGGTGGACTCGTCGCCGTCGGACCACCGACGCCCGCAGAAATCCCAGTCACCCCACCGCGGTTCGCAGTAGTCGTGGCGGTGCCCCCCGGCCAAGTGCAGTAGCCGACTACTGCATGCGGTTCCCTCGGCGCGCCTGAGGATCGGTGCTGTGAGCAGTCGAAGCTCGCAGTCATCGATAGGAGAACCCCACATGCTCAAGAAACTGTTTGTCACCGCGGCCACTGCGGCAGCCGTGTCTGTTCCACTCGCTGGAGTGGCATGGGCAGACCCACCGTCCGACCCGGGTTCCAGCAGCCCGGGCGCCCCCAACGATAACGGGATAGGTCAAGGGGGCGTCCCAAAGGTAGCCGGCGGTTTACTCGACAGTGCAGGGGCCCCGAACCCGAACGGGCCTGGCAGCCCGGTTCCTCCCGGCAAGGTGTACTCGACCATCGCAAAGGAGGACGGCAACGTTCCTGATGGCGTTGGGGTTTTCGTGAATAACTTTTACGAGACGTATGGCGGTATTCCAAACCCGGGCTTTGGCCGCACCCCTCCAGGGATAGCCACGAAGACTTTCACACCCGGGTGCTCTAGCGGTCATACCGCAACACTGGGCGGAGGGTCGATCTGCAACTGAAAGCGGCGGCAGCGTGCCGCCGTTCCAGGGGTGCGGGCGGTCGCCTATCTCTAGGTCGACACCCAGGGTCGACCGCCGGTTCGGGGTAGGACGGGCCACGGGGTCAGGCCCGGCGACCTCTCGCGAGATGACCTTCGCGGCTTGTCTGTTGGCGATGACAGAGCCCGCACACGGCCTGGCACGCGTCGTCGGTGTCAGCGCCGCCCAGGCCGAGGGCGACGATGTGGTCGACGATGCTCGCGGTGCCGTCGCGCGGGGGTTGCCGGTTTTCGCGGCCACCCTGCTTCACTCGGCGGCGTCGGCCAACCCAACCGACCTCTCGATCCGGCCTTTCGTGTCGGTAACGACTACGTATTGGTCTGATGACCATGGGTGCGAGCTGTGAAAATGCTGCGAGCCTCGGCGTAAGGTCTGGCTCATGACTGCCAACCTGGACACGCGCTTGGCAAGCTACTCCTCGCCTGTGCTGAGCGCCTTCCGCATCATCTTCGGACTGCTCTACATGCTGCACGGCACCATGAAACTGTTCGGCTGGCCCCTCGGCACCGCGGCGCCGACCGGAGCCTGGCCGTTCTGGTTCGCCGGGGTGATCGAGACCATTCTCGGCCTGTTGATCGTGATCGGCCTGTTCACCCGCATCGCGGCGTTCCTCGCCTCCGGCGAGATGGCCTTCGCCTACTTCTATCAGCACTGGCCGCCGCTCAAAGGCGGGGGCATGGCGAGCTTCTGGCCGTTCGACCCCCTAACCGGCGGAAACGGCGGCGAGCTGGCGATCCTGTACTGCTTCGCATTCCTGCTCATTGCGACCGCGGGCGCGGGCACGTTGTCTGCC
Source organism: uncultured Actinomycetota bacterium (assembly GCA_963699655.1). Taxonomy (GTDB): domain Bacteria; phylum Actinomycetota; class Actinomycetes; order Mycobacteriales; family Mycobacteriaceae; genus Mycobacterium. Next base: position 395,832 of record CAVOUV010000017.1, read on the forward strand.
GACGCGCGCCGGCGCCCGAGGGCGGCTGCCGGAGCTCCCGCGGGACGCTTCCGCCGGCTACGACGTTAGCCGCCGACGCACCACTGATCGTTCACGGACGCAGCAACATTCATCACGATCGCCGACAGGTCGGCCTGGGCGGCCCAGTGAACTCATCACAACGGCCGACACATCGGCCCAGGTTTCATTTTGTGAAGCGATTGGGCCATGCCGCGCCTGATCGGATACCGGGCGCCCGATAGGGTGGCTGATCACACAATGTGACAGTGGAGGCGCGGGTGACAAACGGGGAGGGCGGCAGAGGCAACGACCTGGGCGTGCTGGCCGGGCGACTCCTCTTCGCCGTGCAGGGCGAACTCTTCGATCGCCTGCATGAGGAGGGGTTCGCCGACATCGTTCCCCGCCACGGCGCGGTATTGGCCTATCTTCGCCCGGAGGGTGTCCGGGCGACGGACCTGGCCCGCTTGTCCGGGCAGCTCAAGCAGGTCGTCGGGGTGATCGTCGACGACCTCGAGGCCTTGGGCTATGTCAAACGCAAACCCGATCCGGCCGATCGTCGCGCCAAGCTGGTGGTGCCGACGGCTCGTGGACGCAGGCAGATGGATGCGGCCGACTCGATCATGGCCGACATCATGAACCGCCATGCGGCCAACCTCGGTGCCACGAAGTTTCGCCGGTTCCTGGTCGATTTCCGAACGGTCATCGACCACCAGCGCGCGATGACGCAGAACGCCGCCGTGGCGCCGGACCGGCGCGACCGATGACGTCACGGAGTCGCCCGGCGTGATCACCACGATGGTTGCAAGGGCCCCACAGTCGGCAGCTGACAGATGCCGACGGTCCCTTGGCCCTGGTCGCCGTCGACCCTGAACGTACCGCCGAGAGCCTCCACCCGGTCGCGCAGGCCGGTGATACCCGAGCCGGCGGCGTTCGCGCCGCCGATGCCGTCGTCACGGACCGATACGTGCAACCGGCCGTCGTCGGCGTAGGCACGGATTCGGATCTTGGTCGCCTGAGCGGTGTTTTGCTGCATTGGTGAGCATCTCCGATACCACGTAGTAGGCGCACACTTCAATCGGCGCGGGCAACCGGTCAACGATGCAAACGGATACCTCCGTCGGTATGACGGATCGTCGACCGAGTGCCCGCAGCGCGTGCCCGAGACCGGCCTCGGACAGGACGGCGGGGTGTATCCCGTGGGCCATTTCACGGAGTTCTTCGCTGATCTCGAAGACGTCGGCGACGGCGGCGCGCAGATTGTCCCGAACGATGTCGAGGTCCATGCAGGACTCGGCTGCGGTCTGCGGGCGCAGGGCGAGCGCGACGAGCCGTTGCTGTGAACCATCGTGCAAATCGCGAGTTATGCGCCGGCGGGCATCGTCTGCGGCTGCGACGAGTCGCGCACGGGAGACGATCATCGCCGCGCGATGCTGTGCCGTGGCGATGGCTGTCGACAGGAGATCGGTGAATCCCCGCCCGGCATCTCGCGGTAGTCGTCAACACGCGCGGGTGCTCCGGTGCGCTGGATGATCGCGGCCAGACTGCCCAGCGGATAGTTCTCCCAGGCTCGACCTACTCTCACGTGCGGGCCGGATGTGCCTTGGTTGGCCAGCATCGTTGCGGACCCGTCCAGCTCGAATCGAATCAGCCGGGCCGTGCCGGATCCGAAGCGCCGCAGGGCTTCTTTGGTGACGGCATCGAACACGGTTTCCGGTTCTGCGCCGTCGGCAACGAGCATCGCAATGCGGCGCAGCGAGGCCTCGGTCTCAGCCAGTTCACGCAATCTATCGCGATCGTCGGCCGTCATCGGCGCATCTTCATCGGCGCGTCAAAGGCACCCGACCCATGGTGTCTCCCTCGCAATCTTGGCCCGCTCCGGACGGCACGCTATCCTCTATATTGACACAACAATACGTACAACCATACCGATCCAATCTACGACTATGATGCTGCTCATAGTGGAGCATCGACATTCACCGGACTTTTTCCGGTATATTCATATCGGCTGATGATATCGAGTCGTCGCCACTCGGGCTCGCGACGTATCACGAACCGATGACCTCGTATCCTGGTGCGCAGAAACCATTGTCATCGCACGACGGATAGCTTCGGATGAAATCCGTTGCAACAAAGGCCCTTAAGCCCATATCGGTGTGATGCACCTGCTGGCCGGAGACGGGTTATCGGCATTGTGAGGTACCCAGATCTGCGCCGACGGCGGTCGGCGATATCGCGAATAAAACTGCCCCAGAGAATGATTCGACAACTCAATACGTTGGAGGGTGGTATGGGCTTTCTCGATGGCAAGGTGGCATTCATCACCGGTGCCGCACGAGGACAGGGGCGAAGTCATGCTGTTCGATTCGCAGAAGAAGGTGCAGACATCGTCGCGATCGACCTGTGTGACCAGATTGATTCGATCCCGTATCAGTTGGCCACCGTCGAGGACTTGAAAGAGACAGCGAAAGCTGTTGAAGCGCTTGGCCGCACGATCATTGCGCGGGTGGGTGATGTGCGTGACGCACCTGCGTTGCAGCGTGTTGTGTCCGAGGCAACGAGTGCGCTCGGCCCGATCGACATCGTCGTGGCCAATGCCGGAATCGCCGCGGCCGGTGGAAAGGCCGACTCCGAAAGGGTGTTTCGTGAAATCGTGGATGTCAACCTGATCGGGGTATGGAACACAGTCATGGCGGCCGCACCCAGCATGCGGGAGGCGGGCAAGGGCGGAGCTATCGTCATTATCAGTTCCACCCAAGGCTTCAAAGGTACCGGAGGTGACGGTACCGCCGCGCATTGCGCCTATAGCGCTACCAAACATGGTGCCGTCGGCTTGATGCGGTCGTTCGCGCACTGGCTGGCCAAAGACAGCATCCGCGTCAACACCGTGCACCCCACCGGCGTTGAGACGCCCATGATCATGAATGAGGCAGTCGGCAGGTTCATGGCCGAGAACCCGGAGGCGGCCGAAGCGACCGTCAACCTGCTTCCCGTCTCGATGCTTCAGCCGGCCGACGTCAGCGACGCGCTCCTCTGGCTCGTGAGCGATCACGCAAAGTATGTCACCGGAGTGACTCTGCCGGTGGACGCGGGATTCAGCGCACGATACCCGTAACCGGCGGCGCCATGCACGCATTTTCGATCGAGACAATCGTCCCGCTTAATTCAGCTGTCCAGGAGTTTGACCATGGCCTTCCCTCCGATCAACCACATCGCGTTGACTGTGCGGGATCTCGAAGTCAGCGCCCCGTGGTACCGGGCGCTGATTGGAGACGACCCGCTACTCGATGAACATACGGATGGCGGCTTTCATCATGTGGTCTGGCGGTTGAGCAGCGACACGCTGATCAGCATTCATCAGCACGACCGGTCGACGGACGGCCAGCGCTTCTCCGAGTTTCGGGTCGGGCTGGACCATGTGGGATTCGGATGCGCGAATCGCGCCGAACTCGAGGCGTGGGCGAAAAGGCTGGCGGAACTCGGGATCGAACACGGTGGCATCGTCGACGAGAGCTACGGGTCAGGATTGAGTTTTCGGGACCCCGACGGCATCGCCCTCGAGTTCTTCGCCCTCCCCGATGATCGCTCCCGGTAACCGGTCCGGCCCAGCATCTCCGCAACTTGATTCAGCAAGGCGGTTCGAAAGCGGTCGGCGGCCGGGGCGGGGAACTGCAGAACGCGCGGCACTATGCCGCCGGCAAGCGTAGCCAGCAGCAGATCGACAACATCCTCGGGGCTGAGTGTGGGTGAGAACGCGCCTTGGTCGCAGCCTTCGACCACAGTCTTCAAGAAGGGTGCTCTATAGCGGGCCCAATGTCTTGGCCGTAGTCGCGCAGCTCCGCGTCCCGGATACCGGCGCGCCAAAACTCGATGAGCAGCTCATGGTTGTACATCGGCGTGTTGAGGTTGCGGTCAATCAACGTTACAAGGCGATTCCACGGGTCGACCACGGCGCTGGCCAGCGTGTCCAGCGCGAGGAGCTCGACATCCGTCGCGTGGCGCAACGTTTCGATCAGCATGTCTTCGCGGGAACCGAAATAGTTCTGCAATGTGCTGACCGCTACCCCGCTCGCCATCGAAACATCGGTGTAGCGGGTGTTCTCGTAGCCCCGCTCCGCGAGCACGTGACCGCGCTTTCCAGAACTGCCGTCCGCCGTGTACCGCCCGCACGGCGTTCGCGACGGTCAACAGGCATCCCAAAAGCGTATCGCAGTATCGATCGGTCCCTGCGTCGCAGCTCGGCGACGGCAAGGGTGATGTACCCGACATCGTCAGCGTGGTATCGGTATGGCTATACCGTTCAGTTGTACCGGAATAGAGCTGTCCATTCAGCATGGAAAGGACTTTCGATGAACTCGTGGCGTGACACGCTCCCGGAACTGAACGAAGCGCTGGAGGGTCCGTGCTTCGTCGCCGACTCTCCTGGCTATCGGGACGAGGTGGCCGTATTCAATCAGGCAGTAGTCCACCAACCCGCACTGGCGGTGGGCGCGGCGACCGCGACGGACGTGCGCGCGGCGGTGGAATTCGCCTTCCGCCACCGCATGAACATTGCCGTGCTCAACACCGGTCACGGTCCATCGCTGCCGGCCGGGCCGGACACGCTGATGATCACCACGAGACGAATGACGAAGGTCGATATCAACGCCCACAACAAGACGGCTCGCGTCGAGGCCGGGGTCCGGTTCGGCCAGCTGGTAGATGCCGCGGCGGCCGACGGGCTGGCGCCGCTACCGGGGTCCGCACCCGGTGTCGGCGTGGTGGGCTACACACTTGCCGGGGGCGCCAGCTCGACCATGGGACGAAAGTACGGCTGGGCGTCCGACCATGTCAGCGCCCTCGATGTGGTGACCGCAGACGGCCAGTTGCGCCGAGTATCAGCCGAATCAGAGGCCGACCTGTTCGGGGCGCTTCTCGGCGGAAAGAGCAATTTTGGTGTTGTCACGGCAATGGAGTGTGCGCTGTTCCCCGTGACGCGGCTTTACGCGGGGTGCCTGTTCTACGCAGGCGAGCACACCCGAGAGGTGTTGCGGGCCTACGCGCGATTCACCAAGTCGGCGCCCGAGGACATCACCACCGGCGTCGCGCTTCTCAATTTCCCACCGCTGCCCCACCTTCCACCATTCCTGCAGGGCAAGCTGGCGGTGTCGCTGCGGATCTCCTACCTGGGCGATGCCGAAACCGGCGACCGCTTGATCACTCCGCTGCGCGAGGCGGCGCCCGTTCTCCTGGACACGCTGGCGGAGATCCCCTACACCGAGTTCGCCTCCATCACCAATGACCCGACAGACCCGGCGCCCGCCGTCGAGCACTTCGGCCTGCTTCGCGAGCTGACCGACGACACCGTGGACGCGATCGTCAAGGTGGCCGGGCCCGACGCGGGCAGCCACCTCAACATCGTCGACATCCGCCACCTGGAGGGCGCTTTCAGCCGTCCACCGGCTTTCCCGCATGCGGTCGGCGCACGCGACGCGGCGTTCGCCTTCTTCGGCCTGACCGTGGTTCCACCCGGCCACGACCTCGCCGACTACCGGGACTCCGGCCGCAAACTGACCACAGCCCTTTCACCATGGCTCTGCGACAAATCCCATCCCGGTTTCCTCGGGCCGGCCGACGCCACTGAGGCGGGCACCCGCTCCGCCTATGACCCGGACACGTACCGCAAACTGCAAGAAGTCAAGTCAAAATATGACCCTGACAACGTATTTCGCACGAACCACAACATCCCGCCCACCACATTCCGGGACTCCAGACCTTGATGCTCAACGGAGCAGGTCGACCCAATCGTCGAGATGACGGGTCAGGAACTCGGCTGCACCGTCGAGCGCCCTTCGTGCGCTGACGAGTTGCTCGACGTTGAACTGAAAGACGTGAGGCATTCCCTCCCACACCTCGAGCCGTACCGTGCCGCCAGCGTTGACGACGGCAAGGGCCAACCGCCGCGAATCATCGACGAGGACCTCGTCAGAGCCGACCTGGATCAGCAGCGGCGGTAGGTGCTCGTGCACGCCGGCCCCGCTGAGGCTGAGGTCAGTCCATGGCGAGAAGGTCGCAACGGCTGCGATCTCGAGTCCTTCCCGGACCGCCCGCGCTGTGGCGGCCAGGGCGAGGCCACCGCCGGCCGAGTCACCGGCGACCGCGACGCCGGCATGCGTGTGGCAGATCCTGCTCAGCGTCTCCACCGCAAGGTCGAGCGCTTGGGGCAGCGGAGAATCGGGGGCCACGGGATAGTCGAGCACGAACGCCGCGACACCTGCGCGCGCCGCGATCTGGCTGACCAGACCGCCGTAAGCCGAAGCGCTGCCCACGCCGTAACCACCGCCGTGCAGGAACAGCAGGGCGCGATCCGGTGCGGCGTCGACGGGGTGCACCCAGACGCCTGGAGCGGGGTCATTCGTGGTGTGCTGCAAGGTCACGTCCGCAGCGACCGGAGTAGCGGCGGTGAACCGTCCGAACTCAGCCCTGAGCGCGCGCACGGCCGGAATGTCCTCATCGTCGATGGGTATGACGGGCACTACTGCTCCTTCGGTTGGCGAATGCCCCACTAGTCGCCGATGAGTCGGCTGCTGATGGAGTACGGCTCCCGCCGATCCGCCGCCGACGATGATCACGTCGAATGAATTGCTCGGCATGTCCGCGGCCGTCATCGGGTCAGGGCGCTGGCCACCTGGCCCATCAGGGTGGCGAAGGGCATGTCCAGCGCGGCGTAGATGGCGTTGGCCTGCGGGTCGGCGTTGTCGGCCATGATCTCGACCATCATGGTGGCGTAGTCGGAGACCTCGATGCCCAGCGTGGTGAGCCGCGCGAGTCCGGCTTCGCGCTTGTGCTGGGAGAAGGTGCCGCACGCGTCGATCGCGACGACGGGTGAAAGCCATCGTCGCGCGCGCAGATCGCCGGCAAGGGAGGCGCACACCTCGAACGACAGGCCGGCGATGATCAGGTGATCGCGCCGAGTCTGCCTTCACGGCGTCGACGAATGGCTGCGTCGTCCCAGGCGTTCACGGTCGACCGATCGATGATATCGGCGTCGCCCAGGGCCTGTTTGAGCTCGGGGATGGTCGGGCCCCACATGCTGTCGCGCGCGGTGGTGACGGCAACGATGGGCAGTCCGAGCATCTTGCGCAGCGCTTGCGCCAAGCCCACCACATTGTGCTTGAGTTCGTTGACGTTGATATCTCGTACACCAGTGAACAACCCCACCTGATGATCGATCAGCAGCACGGCAGTGTTGTCCCGCGTGAAACGCACCCGACTCATGTTGTCTCCCTGATGTGGCCTGACCCACCCCCGACACCCGCCCGGGGATCTGCAGTAGTAAGTAATAATGACTATCAATTCTAATTACTACTTGTCGGGATCAGATCTGTCAAGAGACCGCCTGACCGTCAGTCGTCGAGTCCCAGGTCCTTGCGGAAGCTGCGCATACCGTCGATCTTCTCGGCAGCGTCGCGTCGGGCCCGGCGTAGAACATCCACGGCATGGTGATGATGCCGTTGATGCCGCCGGCCTCGGCCCGTTCGTAATGCTCAGGGGTGAACGCGTCGGTCAGCGGGGTCATGACGGTGAAATCGTCCATCGACAAGCCCTTTTCGGCCCGCAGTTCGCGCAACCGGTCGACACGTTCGACGGCGCGCTCGGTGGTGATCAGGTCACCGATCCAGCCATCGTGCCGGGCGGCCCGGCGCAGCGCGATATCAGAAAGGCCGCCGACGTAGATCGGGAATGTGCGGCGGGGTCGGCTCCATCTCCAGCCGCGGCGCCGGATAGAACTCGCCCTCGAATTCCGTCCAGCCCGGCTGCCACAGCGCCTTCATCAGCTCGAGCATTTCGTCGGTGCGCTTGCCGCGACGGTCGAACCGCTGACCCATCAGCGTGAACTCTTCTTCGCACCATCCGACGCCGACGCCGAGCTCCAGACGGCCCGTTGGCCAGACATGCCGCCGTACCAATGGATTTCGCAGCCGAGTACGGATCACGCATCGCCGGTAGGTAGACGGTGGTGACGAAATGCAGCCGAGTTGTGACCAGGGCGATGGCGCCGATCATCACCCACGGGTCGGGCCAGTCGGTGAACGCGTCCCAGCGCCGCCTACCGTCCTTTGTGTACGGATACGGCGTCTGCAACGTCTCGAGGTTGATGACGTGGTCGGGAATGCCCATGCCATCATAGCCGAGATCGTCTGCCGCCTTGGCGATTTCGACCACTTCGGCGGTGTCCAGGAACGCCGTGCTGACATAGAACTTCATCCAGCGTCCCGCGCCCAGGCCGGCTGGATGAACACGCCCTCGGCCTCGCACGGTGGTGCCGTCGGCGTCGCGCAGGTATCCGCGCGCGTAGGTCTTGACCCCTTCGGTGCGCTCGATCGAACGCCTCCGCGCGCAGCGGCCCCAGCGGGGTGCCGCGCAGGTATTTCAGCGTGATGGTGCCCGGTGAACTTCGGCTTGGTCAGGCCGTCGCTGGCCGCCTCGCCCGAGGATGTGGTCGAGGACCAGCGCGCAGATGCCGCCGTGCACCCGACCGGGCGGGCCCTCATAGGCGGCACCGAGAGTGAACTCACTCCAGCACCGCGCCGTCGTTCCCGTGGATGATCACCAACGGCGGTGCGATCGCGTTGCGCAGCCCGACAGCGGGATTGGCCCATGCCAGCGGCCGCCCGGTGGCCGCATGCCGCAGCGTGGACGTCGGCATCCGCTGCTCGCGCTCGAGCTGCGGCGGTGACCGCTTCGATGGCCGCCTGCGCCTCGCGACGGTGTCCTCGTCGACCGCGGTGCGAATGCCGGCATCGATCAGCCGTCGCAGCGCATCGGTCAGCGGCCCGTACAGCGTCCCGCTGGCGCTCGTATTCGTCGGCACTGATCAGACCTCGAAACCGAAGTCCATGCTCACCGGGTTCGCCCCAGCTATCCGAACACCTTTCGTACCACGGCTTTCGCCCGGCGGGTCACTCGCAGGTAGTTGTCCAGGAACTCGCCGCCGTCGTCGTTGCCCCAGCCCGCCGCCACGGCGACCGCGTTGAGCAGGCGGCCGGGTCCGGGCAGCTGGTCGGTGGCTTGCCCGCGCACCAGCACCAGCGCGTTGCGCGCCCGGGTCGCGGTCAGCCAGGCCTGCCGCAGCAGATCGACGTCGCCCTCGGCGATCAGCTCGGCGGCGCCGATGGCGTCGAGCGTCTCCAGCGTCGACGTGTTGTGCAGCGCCGGGATTTTGTGCGGCGTGCCGCAGCTGCAGCAGCTGCACCGTCCACTCGATGTCGGCGAGTCCGCCGCGGCCCAGCTTGGTGTGCGTGTTCGGGTCGGCGCCGCGGGGCAGCCGCTCGGCGTCGACCCGGGCCTTGATCCGGCGGATCTCCTGCACCGCCTCGGCCGATACCCCGCCGGGCGGGTAGCGGGTCTCGTCGACCATCAGCAGGAACCGGTGCCCGAGGTCCTCGTCGCCGGCCACCCGGTGGGCCCGCAGCAGCGCCTGGACCTCCCACGCCTGCGCCCACTGCTCGTAGTACGCCTCGTACGACGCCAGGGTGCGCACCAGCGGGCCGTTGCGGCCCTCGGGCCGCAGGTTGGCGTCGACCTCCAGCGGCGGGTCGGCGCTCGGCGTGCCCAGCAGCGCGCGCACCTGTTCGGCGATGCGTCACCGACCAGCTTCACCGCGACGGATTCGTCGACACCGTCGCCGGTTCGCACACGAACATGACGTCGGCGTCCGAGCCGTAGCCCAGTTCGCCGCCGCCGAGCCGGCCCATGCCGATCACCGCGATCGCGCGCGGGCGCCCCGCCGTCGGCGGTGTTGGCCGCGGATCACCGCGTCCAGCGCGGCCTGCAGCACCGCGACCCACACCGAGGTCAGCGCCTTGCACACGTCGCGTGACCTCGAGCATGCCGAGCAGGTCGGCCGACGCGATCCGGGCCAGTTCGCGGCGGCGCAGCGTGCGGGCCGCCGCGATCGGCGCGCACCGGATCGGCGTGCCGCGCCGGCCGACGCGACCAGCGCGCGGGCCACGCCGTCGGGCTCGACCTCGAGCAGCTTGGGGCCGGTCGGGCCGTCGGCGTAGGCTGGATGACCTCGGGTGCGCGCATCAACAGATCGGGCACGTAGGCCGAGGTGCCGAGCACCTGCATCAGCCGCTTGGCCACCGCGCCCTCGTCGCGCAGCGTCGCCAGGAACCAACGCTGGTCGGCCAGCGCCTCGGACAGATCCGCCGGTAGGCCAGCAGGCCGGCGTCGGGATCGGGGGTGTCGGACAGCCAGTCCAGCAGCGTGGGCAGCAGCACCGGCTGGACGCGGCCGCGGCGGCCGCTGTGTTGGTCAGCGCCGCCAGGTGGGTCAGCGCGCTCTGCGGCCCCTCGTAGCCCAGCGCGGCGAGCTGACGTTCGGCGGCCTCGGGCGTCATGCCCGGCAGCAGTCCGAGCGCCGCCGCCGACCGATTCCAGCAGCGGTTGGTAGAAGAGCTTCGCGTGCAGCCGCGACACCCGCAGGCTCTGGCGCTTGAGCTCCTCGCGCAGCACGCCCGAGCGCGTCGTGCTGACCGTCGGGCCGCATGTGCGCGGCGCGGGCCAGCCAGCGCAGCGCCTCGTCGTCGTCGGCGGCCGGCAGCATGTGGGTGCGCTTGAGCCGCTGCAGTTGCAGCCGGTGCTCGAGCAGCCGCAGGAACTCGTAGGACGCGGTCATGTTCGCGGCGTCGTCGCGGCCGACGTAGCCGCCCGCGCCGAGCGCGGCCAGGGCGTCGACCGTGGAGGCCACGTGCAGCGACTCGTCGTTGCGGCCGTGCACGAGTTGCAGCAGCTGGACGGCGAACTCGACGTCGCGCAGCCCGCCGGTGCCGAGCTTGAGTCTCGCGGTCGCGCACATCCGGCGGGCACCAGCTCCTCGACCCGCCGGCGCATGGCCTGCACGTCGGGGACGAAGTCCTCGCGCTCGCAGGCCGTCCACACCATCGGCATCAGCGCGTCGATGTACTGCTCGCCGAGTTCGGCGTCACCGGCGGCGGGCCGGGCCTTGAGCAGCGCCTGGAACTCCCAGGTCTTGGCCCAGCGCTGGTAGTAGGCGACGTGCGAGTCCAGGGTGCGGACCAGCTGGCCGTGCTTGCCCTCCGGCCGCAGCGCCGCGTCGACCTCGAAGAACGCGTCGGAGGCGAACCGCATCATCTCGCCGGCGACCCGGGTGGTGATCGCGTCGGCGTCCTCGCCGACGAAGATGACGTCGACGTCGCTGACGTAGTTCAGTTCGCGCGCGCCGCACTTGCCCATCGCGATGACGGCGAGCCGCGGCGGCTCGTGTCGTCGCTGCAGACCGATCGGCGATCGCGACGGTCAGCGCGGCGCCCAGCGCGGCGTCGGCGAGGTCGGAGAGGTGCTCACCGACGGTCGGTGAACGGCAGCACCGGCTCGTTCTCGACGGTCGGCGCCAGGTCGAGCGCCGGCCAGCACCAGCAGCCGGTCGCGGTAGAGCTTGCGCAGCGCGGCATCGCAGCGTTCGTGCCGCAGTCGGCTGTTTCGGCGACGCAGTCGGCGAAGCGCGTCGCTGCAGTTCGCGCGGCCGAGGGCAGTGTCACCGTCTGCCCGGCCAGCAGATGCCAGGACTGTGGGTGGGCGACGAGGTGGTCGCCGAGCGCCAGCGACGAGCCGAGCACGCCGAACAGCCGGCCGCGCAGGCCCTGGTCCTTCAGCAGGGCGCGTTGAGTTCGTCCCAGCCGTCGCCGAGCGCCTCGGCCAGCCGGACCATCGTGCGCAGCGCGGCGTCAGCGTCGGGCGCGCGCGACAGCGACCACAGCAACTCGACGTGGGCGTCGGTGTTCCAGCCCAGCCGGTCCAGATCGCCGGGGCCGGTCGGCTCGACCAGTCCGAGCCGGCCGACGCTGGGCAGCTTCGGACGCTGCGTCGCGGGTTTGGCCACGACCAGGCACGGTAGCGCACGCCGCGACTAGTCGCGTACGACGTACGGCCGGCTACAGCGACAGGTAGGTCTTCAGCTCGAACGGCGTGACGTGGCTGCGGTAGTTCTCCCACTCGGTGCGCTTGTTGCGCAGGAAGAAGTCGAACACGTGCTCCCCCAACGCTTCCGCGACCAGCTCGGAGTTCTCCATCTCCTCCAGCGCGCACGCCGAGGCTGCCGGCAGCTCCTTGTAGCCCATCGCGCGGCGCTCCTCGGGCGTCAGGGTCCACACGTTGTCCTCGGCCTGCGGGCCCAGCACGTAGCCCTTCTCGACGCCGCGCAGCCCGGCGGCCAGCAGCACCGCGAACGTCAGGTACGGGTTGCACGCCGAGTCGGGGCTGCGGACCTCGACGCGCCGCGACGACGCCTTGCGCGGCGTGTACATCGGCACCCGCACCAGCGCCGAGCGGTTGGCCGCGCCCCAGGACGCCGCCGTCGGCGCCTCGCCGCCGTGCACCAGCCGCTTGTAGGAGTTCACCCACTGGTTGGTGACGGCGCTGATCTCGCTGGCGTGCTCGAGGATGCCCGCGATGAACGACTTGCCGACGTCGGACAGCTGCAGCGGGTCGTCGGGGCCGTGGAAGGCGTTGGTCTCGCCCTCGAACAGGCTCATGTGGGTGTGCATCGCCGAGCCGGGATACTCGGCGAACGGCTTGGGCATGAACGACGCCCGCACCCCCTCGCCGAGCGCGACCTCCTTGACGACGTAGCGGAACGTCATCACGTTGTCGGCCATCGACAGCGCGTCGGCGTAGCGCAGGTCGATCTCCTGCTGGCCGGGCGCGCCCTCGTGGTGGCTGAACTCCACCGAGATGCCCATCTGCTCGAGCGCGTCGATGGCGTGCCGGCGGAAGTTGGGCGCCGCGTCGTGCACGGCCTGGTCGAAGTAGCCGCCGTTGTCGGCGGGCACCGGCACGCGAGCCGTCGTCCGGGCCCGGCTTCGAGCAGGAAGAACTCGATCTCGGGGTGCACGTAGCAGGAGAAGCCGAGATCGCTGGCCTTGGCCAGCTGGCGGCGCAGCACGTGGCGCGAGTCGGCCCACGACGGCGAGCCGTCGGGCATGGTGATGTCGCAGAACATCCGGGCCGAGTGGTGCTTGCCCGCGCTGGTGGTCCACGGCAGCACCTGGAACGTCGACGGGTCGGGCCGCGCGACGGTGTCGGATTCCGAGACCCGGGCGAAGCCCTCGATCGAGGAGCCGTCGAAGCCGATGCCCTCCTCGAACGCGCCCTCGAGTTCGGCGGGCGCGATGGCCACGGACTTGAGGTATCCGAGCACGTCGGTGAACCACAGCCGCACGAAGCGGATGTCGCGTTCCTCCAGCGTGCGCAGCACGAATTCCTTCTGCCGATCCATGAGCGCAGCGTAGGCATCCGCTGTTAAATCTGTGTTACGCGGGAGCATTCTGGCAGCCGCGAACTAGCAGCGTAGGCCGGGCGGCAGGCATCGTCGAGTCGACCAGGAAGTTCACCACGGCGGGGTCGACGCACGCGTCGCCGTTGAACACCACGGTGTGCTGGGTGCCGTCGAAGGTGATCAGCGACGGCGTCCAGCTCGCGGGCCAGGTCCACGCCCGCCTGGTACGGGGTGGCCGGGTCGTGGGTGGTCGACACGACCACGACCTTGCCCGGGCCCGGCGACGTCGCGTGCGTGCGGCGCCGACGTCGGCGGCACCGGCCACATCGCGCACATGTCGCGCGGGGCGAACCCGGTGAACTCCCCGTAGGCCATGAACGGCGCCGCCTCGCGGATCCGGCGGTCGGCGTCGGCCCACACCGCCGGATCGGTCGGGATAGGGCGCGTCGACGCAGCGGATCGCGTTGAACGCGTCCTGCTGGTTGCTCGTAGTGGCCTGCCGAGTCGCGGTCCTGGTAGTCGTCGGCCAGCAACAGCAGGTCGCCGGCGTCGGTGCCGCGCTGCAGCCCGAGCAGCCCGCTGGTCAGGTACTTCCAGTACTGCTGCGTGTACAGCGCGTTGACGGTGCCGGTGATGGCGTCCTGATAGCTCAGCCCGCGCGGATCGGAGGTCGGCGCGGGCTGTTGCACCAGCGGGTCGACGAGCTGCGTGGTAGCGGGCGACGAACTGCGCCGGGTCGTTGCCGAGCGGGCAGCCGGCGGACTTGCGCGCAGTCGGCGGCGTAGTCGTCGAATGCCGTTTGGAAGCCGGCCATCTGGCGGATGCTCTCATCGATCGGGTCGTGCGCTGGGGTCGACCGCGCCGTCGAGCACCATGGCGCGGACCCGGTCGGGGTAGCGCTCGGCGTAGGCCGCGCCGAGCTCGGTGCCGTAGGAGAAGCCGAGATAGTTGATCTGGTCCTCCCCCAGCGCCGCGCGCACGACGTCCATGTCCGGGCCGGTCGATGCGGTGCCGACGTTGGCCAGGAACTCCGCGCCCGTCCTTGTCGGCGCAGCCCTGCGCGAACTGCCGGTAGACGCTCCTCGATGTGCGCGACGCCCGCCGGGCTGTAGTCGACCATCGGCTCGCGCCGGTAGGCGTCGAACTCGGCGTCGGTGCGGCAGCGGATCTGCGGCGTCGAATGCCCGACGCCGCGCGGGTCGAAGCCGACCAGGTCGAAGCGGCGGGTGATCTCGGTATCGGCCAGCGCGGAGCCCATGCTGGCGACGGAGTCGACCGCGGATGCGCCGGGACCGCCGGGGTTGACCATCAACACACCGAGGCGGTCGCCGGTTGCGGGCATCCGGATGACGGCCAATTGCGCTTGCGCGCCTTGCGGGGTTGGCGTAGTCGACGGGCACCGACACCGTGCCGCACTGCGCCGTGGGGATGGCGTTGGCTGGTGTCACCGACGAACCGCTCGACAGCTACCCCAGACCGGTGGCGCCCGTAGGCTGGGTCGACTGGTCCGTCCGGCGCCGCCGAGGCGGCCGGGCATGCGACCGCCACCAGGAGGATGGCGAGCGGCGCGGCGACCACTCGTCGCCCACCCGCCACATGGCGAACATGGTCGCAGCGGCACACGGCCTGCGGTCTGCACCCGCGGATACAGACAGGCGATCAGACGGTGACTATCGGGCGTCCGGCGGTGGATCAGCATTTGGTGCCGGGCGGCGGCACCGTCACGTCGACGAGGTAGCGGGCGGCGATGTCGTCGACGCAGGGTTGCCCTGGAACACCACGGTGTGCTGGGTGCCGTCGAAGGTCAGCAGCGCGCCGCCGAGTTGCTTGGCCAGGTCGACGCCCGCCTGATACGGCGTGGCCGGGTCGTTGGTCGTCGACACGACCAGGATGGGCGGCAGCCCGCTGACACCGAGATCTCGTGCGGCGTGCTGGTCGGCGGCACCGGCCAGAACGCACACGTGCCCAGCGGCGCGTATCCGGTGAACTCGCCGTAGCTCATGAACGGCGCCACCTCGCGGGTGCGCCGGTCCTCGTCGACGACCTTCGCGCGGTCGGTGACGGGCGGCTGGTCGACGCAGTTGACCGCGACCCGCACATCGGTGGAGTTGTTGTAGTGGCCCTTCGCGTCGCGGCCCATGTACAGATCGGCGAGCGCGAGCATGGTGTCGCCCTGGCCGTTGCGTCAGCTCGGTCAGCCCCTGGGTGAGATGGCGCCACAGGTTCGGCGAGTACAGCGGCAGGATGGTCCCGACGATCGCGTCGCTGTAGCTCAGCCCGCGCGGATCGTTGGTCTTGGCCGGCTTCTCGACCAGCGGATCGACCAGGCTCTGGTAGACGTCGACGGCCTTGGCCGGGTCGGTGCCCAGCGGGCAGGTCGGGTTCTTGGCGCAGTCGGCGGCGTAGTCGTCGAACGCCTTTTGGAACGCGGCGGCCTGGCGGATGTCGGCCTCGATCGGGTCGGCATTGGGGTCCACGGCGCCGTCGAGGATCATCGCCCGCACGTTCTGCGGGAACTGCCTCGGCGTACGCCGACGCCGATCCGGGTGCCGTACGAGTAGCCGAGGTAGGTCAGCTTCTCGTCGCCGAGGGCTGCCCGCATCGCGTCGAGATCCTTGACCACGCTGGCGGTTCCGACGTTCGCCAGGAACTCCTTGCCCATCTTGTCCACGCAGCGCTGGACGAAGGCCTTGGTCTCCTTCTCGATGTGGTCGACGCCGGCCGGGGTGTAGTCGACCTGCGGGTCGGCGCGCAGCCGATCGTTGTCGGCGTCGGAGTTGCACCACACCGCCGGGGTGGAGCTGGCCACCCCGCGCGGGTCGAAGCCGACCAAGTCGAAGCGCTCACGCACCGATTGCGGCAGTGTTCCGACCAGCGAGGCGGCGGCCTCGACACCCGACTCACCGGGTCCGCCCGGGTTGATGATCAGCGAGCCGATCTTGTGCCCGGTCGCCTTGAACCGGATCATCGCCAGCTGGGCGACGTCGCCGTCGGGCTTGGCGTAGTCGACCGGAACGGAGAGCATGCCGCATTCGGCGTCCGGGCGGAATGCGGCTCTCGTCAGACGGCGCGGACTTGCACGTCGCCCACTGGACGGGATGCCCGGCCGGGGCACCGCCGATGACGGCGCGCCCGTCGACCAAATTGCTGCAGCCGGCCACCACCAGCACCACCAGTGGCGGCCGCGAGGACCCCGCGTCCTGAGGTTCATGGCTGACCATGCTGCCATGGCACGCGTCGGCATCATGCGCAGTGCTGCAGGGCGGCTAGTCGGTACGTGGCGTCGAGCAGTTCGTCGAGGGCGAGGCGAAGTCGTCGGCCATGTCCCACAGATCGGGCAGCAGTTCCGGGCAGGAGATCAGCCCGACGTCGAGCTTGCCGCTCAGCGACATCACCGTGATGTTCAGCCCCGAGCCGTGGAAGATCGGGCCGAGCGGATACATCGCCTTGACCTCGGCAGCCCAGGAAGTACAGCGGCACCTGCGGGCCGGGCACGTTGGAGATCACCAGGTTGTGCACCGGTCGGGCCTCGGTCAGCCGGCTGCGCGGCGTAGACCCGCATGGCCACCCCGAACACGGCGGGCGCGGCGAACTGCGTCCAGTCCTGCAGCAGCGTCGCGCCGATCGCCGAACTATGTTGTTTGGCAACGGAATTCGCCTCGGCGATGGCCTTGATCCGCTCGGCCGGGATCCTCGATGTTGGTCTCCAGCTTGGAGAACATGCCCGAAACCTGGTTGCGGCCGGGCCGATCCGACTTGTCGTGCACCGACACCGGCACCATCGCGACGAGTGATGTTGTCGGGCAGTTCGCCGCGGTCGAGCAGGAAGCTGCCGCAGCACGCCGGCCACCAGCGCCATCACCACGTCGTTGACCTTGACGCCGAAGTGGTTCTTGACGGTCTTGATGTCCTCGAGGTCGAGCTGGGCGAAGGCGACGTTGCGGTGGCCGGTGACGTTGGCGTTGAACGCGGTCTTCGGTGCGGCGAACGGGCCGCCATCGTCAGGCCGCTGCGGGCGCGCTTGCACGGTGTCGACGACCGTGGACGACCGTCGACGGCAGCGACGTTGGCCAGCTTCAGCGGCCGGGTGGCGAACTTGACCGGCGCCACTGACGCGCGATCTCCAGGCCGGCTGGCGTCGCCCGACGCCCGTCGACCGGATCCGGCGGCGGCGCGTCGGGTTCGGTGCTGCACAGCTGCGACATCAGGTTGGCGCCGGTGACACCGTCGACGGCGGCGTGGTGCACCTTGGTCATCACCGCCAGCCGGCCGCCGTCGTGCGCGTCGGTGCCCGCGACGTTCTCGATGACCCACATCTCCCACAGCGGGCGGCTGCGGTCCAGCGGCAGCGACGCGATGTGGCCGCAGATCTCGGCGAGTTCGGCGCGCCCGCCCGGCGCCGGCAGGCCGATGCGGTGCAGGTGGCGGTCGACGTCGAAGTCCTTGTCCTCCACCCACACCGGGTGGTCGAGGTTGAGCCGGTTGTCGGCGAGCTTCTCCCGGAACTCGGGCATCGCCTTGATCCGCAGGGCCAGTTCGTCGCGCAACCGGTCGAAGGTGTAGCCGCCGGGCATCGTGGAGGTGTCGAACTCCAGGATCGAGCACACATGCAGTGGCTGGGCGGCGGTTTCGAGGTAGAGGAAGCTGGCGTCGAGTCCGCTGAGCCGTTGCATGTGCGCCGATGTTAGGCGCGGTGCCGCGTGACAGGTGTGAGGAAATCCACTTCACTGCCGTCAGTTCACCTTCGCCGCCCGGGGTGGCACACTTGTAGCCGTCAGACGAACCCGGGGACCCGGATGGGCCACGAGGATCGACCCGACACACATCGAGGGACAATGATGTCTGAGCAGACTGTCTACGGTGCTGCAGCGATCGCCGACAGCGCCCCGCACCAAGGTGCGCACCCACCACCTGCAGAAGTGGAAGTCCGAGGGCCACAAGTGGGCCATGCTGACGGCCTACGACTACTCCACCGCCCGCGTCTTCGACGACGCCGAGCATCCCGGTGCTGCTGGTCGGCGACTCCGCCGCCAACGTCGTCTACGGCTACGACACCACCGTGCCGGTCACCATCGACGAACTGATCCCGCTGGTACGCGGCGTCGTCCGCGGCGCGCCGCACGCGCTGGTCGTCGCCGACCTGCCGTTCGGCAGCTACGAGGCCGGCCCGCAGCAGGCGCTGGCGACCGCGACCCGATTCATGAAGGAGACCGGCGCGCACGCGGTCAAGCTCGAGGGCGGCGAGCGGGTCGCCGAGCAGATCGCGACGCTGACCGCAGGCCGGCATCCCGGTGGTGGCCCACATCGGCTTCACCCCGCAGAGCGTCAACGGCCTCGGCGGGTTCCGGGTGCAGGGCCGTGGCGACGCCGCCGAGCAGACCATCCACGACGCGATCGCCGTCGCACGAGGCCGGCGCGATCGCCGTGGTGCTGGAGATGGTGCCCGCCGAGCTGGCCACCCAGATCACCGGCAAGCTGACCATTCCGACGGTCGGCATCGGCGCGGGCCCCAACTGCGACGCCCAGGTGCTGGTGTGGCAGGACATGGCGGGCATGACCAGCGGCAAGACCGCGAAGTTCGTCAAGCGGTTCGGCGACGTCGGCGGCGAATTGCGCCGCGCGGCAACGCAGTACGCCGACGAGGTGGCCACCGGAGCGTTCCCCGCCGAGGAGCACTCCTTCTAGCTAGCTCAGCCGAACTCCGGCGCGCGCTTGCCAGGAACGCGGCGATGCCCTCGTGGCCGTCGGCGGAGTCGGCGCTGTCGGCGATGAGCCGGCCCTCCAGCTCCATCTGCTCCTCGAGGCCGTTTCGCGAAGGTGCGAGCAGCAGCTTCTTCACCGCGGCGTTGGACGTCCGCGCGTCGCCGGCCATCTCGGCCGGCCAGCGCCTCGGTGCGTGCGGCGAGTTCGGCGTCGGGCGACGACCTCGGTGACCAGCCCCCAGTCGAGCGCCTCGGCGGCGGTCAGCGTCCGGTTGGTCAGCATCAGCTCTTGGGTGCGGCGGATGCCGATGAGCCGCGGCAGGTAGTACGACGAGCTGCCGTCGGGGCTCAGCCCGGCCTTGGTGTACGCCATGGTGAACGACGCCGACTCGGCGGCGAGCACCAGGTCGCCGGTCACCGCGAGGCTGAAGCCGGCGCCGGCGGCCGCGCCGTTGACCGCGGTGATCAGCACGGCGTCCATCCGAGCGAAGGTCGAGATGCGCGCGGTGCAGGTCGTCGGCGATGCCCTTGATGAACGCGCCCGCGCGTTCGGGGCGGCGGCCATCGCCTTGAGGTCACCGCCCGCGCAGAAGAACCTGCCGGCGCCGGTGAGCATCACGACCTTCGTCGCCGCGGCGTCGCAGAGCGTCGCGGCGTCGGCGAGTTCGCGGGTCATGACGTCGTTCATGCCGTTGGCGGCGTCGGGCCGGTTCAGCACGATGCGGGTGATCGGGCCGGACTGGTCGAACGTCAGGGTCTCGAATTCGGTCACACCGGGGACTCTAGCGGGCGGTGTTTGCGCAACGCCGCGAAGTCGCCGCCGAAGCCGAGCAGGCGCAGCGCGCCGTCCGCGATCACCCCAGGGCTGCTCGGCCGGACACTCGGTGTCATCCGAGCGCCCGCAC
>CAVOUV010000018.1:0-278973 GCA_963699655.1 uncultured Actinomycetota bacterium
TGGGATTTCTGGGGTCTCGACGACGATCTGCGCGACGGCGCCTTCGCCACGCTTCGGCGCGAGGCGCCGGTGTCCTACCACCGGTCGTTCATCAGGGACGCCACCGCCGAGATGGCCGGGCACTGGGCGCTGACGAGCTACGAGGACGTTCTCTATGCCAGCAGGCATCCCGAGATGTTCAGTTCGGGACGAAGGCATCACCATCGGTGACCAGAACCCCGAACTCGCGGAGTACTTCGGGTCGATGATCGCGATGGACGACCCGCGGCACACCCGGTTGCGCAAGATCGTTCGCGCGCGTTCACCCCCCGGGTGGTCGCCCGCACGGAGGACTCGGTGCGCGAGCGGGCCTACCGGCTGGTGGCGGACCTGCTCGCCAACAATCCCGACGGCCGGGGTGAACTCGTCACCGAACTAGCGGGTCCCCTGCCCCTGCAGATCATCTGCGACATGATGGGCATCCCCGAGGACGACCATCAGCGGATCTTCCACTGGACCAACGTGATTCTCGGCTTCGGCGACCCCGACATCACCACCGACTTCGACGAGTTCGTGACGGTGTCCATGGAAATCGCCACCTACGCCTCCGCGCTGGCCGACGATCGCCGAGAGCAACCCGGCCGATGACCTGACGACCAGCCTGGTGCAGGCGGAGGTCGACGGGGAGCGGTTGACCTCGGCGGAGGTGGCGTCGTTCTTCATCCTGCTGGTGGTCGCGGGCAACGAGACGACCCGCAACGCCATCAGCCACGGTGTGCTCGCGCTCAGCCGCTATCCGGACCAACGTGAACTGTGGTGGGCGGACTTCGAGGCCGTCGCTCCGACGGCGGTCGAGGAGATCGTTCGGTGGGCGTCGCCCGTGGTGTACATGCGCCGCACGCTGACCGGCGACGTCGAACTGCAGCGGTGTCCGCATGGAAGCGGGCAGAAGGTCACGCTGTGGTATTCCTCTGCCAATCGCGACGAGTCGAAGTTCGACCATCCGTGGATGTTCGACGTGCGTCGCAGCCCCAATCCCCACTTCGGGTTCGGTGGCGGCGGCGCACACTTCTGCCTCGGCGCCAACCTGGCCCGGCGCGAGATCGCCGTGGTGTTCGAGGAACTGCACCGCCAAGTGCCCGATCTCGCGGCGGCCGAGGAACCCGACCGGTTGTGGTCCCCCTTCATCCACGGGATCAAGCGACTACCGGTTACCTGGGCACCGCCGGGTTACGCGACCTGACTCACTCGAGCACTGCAGAGCTCGCCGAGTTCGTCGCGCGTCGGGCCGTCGGGTACCGGCGGGCGCCAGCCGCTGCGCATACAGTTCGCGCGCAACGGGTTCCACGGCGTGCAGGCTCCGGGAAGCGCGTCCATGCGGGCGAACGGCTCGACGAGGGTGCGCAGCCGCTCGTCTGTCGCCGCGGCGGCGACCACCAGGTCGGACGGAAGGCGCCGCGTCAGGTCGACGTCTCCCCCGCCCCATCTGCGCAACCGGTCTGCGTCGGCGTGCCGGTGATCTTCGAACCACGGCCGGATCTGCTCGGTGCACCAGGCATCGAATTGACCTGCAGCCGAATCGATGTCGCTCGGTTCTCGCTCGAGTGCTCGGATGAGGGCGCGCGCCTGCATCAGCGCCAGCGCGATGCCGCGTCCTGCGAGCGGCGTGGTGGTGCACACCGAGTCGCCGACCGAGATCATGCCTGGGGTGGCGAGCGTTCCGTCGCCGGGGCGTTGGCCGCGATAGCCGTTGTACAGCCGCCCGCCGGGCAACACGGAACTGATCGGTGTGGCGCGGTCCGGATCGGTCCAGTCCGACAGCTGCGGAATCGCCTGCACGGCGGCGTGAAATACCGCCGCGATGCCGCAGGTTGCGCAGTCGCCGGTCGGTTCCGTCATGGGCGATGGTGACGGAGAACGTGCGGTTGTCGTGCAGAAACGCGATTGCGAAGTACCCCGGAAAACCCAGTGACAGCCCGATCGGTGAGTTGACCGGCCCGGCAGACACGTCGGCGTGGAATCGGTACTGCCGGTCGATGTAGACGGCCCCGCAATCGCCACCTTCGGCGGGTGCGCGCACGTCGCTGGTGAATTGCTCGCCCGACCGGATGCGTCGATGACCAACTCGGCGGTCAGCGTGCGCGCCGAGCCACGTGACACCGCGGACCCGCCCGTCGTCGCGCACCGGCGCATCGACGTGTCCGGTGAGCACGGTGACCCCGGCTCCGCGACCGCGCACCGTCGCATCACCGCGTCGAAGGTGGCGCGTCGACACAGCAGGGCCGCTGGCAGTCCGTCCGGCGCCCAGGCGATGACGGCGCCCGCGTCGGTCAGATGACGGAGCACGTCGGGCATTTCGTCGCGCAATGCGTCGACGACCGGCCCCCGAAGGGTATGGGCGTGATGGAACTGCATGACCCCCTTGCGCTGCCACCTGCCGTGCGGTGGTGGTCCCGGATCGCGGTCCACGACGGTGATGCGGTGACCACGACGGGCCAACGCGATCGCACAGAATAGGCCGGCGGGCCCGGCACCGACGACGACGATCTGCATCGCGCTCCCTCAATTTGAGGTATACTATGAGTGTAATGAATACACGAAGGGTCACCCAAATGGACGGTGATGTCAAGAGGGACTACCACTCTGCGTTGCGCACCGCGCAGGCGGCCGAGACCCGCCGCGCCATCGTCGTATCCGCGGCGCAGCGGCTCTTCGTCGCCCACGGCTATGGAGCCACCACCATCGACGCCGTCGCCAAGGCTGCAGGCGTCAGCCGCAAGACCGTGTTCACGGCCGTGGGAGGCAAGGTCGATCTGTTGAAGACGGCGATGGACTGGGCTGTGGCGGGTGACGATCGAGGATCTCAGCTGGCCGAGCGAGATGCGGACGTACTCGCCCTGAACGATCCGAGCGCGGTTGCTCACCGAGTGGGCCCGCTCATGGCCGAGATCGACCAGCGCGTCGCCGGGTTGTCCCGGGCACTCGAGGTCGCCGCCGAGGCCGACGACGACGCAGACCGCATACTGTCGAGGAATCCCAGCAGCAGCGGCTCGACGGTGCCCGCGGACGTCGTCAAGCGGTTGGTCGAGCTCGACGCGCTGACCGGCGCTGTATCGCGGCGCGAGGCAGTCGACGTCGCGTGGCTGGCCACCGACCCGTGCTGTTCGATCGTTTCGTCCGGGTCCGGGGTTGGTCGGTCAAGCGGTTCGAGGCGTGGCTGTCCGCCGCCCTGTGCCGCCAATTGCTGGGCTGACGCACGCGGTCAGTGGGCCGACACGGCATCGGCCAGCACGGCGATGGGCGATGTGTCGAGGTGCTTGCACAGGTCGAGAGCGTTATCGAAAACGGCACGTGCACCGGCTGTTTCAAGCTCCCCCTGGGATACCCCGCCGCTGCGCAACCCGATCGACGGCACCCCCGCCCTCTGGCTGGCCTGCATGTCCCAGACGGCGTCGCCGACGAAGACCGCACTGTCGCTGTCGACACCCGCCCGGTCGAGCGCGACCTGCACGATGCCGGGCCGGGGCTTGGCCGTGTCGACATCCTGTGACGATGTCACGGCTGCGACCAGGTCATCGCACGCCAGCACCTCGCGCGCGACGGCCAGTTCCTCCCCAGGGGCCGAAGTCGCCAACACGACCTGCAGGCCGAGGCCGCTGACGCGTTCCAGAAGCTCGCGTGCGCCGGGCAGCCGTCGCAGCAGCGGCGCCATTTCCTGGTACAGGCTGCCGTGCAGGTCCTTTGCGCGGCCGATGATGGCGTCGTCCGCGTCGCCCACCAGCGACGAGAGGAGCAGCGAACCGTCCATCCCGATCGCCCGGTGTATCCGCCACGCCTCTACGGACAGGCCCACCTCGCTGAACGCCTGCTGCCACGCGTGGACATGCAGGTAGTTCGAGTCGACCAATGTGCCGTCCATGTCGAACAGAACGGCGGGAGCCCTGGTGTCGGTGGCCATGTCGCCGAGTGCCCTCGGCCCGGACTCGTTAAACCGGCGTGCGGTGCTTGCGGCGAGGACTTGTCAGGGTTAGCCTGACATGTGTGTCAGGAAACGCCTGACGGGTGTGGAGGGGGTCTGATGTCTCCCAAGCCGTTCGACCCGCGGTGCTCCTTTTGCGGCAACCTGCACACGGACGTGGCGAAGCTGATCGCCGGGCCCGGGATCTACATCTGCGATGGCTGCGTCGGGTTGTGCGTAGACATCCTCGCGCAGGAATCTTCCGCCGCCCCCCCATCGTTGCCCGAGTGGGCCTCGCTCTCGGATGGCGAACTGCTGGAGCGGATTCCGTTCATCGCGTCGTCGGCGGCCCAGATCGAATCAGGGTTGCGCGATCGCGTGCACGAACTGCGACAGCGGGGCGTCTCCTGGGCCCGCATCGGCGCAGCGCTGGGTATGACCCGCCAATCTGCTGGGAGCGGTTCTCACCCGCGCTACTTGACGATCAACGTGCTCTTCATCGATGGGTGATAGATGCAGTGGAACGTGTATTCGCCCGGCCTGTCGGGGCGGTGAACGTGTCCTGCTCCCCGCCGTCGACATCGATGTCGAATTGCCTTTGTCGTCGGACGTCACGGAATGCTCGACCGAGTCGTCGTTCATGATCTCATGGGCACCTGGCGACACGGTGACGGGGTCGCCGAACTTCATGCTGGAGATCGTGATGGTCGACCCGGCGGCCGCGGCGGGCCCGCTGGCTCGCCGGACTGGCAGTCGCGGTGGCCGTTCCGCTCGCTCGGAGCTGGTGCCGGAACCGCCGCACGCCCGTGGCGACCGCCATGATCAGGCAGAGCGCGCTCAGAACAAGCCGAACTTCTTCATCGTGTCCCCTTTCCGGATGCGCTTTCGAAGGACACGATTATCGATCCGATTCGGTTCATCGATGACGGGATTCGGAGTAAGGGGTCGCGCGCCGGGGCCGATCAGAAGTAGCCGTTCGCCGGCGGCCACACCCCGTTCAGACCACGTAATTGCCCGACGCATGGGCCTTGTACGCCAACGGGTTGTGACTGGCGACTGTGCGCGCATTGCGCCAGTGCCGGTCCAGGTTCAAGTTGCGCGCCGTCGCCGACGCTCCCCCGGTGTCGAAGAACCGTTGCGCCGCCGAGAGTGCCAAGCGTTCGGCGACGAGCTGAGCCTTGGCGATCTCGATCGCTGCGTCGGCCAGCGCCGCTGGGTCGGCTTGCCGGCCCGCGTCGACGACCGCGTCGATGGCGTCCGCGGCGGTGAGCACCATCGCCTCGGCGCCGACGCGTCGGCGGCGATCTCGCCAACCGCCTGCAGCACGAACGGGTCCCGGATGCGCATGTCGGCAAGCGAATGCGAGGCCGGTCGTGCCTTCTCGCGCACGTAGGCCACGGCGTCGTCGAGAACCGCGCGGGCGATGCCCGCGGTGACCGCTGCGAGATACAGCTGAAGGAACGCGGTGCCATGTCCGAGGTGGTTGCCGTCGGAGACCGTCATGACCTCGACGGCGATTGACCACGACATCGGTGAACTTGGTGCTGCCACTGGCGGTCAGCCGCTGCCCGAAGCCGTCCCAGTCGTCGTAGAGTTCGACGCCGTCGCGGTCGGCGGGCACGATCGCCTGCAGATCCCGTCCTCCGGCGTCGATGCGGACACGGCGATGCGATCGGCGAACAGCGTTCCGGTGGAATAGAACTTGAGACCGTTGAGGCGCAGGAGTCCGCCAGCTGCGTCGGCGCGCAGCGTCGTGCCGATGCTGGACGGCGATTTGCCCTTCGCATCGGTGATGGCGTTTCCGAACACCAGACCTGAGTCGATGGCGGGAAACCAGTGGGCCCGTTCGGCTTCGGTGGCGCGGTTGCTCAGCAGGCGTTCGGCGAATCCGAAATGAGCGCGAAGCGCCTGGGCCACATTGGAACTGCCGCGGGCGATGTGGACGACCGCAGTCAGCACTTCGCGCGACGCTCCGCCGGGGCCGCCGTAGCGGGCAGGGACGCGCAGGCCGAGCACCCGGTGCGGCGCAGCCGGTCGACGGCCCAGTATTGAAGTACCGTTCGCGTTCGGCCTCGGCGTCGTCGCGGCGCAGGTCATCGACGATGCGCGGGAGGCGGGCCAGCCGATCCGCGGGTCGAACCGCCAAGCGGAGTGCGGTCGAAGGCGGGCTCTTCGGTCGGCCGCGCCGCCAGGCTCACATCGAGGGTCATAGCACTTCTCAGCCGGGAATCAATGGAAATGCGGAAACACCTTGTCCGCGAAGCGGTCCAACTCCGGCATCCAGCGGCTGGAATTGAAGCATGAAGAGATCGACCCCGGCTTCATGGAACGCCTGGATGCGTTCGACGACCTGGTCAGTAACTGCCGACCAGGCCCGCTAGGGTCCCGCCATTGGAACCGACGCGGCTCGGTGTCCGGACAGGACTTGTACATCTGCGTGTTCGGATCGGCACCCGCCGGCTCTCCGGACGCTTCTCGGCGTCGACGAGCGCCTGGAGCCGGTCCAACTCGGCATGTCGCCTCGGCTTCGGTGTCGCGCGCGATGACAAAGGCAGACAAGGCGAACCGCAAGGGATCTCGATCGCGGGGCCGGGCGCGCAGGTCCTCGATGACGTCGACGGTGTCCGCCAGGGGGCGGCCGTTGATGAAGAACATGTCGGCGTGGCGTGCTGCCAGGCCCGTGCCGGTTCGGATTCGCCGCCGAAATACACCGGCGGGGGATCCGCCGGGATCGGACGGACGATCGCCGGCTGGCCGCCGCGCGAACCGATGTCAACCTGCTTGCCCGCCCACAGGTCGAGGAGGGTCTCCAGCCACTCGCGGGTGTACGCATAGCGGTCGTCGTGATCTGTCGCGGCTACGCCCAACGCCTCCAGTTCGGGAAGGAACCAGCCACTCACTACGTTGAGAGCGAGCCGCCCGTCGGAGATCGCGGCGATATTGCCTGCGATCTTGGCGAACACCAACGGATTCAGCAGCAACGGTTTGATCGCACCGATGAGCTCGATACGACTGGTCGCCTCGGCCAGCGCGGCCAGCGTCGACCACGTCTCCAGCACGTCGTCCTCCACATTGCTGGGATGGATGACGTGCTGCGCCAGCAGCGTCGAGTCGTAGCCGGACCGTTCGGCGCGCACCAGCAGATCGCGGTTGCGCCGATATCCGGCGTCCGGCGCGTCGGCCGGATGGTTGCGCGCGCCGTGGTTGCCGTAGACGGGCGCCCAGACGCCGAACCGCGGGCGGTCCACGTCGGGGATCGTCATGAACTTGCCAGGTATCTCTGCCGCTCCCAGTCGCTGACCTGGTTGGAGTACTGCGCCCATTCGCTGCGGGCGATCGCGGCGAAGTCGTGAACGAGTCGGCGCCCAGGATCTCGGCGATGGTGTCGTCCTGGGTCGCCAGTGCCAGCGCCACCCCGAGAGATTCGGGCAGCGGCGTGCCCTTGCCGTAGAGGTTCCCGCCCTCGGATCCGGGTGGCGTCCGACCCGATTCGATGCCGGCGATCACCGCCGCCAGCGCCGAGGCCACCAGCCAGTATGGGTTGGAATCTGATGCTCCACTGCGTAATTCAATGCGGGTTGCCGTCGGCTCCTCTTCGATCAGCGAGCGGACCGCCGCGCTGCGGTTGTCTCGGCTCCAGCTCACCGTCGCGGGCGCGAACGAGTCGGGTGCGAACCGCCGATAGGCGTTGACCGAGTGGGCGCCGAACAGCGTGATGGACGGGAGGTGCTCGAGCAGCCCCGCAATGGAGTGCAGCGTCAACGCTGTTCTCGCCGCCATTGAGCGGGGCGAACGCGGGTTCACCGTCGCGCCACAGTGAGATGTGCAGGTGGGCCGAGCTCCCCGAATGCTGGGTGAACGGCTTGGGCATGAAACTCGCGATCTTGCCGTGCTTGCGGGCGACTTCCTTGGCGGCGTACTTCAGCCGGACCGCGTCGTCCGCGGCGGCCAGTGCGTCGGCGTAAACGAGATTGGCCTCGACCTGTCCGGGGCCGTACTCGGTTTGGATGCCTTCCAATCTGCGTGAATTTGCCGAGTGTTTCGTACAGGTCCGTGATCAGCGGGTCGAGTGCGTTCGCATTTTCCAGCGAGTACGCGTGGATGTCGTGCTGGAACGGTGACCCATCCGGGTCGAGCAGGTAGAACTCCAGCTCGACGCCGACCTTCGCGCTGTAGCCGATCGAGGCCAGCCGCGTAAGCACCCGCTTGAGAACTGCCCGCGGATCGAGCAACGACGGACTGCGGTCGTGCGCAACGATATCCGAGATGACATGGCCGACCCGCGATCTCCAAGGCAACAGCGCGAATGTCGAGAGGTCGGGCACGGCGTAGACGTCGGGGTAGCCGCCATCCCAATTGGTGATCCGCAACCCGTCGATCACCGTCCCGTCGGTGTTCCAGCCCAGCGACGCCTCGCAGAAGGCGAACCCGGTGCCGCGGGCCTGTCGAGGAACTGCGACGCGGGGATGCGCTTGCCCTGCGGCATGGCCGAATGGGTCGCTCCACGCCACCTCGATCTCGGCGAGCGAGCCGTCCGCAAGACCCTCGAGCAGTCTGCTGTTCCGCTACCGGCGGAGCGTCCACCGTCTGCGTCATGAGGCCGCCACGGCCCGGTCGGGCACCCGGGCGCCGACCACCGCGCCCGCCACGAATCCCGGGATCAGCAGCCCGACGATCACCCACGCGAGGATGCTCGAGCCGCCGACCAGGTCCTTCAGATTGGCCAGGATGAGGATCAGAGAACCCAGCAGACCGACGAGGCCGAGTGCCGGGGCGACCCGGACACGCCACGCCGAGTGTCCGTGCCGGTCGCGGGCAAAGAACACCAGGACCGCGACGGACGTGGCGATCAACAGCACCACGAATCCGACCGTGGTGGCACCCGCGAACCAGGTGTAGAACTGCGCCGCCGGATCGAGCCCGAATGCGATGGCCAGGACGATGCTCACCGCCACCACCCCGGAGATCCACAACGACGCCTGATGCGGCGAACCGTGCGGGCGTGCGGGAAGCTGAGTGAGGCGGGCAGCACGTCGTGCTGTGACAGCGCGAACACGTAACGCGATGCCACGTTGTGGAACGACAGGATGCAGGCGAAGAGGCTGGTGAAGTAGAGCACCGTGATGATGTCGGTGCCCACGGCCGATATAGCGCTGCGCCGTGTCCGCCAGGAACGTGGCACCCGAGTCGGCGGCCCGGCTGACCGCCTCGTGATCGCCCCATCCCGAGACCAGCGCCCAGCTGGTCACGGCGTAGAACACGCCGATGAGGATTAGCGCCGCGTAGGTGGCCCGCGGGATGGTGCGTTCGGGCGTCTTGGCCTCGTCGCGGAAGATCGCGGTCGCTTCGAAACCGACATAGCTGATGAGGGCGAACAGCAGGCCGATCCCCAGCGAGCCGGAGAAGATCGCGTTCGGGTTGACGATTCCGCTCGACAGGCCGTGGTGCACCGCCGCGCGCGACGATCACGGGTCGAGGACCAGCACGATCGCGATCTCAGCGGTCAGCAGCACGGCGAGTACCCGGCTGGACAGCTGGATGTTGCGGTAGCCGAGGAACGTCGTGACGGCGAAGGCCACCGCCGCGAACCCACCACGGCAGGTGGGCCCGCCGAACAGTGCGAACGTCGCACCCGCCGGCCGAGCAGGCCGTAGACGCCCGCCTCGAGCGCCACGTAGCTCACCAGGGCGACGAACGCGATGCCGATACCGGTGGGAAAGCCAAGGGAGGTGCGGACATACGAGAAGAACGCGCCCGCCTCTTCGACGTACGGCGTCAGCGCCGTGAAACCGACGGCGAACAACAGCAGGATGATGGTCGAGACGACGAAGGTGGCCGGGAAACCGGCGCCGTTGCCTACGCGATGCCCAGCGGTACGACCCCGCCGATGACCCCGAGCGGCGCCGCCGCGGCGACGACCATGAAGACGATGGACGGGACGCCGAGGTTGCCCCGCAGCTGCGCTCGCGGGCGACGGTGGGCTCCCCAATGCGTCTGGCGCAGCGATTGTTTCGGACATTCGAGACCGCCCTTCGTGGGTGCCGACGATCGGCTAACCGGCACCATAGGGTCGATCCGTTGGCTGAAACCACATCTGGAGTCAGCCTGATTGAAAGTCGCAGAGCTACGCGGTGACCTACAGCGTGGCGGTGAGCGGTCCCCTCGTCTGACAGTCGACTGGGGCGGATTGCCGACCGAGGCGCAACCCCTCCCGGTGGCGACGTACGTGGCGCCGGGCCGGTACGGCTGGAAGAAGACGCTGGCGGTGCCCGGTCCCTGTCTGCGCACTGTTCGGCCGCTGCTGCCCTGCAGCTGCACGCAGGCCACCATTTGGAACGTCATCGATTGATCGCACGCCGCGGGTCGACACCGTGGCCGTCACCACATTGGTGCCGGACAGCTCGACCACGTGCGGCGGGGACAGCGTGTAGGTGCATGGCGGCGGGCTCGGTTCGGCGCCGGCCACCGGCGTGACGCCGGCCATTGCGCCAACGCCACCCGGCGGCAAGGATCGCAGCAGGACCGGATCATTTCTGGATGGTAGTTCACCGCATGTGCCGTTCATCGATGATGAACAAGACAAAGCGTGATGGCGAGAAATCCGGCGGGCAGCCAGATCGCGTGCACACCCCAGGCGCGGCTGGCGAACGCGCCGATCAGCGCACCGCAGGCGAACGCCAGGATCAGCGAGCCGTAGACAGCGAAGGCGCGCCGGGACGCCGCTCGCTTCTCCACGAATCCGTCGTAGCCGGCCTCGACGAACCGCATCAGATTGCCCGTCGTGGCAACGGGCAGGTAGACGAGTTCGCCGATGTTGCGAAAAAGACCGATCTGGACCGCCGCCAGAAAGCTGATCGGCACCGTGACATAGCTGTGCGGCACCGACGGCGGAACGAAACCGATGATCCCCAGTGCCAGGGCCTGCACCGCCATCGTCCAGATCAGCGGCGGGGCACCCTGCGTTCCACGCGACCGGACTTGATGTGCGACGCCAGCCCAACGCCTGCGATGAAGGCGAGCAGTGGCCACAGTGAGCCAGGGCCAGCGCGAACTTCCGCTCGGAGAAGTCGATGGCGCCGAAGATGACATTCGCGGTCTGGACGTTGGCGAACACTCCGCCGCGCGCCAGGTAGGTGTGCGCGTCGAGGAAGCCGTTGGCCAATGTGAGCAGGAGCGCGAACCACAGGCTTCTCGTCCGCTGGGTGTCGGCGGGGCCGGTAACTGGGCCAACCATCCGGACAACCTAGCCCGGCGCCGCCGACCGTGCCTAGCCTGCGCCCAATGCGCTGAGCATGCCGGCCGCCGAGCGCGGCCAGGTGAACTGCTCGGCCCGTCGGCGCGCGCTGTTGCGCCGCAGCCGTTCGGGTCTGCTGATGATCGACGCGACGGCGCGGGCGATGGCGTCCGGGTCGTTGTCCGCGGTCGCCCCGCTGTCGGTGGTGAGGATCTCGGCCAGCGCCGAGGTCCGCGACACCACGGCAGGAGTGCCGCAGGCCAGCGCCTCGAGGGCGGCGAGCCCGAACGTCTCGTGCGGACCGGGTGCCAGTGCCACATCGGCGGTCGCCAGGATGGTGGCCACCGTGTTCCGGCAACCGATGTAGCCGGTGAAATCCACCGGCAGCCGGGCGGCCTGGCGTTCCAGCCGCGCCCGCAACGGCCCCTCCCCGACGATCACCAGCCGCGCGTCGACCCCCGAATCACGCAGCGCGGCAACGGTATCGATGCTGCGATGCGGATGCTTCTCCACGGACAGCCGGCCGCAGTGGACGAGCAGGGTCTGCCCGGGTCGCGCCCAGCACTCCCGCACGAGCGCGGACCGGCGGCGGGGGTGGAACTGGTCGAGATCGACACCCAGCGGCACGGTGAGGACGTTCGGTGCGTGGATGCGGTCGAACTCCTCCCGCGCGAATGCCGTCGTGCAGACCACGGCGTCGTAGTTGGCGGCCGTGTGACGGTTGGCGGCGTCGGCGATCGTGCGGGCGACGCGAGCCGGAAGTATCTGTCCGATCAGTCGGTCGAGGCGTTCGTGGGAGATCATCACCGTGGCCACGTCGTGCCGACGCCCCCAGCCGCCGAGGCTGCGCAGGGTCAGCCGGTCCGACACCTCCAGCGCATCGGGCGCCAGTTGCTCCAGTAGCGATGTGACAGGTCCGGGCAGCACGGCGCGGTAGCCGCCGGTGAAAGGGATCAGTCTGGCGGGTAGGGAGATACGGACCACCCCCGACGGGAGTTCGTGCCACTGGGAGTGCCGGCCCGGCACCACCAGGAAGACATCGTGTCCCGCGGCGCAGTACTCCGCGCCCAGCCGGTCCACCGCGGTGCGCAGACCTCCCGAACGCGGGCCGTAGAAGTTGGCGACTTGAACCACCCGCATGGCTGAATCAGAACCGGCACGCGTGTGCGGTCAACAACGCGACACCGACCGCGGGGAAAACGGTGCGTGAACACGCCGCCCCCTACTCTTCGCGAGCGTGCGTGTCTGCAGGCGACACGCCGTTTCGAATCCCGAGTTCGCGCACCCTCGCTACACCGTGGATTGTCGCGACGGTGCGCAAACTCGCGGAAATACGCGGCGTGTCGGGCTCAGACACGCACGCTCGCGGAGATGGTCAGCCGACGTATTTGGTGAACCAGTCCTGCACGCGGCGCCAGGCGTCCTCGGCCGCGGCGGCGTTGTAGCGGTCACCGGTGTCGTTGAAGAAGGCGTGATTGGCGTCGGGTTCTGTGATCAGGTCGTGGACGAGTCCGGCCTTCTCGAGCGCCGCCCTGACGACCGGCTCCGTGGACGTGACGCGCTGATCTTGCGCGCCGTAGAACCCAAGGACGGCAACATCTTTGGATCCGGAAAAGTCGGGGTTGTCCGGAGCCGGGCCATAGAACGGCACCGCGGCGGCCAGTTGCGGCTCCCCCGACGCGAGCAGCTGCCACGTCAGGCCGCCGCCCATGCAGAAGCCGACCACGGCGACCTTCTTGTCCGGGACCCGGCGCTGCAGTTCGCCGACACCCGACTTGAGGTTGGCGACGAACTCCTCGGGCGGGATCTTGCCCAGCGCCGCGGTGGCTTCGGCGGGGTCGGTGAACTTGGCCGTCCCGCCCTGGCCGGACAGCAGGTCGATGGCCAATCCGGAATAGCCGATGCCGGCGAATCGGGACGCCACCGACCGGGCCCAGTCGTTCAAGCCCTTGTTCTCGTGAATGACCAGTACTCCTCCGCGGGCGGCCGGCGCCTCGGCCCACGCCCCCTGCAGTTCGCCCTGCGGACCCGTCCAGGTGATGGGTGCGGTGGGCACCGCCTTGTCCATGCCGGGCGGCGCGGCCGCGCTCGGGGTGGCGGCGGCGCTGGAGGTGGCGGCGCCGCTGGAGGTCACCGGGGCTTCCGCGGTGGGCTTCTGGTTCTCCCCGCACGCGGCGATCAGGGCGGTCGCCGCGGCGGTGCTCACGCCCAGCAGCGCGAGCCTGCGCAGGGCTTCGCGTCTGGACAGCAGACCGTCGACGTGGTCGGTGGCGATTTCTTCGGCGATATAGCGCTGTAGCGGTGTCACCTTCTTGAGTATGCCTCCGGAAGCTGAATCACCATTGACGAATGCCTTTACAGGCAATACTCAGACTCATGGAATGGACACCGGATCGCGACGCGCTGCACGGCCGCATTGCCGTGGTCGCCGGCGCGACCCGTGGCGCCGGCCGCGGCATCGCGGCGGCGCTCGGTGAGGCCGGTGCCACGGTCGTCTGCACGGGCCGCAGCAGCGTCACGGGCAACGCCGGTTCCGACTACGACCGCCCCGAAACCATCGAGGAGACCGCCGAACTGGTCACCGAACTGGGCGGGGTCGGCATTCCGATCCAGGTCGACCACCTCGACATCGAACAGGTGCGTGGGCTCGCCGAGCGCATCCGTGCCGACCACGGGACGATCGACATCCTCGTCAACGACATATGGGGAGCCGAAATCCTCAAGGGCGGCCCGCCGTCGTGGAACAGACCGATCTGGGAACACGATCTCGACGACGGGCTGCGGATACTCCGGCTCGGCATCGATACCCACCTGATCACGTCGCACTGTCTGCTGCCGCTGCTGGTCACCCGGCCCGGTGGGCTGCTCGTCGAGGTGACCGACGGGACAAAGGAATTCAACGACGCCACCTACCGGATCTCGGTGTTCTACGACCTTTCCAAGAGTGCGGTGAACCGGCTCGCCTACAGCCACGGCCACGAACTGAGGGCGTTCGGCGCCACCGCCGTCGCCGTGACGCCGGGTTGGCTGCGGTCGGAGATGATGCTCGACAACTGGCAGGTTTCCGAGGAGAACTGGCAAACCGCGCTGGACCCGTACCGGTCCGACGGCCCGATCGCTCCCCCGGGTTTCGCCGAGTCGGAGACGCCTCGCTACGTCGGAAGGGGCGTTGCCGCGATGGCCGCCGATGCGAACAGGTCGCGCTGGAACCAGCGGTCGGTGACCTCGGCCGAACTCGCGGAAGAATACGGCTTCACCGACACCGACGGCCGCCGGCCGGACGGCTGGACATAGCCATCGCTGCAGGTCAGCATCCTGAGTAGACATTTCTCGAAATCTGTTCACGGATTCCGTTGACACCCGCGACCACGCGCTGTTCGATGACCTGGTGAGCTACGACACCATCATTCGTAACGGCTGCTGGTTCGACGGCAGCGGCGGCCCGTCGGCGGTGCGCAACCTCGGTATCCGCGACGGCCAGGTCGTGGCGATCACGCCCCACGAGCTCGATGCGACGGATTGCCCGCTCACCATCGACGCGGCGGGCAAGTGGGTGATGCCCGGCATGCTGGACATCCACACCCACTACGACGTCGAGGTGCTCAACGGTCCGTCGCTGTCGGAATCATTGCGGCACGGGGTCACCACCGTGATGCTCGGATCGTGCTCACTGTCGACGGTCCACGTGGACGGGGTCGACGCCGGCGACATCTTCGGCCGCGTCGAGGCGATTCCGCGGGAACACGTCATCGGCGCCGTCGACCGGCACAAGACGTGGACGAACTGCGAGGAGTACATCCAGGCACTGGAGGCGCGAGCGCTCGGCCCGAACGTGGCCGCGTTCATCGGCCACTCCGACATGCGGGCGGCCACCATGGGCCTGGACCGTGCCACCCGGAAGGCGGAACGGCCGACGCGGAGCGAACAGGCACGGATGGAGCGCATGCTCGCCGAGGCGTTGAAGGCGGGTTTCGTCGGAATGTCTTCGCAACAATTGCTTTTCGATAAACTCGATGGCGAGATCTGCCGGTCGCGAACCCTTCCGTCGACATACGCCAAGCCGCGGGAACTGCGCCGCCTGAAGTCGCTGTTGCGCAGGGCGGGCCGGATTCTGCAGTCGGGTCCCGACATTCAGAACCCGCTCAACCTCGGCTCGCAGTTGGCGCAGTCACTCGGACTGTTCCGCAACCCCCTCAAGACCAGCCTGCTGTCGGCCGCCGATGTCAAAGCGAACCCGTACGCGATCCTGGGCATGGGTCCGGTGGCCCGGCTCATCAACCGCCTCGGTGGCGACTTCCGCTGGCAACATCTGCCGGTGCCGTTCGAGGTGTACGCGGACGGCATCGACCTGGTGATCTTCGAGGAGTTCGGCGCCGGGGCCGCGGCGCTGCATCTGCGCGACGAGATGGAGCGCAACGAGTTGCTCCGCGACGAGGCCTACCGCCGGGAGTTCCGCAAACAGTACGAGAGCAAGTTCGGGGTGCGGGTGTGGCACCGCGACTTCTTCGACGCCGAGATCGTCGACTGCCCCGATCCTTCGGTGATCGGCAAATCGTTCGGCCAGGTCGGCCGGGAGCGCAACGGACTGCATCCCGTGGACGCGTTCCTGGACCTGGTGCTCGAGCACGGTAAGGCGCTGCGCTGGCGCACCACGATCTCCAATCATCGCCCGAAGGTGCTCAAGAAGCTGGCCCGGGATCCCGGCGTCCAGATGGGCTTCTCCGACGCCGGCGCCCACCTGCGGAACATGGCCTTCTACAACATGGGCCTGCGACTGCTGCGGCATGTCCAGGACGCCGAGAAGACCGGCGAGCCCTTCATGACCATCGAACAGGCCGTCCATCGACTCACCGGTGAACTCGCCGACTGGTACCGCATCGACGCGGGTCACCTGCGCATCGGTGACCGCGCCGACCTGGTGATCGTCGACCCGGCGCGACTCGACGCATCGCTCGACGACTACGCCGAGGACCGCGTCGAGCAGTACGGCGGCCTGGCACGCATGGTGAACCGCAACGACGACACCGTCACCGCGGTTTTCGTCGGTGGCCGCGCGGTGTTCTTGAACGGCGAGGCGACCGACCTCGTCGGCACGCGGCGCACCGGCCGCTTCCTGCGCGCCGCGCACAAGGCGCCGGCCGTTACCTCAAATGAAGGTGAGTTGACGAGTGTCAGTTGAGGATACGGTCGTGGAGATGTGGAAGGCGCTGTCGGCCCGGGATTGGGATTCGCTGAAGACCTTCCTGTCCGAAGACTGCATCTATTACGACGTGCCATATGGCCCGGCCGCGGCTGCTCGCGGCCCGGAGGACATCGTCAAGCGCATCCGGATCGCCTTTGACCAGCTCGAGTCCTACGAGAACTTTCCCGGCCTGCTGCTGACCAACGGTGCAGACGCAATGTACGAGCATCACGAGGCATGGTATTGGCCGACAGGCGAATCCGCGGTCAATCGATTTGTGAGCGTGCATCGCGTCGAGAACGGCAAGATCACGCTCTGGAAGGACTACTGGGACATGGCGACACTGATCAACTCCGCCCCGCCGAACTGGGTGGAGAACCTCATGGCTGCCGACATGTCCTGGATTTTCGACGCCACCGGTCTGGTCTGAGGGGCCCCATGTACGACCTGAAGATCACCGGCGGGACCGTCGTCGACGGAACGGGCGCCGACCGATTCCGCGCCGACATCGGTATCAAG
Organism: uncultured Actinomycetota bacterium; assembly: GCA_963699655.1. Taxonomy (GTDB): domain Bacteria; phylum Actinomycetota; class Actinomycetes; order Mycobacteriales; family Mycobacteriaceae; genus Mycobacterium. The sequence goes on from CAVOUV010000018.1 coordinate 16,873, forward strand.
GACGGGCGGATCGTCGAGGTACGCCGACGCGCCGGTGACGACACGGGGCTGGCGGGCCCCGAAAGCCCGGCGGCGCAGACCATCGACGCCACCGGTCGCATCGTGGCACCGGGGTTCGTCGACATCCACACCCATTACGACGGGCAGGTCAGCTGGGATCCACTCTTGGAGCCGTCGAGCCTGCACGGCGTCACCACGGTGGTCGGCGGGAACTGCGGGGTGGGGTTCGCCCCGGTCGCACCCGGTCGCGAGCAGTGGCTGATCGAATTGATGGAAGGCGTCGAGGACATTCCCGGATCCGCGCTGGCCGAGGGGATCACCTGGCAGTGGGAGAGCTTCCCCGAATACCTCGACGCGATCGAGAAGCGTCCGCTCGCCATCGATTTCGGCACCCAGATCGCGCACGGCGCGGTTCGCGGCTACGCGATGGGTGACCGCGGTGCCCGCAACGAAGAGGCCACCGAGGACGACATCGCCGCCATGGCGAGGATCGTCCAGGAAGCCATCGAGGCGGGCGCACTGGGATTCTCGACGTCACGCACCGAGGGTCATCGCGCCATCGACGGCGAGGCGGTACCCGGGACGTACGCGGCCGAGCAGGAGCTGTTCGGCCTGGGGCGGGCGATGGCGGCCGGCGGCCGCGCGGTGTTCGAGGTGGCTCCGGAGGGCATTGCCGGCGAGAGCCCCGCTGAGGTGTCGATGCGGGAGCTCGACTGGATGACCAAGCTGGCGGCCGAGATCGAACGGCCCGTGTCGTTTGGCATGATCCAGTCGTCCGGGCTCCCGGACCTGTGGCGGGACATGCTGGATCGTGCGGGCAAGGCGCTCGAGAACGGAATCGAGCTCTACGCCCAGATCGCCGCGCGACCCTTCGGGATGTTGTTCGGCTTCCCCGGCTACCACGCGTTCACCCACCGGCCCACGTTCCGAAAGCTGAAGGCGGAGCTGGACCGGGACGAGTTGGCGCGCCGCCTGACCGATCCGGCGGTGCGCGCGGCGATCCTGTCGGAGGATGACCTTCCGCCGCAGCCGCTTCCGTTGTTCGACGGCATGTACGCCCTCATCCAGTACAGCGCGAACCGCATCTACGCGATCGGCGACCCGCCCGATTACGAGCCGACGGCCGAGCAGACAGTGGCGGCGATCGCCGAGCGCCGCGGCGATGACCCCCTGGCCACGATGTACGACCTGATGCTGGAATCGGACGCATCGGCACTGTTGATGCTGCCGTTCTACAACTACGCCGCGGGGAACCACGATGTGATCTACGAGATGATGACGCACCCTGCCGCCGTTTCCGGTCTGTCCGACGGCGGTGCGCACTGCGGGCTGATCTGCGATGCGTCCTACCCGACGTTCCTGTTGACCCATTGGGCCCGCGACCGGCACCGCGGTCCGAAGTTCCCGCTGGAGTATGTGGTACGCAAACAGACGCTGGACACCGCAACGCTGTACGGTCTGTCCGATCGGGGCGTCATCGCTGTGGGCAAGAAGGCCGACCTCAACGTCATCGACATGGAGGGCCTGACGCTCGAGTTGCCACGCATGGCCTACGACCTGCCGGCGGGCGGCCGCAGGCTGATCCAGGGTGCCAAGGGCTACGACGCCACCGTGGTCAGCGGAGAAGTGACCCGACGCAACGGAGTTGACACCGGCGCCCGGCCCGGGCGGCTGCTGCGCGGGGTCCGGTAGACAGTCGGGCGCGTTGATTCACACGCTCCACGCCAGTCGGAACTTCTCGGCGAGCTCGTCCGGGCTCAACTCACCGTAGTTCTGCTGCTCGTAACGCCGCACGGCGACGATGGCGTCCACCGCCTCGTCGCCGAGAATGCCTCTCATCAAAGCGGATTGATCGAGGGCGTCGAGCGCCTCGGATTGGTTTGTCGGCAGCAACGTGATACCGGCCTGCTCGCGTTGAGCATCGGTGAGGTGGGCGGGGTCGACCGTCGTCTCCGGCGGCAGCGCGACTTCACGTTCGATTCCGTCGAGAGCGAGCCCGAGAATCGCTGCGGTAGCGAAGTACGGGTTGGCAGACGGGTCGATGACCTTGACCTCGACGTTCGCGCCGTGTGGGTTGCCGGGCCCGCCGACGAGGAAACGCACTGCGGCTTCGCGGTTCTCCGTGCCCCAGCTGACATACGCGCCGGACCAGTGGCCTGGCTGCATCCGCAGTCCCGACAGGATCGAGCCGCACAGGATGCCCTGTGCTGCCGGTAGACCGGCGAGTAGGCCGCCGATCGCGGACTCGCCCTCGGACGTCATGCCCGCGGCGCCGGTACCGTCGGAGAACAGCGGAGTTTCACCGCGCCGCATCGAAAAGTGTTGATGTGAACCCGATCCGACGCTGCCCGCGAACGGCACCGGAGACAGGCTGACCCGCAGACCGTACTGCCGGGCCACCCGGCCGATGATGATGCGCATCAATACCAATTGGTCCGCGGCAGCCACCGGCGACTGCGGTGACAGCGAGATCTCGAATTGGTTGACCCCGTATTCGGGATGAAACTGCTCGATCGCGACGCCGGATCCGGTGGCCGCGTTGGTGACATCGCGAACGAAGCCCTCGAACTCGAGTACCCCCGCCAGGCCGTACTGCGCCCACATGTGCGACGGCAACGCGGCGCCGTCCGGTCCGACGAGCACGAACTCCATCTCGTGTCCGACCACCGTGCTGATTCCGGCGTCGGACAGCTTGTCCTCGACGCGGCGCAGCGCACCACGGCTGCAGTACGGATCGGCCGAACCGTCCTGGTTGTAGAAAGCGCCGGGCGCCCAAGCCAATCCGTCGCCGAGGATGCGCAGCGCGGCCAGATCGATGCGGATGCGCTGGTCCCCCACCACGCCGAGTGCGTCGCCGAATACGACGCCGGCCTGGTCGATGCGCGAACGACATGCCAGACCGGGCTCGCGCCCAGGCCCGGATCGGCGAAGGCGCCCATCCGGCGCAGCGGCACTGTCTTCGCATGCGTAAGGCCCGCAGGGTTGACCACGGTGCCGATCAGTGTGGCGACCCCGTCGGCCTCCAATTGGGCAATGGCCGCTGCGGCGAGGGGTTTGGCTGCCATGTCTGCAGCTTAGAAGGAACTCAGTGCCTTCGACAGAAGGAAACTGCGTGACGGAAACTACAGCGTGATCTTGCATGTTTGGCCGATATCAAGCGTTCGCAGCATGCGGCCCATGCCCAGCCACATGGCGCACGACAACGCCAGATCCGTCAACAACTCGTCGTCGAACTGCTCGCCACAGCGCGCCCAGAAGTCCTCGTCGTCCCGCAACGCGGTGTGGTCACTGGCGAAGCGTTCCGCGAACTCGGCGGCGATGCGTTCGGCGGGGCTGTACCCGGGCCAGGTACGCCATTCGGCGGCGTGGTCGTAGAGGTCCTCGTCGACGCCCGACGCGATGCCGTCGGAGTCGCGGGTGTTCTGGCACACCACGCATTCGTTGTCGAGCGCGATGACCATTCTGGCCAGCTCCCGGACCCGCATCGGCAGCCGGTTTTTCGTGTAGACCGCGTTGGTGAAGCGGGCCATCGCCACACCGATATCGGGCGATTTCGCTACCCAGGCAGCGGCGTCGTCGTCGGCGAAGGGTCCAATTCGGCTCATGGCGGCATCGTACGCCCGGGAGCATCGAATTGGAACACGTTCTAGTTTTCCGGTTGCCCCGTCACAGCCGGGATGCGGCCGCCGTCCCATCGGCGCTGCACCAGCACCTGCTGGGCGATGCGCTCCAGCGCCGCCTCGACCTGCACGTGGTCGGGACGATCCTCGAAGGTGGGCGACCCCTCCAGCTTGTCGATGATCCGGTTGACCAGCGCGGTCGTGGCACAGTCCACCTGGCGGGCGCCGGCCTGCGTGAGCCACAGTTGATCGCCCGTGCGCAGCGCATAGCCACGCTCGACAAGCCGGTCGAACGTCGACTCGATCACCTCGCCCGGCACCCGCAGGCGCTCGGCGATATCGGTCAGCCGCGCCGACCCGAAAACCTGGCTGTGCTGGTAGATCTGGATCAGCGCCCACAGCAGGGCCACGTCGGACTCGCACCCCGATTGCCCGGCGATGCTGCGCAGCCGGATCTCCGACGAGTTGCGCAGCAGCCGGCCGATGGCCATCTCCAAGACCTTCTCCGGCGACTCGGTGCCGGGCATGCCGAATCCCTCGCCCAGGTCGATCGCGACAGCGGCGTCCATCTCGCGCAGTGGTACCTCCCTCAGCATCCAGCGCGACGATGAACCCGATCGAACGCGACCGGGGCCGCGCAGAGGAACACCATCGCCCAGCGAGTCGGCGTAGGCGTCGACGATGGGGGCCGCGACATCCGGCAGGCAGTTGCATGCAACACCTGTGGCGACTGTGCGGCCGCGGGTGGCGCACCGCTGGCGACCAGCGCGGGGCCGATTCGGTCGTCGAGGAAGTTGGCGAACAGCGAGCCGAAAATGGCTGCGCCGAAGGAGCTTCCGATGGTCCGGAAGAACGTGACGCCGGATGTCGCCACACCGAGGTCGGCGAAGTTCGCCGTGTTCTGCACGATCAGGATGAGCACCTGCATGCACATGCCCGATCCCGGTGCCGAGGATGAACAGGTACACCGACTGCAGCGATCATCGGCGTGGCGGCGTCCATCCGCGACAGCAGCACGAAGCCCACCGCCATGATCGCGGTGCCCGACGACGGGGAAGATCTTGTACCGTGCCGGTGCGGCTCACGATGACGCCGCTGCCCATGGACGTGATCAGCATGCCCGCCACCATCGGCAGGGTCCGCAGGCCCGACACCGTCGCCGAGACCCCGTCGACGAATTGCATGAACGTCGGCAGGAACGTCAGCGCCCCGAGCATCGCGAAGCCGACGATGAACGACAGCACGCAGCAGACCGCGAACACCGGGCTGCGGAACAGCCGGATCGGCAGGATCGGTTCGGCCGCGCGGGTTTCCGCCCAGACGAAGACGACCAGCGCCAGCAGCGGAGCCGGCGAACAGGCCGATGATCACCGGCGACGACCACGCGTAGGTGCTGCCGCCCCAGCTGGTGGCCAGCGTGAGGCCGGAGGCGCCGAGGCCGACGAACACGATTCCCGCGTAGTCGATCATCGGCCGGGCGGCCTTGCCGAGCGACGGGAATGGCCGCCGCCGCGACGAAGAACACCACGACCGCCACGGGCACGTTGATCCAGAAGGCCCAGCGCCAGGTCAGGTGGTCGGTGAAGAATCCGCCCAGCAGCGGGCCGATCACCGTCGTGACACCGAAGACCGCGCCGAGGGCGCCCTGGTACCGGCCGCGTTCCCGCAGCGGGATGACCTCGCCGATCAGCGGCGGTGGCGGTGACCATGATCGCGCCGCCGCCGATCCCTGCAGGGCACGCGAGCCACCAGCATCGTCATCGATCCGGCCAGCCCGCACAGGACCGAACCGACGAGGAAGAACAGGACGGCCGCCTCGAAGACCGCCTTGCGGCCGAAGATGTCGCCGAGCTTGCCGACGACCGCGGTGACGATCGTCGAGGCCAGCAGATAGCTGGTCACCACCCAGGATTGGTGGCCGGCGCCACCGAGGTCGGCGACCACCGTCGGGAGTGCGGTGGCGACGATGGTCTGGTCCAGCGCGGCCAGCAGCATGCCCAGCAGCACCGCAACAAAGATGAAGTTGCGGCGCTGCGGGCTGATCGGTGCGCTGCTGGCTTCGGGATCCGCGGCAGTGGCTGTCGGTGCCGGAATCGTCATGGTTGCCTTCCGTCGAACTCTCCAGCCATATCGTTAGTCAGGCTAGAAAAGTTACGCCGGGGCGCCACGTTCGCGGCCTTGCCGCGCGGGCGCGCGTGAAACCGGGTCTGCCTGGACTACGGGGCGGCCGCGACACGCACTGGGCCGAGTAGAGCTCCTCGCCCAGCTTGCCCATCAGTTCCAGCTGGGTCTCGAGGTAGTCGATGTGCAGTCTCCTCGTCGGCCAGGATCTTCTCGAAGAGGTTGGCGGAGGTGGCGTCGTCCTTCTCGCGGCACATGATGATGCCGGGCTTCAGCCGTGCCATCACCTCGTACTCGATGGCGAGGTCGGCTTCGAATTGCTCACGAATGGTCTGGCCGACGCGCAGCGAAAAGAGGCGTTGGTAATTCGGCAGTCCGTCGAAAATCAGGATGCGGTCGGTGATTTCTTCGGCGTGGCGCATTTCCTCGAACGATTCTTTTCGCGTGTGCTCCGCCAATTCGGTAAAGCCCCAGTTGTCCTGCATCTTGGAATGCAGGAAATACTGGTTGATCGCCGTGAGCTCGCTCGTCAACTGCTCGTTGAGCAATTTCAGAACGTCGGGGTCGCCTTGCATGATCGCTCCTATAGCACCGTGAGGGCAGGTCAGTGTCGCTGTCTGTCGTGCTCATCCAATCTAGTGCAGCGCCGACCCGCCTCGGCGAGTCATTTGCACTGTGCGGGCGTGTTTCGCGCGTCCGGCAACAAACTTCGGCTCCGGGCGAGGCGATCTGCGGGCGCTCGGTGGACTGGCTAGGCTAAGTAAGGTTAGACTGCGCTAACTGATCGGCGAGCGGCCTCGGACCAGACGGGAAAACGGATGAGTGAGTACAATTTGCACTCGCTTATTCTCGCGTGCGATTATCGCGTCGACGATGTCGAACGAATGTGGCGATTGGCTCAAGAGACATCAAGATGATCTGGCCGCAATCGGTGCCCATCACGTTGTTCTCTACAAATCGATTTGGGAGCCGCCGGCGGGTATTGGTCACAATCGGAATTCGTCACGCCCGTTCGATTCGAGAAGTATTGCGTTCGCCCGCAGTATTCGAATGGTTCGACATCTCCGGCGCGGACGACATTCCGCCGATATTCGGTGGCGAGGTCGTCGAGAAGATCGATCTCGTACGGCCCGTCTTCCGAAGAGCACGTCGGCCGGGTCGTGGTCGGCGTGATGCCGTCGGTCGAGGATGTGTCGGCGCTGATGGTCAAGGTGCACGACGGTCTCGACCGGTTCAAGCGCGGCGGCGTCCGCAAGATCTGGGTCTACCGCGCCCTCGACGACGGTCACGAAGTGATGATCCTCCAGGAGATCGACGACGAGGTCAGCGCCCGGCGGTGGGTCGAGCACCCCGACGCCGCTGCGGAGTGGATGTCCAACGCCGGTCTCGGCGCCTACCCGGCCAGTTCGTCGGCAGGTTCGCCCATGTCATGAGCGGTCGAAGAGCCGAGCTGATGGGCCGCGATGTTCGTCTGTCTGTGCACCGGAGTCACCAGCCACGTGGTCAGCGAGGCGGTGGCCAACGGTGCCTCGACGTCGAAGGCAGATCGCCGACGCGTGCGGTGCAGGCTCCGACTGCGGGCGATGCCGGCGGACCGTGCGGGCGATCATCGAGGCGCATTTCGCCGTCAAGGGCCGCACCACGGAGCGCATCAGCCGCTAGCCGGGAAGTCGGCGCAGAGATCAGTCGGCCGCGCGCTTTTCGGGTCTTTCGGTGAATGCGGCGAGCGCGTCGGCGTTGGCCGCGGCGCCCATCAGGTCGGCGAAGTGGGCTATCTCCTCGCGGTCGCGGCGGCAATCTCGCCCGGGTCGGCTCGACGATGGTCTGCTTGACCGCCATCAGGCTCGGAATCGGCCTGGAGGCAAGGATTTCGGCGTGCCTGCGCGCCTCGGGCAGCAGCTCGTCGGGCTCGCAGACCTTGCCACGCCAGGCCCATCCGCAGCGCCTCTTCGGCGTCGACCCACTCCGAAGACATCAGCAGCCATGCCGCGTTCTGCCTGCCGATCAACTGGGGCAGCAGATACGACGACGCCGCCTCGGGTGCGACGCCGAGGCTGGTGAACGGACACTTCAACCGCGCCGTCCGACGACATGAACACCAGGTCGGCATAGCCGAGAATCGTTGTGCCGATGCCGACTCCGAGGCCGTTGACGGCGCAGATCAGCGGCTTCGGGAAGTCGGTCAGCGCCTCGATCATGCCGTGAAGTGGCTGCCGCTGCGTTGGCAAGCTCGGGATCGGTGATGCGCGCCTGCATCTCCTTGAGATCGTTGCCTGCGCTGAACGCCGCGCCCGTTGCCGGTCAGCAGCACGACCGCGACGTCCGGATCCGTCGGCCGCCTCCCGCAGCGCCATCGTCGTGGCGTCGTAGAGCGCCTCGTTGAACGCGTTGAGCGCATCGGGCCGGTCGAGGGTGAGCGTGCGCACCCGTCGTCGTCGTCGATCAGCAACGATCTGTGCTCCTGGTGCGCTATCACGGCAGCAGCGTAAGCGTCAGCCGTTGCTGTACACCCGGGTGGGTGCGACCAGCACCACCGTGCGGCGCTGTTCGGCCATCATCCGGTCGTATTCGTCCCAATCGTCGTGGGTGCCGCCCGCCGCGGTGAACACCTCACGTAGCAGCAGCCGCAGCTGGTCCGGCGTCGGCGAGCCAGGGCTGCGGATCGTCGGGGCCCGCGAGCTCGGCGTGCCCTTCGACGGTCGCCCACTGCCAGCCGTTGCGGAATGTCGCCGCCAGCTGCGGACGGGCCCGCAGGTTCGCGAGCTTCACCCTGCCGTAGGTGACGAACGCCAGTACGGGACTGCCGGTTGTCGGGATGCGGCAGCACGCCCGCGTTGACCAGCGACGCCTGAATGGTGTCGTCGGCCCGCAGCGTCGACACGACCGCAAGGCCGCTTCTCGTCGCGGGCCAACGCCACCGCTTCGTCGAGTGTGGTCATCGGCTCACCTTCTGCGCGTCCGTCGTCGAACGGGCTTCGGAACACGTAGCGACTGGTGGGCACGGTGTCGACGTTCTCGTTCGCGCCGAAGGCGGCGGTGCTGGCCACCATCCGCTCCATCCGGTCGCGCAGATCGTCATCGTCGGCGGCTCCGAAGAACGCATGCAGATCGGAGATCGCCTCGGCGGGAAACAGCTCCTCGACGATCGCCGCGATGGCGGGCGCGCCGGCGGTCAGCGCCCGCACCACCGCGTTCTGCGTGTAGCCGAACGTCGACTGGGTCTCGATCGCGACCGGTGTGTGGTCGATATGCCAGCGCGACAGCCAGGTTGCCTCGTCCAGGTCGGCGGGTCGGCGAAGCAGCGCGACGTTGGCCAGCCCGGCCGTGCGCTGACCGGGCACGGTCGGCGGCGGCGGCAGCGGAACGGATTCGGTGACCAGGTACGCCGCGACGTCGTCGCACTCCTTGTTCCAGCAGCGCCGTCGCGGCCTGCACCTGGTCGCCGTAGGACTGCTGGGTCCACACGCTGACGAAGGCCACCACCGGCGGGTCCATCGTCGTCAGTGTCATCAAGCGAGTCGCGCACCTCGGCATCGCGAACGTTGATCGCCAGGCCCGGCAGGCCGATGTCGAGCAGGTCCGCGGCGACGTGCGCGCGCAACCTGCGCGCACCACGCGTCGTCGGCCTCGGCTCCCCGCAGCGTGAGGATGACTTTCTCCACGACCTCGAACTTAGCCGACACGGATATTCCTCCTCTCGTCCGCGCCTGCCTATTCCGTCTTGGCCCGCGGGTCCGGGACTTCCGATAAATTCGAATTCGCGCATTGCGGCATCAGTCTCGGTCAGGCAGTTCGCTTTTCATGGCGTTAATTACTGGAGGTATCGATGTCCCCACCACGCAGTTTCGACGTCGTAGCGGGCCGGGTAGCTGATCTCGCGCCGGTATTCCGGGAGCCGCTGGACTCGCCCTACGAGATTTCCAATGAGCTGTACGCGGCGTTGCGGCACGTGCTGCACGACGTCGGCGGCCAGATCGACCTCCCGCTTCCGTTCAAAGAGAAGGTCGAAGAGCAGTGGGAGATGAACACCTACGTCACCTGCGAATGCCTCGGCTGGCGCGGCGCGTGGAACTCCGAGGAGCGCAGACGGGCCGAGAACGACCTCGGCGCGACGCTGTATTTCGGTCTGCCCTATTACGCACGCTGGGCGACCGTCGCGGCCAAGGTGCTGATCAACAAGGGGCTCATCACGCCCGATGAATTGACGGCGAAGATCGACGATGTGCGCGCCCGAGCGGAGAAGAAACGTGACCGATTACAAGTATCGCAATCGGTGACCGCGTCACGGTGCGCGACGGCACCACGTTGTTCCACACCCGCACCCAGGCCTTCACCCGCGGCAAGACGGGGATCGTCGTCGAATACCGGCCGGAGTGGGTGATTCCGGAGGACGAAGCGTGGGGGCGCGACGACGCCGAGCGCGGCGGCCGATACGAGCCCTTCTACGTCGTCCGGTTCCGCAGAAGGACCTGTGGCCGAACTACACCGGCTTCGACATCGACACGCTGGAGACCGAGGTCTCCGAACACTGGCTCGAGCCGGCCAAGGAGGAGCAGAAGTGAGCCACGACCACGACCACGGCGCGCACGATCCGATCCAGGCGTCCGATCAGGTCAGCGAGTTCGAGATCCTGGAGACGTGCGGTGCGTGAACTCGCCATCGAGAAGGGCCTGTTCTCGGAGGAGGACCACCGGCGGTTCTCCGAGTGGGCGGAGTCGCTCGGGCCCAGCGGCGGCTCGAAGCTGGTCGCCAAGGCATGGACCGACCCGGAGTTCAAGGCTCGACTGCTGGCCGACGGCACGGAGGCCTGCAAGGAGGTGGGTATCGACTGGCTCGACCCCACCGGAGTCGGAACCCCGAGCGACTACACGTACTTCTACGTGCTCGAGAACACACCCGAGGTGCACAACGTCATCGTGTGCACGCTGTGCTCCTGCTATCCGCGGCCGGTTCTCGGTATGTCGCCGGACTGGTACCGCACCCCGAACTACCGTCGCCGGCTGGTGCGCTGGCCCCGCGAAGTGCTGGCCGAGTTCGGCTTGCACTTCGGCCCCGACGTCGAGGTGCGGGTGCACGACTCGAACCAGAAGTCGCGATTCATGGTCATGCCGATGCGCCCCGACGGCACCGAAGGGTGGACCGAGGAGCAGTCTCGCGGCGATCGTCACCCGCGACACCATGATCGGCGTCGCGCTGCCGCAGGCGGATTGGACGGCGTCCGGACCTCCGTCTGCGACCAAAGGTCACCGCGTGAGCACCGAACCGTACGAGGTGCCTGCTCGAGCGCCCTCGAGCCCGACGCACGACGCGAGGACACGCTGCCCGAACTGGAGCGCAAGCCGGATCCGTGGGAGTCGGCATGCAGGCGACGTGCGAGTGCCTGTCCTGGCGCGGCACGCTGGACAACCTCGAGCGCCGGCAGGCCGAGGACGTGCTGGGTGAGACCACCTACCACGACTTTCCGGTGCACGCCCGGTCGGCGGTGGTCACTGCGCACGAGCTGATGGACGGGGCGCGTTCACGGCCGATGAACTGCGGGCCCGAATGGACATGGTGCGGGAGCGGTTCAACCGGGCCTGACAGCCGACATGTCGAGGTGCCGGCTTGACCCGGATGCGACCGCGGCCGGGTGAGAATGATCGGGTGACCAAGGCTCTGGGACTCCGACTGCACCTGCCGGACAACGGCGCGGTCGCGCGGAGCCTGCTCGGCGTTCTGGTACTGACGGCGGCCGCCCTGCTCTGGGGGCCGGCGGGGGCGGCGACCTCGACAGCTGCGCGCAGGCGCGATCGCGGGCGCTATCGCGCTGCAGGACAACCCGCTCGGACGGATCCCGCATCGTGCTCGCGGTCTCGGTCGAACTGGGAGTCGCCGTGTTGGCCGGCGGGCTGACCGCCGCGCTACAGCATCGTGTTCGTGGTCGTGATCGCGCTGTGGTGCTTCTTCGCGGGCATGCAGTGGGCGGTCGGCGCACCCGCCGGGCTCCTCGCCGGGGCGGCGGGCGCTGCTGCTGGTCATCCAGCACCCGCAGCCGCGCTCTCGGCGGCGATCGCTGTCCGCCCTGTTGGCCGTGGTCGCCGGTCTGACACAAGCCGCGCTCATCGCGGTGTGGCCGCCACAGCGATGGCGGCTCGAGCGCGAAGCCCTGACCAAGGTGTACCGGTCATTGAGCGGCGGACGCGCGGCATCTGGCCGCCGAGCCGACGGCTGAGGTCGACTCGTCGCAGCTGCTGGAGTGCAAGGAAGCGTTCAGTACCAGCGAGACGCAGCCGGGGCGGCGCACATCGGCGTACCGGGACTGGCACGCGTTGCCGGAACAGATCGCCAAGACGTTGATGGCATTGCGGGGCAAGGCCGCCGGCGCAGGACGCGATCCGCGACGATGTTGATCGGCGGCGTCGGACATGCTCGCGGCGATCGCCGCACAGAGCCGAACGGCGCGGCGGGACGCGGAATACGCGCTCAAGGGCGTTGACGCGGCCGTCGCCGCGGTGGCCATTTCGGACGCCCCGGTGGCGCAGCGTCTTTCCCGGCAACTCCACCGCGCAGATGCGCTGCGCTTCGGCCGACGCAATCTCACCGAATGGACGGGTGCGCTGAGGTGGGCTTCGATGTCGCCGCCGGACATCTCAATCTGACATCGCCGATATCGCGTCACGCCGTGCGGCTCGCCGGGGCCGCGGCGTGCGGAACAGCAATCGCGCGCTTCGCCGATGTGCCTGCGGGCTATTGGATTCCGCTGACAGTGCTGATCGTGATGCGGCCCGAGACCGCTCACACCTACACCCGGTGTGTCGGCCGGGTCGCGGGCATCTGCGTCGGAGTCGTGGTCGCCTCTGCGGTGACGACTGCTGTGGCAACCGACGCGGTTTGGCGGCAGCGATACTGGCGGTGGTGTTTCTCGGAATCACGTACGCGGTGTCGATTTTCGGCTACATCGCGGTGACGGCTGCCTTCGGCGCGACGATCGTGTTGCTCCTCGACATCACCGACGCGTCATCGTCGGTCAGCGACCTGCTGTTCGCGATCGTCATCGGTGGCGCCCTCGCGGTGCTGGTCCACGTCGTGGTACCCGATGACGCGCTGATCCGGCTGCGCCAGCGTGCCGGTGAGCTGCTGAAGACCGAGATCGACTATGCCGCAACGGTTATCAAGGCCTTCGTGCACGACCTCGACCATCCGGCGGACGCGCTCGCGGCGGCGTGGCAGCGGGCGTTCCGGGCCCGCGCGGCGTTCGAAGCCGCCGCCGGGGCGACCCGCGTCGAGTCGCGGGAGCTGCGGCGTTGGCTGAGGTCGTTCCGCGCGGCGCTGAACGCCGTCACCAGCTCGTGCACCGCGCTGGAACAACAGCCTGCCGCCGCACCCGTCGACGGCACTGAGCCGCGAGTTCGTGCTGGCCGTTGACGACTACGTCGAAGCGCTGCGCGGCGATCCGCCGACTCCCGCCACCCCGTGGAGCATCGACACGGTGCCGTTGGCAGCCGCCGACCAGCAATTGCGTGACGCCGCAACACATGATTCGGACGACGGCGCCGCACGCGTTCTGGTCGCCGAGATCGCGACGATCACCCGCAGCCTGGCGGCATCGCCGTCGACGCGCCGCGACGTGGCCGCGCCCTGATGTCCGGTTGCATTGGCCCGCGTTTTTGGGTTGTCCGAACGACTCCATCGCCATTGACGGCGACGTAAGCTGTGGGCGCTTCGACCCCGACCGATCCTTCAGAGACGAGGGAGTACGAGATGAGCTTGAAAGAGTACAAGCCAGGCACCACGTTCACCGGGCGGATGGGCCGCACCGTCAGCGAGTCGGAGCCGGCCTGGCCCGCGCCGGTCCGCTCGACCCCGGATGCGCCGAATGTGCTCTACATCGTGCTCGACGACACCGGCTATGGCCAGTTCGGTTGCTATGGCTCGCCGATCAACACGCCCAACCTGGACCGGTTGGCGCAAGACGGGCTTCGCTACACGAACATGCACACCACCGCGCTGTGCTCGCCGTCGCGATCATGCATGCTGACCGGGCGAAACCACCACTCCAACGGCATGGCGTGCATCACCGAGGGATCGACCGGTTACCCGGGCTCCAACGGCGCGATTCCGTTCGAGAACGGTTTCCTGTCCGAGATGCTGCTGCCCCACGGCTACGCCACGTTCTGCGTCGGCAAATGGCATCTGACTCCCGCCGAACAGATCAGCGCGGCAGGCCCGTACGACCGCTGGCCGCTGGGCCGCGGCTTCGACCGCTACTACGGGTTCCTCGGCGGCGACACTCACCAGTACTATCCCGACCTGGTCTTCGACAACCACCAGGTGGAGCCGCCGAAGACACCTGACGAGGGTTACCACCTCTCGGTCGACCTGGCCGACAAGGCGATCGAATTCGTCGCCGATCTGAAGCAGGTGGCACCCGACAAGCCGTTCTTCCTGTACTTCGCCACCGGCGCCAACCACGCGCCGCACCAGGTGCCCAAGGAATGGGCGGACAAGTACGCAGGGCAGTTCGACGACGGATGGGACGCCTACCGCGAGAAGGTGTTCGCCCGGCAGAAGGAACTCGGCATCGTCGCCGCCGGACGCCGAGCTGTCCCGCCACGACCCCGACGTGCAGCAGTGGGCCGACCTGTCGGACGACGAGCGCAAGCTCTACGCCCGCATGATGGAGGTCTTCGCCGGTTTCTTCGAGTACACCGACCACCACATCGGCCGCGTGCTCGACTTCCTGGAGGACCTGGGCCAGCTGGACAACACGATCGTGATGGTCATCTCGGACAACGGGGCCAGCGCCGAGGGCGGGCCGCACGGCTCGGTCAACGAGAACAAGTTCTTCAACAACGTGCCCGACGACCTCGCAGCAGAACCTCGCCGCGCTGGACGACCTCGGCGGCCCGAAGTACTTCAACCACTACCCGTGGGGCTGGACGTTCGCCGGCAACACGCCGTTCCGGCGCTGGAAGCGGGAGACCTATCGCGGTGGCGTGTCAGACGGGTTCATCGTGCACTGGCCCAAGGGGATCAAGGCGAAGGGCGAGATCCGGAACCAGTACGCGCACGCGATCGACATGGTGCCCACCGTGCTCGAGGCGCTGGGCATCGACGCACCGACCGAGCTTCGCGGTGTTGCGCAGTCCGCGATCGAAGGCGTCAGCCTCGCGCACACCTTCGACGACTCCGATGCGCCGACCAAGCACCACACGCAGTACTTCGAGATGTTCGCCCACCGCGCCATCTACCACGACGGCTGGCGCGCGGTGTGCCCGTTCCCCGGTACTTCGTTCGCCGAAGCGGGGGTGAGTTTCGGTCAGCTCGAACTGTCCGAGGACAAGCTGCGCGAACTCGACGCCACCGGGTGGGAGCTCTACCACGTCGATGTCGACCCGGCCGAAACCAAGGATCTCGCCGAGCAGGAGCGCGCCAAGCTGATCGAGATGATCGCGCTCTGGTACACGGAGGCAGGCAAGTACAACGTGCTGCCACTGGACAGCCGCGGCACGATGAGATTCGCCGATCCGCGTCCGCAGATCGCCGCCGCCCGCGACACCTACGTCTACTTCCCCGGCACCCAGGCGGTGCCCGAGAACGTCGCGGCCAAGGTCCTCAACCGTGCGCACACCATCACCGTCGACGCCGAGACTCAAGGACGGGGACGAAGGCGTGCTGGCCTGCCACGGCAGCAACGTCGGCGGCTACGTGCTGTTCGTGCAGGACGGCAAGCTGCACTACGTGCACAACTACGTCGGCGCCGAGGAACTCCCGGTGTCCTCCGACGGCCCGGTACCGGCCGGAAAGCACGCGCTGCGTTATGAATTCGAGCCCACCGGCGCGCCGGATCTGATGGCCGGGCGCGGCACCCCCGGCGTCGGCAAGCTCTTCGTCGACGGAGAGCAGGTGGGCCAGGCGGATCTGTCGGTGACGATTCCGCTGGCGCTGGGCCTGGGCAGCGGTTTCGCCGTCGGCCGCAATCCGGGATCGGCGACGTCGGTGCGATACACGTCGCCGTTCCCCTTCACCGGCACGATCACGAAGGTGACCGTCGACGTATCCGGAAAGCCCGACCACGACGAAGCAGAGACCAAGAAGGCCGAGGCGCGGGTCGCCATGGCACGGCAGTGAATTCAGAAGAGGCTGACGATGGCGAAGACCACCAAGAAGTCCGCAGCCAAGAAGGCTGCGCCGGCGAAGAAGGCGCCGGCGACCGCACCAGGCACCGTGCTAGCTCCCGGCGCCGCACCTGGCGCGCGAGCAGCTGCCGATCCCCGACGCCAAGCACGTCGGGCTCACGACCTACGACGCCAAGGATCCGAACACCAAGTACCCGCCGATCACGGAGCTGCGGCCACCGCGCGGGTGCGCCGAATGTGCTCATCGTGCTCATCGACGACGTCGGGTTCGGAGCATCGTCGGCGTTCGGCGGCCCCTGCAACACTCCGGTGGCCGAGCGGCTGGCGGCAAATGGAGTGAAGCTCAACCGCTTTCACACCACCGCGCTGTGCTCCCCCACCCGGCAGGCCATGCTGACCGGACGCAACCACCACTCGGTCGGCATGGGCGCCATCACCGAGATGGCGACATCGGCGCCGGGCAACTGCAGCATCCGGCCCAAGGAGAAGGCGCCGATCGCCGAAACCCTGAAACTCAACGGGTATTCGACCGCCCAGTTCGGCAAGTGCCACGAGGTGCCGGTATGGGAGGTCTCGCCTGCCGGACCGTTCCACCAGTGGCCGACCGGGTCGGGCTTCGAGTACTTCTACGGTTTCGTCGGCGGGGAGGCCAACCAGTACTACCCCGGCCTGTACGAGGGCACCACGGCGGTCGAGCCGCCGAAGTCGCCCGAGGAGGGCTACACGCTCACCGAGGATCTCGCCGACCGCGCGATCACCTGGGTGCGGCAGCAGAAGGCGCTGGTGCCCGACAAGCCGTTCTTCATGTACTTCGCGCCGGGCGCCACCCATGCACCGCACCAGGTGTCCAAAGGAATGGTCGGACAAGTACAAGGGCAAGTTCGACGACGGCTGGGATGCGTTGCGGGAGAAGACGCTCGCCAGCAGAAGAAGCTCGGCGTGGTGCCCAAGGACGCGGAACTCACCATGCGGCATGACGAGATCCCGGCCTGGGACGACATGCCCGACGAACTCAAGCCGGTGCTGGCCCGCCAGATGGAGATCTACGCCGGGTTCCTGGAGCAGACCGACCACGAGGTGGGCCGACTCGTCGACGCGATCGACGACCTCGGATTCCTCGACGACACGTTGATCTACTACATCATCGGGGACAACGGGGCGTCGGCCGAGGGCACGCTGAACGGCTGCTTCAACGAGATGACCACGCTCAACGGCATGCCCGGTATCGAGACCACCGAGTTCCTGCTCTCCAAGATCGACGACTTCGGCACCCCCGACGCCTACAACCACTACGCGGTCGGCTGGGCCCACGGCTCTGTGCGCGCCGTACCAGTGGACCAAGCAGGTGGCGTCGCACTGGGGCGGCACCCGCAACGGCACCATCGTGCACTGGCCGAACGGGCCTGACGCGACAAGGGCGAAGTCGCGTAACCAGTTTCACCACGTCATCGACGTGGCGCCGACGATCCTCGAGGCCGCGGGGTTGCCCGCGCCGACGTCGGTGAACGGGATCGCGCAGGCGCCGCTGGAGGGCGTCAGCATGCTGGCCACGCTGCGGGACGGCCAGGCGCCCGAGACGCACGAGGTCCAGTACTTCGAGATGTTCGGCAACCGCGGCATCTACCACCAGGGCTGGACGGCGGTGACCAAGCACCGCACGCCGTGGAAGGCCGACACGCCGCCGCCCTTCGACGACGACGTCTGGGAGCTATACGGCCCCGACGATTGGACGCAGGCCCACGATCTGGCCGCCGAGAATCCCGAGAAACTCGCTGAGCTGCAACGGCTTTGGTTGATCGAGGCGGTCAAGTACAACGTCGTGCCGCTCGACGATCGCGGCTTCGAGCGGATCAACCCCGACATCGCGGGCCGCCCGCAACTGATCCGGGGCAATACCCAACTGCTGTTCGACGGGATGCGCGTCAGCGAGAACTGCGTCCTGACGCTGAAGAACAAGTCCTACTCGGTGACCGCCAACGTCGTCGTGCCCGAATCGGGCGCCGACGGCGTGATCGTCACCCAGGGCGGCAGCGTCGGCGGCTGGTCGCTGTACGCGCACGAGGGCAAGCTGAAGTACTGCTTCAACTTCTTCGGCATCGAGCACTACATCGTCGAGCGCCAAGAAGCCGATCCCGCGGGCAAGCACCAGGTGCGGATGGAGTTCACCTACGACGGCGGCGGCCTGGCCAAGGGCGGCGACGTCACGCTGTACTACGACGGCAAGGCCGTCGGCAAGGGCCGAGTCGAGCAGACCATTCCGATGGGTTACTCCGCCGACGAAGCCTGCGACGTGGGGTCCGACACCGGCTCGCCTGCCTCACCGGACTACGGGCCGACCGGCAACCGCTTCACCGGCGAGATCGAGTGGGTGCAACTCGACATCGGCGAGGACAGCCACGACCACCTCATCACACCCGAGGAGCGGTTCAACCTGGCGATGGCGCGGCAGTAGCCGTCAGTCGCGGGCCCACCGCGGCTGGATGAACACGCCTTCGGCCTCGACGGTGATGCCGTCGTCGTCGGCGAGATGGCCGACGGCGTAGGTCTTGACGCCCTCGGTGCGGTCGATTCGTCGCCTCGGCGTGCAACCGGCCCAGCTGCGTGGTGCGCAGGTACCGCATGGTGATGGTGCCCGTAAGGCGCGGCGTTCTCGCCGAGCTTGCCGCCTCGCCGAGGACGTGATCGAGCACCAGCGCCGAGACTCCCCCGTGCACGTGGCCGGGCGGACCTTCGTAGGCCGCGCCGAGGTAGAAGTCGGTGAACGACGCTGCCGTCGGGTCGCGCTCGATCACCAGCGGCGGCGCGATCGGGTTGCGCAGCCCGATGACGGCGTTTCCCCACGGCATCTGTCCCCGTCGGTGATGAACCGGATGCCGAACGAACCGTCGAGTTGCCTCCTGCGCAGCCGGGCCGTTGCAGAGTCGAATTACCCCTACGGCGGCGCGGGACCCACCAACAGTTGACGGATCACGGGGCCGGCCCAGCGGACGAGCTCGTCATGGCTCAGATCTGCGATCGCCGGGTTGGCCAGCACGTAGCGCGTGGTGGCGAGGCCGATCACGAAGGCTCCCATCAGGCCGGCCCGCTGGGCGGCGTGATCCGGTGAGATGGCGACCAGCTTCGGTGCGATCTGAGTCGCGAACACCTTGCGCATGGCGTCGACGGCTGCCGGGCTGGTCATCGCGGCGCGCAACAACGCGACAAACGTGGTGTCGTCCTCCCACACCGTGAAGAAGCTCTTCAGCAATGCTTCCGCCATGTCGGCTGGATGCATTCCGGACAGGTCGGGCAGGTCGATCGTGAAGTCCGCCGCCGCGGCGAACAGGTCCTGCTTGCTGCCGAAGTACCGAATGACCAGAGCCGGATCGACGCCGACGTCGGCGGCAACCGTGCGCAGCGTGGTCCGCTCGTAGCCCTCGGCCCCGAACCGGGATCGCGCGGCGGCCAGGATATCGGCGCGTGTCTGGGCCGCGTTGCGAGCGCGGGACGACGGTGCCATGAAACGAGAATAAGTCACCATTTGTTGACATGGTCGGCCGGGGGCCCTAAGGTCAAGTCACCAATTGTTGACTTCATCGGGTGAGGAGCTCTCATGACCCACCACGTGCCCGTCCTGATCGTCGGGGCCGGACCGACCGGCCTCACCGCGGCCCTCGAGTTGTCCCGGCTGGGAGTCGGTGTCCGCATCATCGACCGAGCGCCCGAACGGTCGATGACGTCGCGTGCGCTGGGCATCCAGTCCCGCACGGTGGAGCTCTTGCGTGTCCGTGAGGTGGGCGACGAGATGCTGCGGCTGGGTAACCAGGCGAGGTCGACGACGTTGTACGCCGAGGGCCGGCAGCTGGCCGCGATCGAATTGCACCGGATGCCGAGCCAGGTCAACTTCGTCCTGCTGTTGGCGCAATCGGAGACCGAACGACTGCTCACCGAACAGCTCACGCGGCAAGGCGTCAAAGTCGAGCGCGACGTCCAGCTCACCTCGTTGACGCACACCGAATCGGGCGTGTCCGCCCTGCTGCGCAGCGGCGAAGGCACCGAGGAGGCGGTCGACGCGTCCTATCTGATCGCCGCCGACGGTTCGCACAGCGCGGTTCGCAAGTCGCTCGGCCTGCCGTTCGTCGGCAGGTCGCTGACACAAAGCTATGTGCTGGGCGATCTGCACCTGGCGGGTGAAGTTCGCCAGGATCAACTATCAATTTTCCTGGCACGCAACGGCTTTCTCGCCGTTTTCCCGATGGGCGGAGGCAGGTTCCGGTTCATGGCCACTGACCCGGACGGGATCACTGGTTCCGATGACGAGCCATCGCTCGACGACATCCAGCGGATGTACGACCGCGTTGCGCATGTGCCCGCGACGCTCTACGGCCTGAACTGGAGTTCGCGGTTCCGGATCAACAGCCGCCACATGACCACGCTGCGCGCGGGTTGCGTGTTCTTCGGTGGTGACGCCGCCCACGTGCACAGCCCCGCCGGTGGGCAGGGGATGAACGCGGGGATCCAGGACATGATCAACCTCTCGTGGAAGCTCGCGATGGTGCTGGACGGTCGCGCACGCCCGGATCTGCTCGACACCTACGAAACGGACCGGCTACCCGTGATCCGGCAGTTGGTCCGGATGACCGAGCGCGCCACCACAGTCTTCAATTCCACGAGTCCGGTCGTGCACGCCGCCCTGACTCGGCTGGCGCCGTCGGTGCTGCGCCGCGATGCGGTACAGAACAGAGCCGCGCCCAAACTCGGCCAACTGGCCGCGAGCTACCGCGGGCGCCCGCTCGCCAGGGGCGGCGGGCATATCGGTGAGCTGCGCGCGGGCGACCGCGTGCCGGACGTCGAGGTGACGACCGATGCCGGCGTGCGCACCCGGCTCTATGACCTGCTCGACCTCGGTGCGCTCACGCTCTTCGCCGAAGACAGTGATCACCGAGCGGCCGAGGTCTGCCAGCCGTGGACGGGCATCGTGTCTGTTCGGTCCGTCGGCGAATTGCCCTTCGGCCCCGGTTGGTTGTTGGTGCGACCCGACGGTTACGTCGCCGCGGCGGGCGGGCTGAAGAACGAGAGCGCCCTCTCCCGCTGGCTCGCTCGCTGGTTCACGTCACCAAACAGTTGAGCGCAGCACGGGCCGCAGAGTCGCGGTGACCGCGCTCGAGTTCCATCAGCGCGCATTCGGCCGTCGCTGCGATCCACAGTCGTGCGGCTTCCCGTGGATGGGGTGAGCCCAGCGCCTGGAAGTCGGGCGCGACAACGTCCACATTCATCCGATTGCGGCGTGTCACCTCATCGGCGATCGGCAGGTGTCCGCGCGCCTCGAGCAGCAGAGCCTTGACGCCACGGTCACGCAGGCAGCCGTCGAGGTACGTCCTGGCCGCCGCCGCCAACCGGTCCGCGCCGGGCGGCATCTCGGCGATGACGCCCATCACCTCATCGAAAAGCGCATCGTGGAAACGCCGGTGCAATGCCGCCAGATAGCCGACTCGGTCCGGAAAGTGGTGGAAGAACGTCCCTTTGGACACGCCTGCGGCGCCGACGACCGCATTCACGCTGAGGCCCTCCAGTCCGAGATCCGCGGCCAGCGCCAGGCCTGTCTCGATGAGATTTGCGCGGGTTGCCTGCGCCGCCACCATCCTGTTGTTGCCCGTCGGTGTCGTCATGTGTGCCCTTCCGTTGCCAGGCGGTCGACTCCGTCCTGGTGTAATTGACCGACCGACCGGTCAGTGAAAGGACACGAGCATGCCGACCTCACACGCTGAGATGTCCTATACGGACCAGGGCTCGGGTCCGCCGATACTGCTGCTCCACGCCGCACTGCACGATCGGAGGGACGTCGGGCCCGTTCGTGACGCACTCGCCTCCGGACGCCGGCTGCTGGCGCTGGACTGGCCAGGGCACGGCGGCTCTCCGCCGCCCGAAACCCCGCTGCGGGCTGTGGAATTCGGTGACGTGCTCATCGAATTCGCCGATCGACTCGACCTGAACAACCTTGTGGTCATCGGTAACTCCGTCGGCGGTTACGCGGCCTGCTGATTGGCGCTCGAGCGTCCAGATCGGGTGGCGGGCGTCGTGCTCGTCAACACCGGCGGCTTCACGCCGCACAGTGTGTTCACTCGCCTGTTCTGTGCGGCGATCGGGCGTCCGGCCGTGGTCAAGGCAGTCTTCCCGTTGTTCGTGCGCGCCTACATGCGGGCCCGGAATCCGGCCGACAAAGCCGTGGTGGCCGGGGTGCTGTCGCGGGCTCGGACCGATGACGGTGCCCGCATTGCGGCCGCACTCTGGCGGAGCTTCACCGATCCCGGACATGATCTGCGGACACGCGCCGCGCGCATCACCGCACCGGTCCTGATCACCTGGGGCGCCAAGGATTTCACCGCCCCGCTGCGCTGGGGCAAGGCGGTGCAGGAGGCGATCCCGACTCCACGCTCACGCACTGCCGACGGGGCACGTCATCCTGGAGAAGAAGTTTCTCTACGCCGCGATCGCGTCGGCGGTGGGTGCCGTCCTGTCGTTCACCGGGCTCATCCATGCGCCCGAGGTGGCGTGGGCGGCCAATCCGCGGGTTGCGCTGGGGTACTTGTTCTTCGGAATCGTCTGCGCCGCTTACTCATTCCTGCCGGGCGCGAAAGATCCGGTGGTGGTGGACGAATCCGACATGGTCGCGAGCCACTAGTCGGCGATGAACGGGACCTCGGTGTCCTCGGCGAGGACCACGTACATCCGGCGCCAGGGATCGGTGCCCTCGAGGCGCCACTGGTGGCCGGATCCGACGGTGTCCTCGGCGAGCAGAACGTCGCCGGGGCGGAGCGTGAACTGCTCACCGTCTCGGGTCGAGAAGTTCAAGGTGCCGGCCAACGTCACGACGAGTTGACGTACCGGCGCGGTGTGCCAGGCCAGCGAGCCACCGGTGGCGGTCTCCTCGACGGTCACATGAGAGACCGACATGACCGCCGACACCTGGTCGGCGTTGCGGCCGGGCGTCATGTCCAGTCGGCCGATCTGAACATGCGACGAGTCGTCGTCGCCCGACCACAAGCGAACGCATCGGATCATTTCCGACTCCTGAAGACCGTGGGCTTCTACCCTGCGAAGGGATGGACACCGCCACCGTAATCGTGACGCTGCTGCTCGCCGCGCTGTTCACCTTCTCCGCCAGTATCAAGCTGCTCGGCGTCCCCAAGTCGATGGAGATCCGCGACCACCTCGGTGTGAAACCTCTGCAGTGGCGGCTCATCGGCGCGCTCGAACTCGCCGGCGTCGTCGGGGTGCTCGTCGGTCTGCTCTGGGCGCCGCTCGGCATCGCCGCGGCCACCGGTCTGGCGCTGCTGTCGGTCGGCGCGATCGCATTTCACCTGCGCGCGTCCGATCGGGGTCGCGCGAGACCGCGCCCGCCGTGATCGGATTCGTATTGGCCCTGGCGGCCGCCGTGCTGCACACCCTCTGAGTAGCGACCGTCACACCTGCGCAAACAGGTGTCTTAGATTACCTAACATTTCGTAGTCAGTTGTCTACGAAATGCCTTAGGCTGCCCATATGGCAGCTCGAACCCACAGTGTCGATCCCCGCGCCGAACGGGTCCGCACCCGGCTTCGAGACGCAGCGTTCGCACTGGCCCACGAGCGTCCGGTCGACGAGCTGACCGTCGGCGACATCGTCGCTCGCGCCGGCGTCAGCCGGCAGGTGTTCTACCAACACTTCAGCGACCGCGACGACGCCGTGGCGACGCGTTCACGGCCGCTTTCGCGTCGGCACGACCGCGTCGACGCTCCGCCGGCGATGCCCGGGCGCCCGCATCCTGGCGCTGTTCGATTTCGCCGCCGAGCACCGGGCGATGTACCGCAACATCGTGCCCAGCGCGGTCACCCAGCGCGTGGTCACCGCATTCCGCGCCGAACTCCTGCCCGCCTGCGAGGAGATCGCGACGCAGGGCATGCCGGTCGTCACCCCGATCGCCGGCCTGACCCCGGAGTCGGTGACGCCGATTCCTGGTCGGCGGGTTCATGGAGGTGCTGCGGTCCTGGATGGAGGACCCGGACGCGACCGACCTCGGCGGCGGGTCAGCGCCGCACTCGACACCGTCAACGCCCTACTCGGGCTCCCCACGTACTCGAAAGGTCATCACCATGGCTAAGCACAAGCCGCCGAGCGGCATCCCGCTCGCGATCGGGCCGCGGTCCGCACCATGGCGCTGGCAATGGTCGGCGTTGACGCTGCTCGTCATCGCGATGATCGCCAGCTACTCCGGCGCGTTCGCCAAACCGACACTGCATCACATGACGGTTGCCGTCGCCGGACCCGAGCAGCTGGTGGACGGCATTCGCGGTCAGGATGTCTTGACGGTCAACGAAGTCGGTGATGACGCCGCCGCCCGAGTCCAGGTTTACGAGCGCAAGACCGACGCGGCGTTCGTCGTCGCGCCGAACGGAGAGATGAAGATCTACGTCGCGGGCGGTGGCGGGCACAGCGTTGCCACCGCCGCGGAGACCGTGGGCCGCACCATCGCCGCCAATGCCGGCCTCAGACCGGCGGTCGAGGATGTCGCGCCCGCTTCGGCGGGCGACCCGTCGGGCACGGTGGAGTTCTACGCGATCATCTTCATCTCGATCGGCGCCTCGGTGGGCGCCACCGTGCTCGTGCGTGTGATGGGTACCGTGCGCAAGCCACTGACGCTGGCTCTGCGTACCGCCACGCTGGCCGGCTACTCAGCCCTGCTGGCGGGCGGGGTGACCCTTTATGTCGACGTGATTCTCGAGGCGCTGACCGGCCACACCTGGCAGGTGTTCGCAGTGTTGTGGCTCTACGCGATGGCGGTCGGCGGCGTCATCACCGGCGTCGCGGCGGCATTCGGGGCGGTCGCGTCGATGGCGCTGACGGCTTTCCTGGTGGTGGTCGGCAACGCCGCTGCCGCCGGCCCCGTCGGTAGACCGCTGTTGTCGGGCTTCTATTCGACGTTCACCGCGATCGTGCCCCAGGGCTCGGGTGTTTCGCTGCTGCGCAGCGTCTCCTACTTCGGCGGCAACGGCGCCATGACGCCGCTTGTCACGCTGGCGGTCTGGGCTGGTGCGGGCGCCCTGCTCGCTTTCCTCGCCACCGCCTCGCGAGTCAATTATCGTGCCCTCTATGAGCGTTACCTCCCCGGTCGTGCCGGGCGAGACCGAACCCTATTACGACCTGGGGTCCTATCACCGGCTGATTGAGACAGCTTCGCCGCAGGCGCAGGTCTGGTTCGACCGCGGGATGGTCTGGGCGTACGCGTTCAATCATGAAGAGGCGATTCACTGTTTCGAACGTGCGCTGGAACTGGATCCGGACCTCGCGATCGCGCGCTGGGGCGTCGCCTACTCGATCGGGCCCAACTACAACAAGGCCTGGGAGGCGTTCGACCCTGTCGACCTGGCCGCCTCGCTTGCCCGCGCCCGGATGGAACTGCGCCTGGCGGCCAACGGGCGCGCCGATGCGGTCGAACGCGGCCTCATCGAAGCGCTGCAGGCCCGCTTCCCCACCGATGACCCCGACGACGCGGAGGCCCTGCAGGCCGGCCACGGTGCCTACGCCGACGCGATGGCGGCGCTCGCCGCGGCCTATGCCGACGACATCGACGTACAGGCGCTGGCCGCCGATGCGCTGGTGAATGTGACGGCATGGGCGTTGTGGGACACCGGAACCGGAGAACCCGCCGAGGGGTCTCGGGTCGTGGAGGCGAAGCGCATCCTCGACGATGCGCTGGCCACCGCGCCCGGCCGCGCGCACCCCGGTGTCCTGCATCTCTACCTGCACACCATGGAGATGTCGGGCACCCCGCAGGACGCCCTGCCCGCCGCCGATCTGCTCCGCGGTCTGGTGCCCGACGCGGGTCATCTGCAGCACATGCCGAGCCACATCGATGTGCTGTGCGGCAACTACCGTGACTCGGTGGTTTCCAATTTGGCTGCGGCTCAAGCAGATCGACAGTTCGTCGCGCGCGAGGGCCCGCTGAACTTCTACTCCCTGTACCGCGCGCACAACCTGCACTTCATCGTGTACTCCGCGATGTTCGAGGGCTCATCGGCCATCGCTCTGCGGGCCGCCGACGAGCTGGCCGAGCAGCTCACCCCGGAGCTGCTCGCCATCGCGTCTCCCCCGATGGCCGACTGGCTCGAAGCGTTCGTTCCGCTGCGTGTTCACGTCCTGGTCCGCTTCGGGCGGTGGGACGAGCTGATCGCCCACCGGCTGCCCGCCGATCCCGAGCTGTATTGCAGCACCGCGGCCAGCATCCATTACGGCCGCGGGGTGGCCCACGCCGCGAAAGGACACCTGGACGCGGCGCGCGGCGAGCGTGAGGCATTCACGCAGGCCTACGCCCGCATCCCCGATACCCGATACATGTTCAACAACACCGTCCGCGACATCCTTGCCGTGGCAGCCGCCATGCTCGACGGCGAAATCGATTACCGGGAAGGCCGTTACGACGATGCCTTCGCCCACCTGCGGCGGGCGATCGAACTCGACGACGCCCTGCCGTATGACGAACCGTGGGGCTGGATGCAGCCGACGCGCCACGCCTACGGCGCGCTCCTGCTCGAAC
This sequence comes from uncultured Actinomycetota bacterium, assembly GCA_963699655.1. GTDB lineage: Bacteria > Actinomycetota > Actinomycetes > Mycobacteriales > Mycobacteriaceae > Mycobacterium. Next base: position 43,284 of record CAVOUV010000018.1, read on the forward strand.
AGGGACATGTCGAGGAGGCGGCCCAGGTGTACGCGGCGGACCTCGGCCTCGACCCGACACTGAGCCGGCCGTGCCAGCATCCGGGCAACGTCTGGAGCCTGCACGGGTACCACGAATGCCTGCAGAAACTCGGCCGCACGGCGGAGGCCGCGATCATCGGCCAACAGCTCGCGTTGTTGCGAACCCGCGCCGATGTGCCGATTCTGGCGTCCTGCGCCTGCCGCCTCGAGGTGGAGGAGGCGTGCTGCGACAACTGAGCCTCAGCCGAAACCCACCCGCTCCAGCCAGAAGTCGACAAGCTTGTCGTCACCGGTCGCGATGAGTTTTTCAGGCCACCGAGGTCTTCGTAGATGCAACCGACATAATCACAGCCGGATGGAGGCTAGGTGTCCAGAACCAATCTTTCGATGTCGATCTCTGCCGATGGCTATGTTGCCGGGCCCGACCAGTGCGAGGAGCACCCGCTCGGCGTCGGAGGCGGGGCGCTTCATGGCTGGCACCTGGGCCCCGCCAAGAACCATCCCGTCAACCGGCAGGTGGTCTCCGACATGATGGACGGCATGGGAGCGACGATCATGGGCCGCAACATGTTCGGCCCAATTCGTGGCGAATGGGACGACTCGGACTGGAAGGGCTGGTGGGGCGACGCCCCGCCCTACCACTGCCCAGTGTTTGTCCTGACTCACTACCCACACCATCCGATCGAGATGGAGGGCGGGACCACCTTTCACTTCGTCACCGACGGAATCGAATCCGCCTACGCCCAGGCTGAGGCGGCTTCTGGTGGGCGCCCCATCTCGATCGCAGGAGGAGCCTCGTGCGCACGGCAGGCGATCGCAGCGGGACTGGTCGATGAGATCGATCTTCAGATCAACCCGGTGATACTCGGTTCGGGCGAGCGCCTGTTCGACGGGTTCGAGGCGGGTGCGCCCGCACTCGAGCTAGTCCGGGTGCTCGACGCCCCGGGCGTCGCCCACGTGCGCTACCGTGTCGTCCGATGACCCGGTCGTCGCGTCGGTAGTGGAACCGGCATGTGGCCGGTCAGCAATGTCGTCTGCATGACGATCTCGGCGCAGTGGCGCCCGAAGTCGACACTCATTCCACTATCTCCCTCCGCCGAGCCTCTATCGTCGTCAGACGTGGAGAGGGTTTGGCGCTACGTGAAAAGCGCCCCGCTGACCTACTCGTGGCTGGCCCTGCTGCTCGTCACGACGCTCATCCAGCACTCCATACCGCTCCGCCGGCTGCACGCGCTGCTGCAGAAGGAGTCGACCAACCTGCACCACCTGGCCTCAGATCCAGTCCGTGTGCTGATTCAGAGCCTGCTGTGGATCGATGGCCAGTACTGGACGCCCTACCTGGTGGTCTTCACGCTGTTCTTGGCCCCCGCCGAGCGCTGGCTCGGGCATCTGCGATGGCTGCTGGTGGGGCTCGTGAGTCACGTCGGGGCGACGTATCTGAGCGAGGGATATCTCTACTGGAGGATCCAGGAGGCGGTGTCCTCTCCGCGGCTGATCGACGCGCGCGACATCGGGGTGAGCTATTTCGTGGTCGGCATCGTGGGTGTGCTCACCTACTGCATTCCGCCAGGCTGGCGATGGGTGTACGTCGTGGGCGCACTACTGGTCTTCGCCGTCTCGCTGGCCGTCAAACAGGACTTCACACAGCTCGGCCATCTCAGTGCGCTGCTGATCGGGCTGGCGTGCTATCCGCTCACCCGATCGCGCCGGCCGCTAGCGGTAGCTGCGTAAACTCACCGCCTGTGGCGATCAGCGACGACGACCTCGAACAGCTCGGCCGATGCGTCGAACTCGCGCGCGAGGCGCTGGACGCCGGCGACGAACCCTTCGGCTCCGTTCTCGTCGGGCCCGACGGGGCGAGGCTCTTCGAGGACCGCAACCGCGTCAAGGACGGCGACCAGACCCGTCATCCCGAATTCGCGATCGCGCGCTGGGCGGTCGACAACCTGACGCCGGCGGAGCGGGCGGAGGCCACCGTCTACACCTCCGGCGAGCACTGCCCGATGTGTGCCGCCGGACATGCCTGGGTTGGCCTCGGCCGCATCGTGTACGCCACCTCGTCGGGACAGCTGACTCAGTGGCTCGCCGAATGGGGTTCACCCCCGCCGCCGGTGGCGCCGCTGCCCATCACGACCGTCGCTCCCGGCCTCCGCGTCGACGGACCCGCCCTTCAGTTCGCGGAAACCATGAAAGGCCTCTACGAGAACAGGTTCCGGGCGTGACGACCGAACCGGCCTGGGTGCAGCACGCGATCTGGTGGCAGGTCTACCCGTTGGGGTTCGTCGGCGCGCATCCCGCCGATCCCGCGCCGACCGCCGGCGAGCACCGGTTGCGCCGCATCGCGGACTGGCTCGACTACGCCATCGAACTCGGCGCATCCGGCATCGCACTGGGGCCGATCTTCGCATCGCGTACACACGGCTACGACACCACCGACCACTACCGGATCGATCCGCGACTCGGCGACGATGCCGACTTCGACCATCTGATCGCCGAGGCCCGTCGGCGCGGCCTGCGCGTCCTGCTCGACGGTGTGTTCAACCATGTCGGCACCGACTTCGCGCGCTACCGCGACGGAGAAACCGCATGGTTCCGGCAACGCGGCAACCATCTTGACACGTTCGAGGGTCATGGCGACCTGATCGCCCTCAACCACGACAATCCCGACGTCGTCGCCTACGTCGCGGACGTGATGGTGCACTGGCTGCGCCGCGGCACCGACGGCTGGCGCCTCGACGCCGCCTACGCCGTGCCCGACTCGTTCTGGGCTGAGGTCCTGCCGCGGGTGCGGCAAACGGTCGGCGACGCCTGGATCGTCGGCGAGGTCATCCACGGCGACTACGCGGCCAGGGTCCGGGCGTCCGGATTCGACTCCGTCACCCAGTACGAATTGTGGAAAGCGATCTGGAGCAGCCTCAACGACGGCAACTTCCATGAGCTCGACTGGGCAATGGTGCGGCATGGCGAATTCCTCGACGACTTCGTGCCGATGACGTTCATCGGCAACCACGATGTCACCCGCATTGCCAGCCAGTTGTCAGACATCCGCCATCTGGGGCATGCATTGGTGATCCTGCTGACCACCGGCGGAACCCCGAGCGTCTATTACGGCGACGAGTCCGCCTATCGCGGGGTGAAAGAGGAGCGCTTCGGCGGCGACGACGCGGTGCGACCCGAATTCGCTACCCAGCCAACCGAAGTCGATAACGATGGCCAGGAGATCTTCCGTCTACACCAGTACCTCATCGGGCTGCGTCGGCGCCATCCCTGGCTACACACGGCCCGAACATCGTCGCTGGTCCTGACGAACACCCAGTACGTCTATGCGACCCGCAATGGCGACGACACACTGCTGGTGGCGCTCAACGTCGACAGCGACCCGTTGCCGCTGTCGTTGCCGGACCTCGGATTCGGCGAGGGCGAGGTGCTGGCGGGATCGGGTGCTCCCCCGCAAGCCGTCGTTGCTGAGACGGCAGTCGAACCGCACGGCTGGGTGATCATCGCGCCGCGCTGATCACGACACCGCTTCGCGGGTGGCCGGGTCTTCTTCGCCGCCGTAGAACTTGTCGAGCACCGCGCGGAAATCGGAGTCGTCGTCCGTCGCGTGCCGGAACAGCGTCATCGACGACCGCACCTTGAGGTTGTCCGGAAAGCCGAAGATCTCGTCGATCGACCGGCCGTCGATGCCCATGACCAGTCGTGCGCACTCCCGCAGTCGGGGTCCGAGCACATCGTGGGCGAGATACGCCCGCGCCTCGTCGAGCGAAGAAATTCCGTAGTGGAGCGCGGTAGGACTTCTTCCGAGCTCGCGAAGCTGGGGAAATACGAACCAGATCCAATGGCTGCGTTTGGCGCCGCCACGCAGTTCCGCGGTCACGGTGTCGTAGACGCGGTCCTGGGCGTCAATAAAGCGTTGCAGGTCGAACGGATCCGCGTCATTTGAATGCACCGATTTCCCCACAGTCATCTCGTTGGCAAGTGTTGCAGGCTAGCCTTCTGGACTCAATGACCACAATCACCGAGCAGCCAGCGCAGATCCAGCCGGGCCCGGCGCCGAAGGCCAAAAGGTTGCCTCGACGCATGCTGTCGCGGGTCAGCATCCAGAGCAAGCTGTTGCTGATGCTGCTGGTGACAAGCATTCTGTCCGCCGCCGTCGTAGGCGCCATCGGTTATCAGTCCGGGCGGTCGTCGTTGCGGGCGTCGGTCTTCGACCGGCTGACCGAGATCCGGTCGTCGCAGTCGCGGCAATTGGAGTCGAAGTTTGCCGACCTCGAGGATTCTCTGATCATCTATACGAGGGGTGCGACGAGCACCGAGGCGATCGCGGCATTCACGTCCGGATTCGACCAACTGAACGACAGCGCGATCAACCCCGGGCAATGGCAGTCGATAGTCGACTACTACTCCAAGAATTTCGAAAAGGCCGAGGCCGAGCAGACCGGCAACCAGGTCGACGTCGACGCGTTGCTGCCCAGTTCGAATGCGCAGAAATATCTACAGGCGTATTACACCGCTCCGTTCAACGACTGGGACAAGGCGCTCCAATTCGACGATGCGCGCGACGGCAGCGCCTGGTCGGCGGCCAACGCCCGGTTCAACGACTTCTTCCGCGAGATCGTGCGGCGCTTCGAATTCGAGGATGCACTGCTACTCGACACCCGCGGCAACGTCGTCTACAGCGCCTACAAGGGCGTCGACCTCGGCACCAACATCCTCACCGGCCCCTACCGCGAGGGTGAACTGCGGGATGCCTACCAGAAGGCCATGGCGTCCAACGCCGTCGACTATGTCGGCGTCACCGACTTCGGCGACTACCAGCCTGCCGACGAGCCCACGGCCTGGATGATGTCACCCGTCGGGCCGCAGGGTCGGGTGAAAGGCGTGCTTGCGCTGCAGTTCCCGATCTCCAAGATAAACAGGCTGATGACGGCCGACCAGCAATGGGAGCAGGCCGGGATGGGGGCCACCGGTGAGACGTTCCTGGTCGGTCCCGACGGCCTGATGCGCTCGGATTCGCGGTTGTTCCTGCAGGATCCCGAAAAGTTCAAGCGCGACGTCATCGAAGCGGGCACACCGCCCGACGTCGCTGAGGAGTCGCTCCGCCAGCACGGCACCACGTTGGTGCAGCCGGTCGAAAGCGAAGCCACCAGGCTGGCGCAGCGCGGTCAGACGGGCACCGCCATCGGAGACGACTATCTCGGGCACGAGACCCTGCAGGCGTATGCACCGCTCGACATGCGCGGGCTGAACTGGTCGATCATCGCCAAGATCGATACCTCGGAGGCATTCGCCCCGGTGGCCAGGTTCACCAGGACCCTCGTATTGTCCACGGCCGTCATCATTTTCGTGGTCTGCCTGGCCGCAATGCTGTTGGCGCGGTTGTTCGTGCGTCCGATCCGCCGACTCGAAGCCGGCGCCCAGCAGATCAGCTCAGGCGATCTTCGCGTCACCCTGCCCGTCCAGTCGCGCGACGAATTCGGGGACCTGACCGTCGCATTCAACGACATGAGTCGCAACCTCGCGATCAAGGAGGAATTGATCGTCGAACAGCGGCGCGAGAACGACCGTCTGATGCTGTCGCTCATGCCCGAGCAGGCGGTGCAGCGCTACCGGGAGGGCGAGGAGACGATCTCCCAGGATCACCAGAACGTGACGGTGATCTTCGCCGATATCGTCGGGCTGGACGAGCTGTCCGCCACCCTGAGCTCTGACAACCTTCTGTCGATCGTCAACAGGCTGAACCAGCAGTTCCATTCGGCGGCGGAGAGTCTCGGCGTCGAGCCGATCAGAACGCTGCGCAACGGTTACCTGGCCAGCTGCGGGCTGAGTGTGCCGCGGCTGGACAACGTCCGGCGCACCGTCGACTTCGCGGTCGAGATGCAGCGGATCATCGAGCGGTTCAACGCCGAGGCCGGCCATGACCTGGATCTTCGGGCCGGCATCGACACCGGCACCGTGACGAGCGGTCTGGTCGGCCGGTCGACGTTGGCATACGACATGTGGGGCTCGGCGGTCAATCTCGCGTATCGGGTGCAGAGTGGGTCGCCACAGGCCGGCGTGTACGTCACCTCGGGGGTGTACGACGCGATGGGCGGCAGCCGCAGCTTCACCTCCGCCGGGGTGGTCACCGTCGACGGCGGCGAACAGCCGATCTGGCGGCTCGCGGAGCGTCAGCCATGACCAGCGTGCTCGACGCCCCGTGGTTCTACTGGGCGATCGGGGTGGCGGTGGGCTTTCCCACGGCCCTGGTCCTGCTCACAGAGCTGCATAACGCGCTACTGCGCCGCGGTAGCGGATTGGCCCGACCGGTCCATCTGATCCGCAACTACATCCTGCCGCTCGGCGCCCTGCTCATTCTGCTGGTGCCCGCCATGCAGGTGTCCGGCGAGGCGACACCGGTGCGCATCGTGGCCACGGTCTTCGGCTTCGTCGTGTTGGTGCTGCTGTTGTCCGGGCTGAATGCCACTCTGTTCCAGGGCGCGCCGGACGGCAGCTGGCGCAAGCGAGTTCCGTCGATCTTCCTCGACGTCGCCCGGTTCGCGTTGATCGCGGTCGGTGTCGGGCTGATGCTGGCCTACATCTGGGGAGCGCACATCGGCGGGTTGTTCACCGCATTGGGCGTCACGTCCATCGTGCTCGGCCTGACGTTGCAGAACTCCGTCGGCCAGATCATCTCCGGCCTGCTCGTGTTGTTCGAGCAGCCCTTCCAGCTCGGTGACTGGGTCGAGACGCCCACCGGCCGCGGCAGGGTGCTCGAAGTCAACTGGCGCGCCACACATATCGACACCGGCAGCGGCCTGCTGATCATGCCGAACTCGGTGCTGGCCGCCGCGTCCTTCACGAACTTCAGCCGGCCGCCGGGCTCTCACTCTCTCGCTGTCACCACGGTGTTCACCGTGGATGACCCGCCGGACGACGTGTGCGGGATGCTGACGCGGGTGGCAGGCACACTTCCGCAGCTACGGCCCGATTCGGCACCGACGAGCAGGCCCGCAGGTGAGGCCGAGTACACGACGCTGATCCCGCTGCGCAGCCCGGCGGACGACGTCGCCGCCAGGGCGACGTTCCTGCGCTGGGTGTGGTATGCGGCGCGGCGCGGCGGACTCCACCTCGATGGCGCCAGCGAAGAGTTCGCGACTGCCGAGCGGGTGCAGGAGTCTCTGCGGATCATCGCTCCAGTCCTGCGATTGACGCCGGCCGAGCAGGAAGAACTGATTCCGCACGTGCGTGTCACGAGATACGGCGCCGACGAGTACATCCAATTCGCCGGGCAGGTGCCCAAGCGGATGTCCTTTGTGGTCAACGGCCGGGTTCGGCTTGTGGTGACGGGCGACGACGGCGCGATAGTGCCCGTGCGTACTCTTGAGAACGGAGACTTCCTAGGTCAGACAGCGCTCACCCGCGAACCGGTCTCCGCGGCAGCGTATGCGCTTGAAGAGGTGACAGTGTTGCAGATCGATCGGCGGCGCATCGAGGAGTTGGTGGAGCGAAAGCCGGTGCTGTTACAGGACATCGGTCGTGCCATCGAGGAACGACGGGCCAGCGCCCGGCGGGCGCTTGCCGCCGCAGGTGAATAGAAGGTGGGCGCGATGAAGCGACGTTTCCCCCGCCCCGCCGAACTGGCGCCCCTGATCGGTTTTCGCAAGCCGCAGCTGAACGCGACGACGCGGCGCCTGAACGCGGCGCTGACCATTGACGACCTGCGCCGCATCGCCAAGCGCCGCACGCCCAGGGCCGCGTTCGACTACACCGACGGCGCCGCCGAGGACGAGCTGTCGCTCGAGCGGGCCCGGCGCGCATTCCGCGACATCGAGTTCCACCCGACGATCCTGCGCGACGTGGCGAAGGTGGACACCGGCCGCGAGGTCCTCGGCGACCACGTCGCGCTGCCGTTCGGTATCGCGCCGACCGGTTTCACCCGGCTGATGCAGACCGAGGGCGAGATCGCCGGCGCACACGCCGCCGCTCGCGCCGGGATCCCGTTTTCCCTGTCCACGCTGGGGACCAGCTCGATCGAGGACGTGAAGGCGGCGAACCCACACGGCCGCAACTGGTTTCAGTTGTACATGTGGAAGGACCGGGACCGGTCGATGGCCCTGGTCGAGCGGGCGGCCGCGGCCGGCTTCGACACCTTGCTCGTCACCGTCGACGTCCCTGTCGCCGGTGCGCGGTTACGCGACACCCGCAATGGCATGTCCATTCCGCCGACGCTGACACTGCGGACCGTGCTGGACGCGATGCCCCGTCCCCGGTGGTGGTTCGACCTGCTGACCACGGAACCGTTGTCGTTCGCTTCGTTGGACCGCTGGCCGGGCACCGTCGCCGAATACCTGGACACCATGTTCGACCCGACCGTCACGTTCGAGGACTTGGCGTGGATCAAGGCCCAGTGGCCGAACAAGTTGGTGGTCAAGGGTATTCAGACTCTCGAAGATGCGCGGGCGGTGGTCGACCTCGGCGTCGACGGCGTGGTGTTGTCCAACCACGGCGGTCGCCAACTGGATCGCGCGCCGGTGCCGTTCCACCTGCTGCCGGCCGTCGCGCGTGAGCTCGGCGGGTCCACGGAGGTTTTGCTGGACACCGGCATCATGTCCGGCGCCGACATCGTGGCCGCGATCGCGCTGGGGGCACGGTTCACCCTGGTCGGCCGCGCCTACCTCTACGGGTTGATGGCGGGCGGTGAGGCCGGTGTCGATCGGGCCATCGACATCCTGTCCGGGCAGGTCAGCCGGACGATGGCCCTCCTGGGCGTGCGAACTCTGGATGAGCTGACACCAGAACACGTGACACAGCTGCACCGGTTCGGGCGCGGCGAGTCCGAGCTTCGCGCTTAATCACATCCGTAACTTCATTCCCACTGGTCACGGCCGATAAGCGGGCGTCAACGAGTCCGCGCCGAGTCGGAATCGTTAGCCAACCGCGATATCGCAAGCGAGTGTTGGGCCCGGGGACCCACCCCCGGTGCGTGTTTAGCTAGCTCACGCAAAGCGACGGCACAAAGTTGCGGAAAGTGCGGCAAGCGCGAGAAAGGTGGGTTGGTTGCCGTTATGAAGTTGAAAGAGAAGTTTCGAGGTAAGTGGTTGCGCCGGTTGGCGGTGGCCGCCTTCGCGGCGACAGCACTGCCCGGGCTGATCGGCTTCGCCGGGGGATCGGCGACCGCGGGGGCGTTCTCTCGTCCGGGTCTACCCGTCGAGTATCTGGACGTGTTCTCCCAGTCGATGAATCGCAACATCCGCATTCAGTTCCAGGGTGGCGGACCGCATGCGGTGTATCTGATGGACGGTCTGCGCGCCCAGGACGACTACAACGGCTGGGACATCAACACCCCGGCGTTCGAGTGGTACTACCAGTCCGGCATGTCGGTCGTGATGCCGGTCGGTGGCCAGTCGAGCTTCTACACCGACTGGTACCAGCCGTCGCGGGGCAACGGTCAGGACTACACCTATAAGTGGGAGACCTTCATGACGCAGGAACTCCCTGCGTGGCTGGAGGCCAACAAGGGTGTGTCGCCGAACGGGAACGCGATCGTCGGCATCTCGATGGCCGGCAGCACCGCGCTGACGTACTCGATCTATTACCCGCAGAAGTTCATCTACGCCGCATCGCTGTCCGGCTTCCTGAATCCGTCCGAGGGTTGGTGGCCGATGCTGATCGGGTTGGCGATGAACGATGCCGGCGGCTACAACGCCGAGAGCATGTGGGGGCCGTCCACCGACCCGGCGTGGAAGCGCAACGACCCGATGGTCAACATCGGTCAGCTCGTGGCGAACAACACCAGGGTCTGGATCTACTGCGGTAGCGGTACTCCTTCGGAGCTCGACACCTCCGGCGGCGGAGGCAACCTGATGGCCGCGCAGTTCCTCGAAGGCTTGACGTTGCGCACCAACGTCACCTTCAAGGACAACTACGTCGCCGCCGGTGGCACCAACGGGGTGTTCAACTTCCCGGCCAACGGCACGCACAGTTGGGGCTACTGGGGTCAGCAGCTGCAGCAGATGATGCCCGATATCCAAAGGGTGCTGGGCGCGCAAGCCGCCGCATAAACGACCCACCCACAACCAGGAAGCCTGCCGTTACCCCCGAACGGCAGGCTTCCTGCTATTCACGGGTGCTAGCCCTGCGCGGTGGGACGGATGGTCAGATCACCGATCTCGACGTCGTGCGGCTGCTCGATCGCGAAGGCGATGGCACGCGCGACCGCATCCGCGGGCAGGCCGAATGCGTCCATGTTGGAACGGATTTCGGCGCGAAGCGCCGGGTCGTCGATCGAGGCGTCGAGCTCGGTGTTGACGAAACCCGGAGAGATCGACGTGGTGCGGATGACCCCGTCGGTCGACTCCTGCCGCAACGTCTCCATGATCGTGCGGACCGCATTCTTGGTCGCCGCGTACACGCCCATCCCGGGCACGATCTTCAGCCCCGCGGTCGAGACGGTCGTCACGAAATGGCCATGGCCCTGTTGGCGGAAAATCGGTGTGGCCGCCGCGATCCCGTTCAGAACGCCACGCAGGTTGACGTCGATCATCGACGACCACGCAGTCACGTCGCCGGTGCCCATCGGCCCGATCTTGCTGATGCCGGCATTGGAGACCAGCACGTCGAGCCGCCCGAACTCGTCGGCCGCCGCGCCGACCAGGCGCTGCACCGCGTCGGGCCGGGCGACGTCGGTGGCCCGGGTCAGGATGCGCGCGCCGTCACTGCGCAGTTCACCGGCGATCGCCTCGAGTCGTTCGGTGCGGCGGGCACCCAGCACAAGGGCCGCGCCTCGGGCGGCCAGCAGCCGGGCGGTCGCCTCCCCGATGCCGCTGCTGGCGCCGGTGATGACGACCACGGTGCCGTTGATCGGATCGTTCGTCACGATGGCAACATTGCCGGTGGCAGCTTCCCCGGGCAAGCTGGGAACAAAGGAGCCACTTCCAGGGTTGAGCGCAACAGGTTCAACTTTGGAGGATTGATGGCTGAAGCAATCTCAGTGCCGGTGTTGTTTGTCAGCGAGCCGATCGTGCTGCCGGGAATGGTGGTGCCGGTCGAACTCGACGATGCGGCCCGCGCCGCCGTCGACGCGGCCCAAGCCAGCGAGTCCGGCAAGCTGCTGATCGCACCGCGCCTCGACGATCGTTACCCCACCTACGGCGTGATCGCCTCGATCGTGCAGGTCGGTCGCGTGCCAGGAGGCGGCGCCGCTGCCGTCGTCCGCGGTGAGCGGCGGGCCCACATCGGAACCGGCACGAACGGACCGGGCGCCGCGCTGTGGGTCGAGGTGACCGAGGTCACCGAGGAGCCGGCCGCCGACGAGACCAAGACGCTGGGCGCCGAGTACAAGAAGCTGCTGCTGGCGATGCTGCAGCGGCGCGAAGCCTGGCAGATCATCGACTTCGTCAACCAGCTCACCGACCCGTCGGCGCTGGCCGATACGGCCGGATACGCGTCGTACCTGACCGCGGTCCAGAAGCGCCAGTTGTTGGAGACACCCGACGTCGCCGTGCGGCTGCGCGCGTTGATCGACTGGACCAACGAGCACCTGGCCGAGGTGGAGGTCAACGACAAGATCGCCGAAGACGTCCGTGAAGGCATGGACAAGCAGCAGAAGGAATTCCTGCTGCGCCAGCAGCTCGCCGCGATCCGCAAGGAACTGGGCGAGGAGGGGACGGACGGGCCAGGAGGAACAGCCGACTATCGCGCCCGGATCGAGGAAGCCGACCTGCCGGAGAAGGTCCGCGAGGCGGCGCTTCGTGAGGTCGGCAAGCTGGAGCGCTCGAGTGACCAGAGCCCGGAGGGCGGCTGGATCCGCACCTGGCTGGACACCGTGCTGGAGCTGCCGTGGAACACCACGACCGAGGACTCGACCGACCTGAAGGCGGCGCGCCAGATCCTTGACGCCGACCACCACGGTCTGGATGACGTGAAGGATCGCATCGTCGAGTACCTGGCCGTGCGGGCCCGTCGTTCGCAGCGGGGGCTGGCGGTCGTCGGCGGCCGCGGGTCCGGTGCCGTGATGGTGCTGGCCGGTCCGCCCGGTGTCGGTAAGACGTCGTTGGGTGAGTCCGTGGCGCGTGCGCTGGGCCGCAAGTTCGTCCGCGTCGCCCTCGGCGGTGTGCGGGACGAGGCAGAAATTCGTGGCCACCGACGTACCTATGTGGGTGCACTGCCGGGTCGCATCGTGCGTGCCATCGGCGAGGCGGGGTCGATGAATCCCGTTGTGCTGCTGGACGAGATCGACAAGGTGGGCTCGGACTACCGCGGCGACCCGAGCGCGGCGCTGCTGGAGGTCCTGGACCCGGCGCAGAACCACACGTTCCGCGACCACTACCTGGACCTGGATCTGGACCTGTCCGACGTAGTGTTCCTGGCGACGGCCAACGTCATCGAGAACATCCCGTCGGCGCTGCTGGACCGCATGGAACTGGTGCAGATCGACGGCTACACCGAAGACGACAAGGTCGCCATCGCGCGCGACTTCCTGCTGCCCCGGCAGGCGGAGCGGGCGGCGCTGACGGCCGATGAAGTCACCGTGACCGACGCCGCGCTGCGCAAGATTGCTGCGGACTACACCCGCGAGCCGGGGGTTCGGCAGTTCGAGCGGTTGCTGGCCAAGGCGCTGCGCAAGGCCACCACGAAGCTCGCTGACTCGTCGGAGGCGTTGACCATCGACGAGCCGGATCTCGTCGGCTACCTGGGCCGTCCGCGCTTCACGCCCGAGTCGGCCGAACGGACCGCGGTGCCCGGTGTCGCGACTGGGCTCGCCGTGACGGGTCTCGGCGGCGATGTGCTCTACATCGAGGCCGGGGCGACCGACGGTGAACCCGGTCTGCAGCTGACGGGTCAACTGGGCGACGTGATGAAGGAGTCGGCGCAGATCGCGCTGTCCTACGTCCGTTCGCACGCCGAGAAGTTGGGCGTCGATCCGAAGGCGCTGGACCGCCGGATCCACGTGCACGTGCCCGCGGGTGCCGTGCCCAAGGACGGTCCGTCGGCCGGCGTGACGATGGTGACGGCGCTGGTCTCGATGGCCACCGGCCGTCAGGTTCGCTCCGACGTCGGGATGACCGGCGAGGTGACCTTGAACGGCAGGGTGCTGCCGATCGGCGGAGTCAAGCAGAAGCTGCTGGCCGCTCAACGTGCCGGTCTGTCAACGGTTTTCATTCCTCAGCGCAATGAGCCCGACCTGGACGATGTGCCGGCGGAGGTGCTCGAGGCGCTGGAGGTCAAGCCGATGACGGATGTCGCGGAGATCGTCGCGCAGGCGCTGGAGCCGGCGGCTGCGGCGGCCACCGCGCGCCTGCAACTGATTGCGACACAGGGGTGATCCAGCAGATGCCGGTGTCGACGTGAGGAGAATGCAGCGGCCCTTCGCAAGCTCGGATTCTTGACCATCGGCCGCTTCGATGCGGCCGATCCGGGCCCGGGAATCGAGGAGACCCTTCAGGTCATCGAACAGGCCGAGACCCTCGGATTCGACAGCGTCTGGCTGCGGTGCCGGCATCTGCAGCCGGGCATCTCCTCGCCGGTGGCGATCATGGCCGCGGCCAGCCAGCGGACCAACCGCATCGAACTGGGCACCGCGGTGATTCCGCTGGGCTTGGAGAACCCGTTCAGGCTGGCCGAAGACCTTGCCACCGTTGACATCCTGTCCGGCGGTCGGATCAACCCCGGCGTGTCGGTGGGCACGCCGACGCTCTACGACCACTACAAGGCGCGCTGTATCCGAATCGCACGACGCGGAGGATTTCTCGAAGGACCGGGTGGTGCGGCTGCTGCGCTACCTGCGCGGTGAAAAGGTCAGCGACTTCGAGGCACCGTCGGTATCGAGCAGTTCACCGACTACATCCAGCCCCATTCCCCGGGCCTCGCCGACCGGGTCTGGTACGGAGGTGGGCTGGCGTCGGCGGCCTGGGCGGGCGGGCAGGGCATCAACTACCTGACCAGTTCGGTGGTCAGCATCGACGGCACTGACTCCCGCGACTTCGCGACCATCCAGGCCGAGCACATCGATGCGTTCCGTGCGCACCACCACATCCGAACAGCCGCACGGGTCAGCCACGGTCTCGTGGTGATTCCGACCGACTCGGCGATCGCCGACGCAGATCGACAAGTACCGCGCCTACGCGGCGAGTCGCTTCGAGCGGACCAAGTCGCCGCAGGGCGCGCGCGGCATGCTCTTCTCCCCCGACTTCGTCGGCACCTCCGACGAACTGGCCGAGGAGCTGTACGCCCACGCCGGCTTTCAGCGCGCAAACGAAGTCGCGTTCGCCTTGCCGTTCAGTTTCGCCGCAGACGACTACCTCCAGATCATCACCGACCTGGCCGAGAAGCTCGGGCCCAAACTGGGATGGAGTCCGGCAAACCCGTGATGTGTCGGTTGCCCGCGTTACGGTCATCCCATGGCGTATGACACAGCGCTGGCCGATCGCATCCGCGAATTGATCGCCGCTGAACGCGGCGTCGAGGAAAAGCAGATGTTCGGCGGCCTGGCGTTCCTCATCAACGGCAATATGTCGGTGGCGGTCAGCAGCCGAGGCGGGCTGATGGTGCGGGTGCCGCCGGATGAAACCGAGAAGCTGCTCGACGCGTGATCACGTCGAGCCGATGGTGATGGCGGGCCGTGAGACGCGTGGCTGGCTGCGCGTCTCCGTCGACGGCGTGAGGACCAAACGTCAGCTGCAGTCCTGGGTGAGCCGAGGCGTCGACTACGCCAAGGGGCTGCCCAAGAAATGACGTTTCCGTGCCCGGACGGCGGGTACGCCAGTACGGGTGAAGAAGTCGGCACAGGATGCGCTGGTGCGGCGTCTGCTGGACGTCGCAGGCACCAGCTATGCCGATGCCGCCGGGATCACGCTCAAAGACACGCCGATGCCGCTTTTCCAGCTGCTGACGCTGTGCATGCTGGCCAGCAAGCCCATCAGCGCTGACATCGCGGTGGCCGCGGCCCGTGAGCTGTTTGCAGCAGGACTGCGAAACCCGAAGGCGGTGCGAGAGGCCGAACGGCAGACCATGATTGACGCCTTCGGCCGGGCCAGCTACGCGCGATATGACGAGAGTTCGGCGACCCGGCTCACCGAGATCGCCGACGCGCTCCACGAGACATATGACGACGACCTTCGTGGGCTGGCGCGTGCCGCAGCCGAAGATGTTGAGGTGGCATCCCGACTTCTGCAGCAGTTCAAGGGAATTGGCGAGACGGGTGCGGATATCTTCCTGCGGGAGGTGCAGGACGTGTGGACATGGGCGCGGCCGTACTTCGACCGACGTGTTCTCGACACCGCCAAAGTGCTCGGATTGCCCGCCGGCGCCGATGAGCTGAGCGCACTCGCGCCGCGTTCGAACGCGACCCTGGCGGCGGCGCTGGTCCGGGTCTCGCTCGACGACGGGTTGCGGGACAAAGTACTGCAGTCGTCGTGATCCGCATCGGTACCTCCGGCTGGTCCTATGACCACTGGACCGGCGTGCTGTACCCGCAAGGGCTACCGGTCGCCAAGCGGCTGGCACGGTACGTGGAAGAGTTCGACACGGTCGAGCTGAACGCCAGCTTCTATCGCTGGCCCAAGGACGCCACCTTCGCGGGCTGGCGGCAGCGGCTGCCCGCGGGATTCACGATGTCGGTCAAGGCGCATCGGGGGCTGACGCATTACCGCAGGCTGCGTTCGCCGGAGCCCTGGGTCGAGCGTTTCGAGCGATGCTGGAACGCCCTCGGCGACCGGAGCGAAGCGCTGCTGGTTCAGTCGCATCCGGACTTGGAGCGCGATGACGAGCGGCTCCAGCACTTCCTCGAGGTGATGCCGGACGGGATTTCGGTGGCGATGGAACTGCGGCATAGGTCCTGGGACGACGAGATCGTCTATGCCATTCTCGAGCGCCACAATGCCGCGTATGTGGTGATGAGCGGTGCCGGGCTGCGCTGCGTTCCACGTGCCACGAGCGACCTGGTGTACGTCCGCCTGCACGGCCCCGATCAGGACTCGATGTACGAGGGGTCCTATCCGGAAGACGAGCTGCGGCGATGGGCGGAGCGGGCGCTCGCATGGCAGCGGGAGGGACGCCGCGTGGTGATCTACTTCAACAACGACCTCGGCGGCCACGCCGTCCGGAATGCGCGCACGCTCAAGGAGATGGTCGTGTCCGGCGACTGAACTTTCGGTGCAGCGACTGCCGCGAGACCCCGAGGATCTGGCCGATGTCACTCCACGTGAGCCCCACGTCCGAGCCGCTCGCACCGCTTCGTCGTACCGGGCGCGGGCAAGCGCAAGGCCGTCGCGCGCGTCAGCGAGCTCGCGCGGGCTGGCCCTGCTGAAGATTCCTGGACAACGGGGTCAGGCGTGTCGAATTCAGGCGCGTCCCGCTGAACACCCATGATCTCGTCGAGGGCTCGTTGGCGGAGGGCCTCGATCTCGGGGTTGTTTGCCCACCAGGGCTGGTTCGCCTCCTCTACCAAGGGACTGTCCTTTCTGGGGCTGTCAACTTGTGCTGACGGCGTCAACGGTTGATGACGGCTTGAGAAAGCGTGCATGGACCCTCCGACACCTCAACGCGAGTACGCTGATTCGACATGACAACGTCGTCCACATTCGCCATCGTCGGCGGCGGTCTTGCCGGCGCCAAGACCGCAGAAGCATTGCGCGACAAAGATTTCGACGGCCACATCGTGTTGTTCGCTGCGGAGGAGCGGCTACCCTACGAGCGGCCGCCGCTGTCCAAGGACTATCTGGCCGGCAACAAGGCCTTCGGCGACTTCGCCGCCGCATCCTCCGCCTGGTATCGCGACCACAACGTCGAGTTGCGAATGGGCACCGAGGTGTCGGCGGTCGATCCGAAGGGCCACACCGTGTCACTGCCCGACGGCGACACCGTCAGTTACGACAAACTGTTGCTGGCGACCGGCTCACGGTCACGCCGACCTCCGATCCCGGGCGCCGATGCCGCCGGTGTGCATTATCTGCGCACCGTCGACGACGCCGATTCACTGAATTCGGCTCTGCCCGAAGGATCTTCGCTGGCGGTCATCGGCGCCGGCTGGATCGGGCTCGAGGTGACGGCCGTAGCGCGCGCCCGCGGGGTCAACGTCACCGTGGTCGAGATGGCCGAGGTGCCGTTGATGGGTGCGCTCGGCCGTGAGGTCGGCGAGGTGTTCGCCCGCCTGCACCGAGAGCACGGCGTCGATCTACGCGTGGGCGCCGCGGTGGACGAGATCATGACCACCGACGGCACCGCCACCGGGCTGAAACTCGGTGACGGCTCCGAGGTCGCCGCCGATGCCGTGCTCGTGGCGGTCGGCGCCCAGCCCAACGTCGCGCTCGCCGAGCAGGCCGGTCTGGCCATGGGCGACGGCGGCGTACTCGTCGACGCATCGCTGCGCACCAGCGATCCCGACATCTTCGCCGTCGGTGACATCGCGGCGGCCGAGCACCCGTTGTTCGGGTCCCGCATCCGCACCGAACACTGGGCCAACGCGCTCAAGCAGCCCGTGGTCGCGGCGGCCGGGATGCTGGGCAGACCACAGGACTACGCCGAACTGCCCTACTTCTTCACCGACCAGTACGACCTGGGCATGGAGTACGTCGGACACGCGCCCGCATACGACCGGGTGGTGTTCCGCGGTGACGTGGACGGCCGGGAGTTCGTGGCGTTCTGGCTCGACGGCGACAACCGGGTGCTGGCCGGAATGAACGTCAACGTCTGGGACGTCCTCGACGACGTCAAGGCGCTGGTGCGCTCGCGCGCCCCGATCGACCCAGGCAGGCTGACCGACCCGCAGCAGGCGCTCGGTGAACTGACCCCCCACTGAGCCGCGACAAACGAGGTCCGGCACCCTTGGTGGCTGACATGCCTGCCATGACCCGGATCCCAGCCATCGCAGTTGCCGTGCTCGTCGCCGCGGGCTGCTCGGGAGAACGCATCGTGAACACCGAAGAACCGCCGGTGCAGACCGGGACACCGACAGCGGCGCCACCGCCCTCGGCACCGGCCGACAACGCGCACCTCGTCAACGCGTTCGACTACGTCGCGCACGTCGACGATCGCGCGGTCTACTACTTCACCACGCCGAGCGGCAAGTGGCGCTGCGCGATCGTGCCCCGCGACAAGGCGGGGTGCCAGGCGGCCAGCAGCTGGCAGTCCGGCCTGAACCTCCCCGACGAACCGACCACCGTCCCCGACCCCTCGGGCGAAGACACCACGCCGAACGCGATCGTGATCGACCACGAGGGCGACCCGCGGTTCGTCGCCATGGACACGCCCGAATTCTGGCTCGACACCGGATCGGCCACTGTGCTGCAATTCAATCGCATCCTGGCCGCCGCGGGATTCCAGTGCAACGTTCAGGAGATCGGCGTGTCCTGTATGAGCGAGGTGAGCGGCAAGGGCTTCACCTTTTCGGCGGAATCGGGAATGTCGCCGCAGTACACCAGCGTGCCGGTGGACGCACCGTGAGGATCGACGCGGGGCAGGTCGCCGTGGTGACCGGCGGAACCAGCGGCATTGGATTCGCACTCGCGGATGCGCTGGCGGGCCGCGGCGTCAACGTGATGATCGCGGATATCCGCGAGGACGCGATACCGATCGCGGTCGACGCATTGTCCGGCCGCCCCGGCCGGGTGGCGGGGGTATACGCCGACGTCAGTGTCGAGGCCGACGTGGACGCCGTCGCCGACGAAACCGTCGAGCGATTCGGCCGGGTGGACCTTGTCTGCAACAACGCCGGTGTGGTCGGCGAGCAATCGCCGGTGTGGGAGCAGCGCCCCGAGACGTGGCGGTGGATGATCGACGTCAAGCTGATGGGTGTGGTGCACGGGGTGCGCACATTTGCTCCGCTCATGATCGCGCAGGGATCCGGCCATTTCCTCAACACCGCATCCGCGGGCGGGCTGATGCCGTTGCCCACCCTGGCCCCGTACAACGCGACCATGCACGCGGTGGTCGGGCTCACCGAAACGCTGAACATCGAATTGCGTTTCGTTTCAGAGCTTCTGGGCGCAACGGTGCTGTGTCCCGGGCTGGTTGACACCGCCCTTGGTTCGAATTCGTACGCGCTGGTGCCGCCGGGTGCCGCGGCAGCGCCGGCGGATCAGGACAGCCGCATGCCCGACGGTGCGATCGAGCCGTCGATCGTCGCCGAGGCGGCGATCGCCGCAATCGAAGCGGGCCGGGTGCACGCTGTCGTCGGCCCGCACACCGACGTGGTGGTCCGTCAGCGAGTCGACATGCTGCTGGCGGACCTGATCTGACCGTTACAACAGCGCGGCGGTGCCATCGTCGTTGACCTGGATCTTCGCGCCCGCGATATCGTCGCGGACAGTGGCTTCTGCCTCCGACGCATCGGTGATCACCGCCAGCGCGCGGGAGTCGTCGGGCGTGCGGACCGCGAGGAAGGCTTTCTCGGCGGTGCCGTCCCGGTTGAACGGCGTCGTCCACGATTCGACGGTGCCTACCCCGGCCCACTCCACCGCGGCTCGCCGAGTCGGCTCCCGGTCGACGACGGATTGGACGTCTTCCCAACGGAATTCGTACCCAGGCGGTTCCGTGCCGTAGATGCCGAAGCTGTGCTTGGTGAGATTGCCGCCGTTGGCGGTGATCAATCCGCGCCGGCCCGGGGCGGCGACCAGCCGCTCGGCCATCGTGGCGATGGAGTGGGTCACGTAGTTGTTCCACGGGCCGCCGGCGAACGTCAGCCCACCGGTGACGGTGAGCGGCCGGGTGGGGTCGCCCACCGGGAGCCCGAGTTCGTCGGCGGCGATCTGGACCGCCGACGGGAAGCACGAATAGACGTCGATCAGCTCGATCTCGTCGACACCCGCACCGGCCAGTTCCAGCACCCGCTCCCCCGCGATCTTGATGGCTGGTGAGCGGTGGAACTCCGACCGCTCGGCGATCGAGTACGTGTCGTGAGAGTCGGTGCCCGCGTATGGGAACACCCAACGGTCCCTGGGGATTTGAAGATACGTCGCCTTGTCCACGGACGTCAGCACGAGCGCGGCGCCCTGATCCACCATGTTGTTGGAGTTCATCAGCTTGGTATACGGCCAGCTGATCATCCGGTTGCGCGGTCCGGCCTGCCAGATCTGGTGAGGCGCAAGGGGTTCACGGCTCCACGCATGCGGGTTACCGACGGCCACCGCACTGAACTGCGACCAGAGTTCGCCGATTCGGCGGCGGTGGTAATCGGGGGACTCCTCCGCGGCGATCCGCACCGCCTGCTCGAACAACGGGTAGACATAAGCGGGCCGGTCCAGTTTGATCCGGATCTCGGCGGGACCGGCCATCGGCACGCTGTCATCGGCGGCCACGGCCATCGGCACGGACTCGTCCTGGCTGGTCCAGTCCGGCTTGGCTCCGCTCGCCCGCAACCGGGTTCGGGTACGCCAGGTTTCGGCGCCGGCGATCAGCACCGCGTCGGTGCGCCCGGCCTGGATGTCCAGGCAGGCCCGGTTGACCAGTGACTGCGGAACGTTGCCGCCGACACCCGTGTAGACGGTGCCCGCGTTCTTGGCGCGGATGCGCTGCGCCAGCAGCAGTCCGGCATCCCGGTAGCGCCACGACAGAAGGTTGACGATCCGCACCGAGTCGACCGCCTCCAACACCCGGGGATCGGCGGCGGCCCGGGCCGCGGCGACCATCAGATCGACAGGCTCCACTGCGGGATTGTCGTCATGCTGGTTCACCTGGCCATAGCCGATCAACACCGGCGTTCGGGGATCGAGGGGCATTCCTCTAGTCTGCCGGGCCGTCGGGCCGGGCAGTGAAAAGGGCGCCCCCTGCGATCAGACGTTCGGTTTCGGCGGCGTCCAGGGCCAGCACCTTCTGACAGATCTCGCGGGTGTGCTCACCCGGCATCGGCGCCGGCCGCAGTTCCGAGTGCGGGATGTGTCGATACGGGGCCGGGCCCGTCTCGCTGGACATCGGCGCGTCAAAAAGCGGATGCACCATGTCGGTGTACAGCCCCCGGAACATGATCTGCGGATCGTTCTGCACGTCGACCGCCCGGTTCATCGGGCCGGCAGGCACACCCAGTCGCTGTAGCTGATCGGCGACCGCCGCCTTGTCCTTGCCCGCCGTCCACTGCGATACCGCGGCGATGAGGCCCGCACGGTCGGCGGGCAGTGCTCCGCGTCCCATCGCAGCGGCCAACGCGGCGCGATCGGCCTCGGTACGTACCGAGATGACACACCACTCGTCGTCGCCGTCGCACGGACAGACCGCATGGACCGCCCCGTCATCGGTCACCGTCAGCCCCGCCGCGCGGGCGGCCTCTGCGACGTAGACGGGGGCAAGCTGGTTCACCGCCACCTCGGCCTGCGAAATATGTACGTGCGCACCGACTGCGGTGTGGTCGCGCGCGATGAGAGCGGCGAGGGTGGCAATCGCGGTGATGCGGGCGACCACGTGGTCGGGGAAGATCGTGGTGGCGTCGTAGAACTTGCCCGGTTCGGCGGCTTCGGCATCGTCCGACGTCCACAGCCGGGCGATGCCGGTGGTTGCGCGGACCAGGGGGCCATAACCCATGCGGGCGCTCCAGGGGCCGGTGGCACCGAAGGCGCTGCTCTCGCCGAGGACGATGCGCGGGTTCAACTCGCGCAACCTGTCGTACGAAAAGCCCAGCGAGGCAAGCGTGCCCGGTTTGAAGTTGGCGAACACCGCGTCGGCCTTGGCGACCAGGCGGCCGAACAGATCGGCGCCGGATGGATTCCGCAGGTCGAGTCCGAGGCCGTACTCGTTGCGGTGCGTCAGCGCCCAGGACCTGCTCATCGCCTGGCCCGGGGCCGTCTGACGCAACCCATCGGGATATGTCGCGCTCTCGATCTTGATGACCTCGGCGCCGAGATCGGCAAACAGCCGGCCCAGTTCTCCGCCCGCGACGATGACACCGAGATCGAGGATGCGCAGGCCGTCGAACGGGCGTCGCATCGCGGATCTGACATCGGCGGCCACCGGCGCGGGTCGTTCTGGTTCCCAGGCCGGCTCGTCGACGCGCGCACTCTCGACGTAGCCGAGGTGTCGGCCGTCGACGACGAAGGCGCCCACCGGCACCGTGACGTGCGCCCCCGGCGCGATCTGCGTATCGGTCAGCGCACCGACATCCCGAAAGTGCTCGGAGGACATCGCCTCCGCCGGGGTGAGGACCGCCGCGATGGGAACCCCGCGCTCCTGCCCCTGCGTCACCAACGCGCCCATCGTCTGCGGTGCGAAAAGGTCGGCGATCGCCGCGTTGAGTTCGGCGGACGCCGCGTAGCGGGCCGCGATGGTCTCGAACTTCGGGTCGGCGAACTGCTCGGGCTCCCCCAACCAGGCCCGCATCCCCCGCCATTGACGTGAGGACAGCACACAGATCCGGACGTAGCCGTCCTGGCACGGAAATGTCGGGTAGATCTGCTGATTGCGCGGCCGGCCGCGCCACAGCTGTTTGGACTGCTTCTGGCCGACGGCCGCTTGCCCCTCGGAGCCGAACGGCGGGTCAAGTGACTGAACGACCGCCTCGAAGCGGGAGAAGTCGATGTACTCGCCTCTGCCGTAACGCAATCGATGGTAGTAGGCGACCAGCGCCGCCCAGGTGGCCTGGACTGCGGCCGTCGCCGAGGCGACTCCGTAAGGCGGCAGCACCGGTGTCCCGGTTGTCGGACCCGTTCGCGAGAGCGCGGTGGACATCGCGTATAGCACGGCGTCGGTGGCCCGCCACGGCGCGTGCGGTCCCGCGGTGCCGAAATCGGTGACCGACAACGCGACCAGGTGAGCGAACCGCTCGGCGAGCGCGGCGCACGATGTGCCGAACGCGGCCGCGCCACCGGGGTCGCCGCCGTCGACGAGGATGTCGGCGTCCCCCGCCAACTCGATCAACCGATCGCGGTCGGCGGCGTCAGCCGGATCAAGCGCCGTGACGCGCTTGTTGGCGTTGTCCAGCACGAACGGGACGCTGACGCCTGCGACACGGGGCGACGTCCGGCGCGCGGGGCTGCCACCCGGCGGCTCCACTTTCAGCACGTCGGCGCCCAGATCGGCGAAAAGGCGGCTCACGCCGTCGGATTCGGCACTACCGACGTCCAGCACGCGCACGTGCGCCAGCAGCCCGCTGGTCGACGGTCCGGCAGTCGTTTCATCCACTCCCAGCACGACCGCCAGGCTAGTGCTTAGTACCCGGAGATTCGGGTACTAAGGCCTCACCTGCTGTTCACCCGACGAGACGATGATGCCTTCATGACGAGCCAGGCCCTCTCCCCGATGCTGTCCGGCGACGAACTGAACCTGGTCGACGCGTACTGGCGTGCGGCCAACTATTTGTCGGTCGGCCAGATCTACCTCCTGGACAATCCGTTGCTGCACGAGCCCCTGGCGCCCGAGCACGTCAAGCCGCGACTGCTCGGGCACTGGGGCACGACACCTGGTCTCAATCTCATCTACGCCCACCTGAATCGCATCATCCGTGACCGCGACGCCAACGTCATCTACATCACCGGGCCCGGACACGGTGGCCCAGGGCTGGTGGCCAACGCTTATCTGGAGGGCACCTACTCGGAGGTGTACACCGGAATCGAACAGGACGCGGAGGGGCTACGAAAGTTGTTCCGCCAGTTCTCATTTCCGGGCGGGATTCCGAGCCATGTCGCGGCGGACACCCCCGGTTCGATCCACGAGGGCGGCGAACTCGGCTATGCCCTGGTGCATGCATATGGTGCGGCATTCGACAACCCCGACCTGGTCGTCGCGTGTGTCATCGGCGACGGCGAAGCCGAGACCGGCCCGCTGGCGGCAAGCTGGCATTCCAACAAATTCCTCGACCCCGTCACCGACGGGGCGGTGCTGCCGATCCTGCACCTCAACGGCTACAAGATTGCCAACCCGACGGTGCTGGCCAGGATTCCGGCCGACGAGCTGGAGTCGCTGCTCAACGGCTACGGCTACCGGCCGATCACGGTGGCCGGTGACGATCCAGCCAACGTGCACCAGCAGATGGCGACCGCACTCGATGAGGCGTTCGACCAGATCGCGGCGATTCAGCGGGCGTCGCGGCTGGACGGCGAGGAGGGCCGGCCGTTGTGGCCGATGATCGTGTTGCGCACCCCGAAGGGCTGGACAGGTCCGAAGGTGGTGGACGGCCACAAGGTCGAGGGCACCTGGCGGTCACATCAGGTCCCGCTGTCCGAGACGCGCACCAACCCGGAGCACAGGGCCGCGCTGGAGTCGTGGCTGCGCAGTTACCGGCCGGAAGAGCTGTTCGACGGCAATGGCGCGCTCAATCCCGAATTGCGTGCGTTGGCGCCGTCCGGGACGCGGAGGATGAGCGCCAATCCACACGCCAACGGTGGCCTGCTGCTGCGGGATCTGGACCTGCCGCCGTTCCCCGACTACGGCGTCGCGGTGAACCAGCCGGCGACCGAAACCGCCGAGGCCACCCGGGTGCTCGGGACCTTCCTGCGCGACGTCATCACCCGCAATCCCGACCGGTTCCGGGTGATGGGCCCCGACGAAACGGCCTCCAACCGGCTCGCGGCGGTGTTCGAGGCGACCGACAAGGCGTGGCTGGCGGAGGTCGGGCCGGACGACGAGAACCTCGCGCCCGACGGCCGGGTGATGGAGGTGTTGTCCGAGCACATGTGCCAGGGCTGGCTCGAGGGCTATCTGCTCACGGGCAGGCACGGGCTGTTCAACTGCTACGAAGCGTTCGTGCACATCGTCGACTCGATGCTCAACCAGCACGCCAAATGGCTGACCAGCAGCAGGGAGCTGCCCTGGCGACGCCCGATTGCGTCGCTGAATTACCTCCTCACGTCCCATGTTTGGCGCCAGGACCATAACGGCGCCTCACATCAGGACCCCGGCTTCATCGACCACGTGGCCAACAAGCGGCCGGAGGTGGTCCGCGTGTACCTGCCGCCCGATGCCAACACGCTGCTGTCGGTGGCCGATCACTGCCTGCGCAGCAGGCACTACATCAATGTCATCGTGGCGGGCAAGCAGCCGGCCCTGACGTACCTGGACATGGACGACGCCATCGCGCACTGCACCCGCGGCCTCGGCATCTGGGAGTGGGCGAGCAACACCACCGCTGAACCCGACGTCGTGCTGGCCTGCGCGGGCGACATCCCGACGCTCGAGACGCTGGCCGCTGCCGACATCCTGCGCCGGGAACTGCCCGACCTGAAGGTGCGGGTGATCAACGTCGTCGACATCATGCGGCTGCAGCCCGACACCGAACACCCGCACGGCCTGTCGGACCACGAGTTCGACTCGTTGTTCACCACCGGCCGGCCGGTGATCTTCGCCTATCACGGCTATCCGTGGCTGATTCACCGGCTGACCTACCGCAGGTCCAACCACGCCCAGATGCATGTGCGTGGTTTCAAGGAGCGGGGCACCACCACCACGCCGTTCGACATGGTCATGCTCAACGACCTCGACCGCTTCCACCTCGTCATCGACGTGATCGACCGGGTGGCCGGACTGGCCGACCGGGCCGCGGTGTTGCGGCAGCGGATGCTCGACGCCCGCCTCGCGGCCCGGCGTTACACGCGCGAGCACGGCGAGGATGACCCGCAGATCTCCGGATGGACATGGGACGCCGAATACGCCTCGGAGCAGGCCGGTTCACTGCCCCAGGGAACGCGCAGCTCGGATTGAGCCGATAATCGCCGGTACACTGGCGTGCTGTGTCCGAGCAAGCGGTAGCCGAGCCGCAACCACACCCCCTGGTTGCCCAGCTTTCCGCTCTCCATCACTTCCGGATGTACGTCGATATCGCCGTCGTCGTCGTCGTGCTGGCCCTCACCAACGTCATCGCGCATTTCACGACACCGTGGGCGAGTATCGCGACCGTGCCGGCCGCCGCGCTCGGCCTACTCGTCCTGGTGCGCTCGCGCGGACTGGGGTGGGCCGAACTCGGGCTGGGCCGCGAACATGCGAAGACCGGCCTCGGATACGCCCTCGCGGCCGTCGCGGTGGTGGTGTCGGTCATCGCGATCGGTGCGCTGCTGCCGTGGACGCGACCGATGTTCATGAACAACAACTACGCGACGATCTCCGGGGCGCTCATCGCATCGATGATCATCATCCCGTTGCAGACGGTGATCCCCGAGGAACTCGCGTTTCGCGGAGTACTGCACGGCGCCCTGAACCGCGCGTGGGGTGTGCGCGGCGTGGCCGCGGCGGGGTCGCTGCTGTTCGGACTGTGGCACATCGCCACGTCGCTGGGCCTGACGAGTAGCAACGTGGGGTTCACCCGGCTGTTCGGCGGAGGGCTGCTCGGCACCGTCGCCGGGGTGGTGATGGCGGTGGTCGCCACTGCGGTCGCCGGTTTCGTCTTCACCTGGCTGCGCCGTCGCAGCGGCAGCCTGCTGGCCCCGATCGCACTGCACTGGTCGCTGAACGGGCTCGGCGCGCTGGCCGCCGCCCTGGTGTGGCACCTGTCCGCCTGACCTGACCCGTCAGCGAGGAATCTTGCGCCGGCGTGCGCGAAACTCCCGGTTCTTGAGCTTGTTCCCGCATGAGGACATCTCGCACCAGGTCCCGCCATGGTTGCGGGACCGGTCATAGAACGCCCATTGGCATTCATCGTTGGCGCAGGCCTTCAGGTGCGCCCAGCTGCCGTCTCGCTGCGCATCGCGCACGATCAGCAGCAGTTCGACCAGCCGGTCCCGCACCGAGTCGCCCGCCGCGGCCAGCCGCACCTGGCCGCCGTCACCGAACTCGGCACGCGCCCGGCCGCGGGCCGCGACCGCGTGCAGGGGGGCGAGCGTCGCGTCGTCGGGTGAGGGACCGCCGGCGTTGCGGACGAGCAGGGCGCGCAGCGCCTCGCGCACGCTCCGGATCAGGTCCAGGTCAGCCGCGGTCAATCCGTCATCCGGACCGAGCAGATGGTTCTCGATCAACCACGGGATCGCGTCGGCGGGTTCATCGAGCCGGTCGGCGCCGTCGGGCCGCTCGACCGTGTTGACCAGTGCCTGAACCAGCACCAGCGCACCCGGCGCCGGCTTCGAATCGTGGTCGCCGGGCCATCCCGTGGGCCGTCCAGCCATGGCCGAAGCCTACGCCGTGCGTGACCGGTATATCAACTTGACTGGTCATGAGTGACCGTTGTAACGTGTTTGACAGTCATGAAGATGAAGCCCAGGCAGCGTGACAAGAGGTTGATGACAATGCCGAACAACAGGATTTCACCCGAGATTCTCTCCACCGCTCTTCGCCAAGACCGGCGTGAAGACGCTCCGCGTACCTCACTGCTGGCGCGGGTGAGGGCCCGACTCCGGGCCGGTCAATACGATCGGTTGCTCGCCGTCGGGGTGCCCGCGCCGGCCGGGAGCGCGCTCGCCGTCCACCAGGCGAGGCTGACGTCAGCTGCCGAACGCGAGGCGGTCGCCCGCTCGCTGCGGCAGGTCGCGCGGGACGCCCGGTCCGACCGGGCCCCGATGTCGTCGCGGATCCCGGTCAACGCGCCAAACATCGTGGCGGCCGCCGACGTGATCGACGCGGTGACGCTGCGACTGCACTCCCCGCGACCGGTCGGGGCGCGTGGGGTGGCCCGGGTGCGCCGGCTGCTGGCAGACGGAAGCGGACCGCTGTACCGCTACGGCTCGGGTGATCTCACCGGCAGGCTCGGTGCGGCACTCGCGGCGCTTCTAGACCACCAGCACGGCCGCCCCGGCGATACGGCCCGCAACGAGGTCGCCGAGCGCCTCGTCGGCGCGTTCCATCGGATACTCGGGGCTGGTCACTTGAATGCGATGGTCGCTCGCGAAGTCGAGGAACTCTCGGGCATCATCACGGGTGTTCGACGTCACCGACTTGATCTGGCGCTCCTGGAACAGATGGCGTTGATAGTTCAAGGCCGGGATATCGCTGAGGTGGATGCCCGCAATCGCCAGCGTCCCGCCGCGATCCAGCGCCTCGAGCGCCGGCAGGATCAGCTCACCCACCGGTGCGAACAGGATCGCGGAGTCCAGAGCCACCGGTGGACGGTCGGAAGCGCCCTGCGCCGATGCCGCGCCGAGCGACAGCGCCAACTCCTGCGCCCGCTCGCCGCGCGTCATCACGTGCACCTCTGCTCCTTGCGCGATGGCCACCTGTGCGGTGAGGTGCGCGCTGCCACCGAACCCATAGATGCCCAGCCTGCCACCGCTTGGCAGGTCGGCCCGCCGCAAGGACCGGTAACCGATGATGCCGGCGCACAGCAACGGCGCCAATTCGATATCGGAATAACCGGCAGGCAGATGATGCGCGAAAGAAGCTGGCACGGTGGCAAATTCGGCGTAGCCACCATCGGCGTCCCAACCGGTGTAGCGGGATTGCGGGCACAGGTTCTCCTGGCCGCGGACGCAGAACTTGCACCGTCCGCAGGTATGCCGAAGCCAGGCGATACCCACCCGATCGCCGACCGCGAACCCGTCGCCGGCGCCCTGATCTACTTCTGGGCCTATCTCCAAAACCTCGCCGACGACCTCATGTCCGGGTATCACCGCCGGCCGATGTACCGGCAGGTCTCCTTCCGCCACATGGAGATCGGTGCGGCACACGCCGCACGCGCGCACGGCCACCAGTAGCTCCCCGGCCGACGGTCGCGGTATCTCGACGGTGACGCGGGCCAGCGGCTTGGTGTCCATCGGCCCCGGTTGCCGGACCTGCCAGGCGCTCATCGCTCGTGTGGGCATCACCCCATGGTGGCGCGAAACCGGTCCGCGCGCAGATGGTTACCCATCGGCTAGTTCCGTTTCTGCACCATTCCGACGATCCACAGAAGAATCACCGAACCGAGGATCGCGGTGAACAACGTGAACCACCAGCCACCCGCCCCGGTGTCGAGGAAGAAGCTGAGCAGGAATCCGCCGATGAGGGCCCCAACGATGCCGATGACGATGTTCATCAGAATCCCGGAGCCGCCGCCTTTGACGATCTTGCCGGCGATCCATCCTGCGATGGCCCCGATGATGATGTATCCGATCCACCCGACGCTGGTCAGCGTCGTCGACCGGGCGAGGAATTCGGTAGCGGCAATCACGTTCATCAGGCTCTCCTGCCGTCGCTGACCTGGCCCAGCGCGTTCGCTGAACTACCTCCCACATATACAGGCGGCGAATAACGATTTGGCGTGTCCAATGGGCACGATCGTTGAGCTTTCGCCGCTGTCGAATCCGGACCGCGAACGGATGGCAAAGGAATAACCTGGCGATAACACGGCCAGCCCGCGACCGTCACGACGGCGCGGCCGAGGCCGGAACTCGGATGACGACCCGTGCCGGTCACCCCAGACCGGTGCTGCCGAGATGAGGTGAAGTTATGAAAACCCTTGTTGCACTGTCCATCGGCTTGATTTCAGCCGGTGGAATAGCGCTGGCCTCCCCCGCGGGCGCCGGTTGCCAGGGCGGGTGGACGCCCTGGGGCGGCGGCACCACCTGCGACGGACCGATCGCGGGCGACGGCACCTTCCAGCGCTGCGTGACCGCCGGCGCGATGGGTTTCGGCGGCACGAACTGTTACCTGCTCAACGTGGACAACCTCGCCGGGCAGGTGCCGTACGTCGGGCCGTGACCCGGGACGTCCGGACGGCTCCTACCCCTGCGGAACGGTCATTGCCGGCGGAACGCTGTTCGGGTCCACCGGAACCGGAACTCCGATACCCGGCCGCGGCGGCGGAGCATTGGGGTCGACGGGCGGGGGCGGCGCGTTCGGATCAGGGACGGGCGGAGGCGGCGGCGTCCACGGCCGGATCGACTGCGCGAGCGTGACGGCCTCGGGCTTGGGCACGGGATTGGTTGCGGTGCCGAGCCAGACGACGAACCACCGCTCGGGCGCCCGCTGACCCCGTGGCGTCCCCGCGGCCGTGGGGTTGCCCACCACGCCGGCCCAGATCTGACCGTTCGGCTTGGTCGTATCGGTGAACTTCACCTCGTAGTACGACGCGACACCGGTCATCCCGTTCGCGTTCAGCGGCACGGTCTCCTGGTTGATCCGCGTGCCGGGGAACGGCATGAAGAACTCACCCATATCGGAGGCCAGCCGTTGGGCGGCCTTGGCGTTGTCGGCCTCGGCGCCCGCGAAGAGCTTCAGATCGAGGCGCCCGAGCAGCACGCTGGTGTCGTTGGGCGGTTGTGCGCCCTCCGGCGGGATCTTGCTCAGCAGCGCCTGGCCGTAGGAGAGCTGGGTGGCGTCAGCCACCTTCCAGCCGGCCGGCACCACATAGCTGAGACCGCCTGCCGCATTGTCGACGCGGCCCGGTTCGGGTGGCGGTGGAGGCGGCGCGTTCGGGTCGGCCGGCGGTGGCGCGTTGGGATCGGCCGGCGGTGGCGGCGGCGCGTTCGGGTCGGCCGGCGGTGGAGGCGGCGCGTTCGGGTCGGCCGGCGGTGGTGGCGGCGCGTTGGGATCTGCCGGGGGCGGCGGCGCATTCGGCGCCGGCGGCGGCGGACCCTGCATGAAAATATTGCCCGGCGGCGGTGGTGGTGGCGTCGGCTCGGGATCGGCGTACGCCACCGACGGCAGCGTCAGCGCCGCCATGGTGGCGCCGGTCAGTGCCGCGATTGCGAGCGTCTTCGAGAAGCCCTTGCGGTGTTCGGTACTCGCGTCCGGCTGATCCATGTGGAAGAAACTACAGTGTTACGGCCGTGACGCAAGTGTGAGTTGCTCATAAAGTGCTCAGCTGAGGGCTTGCTGAATGCAGAGAACTCCGTGTAAGTCCCGCAAATAACCGATAGCTGGCATGGCGGCGTCCCCGTGCGTGGCACGGGGACGTCGAACCGCTTGCCCCGCCTTGGCTTTCCGTCGGCTTCCCGGTTCATTCGAACTGTTGATCGCGCGGACCGGGCACACCGTTACGGGCTCGGATGAAGGCTGACTTCCTGTGCCTTGACCGAGAAGTACACGCGGTCGCCGAGCGTCAGCCGGAGATCGGCCGCCGACTCGGCGGTGATGTCTGCGGCCAGGCCGGGTGCGCCGTCGGGTTGCTCGTCGGCGCGCACCCGAATTGCCGGACCGCGGATGTCCAGTTCGGCCACCGTCACCTCCACAGTGTTGCGGGGGCTGCCGTGCGGCTTGTCGCGATACACCGCAACCGCCGCCGGGGTGAACACGGCGACCGCGCGCTCACCGGCCACCACGTCGGACCCCTCACTTCCATGCCAAGCGGTCCCCCATTCCGTATTGAGCACGCCGCCGCCGCCTGCCCTGCCGCCGACCAGGTTCACCCCGGCGAAGCGTGCTCCGAATCGACTGCGCGGTGTCGCCAAGATGGCTGCGGTCGAACCGATTTCGACGACCCGCCCCGACTCCAGGATCAGCATGCGATCGGCCAGGGTCAGCACGTCCAGCAGGTCGTGCGTGATGAGGACCGCAGAGCGGCCGTCGCGGGCCAGCACCCGGCGGAGCACCTTGCGCATCGCCATTGCGACGGCGACGTCAAGTCCGGCCATCGGCTCGTCGAGCAACAGGACGTCGGGTTCGGCGGCCAGTGCCCGCGCGAGCGCCACCCGTTGGGCCTGCCCCCCGGACAGCTGGCGCGGCATCCGATCGGCCAGGTCGGCGGCATCCACCTCGGTCAGCCAATGTGCCGCCGCCGCAGGGGAACTGCGCGGAGAGAACGCCACATTCGCCGCGACGCTCAAATGCGGGAACAGCAGAGGGTCCTGCAGCAGCAACCCGACGCGGCGGTCATGCGTGGCAACCTGGATGCCCGCCGAGGTGTCGGTGAGCACGCGATCCCCCACCCGCACGGTGCCGCTGTCGGGCCGGACCAGCCCGGCGAGCACGTGCAGCACCGTCGACTTACCCGCGCCGTTCGGTCCGAGCACGGCCAGCACCTCACCGGCGGCGACGTCGAATTCGACGTCGACGTCCCGACTTTCGACGACGGCACGCAGCGCCACTCCGGTCATGACGAACTCCAGGCGCTGGCGCCACGGAGCACCTTCGGCTGCCCAGCCCGAGCACGACGACGGCGGCGACCGCGACCAGTAACAGCGAGAGTGCCACGGCCGCATCGGCATCGGTTTCGCGCTGCAGGTAGATCTCCAGTGGCAGCGTCCGGGTCACGCCCTCCCGCGAGCCGGCGAAGGTCAGGGTGGCGCCGAACTCCCCCAGCGACCGGGCGAACGCCAGCACCGCCCCGGAGACCAGGCCGGGAGCGAGCAGCGGCAATGACACCCGCCGCCAGACCGTGGTCGGCCGTGCCCCGAACGTCGCCGCGACCACTTCGTAGTCGGCTCCGGCGGTGCGGGCGGCACCCTCGAGCGCGATGACCAGGAACGGCAGCGACACGAACGTCTGCGCGAGCACCACCGCCGTCGTCGTGAACGCGATCTGGATGCCCGCGGCGTCAGATACTCGCCGATCAGGCCGAGGCGGCCGAACGCGTACAGCAAGGCGATGCC
The DNA here is from genome assembly GCA_963699655.1 of uncultured Actinomycetota bacterium. Lineage (GTDB taxonomy): Bacteria > Actinomycetota > Actinomycetes > Mycobacteriales > Mycobacteriaceae > Mycobacterium. The sequence goes on from CAVOUV010000018.1 coordinate 75,634, forward strand.
GCCGACCACGGGCGGCAGCACCAGGGGCAGCAGGATCAGCGGCCGCAGCGTCCGCACCAGGGCGGACTCGCTCCGGGCGAGCACCAGCGCCATCGGTACACCGAAGAGCAGACACATTGTCGTGCTGGCGGCCGCGGTCTTCAGGCTCAGCACCAGCGCGGCCACGGACGACGGGCTGGTGATCAGCGACCAGAAATGCGGCCAGTCGACCTTGGCGGCGACCGCGATCAGCGGCACCACCACGAACAGCGCCCCGAACGCGGCGGGAACGTAGATCCACCGGGGCAGACCCGCCGAGGCGGTCATGGCGTCACGAACCGGTGCCGATCGCCATGGCCAGGGCGGCTGGTCGCTCCACGGCTCAAAACTACTAGGGCGGCGACGCCGAACCGTTGTCATGTCGTGCGCGTGCCGAGTTTCGTCTGCTAGCTACTGTCCAGTAACATGTCCTCACGATCGCTGGGGTTCAGCGTTGAACACGACAGGAGGTCATGGCGATGGAGGTGCTGGTCACCGGCGGCGACACCGATCTGGGACGCACGGTCGCGGAAGGCTTCCGCGACGCCGGCCACACGGTGGTGATCGCCGGCGCCCGCCGCGACGACCTCGAGGTCGCCGCCAAGGAACTCGACGTCGACGCGATCGTCGTGCGACAACACGGACCCGGCCAGCCTCGAAGAGGCCCGCGAGGCAGTTCCCGCACCACCTCGACACGATCATCAACGTGCCCGCCCCGCGCTGGGCTGGTGGCGACCCCCGCACCTACTCGCTGTCCGATCAGGCGGCGGCGTGGCGCAACGCGCTGGAATCCACCGTGCTCTCGGCGGTGCTGACGGTGCAGATCCTCGGGGACCACCTGCGCTCCGGCGGATCGATCGTGAGCATCGTTCCCGAGCACCCGCGCGACGGTAGCGCCGACGCCGCGATCAAGGCCGCCGTCTCGAACTGGACAGCGGGACAGGCCACCCACTTCGGCACCCGCGGCATCACCGTCAACGCGGTCGCCTCGGGACGCAGTGCCGAGCCGGGCTACGACGGGCCTGTCGTGCACGCCGCCCGCGGTCGCCGACGAGATCACCCGGCTGGCAATGTTTTTGGCGACACCCGCCGCGCGCCACATCAACGGTCAGACGCTGCACGTCAGCAACGGAGCGCTGGCCAACTTCGGCTGAGATCACCGTTCGCCCGAGTTAAACGGGTGACCGCCCCGTTAGGGGTTAGTCCAAGTGACGATTCGACTCGGACTCCAGATCCCGAACTTCTCCTACGGCACCGGCGTCGCCGAACTCTTTCCCACCGTCATCGCCCAGGCGCAGGAAGCCGAGGCAGCCGGCTTCGATTCGCGTCTTCGTGATGGACCACTTCTATCAGCTGCCGCCGCTGGGCACGCCGGACCAGCCGATGCTCGAGGCGTACACGGCGCTCGGCGGGCTGGCCACCGCCACCGAGCACGTCCAGCTGGGCACGCTGGTCACCGGCAACACCTACCGCAATCCGACGCTGCTGGCCAAGGCGGTCACCACCCTCGACGTGATGAGCCAGGGCCGCGCGATCCTCGGCATCGGCGCGGGGTGGTTCGAGCTCGAACACGACGCACTCGGCTACGACTTCGGCACCTTCACCGACCGGTTCAACAAGCTCGACGAGGCGCTCCAGATCATCCTGCCGATGCTCAAGGGCGAGCGGCCGACTTTCTCCGGCAAGTACTACCAGGCCGACGAGGCGATGGCCGAGCCCCGCTTCCGCGACCACATCCCGCTGATGATCGGCGGCAGCGGCGAGAAGAAGACCATGCCGCTGGCGGCCCGTTACTTCGACCACCTCAACATCATCGCCGGCTTCGACCAGCTGCCCGACAAGGTCAAGGTCGTCAAGCAGCGTTGCGAGGAGATCGACCGCGACCCGTCGACACTGGAAACGAGCATGCTGGCCACGGCATTGGTCGACGAGAACGTCACTGCGGATGTCATTCCCCCGGAGATGAAGGGGCGGATGGTCGTCGGTAGCGCGGAAGCGATCGCCGAGCAGATCAAGACCAACGTTTTCGATGCGGGCGTCGATCGGTGTATCCTGAACCAGCCGACCAACATGCAGGGCTACCAGCCTGGGCTCATCACCGCATTGGGCGAGGCGCTCAGGCCGATGATCACAGCGTGAACAAACACCTGCGTGGGCAATCTCACCGCGCCAGCCGGATGCCCGCCCGCTAACGTAGGGGTGGTACTGGACAGATAAGGACTGGTAAGTACGTCAAGGAGTTGAAATGAGCCACCCCGGAGCTACGGCAACGGATCGGCACAAGGTCGTCATCATCGGGTCGGGCTTCGGCGGCCTGACGGCAGCAAAGACGCTCAAGCGCGCCGACGTGGACATCAAGTTGATCGCCCGCACGACTCATCACCTTTTCCAGCCGCTGCTGTACCAGGTGGCCACCGGCATCATCTCGGAGGGTGAGATCGCCCCGGCCACCCGGGTGATCCTGCGCAATCAGGAGAACGCCCAGGTGTTGCTGGGCGATGTCACGCCACGTCGACCTGGCGAACAAGACGGTCCGGTCCGAACTGCTGGGTCACACCTACGTCACCCCCTACGACAGCCTGATCATCGCCGCGGGCGCGGGCCAGTCCTACTTCGGCAACGACCATTTCGCCGAGTGGGCGCCCGGTATGAAGTCGATCGACGACGCGCTGGAACTGCGTGGCCGCATCCTCGGTGCGTTCGAGCAGGCCGAACGGTCCAGCGACCCGGTGCGGCGTGAGAAGCTGCTCACCTTCGTCGTCGGTGGGCGCAGGCCCGACCGGTGTCGAAATGGCCGGGCAGATCGCCGAACTCGCCGACCACACGCTGAAAGGCGCGTTCCGCCACATCGATTCGACCAAGGCGCGGGTGATCCTGCTCGATGCCGCGCCCGCGGTACTGCCGCCCATGGGCGAGAAACTCGGCAAGAAGGCCCAGGCCCGGCTGGAGAAGATGGGCGTCGAGATCCAGCTCAACGCGATGGTCACCGACGTCGACCGCAACGGCATCACGGTCAAGGATTCCGACGGCACCATCCGCCGCATCGAGTCGTCGTGCAAGGTCTGGTCTGCCGGTGTGTCGGCCAGCCCGCTCGGCCGCGATCTGGCCGAGCAGTCCGGGGTCGAACTCGACCGTGCGGGCCGGGTCAAGGTGACTGCCCGACCTGTCGATTCCCGGCCATCCCAACGTATTCGTGGTCGGCGACATGGCTCTCGTCGAAGGCGTGCCCGGCATGGCGCAGGGTGCGATCCAGGGCGGCAAGTACGTCGCCAAGGCCATCAAGGCCGAACTGAAGGGCGGCCGACCCCGCTCGAGCGCGAGCCGTTCCAGTACTTCGACAAGGGGTCGATGGCGACGGTGTCGAAGTTCAACGCGGTCGCCCAGATCGGCAAGCTCGAGTTCGGCGGTTTCATCGCCTGGCTGGCGTGGCTGGTGCTGCACCTGGTCTATCTGGTCGGCTTCCGGCGCAAGATCGCCACACTGCTGTCGTGGACGGTGACGTTCCTGGGCCGTGCTCGCGGCCAGCTGACGATCACCGAGCAGCAGGCCTACGCGCGCACCAGGATCGAGGAACTCGAGGAGATCGCGGCCGCCGTCGAAGGACACCGAGAAGGCGGCCAGCTAGAGCCGCTCGCCCTGCCACGTCGCAGGCTGCCGCCGCCGGCGAGTTCGCAGCACGGTGCCCGCGCTGTCGGACGTCGGTCTCGGGATAGCGCAGTTCGCTGACGCACGCCAGCGGCGTGCCGAGGTCGTCGTCGGCCACCGATCCCGGCCGAGCTCGATCCGGTGCCGCAGCAGCGGTGCGCCGTCGACGTCGGCGTGCAACGATCCGGACCAAAAGCCTTGCCGTTCATCGGATCTGCCGATCTGGACCCGTTCGCGCAGCCGGACCCGGCCCGGCGGCGTCGATCTCCAGCCGGGTCGACGTGAAGTGCCGCGAGCTCGCCGGCGACCACCGTCGGTTGAGGGTCGAGGTCGAGGTCCCCTGCGACCTCCAGCGTGCCAGAGCGCGTGTCGACTCGGCGGTCAGGCGCGCCGGGCAGCGCCACGGTCGCGGCGGCGGTGCGCACCCGCAGCCGCGCGCCCCGTTCGACGATGACCCGCATCGCGATGGTGTCGCCGCCCAGCGGCGTGGCCGCCGCCGACACCAGATGCACGGTGTCGGGTTCGGTGCGGCGCGCGGCGACGCCGCCCGCGCATTCGATCCACGGCTGCCGGCCGGGCCGCGCGACGATCAGGACATCGGAGCGCATCGGGACTCTCGGCCTGGGCGACGCGGAGCTGTTCGCGCACCCACGCCAGCACCGCGGTCCGGCGGCGGGATCGTCGGTCAGCGAGATCAACACCGTCGGACGGTCGCCGCGCGCCGCCGCGGCGTCGCGGCGCATCACACCGAGGTCGGCGCCGACCATCGGCGCCAGGTCGGTCTTGTTGACCACCAGCAGATCGGAGTAGGTCACGCCGGGCCCGCCCTTGCGTGGCACCTTGTCGCCGCCGGCGACGTCGACGACGAAGATCTGGACGTCGACCAGGCCGGACGAGAACGTCGCCGTCAGGTTGTCGCCGCCGGACTCCACCAGGATGAGGTCGAGGCCGGACGGGTTGCCGCGATCAGATCCTCGATGGCGTCGAGGTTGGCGGTGATGTCGTCGCGGATCGCGGTGTGCGGGCAGCCGCCGGTCTGCACCGCGGCGATCCGGTCGTCGGGCAGCACGGCGTGCCGGCGCAGGAAGTCGGCGTCCTCGGTGGTGTAGATGTCGTTGGTCAGCACGGCCAGCGACAGCTCGTCGCGCAGTTGCCGGCACAGCGCGGCCACCAGCGCGGTCTTGCCCGAGCCGACCGGTCCGCCGACGCCGATGCGCAACGGCTCCCCCGGCTGCCGCGAGTCGCTTCGGCCGTTCGGAATGTGGTGATGCGGCTCGACCGTCGATGAAATGTGGTGGCATGGTGGACCTTTCGGCCTTTCAGGAGGCGAACAGCGGTCGCTCGCGCTCGGCTGTGGCGCTGGGCCAGCACGTCGAGCAGTGGATCGGACAGGTCGGCGAGCTCCTTGGCACGCCACGTCGGCGGTCTGGTCGCACAGCGCGGACAGCTCGAACGTCAGCGCCGCGACGTCGCCGGGATCGAGCGCCAGCAGCCGCTGCGCGGCGGTCGCCGAGACCGGTCATCGTGGTGTAGACGACGGACAGCGCGGTGTGTTCGGGTGCGAGCCCATGGCCTCGCCGACCGACACCGCGCCGCAACCGCGAGATGCGGTGTGGCGCCGAGCGCGTCCCAGTCACCGTGCGGGCCACACCCGGCGCGCCAGCCGGGTCAGGCCGCGGCCCTGCGCGCGGGATGCCTGCCGGGCCGCGGGAGCCGGTGTGCGGGCGTCGGTTTCGCGGTCGGCGGCGGCGACGCGACAGCGACCCGGCGTGCACCGCAGCGGCGATCGACGCCGTCACGAGACCCTGGGTGGCAGATTCGGCGGCGCAGAAACGCCCGCAGCGTCGCGAGGTCGACGACCAGGCCGCTCGTCACCGCTTCCTCGACGCCGCCGGAGTGCACATGCCCGCCGGTCGGCAGCCGGGAGTCGGCCAGCGCGAGCAGCGTCGCCAGGCTCGGTCATCAGAACAGGAAATATCGTTGCGCCATGGGCAGTTCGGCGGCGGGCTGCTCCTGCCAGACCTCGCCGTCGATGCGCACCGTGAACGTGTCGGGCTCGACCTCGATCCGCGGCAGTCGCGTCGTTGAGCGGCATATCGGCCTTGCCGACCTTGCGGACGTCGCCGACCGGCTACCAGGCGGCGGTTGACGGCCAGCCGGTCGGCCAGCCCGTCCTCGATCGCCTGCGGCGACACGAAGTGCACCGAGGTGGCCGCGGCCGCGGCCGGCGCCGCGCCGAACATCGGCCGCGGCAGCACCGGCTGCGGCGTCGGGATGGACGCGTTCGCATCGCCCATCGCCGCCCACGCGATCATGCCGCCCTTGACCACCGCATGCGGGCGGACGCCGAAGAACGCCGGCTCCCACAGCACCAGGTCGGCCAGCTTGCCGACCTCGACCGAGCCGATCTCGTGGTCCAGCCCGTGCGCGACCGCCGGACAGATCGTGTACTTCGCGACGTAGCGACGGGCCCGGTTGTTGTCGGCGGCGCCGTCACCCTCGAGCGCTCCGCGGCGGCGCTTCATCACGTGCGCCGTCTGCCAGGTGCGCAACACGACCTCGCCGATGCGGCCCATGGCCTGGGCGTCGCTGCCGATCATCGAGATCGCGCCGATGTCGTGCAGCAGATCCTCGGCGGCGATGGTCGACGGCCGGATCCGGCTCTCGGCGAAGGCGAGATCCTCGGGACGCTTGGGTTGAGGTGATGGCACACCATCAGCATGTCGAGATGCTCGTCGAGCGTGTTGACGGTGTGCGGCCGGGTCGGGTTCGTCGAACTCGGCAGCACATTGGACTCGGCGGCGACCGTGATGATGTCGGGCGCGTGCCCGCCGCCTGCGCCCTCGGTGTGATACGCGTGGATCGATCGGCCGCCGATCGCGCCGAGCGTGTCCTCGACGAAGCCCATCTCGTTGAGGGTGTCGGTGTGGATGTTCGACCTGCACGCCCGACCGCGTCGGCGACGTTCAGGCACGCATCGATCGCCGCCGGTGTGGTGCCCCAGTCCTCGTGCAGTTTGAAACCCGCTGCGCCGCCGCGCAATTGTTCCCACATCGCCTCGGCGCTGACGGTATTGCCCTTGCCGAGCAGTGCGATGTTCAGCGGCCAGGAGTCCAGCGACTCGAGCATGCGGGCCAGGTGCCACGAACCGGGCGTCACGGTGGTCGCCTTGCTGCCCTCGGCGGGACCGGTGCCGCCGGCGATGATCGTGGTGATGCCGCCGCCGAGCGCCTCCTCCATGATCTGCGGGCAGATCAGGTGGACGTGGCAGTCGATGGCGCCGGCCGTCACGATCCGGCCGTTGCCCGCGATGATCTCCGTCGACGGCCCGACGACCAGATCGGGATGCACGCCGGACATGGTGTCGGGGTTGCCCGCCTTGCCGATCGCGACGATGCGGCCGTCGCGAATACCGATGTCGGCCTTGATGATTCCCCAGTAGTCGATGATCACCGCGCCGGTGATGACGGTGTCGGGTGCACCGTCGGCCCGGGTCGCGCGGCCCTGGCCCATCGACTCGCGCAGCACCTTGCCGCCGCCGAACACCGCCTCGTCGCCCGCCAGGCCGGGGCCGCCGCTGCGGTCCTCGGTGATCTCGACGAACAGGTCGGTGTCGGCCAGCCGGATCCGGTCGCCGGTGGTCGGCCCGAACAGCGCGGCGTACCCGCGGGACAGCTGGACAGCTCGGTCATGACGAGCGTCCAATCGGCCGGGCGGATTCAGGCTCAGCCCGTGCACCTCGCGCGTTCCGCTCAGCGGAACCAGCGAAACATGCTGGGCGACACCGGGTTCGAAGCGCACCGCGGTGCCCGCCGGGAATGTCGAGCCGGTGGCCGTGGGCGGCCGCGCGGTCGAAGTCGAGCGCCGCGTTGGCCTGCGGGAGGTGCACGTGGCTGCCGACCTGCACCGGGCGGTCGCCGGTGTTGACGACATCCATGGTCAGTCGCTGCGCGCCGGCGTTGATGGCGATGTCGCCGTCGCCGTAGACGATCTCTCCCGGCGACCAATGGCGTGCTGATCGCCGGTCATGAGATCGGATCGTGGACGGTGACGAGCTTGGTGCCGTCGGGGAAGGTGGCCTCCACCTGGACGTCGTGAAGCATCTCGGGGACGCCCTCCATGACGTCGTCGCGGCCGAGCACCTCGCGGCCGCTGACCATCAGCTCGGCGACGGTGCGGCCGTCGCGGGCGCCTTCGAGCAGGTGGTCGGTGAGGACCGCGACGGCTTCGGGGTGGTTCAGCCGAGGCCGCGGGCCTGTCGGCGCCGGGCGAGTTCGGCGGCATAGGAGATCAGCAGCCGGTCCTGTTCGTGCGGGGTCAGACGCATAGTGCGGGATATTGCCACGGCTGGCGGCAATCCGCAGCGCACGCGATTCGTCGGCTACTCCGGCGGCATGTTCTGCAGCCGCACCTGGCCGCGCGCCACGACGCGGTCTTTGTCGTCGGTGATGGTGATCAGCCACAGCTGCTGGCGCCGGCCGCGATGGATCGGCGTCGACTCCGCCGTCACCGTGCCCGAGGAGATGGCGCGCAGGAAGTCGGTGTTGTTGTTGACGCCGACGACGTGCCGCCGCCGCCGTTTTCGGCGAGCCAGACGTGACCCGAGACGCTCGCAAGGCTCTCGATGATCGAGCAGTAGACGCCGCCGTGCACGATCCCCCATGGCTGCAGCAGCTTGTCGTGGATCTCCAGCTCGGCGCGTCCGCCGTCGGGGGTGACCGTCGATGTAGGTGAGGCCGAGTTCGCTGTCGAATCCCTTGCCGAGCTCCTGCATAGGCGCAGTTGACACGCAATGTGTCTACACGGTGAAGTCCCTACGCCCGCAGCGGGCCTCGCGATACCGTCGGGCATGGGAAAAAGTGTCAAGGAACTGGTGGCGGCCGCCAACGCTGTCGTGCCGCGAATCACGGTGCGACGAGGCGCAGGCAGAAGATCGACGGGCGGCGACTCTGGTCGTCGACGTGCGTGACGCCGCGGAAGTGGAGTAGAGCGGCAAGGTGGCAGGCGCCGTGCACATCCCGCGCGGGATGCTGGAGTTCCGCGCGGACCCCGATACGCCTTACTACGACAAGAACTTCGGGAAGGACAAGGCGGTCATCGTGTACTGCGCGTCCGGCGGCCGCGCCGCGCTGTCCGGGCAGGCGCTCAAGGAGATGGGCTACGGCGAGGTCTACAACCTCGGCGGGTTCGGCGACTGGGCGGAGAGCGGCGGCGCGATAGACAAGCAACCTCCAGAACGAGGGGCGGGCCCCGCACCATGGCACGGGACCCGCCCTGGAGTGGACCGGGGGTCTCTGCAGCCCTCAGGACATCCGGCTCGGTCCGTCTACTAGACCAGGATAGGCAAGGCTGCCCTAATTTAGCAAGCCCTTCCCTTCGCGCGGCCGGCTCGTGCCGCGGACCGGGAGCGCCGAATCCGACCAGTGCGTCGAGCACGGCCTGTGCGCGCCGCATGCTCGTCAGCTCGCTCGAGCCGGCCAGCAGCGGCACCTGCGTCGCGGCGCCACCACTGCACGCGCCGACGATGTGCCACATCGAGGCGATCGACATCGCCGCCACCGCTGACGTCGAAGACTTGGCGAACAGCGGCTCCAGCGCGCGGTGGCTGCGATGGGCCACCCACGTCGTCAACGCCGCCTCGCTGGGCAGTCCGACCATGCCGTCGCGTGCGGAGTGCGCCCGGCGCGCATGCTCGTGCGGTCGCCGAAGAACGGATCGTCGGGCAGCGCCCGCAGCGTGGGATCGACCACGCCGACCCAGTCGATCGCGCCCTCGGAGTCGACGTGCACCCAGAGGTTCTCCAGGCCGGTGTCCCATGCCCGCCCCTCCAGGACGAGCAGCGGCACCACCCGGCCGACCACCACATGCGCGAGCGTCGCGGCCAACTGCTGGGCGGCCGCGCCGTGGCTGTCCGTCTCCTCGCGGCCGATCGAACATCTCCTCAGCCGGTCGGTCGTCAGCGCTTCCGCCAGCGGCCACCACCGCCGCCGGGACAGATCGGACATGACCGCGACGCCGTATACGCGCGGGCACTCGGGATAAAGCTCGCGCAGTCGTCGGCTCGACTCGTGCAGCGGCAACGGCCGCCGTATCGCCATGCCCGCGATCGAGGGGTCGTCGACGACGACCGTCATGGCACCTCCGTGTAAGTTAGGTTAGCCTTACTATAGTCAGGGCCGATGGCGGAGCCAGCCCCTGTGACTGGACTCACACGGGTCGACGAAACGGCGGTGACCATGGTGCGGAACGTCGCCGCCGACCGCCGGGAATTGTCCGCGGTGCGGATACGACGCACGGTAGTAAGGCCGTAGTACCCTGGATTCGAGGCTGTAGGAGATGAACGGAACATGGCGAAGTTGACGCGTCTAGGGGAACTGGAGCGCGCGGTGATGGACCACCTCTGGTCCACGCGCGAACCCCAAACCGTGCGGCAGGTCCACGAGGCGCTCTCTGCCCGGCGTGACCTCGCGTACACCACGATCATGACCGTGCTGCAGCGGCTGGCGAAGAAGAACCTCGTCGTGCAACACCGTGACGACCGCGCTCATCGATACGCGCCTACGCACGGCCGCGACGAGCTGGTCGCGGGGCTGATGGTCGACGCGCTGGACCAGGTCTCGGACTCCGGTAGCCGGGAGGCGGCGCTCGTGCATTTCGTCGAACGCGTCGGCGCTGATGAGGCGGCCGCGTTGCGCCGTGCGCTGGCCGAGTTGGAGAGCAAGCACCGGTTGACCCCGCCGGCTGGCGGTCCGGGCACCGGCTGAGGGACACTTACAGCGTGTCCGCGCTGGCCTTCACCCTCGTCGCGCTGGTCCTGGTCGGGACCCGTTCCGGCATTGCTGGCGCGAGCGAGCTGGCCGATGCGGGCACCGCGGGCCGCCATCGTCCTGTGGCAGTCCATCGCGCTCGCCGCGGTCCTGTCCGCATTCAGCGCGGGGATCTCGATAGCCAGCCGGCTGTTCGTCCCCGGTCTCGACGGGCGGCCGACCGCCACCATCACCAGCGAGATCGACGTGCTCGGATGGCCGCTGTGGATCGCCTACGTCGTGGTCTTTGCGCTGACGCTGATGGTCGGCGCACGGTTGGTCGTCGCGGTGCTGCAGGTGGCCATCGCGACCCGGCGCCGCCGGGCACACCACCGGATGCTGGTCGACCTGCTCGGCATGCCTCGCGAATCGGTGCCGCCGCCGTGTGCGACACCGGCCAGTCTGCGGGTCCTCGACGTGGAGCAGCCGCTGGCCTACTGCCTGCCCGGGGTGCGCAGCCGCGTGGTCGTCAGCGAGGGCACGCTGAACACGCTGGCCGACAGCGAGATCGACGCGATTCTGTCCCACGAGCGCGCACATCTGCGTGCCAGGCACGATCTGGTGCTGGAGATGTTCACTGCGGTGCACGCGGCGTTCCCGCGCTTCGTCCGCAGCGCCAGCGCACTGGATGCGGTTCGGCTGCTCATCGAACTGCTCGCCGACGACGCCGCGGTGCGCGCCGAAGGGCCCACTCCCCTGGCCCGTGCGCTGGTCGCCTGCGCGTCCGGGCGGACCCCGTCGGGCGCGCTGGCCGCCGGTGGCCCCACCACCGTGCTGCGCGTGCGTCGGCTCGGCGGCGCGGCCCAACAGCCTGGCCCTGGCGGCGACCGCATACCTGGCGGCAGCCGCGGTGCTCGTCGTGCCCACGGTCGCGCTGGCGGTGCCGTGGCTGACCGAACTACACCGGCTGTTCATCGCGTAGGCACCGCGAACGAACCCGCTCTGCGACAACAAAAAAATGAAAGGCTGCCCGCATGAGCTCGTCTGAAACTCCTCGGAACACCACCGGCACCGCTCAGATCGGGGTCACCGGCCTGGCCGTGATGGGTTCCAACATCGCCCGCAACTTCGCGCACCACGGCTACACGGTCGCGCTGCACAACCGGTCCATCGCCAAAACCGATGCACTGCTGGCCGAGCACGGCAGCGAAGGAAAGTTCGTCCGCAGCGAGACCATCCCGGAATTCCTTGCCGCGCTTGAGAAGCCGCGCCGGGTGCTGATCATGGTCAAGGCCGGTGACCCGACTGACGCGGTGATCAACGAGCTCGCCGATGCGATGGAAAAGGGCGACATCATCATCGACGGCGGCAACGCGCTGTACACCGACACCATCCGTCGCGAGAAGGCGATGCGCGAACGTGGCCTGCACTTCGTCGGCGCGGGCATCTCCGGCGGTGAAGAGGGCGCGCTCAACGGACCGTCGATCATGCCCGGCGGGCCCGCCGAGTCCTACAAGTCGCTCGGCCCGCTGCTCGAGGAGATCTCCGCGCACGTCGACGGTGTGCCGTGCTGCACCCATATCGGCCCCGACGGCGCCGGGCACTTCGTGAAGATGGTGCACAACGGCATCGAATACTCCGACATGCAGCTCATCGGCGAGGCGTATCAACTGCTGCGCGACGGCCTCGGCAAGTCCGCGGGCGAGATCGCCGACGTCTTCGACGAATGGAACAAGGGTGACCTGGACAGCTTCCTCGTCGAGATCACCGCCGAGGTGCTGCGCCAGACCGACGCCAAGACCGGCAAGCCGCTCGTCGACGTCATTCTCGACGAGGCGGAACAGAAGGGCACCGGCCGTTGGACGGTGAAGTCGGCGCTCGACCTCGGCGTGCCGGTGACCGGCATCGCCGAGGCGGTGTTCGCCCGGGCGCTGTCGGGTTCGGTTGCCCAGCGCAAGGCCACCACCGGCCTGGCGTCGGGCGAACTCGGCGAAAAGCCCAGCGACGCCGAGAAGTTCACCGAGGACGTCCGTCAGGCGCTCTACGCCTCGAAGATCATCGCCTACGCGCAGGGCTTCAACCAGATCCAGGCGGGCAGCGCCGAATACGACTGGGGAATCACCCCCGGCGATCTGGCCACCATCTGGCGCGGTGGCTGCATCATCCGGGCGAAGTTCCTCAACCGGATCAAGGACGCCTACGACGAGGACCCGAATCTGCCGACGCTGATCGTGGCATCCTACTTCCGCAGCGCGATCGAGGCCGCGATCGACAGCTGGCGCCGCGTCGTGGTCGCCGCCACCCAACTCGGCATCCCCATTCCCGGCTTCAGCTCGGCGCTGTCCTACTACGACGCGCTGCGCACCGAACGGCTGCCCGCGGCGCTGACCCAGGGCCTGCGCGACTTCTTCGGCGCACACACCTACGGCCGCACCGACGCCGACCCGAGCAAGAAGTTCCACACCCTGTGGAGCGGGGACCGCAGCGAGGTCAGTCATAGCAATCGGCGGCACGTTCGCCGAGGCTCGGGCGAACTAGACTCGGTCGAGATGCGATTTCTCGACGGCCACACACCGCCCTATGACCTGACCTACGACGATGTCTTCATCGTCCCGGGCCGATCGGATGTGAGTCGCGGTTCGACGTCGACCTGTCCACATCCGACGGCGTCGGGCACCACGATTCCCGTGGTGGTGGCCAACATGACTGCGGTCGCCGGTCGCCGGATGGCCGAGACCATCGCGCGCCGCGGCGGGATCGTCGTTCTGCCGCAGGACCTTCCGATCTCGGCGGTGAAGGCGACGGTGGACTTCGTCAAGAGTCGCGACCTGGTGGTGGACACGCCGGTGACACTCATCGGCCGACGACTCGGTGTCCGACGCCACCGCGCTGATCCACAAGCGGGCGCACGGCGCCGCGGTGGTGGTGTTCGAGGGGCGCCCGATCGGGCTGGTCACCGAAGCCGAACTGCGTCGGCGTGGACCGCTTCGCCCGGGTTCGCGATGTCGCGATGTCCGACTTCGTCACCGCGCCGGTCGGGCACCGACCCGCGCAAGGTGTTCGACCTGCTCGAACACGCGCCGATCGACGTCGCGGTGATGACCGGCCCGGACGGTGCGCTGGCCGGCGTGCTCACCCGCACCGGCGCGATCCGGGCGGGCATCTACGCGCCCGCCGTCGACGACGACGGGCCGCCTGCGCATCGCCGCGGCCGTCGGGATCAACGGCGACGTCGGCGCGAAGGCGCGGGCGCTGGCCGAGGCCGGCGTCGACCTGCTGGTGATCGACACCGCCCACGGCCATCAGGTCAAGATGCTCGACGCGATCAAGGCGGTGGCCTCGCTCGACCTCGGCCTGCCGCTCGCCGCCGGCAACGTGGTGTCGGCCGAGGGCACCCGGGACCTGATCAGCGCGGGCGCGACGATCGTCAAGGTCGGCGTCGGACCCGGCGCCATGTGCACCACCAGGATGATGACCGGCGTCGGGCGGCCACAGTTCTCGGCGGTGCGTCGAATGTGCCGCGGCAGCAAGGCAACTCGGTGGCCACGTGTGGGCTGACGGCGGGGTCCGGCATCCCCGCGACGTCGCGCTGGCGCTGCCGGCGGGCGCATCCAACGTGATGATCGGCTCGTGGTTCGCCGGAACCTACGAGTCCCCCGGCGACCTGATGCGCGACCGCGAGGACCGGCAGTACAAGGAGAGCTACGGGATGGCGTCCAAGCGCGCCGTGGCCGCCAGGACCGCCGCCGACAGCCCGTTCGACCGCGCCCGTAAGGCACTCTTCGAGGAGGGCATCTCGACCTCGCGGATGGGCCTCGACCCGTCCCGCGGCGGCGTCGAGGACCTGCTCGACCACATCACCTCCGGTGTGCGCAGCACCTGCACCTACGTCGGTGCGGCCACCATCGCCGAACTGCACGAGAAGGCGGTGATGGGGGTGCAGTCCGCAGCGGGTTTCGCCGAGGGGCACCCGCTGCCGACCGGTTGGTGAGCCAGCCGCGGCCTGGCGTAACCGGCTAACATAGGGCTTCTCATCACGCCGTCTGACTCGAAAGGGATCACGTGCCGCAGGCACCCGTCGAGGCCGATCGAGGCCTCGGGGCCGAGCGGCCGTCCGACGAGCCGTCGACGCCGAGCCCTCCACTAGTCAGCCGGGCTACGGGCCCGGCGACGTCGCGGTGAGGACGCGATGAGCGTCGTCTTGACCGTGCTCAGCCGTGCTGGCTTTCTCGTCCTCACCGCCGGTACGGCGGTCTTCGTCGCGGCCGAGTTCTCGCTGACCGCGCTGGAGCGCAGCACCGTCGACGCCAACGCCCGCACCGGCGGCCGCCGCGACAAGCTCGTCCAGCGGGCGCACCGCACGCTGTCGTTCCAGCTCTCGGGCGCCCAGGTGGGCATCTCGATCACCACGCTGATCACCGGCTATCTGGCCGAGCCGCTGGTCGCGCGTCTGCTGCGAGCCGGCGTTCGCGGCGATGTCGCTGTCCCGCGAGCGTCGCCGGCGGCCTCGCGCTGGCGCTGGCGCTGCTGATCGCCACCTCGGTGTCGATGGTGTTCGGCGAACTGGTCGCCCAGAACCTCGCGGTGGCCAAGCCGCTGCGCGACGGCGCGCGTGGTGGCCGGCCCGCAGGTGATGTTCTCGAGCTGTTCACCCCGTTGATCAAGCTGACCAACGGCACCGCCAACTGGATCCTGCGCCGGCTGGGCATCGAGCCCGCCGAGGAACTGCGGTCGGCGCGCTCGCCGCAGGAGCTCGGTGTCGCTGGTCCGCAACTCGGCGCGGCGCGGGTCGCTGGACGCGGTCACCGCCGCGCTGGTGGACCGCTCGCTGCAGTTCGGCGAGCGGACCGCGGAGGAGCTGATGACGCCCGCGGTCCGAAGATCGAGGCGCTGCAGGCCGACGAGACCGTCGCCGACCTGGTCGCGAAGGCGATGGAGACCGGCTACTCGCGCTTCCCGATCGTCGAGGGCGACCTCGACGAGACCATCGGCATCGTGCACGTCAAGCAGGTGTTCGAGGTGCCGCCGGAGCGACCGGGCGCGCAACCCGGCTGGCCGACCTGGCCCAGCCGGTGGCCACGGTGCCGTCGACCCTCGACGGCGACGCGGTGATGACCCAGATGCGGGCCAACGGCCTGCAGACCGCGCTGGTGGTCGACGAGTACGGCGGCACCGCGGGCATGGTCACGGTCGAGGACCTCATCGAGGAGATCGTCGGCGACGTCCGCGACGAACACGACGACGCCACGCCCGACGTCGTGCGAGGTGCGCGACGGCTGGCAGGTGTCCGGGCTGCTGCGCATCGACGAGGTCGCCGACGGCGACCGGATTCCGCGCGCCGGAGGGCGAGTACGAGACCATCGGCGGCCTGGTGCTGCAGGAGCTCGGCCACATCCCGGAACCCGGCGAGACCGTCGAGCTGACGGACGTTCGACCCGGACGGCCGCTCGACGAACCGGTGCACTGGCTGGCGAACGTGATGCGGATGGACGGCCGCCGCATCGACCTGCTCGAGCTGACCGAGCTCGGCCGCCGCGGCGACCGACGAAGGAGGCCGCTGATGGGCGACATCTTCGGCGTGCTGCTGACCGTGCTGCTGCTCGGCGCCAACGCGTTCTTCGTCGGCGCCGAGTTCGCGCTGATCTCGGCGCGTCGCGACCGTCTCGAAGCGCTCGCCGAACAGGGCAAGCGGAGCGCGGTCACCGTCATCCGGGCCGGGGAGAACCTCTCGCTGATGCTGGCCGGCGCGCAGCTGGGCATCACGGTCTGCTCGATCCTGCTGGGCCGGGTCGGCGAGCCCGCGGTGGCGCATCTGTTGGAGAGAGCCGTTCGACCTGCTCGGCATGCCCGACGCGGTGCTTCACACGGTGGCGTTCGTCGTCGCGCTCGCGGTCGTCGTGATCCTGCACGTGCTGCTCGGTGAGATGGTGCCGAAGAACATCGCCATCGCCGGGCCCCGAATCGGCGGCGATGCTGCTCGTCCCGCCGTATCTGATGTGGGTGCGCGCGGCGCGGCCGTTCATCGCGTTCTACGACTGGTGCGCGAACCTCGTGCTGCGCATGTTCGGCGTCGAGGCCAAGGACCGAACTGGAGAACACGGTCTCCACCGTCGAACTGTCCGAGATGATCGCCGAATCACTCTCCGAGGGCCTGCTGGACCCCGAGGAGCACAACCGGCTGTCGCGGGCGCTGCGGATCCGCAACCGGGTGGTGGCCGACGTTGCGGTGCCGCTGGGTGAGATGCATGCGGTGCCGGTGGCCGCCGACAGTTCCGGGCCCGACAGTGGCGGCAATCCAGCGCGCACTGGCCGAGACCGGCTACTCCCGCTTCCCGGTGGTGGACACCGGCGGGCGGTTCATCGGCTACGTGCACATCAAGGATGTGCTGCCGCTGGTCGACGACCCGACGCCGTCGTGGACGTGACGTTGGTGCGGTCGCTGCCGCAGGTGCCGGAGTCACTGCCGCTGCCCGACGCGCTGACACTGTTACGTCGCACCAACAGCCACCTGGCGCTGGTCACCACGGCCGACGGCAGCGTGACGGCGATGGTGGCGCTGGAGGATCTGGTCGAGGACCTCATCGGTGCCGTGCGCGACGGCACGCACCGCGCCTGATGCCGTGCTCGACGAGCGCGGCGGACAGTCAGCCGTCACCGGAACTCAAAATTCCTCGGCACCAACCCAGCAGTGAGCTCCGTACCTCGGCCGCTCGAACGGCGAGTTCGGCCTGTTCCCTGGCGTATTCGGCACGGCCGCCCGGCGTGTCGATTCGCATCGGCTGATACCCGTACGCGCTCAGGTCATACGGCGACGCGCGCATATCGAGTGTCCGCGCCTCATAAGCCAATTCGAATGCGCTCCATAGCATGTCGGAACTGACCAACGGCAGTAACTTCGCTGTGAATTTGTACAGGTCCATGCCGGCGTGCAGGCACCCGGGTTGCTCGGTCGCGACCTGCGTGGCCCGCGTGAGTTCGGCGGCATTTCGGGATCGCGCGGGTGCGGTGAAGAAGCGGAAGGCGTCGAAGTGCGTGCAACGCAGCGGCAGCGACTCGACCACGGCGTCAGTGCCCTCCCGACCGAGCCGTAGCGGTATCCCGTGACGGATCTCACCGGGATCGGCGCGATACACCATGGCCCACTCGTGCAGGCCGAAACAGCCCAGGTTGGCGGGTCGGCTCGCCGTCGCCTCCATCAATCGTGCGACGTAGGCGATGGTCTCCCAACGCTTGGCGAGAAAGCGGGGATCGACGCTGACCCCTGATTCGGTGCGTCGATAGCCGCGCCGTTGGGCGTACTCTTCTGCGCCGGGTCCGTGCAGGGTGACTCCATAACCCGGATGCCAGCGACGCAATTCGCCCGGCGTGAGGTTGTAGTAGGTGAACAGGAAGTCGATCACCGGGTGCGGCGCGCCCCTTGCGCGTCGTCGGAGGTAGGTCCCCAGCAACGCCTCCACACGGTCGTGGTGGCGGTCGCGCTGCGCCGACCTGGCTTCCAGGAGGTTCACAGTTCTCAAGATTACATTGCGCCGCAACGTGTTTGCCTCGTTGTGGACGTGAGGCAGGCACTGCCCAACGACGAGGAGTTTGATGCGCGCACTGGCCGTGTCCGCGTTGCTCGCCGTCGCCGCGCTGCTGCTCGGTGGCTGCGCGTCCGCACCGAACGCCCGCCACACCCCGCCGACGGGGGCTCCGATTCGCGGCGACTTCAGCGGCTCCGGACCCGGAACGCTGATCGCCGCCGAGACCTTGCCCCAACTCGACCCCTTGCTGCGCGCCGAGACGTCGCTCGCGGCCCGGATCACCTACGTCTCCAGTTCCGGTGTGAACGACGAACATCCGCAGGTGACCGCGACGGTGTTCGTGCCTGAGGGCGACCCGGCCCCCGGAGGCTGGCGCATCGTCGCAGTGGGTCACCCGATGACCGGCATCCAGACCGAGTGCGCGCCGTCGGCTTCCCCGACCCTGCTCGGCTCGGCGCCCTTGATTGCCGCGCTCGTCGGCGCGGGGTTCATGGTGGCGATGACCGACTATCAAGGGCTGGGCAGCGCCGCCGACTATCACCCCTTCCTCGACTCGTCGACCGAGGGCTACAACCTCATCGACTCGGTGCGTGCGGCCCGGCGACTGGTGCCCGCCGCGTCGGACGCGTGGCTGGCATACGGCCGCGACCAGGGCGGGCAGGCGGCGTGGGCGGCAAACGAGCTCTCTGCGGACTACAACGACGGCCTCCGGTTGGTCGGCGCGATCGCCGTCGCACCCTGGCCGCCCTCGACGGACTGGCCGACGGCGCTGCCGGGGGAACCCTGAACCGGGACCAGCAACTGGTGTTGCAGCAGTACCTTCAGGCGCTGCACCAGGAGTACGGCGACTTCGACCTGGACGGCTACCGCCACGGCGTCGCCAAGGACCACTGGGACGAACTGTCGGCCTGCTGGGGCCCGCAATTCGCCGACCGCGCCGCGCTCGCCGCTGCGCTCGGGCCGGACGAACTGCGGCCGGACGGTCAGGAAACCAGGGACATCCTGGCTGGGTACCTGAAGAAGACGTCGCTTCCGCAGGGCCGCACGGCCGCGCCGATGCTCGTCGCGGCCGGCCAGGACGGGGATCTGCTCCCGACCGACTGGACGGCGGCCGCACTCCGGCGCGCGTGCGGCCTCGGTGACGTCATCCAGGCGGGCGCTCCGATCGGTGACGACCAGACATCCGTCATCGGGTGGATAAACGCCCGATTCGACGCCGATCCCGCAACGAACGACTGTCCGGCGCCGAGCTATCCCTCCCAGCCGGTCGGCGGCTGAGACGAAACCGCACTTGTGAACCTCCCGCTGACGCACGGCTGGCTGCCGATCCTCGTCCAAACCGTTACCGCAGGCGTCGTTGTCGTCGCGATCGGCTGGCGCAGCCGACGCTGGCGGAGAGTCTGGATCCCGCTCGCAGCGGGGGTGGGAGCCGTGCTGGCGCTGGCCGCACACTGGTTCATCGACTACGAGGCGATCGCAGACGATTCCGCCCCGCTGCTCCTGTGGTGGTGGATCGCGCTGAGCGGGCTGGCCATTGCGGTCGCCGCGCGTGGCTGGCGGACCGCCACGTGGTGGCGCCGCGGCGCATCGATTGCGGCGATACCGCTCTGCGTCGGATGCGTCGCCCTCACTGTCGACGCGTGGACTGGATACCTGCCGACGGTGGGCTCGCTGTGGAATCGGGCCGCCCAGAAGCCCCTGCCCAGCCAGGTGGACGAGGCGACGGCGCAGAGCATGCGGGAGCATCGGGAGATACCGCACACTGGCGTACTGGTCTCGGTGAGGATCCCCGACACCGGCTCGGGCTTCCCCCACCGAGACGAGCTCGTCTACCTTCCACCCGCGTGGTTCGCCGGCGACTCCCAGCCGCCGCTGCCGGCCGTGGTGATGGCAGGCGGCGAGTTCGGCCGTCCCACCGACTGGCCCGACTCCGGAGACGCGCAACGCACCGCAGACGACTTCGCCGCCCGACACGACGGGAACGCGCCGGTGCTCGTGTTCGTCGACACCGGTGGGCAGTTCAGCAATGACACCGAATGCGTCAACGGGGTGAGGGGCAATGCCGCCGATCACCTGACCAAGGACGTCGTCCCGTACGTCGACTCACACTTCGCGGTGAGTCCGGAACCGGCGCACTGGGGAATCGTCGGCTGGTCGGCGGGCGGCACCTGCGCCATCACCACGACGGTGATGCACCCCGATGTGTTCAGCACCTTCCTCGACATCGACGGTCAGCTTCGACCCAACGCGGGTTCTGAGGACCAGACGATCGACCGGCTGTTCGGTGGCGACGCCGCCGCATACCGCGCCTTCGATCCCACGGCGGTGATGACGGTTCATGGACCGTTCACCGGCGTCGCCGGATGGTTTGCGGTTTCCGGACCGGGGCAACCGATGTACCGGGCGGCGGGTGCCGCGCCCGCGCCGGCTCCGGACGCAGGTGCAGCCCTTGGGCCGGAGGATCACCTGGGCGTCGCGAACTACCTCTGCTCGTTGGCGAGCAGCAGCGGCATCGAATGCTCCGTGGTTCCGCAAGGCGGCGACCACGACTTCGGCGACGCCGCCAAGGCCTTCGCCGCGGCACTGCCATGGCTGGCCGGTCGACTGGGAACCCCCGCGGCGGGCACCGTCATACTCCCCGGCGGCCCGGGAGCGGCCTGACCTAGACTGCTGCGAGCCGTGACCCGTCAACCGGCGCACGGCGTAAAGCTGCAGTTACCTGCGGGTAAGCTGGATCGACGGCATGGCGCTTGGAAGCGCCTTGCAGGCGAGGGAGGAAAAATGACGGACCGCGTGACGGTGGGTAACCTGCGCGTCGCCCAGGTGTTGTACGACTTCATCAACAATGAGGCGCTGCCGGGCACCGACCTCGACCCCGACAGCTTCTGGGCGGGCGTGGACAAGGTCGTCACCGACCTCGGCCCGCAGAATCAGGACCTGCTGGCCCGCCGCGACGAGCTTCAGGCGCAGATCGACAGGTACCACCGTCAGCACGTGATCGAGCCGATCGACCCCGAGGGCTATAAGCAATTCCTCACCGAGATCGGCTACCTGCAACCCCAGCCCGATGACTTCACCATCACCACTGCCAACGTCGATGACGAGATCACCACGACCGCGGGCCCGCAGCTGGTGGTCCCGATCCTGAATGCGCGGTTCGCGCTCAACGCGGCCAATGCCCGCTGGGGTTCGCTCTACGACGCGCTGTACGGCACCGACGTCATCAGCGAGGACGACGGCGCCGAGAAGGGCGCCGGATATAACCGAGTGCGCGGCGACAAGGTCATCGCCTACGCCCGTCAGTTCCTCGACGGCGCGGTCCCACTGGCTTCGGGCTCATGGAGCGACGCGACCGGAATCAAGATCAATCAAGAGGACGGGGCGGGTCAGCTCGTCGTCGACCTCGGTGACGACCAGTCGACCGGCCTGGCCACTCCCGACCAGTTCGTCGGCTACACCGGCGTGCTCGGCTCCCCCAGTGGTCGGTGCTGTTGGCCAACCACGGCCTGCACATCGAGATCCTGATCGACCCCGATTCCCCCGTGGGTTCCACCGATGCGGCGGGCGTCAAGGATGTCGTGCTGGAGTCCGCGATCACCACGATCATGGACTTCGAGGACTCGGTGGCCGCCGTCGACGCGGACGACAAGGTGCTCGGTTACCGCAACTGGCTCGGCGTGAACAAGGGTGACCTCACCGCCGAGGTGACAAAGGGCGACGACACCTTCACCCGGGTGCTCAACGAGGACCGGACGTACACCACCCCCGACGGCGGTGAGTTGACGCTGCCCGGGCGCAGCCTGATGTTCGTGCGCAACGTCGGGCATCTGATGACCAACGACGCGATCACCAACGCCGACGGCACAGAGGTGTACGAGGGAATCCAGGACGCGTTGTTCACCAGCTTGATCGCCGTGCACGGCCTCAAGGAGGGGGACGGCAACGGCCCCCTGGTCAACAGCCGGACGGGTTCGGTGTACATCGTCAAGCCCAAGATGCACGGACCCGATGAGGTCGCGTTCACCTGCGAGCTGTTCAGCAGGGTCGAGGACGTTCTCGGCTTGCCGCAGAACACCCTCAAGATCGGGATCATGGACGAGGAGCGGCGTACCACCGTCAACCTCAAGGCCTGCATCAAGGCGGCCGCCGACCGCGTGGTCTTCATCAACACGGGGTTCCTGGACCGCACCGGCGACGAGATCCACACCTCGATGGAGGCCGGCCCGATGATCCGCAAGGGCGCGATGAAGGGCACGACGTGGATCAAGGCCTATGAGGACGCGAACGTCGACGCCGGCCTGGCGACCGGCTTCTCCGGTAAGGCGCAGATCGGCAAGGGTATGTGGGCCATGACCGAGCTGATGGCAGACATGGTCGAGCAGAAGATCGGTCAGCCCAAGGCCGGCGCGACCACCGCCTGGGTGCCGTCCCCGACCGCCGCCACGCTGCACGCGATGCACTACCACGAGGTGGACGTGTTCAAGGTGCAGAAGGACCTGGAGGGCAAGGCGCGCACCACGGTCGACGAGCTGCTGACGGTCCCGCTTGCCAAGGAGCTTGCCTGGGCCTCGGAAGAGATCCGGGAGGAAGTCGACAACAACTGCCAGTCCATCCTCGGCTACGTGGTGCGGTGGATCGACGCGGGTGTCGGCTGTTCGAAGGTGCCCGACATCCACGACGTGGCGTTGATGGAGGACCGCGCCACGCTGCGCATCTCCAGCCAGCTGCTGGCGAACTGGCTGCGCCACGGTGTGATCACCGAAGACGACGTGAAAGCCAGCCTGCGCAAGATGGCCGAGAAGGTGGACGAGCAGAACGCCAAGGATCCCGACTTCCGCCCGATGGCCCCGGACCCGGACGGCAGCATCGCGTTCCAGGCCGCGCAAGAGCTGATTCTGTCCGGCGCCCAGCAGCCGAACGGCTACACCGAACCGATCCTGCATCGCCGGCGCCGCGAATTCAAGGAGTGGGCCGCCAACAACGGTGGCTGAGTCGTCTCGGGCAGGATCACACCGACGTTGAGTACACTTCGGCAACGTCGGATGGCGGGCCAACAATGACCGGTCGACAATACGAGCACAAGGGCAGGAATGGGTAGGCACAGCATTCCCGATCCCGACGATTCGGCTGGCGAACAGCGGCCAGACGAGCCGGAGACCCAGCGTTTCGGCCGGGCCGGAGGCGATCCCGACTACGGGCCGGGTTACGGCGAGTCGGGGTACGGCACATCGGACTACGACGACTCCGATTACGAGTCGGACTACGACTCTGACTACTCCGACTCCGACGACTCTCACGACGACGAATCCGACTACGACGAATCCGACTACCACGAAACGGATTACGACGAAGCGGATTACGACGACCCCGACTACCCCGGGGACCGGGGATCGATGTTCAGCGGCGGCGCGCCTCCCCCGCCACGAGGATCCGGCGGCCGTCAGCACGGTGGCGAGTGGGAGGGTGGCGAGTGGACCGGCAGCCACCGCGCGGTGACCACGAAGCGCCGCGGTGTCAGCATCGGAGTCATCGCCGCACTCATCACCGTCGTCGTGGTCGTCGGCGCGTTCATCCTGTGGCGCTTCTTCGGTGATGCACTGTCCAGCCGCTCGGACGCCGCCGCCGCCCGCTGCGTCGACGGTGAACTCGCCGTCGCGGTGATCGCCGACCCCTCGATCGCCGACCAGATCCAGACACTGGCCAAGTCGTACAACGAGAGCGCGAGCCCGGTCGGAGACCGATGCGTCAAGGTCGGCGTCAAGCCCGCCGATTCCGACCAGGTGGTCAACGGCTTCGTCGGCAACTGGCCGGGCGAACTCGGTGAACGCCCCGCGCTGTGGATCCCGGCCAGTTCCGTGGCGGAGGCCCGGCTGGAAGGGGCGGCGGGCAAGGAGACCGTGAGCGACAGCCGCTCGCTGGTCAGCACACCGGTGGTGCTCGCCGTTTCCCCGCAACTCAAAGACAACCTGGGCCAACAGAATTGGTCGACGCTGCCCGGCCTGCAGACCAACCCCACGGCATTGGACGGGCTCGACCTGTCCGGGTGGGGTTCGCTGCAGCTGGCCCTGCCGCTCAGCGGTGACAGCGACTCGTCGTACCTGGCCGCCGAGGCGGTGGCCGCGGCGTCCGCACCTGACGGTGCGCCGGCCAGCGCCGGGATGGGCGCGGTCAGCACGCTGATCGCCGCCCAACCCAAACTCGCCGACACGAAGGCCAGCACCGCGATGGATGCGTTGCTGAACGCCGCCGATCCGGCCACTGCGCCGGTCCACGCGGTGGTCGCCACGGAGCAGCAGGTGTTCCAGCGCGCGGCGTCGCTGCCCGACGCGAAGTCAAAACTCGCCATGTGGTTACCGCCGGGCCCGACCGCCACCGCGGACTATCCGACCGTTTTGCTCAGCGGCAAATGGCTGTCTCAGGAGCAGGTCAGCGCCGCCAGCGAATTCGCGCGGTACATGCGCAAACCCGAACACCTCGCCGAGCTGGCCAAGGCGGGCTTCCGGTTCGACGGCGGCAGCCCGCCGAAGAATGACGTCACCAATTTCGCGCCGGTAGGCGCGCCCTTGTCGGTCGGCGACAACGCCATGCGCACGACGCTGGCCAACGCGCTGACCGCGCCCGTGGACAATCCGGCGGTGACGATCATGCTCGACCAGTCGATGCCGGCCGACGAGGGCGGCAAATCGCGGCTGGCCAACGTGGTGGCGGCGCTCAACGCGCGACTGCAGGCGCTCCCGCCGAACTCCGCCATCGGGCTGTGGAGCTTCGACGGCACCGAGGGCAGGTCGGAGGTGAGTACGGGCCCGCTGTCCGATCAGGTCAGCGGCCAGCCGCGCTCGGAGGCGCTGACGTCCACGCTGAGCTCGCAGTCCCCATCGGCCGGCGGCGCGGTGTCCTTCACCACGCTGCGGCTCATCTACACCGATGCGATGGCGAATTATCGTCAGGGCCAGAGCAATTCGATCTTGGTGATCACCACGGGACCCCACACCGACCAGTCGCTGGACGGTTCGGGTCTGCAGCAGTACATCCGCGGCGCCTTCGATCCGGCCCGGCCGGTCGCGGTCAACGTCATCGACTTCGGCAACGATTCCGACCGGTCCACCTGGGAGGCGGTCGCGCAGGCCAGCGGCGGCACCTACCAGAACGTCGACAGCTCGACATCACCGGACCTGACGTCGGCGGTCACCACCTTCCTGAGCTGATCGGGTGCGGCGTCATTGCGGGCCGAATCCGCACAGCCAGCGCGAAATTCTGCGATGGTTCATTCTGTGACCGGGGGGTTTTGGCGCAAGAACGGGTTGAAGAACGGTCTGCGAATCGCGGCGACCACGCATTTCGGCGCGGTGTGGTGGGTCCTGCGCCGGACGCCGAGGGTCCGCTCGCTGGTGAACCGCACGCTGATCAACCGGCTCATCTACACGATGCCGACCCGACCAATGGGATTGAGCACGCTCGCCGATTACCGCTCATGGCCCGGGCTGACTGACCGTCGGTGGAGTTCGCGCCACCTGTCGGAGGACCCGGCTCTGCAGGAGCCCCCTCCGGAGGTCGGCGACGTCATCGAGCTGTTTCGGCGACCGGAGGGGGGCGGAAGAATCTCTCCCAAGTCGACGTTGCTGTTCCCCCACTTCGCACAGTGGTTCGTCGACGGGTTTCTGCGTACCGACCCCAGGAACGTCCGCAAGAACAAGTCAACCCACGACATCGACCTCAGCCAGCTCTACGGGCAGACGCACACCACGACGAAAATTCTTCGCCACGGCGCCGCTGGGAAGGGGCAGCTGGCCAGCCAGTTCATCAACGGCCAGGAGTTCCCGCCCCGTTACTTCGGCGAGGACGACAAGGTCAGAAGCGAGTACAAGAACCTCGAGATCGTCTTCCCGGGAAGCGACAAGATCGCGAACCTGCCATTCGAAGACCCGAAGACCGGTATTCCGTTGGTGGAGTTCGACCCTTCGCAGAAACAAAAGCTCTTCGCCCTTGGCATTGCGCGGGGAAACATCCACTACGGCCTTGTCATGATGAGCACGCTCTTCCTGCGGGAGCACAACCGCGTCGCCAGGTTGATCGCCGCCGAGAACCCGGATTGGGACGACGACCGGGTCTTCGAGACGACGCGCAATACGCTGATCGTGGTGCTGCTGAACGTGGTCATCGAGGACTACATCAACCACATCACGCCGATCAAGTTCAAGCTGTTTGCGGAGTCGGGCATCGGCGTCAAAGAGAAGTGGTATCGGCAGAATTGGATGTCAGTCGAGTTCAATCTGCTCTACCGCTGGCACACCATGATTCCCAGCCGCATGCGGGTCGGTGGCAAAGACCGTGACGTCAAAGACGTGCTGTGGGACAACGACTTGGTGACCTCCAACGGGCTCGCGGCACTGTTCGACGAGGCATCGAAGCAGCCTTGCACCGCGAT
Source organism: uncultured Actinomycetota bacterium (assembly GCA_963699655.1). Lineage (GTDB taxonomy): Bacteria > Actinomycetota > Actinomycetes > Mycobacteriales > Mycobacteriaceae > Mycobacterium. The sequence goes on from CAVOUV010000018.1 coordinate 101,991, forward strand.
CGGATTGCTCAACACCGACCCCTCGATGCTCGAGATCGAAGGGAAGTCGATCGGCGTCGGACGCGCGACCAAACTCGCTTCCTACAACGAATACCGGGTGCGATGTGGCTACCCCCGATTCACCTCGTTTGAGGATCTCTCGTCGAATCCCGCCGTCCGGGAGGCTCTTCGCGAGTGCTACGGGCATATCGACAAGGTCGAACTGTATCCCGGGCTGTTCGCCGAGGACATCCGGTCGGGTGGGCTGCTACCCGCGCTGATGGCCACCATGGTGGCCGTGGACGCGTTCTCGCAGTCGCTCACCAATCCGCTCCTCGCGCCAGGAATTTTCCACGAAGAGACGTTCTCCGCAGCGGGAATGGACGTGATCAGGTCGACGAGCTCCCTCGAGCAGATCGTCAAGCGCAACATCCCGGGCGAAGCGCCGAATCCCCGGGTGGACTTCAACCAGGAACGGCGCTCATTCCCGTGGCGCCGTTAGCAGGGCCAGCGCGGCCCGGCTGAACTCCTCGGGCACCTCGACCTGTGGGTAATGCCCCACTCCGGGCAGCTCGACAACGTCTGCGGCGGGCCGCAACTCGCGCAGTCCATCGAGCACATTGGTCGTCGCGACGATATCGTCGAGCGCCCACAGGAAGCTCAGCGGCCCGGGCCAGTCGCGCACCGCCCCGTGCCACCGCTGCGCATAGCGCACCCGTTCGTCCAGATACGAGATCAGCAGATGGGTGATGCGGTTGCCCTGGTTGTGCGACAACAGTGCCCACTGCGCGTCGGCCTCCTCCGCCGACAGCGGGTGGCCGGCCGTGAACAGCCGTCCGAATTCACGAATGAAGGCGCTGCGGTTGGACAATCGGGCGAGTACCGAACCAAGCGGACCGCGGAGCAATTTCTGGGCCGGCCGCAGACTGGCGCGGTGCAAGATGACACTGCCGTTGGTCGCCACAATGTCGGCCTGTTGGAAGAGGCTGTAGCGGTGCGGTCGGGGTTTGTCGGAGAGCCCGAAGCCCAGAAAGTCCAGCGTCAGCCACGGCCGGCCGCCGAGATGCGGGACCACCTCGCGAAAGTCGTACGAACTCGAAGGGCAGCCGTGCAGCAACAGAATCGTCGGGCCGTCGCCCGGGGCGGAGCGGACGAACACCGATCCGGAAGCCGTCGACACCCATTTCCCGCCGTCACGCCACCCGGACACGCTGGAGGGCATCACCTCACCGACGCTATCAACGCCCGTGCCGATTCGAGTAGTGCACTACTCGCGACCCGACGCCACCCGGTTGTCGACACTATCCGTGCGCCCCGACCGGGACGGCAGACAACATCGAGGGCACCGAGGACTCATCTATGAGCGCGAAGTATCAAATCCAGGCCGGCGACACCCTGTGGGGACTCGCCACGCAGTTTTACGGCGACGGGCGACTGCATACGGTGATCGCCGTGATCAACCATCTGGCTGATCCCGACGTCATCGTGGTGGGACAGGAGCTGGAGATCCCGTACGTCACCTTCCGCCACCAAGTCAAAGCCGGCGACACCAAGAAGACATTGGCGCTGAAGTTCTACCACGACGTCGCGATGAGCGAGGTCTACGAGATACCGAACGGCGCCGCGCAACGAGACCTGATCGTCGGCGAATGGCTGTTGATCCCCGATCTCGCCGATGTCGGGCATCACACCGTCGTCGCCGGCGAGACATGCGCGGTCCTGGCCGAGCGCTGGTACGGCGAAGCCCGGTTGGGGGCCATCATCTCGATCGCCAACCGGCTGCCGGACGGAGATCCGGCGCCGGGAACTGTGCTGATCCGGCCGCGGCTGAACCGCAAGACCACGGTGGCCGCGGGCGACACGCTGTGGAAGCTGGCCGAAGAGAACTACGGAGACGGCGGGGCCGACCGCACGCTGACCTTGGTGAACATGGTCGCCGCGGCCAACTTCATCGACGACCCCGACCACATCACCGTCGGTGAGGTGATCTACTTCCCGTCGTTCGAGCTCGGCGGTTAGGCGAACGCCTCGACCGGTGGGCACGAGCACATCAGGTTACGGTCACCGTAGGCGCCGTCGATTCGGCGCACCGGTGGCCACACCTTGGGCCGGAAACCCTTGCCCAACGGGTAAGCCGCCTGCTCACGGGAGTACGGGTGATCCCACTCGGCGACCAGCAGGCTCTCCGCCGTGTGCGGCGCGCCCCTGAGCGGATTGTCGTCAACGGTCCATTCGCCCGCCCCGACCCGGTCGATCTCGGCCCTGATCGCGATCATCGCCTCGCAGAACGCGTCCACTTCGGCCAGGCTTTCGCTTTCGGTCGGCTCCACCATCAGCGTGCCCGCCACCGGGAAGCTCATCGTCGGAGCGTGGAAACCGTAGTCCGCCAGTCGTTTCGCGACATCGTCCACGGTGACACCGGTGGCCTTGGTGATGCCGCGGAGGTCGAGGATGCACTCATGAGCGACCATGCCGTTCTCGCCGGTGTAGAGCACCGGGTAGTACTCGTCGAGTCGGCGGGCGATGTAGTTGGCGGACGCGATCGCGGTCAGCGACGCCGCACGCAGGCCCGCCGCACCCATCATGCGGATGTAGGCCCAGGTGATCGGCAGGATCGACGCCGAACCGTACGGTGCTGCCGACACGGCGTTCTTGTCCGGAAGCTCCTCGGCCAGCGGGTGACCAGGTAGATAGGGCGCCAGGTGTGCGCGCACCGCGACCGGCCCGACCCCCGGACCCCCACCGCCGTGCGGAATGCAGAACGTCTTGTGCAGGTTGAGGTGGCTGACGTCACCGCCGAACCGGCCCGGACGCGCCAACCCCACCAGCGCGTTGAGATTCGCGCCGTCGACATACACCTGGCCGCCGACGTCGTGCACCGCGGCGCAGATTTCGGCGATGTCGTGCTCGAACACGCCGTGGGTCGAGGGGTAGGTGATCATCAACGCGGACAACCGATCCGCGTGTTCGGTCACCTTTGCGCGCAGGTCGTCGAGGTCGACGTCGCCGTTCGTGCGGCAGGCCACCACCACGACGCGCATGCCGGCCAACGCCGCGGATGCCGCGTTGGTTCCGTGCGCACTCGACGGGATCAGGCAGACATCGCGGTGAGGCTGCCCGCGCTCTGCGTGGTAGGCCTGGATCGCCAGCAGACCGGCATACTCTCCCTGCGAACCGGCGTTGGGCTGCAGGGACACCCGGTCATAGCCGGTGATCCCGGTCAGCCAGGTCTCCACATCGGAGATCAGCTTGCGCAGCCCCGGTGTGTCCGCGACCGGTGCGAACGGGTGCTGGCGGGCGAACTCGGGCCAGCTGATCGGCTCCATCTCGGCTGCCGCATTGAGCTTCATGGTGCAGGAACCGAGCGGAATCATGCTGCGGTCCAAGGCGATGTCCTTGTCGGCCAGGGACCGTAGGTAGCGCATCATCTCGGTCTCGGTGCGGTACTTGGTGAACGCCGGGTGTGTCAAGAATTTCGATGTCCGCGTTTCGATTTCGGTGTGCACCGGCTCGGCGGCCGCCACCCCGAACGCCTCCAGCACGGCGTCGACGTGAGCGTCGGTGGTCGCCTCGTCACAGGTGACGGAAACGTGATCGTCGTCGACGCGCCACAGGTTGACGCCCTTGGCCTTCGCCGCACTGATCACCTCATCGGCGCGTCCGGGAACGCGGGCCAGCACGGTGTCGAAGAACGTCTCGTGCACCAGCGCATCCCCGAGGGCACCGGCGAGCGATTCGGCATGGCCATGGACGCGGCGGGCGATTCCCGCCAGCCCGTCGGCGCCGTGATAACTCGCGTACATGGCGGCCATCACCGCCAGCAGCACCTGCGCGGTGCAGATGTTGCTGGTGGCCTTGTCGCGGCGGATGTGCTGTTCACGGGTCTGCAGCGCCAGCCGGTACGCCGGCGATCCGTCGGCGTCGATCGAAACCCCGACGAGGCGACCGGGCAGTTGCCGGGCGTGTTTGGCTTGCACCGCGAGGTAGCCCGCGTGGGGTCCGCCGAATCCCATTGGTACACCGAAGCGTTGGGTGCTGCCGAACGCGACGTCGGCGCCGAACTCGCCGGGCGGCGTGAGCAACGTCAGCGCCAGCAGATCGGCGCCGATCGCCACCAGCGCGCCGCGCTGATGGGCCTGCGCGACCAGTTCCGCCCAGTCCGACACCGCGCCGCCGGCCCCCGGCAACTGCGCGATCACGCCGAAGAACTCGCCGTCCGGCAGGCCCTGTCGCAGATCAGCGGTCACGATCTCGATGCCCAGCGGCTCGGCGCGGGTGGCCAGCACCGCAGCGGTCTGCCGGTAGATGTCGGCGTCGACGGCGAGTCGGTTCGACGGGCCGCGCGCGGCGCGGTGCATCAGCGTCATCGCCTCGGCGGCGGCGGTTCCCTCGTCGAGCATCGACGCATTGGCGACTTCGAGTCCGGTCAGGTCGGCGACCATCGTCTGGAAGTTGAGCAACGCCTCGAGGCGGCCCTGGCTGATCTCGGGCTGGTACGGGGTGTAGGCGGTGTACCAGGCCGGGTTCTCGAGTATGTTGCGGCGCAGCACCGGCGGGGTCAGCGTATCGAAATAGCCCTGGCCGATCATGGACACGGCAACCGTGTTGGCGTCGGCCAGCGCGCGCAGCTCGGCAAGCGACTCCACCTCACTGGCGGCCGGCGGCAACTGATCCAGGCCAGGGGCGATTCCGTCGGCGGACAGTGCGTCGAGGATGCCGGCCGGCAACGCCTTGTCGGCCAGCTCGTCGAGCGAACCCACGCCGATCGTCTTCAACATGGTGGAGACGTCGTCGGCATCCGGTCCGATATGCCGGTCGGCGAAGTTGGGTTGGTCGTGGTTGAACACTGATGACATCTCCCGACGCGTAGGACCCAGGAACTCGAGCGGGTACCGCTGGGTTCCTCCCCCTCTGTCGTCAACCCGTATCGGGCGCCTGAGAGATTCGGCCTGCGAACAGCCTTTCCCCATGGGCGGGTAAGCGCGACGCTTACCGCTTTCCAGAGGCATCGTGGCCGAGCGCGGTCCCGGGTGCCTGAGAGGTTGACGGAGAGGTGTTGCTCCTTCGGCGTCCGTGACTGGCGGTCACGGAACTCTCCCGCGTAAGGGCGATGCTCGGTCGATTCTACCGGTGGGCAGCGATCACAGCACGGATAGCCCGCCGTAACGCCCGTCCACCGGCGGCAAACTGCGGCGAGAAGTGTCAGCCGATCTTGCGGTCGCGGTGCTTACGCCGCGATGCCAACTCGTCCTCTGGGGCGGCGATGGATTCGCCACCGTCGGCACGCTCGCCCGGGAAGTCGGCGATGGCGCCCGTCAATTCGCGCATGGCGCCCGAGACGGCGATGCCGAACACCCCCTGACCGCCCTGCAGCAGGTCTACGACCTCTTCGGCGGAGGTGCACTCGTACACCGTCGTGCCGTCCGAGAACAGCGTGATGTTGGCCAGGTCGCGTACTCCGCGCTGCCGCAGGTGATCGACGGCGACCCGGATGTTGTGCAGCGAAATTCCGGTGTCCAGCAACCTCTTGACGATCTTGAGGACCAGGATGTCCTTGAAGGAGTACAGCCGCTGGCTGCCCGATCCGGCCGCGCTGCGGATCGAAGGCACCACGAGCGAGGTCCGCGCCCAGTAGTCCAGCTGCCGGTAGGTGATACCGGCGATCTGGCAGGCGCTGGGCCCGCGGTAGCCGACCAGCTCATCCGGCACCGAGTTGTCGGGGAAGAGGCCGCCCTGCACGGGTTCGCTGGGCGAACTGGCGGCCGGTTCTGTGGGGCCGCTGGCGGCGGACAGATCCAGCTGCTCCTGACGTGGCGTGTCTCCCACTCTCGAATCCTCTCGCCGATCGAACTCGCGTCTGTGACCTGCATGGGCGCACGTTTGCCAAAGCTCGAATGTGTCGAGCATACGCTTCCCGCGGAGCCATTACTGCTCGTCGCGATCAAAGTATGGCTGCCCCGAACGTAGTTGAAAGAAACCCGCGCCGCGTGTCGAGAACGACGAGACGATTCCGTGACAAATCGGCTGGCTGACCCCCGGGTGAGGAAGGCAACGCCCCGGCTCTCTCTAAGTCGCCTTGAAATCGTCGGGCGACACGCTGTCGAGAAACTCCTTGAACTTCTCGACCTCGTCCTCGCGGACCGCCCCGGCCGCCTCGTCGTCGTTCTCGTCGGGAATCAGCAGGCCCGCCTCGGCGAGCACTGCTTCCTCGACATAGATCGGCACACCCACGCGCAGCGCGATGGCCACTGAATCCGACGGTCGCGCCGAAACCTTGATGTCACGGTCGAAGATCAGGTCCGCGTAGAAGGTGCCTTCCTGAAGGTCGACGATGCGGACCTCCTTCAGCGAATGCCCAAGCGCGGCAATGAGATCTCTGATCAGGTCGTGCGTCAGCGGCCGGGCCGGTTCCACACCCTGCTGTTCCAGCGCGATCGCCGCGGCCTCGGACTGGCCGATCCAGATCGGGAGGTAGCGGTCACCGTTGGACTCCCGGAGCAGCAAGACCGGCTGGTTCTGGGGCTGTTCCACGCGAATGCCGACCACACGAACCTCACCCATCTGTGTCTGCCCTCCGCGCGAGATAAGCCTGCCAAGAAGCCTTGAAATCGAGTCTAATCCTCAGCGGTCGAGAACGTCGCGCACCGCCGACTTGATCAGCGACGTGTGCAAAGTGATGGCCAGCGCCGCCACTTCGCGAGCGAGGTCGTCGGCGCGGTCGCGCGCTCCCGTCTTGCCTGCCTTGACCACCGGGCCGGCGATCTGGGCGATCAGATCGGACTGGCGATCGGCCGCCGAGCGGAACGCCCGCAAATGCCGCGGTTCGACGCCGTAGTCCGACAGAGCGCGTGCGCACTGCGCGATCACCACCGAGTGTTCGTCGAAAAAGCCGCCGGGGCCGGTGGTGATCACGCCGGCCTTGACCAGAGCGGACAGCAGTTCGTCATCCACACCCGAGCGGGCCAGCAGATCTTCGCGGGACAGCCGCACCTGGGTCGGTGCGACGCCCGACAAACCGGCCGGGTCGCCCGCCAGGGCCGCCGGCACCGAAACCAAACGCGGTACGCCGTAAGCGGATCGGGCCTGCGGCAGCTCCCCGTTCGGTTGGGCGTCGAGTTGGGCCTTGATGACCTTCAGCGGCAGGTACTGATCGCGCTGTGCGGTCAGGATGAACCGCAGGCGCGCGCAGTCGTACGCGGTGAACCGGCGGTATCCCGACGCCGTGCGCTCCGGCGTGACCAGCCCTTCGGCCTCCAAGAACCTGATCTTGGAGATGGTCACGTCCGGGAAGTCCGGTCGCAGCAGATCGAGGACCGCTCCGATCGACATCCCGGTGAGCGCGGGGGTGTCGGGCTGGCTCATTTACTCCTCGCGCGAGCGCTCATCGGCCATTAGCTGGCCCCGCCGCTGTCATCGCCCTTGGGCCCGGTCAGAAAGACCAGGCGGAACTTGCCGATCTGCACCTCGTCGCCGTTGGCCAGCACCGCGGAGTCGACCGGTTCACGGTTGACGTAGGTGCCGTTGAGGCTGCCGACGTCGACCACCTGAAACTCCCCGCTCTCCAGCCGGAATTCGGCATGGCGACGGCTGACGGTGACGTCGTCGAGGAAGATGTCGCTGTCGGGATGCCGGCCCGCCGACGTGGTGGGCTGGTCGAGAAGGAATCGCGACCCCGCGTTGGGGCCGCGTTTGACGACGAGCAGCGCCGACCCCACGGGTAGCCCCTCGACACCGGAGACCGCACCCTCGGCACCGGCCGCGGGTGGGGCGTCCAATTCGTTGAGGAAGTCTGCCCGGAAAACCGACGTCGTCTCGACAGTGACCTCGTCAGACGACTGGTCAGCCCCAGAGTTCGTGTCGTTGTCCGTCACCCGCTGCTCCTCACTGGCTGCTGTGGCGATATCAGGCCGGGCGTCCAGCCGTCATGCGTCTGGTGTCGACCGTACCGCGCAGTGGACCCCGTTGTGTCCACCACCGCCGGATCCGCCCTTGTCGACATCCGGTCTGCAGAACCCTAACAACTCGTCATTCGGTCACGTGGGTGCGGTAGGCGTCCGCGCTCAGCAGCGCCTCCAACGCATCCGTCAGCGACGCGGGTTCGGCCTGCAGTTCCAGCAACCATCCCTCGCCGTATGGATCGGAGTTCACCAGCTCCGGATTGCTCTCCAGATCACCATTGACCGCAACGACTTTCGCGCTGACGGGCGCATAAAGGTCCGACACGGACTTGGTCGACTCGACCTCGCCGAAGGATTCGGCCGCGGTCACCTCGGCGCCGACATCGGGTAGCTGCACGAACACCACGTCGCCGAGCGCCGATTGTGCATAGTCGGTGATGCCGACCCGTACGGTGTCATCGGCGGTGCGCTGCACCCACTCGTGTTCCTCGGTGTAGTACAGCTCGGCTGGGATCTCGCTCACGACGCTCCTCGGTGTCCTGGGTGTCCTGTTGAGTTGCGGACGACGCTCATTTGACTGGCTGAGCGTATTGGCGGGGTTTCGGTTGCCGCAAGGCGGTCACGTCGACCCGATCGGTTTGTTGCATCACCATCGTGCCGCCGACGCGTTCGATGCTGTCCATCGCGCCGCCGGGGATGTTCATCGCGGCGGCCAGGGTCGGCGGATCACCAATGGCCAGAACCGAATACGGCGGGCTCAGCGTTGTGCTGTCGACCATCAGCGCTCCGGGGTTGCCGACCACCCAGGTGTCCACCCCGACCCGAATGGCGGCCTGCCCGCTGCGGATTTCCATGGCCTCGGCACCCGCCGCGCGCAGCTCGTTGATCACGTCCAGCATGGTTTCGGCTGGCACGCCCGGCGCGGTGTCCTGGATGGTCAGCGTCACGCCAGGGCCGGTTGCGGCCACGGTGCCGATCAGGATCGACAGCGCGGCGAGCCTGGCCTGTGCGTTCTCGATCGCCGCCTGGTCGCTGCTTCCGGAGGCCTGCAGCTGTGCCATGGTGCGTTGCAGGTCGGCGACTTCGGTATTGAGCGCCGCCTCCCGTTGCTGCAGCGAATCGAGCAACACCAGCAGATCGGCGGGCCTGGCCGTCTCCAGCGAATCGCCGGATTCGGTCTGCCGCACCTGCGTGACGATCGCGATGCCGAGCACGATGCACAGCAACACCGCCAGCGCCCCGAACGCGATCTGCGACCGGCCCCGCCGCACCACGCCCTGGACCCCGCCGGGTTGCAGTTCGCCGATCTGCGGGGTCGGCTCGTCGGGTGGCAGCTCGTGGCGGCCGTGCTGCGGCGGTTCTCACTCATGGCCGGTATGCCTCATGCCTCGTGCGTCATGCCGTATGCGCCGAAAAGTCTGCGCCGCAGGGCAGCTGCGTTGCCGAAGATCCGGATACCGAGCACCACGATGATCGCCGTGGACAGCTGGGTGCCGACCCCGAGTTGGTCGCCGACGTAAACGATCAGCGCGGCGACCAGCACGTTGAACACAAAAGATGACCACGAACACCTTCGAGTCGAAGATGCGCTCCAGATAGGCCCGCAGTCCGCCGAACACCGCGTCGAGGGCGGCGACCACCGCGATCGGCAGGTAGGGCTGGATGACCTCGGGAACGCTGGGGTGGAACACCAGGCCCAGCACGATGCCGATGACGAGTGCGGCGATTCCGATCATGCGTGTCCGTTCATCGGGTCGTTAAGGCCCAATCTGCTTGGCGAAGTTGATATCTCGAATCGAGCCGGCGGGCAGCGTCAGGCCGTCGCCGGCGCTGACGTTCACGAGGACGCCGTAGGAGGTCTCCAGCAGCCGGAGGCGCTGCAGACCGGAACTGCGGTCGAAGACATCCTGCATCGCGTGCGGCGGTCCGACCGCCTGAATGACGTACGGGCTGCTGATCGGTTGATTGTCGACCAGGATGCCGCCGCCTGCCTGGCGGATCGTCACGTTCGGGCCGATCCGCACTCCCCCGACCGAGATCGCCTCGGCGTCGCTGACCCACAGCGAATTGACCACCAGCTGCAGATCGCGGTCCAGGATCACCTGCCGGCTGCCTTCGACCCGCTCTTTGACACGTCGCTGAGGTCCTTGGACACCCCGGGATCGGTGATGGTGATCGTCAGCCCGGGGCCGATCACGGGAGTGGCAGCCGCGGCGAAGTTGGCCTGGTCGAGTGCACGCAGCAGTTGCTGGCCGCGCTCGTCGCCCTCGAGCCGGCTGCGCCGCTCGGCGTCCACTTCCACCGCCAGCACATCCCGCCGGGAAGTGAGCCCGTTGGTGGTGGCTTCGGCCGACCGGACACTGCTCGCCAGGACCTGCTGCGTCTCCCTCACACCGGGAGCCACCGAGCGGGCCTGCGCGACGGCGGCGGCGAAGACCGCGGCGATCAGCAGAGCGCCTGCTATCTGCCACGCCCAGGCCCGCCAAGACGTGCGGCCTCGTGCCCCGGTGGCTTTCGCTCGGCCGCCGCCGCATAGCCGGGATCGAGGTGTTCGGACAGCAACGAACGCAGAAGCGAGGGTACCGGGATCAACGTCGGCTTGTTCGCCTCGTGTGCGTTGCGTCCGGCCTCCGGGTCGTAGCCACCCAGAAACGTCATCTGGATCTTCACCGAGCCTTGCTCTGCGCTCTGGGCATCCGCCGCACCACCATGCGCGACCTGGATCAGGTACAGCACGCCCGACCACAGGTACATCGCCAGCCCCCAGATCAGGAACGCCCACCCGCAGCCCAGGATGACGCGACTCCACAACGCATCCCACTGACCCAGCAGGATCAGCGGGAAACCCGACATCAGCGCGAACGTCGCCGCCTTGCCGATGTAGGTGACCGGCAGCGCGGTCAGCCCGCGGGTACGCAGGATCGGCAGCGTGGCGGCCAGCACCGCGTCACGACCGATCAGGGTGAGGACGATCCACCACGGCACGGACCCGTGGAAGGCAAGCGCCAGCGGCACGGTGACCATGTAGATGCGGTCGACGGCGGGATCCAGCAGCTCCCCCAGCCGCGACGACTGGTTGGGGACCAACCGGGCGATCTTGCCGTCCGCCCAATCGGAGAACCCGCTGAACATCAGCACCGCCACCGCCCACGCGTTCGCGTGGGCGCGAACAGCAGGTACAGAAAGACCGGGACCAGCAGCAGGCGCAGCACGGACAACGCGTTGGGCACCGTCAGCACCCGATCACGCACTTCCCCCGGCGTGCGGTCCATGGTGTAAACCTAGCGGAAAACCCCAGGCAGACTCAGCGCCGACATGGTGTCGTCCGCCAGCGGGTTGTCGTGCACCATGTACGTCCACGTCGACGTCGGCCGGGCGAGTTTGGACAGGTCGACGCCGGGCTCGTCCTCGATCGACGGAGCGGTCTCGAACGTCTGCTGTGCGGCCTCGATGGCGTCGGCGGCCAGCGAGGCGAACGCGTCGACCGCCATCCGGTGGAACTCGTCCAGCGGGTTCTGCCTGCCGAGCGCGCGCAGATGGATGCTCTCGCGGATGTCGGCGAGATAGGCCAGGTGATCGGCCCAGCCACGGTCCAGGTGATACAGCATGATCAGCCGGCAGATCTTCTCCAGCTTCTCCTCGCCGAGTTCGTCGAGCACTTCCTCGTACCGCTTCGGCGACAGCTCCGCGAGTTCTTCGCGTGCGGTCGGCGTGCGCAGCAGGGTATCTCGGCGTTCGACGAGGATGGCGCGCTGCTGGGCGGTCAGCTGGTTGTAACGCCAGGTGTTGGCGTGCACGTCGAGCAGGCGCCCCTCGGCGACCCGCTGGGCGTGGTCGAGCAGGCTGGCCGCCTTGGGGCTCGCGATGCGGCCGCCCTCCTCGGTCTGCAGCGGCAACTTGTTGGGTTCGAGATGGGACACCACCACGTCGTCTTCCCAGCTGGAGAAGAACACCGACGAACCCGGGTCGCCCTGGCGCCCGGCGCGGCCGCGCAGCTGGTTGTCGAGCCGCTCGAGTGTTGTGCCTTCCGGTGCCGATGACGTGCAGGCCACCGAGCTCGGCGACCTCATCGTGGTCGGCCTCATCGGAGCCGCCGAGCCGGATGTCGGTGCCGCGGCCGGCCATCTGGGTGGACACCGTGACCTTGCCCGAGCGTGCCGGCCTCGGCGATGACCGCTGCCTCTTCGGCGTCGTTCTTGGCGTTGAGGACCACGGCCGGGATGCCGGCCTTGACCAGCCGCTCGTGCAGTTCCTCGGACTCCGCGACGTCGCGCGTGCCGACAAGGACGGGCTGCCGGGTCTCGTGCACTTCGGCGATGTGCTCGACCACCGCGTCGTTCTTGGCGGCGACGGTGATGTACACCCGGTCGGTCTCGTCTTCGCGAATGTTGGGAGTATTCGGCGGAATCGGCGAGACGCCGAGTTTGTAGAACTGCCGCAGCTGCTCGCCTGCGGCCAGCGCGGTGCCGGTCATCCCGCATACCGTCGGATACCTGTTGATCAACGCCTGCACGGTGATGGTGTCGAGCACCTCGCCGGTCTCGGTGGTTTCGATGCCCTCCTTGGCCTCCACCGCGGCCTGCAGGCCGTCGGGCCAGCGCTGCAGTTGAGCGATGCGGCCGCGCGAGGAGTTGATCAGGTGCACGGCGTCGTCCCGCACGATGTAGTGCACATCCCGGTGCAGCAGCACATGCGCGTGCAGCGCCACGTTGATCTCGGTCAGGGTGGTGGCGACGTGCTCCTCGGAGTAGAGGTCGATTCCGCCGAGCCGGGCCTCGATCTTCTGCGCACCGGATTCGGTGAGGTGCACGTTGCGGCTGTCCTCGTCGGTGTCGAAGTCCTCGCCCGCGGTCAGTTCGCCGACCATCCGGATGATCTCGACCCGCGGGGTCTCCCGGTGCGAGGTGCCCGCCAGCACCAGCGGCACCAGCGCCTCGTCCACGAGCACCGAGTCGGCCTCGTCGATCAGCGCCACGTCGGGGTTCGGTGACACCAGGTCCGCCACATCGGTGACCAGTTGGTCGCGCAACACGTCGAACCCGATCTCGTTGACCGAGGCGTAGGTGACGTCGCAGTTATAGGCGTCGCGACGCTCCCCGGCGGTGGAATCCGCGGTGATCCACCCGACCGTGAGCCCCATCGCCTCCAGCAACGGGCCCATCCATTCCGCGTCGCGCCGGGCCAGGTAGTCGTTGATCGTGATGACGTGCACGTTGCGGCCACCGAGCGCATAGCCCGCGGCGGCGATCGCGCCCGACAGCGTCTTGCCCTCGCCGGTGGCCATCTCGACGACATCGCCGGCCAGCATGCGCAGCGCACCCTGCAACTGCACGTCGAACGGTCGCAACGTGGTGGCCCGTTCGGACGCCTCGCGGGCGATCGCCAGGAACTGCGGGACATCGGCGGAGTCGGCGAGATCCTCGAGATTCAGCAGCTTGGCGGCCTTGTGCAGCTGCTCGTCGTCGAGGCCTTTCGCCTTCTCGTCGAACTCTGCCGCGGCGTCCACCTGTGTCGTCGAGCGATTCTGATCCTTGTCGGTGCTGGCGCCGAGCAACTTCCAGAACCGGTTACCGACGCGACCTGAGGCGCGGGTTTTCGTCTTGGCCACACAATTACGGTACGCGGTGCCCTCTTCTGCGCGAACGTGCGTGTCAGAGGAACGACACGCCGTTTCTGGGCGGAGTTCGCGCACGCTCGCCCCGCCGCCGGGCGCAGCAAGTTAGGGTAGGCAATGTTAACGTCGCGCCCGTGCCCGACGATTCCCCGCTCGCCGCCGATATGCCGAACGACACAAGCCGCCCGCCGGCACAGGTGCCGCGCAAGCCCCGGCGCGCACTGGTCCTCACGCACCGCTGGATCGCGCTGACGCTGGGCCTGCTGGTGGTGGTCGTCAGCACCAGCGGCGCGCTGATCGTCTACGAACCCGAGATGCTCCGCGCGTCGAACGCCGAGTTGTTCCACACCACCCTGGACACCACCCTTGACGGCGTACCCGTGGGGTTCAGCGCGGCCATGGACGCCGTCGCCGGTGTCGATCCGGAGTTCAGCGCCGCCGACGTGTCACTCAAGGACGGTGTCTATCTGGTCGCGTCGGCCGAGGGTGATGGCCAGACCTACTTCGTCGATGCGGGATCCGGCGCGGTCAACGGGCAGAACAACCTCTACGGCGGCGTCGTCGGATTTCTGGAGAACCTGCACGACTGCGCACTGACTTGCGAGGAATTTGCGGGGTACGTACCGTGGCTGGCCGCGCCCTCACCGCTGGCCGGGTTCGCGGCGTTCCGCGAGATGACCTGGGGTGCAGTGCTTCTCGCCGTGGCGGCCCTGGCGCTGGTGTTCCTGGCGGTCAGCGCGCCCTTCATCTGGTGGCCGGGTCTGCGAAAGTGGCGCAACGCCTTTCGGCTGCGCTGGCGTCGAGGCCGCTACGCCCGGGATTTCGACCTGCACAATGTCATCGGCATCGTCGCCGTGGTGCCGCTGCTGATCTGGGGCTTGACCGGGCTGAACTTCGAGATACCCGGGTTTGCCGGTTTCTGGTACTCGGTGACGGGTGGCGAGGCACCTCCGGAGGACAACTACACGATGGAGCCGTCGGAGCATCCGGGTCCGCCGCTGAGCCTCGACGAGGCGATCACCGTGGCGGAACGGCGATTTCCCGGTGCGAGTCCGACGTGGGTGGGGCTGCCGGAGAGTGAGGACGGCTTCTACTCGATCGATCTCATCGACGGTGGTCCCGACCTGTGGGCGCACAACGCGGTCTACCGCGGCAACCGCTCGCTCGGTGTCGATGCGCTCGATCCCGGCAATGTGCGCGTGTTCCTCGGTCCGTCCGAAACGGGGTCGAATGCGATCGCCGACGAATGGGCGCAACCCGCACTGCACTACGGACACGCGGTCAACCCCTACTGGCGGGTCCTGTGGTTCGTCCTGGGTCTCGCGCCGCTGATGCTCCTCATCACCGGGCTGAGCACATTGCTCTACCGGAGGCAGGTCGGCCGTCGGCGACGGGCCGCTCAGTCGGACGACGGTGCAGCGAACTCGATTCGCACCGAATCGCAGACCGCGTCGAATCCGATGCGCTGATACACACCGTTCGAGGTCGGGTTGGCCAGGTCGGCGAAGAGCACGACGTCCTCGACGCCGGTGTGCTGCGCTGATTCGACGGTCGCCGCCGTCACCGCCGAACCGTAACCGCGCCCGCGGCGGTCGCGCGGCGTGAACACCGGGCCGATCCGCGAGACGTCCGCTGCAGGGCCGCGCAGCATCGCCATACTGACGGGGACGCCGTCCGCGACCCACAGGATGAACCTGTCGCCGACGGCGCCGGCGGTGTCGACGAATGCCTCGCCGGCCGGTTCGTCGCGCTGATGGCCGAGCGACTCGACGAAAAAGCACTCCACCCAGTCGACCAGCACGCTGCGATCGGCGCCGGTGGCCTCGCGGGCCGCGCCAGGTACGCCCAGCGGTGGACGCAACGTCCCGAGCCGATAGAGCCGTTCGTGCGTCGTCATGGTTCCGGTCCGGCCGGTGACCGAGCGCCACGCGTCGGCGAAGGCGAGGGCAGCGTCGTGGCGACCACGCACGCCGCTCAGATCTGGACGAATACCCGCCAGGTGTGTCGCCACCAGATGATTGGCGTCGACAGGTATTCCATTGCACACCAACGGGTATGGCGGAGTTTGTATCGCCGTACCGACAGGCTCGGCGCCGTCCCATACGGTGAGCAGAAGCGAGTCATCCGGGCAGGTGTCCCGGCGCAGCAGGGTCAGCTCGATCGTGTTGACGACGGCATCGCGGCGATACAGCGGCCAGGCGACCGCGCGAAATTCGTCGAGCGAGTGATGTAGTCGTACTTCCACCACCCCAGGATGGAGACCAGCATCCAACGCGTCCACCGAATTTCGAGCGGGGCCGCCCACGAGCGTGCGCGTTCGCAGCGAAATTGTCGGCGTGTCGGCCACAGACACGCACGCTCGCGCTACGGGTGGAGCGCCCCCGGTCTCAGGCCAGGTTGGAGCGGCGGGGATAGACCACCGCGGGATCGGTCAGGGCATTGACCACCGCGGGCAGGCCGGAGGAGAAGGCGCGGTCGAGGGCGGGCCGGAGCTCCGATGGCGTCGACACCAGCTCGCCGTGCCCGCCGAGCGCGGCGACAACCTGGTCGTAACGGGTACCCGGCCGCAGGTCGGCGACCACCGAATAGCCGTACAGGAGTTCCATGGGGTGCTTTTCGAGCGCCCAGATCCCGTTGTTGCCGATCACCGACACCACCTGAACGCCGTGGCGCACCAACGTGTCCCACTCCATCCCGGAGAACCCGAACGCGCCGTCGCCCTGCAACAGCACGACCTGCCGGTCCGGCCGGGCCAGCTTGGCGGCCAGTGCGTAGCCGGGCCCCGAACCCAGGCAGCCGAACGGCCCGCTGTCCAGCCATGCGCCCGGCACGTAGCTGTCGATGACCCGCCCGGCATACGAGCCGAAGTCGCCGGCGTCGATGACGACGATCGCGTCGCGGTCCAGCAGACCGGCCAGCTCGGCGTACAGCCGCATCGGATGCAGCGGAGTCCGGTCATCGGCGAGTTCGGTCGCCTCGGCGGCCCGGGCCGCGCTCTCCACCGCCCGCAGCTCACCGATCCAGTCCTCGTGCTCGGACGTCGCGGCTCCGGCGAGCGCCGACAGGGTGGTCGTCAGGTCGCCGTACAGCCCCGCGGTGACCTCGCGGGGATGCGGTCTGTCGGGCGCCACGCGGTCGGCGGCGATGAGTTTGGTCTGTGCGCCGAACACGCCGCCGAAGCCGAGCCGGAAATCCATCGGGACTCCGACCACGAGCGCGACATCGGCCTCCCCCAGCGCTTTTGACCGGGCCCGCGAGAACGCCAGCTCGTGATCGGCCGGCACGGTGCCACGTGCCATCCCGTTCATCAGGACCGGGATGCGCAGCGCTTCGGCCAGACCGAGCAGAGCGGATTCGCCATGACCCCACCACACGTTGGTGCCGGCCATGATCACCGGTCGGCTGGCCCCTGCCAACAGCGCGGTGGCGGCGTCGAGCGCGTTGCCGTCGGCCCGCGCCGGTTGCGGCCGGTCCGTCAGAGCGCCGGGGCCGCCTGCGTCGGGCGCCTCGCTGAACACGTGATCCATCGGGAAGTCGACGAAGGCCACGCCCGTCGGCCCTCCGGTCGCACCGGCCGCCGCCCTGAGCGCGTCGTCGACGAGACCGCTCACCGCGCCTGCCGACTGTGCCGTCGCGGCGAACAGCGCGAGCGGCGCGACGAAGGGCACGTGATCGATCTCCTGCAGCGATCCCTGCCCCCAACGCAGTGCGGGCGCGCGCCCGCCCAGCACCACCAGCGGTGACTGATTCTGTTGGGCCGCGGCCATCGCGCTCATGCCGTTGGTGACCCCGGGTCCGGCCGTCAAGGCGGCGACGCCGGGCACCCTGGTCACCTTCGACCAGCCCTCGGCGGCGAACGCCGCCGTCTGTTCGTGCCGGGTGTCGATGAGCCGGATGTTCTCGGCCCGACACCCGTCGTAGATCGAGAAGAGATGGCCGCCGGACAGCGTGAAGATCGTGTCGACACCGCCGGCCTTCAACCTGCGGGCAACGAGATGTCCGGCGTTGACTGTGCTACCAATCGGAGCATCGATGCTCATCGCCGCAGCATAACCAGGAGGTAGCGGTGCCCGCACAAACCCAGGTGCTCATCGCGGGCGCCGGGCCCATCGGGCTGACCGCCGCGATAGAACTGGCTCGCCGAGGCATTGCCTGCCGGATCGTCGATCCGCTGCTCGAACCACCCCGGTACGCGAAAGCCGTTGGCGTACAACCGCGGACGCTCGAGGTGTTCGAGGGCATGGGTGTGCTGCGACGAATCCTCGACGCGGCCACACAGATGCTCGGCCAGCTCGTCTATGTCAACGGCGAGCAGGTCGCCGTGATGGAGTTCCCGGTGCCCGCCGACGTGCCGTTCGGCTTCATCGCGATCCCCCAGTACGAAACCGAACGGATCCTCCGCGAGGAACTGAGGATGCACGGAGTGCGGGTGCAACGCGGCGTGCGGCTGGCAGGGTTCGACCAGGACGCTGACGGCGTCACCGCGACCCTGTCGGGCGTCGACGGCGAGCAGACGATCCGGGCGAACTACCTGATCGGTGCCGACGGGGCACACAGCACCGTCCGCAAGGGCCTCGGCCTGACGTTCGAGGGGGCCGCCTTCGAGGAGCATTACATGCTCGGCGATGTCGAGGTGGACTGGTCGATGCCGCGCGGTTACGGCGTCCGGATCATGCACCAGACCGACGGCGTGACCGACGACGTGTTGGTGTGCATCCCGCTGCCGGGCCGCGGACGCTACCGGATGTCGATGCTGGTGCCGGATGACCTGGGCTCGGCCCCGTCCGCGGGTGGCATCGCACACGGTTTCGAGGGTGCCCGCAAGCCCGAATTGCACCACATCCAGGCCGTGATCGACCGCCTGTCCCCCGAGCCCACCATCGCCGGCAACCTGCGGTGGTCGTCAGTGTTCCGGATCAGCCATCGGATCGTCGACGCCTACGGCCGGGGGCGGGTGTTCATCGCCGGCGACGCCGCCCACATCCACCCGCCGACCGGGGCGCAGGGCATGAACACCGGCATCCAGGACGCCCACAACCTGGCATGGAAACTGGCGCTCACGCTCGACGGGCACGCCGCTTCTCACCTGCTGGACAGCTACGACGCCGAACGTCGGCCCGTCGGCGAGGACGTCGTCGGCCGCACCGTGCGCAGCGCCAGGGAGGGCATCGGCGCGGACTCGACCGACGCCGACTACGTGGCCGGAGGCTCACTCCTGATCGTGCGCGGCCCATCGTGGCGGCGGCGTGGGCGGGCGGCGCCCGACGCCACCGGCTCAGCCGGGCGGTCACGGCGCGCTGCGGCTGTACTCGCTCTGGGCAGGCGCGAGCACACCGCTGTTCTAGCCGGTGTAGATGCGGGGCGATGTCGCGGTTGGAGGCCGGGGCGCCGTCGAGGCGCAGGCGGATGAGTCAGAGCGGGGGGTCCGCCACCGTGCTGCCGCTGATCCGGGACCGGGACGGCGACTTTGCCCAGATGTACTCGGCCGCAGGTTCGTCGGCATACATCGTGCGGCCCGACGGCTATCTGGGCTTCGCCTCCGCCGGCATCGACGCCGACGCGTTGGTGGCGCATCTGCGCGCAACATTCGGCTAACCGCGACGAGGACATCCCCGCCGGCGCGTTCACGCTGCGGTAACTTCGCCGCAGGGTGGCCCGCGCCCTGGGGAGGTGCCGCCGGATGGACACGACGTTCAGGCCGTCGATCGACTGGAGCAACGAGTTTCCCAACTCGGTCCTCTGGGTGCTGGAGACGTTCGTCATCACCGCGTTGGCCTTGCTGGTGGTGCTCGTCGTGATCGCGCGGACCACCGAATGGGGACGCCAGTTCTGGCGCATCACCGGCGACTATTTCACCGGCAGGCAGAGCCTGCCGGTGTGGGCGATGTTCGCGGTGCTTTTGTTGTCGACGATCACCTCCGTTCGGATCGCCGTGCTGCTGAGCTATTACGCCAACGACCTGTTCACGTCGCTTCAGGTCGCCTTCCAGGGCGGGACAGGCGAATCCGCGTTCTGGGCGACGATGCTGGTGTTCGCCGTCCTGGCCTGCTGCTACGTCGTGCGCTTGCTCGTTGACCTCTATGTCATGCAGCGGTTCATCATGCGATGGCGAATCTGGTTGAGCCGTCGCCTGATCGGCGATTGGCTCACCGACTACGCCTATTTCCGTAATCAGTTCTCTCGACATCCGATCGACAACCCGGACCAACGCATCCAGCTCGACATCGACATCTTCACCACCGGCAGGGGCGCCGAGCCCAACAACCCGGCCTACAACTCGAGCTACACATTGCTGTTCGGCGCGGTCGAGTCGATGCTGTCGGTTTTCGCGTTCGGTGCGATCCTCTGGAGCCTGTCCGGGCCACTGACGTTGGGCGGTGTCACCGTGCCCAGGGCCCTGTTCTGGATCGTCATCGTCTACGTGCTCGCCGCCACTGTCATCGCGTTCTGGATCGGACGCCCGCTGATCCGGTTGAGCTTCCTGAACGAACTCCTCAACGCGGGCTTCCGCTACGCGCTGGTGCGGTTGCGCGATGCCGGCGCCGCCGTCGGGCTCTACCGCGGCGAGGACGCCGAGCGCAAGCAGCTCACCGCCCGGCTCTCGGCGGTGATGGACAACTACGGCCACTGGCTGAACCGAACGATGCTGTTCACCGGCTGGAACCTGTCCATGAGCCAGGCGATCAACCCACTGCCGTTCATCGTTCAGGCGCAACGACTCTTCGCCCGGCAGATCTCACTCGGTGATGTCATGCAGTCCGGCACCGCCTTCGGCCATATCCACGATTCGCTGTCGTTCTTCCGCAACTCCTACGACGCGTTCGCGAGTTATCGGGCGGCCATCATCCGGCTCGACGGACTGATCGACGAGAACTCCCGCGCGGGCAGGTTCACCGGGGTCACGATGTCCGGCGCCGCTGACGGCAGCCTCGAGGTCGACGGCGTGGAAGTCCGCACACCCGGCGGCGACACCCTGGTGCGGGCCCTCGATGTGCGGCTCGAGGCGGGCGACACGCTGTTGATCAGTGGGCCGTCGGGTATCGGCAAGACCGTTCTGCTGCAGAGCCTCGCGGGGCTGTGGCCCTTCGTGTCCGGCAGCATTCATGTGCCGTCCGGTCGGCATGAGGTGATGTTCGTGCCGCAGCTGCCCTACATTCCGCTCGGCGATCTCCGTGCCGTGGTGTCCTACCCGCACCAAGCGGGTGCGGTCGGCGACATGCAAATCCAGCAGGCCCTGGTCAATGTCGCCCTGTCGCACCTCGCGATCAGGCTCAACGATGTGCGGGACTGGGGCAAGACGCTGTCCGTCGGCGAACAGCAGCGCATCGCCTTCGCCCGCATCCTGCTCAGCGGGCCGCGTGCGGTGTTCCTCGACGAATCGACGTCGGCGATGGACGAAGGTCTGGAACTGATGCTCTACGAGCTGATCCGGGCGGAGCTCCCGGCGACCATTCTGGTCAGCGTGAGTCACCGCGCCACGGTCCAGCGGTTCCACGCCCGTCAACTGGAGCTTGTCGGCGGTGGTGAATGGCGGCTCGACCGCTTGATCACGTCGGGTTGAGGTAGTCCGCGAGGCTCACAGCAGGTTGTCGGGGTACCTTGCCGGGATGGACGAAATGTTCCACCCCACCCTCGACTGGGGCGATGAGCTGCTGACATCGCTGGTGTGGATCGCCAAGGGATGGGCGATCGCGGCCATTGCCACCATGCTGATCTTGGTGCTGATCGCCCGGTACACCACCTGGGGTCGGCAGTACTGGCGGATCACCGGCGCCTACTTCACCGGCCCGGAAAGCGTCATGGTCTGGATCTGGCTGGCGGTGCTGTTGCTGTCGGTGATCGCGGGCGTACGCATCGACGTGCTGCTCAGCTTCCAGGGCAACGACATGATGACCAGCTTCCAGGTCGTGGCGGCCGGCATCGGCGGCGACGAAGCCGTCAAAAGCTCCGGAGCGCAAGGCTTCTGGACCTCAATGCTGATCTTCTGCGTGCTGGCCGCGATCCACGTCGGACGCGTCATGCTGGACCTGTTCCTGATGCAGCGGTTCATGCTGAGATGGCGCGCCTGGCTGACCGACCGGCTCACCGGCGACTGGCTGGACGGCAAGGCCTACTACCGGTCGCGCTTCATCGACGACACGATCGACAACCCGGATCAGCGCATTCAGCAGGACGTCGACATCTTCACCGCCGGTGTCGGGCCGCTGCCCAACACCCCCAACAACACCTCGGCAGCCACGCTGCTGTTCGGCGCGGTGTCGTCGATCACGTCGATGATCTCCTTCACCGCGATCCTGTGGAACCTGTCGGGCACCCTCACGGTGCCCATCATCGGAGCCGACCTTCCCCGGGCGCTGTTCTGGATCGGGCTGGTCTACGTCTTGTTCGCGAGCGTCATCGCGTTCTGGATCGGTAAGCCGATCATCTGGCTGTCGTTCAACAACGAGAAGTTCAACGCGGCGTTCCGCTACGCGCTGGTGCGGCTGCGGGACGCGGCCGAGGCGGTCGCGTTCTATCGGGGCGAGCTGGCCGAGCGCACGGGGCTGCGAAGGCTCTTCGCTCCCGTCGTCGGCAACTACAAGCGGTACATCAACCGGATGATGGGGTTCTACGGCTGGAACCTGTCGATGAGCCAGATCATCGTCGTGGCGCCGTATGTGCTGCAGTTCCGGCGGTTCTACAACGGCGAGATCACCCTCGGCGACATGAGCCAGTCCGCATCGGCATTCGGCAGCATCCAGGACGGCCTGTCCTTCTTCCGTAACGCCTATGACCAGTTCGCCGGTTACCGGGCCGCGATCATCCGCCTCCACGGGCTGGTCATCGCGAACGAAGAGGCCAGGGCGCTGCCCGAAGTGACGACCGCAGCGTGTGTCGACGGCACCGTCGAACTCGAGAAGGTCGAGGTCCGCACCCCCGACGGACGCCAGCTCATCAAGCCCCTCGACATGCGCCTGGAGATCGGCGACACCTTGGTGATCACCGGGCCGTCCGGCAGCGGTAAGACGACGCTGTTGCGAAGCCTCGGTGAGTTGTGGCCGTTCACCTCGGGCACGCTGACTCGACCCTGCGGCCCGAACGAGACGATGTTCCTGTCGCAGATGCCCTACGTGCCGCTGGGCAACTTCCGCACCGTCGTCTCATACCCGAACGAGGTGGGCACACTGGACGACTCGGCTCTGCGCCGGGTGTTGTCGAAGGTCGCGCTTCCGCACCTGGGCGACCGCCTCGACGAGGTTCAGGATTGGGCCAAGGTGCTCTCCCCCGGTGAACAGCAGCGGATCGCGTTCGCGCGCATCCTGCTGACCAAGCCGAAGGTGGCATTCCTCGACGAGGCGTCCTCCGCCTTGGACGAAGGCCTGGAATACACCTGCTACCAACTCGTGCGCACCGAGTTGCCGGACACCATCCTGGTCAGCGTCAGCCACCGCTCGACGGTCGAGCAGCATCACACGCACCAACTCGAACTCCTCGGCAACGGCGAGTGGCGACTGGGACGGGTGGAGGAGGACCCGGTCACCGTCTAGCCCCGACATCGCCCTGCCCGGGGTAACTTCCCGGCATGGAGACGTTCACGCCGTCACTCGACTGGGGCACCGAGCTCGTCACGTCGATCCTGTGGGTGGGGCGGGCGTGGGCGATCGCCGCGGTCGGCATGGTGGGGGTGCTGGCCATGCTCGCCCGCTACACCGGGTGGGGCAGGCAGTTCTGGCGCATCACCGGTGACTATTTCAAGGGCCGCCAGAGCATTCCGGCGTGGGCACTGCTGGGCGTGCTTCTGCTCTCGGTGATGGTCGATGTGCGGCTCGGCGTGCTGTTCAGTTACCAGTCCAACGACCAGTTCTCGGCGCTGCAGGCCGCCTTCGGGGGCGAAGGATCCGCGAAAGACACTGCCATCGACGGCTTTTGGGTGTCGATGCTGATCCTCGCCGGCCTGATCATCGTCGACATCGTTCGCACAGTGCTCGACACCTACCTGATGCAGCGGTTCATCATCCGGTGGCGGGTGTGGCTCACTCATCGACTCACCGCCGACTGGCTGACCGGCGACGCGTACTACCGCGGACGGTTCGTCGACGACCCGATCGACAATCCGGACCAGCGCATCCAGCAGGACATCGACGTCTTCACCACCGGCACCGGCCGCCCAGAGACCAACACACCCGACGTCGGGACCGCCCAAACGCTGGCGTTCGGCACGGTCTTTGCCATCGTCAACGTGGTCTCGTTCACCCCGATTCTGTGGGGTCTGGCGGGACCGCTGACAGTCTTCGGAGTCACCGTGCCGAAGGCGCTGTTCTGGATGGCACTCCTGTACGTGTTCTTCACAACGGTCGTCGCGTTCTGGATCGGTCACCCACTGATCCGGCTGTCCTTCCGCAACGAGGCCACCAACGCAGCGTTCCGCTACGCCTTGGTTCGGCTCCGCGATGCGGGCGAGGCCATCGGCCTCTACCGAGGTGAACGCGCCGAACGCAGCCAGCTGATGACACGGTTCGCGGCAGTCATCACCAACTACCGCGCCTTCGTCCGCTGGGGCGTCGCGTTCATCGGCTGGAACAGGTCGATGAACCAGATCGTCGATCCGCTCCCAACGGTCATTCAGGCGCCCCGGATGTTCGACGGTCAAATTTCATTCGGTGATGTCACCCAGTCATCGAGTGCGTTCGTCCAGCTGCAAGGTTCCCTGTCGTTCTTCCGTTCCGTCTACGACGCGTTCGCCAGCTGGCGGGCTTCGATCATCCGCCTGGACGGGCTGATCACCACCAACGAAACAGCAAGGGACCTACCATCATTGACCGCTTTGCCGAGCACCGACGGTTCGCTTCAGCTCGACGACGTCGAAGTGCGGACGCCGGCCGGGGCGCGGCTCCTCGACCCGCTCGACGTGCGTCTCGACCCGGGTGAGTCGTTGGTGATCACCGGCGGCTCCGGCACCGGCAAGACCACGCTGCTGCGCAGCCTGGCGCAGCTGTGGCCGTTCACCTCGGGCACGCTGCGCCGCCCGCAGGACGACACCTTGTTCCTGTCACAACTTCCTTACGTGCCGCTGGGTGACTTGCGCACGGTGATCTCCTATCCCGCGGAGGAAGGCGTTTTCTCGGACGACGAGATCCGCTCCGCACTTGACACCGTGTCGCTCGGGCACCTCGGCGAACGCCTCGACGAGGTCGCCGACTGGGCCAAGATCCTGTCGCCCGGCGAGCAGCAGCGCATCGCGTTCGCCCGAGTTCTGTTGAACAAGCCGAAGGCGGTCTTCCTCGACGAATCGACCTCCGCGCTCGATGAGGGTCAGGAGTTCGCGCTCTACCGCGCGTTGCGCACCCGGCTACCGGACTGCATCGTGGTCAGCGTCAGTCATCGCCCCTCGCTCGAACAGCACCATGATCGTCGGCTCGAATTGCTCGGCGACGGGGCCTGGCGGCTCGCGCCCGTCTAAGACCGCCTGGCCCGGGCCGCGTGCGCGCCGGCGCGTCGCCCGAAGAACGAGCCTTCGCCCAGCTGGGTTCCGCTCGAATAGCCCTTGCCGTCCTGGGCGATGTTGGACGCACACGCGCCCGCGGCGTACAGCCCGGGGATGACGCCGCCGTCCTCGCGCAGCACCTCGCCGTCGAGCGTCACCGCCAAGCCGCCCATGGTGAACCCGGAGTACATCGCCCGGCCCAGCGACATGTCGAACGCCGCCCACGGGCCGCTGTCCTGTGCGGCAAGGTATTCGGGCTGCTTGTGAAAGTCGGGATCCTCGCCGCGACCGGCATTCTCGTTGTAGCGGTCAAGGGTGGTCGCCAGCTTGCCCTCGGGGATCCCGAGCGCGCGTTCCATCTCTTCGACAGTTTCCCAGCCATCGATGAACCGGATCAGCGGCATCGCGGGCATCTGCGTGTGGGCCTCGTCGACGATCAGGTAGGCGGCCTGGTCGGGCTGCTCCAGCACGAAGGCCGATGTCCGCGAGTGGTAGGAGTCCTCGGCCACGAACCGCTGACCCTGGTTGTTGACGATGACGCCGGTGAGCAGAATCTCGGGCGGATAGGCGGCGGCCGTGATGAACATCTGGTCGAGATTGGTGGCCACGCCGCCCGCCGAGACGCCCATCCGGATGCCGAGGCCGTCATCGTTGGGATTGCCGAGAATGTAGGGCTCCACTTCGCCGTGGTGCTTGGTGCGTCGCTTCTGCCCCAGCGCGGGTGTGTGTTCCGCGACCATCTCGGGGTTCATCGCGAACCCGCCCGCGGCGATGATGACCGCCGACGCCTTGACGGCACCGGTGTCGGTGAAGTGCTTCCAGTTCACCCCGACCACGCGATCGTCCAGGCTGCCGCCCGAGACGATCAGGTTGGTTGCGCCGGTCTCGTACCGGATCTCGACACCCAACTCGTCGGCGCGCTTGACGAGCAGGTCGATGACCATCGCGGCGCCGCCCAACTCACCGGGCACCGGTACAGAATGGCCACGGGGTGCGGGTTTCGCCTGCTCGGTGAACGGCCACACCTTCTCGTTGCCCGTATACGACAGGCCCTCGGTGCCTGGCGGGACGACGATCTTTCCCGGGTAGAAACTCCGCTCGAACTGAAAACCCAAGTCCTCCAACCAGTTGAAGTGCTCGACGCTGCCTTCGCAGTACGCGCGGATCTTGTCGTGTTCGGGTTCGCGCGACACCGCGACCAGATACTTGTACATCTCCTCGACGCTGTCGGCGTGACCCGTCGCCTGCTGGACGGCCGTGCCGCCACCGAGGTAGAAGTGTCCGCCGGCCATCGACGTGGTTCCGCCCGCCGCGGCGGCACGTTCCAGCACGACCACCCGGGCACCTGCTGCCGCGGCACTGACGGCTGCACATCCGCCTGCGATGCCGAAGCCGATCACCAGGACGTCGACCTCGTCGGACCAGCTCGTCACATCCGCGGCGTCGACCGTCTCGGGAATCTCGGTGGTCACTGCTGCTCCTGTTTCACGTAGTCGAAGAACGCCCGGATCTCGGGCGAGATGTGGGCGATCTCGATATAGGGCACCCCGGCATGCTCGGCGGACACATAGCCGAACCGCATGCCGCCGGGCATGACGCCCTGCTGCACCACGGCGGAGCCCTGGCTCTCGGCGTTCCGCAGCGCGGAGTCGAACGCGTCGACGTCGCCGACCTCGACGCAGATGTGGTGAAGCCCCGGCCCGCTGCGGTCGAGGAATTCGGAGTAGATGCTCTTCCCCGAGACGGGCGCTATCAGCTCGAGCTGCATCTCGCCGGCGTAGCTGAACGAAATGTCGGCGACGAAGTCCGCGGGCCGCCCGCGGAGGGTGCAGGTCTCCGGTGCGAAATGCACGCCGGGTATACGGACCCACTTCCTGGCGCCTAAAAACATGGTCAGCGCCTTTTCGGTGGCGTCGAGGCCACGCGTCACCCAGGCGATCTGGACAGGTGTCTGGTCGGGCATCGCCTGAGGATATCCCCGCTCCGGGCCCATGGCTAGAACGTGTTCTAGTTCAGCTCCTCGCCGAGATACGCCTTTGTGCACCGATCGGTCAAGGCCTGCGCCCGCGAGGGATCCTCGCCGCTGGTGACGTTCGCCGTGTGCCAGTCCTGGCCCGACAACGTGAGAAAACGACGCCCTTCGTCGGTGCCCGTCCACTGCTGCCCGAACGACGGGTCGATGCTCTGGCCGGTCGCCAGGTGGATGGCCAGCCCGAGCACCATGGAATCCCAGCCGATCCCGACGGCTCCCGGCCCGAACTCACGCCAGATCTCGTCGTCGGCGCCGATGGTGTGTTCGAGGACCAAACGAGACCGGTCGGGGCCGTCGCCGGCGACGCTGACGTCGATCCGGCTGACGTTGCCGCCGTACTCCCAGGTCGCCGTGAAGTTCTCCGGCGGGTCGCACGTGAGGATCGTTCCGTTGGCCTGCCCCTCCAGCTGGTAGGAACCGCCGACCTTCAGGTCGCCGGAGATCGGCAGGAACCACCGTGGGATGCGCTCGATGTTCGTGACTGCATCCCAGAGGTCCGCCGGGTCCGTGTCGTAGGACTGACTGACTGTCACGACGTGCGCCTCCCCGGTCTCGGTCGTGCGGATTCCGACGTGGCGCCGTACCGCCTTGATCTGATGATCAACGTCAACCTCGATCATGTTGCCTCTCTTCGTCGTTGCCGTTTGCCGCGCGCCACTTCGGTGGCCAGTGCGTCCAGATGTGGCGTCCAGAATCGACGGAAGGTGTCGAGCCACGCGTCGACATCGCGCAACGCGCTGCCGTCCACCGCGTAGAGCCGCCGTTGACCGGCGGGCCGCACCGACGCGAAGCCGTTGTCCCGCAGCACCTTGAGGTGCTGGGACACCGCCGGCTGGCTGATCCTGAACTCGCCCTGGATGGTGGCGCCGATCTCGCCCGCCGACATCTCGCCGCCGGCGAGCAATTCCAGGATGCGACGCCGTACCGGGTCCCCGAGGACGTCGAAAGCGTGCACGAACCTAAATTAAACTGTCTACTTATATAAGTCAACTCTTCAATAAAGCGTATCAGCCCCGAGGCGGTGCGGCTCCCCTGCCGAATCCCCAGGTCTGCTGGCCCAGCCTGGGCGCGGGTTGGGCCATCGCGGGCCGCGCGCGAAAGTCTGCCGCCAACAACGGTTCCGGATCCGTCCCCTCGAAGAGTGCCAGGCACGGTCGGGTGAACGAGCAGTCCGAACAGTGCGCGGCGGGATTCGGGTACACGGCGGGCCCGGTGGTCATGTCGAGCGCCTCGGCCGCGATCAATCCGCCGGCCGCGTCGATCTCCGCCCTGGTACGCCGGACGCGGGTGCGACGCAGGACTCCCGCCGTCATCACCTCCAATCTGTTCGCGGCGATGTCGTCGGCCGGTCGTGCCGACGCCCGCCGGTGCTGCGGGATCGACCGTCCGCCGCCGCTGGGTTCGTGCTGGGCGACCCGGGCACCTGTGCGCGACGCGGCGGCCGACGGTAGCTCCGCCTCCGCGCCGACCCGCACCTCGTTGTGAATGGTGCCTGCGACCTCCATGCCGATGTAGTCCTGCTCCCATGCCCAGCACGCCGCGATCGCCGCTTCGTCGCGAAGCACCGCTTGCGGGTCCTGCCAGTCTTTGACGAGCACGTGTCGCACCACCCAGTACTCGTCGGCCGCGTCCACCGCGAGCAGGTCGACCCGGCATTCGTAGCTGACGCCGGATCCGTTGGGAATCAACAGTCCCCGTTCCGGGTCACGGGGATCGGTAACCAGTGCGCGCACGTCGTGATCGATCTTGACGGGAGCGAAGTCGTCGACGAGGGTGGCCCACGCGTCGTAGCAGTCGAGCAGCGTGGTTGCCGTGTGGAGCGCGTCGCCGTCGGCCAGTGACCGCGCGAGTGACTTGCGCACCAGGGAGTGCTTGAGTTCGTGCTGCCAGTCCCAGGTGCCGGGGTAGTAGTACACGGCCAGCGCGTCCTTGACGGCGGCGCGCAGCTCGTAGTCGAGGGTGGATACGGGTTCGAGATCCCTGCGATTCGGTGAGGCGAAGTCCCACTGTCTCCGGCAGCGTTTGAATCTCGCGCGGTCGTCGGGATCGATGCGGTATTCCACGATGCCGACCGCTCAGCGCTCGAAGTTCCAGGGAAATACGCGACCGGGGCCGACGGCCACGATCGAGGCCAGCAGCTCTGCGCGGTTCATCGATGCCTCGGAGCTCCAGGGTAGTTCTCGATGAGTCGCTCAGGCGGTGAGTGCCGCGATCAGCAGCCTGACCTGGCTGTCGAACACCGCTGCTGGCTCGCTCAAGGTGTCGGCTCCGTACTGGCCGAACACCTCGAGGCTGATCGCGCCAACCAGTCCCGCCCACAGCAGAAAGCACTTCGCCACCGCGGCGTCGTCGCCGGAGAAGTCGAACTCCTCGCGCAGCCGGTCGAAATCGGACGACAATGGTTGCGCCACACGAATATTCGTCTGTGAAATATCGCCGGCGGAAATGCCCGTGGCGATCGCGTCGAACAGGGCCGCGACCACACGGGTGCCGGGGCCGATGGTCCTGTCCCGCGGTGCCTGGTACCCGGGCACCGGACTGCCGTACAGCAACGCCCAACTGGCGGGTTTACCCACCGCCCATCCGCGCACAGCGCGCGCCATCGCGAGCAGCTGATCGCGCCACGGTCCCCCCGTCTCGTCGCGCGCCCGGTCGACCTCGTCGGCGAGTTCGGAATACGCGTCGACCAGCAACAGGGTCAGGAGGTCGTCGCGGCTGGCGACGTAGCGGTACAACGCGGAGGACACCATGCCCAGATCGCGGGCGATTGCACGCAGTGACAGCCCGGCGGCGCCTTCGGTGATCAGATGTCGGCGGCCGAGTTCGATGATCTGCCCCTCGATGCGATCGCGGGTGTCCTGGCGCTTGCCCATGCGCCCAGTGTGGCACAAACGAGATCACTGCTCTTGATTTACCGGCGCGAACGTGCCAACCTGATTAGAGAGCACCGCTCTCGTTTAACGATCGAATCGAAAGGACATGTGATGACCGTGCGATATGACACCCCGAACTTCGCGGCGCGAGCCTTCAACGACCTGTTCCGCCTGCTGGCCGAGGCGGGGATCAGCGTCGCGGGCACGCGGGCCCTACGCGTGCGGGGCCGCAAGACCGGCAAGATCCGTGGCGTGGTGGTCAACCTGCTCACCGTCGACGGCCGCGACTACGTCGTCTCCCCGCGGGGCAACACGCAGTGGGCGCGGAACGCGAGGGCGGCAGGCAGTGTCGAGACGGGTCCGCGGTGGCGGTCGCGTGAAGTGCGCGTTACCGAGGTCGCCGACGACGACAAGCCGAACCTTCTCAAGCGCTACCTCGACCGCTGGTACTGGGAGGTGAAGGGACACGTCGGTGGGCTGACACCGGAGTCGGGCAACGACGAACTCCGTGAGGTCGCCCCGACGATCCCGGTCTTCGAGCTGTTGCGCTAGGGAGTCATCGCCGGTGCCGGCGCAGACGCCGCGGAGATTACGTCCTGGCTGGCCTGCTGGCTGGCCGCCTGCCAGGAGACCGCCGCCGGGAACTGACCCCAGGTGCTGTTGAACATGCCGACGATCGCCGCGCGACCGTCCGCGGTCACCATGTACACCGGTCCGCCGGAATCGCCCTTCTGGCTCACGACGCCGTTGGCCATCGTGAACCAGCCGTTGTTGACCGCCTCGACGGTCCCGCAGCTCTCCCCCGTGACCACACCGAAGTGGCAGACCGGCAGGCCGGGTGACGGCACGACCGACGGATCGGAGATCAGTTGCCGGCCGCTGGGAAGGACGTTGCTCACCTGAATTTCCGGCGGCACGCTGAATGCCTCCCAGTCGGCGATCTGGTGATTGGTGTCGACAGTCGCGCCGTTGGGAGTGTTGTCGCGGAAGGCCGTCTCGGTGCCGATGTAGTTGCCGTCCTTGTCGCCGACCGTGCCACCGCCGCGGCAGTGGCCGGCGGTGTACCCCGTGCGCGACGCAAGGTCGACGAAGCCGACCGTGCAGAGGTTGGTGCCTTGGCGAACTTCCATCCCCGGATAGACCAGCGAGCCGTTGCCCGCGTGGGCCGGGCCCGTGGACAGTGCCAATGCGGCGAACACACACGCAGAAGCCGAGACTAGCGATTTCCATCGTCGGGGCACTGTCGCCTCCGATCCTTCGGTGTCGAGGTTGTCCAGGCTACCGGTGTGTTGCGGACCGCAATGCCCGAGCGAGCAAATCGACGCAAGCATTGACGTTACGGAAACCACTCCACAACGGCACGTTCACTTGCTCATCGAAGGACATCACGGAGACGTTACAAAGGCGAACCACCGGCCGCGGATCACGCGTGGCCGCGGCGCCGTGCCGTGCCTGTAAACAGTGATGGCCCGGACATTTCGGCCCGGGCCATCACCGCTGTGGTGTCAGGGGATCGTCAATACCTGACCCGGATGGATCAGGTCGGGGTTGGAGACGCCGCTGGCGTCGGCGATCACCTGGTACTTGCTGCCGTCACCGTAGAAGCGCTCCGAGATGGCCCAGAGCGTATCGCCGGAAACCACCGTGTACGTCCTCGGAGCGGGCGGCGGAGGCGGCGGCGGTGGCGGCGCAGGCGCTGCGGGTTCGGGGGCGGCGGGCGCCGATTCCTCGACGGCGGCGGGCGCGACCTCGGGTGCGGGGGGCTCGGCCTTGGCCTCGGGCGCGGGTGGCGGCGCTTCGGTGGTGTCGGTCTTGGATGACCATGCCGGTCCGCCGGAGGCGTACAGCACCAGGTTGCGGTCGTCCTGCAGCACGAGCTTGACGTCCTTGCTGCCCTTGGTGTCGGTGTGCCACACCGGCTTGTCGGATGTATAGAGCACGAAGTTGCCGTCGGCCTGCACCTCGGCGCGCACCACGTCCTGGCCGTCGGTGCCCGTCGCCCACACGGCCTGACCGCGCGCGGCCAACACCAGGTTGCCGTCTTCCTGCAAGGTCAGCGTGTACGCGCCGTTGTCGGAGGTCAGCGATCCCCCTTTCTCAAGCTTCTGACCCTCGGTAAGTGTGTCTCCCATGCCGGTATCCCTTTCCTGAAGGCGACTATCACGACGCTGCCAAGGCTACTCAGCCGGGGCGCGTATGTATTGGCTTCCGCTCGCCCCAATCGAAACGTCTGGCCAACTGCGGGTGACCCATTTACGTTCCGGTGCAACAAAGTCCGCTACCGAAGTAGCGAGTCGAGCTAGGGAATGGTCAACACCTGTCCGGGGTGAATCAGGTCCGGGTTGGAGATTCCGCTGGCGTCGGCGATCACCTGGTATTTGCTGCCGTCACCGTAGAACCGTTCCGAGATGGCCCACAGCGTGTCGCCGGAGACGACGGTGTGCGTGCGCGCGGCGGGCGGAGGTGGCGGAGGTGGCGGTGGTGCGGGCGCTCGGGGTGCGGGCGCTTCGGCCTCCGGTGCGGGCACGACTTCCTCGGCGGCGGCGGGTACCACCTCGGGCTCGGGCGCCTCGGCCGCGGCCGGCGGCGGCGCCTCGTCGGTCTGGGTGTTCGAGGCCCATGCCGGACCGTCGAACCCGTACAGCACGAGGTTCCGGTCATCCTGCAGAAGCAGCCGGACATCCTTGGCGCCCTTGGTGTCGGTGTGCCACACCGGCTTGTCGGATGTATAGAGCACGAAGTTGCCGTCGGTCTGCACCTCGGCGCGCACCACGTCCTGGCCGTCGGTGCCCGTTGCCCACACGGCCTCACCGCGTGCGGCCAACACCAGGTTGCCGTCCGCCTGCAACGTCAGCGTGTAGACCCCATTGCGTGATGTCAGCGATTGGCCCTGCTCGAGTTTCTCACCCTTGAGAAGTCTGTCTGCCACGTCGTTGCCCTTCCATGTCAGCACGGCCGAGCCTACGGATCCCGGCTATTGCGTAGGGCATTACAGCGAACACGGCATCGAACCACGCTAGGAGTCGAAGCCAAGCCCGAGCGCGTCCAGACTGCGGAGAAGGACGTTGCGGCGGCCGGCGCTGTGGTCGGCGCGGTCAAGCGACCATCTGGTCGCCTGAATACCCATGCTGGCCAGCGGTTCGGGGGGGAAGGGCAGCGGTCGTTTGCGCACCATCTCCAACTCGGTGCGCGGTGTCGGTTCGTCGCCGAGGAGATCAAGGCAGACGTCGGCGGCGAACCGTGCCGCACCGACGCCGAGACCGGTGAACCCGTTGACATAGGCGACGCGCCCGTCGCGGGCCGTCCCCCAGTGCGCACAGAACCGGGTGTTGGTGTCGATGGCGCCGGCCCAGCGGTGGCTGAACCGGACATCGTCGAGTTGCGGGAAGGTGATGTAGAAATGTGCCGCCAGCCGTCGGTAGGTGGCCGGCCGGTCCTCGTGGCCCGGGTCGACCCGGCGGCCGAAGTGGTAGACGGCGTCATAGCCGCCCCACACGATCCGGTTGTCCATGGTCAACCGGTAGTAGTGAAACTGGTTGGCGGAGTCGCCGATTCCCTGCCTGCCGCGCCAGCCGATCCGGTCGAGCTGGGCATCGGAGAGTGGCTCGGTGGCGAGCACATAGTCGTAGACGGGCACGGTGTAGAGCCGGTTGCGCCGCAACAGGCTCGGAAAGACGTTGGTCGCCAGCACCGCACGCAGGCACGTGACGGTCCCCGCATCGGTCTGCACGCGCAGCGCCGAACCCGCGGAGTCGAGTTCCTTGGCGTTGGTGTGCTCGTGGATTCGCACGCCCGCCTCGTCGCAGGCGCGGGCGAGTTCGAGAGCCAGCTTGGCGGGATGAACGATCGCACAGGTATCGGGGCTGTACAGGCCGGCCAGATAGGTCGGTGAGTCGACTTCGGCGCGCACCTCCTGCTCGCCGAGCAGCCGGCCCTCCCCCTGTGCGGCCGATTCCTCGAGCCAGTCGACCTGATGCGGCTCGGTGGCCACCGCCAGCATGCCGGTGCGCTGCCATTCGGTCTCGAGGCCCAGGTTCTCGATGTCGGCCTGCATCCCGTCGAGGTTCTCCCGGCCCATCGCATCGAGCTTGTCGATTTCATTCGGCCAGCGGGATTTTCCGTTCTCCGAACCATGGGTCAGGCTGGCGTCGACGAAGCCGCCGTTGCGCCCCGACGCGGCCCAGCCGATCCGGTTCGCATCGACGAGGATGATGCGCTGATCCGGATTGCGATGGGCGGCGTGCAGCGCGGTCCACAGGCCGGTGTACCCGCCACCGACGACCAGCAGGTCGCAGTCGGCCGATCCGGTCAGCGACGGGTAGGCCGGGCGCGGGATATCCAGCCACATCGAGCCGAAGGTGCTTGACGCAAGCGAACGTTCGACGAGAGCGGGATCGACGTTGGCATCGAAGACTGTTTCCACCGTGCGGACACTACGGGGTGGGCGGTGGCGCGGTGATAAATCGGTTGCCCCGACGGCGAAGATGGAAGCTGTGCTGCTGTTGCTCTCCGGCGCGAGCGGAGCCGGCAAGACATCCGTACGCGAGTCGATCTCAGGGGTCGTCGGTGACGACATCGAGGCGATCGAGCTGCGCCATCTCGGCGCCGTCCCGGCGAATCCGGACATCGCGTGGCGGCAGCGGATGGCCGAACGAGCGGTGGCTCGCGCCGCGGAACTCGCCGCGCAGCAGCGGCATCTGCTGCTCGCCGGCGATCCGGTCGCGCCGGGCGAGGTGCTGGCCGCGCCGTCTGCGCCGTCGGTGGACATCGCGGTCTGCCTCCTCGATGTCACTGCACAGGTGCAACGGGACCGACTGCGGCGGCGCGGGGATCCCGACGAGCTACTGCCCCACCACGTCGCCTTCGCGGACTGGATGCGGCGTCACGCCGCGGACCCCCGTCACATGCCGCATGTCCTCGCCGATGGCGGGTGGGCAGAGATGCGGTGGACGCGTCTGCACCACATGTCGACGGACGATTGGCAGATCACCGTCATCGACAGCTCGCCCCTGAGCACTGCCGACGCGAGTCAGCGCGTACTGCAGTGGATTCGCGACGCCGTCTCGGGCCAGGCGCCGGTCTTCCGGCGCGCTACGGAGTAGCGATGGTCGGCACCGGGATGTCCGGCTGAACCGACTGGCGCGGCTGCCACCCGGGTGGACCGAACAGGTAGCCCAGCCGGTCACGCCACCGTGCCGCGCGGCGCACGTCGCGGGCGATGGCGACGTATTCGTGCGTCTGCAGCTTCCAGATGTCGTAGGTGTCGACCTGCTTGGTCAACCCGTAATGGGGCCGGACGGTTTCGGCCTCGAAGCTGCCGAACATCCGGTCCCACAGGATGAAGATGCCGCCGTAGTTCTTGTCCAGGTATTGCTGGTCCATGCCGTGGTGCACCCGGTGATGAGAAGGTGTGTTGAAGACGAATTCTATTGGTCGCCAGAGCCTTCCGATGCGCTCGGTGTGGATCCAGAACTGATAGATGAGGTTGACCGAGAAGCTCGCGAACACTATCCACGGTGGGACACCGACGAGCGGCAGAAGCGCCCGCAGGAAGACATCGCCGCTGATGTTCCACTTCTGCCGCAACGCGGTGGCGAAGTTGAAGTACTGACTGGAGTGATGCGCCTGATGGGTGGCCCAGAACAGGCGGACCCGGTGAGCCATCCGGTGATAGACGTAGTAGAGGAGGTCGACGCCCACGATGGCGATCACCCACGTGTACCACTGGTCTGCCGGCAGGTGCCAGGGCGCGACGTATACGTAGAGCGCGGCGTAACCGAGCAGAGCCACGAAGTTGAGCACCCCGCTGGTCGCGATCGACACCACGCCCATCCAGATGCTCGCCCAGGCGTCTCTCCTGAGGTAGGCCCCGGACGGTGCGCGCTCCGCCTCGACGTGTGCGAGCTTGCGGGCGGCCGCCCACTCGATGACGAGGAGCACGAGGAAGAACGGGACCGCGAACGTCACCGGATCGTGCATCAGCGGGGGCAGCGCGTCCGCGAATACGCGCGTCCAGTCCACTCGTCACACCTCCTGGTCACGTCTCGCCGGCAATTTTAACTATCTGCCATTGCCTCGCGGTCTTCAGGCACATTGACCACCAGCAGCCAGACCAGGCTAACCAGCCCGGTCGCCACGGCCTGCAGGGATACCACGAACGTCAGATATTCATGCCACGCGACCAGGATCTCGCCGCACTCGTCGCCGCCCCACGGCAATGTCGACAGCGCGAACACCAACGCGATCGACATCACCGCGACGGTCGCCGCGGTCGCGGCACGTTGGGCGGGCTCGCGCAGTGAGCCGCGGAAGAACCCGAACTCGATGCCCAATGTCATCAGCAACAGCGGTATCACCTGCGCGACATGTTCGAAGTACCCCGGGGCGACCGCAGGGTCGCAGATTTCCCGTAGCACGCCCTCACGTTCGAAAAGCGACAGCTGGTCGATCTGGGCCGCGAGTTCGTCGTCGAGCGTGCGGGTGACGTCGACGTTGAAGAAGTCGGTCCACACGGTGGCGCCGATGTAGGCGACGTAGGTGCCGACGATGAGGGGCACCACCGCGCGGGCGCGGCGCCAGTCGGTCGGCATCGCATCGCGTTTGGCCGAGCGGAACAGCACAAGTGGGTCGGCGTTCAGCGATGACATCATCAGGATCGCCATGGCGGTCACGTACAGGGTCGAGGCGATGACGTCGAGCCAGACGTATTCGTCGACCGACAGCAGGAGTATGTCGACGGCCATCACGATGGCGAATCCCGCCCACCACCATCGCCACAACCTCGGTTCGCCGCCGTCGGCGCGCCCGATGTTGCGCTTGAGACGGCCCGCCACGGCGAGAATGAACAGATCGAATCCGATCACGGCGACCCGCCATGCGTCGTGCTCCGGTTGACCGATGGCGTCGAAGAATCCGGTGACGATCTCCTCGCTGTAGGAGAACACGAACACGAGCAGGAAGACGACGCCGAAAACCGGCCGGTCGAGGCGTCGGTCTACGGTCACGGCGTGAGGTTAGCGCCGGATCGGGCCCCTGTTGACGGCGTTACCGAAAACTGAGTATGTCGTCGCCCCATGCCGCCCGCACATCGCGATCGAGGTCGGCGACCACGCTGTCCTGCCTGTCGATCACCAGGGTGGCGCGGTCGTCGGCACGGTAGGGCCGCCATTCCGGTTGGCCCGCAGCACCGGCGGACCGGCCCGTGACCGCGAAGTCGATCCAGCGGGCGCGGATGCGGTCCGACACCGCCCGGCCCGTTTTCATGCCGCCGAGCTTGAACGTCGGATCCTTCGGCCCGGCAACGAGATTGCCCCACACGAAGGGCAGTTCGGTGGCGTGTGCGCCGCCGAGCCGCAGCAGCCGCAGCATCGGGGTGGCGAAGTCGAAACGATACAGGTAGACGGGTGCCACGGCGTTGTGGCCTTCGGCGAACCAGATCGACGGCATCCGGAATCCGAGGTCACGCGCCACACCCAGCCCCTTGGCCTTGGCACGCCCACGGTAGACGGCGCCGATCTGAGCCTCGCTCGGGATGGCCAAACTCGGCTGCTCGGATGCGATTTCGGCGAACATGGCCCGGATCGCCTCCGGTGTGATGGGCATCAGCGGAGACTTCATCCAGCGGAACAAGGCGGCCTCGTGCTTGTTGGTGCCGATGATCAGCGGCACCGGTAGTGTCCGGCCGGCGCGGGCGAGTTTGACCGGATAGTCCGGAACCAGCTCGCCATCCATGATCGGCGCGAACGCCAGTGTGCCGGGGGTATCGACGGGCACTTCGTCGAAGACGCGCTTGGCGGCGGTCAGGATCGCGCCGGTCGGGACGTCGGGCAGCCGGTCGATGTCCTCGGCGGCGACACCGAGGTGGCCGAGGAATCGTTCGGCGACACGGCGGCCGCGGCCGGTGTCGTAGATCGAGGTCGCCGGCGAACTCTGCGCGATAGCGCCGGAGAACAGCCCCGCCGCAGCCGGACTGGCCAGCAGTGTGGTGATCACCCCGGCGCCGGCTGACTCGCCGAACACGGTGACGCGGTCGGGGTCTCCGCCGAATGCTCCGATGTTGTCGCGCACCCAGCGCAGCGCGAAGAGAACGTCCCGGAGCCCGACATTGCTGTCGAAGCGCACCCGGCCGCTGCCCAGTGATGACAGATCGAGGAAGCCGAACGGCCCCAGCCGGTAGTTCACGGTGACGATCACCGCTTCGCCGCCGCTGGCCAGGGCGCGACCGTGGTACAGCGGCTGGCTCGCGCCGCCGATCACGTAGGCCCCGCCGTGTACCCAGACCATGACCGGCTTACCGGCGCCGGTCTCGGTATCCGATGAAGCCCACACGTTGAGCGTCAGGCAGTCGTCGCCCTGGGGAGCGCCGAGGTCCATCGGAATTCTGGGATCCGTCGGCTGCGGGCAGACCGGCCCGACCCGCGACGCGTCGGTCGGCTCCGACCAGCGTTGCGGCGCCTCGGGTGCCCGCCAGCGCAGTTCGCCGACGGGCGCGGTGGCATAGCGAATTCCCTTCCATACCTTGACCGTTCCGTCGTCGATGCCGCGGACCGGACCGTATGCGGTGTCGACGACGGGCCGTTCGCCCGCTTCGCGCCGGGTGTTCGGTTCCGCCGTCACGCCGGCTG
Source organism: uncultured Actinomycetota bacterium (assembly GCA_963699655.1). Classification (GTDB taxonomy): domain Bacteria; phylum Actinomycetota; class Actinomycetes; order Mycobacteriales; family Mycobacteriaceae; genus Mycobacterium. The sequence continues at coordinate 140,475 of CAVOUV010000018.1, forward strand.
TCCCTTCGCCGCCCGCCGGTCCTTGTCGGAGAACCCCGCGACGGTGCTGCCGGGCGGTGCGGCCATCTTGCGCGACACGTAATCGGCGGTGGAGGCGAACACCCCGGACACTCCGGCGCTCGACGCCGCGTAGGTGATCGACTTGTCGGCGGAGAAGCCGAGCTTCTCCCCGATCGCGACGGCGTCCATATTGGCGCCGAGGAACACGAAGTCCCACGAGTATTCGCTTTCCTGTCGGCGAATCGCGGCGCTCACCGCGTCGTGGGTCCACTCCTTGCTGGAGTTCTCATGGCCGTCGGTCAGCACGACGACGACCACACTGCCGGGCCGCTCGTGCTCCGGCCTCGCGGCCAGATCGGCACCCACATCGGTGATCAACCGTCCGACGGCGTCGTAGAGCGCTGTCATCCCCCGCGGCTGCAGATCCAGCGGGGGCACCTCGGCGATCGGCCGCTGCGCGTAGACCACGTCGAAGTGGGTGTCGAACTGGGCCAGCGTCACCCGGGTGTCGCCGGACTGTGCGCGCTGCTGGTCGATGAACGCGTTGAAACCGCCTTCGGTGTCGGACTTGATCGTCTCCATCGATCCGGAGCGGTCGAGCAGGACGGCGATGAGGGTGCGCTGGGGATCCGTCATGAGAACTCCTTCGATCGAGATGGGGGCGAACTCAACCACGCTACCTACGCCCGCAGACAATCCCTCTGATCGGCATGTTCAGCAGACGCCTGTGGGCAAACTACACGCGAACGCGAGCGGTCTCGGTCCACGTACCGGTGCACACCGCTCATATTGCCCTGGTTACCCGCGACCACCTGCAGATATTCGGCGCTTCTCTGGCATTGCGCGCAATCTCTCAGCGTTCAAAACGATTCCCGGAGACGTCGCGCCCGTTAGCCAAATTGGGGCGATACGCCGCCCGCGCGGAGGTGCCCAAGGGGCCTCGGCCGCTGCTGCGAAAAGAGGGAAAATGACGCCAGGGAATGTCGCCGCGACGGTTCTGACAGATCCCACCGCCTACGCCGACGAATCACGATTGCACTCGGCGCTGACACGCCTGCGGGCCACCGCGCCCGTGTCCCGGGTCGATCAACCGCCGTACCGGCCGTTCTGGGCGATCACCAAGCACGCCGACATCATGGAGATCGAACGCAACAACGCGCTGTGGATCAGCGAGCCGCGATCGACGCTCGACACCGCCGACGCGGACGACGAGAAGTCGGCGCGCCGGCGGGCCGGGACCGGGTTACGCGCAATAACCGCGATGGATGGCGCGCATCATCGCGTGGTGCGCGCTATCGGTGCGGACTGGTTTCGGCCCAAAGCCATGCGCGCCCTGAAGGCTGAGGTCGACGCTCTGGCCAAGCGATATGTCGATGACATGAGCGGCGTCGACGAGTGCGATTTCGTCGTCGACATCGCCAGGAACTATCCGCTCTACGTCATCCTGTCGCTGCTCGGGATTCCCGAGACGGACTTCCCGTACATGCTCAAAATCACCCAACAGGTATTCGGGAAGGACGACAAGGAGTTTCAGCGCGGTGACTCGCATGAGGACTTATCCGCCGCCGTCGCCGATGCCTTCGCCTACTTCTCCGCGCTGGCGACCGCGCGGCGCAAGCATCCCACGGACGATCTGGCCTCGGTGATCGCCAATGCCCGCATCGACGGCGAATATCTGTGCGATATGGACGTGCAGTCCTACTATCTCGTGATCGCCACCGCCGGCCACGACACCACCGCCGCGGTGATCTCAGGCGGCCTGCAGGCCCTCATCGAGCATCCGGCACAGCGTGAGCGGCTGCGCGCGCACCCCGAGCTGATGGCCACCGCGGTCGAGGAGATGATCCGATGGACCACCCCCGTCAAGGAGTTCATGCGGACCGCCACCGCAGACACCGCGGTGCGCGGGGTGCCGATCGCCGCGGGCGAATCGGCGTACCTGGCCTACGTGTCGGGTAACCGCGACGAAGAGGTGTTCGACGGGCCGTTCCGCTTCGACATCGCCCGCACTCCCAACCGGCATCTCGCCTTCGGCGCCGGTGTCCATTTCTGCCTCGGCGCTGCGTTGGCCCGGATGGAGATCAGCAGCTTTTTCTCCGAGCTGATCCCCCGGCTCGATTCGATCGATCTGGCCGGGAAGCCCGAACTCGCTCACACCCTCTTCGTCGGCGGCCTCAAACACCTGCCCATTCGCCACCGGGTGAGATAAGGCAGGCTCCCGATAATGCCCACCGTGGTATAGATGAGGTGCTAGGTGTCACATTTCTACCGTTAGGTCGCCATGGACACGCTGCGCCGGCGCATCGTCGAGGATTTCGAGAAGGGCGCGGGTCGCCATGACGACCCGACCGTCTTCGGCGGCCCGGCGGGCGATCCGGGCCTGATCGGACCGGGCAGCGTCTCGTGGGAGGTCAACGCCGACCTCGCCGCGGTGTCACAGGCGGGTCTTCCGGCCATCGTGCTGGAGATCCTGCATCCGTCGGTGATCGCCGGGGTACAGGACATGTCGAACTATCGGGAAGACCCGTTCCAGCGCGCCCGCGCGACGCTGGGTTACGTGCTGACCACGACGTTCGGTAACACCGAGGCGGCGACCGCGCTCATCGAGCGTGTCAAACACATCCATTCGTTCGTCAACGGCACGCGCCCCGACGGGGTCAGGTACCGCGCGCTCGATCCCGAGCTGATCAGCTGGGTCCATACCTGTATCCCGTGGATGATCATGCGCGCCTTCGAACACACGAACCGTCCACTGTCACAAGAGGAACGGGATCGCTACCTGGCCGAGCAGGCCGTGATCGGCAGGATGGGCGGCGGTGACGTGGCGCCGACGAACGTCGCCGAACTCGATGACTACGTCGGTGCCATGCGCTCGCGGCTGAGCGTGAACGCGCAGACGCGTGAGTTCATCGACTTCCTGATGACGTCGCCGTTCTTCCCCGCGCTGCCCGCGCCGGTGGACCGCGGACTGCACCGGTTCGCGATCTTCGCCGGGATGAGCCGGGCCCCGAAGCGGGCGCAGGAAATGATCGGCTACGACCGGCCGTCCGCGACGACACGGCTGATGATGGAACCGGCCCTGCAGCTCGACGCCCGCAGGCTGCGCTGGGCGTTCGGCACGCCGCGCTACGTCCGGCTCGCGAGGGCGCGGGCGTCCGGGGCCCAACTGCCCGAGGTAGCACCGCTGTGATGGACGCCAGGATCATCGAAATGGTCGGCGGTGCATCCACCGGCGGCAGTGTCGACGAATCTGCCGACCGCACCAGCCAGCGCATCCTGGACGCTGCCCTGCAGGAAGCCGCCGCCGTTGGGGTGCAACGCATCACGGTCGAGGATGTGGTACGCCGGGCAGGCGTGTCGCGGATGACCACCTATCGTCGGTACCCGCGCCGCGATGATCTGGTCGAGGCGCTGGTACGCCGCGAGACCCAACGTTTCCTGGCCGCGGTGGCCGATGCGATCGACGCGGTCGAGGACGCTCGCGACGGTGTGGCCGCGGCGTTCATCGCCGCGGTCACCTTTGCGCGCAGGCACCCGGTCATGCGCAGGGCCGCGCACACCGAACCGGATCCGATCGCCGACTCCCACGAGCTGATCAACGTGGGCTCGGCCTTCATCGCCCGCTACATCCACGGCGAGCAGCCGGGCACGCCGGCTCAACCCGTGCGCTGGGTGGCCGACGTGTTCGCGCGGCTCTTCTTCACCTACCTCACGATGCCGCCGACCGACCCGGACTTCGGCGACGATGCCGAGCTGCGCCGCTTCGCCCACGAGGTGTTGACGCCAATGGTCGAGCGCGTCGGTCAAAAGCCCCGGCCGAACACCCATGGCATAGCTTGATGGCGTGCAGAAATGGGCGCTGTTGTTCGCCGCCATCGCGGTCGAGGTCGCGGCAACACTGGCCATGCGGGCCTCCCAGGACCAGTCGGCCTGGCTGGTGCTTGTCGTGGCGGGTTATCTGGCTTCCTTCGTGTTGCTGACGATGGTGCTCCGGACGGGCATGCCGGTCGGCGTCGCGTACGGCATTTGGGGAGCGTCGGGCACGGCGGCCACGGCGGTGCTGGCGGCGGCGCTCTTCCGGGATCCCTTCACCTGGCCGATCGCCGCGGGCATCGCCCTGATCATCGCCGGTGTCCTGTTGGTCGAGTTCGGATCTCACCCGCGGGCGGTGGACGGACCGTGATGTGGTTGACGCTGGCGGCCGCGATTCTCATCGAAGTGTTCGCGACGCTGGCGCTGCGGGCATCGAACGGATTCCGGAAAAAGGTTTGGATCGCTCCGGTCGTGCTGGGCTATCTCGCGGCGTTCTACCTGTTGTGGTTGACGCTGTCCTTCGGCCTGCCCGTCGGAATCGCCTACGGAGTATGGACGGCTTGCGGCGTGGCGCTGGTTGCGGTCATCGCGCGGTTCCTGTTCGCCGAACCCTTGACGTGGCTGATGGGCGTGGGCATCGCGTTGATCATCGCGGGCGTGCTCACGATCGAGATGATCGGTTCCGCCCACTGAGTGCGCCCGCCAGCGCCGCCACGGCCAGTCCCGCGACGACGACACTGAGCAGGCCGACGCGGAGACTCGTCGCGTCGGCGACCACCCCCACGATCAACGGCGCACCGAAGAAGCCGACCCGCATCAGCCAGGTCAACACCGTCAGCCCGGTCCCCGGCCGCATGCCGGGCAGTTGATCCGCCCCGTGCATCGCGGCCGGAATCAGGGTGGCGACACCGAGGCCCGCGGCGGCGAAACCGGCGATGGTGCCCGGCACGCTCGGGAACGCCAGCGCCACACCCATCCCCGCCGCGGTGATGATCCCGCCTGTCCGCGTCACGGCCCGCTCGCCGAAGCGGTCGACAAGCCGGTCCCCGATCAGTCGGCCGACGAACATGAAACCGACCAGAGCGACATAGCCGAACGCCGCGATCGCCGCCGGCGCGCCCAGGCTGTCACGCAGATACAGGGTGGCCCAGGAGTTTCCGGCGTCCTCGACGGTGGCACCGGCAATCGCGATCACCACGAGTGCCAGCAGAGTGGCGTACACGGCGAGGCCGGCCCCCTGCCGCCGCGTTGCCTGTGCGGACGGGTGGTCCTCGTGGTCGTCGCCGCGGAGCAGGTACGGATAGGCGGTCAGCACGACGGCACTGAAGACGACGCCCACCACCGTCAGATGCATGCCGCGGGAGATGTGCAGCGCGATCGCCGCCGCACCCGTCAACCCGCCCAGGATCGCCCCGACGGCCCACACCGCATGAAACGAGTTGATGATCGACCGGCCGTAGATGCGCTGTACCCGCAGAGCGTGCGCGTTCTGCGCGACATCGGTGATCGCATCGGACGCACCCGCGACGAACAGCGCCGCCCCCAGCATCAGGGGTGTCGTCGCGACTCCGGCGACCACGACGAAGGCCGCGAGGGCGATCGTGCTCACCACCGCGACGCGTGAGGAGCGGTACCGCCGGATCAGCGCGGCGGCGGTCAGTCCGGCGACCAGCGCGCCGCCCGAGAACGCCGAGATCGCCGCGCCGTAGACCGCGTTGGACAATCCGAGGTCGGACTTGATTTCCGGATATCGGGGCAGCAGGTTGGCGAAGATCGCGCCGTTGGTCAGGAACAGCGCCGCGGCTGCGACGCGGGCCCGCCGGTTCTGCGCCTCGATTGCGTCGAGCCGTTCGGGCGCCATGTCCGGGACACTACCGATCGGTGCGAACGGCAGGTGTCTAGTGTGTCTGCCATGGGGCCCGATGAGCAGGACCCGGACTATCGCTTCACCCTAGCCAACGAGCGAACCTTCCTTGCCTGGATTCGCACGGGGTTGGCGCTGATCGCGGGCGGAGTCGCCGTGGTTCAGCTCGTTCCGGCGTTCGGATATCCGGGGCTCCGCCACGGCCTGGGTATTGCGCTGTGCGCCGCGGGCGGAATCCTTTCGGCGCTGGCGGTGGTGCGCTGGCGCAGAGTTCAGACGGCGATGCGTCGCGGAGCGGACCTTCCGCCCAGCACGATGCCGGTGCTGCTCGGGGCGGCCATCCTGGTGATGGCGCTTCTGATGGTCGTCGTTCTGTTCGTCACAGCACCCGGCGGCGGTTGACGTGTCACAGCCACTGGAAAGACCGGGGCTGCAGAGGGAGCGAACCCAGTTGTCCTGGGAGCGAACGGCGGTCGGATTCCTCGCGTCGGGTGCCATTCCACTGTTGCGCAGTGGCGGCCCGCTTGCGCCCGGGAAAATCGGCCTGGCCGTGCTGGCGACCCTGTTGGCGTTGCTGGTGGTGTGGATCAGCCGAGATCGCGCGCGGCATTTTCGAACGTCGCCCGCCGTCGCGGTCTATCTGATCGGTGGGGCGACGGCGGTATTCGCGACGGTGATCGTGACGCTCCTGTTGTTGCGAATCTGACCAGCGTCAGATCCGTTGCGCCACAAGCCCTTCACTGGTCTCCCAGAGGTCGAGCGCCTTCGCCGGGTCGTAGGAGTCGATCGAGGACCGGGTCGACCGCGGGCCATCGAAGTACTCGCCGGTGACTCCGTCGAACCGGGCATCGTCGACCAGGGCGGCCAGGTACCGCCCGGACGCGCGCGTGCTGCGGACGCCCGGTAGCACACGCAGTGCGGGCAGAAGGAAACGCCACACCAGCCGTAGCAGCGGCGGGTAGTCACGCGCCAGGCCCGAACCCGGCATCAGGCCGGGATCGAATGCGTTGACCGCGACACCCTGGGCGCCGTGGCCGAGGCGGCGATCGAGTTCGTAGGCGAAGAGCACGTTGCACAGCTTCGACGTGGTGTACTGGCGGCGGCCGCTTTGGCGGTCGGTGGCCGGGCCGTAGGCCGGTGGCCGCGCCAGGTCCGCCGCGGCGGTGTATTGCGGGGCGGGCATGCCGGTGTGCCTGGTCGGATCGTGAGTGCCGCTGCTGACGACGACGACGCGCGCCGGGCGCTCGAGATCGGCGAGTATCCCTGTCACCAAAGCGAAATGACCGAGATGGTTCACGCCGAAAGTTCTCTCGACACCGTCGTCGGTGCGAGCAGTGACGGACACCACCTGTACGCCGGCATTGCAGACCACCGCGTGAAGAGGCGGCAACTGGGCAGCGCGCACATGCGTCACGAAACCCTGAACCGAACGCAGCGAGCCGAGGTCGAGTTCGGCGACGGTGCACCGGGCGGGTTGACCGAGTTCGGTGACGGCGTCCGCGCCGCGGACCGGGTCGCGCACGGCAAGGACGACGTGCCACGACGGATCGCTCGCCAGCAGGGCGCGGGCGCACTCCAGCCCGAGCCCGGTGTTCGCGCCGGTGATGATCGCGGTTCTCGAGTTCACTTCTCCTCCAACAGGATCGGGATCAGGGCCGTGACAGCCTGAAAGAGCCGCCGATACATGCGCTCGACGTCGGTGGAATCGGGCTCGAGGTGCTCGGCGAAGAAGACGCCGTCCGACAGCGCGACGGCGACTGCGGTGAGTTCGGCGACGACGCGTTCGGCTCTCGACCGTGGCGCATCGGCGGGCATCAGATCGGCGATGGCGTCGCGAAACCGATCGATGGCGGTGTCGCGGACCCGGCGGACCACCTCGGCGACGGTCGGGTCGTCGCTGCGCTCGAGCGACAGGATGTAGAACAGCCGGAGGAAATCCGGGTGCTGCGACTGCAACGACGCCGCCACGTCCAGCCGCCGGGCGGTGCTGCCCTGCGTCGGTATCGCCGCGAAGAACCGCTCGGCGCCGCGCTCCATCACCGCCGCCAGCACGCCCTCCTTGGATCCGAAGTGCCAGTAGATGGAGCTCGGCGGAAGTCCACATGCCTTGCGGATGTCGCTGATCGAGGTGGCGGCAAACCCGCGGCTCGACATCAGCCGTTCGGTGGCATCGAGGATGAGCTCGCGGGATTGCACACCCTGTTGCTGCTTCTTCGTCAGCGGTGCCGCCACGTTCCGCCTATCTGTAAGGATCGTTACGGACGGACTGTACTACTACGCCCCAGGCCGGTGATGCCGCCGGTAAGCTGATCCAGGTTTCCGAGGATGACGCCGGCCAGGTCGGTGCGCGCGTCCTTCTCGGCCCAGTCCTCCAGGCCGATCCGGAATGCCGATACCGCTGCAATCGCCACAAGCTTTGCCCCGCTGGGGTTTTCGATGTCATGGCGGGCACCGGCGAATTGTCGGATGAGTTCATCGAAGCCGGCGAACACGCGGGCCAGGGCCGACTGCAGCGCCGGCGTCGTGGCGACCAGGCGGAGGCGCGCCAGTTCGCGTTCGGGCTCGGCCGAGTAATCCGTGACCGTCGCGATGATCACCTCCCGCAGGGAGGTCAGCAGCGGTTCGTCGGCGGGCCGGGCGGCCAGCAGGTCTGCCGCCACGCCGAGGTGATTCTGCAACCGGCCGAGGACCAGATCCTCCTTCGACGAGAAGTACCGGAAGAACGTGCGCGTCGAGACCAGGCAGTCGGCGCACAGATCCTCCAGGCGCACGCGTTCGTAGCCGTCGGCGAGGAACCGCTGCAGTGCCGTCGCCTCGATGGTGGCGCGGGTCATCGCCTTCTTGCGCTCGCGGAGGCCGGCGGCGGGCGCGGGATCCGCTGCGATGCCTGTCGTTGACATATGCCGATCATAGGCATAATTTGGGCGAGATGTCCGACATCAAGGTTTATCCGCAGATTCACACTGGAAAAGCCGAGGTCAACGGGGCAAGACTGTATTACGAGGATCGTGGCGAGGGGCCTTCTCTGCTCTTCATCCCCGGCGGCAGCGTCGATGCATGGCACTACGCCGCGGTCGCCGAAATCCTCGCCCGAGACTTCCGCGTGGTGACCTATGACCGTAGGGGTAACGGGCGAAGTCCGCGACCACCCACCTGGCACGCCACCGACATCGCCGAACAAGCTGACGATGCCGCGGGTCTCATCGATTCGTTGGGGCTGGCGCCGTGCGCGGTGTGGGCAGGCAGTCTGGGCGGGGTGATCCTGTTGGAACTTCTGGCTCGCCGGCCCGGCCTGGTGCGCGTCGCGATGGTGCAGGAACCGCCCTTGTTCAGTGCGCTCACCGACGGTGACGAACTGGCTCGTGGCTTGGTGGCGTCGGCCGCGTCCGCCGTTCGCCGCCGGCGGGTGGCGGAAGGATTCCTCGAGCACGTCCACCAGTCGGTCGGCAGCTCGTTCGACGCCCTCGCCGCTGAGGCCAAGTCGCGGATGGTCGCCAATGCCGAAGTATTTCTCGACTTCGAGATCCCGGCTCTCGCCGGCTACCGGCAAGGACTGGCAGGTGCGCTGGCTGCGATGCCTCCGGAAGACCTGCCGTTCACGGTCATGGCAGACCGACAGAATCGGGGCACGCCACCATTTCGGGCCGCGGCCACACTGGCCGAGCGCCTCGGCATCGCGTTGCGGCACTTACCCGGTGGCCACATGCCGTATGCGACCGATCCCGACAATACGGCCGCCGACATCCACAGCCAACTCGATGAGGTCGACACCGAAAGGAGAACAGCATGACGTTCCGATGGGGCGGGCTGATAGACAGCGGCGACGCGCTGCAGCAACCGCCGCCCGACGCCGAACACGCGCGCAGCAACATCGAGGTCGTCGGCTACGACCGGTACGAGATCAGCCGCCATGACGACGGCAGCGTGCTGATCTCGACAGTCTTGACGGAGCGGTTCACCGGCGCGATCGACGGGATGGGCCGTGCCGACCACATCCGACTGATATATCCCGACGGCAGCGGTATCTCCACTGGTATCGAACGCATAGAAGGCGCCGTCGGCGGGCGAAGCGGCGCATTCGTCCTGACCGCGCACGGCCGCGATATCGGACCCAGAAAGGTCAGCGGCGCCTGGGTTGTCCAACCCGACTCCGGCACAGATCAACTCGAGGGTCTGAGGGGGCGCGGGCACTACACGGCGATCGCCGATGACGACGGTCGCTGGCGCGCCGAAGACGATTTCGATTACTGGTTCGCGCCGACGGCCTCGGTTTAGTCGACGTTGCCATTCATCTGGTCCTCCCGACTTTGTCGCACTGGGCTCACGCCGGCCTCCCCGGTGGCACGCTGAACGGATGTCTACCACGACGACGCTCAACCCAGAAGCCGCGGCCGCAGAGCTGATCGACCTCTTCCCTCCCGGCACCCGGCTCGATACCGACGGCACGCTCATGATCGGCGGCTGCCGCGTCGACGACGTGGCCGAGCAGTTCGGCACGCCGGCCATCGTGGTCTCGGAGGAGGCGCTGCATCAGCGCGCCGGCGACTATCTCGGCGCCTTCCGCAGCCGATGGCCACGGTGCGACGTGGCGTTCGCCTCGAAGTCGTTCCCGTGCACCGCCGTTCAGCGCGTCATGGTCGAGGAAGGCCTGCACCTCGACGTCGCGGGTGGCGGTGAGATCCTGACTGCGCTCAAGGCCGGCGCCGATCCGGCCCGGCTGGTTCTGCACGGCAACGCCAAGAGCGATGAGGAGCTCGAGCTTGCGGTCGAGAAAGGCGTCGGGCTCGTCGTGGTGGACAACTTCGACGACATCGACCGCCTCGAACGGATCGTCCCCATTGGTCACCAGCAGCCGTGTCTGGTCAGGGTGATCCCCGGGGTCGAGGCTGCCACGCACGCTTCGCAGGCCACCGGCCACGCCGGGTCGAAGTTCGGCCTGATGCCCGACGACGCCCGCGAGGCGATCGCCGCGGATCGAGCGCAGCGCGAAGATGCGCCTCGACGGCGTGCACACCCACGTCGGCTCGCAACTGCTCAATGTCGAACAGCTCGCGGCCGCGGTCGAGCCCATCGCCAAACTCGGCACGTTCGAGGTGTACGACCTGGGCGGCGGGCTCGGTGTGCGCTACACCTACGACGAGCGGCCGCCGACCCTGGACGACTACGCGGAGGCGATGGTCACCCAGGCCCGCGCGCTGCTGCCCGAGGACAGTCGCATCATCGTCGAGCCGGGCCGCAGCATGGTGGCCAACAGCGCCTGCACCGTCTACCGGGTGACGACCATCAAACGTGGCGTCGTCGTGCACGTTGCGGTCGACGGCGGGATGGGAGACAACCTCGAGGTGTCGCTGACCGGACAGCGGTTCGAGGCGACGATCGCCGACCGCCTGGGTGGCGGCGAGACGGTGAGCGTGGTGGGCAGGCACTGCGAGTCGGGCGACGAACTGGTCAACGGTGTCTCGCTGCGCGACCCCGCCGTCGGCGACCTGCTTGCCGTGCCGGTGACGGGCGCCTATTGCTACACGATGTCCAACCAGTACAACGGTGCGCGGCGGGTCCCGGTGGTGTTCACCCGCGACGGAACGGCCCGGCTGGTGGTGCGGCGCGACACGTGGGAGGACCTGTTGACGCGCGACGTCGACTAGTCAGCAGGCAAGATTGGCGGCATGAGTGACCTGCCAGCGTCGCTGGTCGAACTGGCGACCCGCTTCGGCGTCGCAACCGAATACCAGGACTGGACCGGACGGCATCCGGTCGTCGCCGAGTCCACCCTCGTCGCCGTGCTCGACGCCCTCGGCGTGGCAGCGGCAACCGAGGACGAGCGACACGCCGCGCTGGCGGCTCACGACCGCGACTACTGGACCCGGTCACTGCCGCCCGCGATCGTCGCCCGCGCCGGCGTCGCAACGCCGTTCTGGGTGCACGTCACCCACGGCGATCCTGTCGGGCTGTGGGTCCGGCTGGAGGACGGGAGCGTCAGGACCGGGTTGCGGCAACTCGAAAACAACAGGGCGCCTTATGATCTCGGCGATCGACGGGTAGGCGAAGCGACCTTCGAGCTGCCCGCCGACCTGCCGCTCGGCTATCACCGACTCCACCTGCAGGTAGGCGCGTTCGACACCAGCACCCTCGTCATCGTCTCCCCCGCGTCGCTCGAGCTGCCGCCGCGACTCGGTTCGAACCGCGCCTGGGGTCTGGCCACCCAGCTCTACAGCGTGCGGTCCAAAAAATCCTGGGGCATCGGCGATCTGACGGATCTGACGGACCTCGCCGTATGGTCGGCGGCCAGATACGGCGCAGGCTTCATCCTGATCAACCCGTTGCACGCCGCCGCTCCGACCGCGCCGATGGAACCGTCTCCGTACCTGCCCACGTCGCGCCGCTTCGTCAACCCGATGTATCTGCGAGTGGAGGCGATACCCGAGTTCGCCTACATGCGGCACCGCACCCGGATCGCCAAGTTACAAGCAGAGGCGCAGGCGCGAGCCGACCGCGCCGACCTGATCAAGCGGGATGCCGTCTGGAAGGCCAAACGTGCCGCGCTCGAGAGGGTGTACCGCGTCGAGCGGTCCGCCGGCCGCGAGCTGGCATACGCCGCCTATCGCGACCGCGAGGGCCGCAGCCTCGACGACTTCGCCACCTGGTGTGCGCTCGCCGAGAAATACGGCAGCGAATGGCACGAGTGGCCCGAGGAGCTGCGGCACCCGGGCAGTGCTGCGGTTGCCGACTTCAGGGCGGCACACGCCGATGCCGTCGACTTCCATCGCTGGCTGCAGTGGCTGCTCGACGACCAGCTCACCGCGGCCCAGGCGACCGCCGTGCAGGCCGGGATGAATCTCGGCATCATGCACGACCTCGCCGTCGGTGTGGATCCCAACGGGGCGGATGCCTGGGCGCTGCAGGATGTCCTTGCGCTCGGCGTGACCGCCGGCGCCCCGCCCGACGAGTTCAACCAGCTGGGCCAGGACTGGTCGCAACCGCCGTGGCGGCCCGACGAACTCGTCGAGCAGGCCTACGCGCCATTCCGCGCTCTGGTCAACGCTGCGCTTCGGCATGCGGGCGGTGTCCGCATCGACCACATCATCGGGCTGTTCCGGCTGTGGTGGATCCCCAAGGGAGTGCCGCCGACGGAGGGCACCTATGTGCGCTACGACCACGAGGCGATGATCGGCATCGTCGCGCTCGAAGCACACCGGGCAGGTGCCGTGGTGGTCGGCGAGGATCTCGGCACCGTCGAGCCGTGGGTGCGCGACTATCTGCGGGATCGGGGACTGTTCGGCACCTCGATCCTATGGTTCGAATTGGATCGCGACGGGGACGGCGGTCCACTACCCGCCGAGAAGTGGCGCGAGTTCTGCCTGTCGTCGGTGACCACCCATGACCTGCCACCGACCGCCGGCTACCTGGCCGGTGAGCATGTCCGGCTGCGCGAGGAACTCGGGCTGCTGACCCGGCCCGCCGACCAGGAACTCGCCGCTGACCAGGCACAGCAAGCGGCATGGCTGGCCGAATTACGACGGGTGGGGCTGTTGGGTGCCGACGAGACCGATGCCGACGAGACCGTGCTGGCCCTCTACCGGTATCTCGGCCGCACACCGTCCAAGCTGCTGGCCCTGTCGCTGGCCGATGCCGTCGGCGACCTGCGCACCCAGAACCAGCCGGGCACCATCGACGAATACCCGAATTGGCGGGTCCCGCTGAGCGGCCCGGACGGGAAGAAACTGCTGCTCGAAGATGTTTTCCCCGACCCCCGCGCGGTCCGTCTCGCGGACGCAATGCGTGCGGTGGTCAACCCGCCGATGTAACGCACAGCCCCTCTTCACCGGTTTCACATTTGTCACGGCTGCGATATGTTCGCACCGCACCGACGAAGGGGAGAGTGTCGTGAAGAAGCTCGTTGTGCTCAGCGGTGGTCTTGTCGTGGCGGGTTCGGCCGCCCTGATCGGCGCCGGTGTCGCCCTGTCTCAGCCCGGACAGGACATGAGCTCGTACAACGTCGTCGGCGAGCAGTACGGCAAGGCTCTGCAGATCCTGAAGAGCCAGGGTGTCAAGGCGTACTTCGGCGGCTCGTTCGGCAGTGTGCTGCCGCAGAACGCGTGCCTCGTCGATCAGCAGAAGGTCACCGGCGGCGGCAGGATGCTGCTGATGCTGGACTGCAGCCAGAAGGCCGCCGACCAGATCGCGGACCAGGCCCCGTCCGGCGGGCCGACCGTCGGTTCCAACGGCGTCACCACGGTGACCCCGACTCCGGTGGTGCCCATCCAGGGCGCTCCTGGCGCGGGTACGCCGCCGCCCGCCTGACGCTCGTCTCCTATAGCCGGCTGAAAACCCGCGGTCACAGGCCGCGGTCGCCCAGCCAGGCGTGGATCCGTTCGGCGACCGCCGCCCAGCCGGGCACCAGCATCATGTTGTGACCCATACCGGGAAATACCTCCGGCTCGGTCCGGTATGCGCGCGCCGTCGCACGCAACTCCGTGCGGCTGACACAGTTGTCCGGCTCCGTCCCGAGCACGAGCATCGGAGCCGTCACGAGCTCAGGTCTGGGCCGGTCCAACAGAAATGAGTCGATGGAGATTCGCCGGCTCTCCTCGCCCAACCGCGCCACCCATCGGGCGATGTCCGCTTCGGGCGTCTCGGCATTGAACAAGTTGTCCCTGGCGAACCCCGGGCTGTTCAGCAGGGATAGTGAGCTACCGGTGAAGGTAGCTCTGACCATCAGCCGGGGGTAGCGGGTGAACAGCCGGACAACGAAACTACGAGCACCCTTCGGCGGTGCGGATCCGAGCAGCACGCCCGCAGGCGCGTCGTGGGATTCGAGGTACTTCTGTACGACGAACCCGCCCATCGAGTGGCCGAGCACCACCGGCCCGGTATCCAGGCTCTCCGCGACAGAGACCACGTCGCTCACATAGTCGCGCACCGAGCAGACGCTCAAAGGTGTTGGGGCGGAGCTATTGCCGTGTCCGCGGAGGCTCACCGCCAGTGCGCGATAGCCCCTGTCCGCGAAGAAGTCGAGAAAGTATTCGTCCCAGCACCACGCCGCGTGCCATGCCCCGTGGACGAACAGCAGCGGTGCCGGGTGTTCGGCGGTACTGCGCCCTTTGTCGATGACCTCGAGGTGGTGGCTGGCGACGGGATGGGTGACTTCCGAAATCTGCGGACTCCTGATCGAAAAACCGACGGTTCACTTGGTATCAACGAATTCCGGGACAGCGCAATTCGCCTACGACTCGACCAGTGCGCGCAGATTCTTCAGCGTGGTCTCCATGATGCGGCCGACCTGACGCGCCGCCACCCAGTCGGCAACGACCCCGAGCAACCCGCCGGGCGCCTCGTACGCCAGCCGGAACACCACCTTGGTTCGGCCGTCATCGGCGTCGCGCAACCGGAATCGGCCGCGCACGGTCACGCCGGTGATGCCGTTGAAAGCCAGGTCACGGTCGTGGTCGAACTCGACGATCTCGACCGTGCCGCCCACCGGCACGGATCCGACCTTCCAGTGCACGGTGAACCGCGAACCCACCTGACCGGGCCGTCGGTGATCGTCTCCCAACGTTCGATGTTCGCCATGAACTCGGGATAGCAGGCCGGGTCGCTGACCCGCTTCCACACGGCGTCCCGGTCGGCGTCGACGATGACGCGCCTCTCGACTCTCAACTGTGCCCTCGTTTCTTCGCGCAAGCGCTCATCAGCGCCCTCGTTTCTTCGCGCAAGCCCTCATCAGCCGATCACCGGGAACCGGCGTTCCGCCGCCAGTACATCCACGCCCGCCTGCAGGCTGGCCTGACCTTTTCGTGCACGATGTCGTCGTCGCCATCGACGTCGATCGGGTCGAGAGCCTCCACCACGATCTTGGACGGCAGTGGAAAGTGGCCGCCAAGGTCGCCGATGTTCAGTCCCCACGGAAGGGCCAGCGAGATCGGCACGCTCTTCAGCCGCAGCCAGCTTGTCGACCATCAGCAGTCTGGCCAGCCACTGACCCCGGTTGAGGAACAGCGCGGTCTCCTGGCCGCCCACGCTGGCGATCGGCACGATCGGCACTCCCGCCTCGCGGGCCAATCGGACATAGCCCTTGCGACCGCCGAAGTCGACCTTGTGCCGCTCCCACGAGGGCCGGAACACCTCGTAGTCGCCGCCGGGATACACCAGCAGCGCGGCCCCGGATTCCAGTGCCATCCTTGCGTTTTCGTGGTTGGCGGCCACGGTGCCGAACTTGCGCAGCCACCCCAGCGGCGGGGCCGAGACAACCAGGTTGTGGGCGAGTTGGTAGAACGGCCGCTCGACCCCGAAATACGAACAGAATGCCAGCGTGAACACGAACGTGTCCGGTGGAACATTGCCGCCGCTGTGGTTGCCGACCAGCAGCACCGGGCCTTCTGCGGGGATTCGGTCCAGGCCGCGGACGTCGGCACGAAAGTACAGCGACGCCAGCAACCAGGTGCCGGGCAACTGCTCGCGGATGTAGTCCGGGTCGCGCTGGTCCAGGTCGGCTTTCGGAACACGCGAGGCCACCTGGTGCTTCGCCCAACCGAGCACGTCGTCGAAGCCCGCCATGCCGGGTCGTATTGACGCGTCGCGAGATTATCTGAAACCTCGCGTTCCCACCTACTTCCCGTAGACTTCTGCCCACCGTCCTTCCGGAGGGAGTCCCGCAATGCTTGCGACCGCACCGTTTCGACAAGGAAATCGATCCGGGCCCGGTACAGATCCAGGCCCGCAAGGTGCACTTCGACGTCACCGGCATCCCGTTGCACTGGATTCCCGGCCACCCGGTCGCCTCGAACATGGTCAGCCTGCTCAACGTCGTGCTGCCCGCCGCCGAGCGCTGGTTCGTCGACACGTTCAACGAGGCGCTGCCGTTGGTGAAGGACCCGAAGCTGGCCGAGGACATGCGCGGGTTCATCGGCCAGGAAGCCACGCACGCCGACGTCCACGAGCAGGTGCTGCACGAGTTCATGGTCGGCAACGGCATCGACCCGACGCCGATGCTCGAACAGGTCGAGTACGTCTTCGAAAAGATGCTCGCGCCAACGACGTCCGACCGATCCCAAGCGCCGGCTGAACCACCTGTGCGACCGGCTGTGGCTCATCGCCGCGATCGAGCACTACACCGCGGTGATGGGTGACTTCGCGCTCAACTGCACGTGGGACGAGCACGGCGCCGACCCGACGATGGTCGACCTGTTCCGCTGGCACGGCAGCGAAGAGGTCGAGCACCGCAGCGTCGCCCACGACGTCGCCGTCTACTTCCACGACAGCTACCTCGACCGCATCCGGGCCATGGCGATGGCGGTGGCGGCGATCTTCGTGTTCTTCCAGCGCGGGACGTGGTACCTGATCAAGATCGACCCGACCACCGACATCGGCTGGTGGAAGATGCAGCGGCTGCGCATGCGCGACTCCAAGCTCGGCCTGCTGCCCAAGTACCGCAAGCTGTTCGGCTCGCAACACGCTGATGTACTTCCGGCCCGGATTCACGCCCGAGCAGATGGGCTCGACCGCGCAGGCCGTCGCCTATCTCGCCAGTTCCCCCGCCGCCCGCGCGGCGCACCTGTGATGGGGCTGCGCGACCGCTACCGGCAGGCTGCCGCCCAGTGCCGTCGGGCCGCGTGCGCCACGACGTGATGATCGGCCTCGCCGACGCGGCGCTCTCCGGATGTGGGCGCTGTCCGGCGCGATCCGCAGGCATGGCCGCGCTGCCCGAGCGCGACCGCACCGATCGCGCTGACGGTCGCGGACCGTCGACGTGGTGGCCCACGACCAGAACGTCGTCGCCTGCACGCTCGTCGGCAGCGGACGGCGACCCGCTGCCCCGGTGGCATCCCGGCGCCCACATCGACGTGCACCTGCCCAGCGGTCTGATCCGGCAGTACTCGCTGTGCGGTGACCCCGCCGCAGCCGAGACGTCTACCGAATCGCGGTGCGCCGCATCCCCGACGGCGGTGGCGGATCGCTCGAGGTGCACGACGCCCTTGCGGTCGGCGCGACGGTGACGACCAGCGGTCCGCGCAACGCGTTCCCGTTGACGGTGCCCGGATACGGCTCGCCGGCTCGACGGTTCCGGTTCATCGCGGGCGGCATCGGGATCACCCCGATCCTGCCGATGCTGGGCTCGGCCGAGCGGCTCGGCGTCGACTGGTCGATGGTCTACGCCGGGCGCAGCCGCGACAGCCTGCCCTTCCTCGACGAGGTCGCGCGTTTCGGCGACCGCGTCGCGATCCGCACCGACGACGTCACGGGCTGCCGACGGCGGCCGAGCTGCTCGGCGACTGCCCGGACGGCACCGCCGTGTACGCGTGCGGTCCCGCACCGATGCTGACCGCGATCCGGGCGGAACTGGCCGGCCGCGACAACGTCGAGCTGCATTTCGAGCGGTTCGCCGCGCCGCCCGTAGTCGACGGCGACGAGTTCACGGCGTCGATCGCGTCCACCGGCCAGACGGTCGCGCGTCGGCGCCGACGAGACGCTGCTGTCGGCGCTGAACGCGGCAGGCGTGCACGCTCCGTACTCCTGCCAGCAGGGCTTCTGCGGCACGTGCCGGACGCGGGTGCTGCGTTCCGGCGGTCGTCGACCACCGCGACACGCTGCTCACCGACCCCGAGCGCGACAGCGGGATGATGCTGATCTGCGTCTCGCGGGCGTCGAGCGAGCTCGCGTCTCACTCTGAGCTCTAGCCGCGCTCGTACTATTCGCCCATGCCGTTGGCCGATGGTGACGACGTTCGCCGGCTACACCATCGTGCGACTGCTGGGCTCCGGCGGCATGGGCGAGGTGTATCTGGCTCAGCACCCGCGGCTGCCCCGCCAGGATGCGCTGAAGGTGCTGCGCGCGACGGTGTCGGCGGACGGCGAGTACCGCGAGCGGTTCGAACGCGAGGCCGACATCGCCGCCACGCTGTGGCATCCCCACATCGTCGGCGTGCACGACCGCGGCGAGTTCGACGGCCAGCTCTGGATCTCCATGGACTACGTCGACGGCACCGATGCCGCGCAGCTGCTGCGCGAGCGGTATCCCAACGGCATGCCGGCGCAGGAGGTCGCCGAGATCGTCACCGCCGTGGCCGAGGCGCTCGACTACGCGCACCAGCGCAACCTGCTGCACCGCGACGTCAAACCCGCCAACATCCTGCTGGCCCACCCCGATTCGCGGCGATCAGCGAATCCTGTTGGCCGACTTCGGAATTGCGCGATGGGTCAACGACATCAGCGGCCTGACGGCGACCAACATGACCGTCGGCACGGTGTCCTACGCCGCGCCGGAACAGCTGATGGGTGAGCGACTGGACGGCCGCGCCGATCAATATGCGTTGGCGGCCACCGCATTTCACCTGTTGACGGGCTCGCCGCCGTTCCGAACTCCAACCCCGCCGTGGTCATCAGCCAGCACCTGTCCGCGGCGCCGCCCGACCATCGGCGACCGCGCCCCGAGCTGGCGGGCCTCGACCCGGTGCTGGCCAAGGCCCTGGCGAAGGACCCGCCGACCGCTACGAGCGGTGCGCCGACTTCGCCCGGGCATTGGCCCACCGGCTTGGGTGCGGCGCTCAACTGCGACGGTCGGCACGACGTCTGGCCGCGGCGGTCCGCCGGTCCAGAAACCGCCGCGATCCGCTGATGCGCGCCGGCGTCATCGTGCCTGCGGTGCTGGCGGTGCTCCTGGTGGCGGCAATCGCATTGGCTGCTTGAACTGCGTCGTGCCGACGACGAGCCGGAACCGCGCCGACGGCGAAATCGACGACGTCACGTCTGCCGACCTTCACGCCGCTGCCACCGCCGCCCGAGCCGCCACCGTCCCTCGACGACGACCGTCGACGGCCACGCGTCACGACACGGCCGCCGCCGCCCACCGTGGTGATCGGCGCCAACTGCACCCCAGAGGCAGCACCGGCACGACGGCAGACGGCTCGACCGCGTACTGCTCCACACTGCAGCCCAGCGGTACCACCATCTGGTCGCTGAAGCAGGGCGACATCCCGAGCCCGACGGTCACCACCGAAGCGACCGAACGACCGCTGCCGCACCGAGGAGAGTCGCCGGTGCGGGTGTGCATGCAGCAGACCGGGACAGACCCGGCGGCAGTGCCGGGAGGGAATCCGGCGCAAGCAACGGATTACGTCCGCGGCTATGAGCCTCAGATGTGCCCGACCGGTTGGCGCTGACCGACCTGGTGCACCTGTATGCCTCGGCCGTCGACGATCGCCGATTCGATGATGTGGTCGAATTGTTCACCGACACAGCGGAATTGCGGTTACCTGATCCGCCGCATTCATTGGAGCCGGTTCGCCGCCACCATGGCCGCGACGGCGTCCGGGCCGCCATGGCCACGCTGGCCACTGTTACCCGAACGGAGCACGCGATCGTCGGCGAGGTCTACGCGGCTGGAGACGACGCGAACTACGCGCTGGGTCGCATAACCTGCATCGCCCACCACTGGACCGTGGCCGGCCAGACGATCAGTGACCTGGTGTGGCACCTGCGCTACGACGACGAATACCTGCGCACGCGGAAGGGTTGGCGGATACACGGCCGCGCGCTGACGATCAACGCTATCGAGACCCAGCCGGTTCGTCGCCTTCGAGGGCGCGCAGCAGATGGTCGAGCAGAGGGCGCTGGCCCTTGAGCAGCTTCTCGGTCGCTTGAGGCACCGGAAAACCACGCGACGCGGTCGATTTCGGGAAACTCCCTGATCTTGCCCGAGCCCTTCGGCCACTCGAGTTCGAAGGTATTGCTGAAGGTGCCTTCGAGATCGAGATCGCCGCGGACCGCGAACGCCGTGATGACTTTCCCGCTGGGCTGCTTGAGCGGTGCGAAGCCGATGCGCGGGCCGTCCGGCGGCGTCTTGCCCAACTCCTCGAGAAACTCGCGCTGCGCCACCGTCCACGGGTCCTCTCCGTCGAGGTACTCACCCTTGGGAATCGACCACGCGCCGTCGTCCTTGCGCGCCCAGAACGGACCACCCGGATGTCCAATCAGGACTTCGACACCGTCGTCGCTGATGCGGTAGAGCAATAGGCCCGCGCTGAGTTTCGGCATCGACGCCAGCTTAGTGCTCCGGGTTGAATTGACTTGTGTCACTTTGGTTTCATACGTCTCCGCGGACCGAACTTGTCGGTGGTTCGAACTAGTGTTCGAAGTATGGGGTTGGGGGTGGTGGCCGAGCGGGTCGCGGCGATGAGCGCCGAGCTCGATGGGCTGCTGGCCGAACCGCTGGAGATGCTGTCCACCGCGCAGCAGTTGGCCCTGGCCGCATCAGTGGGAGACCTTGACCCGCCGCCAGGCCGCGGTGGGGCATCGGCTGGTCGCGGCGCTGGCCGAGGCCCCGGTCGCCGAGTTGGGGGCACCAACGCCCGCGGCCGCGCTGTCGACGTTGTTGCGGATCTCCAAGGACGAGGCCGCCGGTCGTGTCCGGCAGGCCCGGGAGTTGGCGCCGCGGCGGGCGTTGACAGGTGAGGTGTTGGCCCCGGTGCTGCCGTGCACCGTCGCCGCCGTGGAGGCCGGTCGGATCGGCGCCGAGCACGTCAAGCAGATCCGGAAGTTCTTCAAGAAGCTGCCGTCGTTCGTCGACCCCGAAACCCGTCAGCTGGCCGAAGCCCAGCTGGCCGAGATCGCCGCCGGGGTCAACCCCGACGAACTGCGCGTCGCCGCCGACCGGTTGGCGGCGCTGCTGGATCAGGACGGCACGCTGTGCGACGCCGACCGGGCCCGGCGCCGCTACCTGAGCATCGGCCCGCAGCAGCCCGACGGGATGAGCGAGGTCCGCGGCCGGCTGGACCCCGAGGGCCGCGCGGTGTTCGACGCGGTGTCGGCCAAACTGGCCGCCCCCGGCATGTGCAACCCCGACGACGAAACCCCCTGTGTGGACGGGGACCCCTCGGCCGAGGCCGTCCGCGGCGACCAGCGCTCCCAAGGGCAACGCAATCATGATGCGCTGACCGCGATGGGCCGAGCACTACTAGCGTCGGGCGCACTGGGCAGCCATAAGGGTCTGCCGGTCACCCTGGTCATCTCCACCACCCTGCAAGAGCTGGAATCGGGCACTGGGCAGGCGGTGACCGGCGGCGGTAGCCTGCTGTCGATGTCGGAGGTGATCCGCCAAGCCGGCGCCGCGCATCACTATCTGGCGGTGTTCGACCAACACACCGAAGAACCGCTGTATCTGGGGCGGGCCCGACGCCTGGCGTCGAAGGCGCAGCGACTCATCCTGTACAACAAGGAACGGGGCTGCACCTTCCCGGGCTGCACCGCCCCGGCCTACCACTCCGAGGTCCACCACGCCATCGCCGACTGGACCCAGGGCGGGCAGACCAACATCACCGACCTCACCCTGGCCTGCGGACCGGACAATCGCCGGGTCAAACCCGGCGGCTGGACCACCCGCAAACGCAAAGACGGCCGCACCGAATGGATCCCACCCCCACAACTGGACACCGGACAAGCCCGCGTCAACAACTACTACCACCCCGAACGCTACCTATGCCCGACGAGAGGCGGGAAAGACGACGAATCCAAAGCCGAGGACGGTCCATGAGCGGCGCGGTGGTGTCTGTTCTCGAGAAATCCGGCCCCAGTCGATTTGCGCTGGGCCTGACGTTGCGGCTTTCATGAGTAACCATGCCTGAAATGGATCGTCGCCGAATGATGCTGACAACGGGGATCGGCCTGTTCGCCGCCGCGATCACCGTCCCGGAAATTCGGGCTAACGCCTCGCCGCTGGATGCGCCACCGCCGGCGGCGCCGCCGCCCAATGGGCAGTACATCTTCCAGGACGAATTCGATGGACCGGCCGGTTCAGCCCCCGATGCGGCGAAGTGGGAGGTGGCGCTGGCCCGCGAAGACATGGAGGATCCGACGTTCTGGGAGCTTCCCGAGAACGTGGGCCAGTACCGCGACGATCGCCGCAACGTGTTCGTCGACGGCAAGTCCAACCTCGTCTTCCACGCCGCAAAAGACGGCAACAACTACTACAGCGGCAAAGTGTTCGGCAAGTGGCGGGGCGGCATCGGCCACAACTGGGAAGCCCGGATCAAGTGCAACTGCCTGACGCCAGGCGCATGGCCAGCCTGGTATCTGGCCAACAACAGCCCGGTCAACGGGGGCGAAGTCGACGTCATGGAGTGGTACGGCAACGGCAAATGGGCCGCCGGAACGGCCGTCCACGCGAAGTTGAACGGCGGAGAACACGTGAGCCAGGGGATCACCGTCGACAGCGGTTGGCACACGTGGCGAGTCCAGTGGGATGACGCCGGTATGCGGTTCTGGAAGGACTACGTCGACGGCGCGCAACCGTACTTCAATGTTCCGGCGGGCTCGCTGCCCGATTGGCAGTTCAACGAACCCGGCTACCAGCTGTTTCCGGTGATGGACCTTGCGATCGCAGGCTCCGGCGGCGGCGATCCGGGAGCGGGGACCTATCCCGCCGACATGCTCATCGACTACGTGCGCGTCTGGTAAGCCGGTCAGACACGGTTGTGCAGCGCCTGCTGCCCGAACTGACCGGTTTCGAGCGAGCCGTCCGGAAGCACCAGGTCGCCGCTGTCGAGGCGGTTCCGCAAGTACGCGAACGTCTGGGCGGTCTGCGCGAACAGATGCTCACCTGCGCGTAATGCGGGCCGCCGCCTGCCCCCGGCGTCGGCAAACCTCGGGAGCGGTTTCACCTCGGTGTGATAGTCGACGTTGAAGAACAACGGGAACGAGTAGCGCTCCTCCTTCACTCTCCGAACCCGATGGCTGGTCGCCACGAACGTTCCGTTCGTCCACAGTTCGAGCATGTCGCCGATATTGACCACGAATGTGCCCGGAATCGGCGGAACACCGATCCACTCGCCGGCGCCGTTCATCACCTCGAGTCCCGGTGCGGTCGGCTTGAGAAGGGTGAAGCACTCGTAGTCGGTATGGGCACCGATGCCCTGGCCGTCGACCGCGTCCGGGTTGTATGGGTAGTGCACCAGCCGCAACTGGCTGGGCGTCTTGGTGGCGTGCCGGGTGAACGTGTCCGGATCCTCGCCGAGTGCCACGGCGAACGTCCTCAAGAGCCGTTGACCCACTTCCAGCACCGCCTGGTAATACTCGGTGACCGCGTCGGCGAAATCCGGCAGGTCCGGCCAGACGTTGGGACCCAGCATTGGATTGCCCGCCAGATAGTCGGGGTCGTCATCGGGAAGATCGAGTGCGGTGTCGAAAGCCTCCTTCAGGTCCGGTGTTCCGGTTTCGACGCCTTCTTCCCCGACCGGCACATAACCGCGGTGACACTTCGATAGCCCGATGTACGAACGCATCTTCTCTTCCACCGGCAGCGCGAAGAACTCCTTGGTTGCCGCCAGCATGCGCTCGAACAGTGCGTCATCGACGCCTGCGCCGCTGACGTAGAGAAAACCGACGTCACGGGCCGCCTTGCCGATCTCGTCGGCCACCCGTTCGCGGTCTGCCCGTTCCCGGGACCGCAGACCACTGATATCGACCACCGGTATTGACGTGAATGACGTTGCGCCGCTCATAGATCCACATCTCCTTCGTAATCCACAACGCTCCACTGGGCACCGTTGGCCTCGAGCTCATTTCTATGACGAACCGGCTTCAGCATGCTGAACTCGGGTGCAGCCACGCTGTCCACCCGCACTCCGCTTCGATCGGCCCAGCCGTATATGTCGCCCACACGCAGCAGGATCGCCTCACCGTGATCACGGGAGCGCAGGAACAGCGCCCAACATGGTGATGCTTGGGCGTCGTCGCGAACCCAATGCTCGACGTAGTCGGCATGGACGCCGACTTCGATCAAAGTGCCGTCCTCCCAGTGCATCCGGCCGGCATCCGGATGGGGACCGGGCGGTTCGATGTCGATCAGCCGACTCCACTCGAAGACATCGTCGCGCTGGGTCAACCGACCCGCGAACCCGCGCGTATCCACGTACGCGCTGATCCCCTGCAGCCACCCCACATTTCCGCCGGCGTCGCGGGACCCGTCGGCCTCGATCAGCATTGTGCGCCGCCACAGTCCGGCGCATTCGGACATCAGGACATCGGTCATGCGCTTGCCCGCCACGTCGAGCACAGCGCGACCGCGTCGGGGCGCATCCGGCCGTCGATCACCGCCCGCCGGGGGCGGACAACCAGGTCCATGATGGTGCTACCGCTCTGCCACCGGGCCGAACCGCTCGTAGAAGTGGCGGGTCATCTCGGGCCAGACGTGCGGGTCGTGTCCCGGGATCAACAGGTATCCCTTGTCGTTCGCCAGCTTCTTGAGTCGTCGGATCGGCTCGACAGTCTCTTCCGGCTCGACGCCGATGAACCCCCCGATCGGAAGCTCGTGCTCGATGTTCTCGGTCAGATCAGCCGCGTCGAAGGCGAAGACGAATCCGCCCCCACCAACGGACTCGTCGAGCTCGACGACGAAGCTCTGGTGGCCGGGCGTGTGTCCATACGTGGGCACCGCGGTGATTCCCGGGCCGATCTCCGCCTCGCCGTCAGCGAGTTGCCAGTCGATGCGCGGATCGTCGAAGTCGACCCGCACGATCGCGTTGTGTTCGGGCTCAGGGTGATTCGACAGCCCGTACTCGACCTCTCGGCGCTGAGCGTGCACCGGCACGTTGCCGGCGAACAACTTGAGACCGCCCGCATGGTCGTGGTGCAGATGGCTGACCGCGACCGCATGGATGTCGTCGATGTCGACGCCGATCTCGGCCAACGATTCCTCGATAGGTTCGCCGGGTCCCGGCAGGACGGGCCGGTACTCGACGGTCGGGAAGAACCGGCGGTGAAGCGCCGGGTCTCGCACCAATGCGGTGTTGAAACCGGTGTCGAGAAGTACCCAGCCGCCGTCGGTCTGGAGCAGCACACCGGGCACCGGCTCCCGCATCCGCTCGTCGGGCGGAGCGCCGTAGACCGAGACCGACTTCGGCAACTCCTCCCAGCCGAGTGTCAGCAGGACGATGCGGCGCACCCCGGAGGACGTAGAAAATTTGGAATTGTCGGACATCAACCCACCGTAAGCGCGGCGATCCGCAGCGAGTTCGGGTTGGACACCGCATGTGCCTGTTCCACTCCCTTCAACCACGGCTGGGCAACCACGAAGTCGTCGATGTCGGCGACATTCAACCAGCATCCCGTCTCTTCTGCGGCCGCTCCCGCTTCCGAGTACGGCGGCAGCACACCGGTCGGCAAACCCTGCGCCAGTGCGGCCGTCACCCGCGGCGACGAGCAGCCGAGGTAGTTGATGCCACCGTCCTTGTCCCAGGAGATGTGGCCCCAGGTGTAGGGCGACGGGGCGTCCGGCCACACCGTGTTGGCCATGATCTCCGGTGCCGCCTGCATGTCCGTGCCGATCCAGCCGTAGATCTCCGAAGTCGGATATCCCTGCACCTTCGCGGTGATTCCCGCCGACGCGAGCTGTGTCTGCACCAGGTTGCCGATCAGCTGCATGTCGGGGTTGCTGGTGTCGTACCCGATGGTCACCGTCTTCTGATCGGCGGGTAGCCCCGCCGCGATTTTGGTCAGCGCGGACGGATCGTGCGTCAGATTCTGCTTGCCGTAGTCGGCGGCCAGCACGTACGGCGGGTACATCTGGGCGCCGACTTTGCCGCGGCCGAAGAATGTCTGCTTGACCAACTGGTCCACATCGATGGCGTCGATCACCGCATTGCGGGTGGCCTGGTCCTTCATGATGCCCTTGTTCGGGTTCACGTACAGGAAGGCCGCCATCATCGTCGGCAGCGAGTAGTGCGAATACTTGCCGTTGTTCAGGTACTGCTCAACCGCCGACGACGGCAGGTCGTGCAGAATCGCCGCGAGCTGGCCGTTGTTGAACTGCAGCTGTTGGGCTGACGTGTCGGTGATGACGGGCATCTCGACCTTCTCGAAATACGGCTTCGGACCCCAGTAGTCGGGGAAAGACGCCATCGCGTAGTGCGAACCGACCTGCGCATCGGTCAGTGTGTACGGGCCGGTGCCGAGGTCGTGGGTGGTCAAGTAGTTCTGCGCGAAATCCGACCCCCCGTTCTTCTGCAGTCCGGTCGGGCTCATCATCCGCGGGCCGTAGGGCGACGCGAGGTAGTCGAGGAACTCCGAGTTGGGGGACTTCAGCGTGATCGTGACGCCGTAATCCCCTTGTGTGCTGATCGATTCGATGTCCTTGACCATGTAGGCCGGGCCGCCGTTGACAGCCAGCCTGCGGTCGAACGACGCCTTGACGGCTTGCGACGTGAACGGTGTGCCGTCATGGAACTTGACGCCCTCTCGGAGCTTGAGGGTGAAGACCTTGTTGTCGGACGACGCGGTGTATTCGGTGGCCAGCAGCGGTTCCAACTCGGCCTTGGCCTGACCGCCCTTGAACTGCAGCAGGCCCTCGTAGAGGTTGGTCGTCAGGAGCAGTCCCTGCCCCGCGTAGTACACGTCCGGGTCCGGCGGCTGGCCGGGATCCTGCAGGAACGACAGGTGCAGTACCTTGTCGGTCGGTGCCGCGTTCGGCGCGCCGCCGCCCGAATCCGAACCGCCGCAGGCCGACAGCGTCAGCATCGCGACGGCTCCCGCAGCGGCCACGGCTTTCAGGCCGGCCAGACGTCGTTTAATCATCGTGCTGCTCCTTCGAGGACGGGTTGTTCGAGCTGTTTGAAGGCATTGAGGATCTCCTCAGTAGTGCGCAACGCGCCGGTCTGGAGGTACTCCATGGCGGCCAGCGCCGCGTCGTGGAGGTATTGCGATGAACCGCCGACGCAGTCGGTGACAACGCGGACGTAGTAGTCGCGCTGGTGCGCATCGGCGAACGTGTAATGCACGCAGACGTCGGTCAAGCCGCCGATGAGGATCAGCGTCGAGGCCCGCAGCCCGCGCAGCACGATTTCGAAATCCGTCCCGATGAAGCCCGAGTAGCGCCGCTTGACGATGTGAAACTCGTCGGGCAGGGGCCGCAGTGAGTCCTCGAGCTCGGTGCCCCGCTCGCCATCGACACAGTGCACACCCTCGGTGCCGTCGAGTTCGCGGCCGAAGTCCACGCCGCTGGGGCGGTGCACCTCCTGGAAGAAGACCACGGGCACACCGGCAGCGCGGGCCGCCGCAAGTAGTTTCCCGGCTCGCTCGACTCGTTCGGCGTGGCCGGGCATGTGGGCAATTCCCACCTCCGCCGCGGGCATTCCGCCGCCCTTCTGAATGTCGACGACGACCAGCACAGGAGTGCCCACGATGAGTGGCTGTGTCGGCACCTAACCTCCTCCTACCGCTATCCGTGGATCCGCCGCCGCCTGCAACAGATCGACCAAGGTGTTGATGGCGACGTAGAGCAGGCCCAGCATCAGCGTGACGCCGGCGATCGCGGGAAAGTCCGCGACCGGAATGCTTTGCGCGATGTACTGACCGATACCCGGCCAGCCGAACACCTGCTCGACGACCAGCACGCCCGAGAACATCAGACCGACCTGAAGACCCGTCATCGACATCGCGCCGCCGATCGAGTTGCGCAGCACGTGGCCGACCATGATCCGGCCCTCCGAAAGGCCTTTGGCCCGAGCGGTTCTCGCGTAGTCACTGTCGGCGTCGGTCAGCAGGCTGGAGCGCAGGACCCGCCCGATCGCGACCGCGGGCCCGAGGGCGATCACCACCGCCGGAAGGATGAGGTGGTGCAGGGCGTCGCCGACAACATCGAACCGGCCCGACAGCAATCCGTCGATCGTCAGCAACCCGGTGGGGCCCGTCGGCGGATTCGCCACACTGATCCGGCCGTTGGCCGGCACCCAGCCCAGTTTTTGGTAGAACACGATCAGCCCGAGAATGCCGAGCAGGAACATCGGCGCGGATGCGCCGGTGAACAGCACCGCCCGCAGCACACCGGCACCCGGCCATTTCAGTGTCGTGCCGAAGGCCAACAGCCCGGCCAGGACGAGCGCCAGGCCGAGGCCGTACAACGCCAGTTCCAGTGTCGCAGGGAAGAAGTCGCCGAGGTCGCTGCTCACCGCGTGTCGGGTGCGAAAGGAGGTGCCCAGGTCACCGTGCACGGCCGACGTCAGGTAGTGCCAGAACTGGTTGATCATCGGCTCATCCAGCCCGAGGGTATGCCTTCGCGCCGCGACGGCCTCGGCTGACGCATTCGCACCAAGTTGCGCCTTGACCGGATCCATCGGCGAAATATGTTGCAGCACAAACATCACCGCGATCAGCGTGATGAGGATGAGCACCATGGCGCCCAGTCGGGTCAGGATGAAATTCCGCATGTCGACACCTAGCTCGTCTTCATCAGATTGCGGAGGCCATCGCCGGCGATATTGGCGGCAAGGGCCAGCACGAGGACTGCGAGGCCCGGCATCACCGGGACCCACCACTGCTGGAGGAAATACGTCAGGTTTCGTGCCGTGTCCGCGCCCAGTTCGGGCGCGGGAGCGGCTTGGCCGAGGCCGAGGAACGACAGCGACGCCAGGGTGAGGATCAAGGTCCCGATGTCAAGGCTGGCGGCGACCAGAGCATTCGGCACAGCACCGGGCAGCAGGTGGCGACCGGCGAGGCGAATCGGGCCGACGCCGGCGAGTCTGGCGGCTTCGATATGTGGGCGCGCCGCCAATCGGGCCACCTCACCGCGCACCAGCCTGGCGTAGAACGGCCACCACACGATCGACACCGCGATCAGCGTGTGGATGAAGCCCGGACCGAGGGCGGCGACCACCGCGATCGCCAACACCGGGGCGGGCAGCGAAAGGAACGCGTCGGTGATCCGCATCAGCAGGCTGTCGACCCATCCACCCGCGGCGCCGGCGATCAGCCCGACCAGGCCGCCGATGAACAGCCCGACGGCGACGACGACCAGGGCCGCGAACCAGCTCGCCCGGATCCCGAACAACACTCGACTCAGGATGTCGCGGCCGATCGCGTCGGTACCGAGCAGGAATCCGCCCTTTCCGGGCGCCTGCAACGGCATCCCGGCAGGGATCAGCGGGTCATGGGGTGAGATGACGGGCACGGCGATCGCGACCACGGTGACGATCAGCACCATCGAGAGGGCTGTCCAGTTCAACAGTGTCGACGGTGATTTCGGCAGCGTCAGCAGCCGGTGCTCACGGCCGCGCAGCCAGGTGCCCGCCGGCAGGGCGATCGCCATCTCAGCTCGCCTTCCGCTCGATGCAGGCCACCTGGTGAGGATTGCCGGGCGTGCCTTCCAGACGGACGTCGAGCTGTGTCTCCGAGCAGGTGTCGATGGAGATCGGGCAGCGTGGATGGAACGCGCACCCGGTCGGAGGCGACAATGGGCTTGCGGGTTCGCCTGGAAGCACCCGTGATTCGCGCCCGAGGTCGGGAATCGAGTCGACCAGCGCCCGGGTGTAGGGGTGTGCGGGGTTTCTGATGACGTCGTCGGCAGGCCCGACCTCGACGACCCGGCCGAGGTACATCACGGCGATGCGGTCGGCGACGACACGGGCCACCGACAGGTCGTGTGTGACGAACACGACCGACATGTCGAGCGTCTCGGCGCAGGTCGCCGATGAGGTTCAGCACCGACGCGGCCAGCGACACGTCGAGCGCGCTGGTCGGTTCGTCGCACAGCAGCACCGATGGCGGCACGACGGTGGCCCTGGCCAGTGACACCCGCTGCCGCTGGCCGCCGGACAGCTGCGCCGGCGCGCGATCTGGTGATGTCCGGTGGAAGGCCCGACCCGCTGCAGCACCTCGGCGACTGCATCGCGGCTTACTGCGTGACAGGCCGTTTCGCCGTAGCCGCTCGGCGATCAGCTCGCCGACCGACAGCCACGGCGTCAGCGAGGCGCCGGCGTCCTGGAAGACCATCTGGGGTCGTCGGCCGCCCGCCAGTTCGACGCTGCCCGACGTCGCCTTCTCCAGCCCGGCGATGACCCGCAGCAGGGTGGACTTGCCCGATCCGCTCTCACCCACCAGCGCGACCGATTCTCCGTGCGCCACGGTGAGGGAGATCCCGCGCAGCGCCTGGAGTTTCCCGTGACCGGTCGAGCCACGCATGGCCCGAGAACGTCTTGGTGACGTCGTGCATCACGACCGACGGCGGCTCGGCGTCCCGGGTGGATCCGCTCTCGCGGTACGGCTTCCTCGGCGGCGATGGCCACCCGCGCGCTCGATCTCCGCGGTGACGCTTTCGAAGGGCAGGATGCAGGCGCTCACCCGCTCGACGGCCACCGGTACGGGAGCCGGGCGGTGGCGCTCTGGCATGCCGGCGTGGCCAACGCACATCGCGGCGCGAACGCGCAGCCCGGCAGTGGCACGACGGCGCTGGGTACCGACCCGGCCAGCGCGGCGAGCTTGCGGTCGCGGGGGGTTTCGAGGGTGAGCCGGGAGCGCAGCAGTCCGTGCGTGTAGGGATGCGCGGGCGTTCGAGAACGTCTGCGGTGGGGCCGATCTCGGCGATGCCGGCCGGCGTACAGCACCGCGATGCGGTCGGCGATCTGCGCGGCGACGCCGAGATCGTGGGTGATCAGCACGATGCTGCAGCCGATCTCGTCGCGCAGGCGCTGCAGCAGCCGCAGGACCTGGGCCTGCACGGTGACGTCGAGCGCGGTGGTCGGCTCGTCGGCGATGATGAGTTCGGGGTCGCCCGCGATCGCGATGGCGATCATCACCCGCTGCCGCAGGCCGCCGGAGAGTTCGTGGGGGAAGCGCGCGCAGCCGCCGCTTGGGGTCGGGGATGCCGACGGCGGTCAGCAGCCGGAGCGCCTCCTCGTCGCTGCCCGCCGCCTCGGCGACCTGCTTGCCGATCCGCATCGTCGGGTTCAGCGAGGTCATCGGGTCTTGGAAGATGGCGCCGAGGTCGAGACGGCGCACCTTGCGCAGCGCCTTCGCGTCGCCGGCCACCATGTCGGAGCCGGCCACTCGGACCGTGCCCTCGGACCGCGGCCGTCGCCGGCAGCAGGCCCAGCAGGCGTGAATCCCAGCACGCTCTTGCCCGAGCCGGATTCGCCGACCAGGCCGAGGATCTCGCCCGGCGCGATCGGCGAGTGACACTCCGCGCAGCGCGTAGACGTCGCGACCGTTGCGACGGAACGTCACGTGCAGGTCGCGACGGTCGCGACGGCATCGCTGGCGACCGGCGCCACCACGGGCGCGTGCGTCGGCTTCGGATACGGCGATCCCATCGTCGACTCTCCGGGCTAGGGCGCGTTGCCAGCGGCACGCCTGTATGCCGCTGGCCTGTCAGTTGACAGTTTTCACGGCAGCAAGGCCGCGTTGGGTGTCGCTGGCGTAACCAAATGGCGGCCCACGTAACCGATGCGTGTCGCGCGTTTCTGTCGTGTGACAGAAACGGGGACCTGCCGTTTAGCCTGGTCATGCGTCCACGATGGCATGATGCCGCTCGCTCGGGCGGGACGCCCACGCCTGACACGCAGCGCGGCCAGGGACCACGGCGCGCGACGAGATCCTCGATGCCGCAGGCGAACTGTTCACCACACTGGGTTATGCCGGCACCTCCACCAGGAGGATCGCCGAGTCGGTCGGGATCCGTCAGGCGTCGCTGTACCACTACTTCAAGACCAAGGACGACATCCTGTGCGCGCTGCTGAGCCAGACGGTGACGCCCACACTGTCCTTCATCCCGACCCTGATGGACGCCGAACCGGCGCTGACGGCGGCCGAGCACCTGCATGCGCTCGCGGTGTTCGACGGCGATCAGCTGCTCGACGGCCGCTGGAACCTCGGTGCGCTGTATCTGCTGCCCGAATTGCGCGGGGCCCGACTGGAACCGTTCTGGTCGGACCGTGAGCGGTTGCGGCTGCATTATCTCGCGCTGAGCCAGGTCATCGTGTCCGAGCAGACCGGCGTCAACGAGGCCGCAGCGGATCTGCCGTTCCGGCTGGTCGAGTCGCTGGTGAACATGTGGTCCGGCGCCAGCTGAGCCGCGAACGCGCCGAATTGCCCGAACACGTTGCCGACGCCTGCATGCGGGTGCTCGGCATCCCCGACAGCCCGACATCCGCGCTGCGCGCCAGGAGTCGACGCGAAATGGCCCGGTACACCGCGGCCACTCAGTAGCCTTGCCGCGTGAGCGACGTGACATTTCAGCCGCGCTGGCGGCTGGACATCACCGATGACGGCACCGTCGAGTTCGACCCCAGCACGCAGACGGTCACCAAGATCAAGACGGGTGAAAGCTGCTATCTGGGCGACTACCGGGCATTTGCGTTCCAGGAGCCCCGCTTCGTCTTCGTGCAGAGCAGCCACGCGCCGCCGATCGGAAAGTGGTACGTGACCGACAAGGATTGACTCGAATCAGTCGGCCTTGGGCATCGGAATGCCCTCGCTGGCGAAGAACTGGGCGTCCTCTTCCGACGACAGTCCGATCGAGACCACCGACCGGTCGAAGAACGCGTCGGTCAGATACGCCAGTGACACCGCCCACCTGTTGACGCCGCGAGGAATCGCATACAGGTGATAGGCGCGCGTGACGACCTTGGCCGGAAAGCCGGACAGCTGGATGTTCAGCGGGTTCGCGACGGCGTAGCGCGGGCCCAGATCGACCACCAGCCCCATGTTGCGGTGCTTGTACGTCTTCTTCTTGCCGTACCCGAGGCTCGCGGCGACGTTGCGGGCCAACACCTTGCCCTGTCGCGTCGCGTGCTGGGCGGTGGGCGGGGTGATCTTGCCGGGCTGGGTGACGTCGGGCACCGCGGCGGCGTCGCCGGCCGAGAACACATCCGGATGGCCCGGCACCTGCAGGTCGGTCTGCACCTTGAGCCTGCCGCCCTCCGTCGGAAGACCCAGCTTCTCGATCAAGGGCGCGCCGGTGACTCCGGTGACCCACGCGACGGTGTGCGTGTCGATGCGTGAGTCATCGCTGAGCACAACATGATCGGCGTAAACCTCTTTGAGCGTGATTCCGAGCCGGACGTCGATGCCCCGCTCCTTCAACACGCGCATCGCCGCGGCGCCGAGCCGCTCTCCCACCTCGGGCATCACCTGCTTGGCGAGATCGAGCAGCACGAACCTGACCTCCGCCTTCTCGAAGCCCATCTGCTCCGCCGCCGCATCCGCGAGTGCGCGGAGTTGCGCGACCAGTTCGGTGCCCGAGTACGACGCGCCGACCACGACGATGGACCGTCGCGCCGCGGCCACGGTCGGATCGTCGTCGTTGTTGGCCAGCTCGAGTTGTTCGAGCACGTGGTCACGCAGGTACAGCGCTTCGGCGGTCGATTTCAGCCCACGTGCGTGAGTGGCCAGGCCCGGCACGTCGAACAGCCGGGTGACCGATCCCGGGGTCAGGACCAGACGATCCCAGGACAGATCGCGCGCACGGTCCTCGGGATCGGTGAACGTCAGGGTGCGAGCGTCGAAGTCGACGGCGTCGACCCTGCCGCGAATTGCCCGTACACCGCGAAGCGTGTTGGCGAGTGGGATCGCGACGAACCGCGCGTCGACCACGCCGCCGGCCACATCCGGCAGCAGCGGCGTGTACAGCATGTAGTCGACCGGCGAGACGATCGTGATGTCGGCCGACGCGTCGTGCTTACGAAGCTGCCGGGCCAGATGCCGGGCGCACTCGAAGCCGGTGAACCCGCTTCCGACGATTACCACCGAGGTCATTGCCCACCACTGTAAGCGAATGCTCTCCTACGGGCTGTACAGCAGTGTTCCGAACTTCATCGCGAGCCACGGTTTACGGCCGCCGGGCCGGAGCTGACCTCGCAGCACCGGCGACCACTGCGGGATCCGGCCGTAGCCGACAAGCAGAAACGCGACCGGGTCCGCGGTGATCGAGCAGTCTGCCCGCCGGCCCGCCGGGGTGACCACGGCGGTGCCGTCGTCGACGGCCAGCCGGTAGGACGCACCGCCGCGCATTCTCAACTCGAAGCTGATGTGCACGTCCGCGGCCCGGTTCGGCCGTAGATACTGCGGTGCGACGGCCATCACACCGGGAAAGACCAGCAGGGCGTCGCCGGCGCCGACGGTCCACGGCAGGCCGGCCGTCCGCGCGATGTCCAGCCCGTGGATGACCTGCTCACCCAGCAGCAGCGCGGCCATCGTGGACGGGGCGATGATCAGTCCGTTGGGCGTGGCGATGTCGGCGGCGGTGTCCGCGGTCACCGCCGCATTCAGATATGCGGCCGCCTCCGCCTCGAGCATGTCGGCGAGCCGGTGCAGGTTTCGTTCCGGCACCTCCTCGAGATGGCGCGCGTTGACCCTCGCGCCCAGCTGTGACGGCGACTCGGTGGACCGATTGGCATGTGTCATATAGCCATTCGCGTGGCGTGTCAGTGCCTGGGTGTAGTCACGTAAATCGCCGACCACGTGGGCAGCAGTTTCGGCGGCGGTCCATTTCAGGCCAGGCGCGGTGGCGTCCGGCCTGTCGATGTGCCGCCAGAGGGCGGCGCTTCGCGCAACGGCGTAGCGCATTGCATCGAGTGTGCGGCCGTACGCGCGGCGGGTGTCCGCGGCCGGTCCGGTGAGATGTACGGGTGCGGCTGTCATAGGGTAACTATTTCACATAACGTTACTATGTCAATAGGGTGTTCTGGTCAGTCGCGAAGGAGAAGAGATGTCAGAGCAGCCGGCATCGCTACGCGCCGAGCAGGTCGCCCAGACCCGCGCGGCGTTGATCGCGGCCGGTCGCCGGCTTTTCGGCGAAAACGGTTTCCGGGGCACGTCGGTCGAGGACCTGGCCCGCGAAGCCCGCGTCACCACCGGCGCTCTCTACCACCACTTCCCCACCAAGACAGCACTTTTCGAAGCGGTTTTCGTCCGGGCGCACACCGATCTGATGACGGCGTCGGCCAAGGCAGCGCAGGGGGCCTCGGACGGCATCGAGGAGCTGGCCCGCGGCTTCGAGGCATTTCTGGACGGCGTGCTGCAGCCGGACGTGCAACGCATCCTGATCGTCGACGGGCCGGCCGTCCTGGGCTTGGCGCGCTACACCGAACTGGACGAACGCTACGCCCACGCCGTGATCGTGCATGCGCTGACGGCGGCCGCGGAGGCCGGGACCATCCAGGTCGACGACCCGGAGACCACAACCCGGCTGCTGCTCGGGGCGTTGACACGCGGTGCGATGCTCATCGCCAACTCCCCCGACCCCGTCGAGACCCGACACGCCGTAGGCAGGTCGATGCGGGCCCTGGTGTTCAGCTTCACCCGCCCCGGTAACTGATCGGCCGGGTTGGCCCATCGGAGGCGATGCGAGGATGGGTGGTGCCATGACGCATCCGCGACCGCTGCGCCGATTCGATCCGTTCCGGCCGATCGATCTGCTGGCCTCGCTGTGGTCGTCTGCCGCGGTGGCTCCGGTCAGCAGCGGCGCCGCCGCCGCGTACCGAACGTTGTTCATGACCCTGCGCAGGCTGGTGGTGGGACGCCGGCTGACCATCCGCCTCGACGGCGGCGACCTGGCGCTGACGGTAACCGAGTTCGAGTCCCGGCTCGACGTGCGCGGGTTGTCGGTCGGCCAGCTCAACGACGTGCGACTCACCGCGCGCGATATCGATTGGCGCGGAAACCGATTCGACAGTGCCGCCGTGGTTCTGCACAATGTGCACTTCCGCCCGACGGCACCGCCGGTGCTGGTCGCCGCGCCGGTCGAATTGACCATGCAGATTCCCGCCCGGCTGCTCGACGACCTGTTCCACTGGGCGGCGCCCCGGCTGTCCGGCGGGGTCGGCCCCGATGGGGTGGCCCGGCTCTGGCTGGCCAGGCGGCCGATGATGGGCCATCTGGAGGTCGAGGCAGAACTCGACGGCTCGACGCTGTGGCTGAGAGCGCGCGGCCTGGTGTTGCGCAATTCACGGTGGACCCTGCCGGGGCGCACGCCGGCGTATCCGGTGCGCCTTCCCGAGCTTCCGCACGGTCTGCAGCTGACCGCCATCACTTTGCTCCCGACATGGTGTGCCTGTCCGGCACGTTGCCCGAATGGCGCATGGATGTGCCGCGGAAACGCCTGGAGGACATCATCAATCAGCTGAGCGTCGCCGGCGTCCCGCTGAATCCGACCAGGCTGGGGCGGCTGCCGGTAATTGCTCGTGAGCCCGGGGCCGGTGAGAGTCGGCCGAAGTCGTCGGTAATGACTTCTGCGGTGGCGGAGCTGGCGCGGTACCAGGAGGGCCCGGCAACCGTGGTCGTCTCGCGCGACGGCGACGAGTTGGTGTTCTGGTCCGACTATGACGATGACGGCAGGTCGACCGTCTCGGAGTCGCGCATCGCCGTCGCGGACTTCATCGCCAGGGGCGAGGGGCCCTGGCCGTGGTTCGACCTGGGTGACAAGCGCGACGGCGCATTGCAGGTGCTGGATTCGCTGGGGGTCGAGCGCCCGGCGTGGACCGTGCCGCTGGCACCGGACGTGCTCGACCTGTTCGACCGCGCACACCGCGGAAGCTCGTGGGTCATCGAGATGCTGGCCTTCGGGGCCGAACCCGACCCGGTCGACGCCTGCGGCGCCACGCCGCTCTGGTACGGGCTGCGGTCCTTGGCGCCGGGCATCCCGCTCGCGCTGATCGACGCCGGCGCGGACGCGGGCCGTCGCATCGCGCTGTCGGCGCGAGGCGAGAAGTTCACCACGATCCTGCACGAGATCGTCCGGCTCGGTCGCACGGTGGCCCTGTCCCACGCGTTGGCGCGCGGTGTCGACCCCTCCTTACTCGACTCCGACGGTGCCGCGCCGCTGCACGCGCTGACCGGCGACCACGACCACGTCAATCGGGAGATCGTGCGCACGCTGGTGGGCGCGGGAGCCTCGGTCGATGCCGCGACGCCGAGCGGCACCCAGCCGATCGAGCTGGCTGCCCGGCAGGTCCTGCCCGCGACGGTCGCCGCGTTGGTCGAGCTCGGGGCCCAGCCGGACCGCGGACTCGACTCGCTGATGTCCTGGTGGTCAGTGGCCGCACGCTACGCGGCATACCGGGCCGGCGACGTGGCCGACGTGGTCGACGTCCTGCGGTCCGGCGGGGCCGCGGTCACCGATCGCCACCTCGAATTCGCCGCAGCCGCCGGTGCGCCGCAGGTGGACGCGGCGCTTCGCCGCTAGAGTCGCCGCTGTGGCGGGCTTCTCGCGATATGTCGCGGTCGGTGACAGCCAGACCGAAGGGCTGTGGGACGGTGACGACACCGTCGGGTTGGCGGGATTCGCCGACCGGCTCGCGGCGATGATCGACGCCCACTACCCCGGCCTGGCCTACGCCAACCTCGCGGTACGTGGAAAGCAGATCCGCGACGTCCTCGACGACCAACTGCCCCGGGCCTTGGCGATGGACCCGGACCTCATCACGGTGTGCATCGGGATGAATGACGTCACCAGGCCGGGACCGCATTTCGACGGCGCCCTGGCCGAGTTGGACGAGCTGCACGCGCGGCTCGCCCGATCGGGCGCGACGGTCACCACGACGACCTTTCCCGACCTTGCCCGGATTCTCCCGGTCGGCCGCTTTCTCGTGCCTCGGGTGCTGCGAATCAACGACGCCATCCGGGCGGCCGCGGACCGGCACGGGTTCAGGCTCGTCGACCTCTATCACGCACCGTCCATGACGGTGCCGGACACGTGGAGCCCCGACCGGGTCCACGGTTCACCGGCGGGACACATGCGCTTCGCCGAAGCGGCGGCCGAGGCATTGGGTTTGCCCGGTAGCAACCATGATTGGGCCGAATGCGACGGTGCCACGAGCCGTCAGTCAGTGAGGTCGCGGGCCTATTCGCAGGTGCTGTGGACGCAGAACATGCTGATGCCGTGGCTGTGGCGGCACTTTCGCGGGGCGGTCCAGCGGCGATGGTCGCGGTCCTCGCCGACCGCGGCTGGAAAGACTGGCGGCCTAGCTAGAAGCCGAGCATGCCGAGCGGAATCGGCGAGTTGCCGTTCGCGATCGACGTCACCGCCGCCGGGCAGAACATCTGAATCGCTATTCCGGTGAACATGGTCGCCGGGCCGAGCGACATGCCACCCGCGTCTGCGACCTTGCCCGCGACGTCGGCGGCCGTCTGCCCCGGGTCGGCCAGCATCGGACAGACCTGCTGACCCAGTGCTGCGGCATTGGCCGGATCGATCGACCCGACGCCGGCATTGGACAACGCCGACAGGAACGCGTCGTCAGTCGGGTCGGCCTGGGCGGGGGCAGCCAGCGCCACACCCGCGGCGAGCACGCCTGCCGAGGCGGCCAGAGAGATCACGCGTTTGGAAACCACCCAGGGAATCGTACGCTGTCACGATGCCGAGGCCCCCCAAGGATCCTGAGAGCCTGAAACCGCACTTCGAGGACGTCCAGGCGCACTACGACCTGTCCGACGAGTTCTTCCGGCTCTTCCTGGACCCGACACGGACGTACAGCTGCGCGTACTTCGAGCGTGACGACATGACGCTGGAAGAGGCTCAGCTCGCCAAGATCGATCTCGCCCTGGGCAAGCTCGGTCTGCAGCCCGGAATGACGCTGCTCGATGTCGGATGCGGCTGGGGCTCGACGATGATGCGTGCGATCGAACGCTACGACGTCAACGTCGTCGGCCTCACGCTCAGCGAAAATCAGAAGGCCCACGTCGAGAAACGCTTCGCAGATTCGCCCAGTACCCGCAGCAAGCGCGTACTCCTGCAGGGCTGGGAACAGTTCGACGAACCGGTGGACCGGATCGTATCGATCGGCGCGTTCGAGCACTTCGGGCACGAGCGGTATCCCGCGTTCTTCGACATGGCCTTGAGCGCGTTGCCCGACGACGGAACCATGTTGCTGCACACCATCACCGGTCTGCATCCAACCGAGATGGCCGAGCGCGGCATGCCGCTGTCGTTCGAGTTCGCCCGGTTCGTCAAATTCATCGTCACCGAGATCTTTCCGGGCGGCCGGTTGCCATCGATTCCGATGGTGACCGAGCGCGCCACCGAAGGCGGCTTCACGGTCACGCGGGTGCAGTCGCTGCAGCCGCACTACGCCCGCACCCTCGACCTGTGGGCGGCGGCGCTCGAGGCGCACAAGGACGAGGCCGTCAGGATCCAGTCCGACGAGGTCTACGAGCGGTACATGAAATACCTGACCGGATGCGCGAAGATGTTCCGCGTCGGGTACATCGACGTCAACCAGTTCACGCTCGAGAAGTAGCCTCGCTCAGATACCTGTCCACGCGGCATCGAGACGGTCGGCCACATCGATGATCTTGGCCTTCTGCGATTCGGGGCTGTCGATTTCTCCCGAGACGTGTGCGGCGATGAACCGCTTGATCTCCGCGTCGATGCCACCGATGATCCGCACCAACTCGCCCCGCAACGACTTCGACGTGACATGGATCGCGATGTCGGACGACCGCGGCTTCTCGACATCGAGAATCAGCAACAACGGGTCGGCGGCGCGGGCCGTCGCCCGCAGCGCGATCTCGCCGAACACCATGAATTTCGGCTTGTCGATCCGAAGGTCGACGACCATGTCGATCTCGAGGGGGATCCGGATGTCGAAGGTGATTGCCTCGGCCACGTTTCTGCTCACCCGCGGTTCCTGGATCCGCACCCGGGCGGTCACCTTGGCGATCTTGCCCGGACCCTGGCCCATCGGGCCCATCTCGAACGCGTCGCCGGCGATCTCCGCGATCGCCCCGCCGACGCGCTCCTCGGTCACGGCGATCTCGAAGAACTTGCGCCCGAATTCCTCGTAGGTCATGTAGTCGTCGGCGTCCATGGTGCTGTTACCGTCTCACGCCGGCCGACCGAAGCGCGCGAACGCCACCCGATCGAGACCGCCGCGACTACCCGCCGCTGTTCTCGCGACGGGCCTCGGCGCCGGATTCTTCGACGTCAAGAGCGTCATCGGAGGCCGTCTGGCCGACATAGGTGCCGTCGTCCACGCCGTCTTTTCCCGCGCGGGACGCCGCGACATGGTCATCGTCGTCGACATCGGTTTCGGATTCGTCGTCGTCCTTGCCGCGGGTCATGAGGGCCGGGCTACCCCGTCGACATCGCGATGAAACCGCGCTCAGTCGCCTTCGCGGAAGACGCGGACCCGCGTGATCGCGGCGGGCGCCGACGTGATGTCGGCGAAAACCACGCTGCGCTGTCCGGCGCGTTCGGTGGTCGCCACCACGGCGTGACCGGCGCCGATGAGCTTGCGCCACGTCGCCCCGGACAGGTGGTTGCGCAATTCCGATGCGGTGAGCGGAAGGTCGTCACCGCTCGAGATGCGTACCGCGCCGGCCAGCCGTCGCCGCATCCCGACCTCGTCGCCGCCACACGCATCGTCCAGAAACCCTGCGAACATTTCCTTGCCGCCGCCGCCCATACCGCTGAACCCGCTGAGAAATCCGAACGTCCCCGTCAGTCCTTGATTGCTCAGCAACAGCCTTGACAGGCGCAGTCCGGCGGGCACCGCACGAAGACCGCCTCGCAGGAACTCCCCGACCATCGTCGGCAGCTCCCAAAAAGCCCACAGCGCAGCGATTTTCAGCTCGCCGGCGTCGTCCTGCAGGTCGTAGCGGATGTATATCGGGACCCTCATGGTCAGGGCCGATGTCATCTTGGCCTCCAGTATCCCGTCTCGGATCACCGTCGGCCCCACCACGATGTCGACGTCGGGGTGGTAGGTGATCTCGCGGGGTCCGATGAAGGTGTCGAAGAACCGCCCGATCGCGGCTCGTCCCTGGTGAGGCCGCGAACCCACCGGGTCCTCGACCCGACCGGTCGACGTGAACAGCCCGACCCACGCGTTGCGGTCACACGCGGCCGCCGGCGACCGCTCGGCGATCGCCAGCATGTCGGCGCGGGTGAATGTCATAAGGTTGCCTACCACCTGGCCTTGCCTTCGGTCGACTACCTCGCGACTCACAGGCACACTGTGGTTACCGCATTGCTGCGGCGTACGGCCATGAGGAGGGACCGCAGATGAGCACCAACGGGCCATTCGGATTCGACCCCGACGAGTTTGATCGCGTGGTGCGCGAGGCCGGCGAAGGCCTGCGCGACGCGCTCGACGGCGTCAGCAAGTTCTTCACCACGTCCGGTGAGCGCGCAGGATGGGCGACCGTATTCGACGAGTTCTCGCGGTACTCGCGCGCGAAGAGCCAACCGGAGACGACCGGCGAGAAGGGCGACGGTGTCTGGGCGATCTACACCGTCGACGCCGACGGCGGCGCCCATATCGAGCAGGTCTATCCCACCGAACTGGATGCGCTGCGGGCGAACAAGGACAACACCGACACCACGCGCAGGGTGAGGTTCCTGCCGTACGGCATCGCGGTCAGCGTGCTCGACGCTCCTGGCTCGGCGTCCGAATAAGTCCTCGCTACTCGAAATGCCGGCGAATGCCGGCGAGCATTGCTCTGTGCGAGCCGACCGCCTCGCGAACGGTGACCGCGGCCAATGGCCGGGGCGCTTCGATCCGTACGCGTTCGGTGATGCAGGTGCCCGTCGCGGTGGAGTCGAAAGACACCGTGCTGTTGAGCCGGACCATCGGGAACTGACGCGCCTCCGAGACGACGTCGCCTGCTCGCGGGACATACAGCCGGGCCACGTAACTGGTCGGGAGGGTGATCGGTCCGAATGGTATCCGGTCGTGCACGCGATACGTCTGCTCGTAGCCGTCGGTGGTGTCGGTTCGGCCGGTCGTACGCACCGAGACGATCAGCGGGTGCACGATCCTGAGGTTGTCCAGGTCGGTGAAGAAATCGCGGACCACACCCGGCGATGCGGGCACTTCCGCGGCGAGTAGGTGCTCCGCAGTTGTGGTCACCCAGCTCATGCGGTCGGCGGCGCCGCGCCGAGCACGCGTTGGATGTCGGGCTTCATCTGCTGAAGCTGCTGACCCCAGTAGCCCCAGCTGTGGATGCCCTCGGGGAAGTTGAACACGGCGTTGCGCCCGCCCGCCGCGACGTAGGCGTCCTGGAAGGCGAAATTGGAGTCGATGGCGAAGCCCTCGAGGAATCCCAGCCCCGCGATGGGCGCGTCCGGGCTGGCGAGCGCGGGGTCGGTCGCCGTTCCGTTGCCGCAGTAGATCCAGATGCGGGTGCTGTTCGCGGCGAGCAGGCCCGCCTGGACGGTCGGGTCGTTGCGGGCCCAGGCCGGGTCGCCCGGCGGGCCCCACATCGCGGCGGGATCGAAGCCGCCATTCCACATCATCGCGATGCCGACCTTGCCGGGCCAGTCTCCGGCCGAGAGGTTCAGAAATCCCGAGAGCGATCCCGCATAGATGAACTCCTGCGGGTGGTAGGCGGCCAGCACAAGTGCCGATGATCCGCCCATCGACAGGCCCACGACGGCGTTGCCCGCCTGCGGGACGCCCTTGCTGGCCGCCAGCCAGGCGGGCAGTTCACTCGTCAGGAAGGTTTCCCACTTGTAGGTGTAGGTGCCGCCGTTGCCGACGGCCGGTGCGTACCAATCGCTGTAGAAGCTCGACTTGCCGCCGACAGGCATGACGATCGACAGGCCCGA
The DNA here is from genome assembly GCA_963699655.1 of uncultured Actinomycetota bacterium. Lineage (GTDB taxonomy): Bacteria > Actinomycetota > Actinomycetes > Mycobacteriales > Mycobacteriaceae > Mycobacterium. Next base: position 183,454 of record CAVOUV010000018.1, read on the forward strand.
CTGGTGGTACCAGTCGAAGACCTGGGTGTTGATGTCCCAGCCGTTGAAATCGTCGCCCGCCTCCATGCTGTCGAGCAGATACAGTGCATGCGCCTCGCGCCGCCGCTCATGAACTCGACCCGGATGTCGCGACCCATCCCCGGCGATGGCACATCGAGATACTCGATCGACAGCCCCGGGCTGGAGAACGCGCCGGCCGTCGCGGATTCGCCTGCGATGCTTGTCAATCCGGGTAACAACGCGGCCGCTGCGACCGCTACTGCCAGCCGCCTCAGCCAATTCCACCCCGGAAACGCCATCGCTGCCTCCCACCTAGGCCCGACCTCAGCTTTAGCGGACGATACGCCGGCAATCTCGGTCACCAGCGGTTTTTGCGAAAGTGGACATTGCTGCGCGAGTGCCGTATCGGCACCGTCGGTGACAATCGTTATAAAAACAGCAACAATGACGACGAAGGTTCGACGAAGACATTCCGGAGGATCTCCAGATGGACCGCGATCAGCTCATCGACCTCACCCGCCGCGCCCTGAAACTGGCCCGGGACAAGACAACCGACATGATGCCCACCGAGCACATCGTCGCGGCCGATACCTATACGTCGGCGGAGCGGCTCGCCCGGGACAACGCGATGCTGCTGGCCAGCCCGCAACTGGTCGGCTACGGCTCGGAACTCCCCCGTCCCGGCACCTACTGCACGAAAATCGTGATGGGCCGGTCGGTCCTACTGACGAGGGCATCAGACGGCAGGGTGCGGGCCTTCGACAACATCTGCCTGCACCGACAGTCACGCATCGCCGACGGCTGCGGCGCCGCCCGCCGGCTGGCGTTGTCCGTACCACGCGTGGACCTACAACCTGGACGGTGCCCTGGTCGGCGTGCCGGGCCAGGACGGATTCCCCGAAACACGCTCGGACAATGCAAAATTGACCGAGCTGCCCGCCGCGGAGTGCGCCGGCTTCCTGTGGATCTCGCTGATCCGCGACGCGGCCCCCGGACATCGCGGCGTTCCTGGGTCCGGTTGGCCGATGAATTGGACTCCTGGGGTATCGGACGGTGGGCGCCACTGGGCGAGAAGCTGCTGGACCGCCCCATCAACTGGAAGCTCGCGATCGACACGTTCGCCGAGAATTACCACTTCGCCACGGTGCACAGGACGACGTTCGCGACGATCGCGCGCAGCAACTGCACCGTGTTTGATTCGTTCGGCCCGCACCACCGTCTGGTGTTCCCGCTCAACGGAATCCTGGATCTCGAGGATGTGCCCGAAGAGCAGTGGGATCCGCTGCAGAACATGGTCGTCATCTACGCGCTGTTCCCCAACATCGTGCTGTCGGCAGCGATCGCCAACGGCGAGCTGTTCCGTATCTATCCGGCGGATGTGCCGGGCCGGTCGGTCACGGTGCATCAGAATTCAACACCGTTGGACATCTCCGACGAATCCACCGCCGCCGGTGCGGCGGCGGTGTTCGAGTACGCGCACGCCACGGTCCGCGACGAGGACTATGCGCTCGTGGCGGGTCTACAGGCCAACCTCGAGTCGGGCGCTCGCCCGCACCTGGTGTTCGGCCGTAACGAACCCGGGCTGCAGCACCGGCATTCGGTGTGGGAGCACGCGATCAGCGGCGAAGTTCGTCGATGATCCGCTGGGACCTCGTCTCGCTCGCCGGGGCCGGCGGCCGCCAGCACCTCGGCCAGTTCCCAGTCCCGGTACAGCGCCAGCGACCGTTCGTAGAAGGCGAACCCGCTGACGGGCGCACCGCGCAGCGTTCCGTGGTAGCGGTACGGACCTTCCATGTACTCCAGCGGAAGGGCATGTGCGGGCGCGGGCACCAGTGGCTCTCCGGTCAGGTCGAGGTCGAGCTTGCGCGAGGTCAGGCGATGTCGATCGGGCAGGTAGCGCGCCTCGGCCGGCGGCCTGACCAAGGTGCGGACCGACTCCGGCCATCTCACGTAGCTGGAGACCTCGACCTCGATATCGTCGGCGTACTCGGGTGCGATGTCAGGTGAACTCGTCGTTGCTCCTGAAAAGGGTTGCAGCGCATTGTGATCGGCGCGGTCGAATTGGCGCCAGATGCTCAAGTCGACCCCGTTGTCGAGGTTGATGGTGCGCCATTCGTGGGCCCGCCACCTGATGTCACCGCCGGGTCCGCCCGCGTTGGCGACAAGCGGAAACCATTGCCGGTCGACATGGCCCTGCGTCGCCGGTGACCCGCTCGGACTCCGTTCCCCACGGGAGCGTCCGGTCATGGCCATGCCGGTCTGGAAGTACGAATAAGTGCCGGACTGGCCGAAGCACTCGATCTTGCCGTTGTAGACGGCAGCACCCAGCGGCACCGGCGGGCGCGACGGTGTCACGTGCAGGTCCAGCCGCGTCGCGTCGCCGGTCGCGGGATCGGTGCCGACTAACTCGGCGTCGTACGTATAGGGCATCAACCGGTTGTCGTCGTCTCGACACGTCCGCCAAGTGGCCGTGCCCGCCCCGCACTCGTAGGTCAACTCGAGGTGCTGGCTCTGCCGTCGACAGCTTCGGACGGGCGCCGGGCTGCATGTTCGCCGGTGGCATGTCGTAGTCCGTATAGGTCGGGGTACTTCGCCGTTGTCGAGATCGAACAACGCAAGCGTGTAGAAGTCCGCGACGATCGAGCTCCCGCCGGCCGGTTCTTGTTGAAGATCGTGAGGAATGCGAACTTTCGGCCGGAGTCGCCCGTGAGTTCCCCGGCCAGGAACCAGGTGTCGGATTTGAAAGTCCGGATGGTTGGCCTCCGCGGCGGGAAAGTCGAGCTGTGGATCGCCGGGAACCAGCTCGAACGGATACCGACGCCAGTCATCACCCACAGCGGTCACTCCCTGAATCCTTTCTTGCTATGTTTACATTAATAGCAACTTTAACGGGCAGGCGGTGACGCCGTGACGGAACACGTCCAGAACAGTGGAGCCGTCGACGCGCGGTATCCGCTCGTCACCGACTTCCACACCAGCGCCCGGCAAATCCATGAGGAGGCTCCCGGCATGAGATCCCTTGTCTACGACGAGCTTTTCATCGGTGGACGCTGGCGGGAGCCGGCGACGTCGCAGCGGCTTTCGGTGATATCCCCGCACACCGAGGAACCGATCGGCGAGACCCCCGAGGGCACCGCCGAGGACGTCGACCGGGCGGTTCAAGCGGCCCGGAAAGCCTTCGACGATGGGCCGTGGCCCCGGCTGAGCGTCGACCAGCGCAGCGAGAAGATCGAAAAGCTGGCCGCGGTCTATACCGCGCAGACCGATGAGATGGCCGACCTCATCACCGCCGAGATGGGCTCACCGCGCAGCTTCAGCCGACTGGGTCAGGCGACCGGGGCCGTCGCGCAGATGCATCTGAACATGATCACTGCACGCGAATTCCCGTGGGTCGAGCGACGCCGGGGATTGTTCGGAGAGGTCCACGTGCGCCGTGCGCCGGTCGGGGTGGTCGGCGCGATCGTGCCGTGGAACGTGCCGCAGTTCCTCGTCGCTGCCGAAGCTCGCGCCCGCGCTGCTCGCCGGGCTGCACGGTCGTGCTCAAGCCGTCGCCCGAGACGCCGCTCGACGCCATGTCGCTCGCCGAGATGCTCGAGGAGGTCGGGCTGCCCGAGGGCGTGGTCTCGATCCTGCCCGGCGGCCGGGAGGTCGGTGAGCACCTGGTCAGCCATCCCGGTGTGGACAAGGTCTCCTTCACCGGGTCGGTCGGCGGCCGGCAGCGCGCATCGAGGCGCTGTGCGGCGAACAGCTCAAGCGGGTCAGCCTGGAGCTGGGCGGCAAGTCGGCGGCGATCATGCTCGACGACGCCGACCTCGAAGCACCGTCGCGGAGCCTGCAAGATCGGCGGCCTGATGAACAACGGGCAGGCGTGCGTGGCGCAGACCCGGATCCTGCGTCGCGCAGCGCGCTACGACGAGGTCGTCGATGCGCTCGCGGCGACGGTCGGCGCGTTGGTGGTCGGCGACCCGCGGACCCGGCGACCGAGGTCGGGCCGCTGGTGGCCCAGCGCCAGCAGCGAGCGCGTCGCTGGACTACATCCGGGCCGGCCAGCGAGGAGGGCGCCCGAATGGTCGCTCGGCGGCGGCGGCCGCCCGCGGCGCTGAACGGGGCTGGTACGTCCGGCCGACGCTGTTCGCCGACGTCGACAACGCGATGCGGATCGCCCGCGAGGAGATCTTCGGGCCGGTGCTGACGTGCTGCCGTACGGCGACGAGGCGCGAAGCGGTGCGAATCGCGAACGACTCGGACTACGGGCTGGGCGGCATGCGTCTGGACGGCGGACGTCGAGCACGGCCTGGAGATCGCCGCGACAGGTCCGCACGGGCACCTACGGCATCAACACCTACAGCCTGGACACCACCGCTCCGTTCGGCGGCTTCAAGACAGTCCGGCATCGGCCGCGAGTTCGGCGCCGAGGGGTTGACCGAGTACGTCGAGATCCAAACCACGATCAGCGCCGACAAGCTGCCCGGACTAGACTGACAGCTCTACCGTTACCTCAGCGGGACAACACAATTCCCCCCGCTGATTAGACACGGTGATCTCGAGGTCGACCAGGTAGCGTGCACTCCCACCCGAGGTGTCGCATCGCTTTCCGACCGCCTTGCCGCGGCCGACCATCGAGTCGCCCGCATAGATCGAGCCCAGCAGCGATACTTTGCGGCGTACCACGCGGCTCATCGGGCCGGCCCAGTCGGTCGCCAATCGGTCGACGAATCCCGCAATGTGCATGGTGTTGACGAAAATTGTCGGGTGGCCGTGGCTCTCGGCGTACCGGTGGTCGAAATGCCACGGAATGTAGTCCCAGGTTGTACCCGCGTTCATCACGACGCGCTGGAAGCTGATCTCGTCGATCGTCTCGGGTAGTTCAGCCGGGATCGTCAGCCCCTGCCAGTCCAGACCGTGAGGTGCCATCAGCGCTCTTCGGCAGGGGTGTAGCGGAGCAGGGTGTTTCGGATCGTGGCGACTGCGGTGCCGTCATGGCGATAGTAGGTTTCCACCGTCTCGATGAAATGGCCCGCGCCCATGCGGGTTCGCTTCTTCGGTGACACCGAAACCACCTCTTCGACCACGCTGAGCCAATCGCCCTCGACGATCACGGTCAGGTACTCGGCGTCGTTGGCGGCGTTGATGATTGCGGTCCCGGGCAGCGGGACGCGCACGGCGACCGACGCCAGGGGCCGTTCCCCGGACGGGATCCACGGTGGTGGCATCAGCAGCCCGGTCAGCAGCGCAGGCGGCGCCAGCAGGCCGCCCCACACCGAACGCGCGAACTCGGGGTCCCAGTACGCCGGGTTGGCGTCACGCACCATCGATGCGAAGTGCTGGATGCGGGCACCGCTCACCGCCGTACCCGCATACCGTGGCTCGGTTCGCGTGCCCACCATCCGCAGGGCGTCCTCGTAACTGCCGTAAGCGAATCGGTAACTGATGTCGGTGGTCACACGAGCAGCACCCGCTCCTGCGGCACGACGTCCCACTCGAGCTCGCGCGAGGTGAAATACCAGCCGCCGCGCTCGTAGACGAGACGGTCGGTGAAGGCGCCGATGGCCTGTAACCGGTTGTCGCGGAACAGCACGGCCACGCAGTGCTGGGTGGCGTTGACACCGTCGACGTCGATCTCGTGGTCGACCGTGATCAGCCGCGCCCGCGCCGCCGTCGAACGCCGGACCTTGGTCGGTGAAGTCTACCGCCGACCGTGAGCGTGGCGCCGGTGTGCTTGAACGTGGCGAGCCAGGCAGGCGCGGTCACCGGCGGAGTACAGCCGGTTGTGCCGCGCGTTGAGGTTGAGATCGCCGCGCGCGCAGCGGTGCTCTCCAGCACGTACTGCTGCTGATAACCAAACGTCATGCTTTCTCCTTTTAGCGTCGTAGCACGTAGCCGTGCGCCTCGCGGTCCCAACTGTCGTCGCCGAGTCCCTGCCACGTAGCACGTCCTTGCGTACCCGCCCGACGATGTTGCTCGGCATTCGGGCACTCCAGACGTAGCGTGGAACGCAGAAGTAGGGCATGCGGTCCGCGCAGAAGTCGAGCAGGTCGCGGGGGTCGAACTCGGCGCCCGTCGACAGTGCTGAGCACCACCAGGATGTCCTCCTCGCCGAGTTCACTCGGTACGCCGACGGCTGCCGCCTCCGCCACCGCGGGGTAGGCCATCGCGACCGTCTCGACTTCGACCGACGAGACGTTCTCGCCGCGGCGCCGGATCGCGTCCTTGACCCGGTCCACGTAGGTCAGGTTGCCGGCGGCGTCGATCCGGCCGAGGTCACCGGTGCGGAACCACTCCCCGTGTGGCCGCGACCGACAATCCCGCCGCCGGATCCTCGACGTAGCCCTGGCTCATCGACCTCGGGAGAGCCTCCACGACAGGCGATTTCGCCGACGGCGTCGACGACGGCGTTACCGTCGGCGTCCAGGATCGCAACGTCGAAGTCTGGATTGACCCGTCCCGAGGTGCCGGGGACGCCATCCTCGCCGACGGCCTTGACCGCGATGGGGAAGGCCTCGGTGAGCCCGTACATCGTCACGACCCGGCACGCGTAGCGGTGCTCGACCGGTCCCGGTACGATCTCGGCCGGCGATCGGCGCGGCGGAGATGAAGCGAAGGCCGATCTCCCGGTCACGTTTTTCCGGCGGCAGGTTCCACAGCATCGACACCATCGCCCCGGCGCCGACGAAACCCACGGCGCCACAGGCGCGGACGTCGTCCCACACCTGAGTCGGCCGAAACGTCGGCGCCAGCACCGTCGTACCGCCCACCAGCATCGGCGCCAGGATGGTGGCCACCGCGCTGAGGTGGAACAGTGGCATCGCCGACCAGATCACCTCGCCCTCGGCGAACTCCCACGCCGCCGGCGACCGTCGCTGCGGCGGTGAACAGGTAGTGCCAGCTGGTCGCGACGGCCTTCGACGGTCCCGTCGTTCCGGAGGTGAAGAACAGCGCGGCCGATGTCGTACGGGGTGAAGCCAAGCGCGTCAGGCGGTGTCTCCGTCGACGCCGAACCGAGCAGTTCCGTGGTGAAGTCGACATCCGCACCGCGACTGCCGGCCGGTTCGTCGGTGAGCACCGTGCGCAACGCATCGAGCTCGTCTGCCACGTCCAATACGCGACGGCACCGCTCCCCGGTGTCGGTGACGACGACCTTGGCGGACGACAGCGCCAGCGCGTGGCGCAGGTAGTCGCCCTTGTTCGCGGCGTTCACCGCGGCGCTCACCGCGCCGATGCGCGCGGCCCCGAGCCAGAAGTACACCCACTCCGGGGTGGATCCGGAGAAGAGCGCGACGGTGTCCCCGCCTGGAAACACCCAGCCCGAGAAGCACATTGGCGGCCGCGATCGAGCGGTCACGCATCTGCGCGAAGCTGACGTCGACACCGTCGATGCGCATCAGGGTGCGGTCGCCGAACTCGGCGGCGCGGGCATCCAGCACCGCAGGAACGGTGAACTCGGAGACTCGGTGTGGAGACGGGGCGAGCGAAGCGACGGGATGGGCACGGTCGGCGCAACCGCCTTCGCCGCCGGCCATCACGCGCTCGCGGCGGCCGGGTCCGGTTGCCCGTCGGGCAGGTACCCGAAGTCGTCGGGCGAGGCCTCTTCACCCGGATAGAAGCGATGCGCCCACCGGCGAAGCGCCGCATAGTCGCGCGCTTCCTCTGGCGCGAGGTTGGGCTTCTCCAGATACTTCATGTTCTCCCAGGTGAAGAAGTCCTGCTTGATGACTTCCTGCTGCAGCTGCAAGGAATTTCGCCGCACGCCCCATCGGCACGTCGCCGGTGTCGCCCGGTTCGCGCACCGAGGCCTGGGTGTAGAAGTAGTCGGTGTACTCCTCGTCGACCGGCGTCTGACCCGTGACCTCGATGGTCTCCACGAGTTCCTTCGGGAACCGGACGATGCCGAGCCCGAGCGAGTAGTTGTCGTAGATGATGTTGGCGTCAACGGGGCCATCCGGGGTGAGCCACGTGGCCGCGCGACCGCCGCCGAAGTTCGCCGTGACCGTCGCATGCAGGTGGTAGCCCTCGGCGTTGAACGACGTGGTGTTCGCCGCGCTGTCTGCCTTGTGTACGAACTGCACGTGGTACGGGTCCGCAGCGTTCTCGATGATCATCTGCGCGTGAACCTTGACCCGGTTGACCATTCGCGAGTGCGGGTGCAGCGGGTAGTAGTCGGTCGTTCTCCAGGTCTGTCAGCACCGGGGGTTGCCAGTACGGCGCACGGCCGTGGCGCTCGTGCCACACCACGATGAACCCGTACCACTCCTGGCAGGGGTAGGTCTTGATCCGCACGTTCTGCTTGCAGCCGATCTTGCTGTACGGGATCAGCGCATTGGTGCCGTCGCCCCGCCATTGCCAGCCGTGCCACGGGCAGACGATGTGTTCCCCTCGACGGTGCCGCCGACGCCCATGTTCGCGCCAAGATGTAGGCAGTACGCGTCGAGCACGTTGACCGCGCCCGATTCGGTCCGGAACATCACGAGTTCCTGTCCGAAGTAGTGCATGCGCTTGACCTGGCCGGCGGCGAGGTCCGAGGCGAACCCGACGATGAACCACCCTGTCGGGAACCGGTAGGACGACAACGCGATGCCCGACGGGCCGAACTCCCGCTCCGAGGGATCGACGGAGGGGTTCGGATCGTCGCTTCGCCCGCGCCCCGGATCATTCCCTTCGCTTTGCTCGCCCAGGTGCGCCAAGTCCGACACTGTGTTCGTCACGTCAACTCCTCCGACGTCGGGGCGGCGATGAACCGCGGGGCGCGACTGTGAGCCGGGCCACTGTGACCGACTCTATTATTACTATAATAAGCATTCAGCGTCAATTGAGGTCCTGATTCGCACCGTCGGGCGGCATTCATTGTGCTGAAATAGCAAAGATAAGGACCGAGAAGCGAGGGCACACATGGGAACGACGGCTTCGGTAGACCTGTCCGACTACAACCTGTGGCGCGACGGGTTCCCCGACGAGCTGTTCGCCGAGCTACGCCGCAACGCACCGGTCTTCCACCACGAGCTCACCGAGCGCGTCGAGCGGATGCTTGCCCGCGACTTCTGGGTGACCACCAAACACGCGCACGCCCAGCGGATTCACCGGGACATCGACTCCTTCACAGCCGCCGACGGCCCGCTGATTCAGGCGATGGGCACCTTCTCGTCGTACCCGACGCTGATCAACATGGACCCACCCGAACTGAACAAGCGCCGCAGGGTGATTCGCGAGCGCGTTCACCCCGCAGCGCGATCGGCAAGCTCGAGGACGGCATCCGTACCCGTGCGGCCGCACTGGTCGACCAGCTGGTCGAGAAGCGCGACGGAGACTGGATCGACGACGTCGCCGACGCGCTGCCCATGTCGGTGATCGCCGACATCATCGGGATGCCAGAGGCCGATCGACCGAAGATCTATGACTGCTTCGACCGCATCCTGAAGGCCAAGGATCCCGAGTTCATGTTGTCCGAGGAGGACGAACTCGGGCTCTACGCAACCATTTTCGACTACGCCATGCGGCTCACGGCGGAGAAGCGCGAGAACCCCGCCGACGACATCTGGAGCACACTCGCCTCCGCGGTGATCACGGACGAGGACGGCCAGCGAGCTGTCGTTGCCGTCGGCCGAGCTCGAGATCTTCTTCTTCGTGCTCGCGCTGGCAGGCAGCGACACCACCAAGAACGCGCTCGCCATGGGGCTGCAGGCCTTCGTCGAGAACCCCGACCAGATCGTGCGTTATCGGGACGACGAGAGCGTGCGTCAATCCGCCGTCGAGGAGGTGCTGCGGTGGAGCACGCCGGTCACGTACTGGACGCGCACCACCAAGGTGGACATCGAACTCGACGGCCACCACATCCCGAAGGGCGAGCGAGTGGTCGCCATGCTTAGGTCGGCCAACCGCGACGAGGAGGTGTTCGACCGCCCATTCCGGTTCGACATCGGCAGGGAGCCGAACCCGCACGTCACCTTCGGCGGAGGCGGCCCGCACCATTGCCTGGGCGCCATGCTGGCCCGCGCCGAGATCCGGGCGGTGTTCGACGAACTGTTGCCCCGCGTTGCGCGAATCGAACTCGGCGACCCGCAGCGTCACCAACCCGTCGCTCCTCTCGAACATGTTCATCTTCGACAAGTGGCCCGTCACGGTCACACCACGGTGACATCTGCTCTTCGCGCAAGCGCGCGTCCGACTGCCTTACAACCCCTTCGGCCTGGTCCCGATGACCCCGTCGGCGGTCAGTCGCGCCAACTCCTCGTCGGTGACGCCGCACAGATTCTTTGAGCACCTCTGCGGTGTGCTGGCCAAGCGTGGGCGCCGGGGCCCGGAGCCACCGCCCGCCGGTCCCCGCGATGGGGGCGAACGGCGGCCGCGGATACCGCAGGCGCCGGTACTCGGGTGGTCGAGCGGTTCGAAGTAGCCACGGCCGACGCAGTTGCGGTTGTCGGTCACCCCGGACGGTGCGATCACCATGTGCCACAGGCACTCCCACCGCGGCGAGCCGCTCGACGACGACGCCGGCATCCTGGGTGGCGAACCAGGCCCCCAACCCCGCATCGACGGCGTCGGCCGTCGCGGCGGGATTCGACGTGGCGTCCGATGCGCCCGAGTCGCGCCCCAACGCCGTTGCGGCTCGTCGCTCGGTGCGCACGCGTCACTGCGACCCAGTCGTCGTCTCCGGCGCAGCGGTAGACGTTCTGGGTCGCGGCCTGTGACCGCGGTTGCCTTGGCGTTCCATCACCACGCCGAATACCTCGCCTCCATCGTCTGTACGGCGGTGACGTTCAGCACGGATTCGATCATCGCCATCTCGACGAGCTGGCCGCGACCGGTGCGGTTCGCGAATTCGAGCGCGGCCAGCATGGTGAACGCGGCGTGCGCGCCTGCGAGCGGGATCACAGGCACCCCGCGGGGCGGAATCGGCGGACCGTCGGGAAGCCCCGTCACCCAAGCCATTCCGGCGATCTGCTCCATGGTGGGTGCGAATCCGACCCGATCCCGCCACGGCCCGTCGAGCCCGAACGCGGGCATCCGCACGACGACGAGCCGCGGGTTCACCTCCAGCAGTGCTTCGGCGCCGAGCCCGAAGTGGTCCATCACCCGCGGCGAGAAGTTCTCGATCACGGCATCGGCCTGGCGACCAGTTCCTTCAGCAGCCGGATGCCGTCCTGGGACTCCAGGTTCAGCGTGACCGACTGCTTGTTGGTGTTGATGGCCTGGAATACCCATCCGTACTCCCACCAGTCGTCGACGTCGGTGCGCATGCCTCCGGAGTAGCGGATGCCGTCGGGTCGCTGGATCGACTCGATCTTGATGACGTCAGCGCCGAACGCCGCCAGCAGATGGGTGGCCGACGGCCCAGCCCAGAACGCAGTCAGGTCAATGATTCTCACGCCGGACAGCGGAGGCCGCCGCCGGTCCGCCACGGTCTGACTCTCTCGGCTCGCCAGACTGGCCCGTCGTCCGCGTCGCCCATCGCCGGCGCGGGTGCGGTCGGGGCCGGCGCGGCCAGCGTCATGCGCCACGGCGCGCGCGGTTGCCAGAAGCCCGCCGGGTTGGCGACGAATACCCCGCGTTCGCGCAGGTGGTCCTCTCGGGGATGGTGGCTCCGTTGCCCAGCGCCGCCATCGGCAACCGGAAGAGCTCGCCGAGCTCGACGATCTCCTCGACGGTGTGGGCTCGCATCCACGGGCCGATGAGTTCGCGGATCCGGTCGCGGTGGCCCCACCGGCCGAGCTGGAACCTGAGCTCCGGAAGCTCGGCCAGCTCGGGGCAATCCACCATCGCGGTGAAGTCGAGCCACTGCTGACCGGTGATGATGGTCATGCCGACGAAGCCGTCCTTGGCCTGTTCGATCGACGGCACTTCGACGGACCGCTTGATCGGGCCCACCTTCAGCAGATGGGTGTGCAGCCATTCGCGCTCTGCATCCAACGTCATCGCCTCGAGCAGCGACAGGTCGAGGTGCTCCCCCGGGCCACCCGCGGCGACCCGCCGGCCACGGCAAGGGCCGCGAACGCCGCAGGGTGCCGCCAACGTACTCGCCGACGTCACCACCGACGAAATCGGCGGGCCGTCGGGATCCCCGGAATCCGGTGCAGCCACACCAACCTTGGAGCGTGAACTCGGTAGCAGCCCGCTCCGCCCACGGACCCGTCCAGCCGAAGTCGGAGATGGTGACGACGATGCGCGGGCCGCCGGGCCGAGGAGCCGATCACCGGCTCGACCCCCCGCCGTCGCGGCGGCGCGGTTCGCCGTGTACACCACGACGTCGGCGGCGGCGACCAGGTCCGCGACGTCGGCACGTCGGTGTCGACGACTGCGCTTGCCTGCGTTGAGATAGGTGAACAACGGCGAGTCCACGCCGGGCGGCACGGCGCCGCGTCGCGGTGTATCGGCGTAGCGGATCGCCGCGAGTCGGCTTCGACCTTCACCACGTGGCTCCCGCGTCGCGGAACAGTTTGCCGCAGTACGCGCCCGGCGATGCGATCGCTGATCTCGAAAACCCGAAGGTCCGTCAGTGGCGTGGGCCCGTCATCGGATTCTGCCCTCCATTGGTTTGCGGCCTCTCGAGCGCGCTTTCTTTGCCATCTTAGTCCACTTTTGCTGCAGATAGCTGCATCTCGTAGACCCACAGGCTAGCGCGTCTAATACTGCTAAAATAGCGAGGAAACATGACGATGGTGTGCGGACGACCCCGAGGCTCGGTCGGCGCCGGCTGTCGGCGCGCAGGATCGCCGAGACGGTGGCCAACGAACTCCGCAGCAGATCATCGACGGCGAACTCGCCGACGGCGACCTGCTGCCGCCCCAGGACGTGCTCGTCGAGAAGTTCAACGTCAGCCTGGTGTCGCTGCGAGAGGCGCTACGAATCCTCGAGACCGAGGGGCTGGTCTCGGTCCGCCGGGGCAACCAGGGCGGCGCAGTGGTGCATGCGCCCGCCAAGGCGAGCGCCGCATACATGCTCGGGACTGTTGCTGCAGAGCGAAGAAGTGATGCTCGGCGATCTCGGCACCGCACTGCAGGAACTCGAGCCGATGTGTGCCGCGCTCGCGGCGCAAACGACCCGACCGTGCCAGAGTTGGTGCCCGAGCTCAAGGAAATAACGAGATGGCCGAAAAGATCTACGACGGAGCGGGTTTCACCGAAATGGGCGGCAAGTTCCACGACGAGGTAGTACGCGGATGCGGCAACCACACCGATGATCGCGGTGTTCGGCAGCCTGGAGACGCTGTGGAACAGCCACCTGCAGTGGTGGGCCGAACGAGACCGCGGCGATGGCGAATACCCGTCTGAGGGAGAACGGCAGATCGCACTGAAATCCACACCAAGATGACCGATGCGATCGAGCTGGCGATGCCGACCGTGCCCGCCATGGCCGCGCGGCATCTCGCCGACACCCAGACCTACCTCCTCGCTGCCGATCCCGAGCAGCGGATCGTGCCACTCGTCACCGCAGGCGTTGGCCGCGACGCCAGCGCTGAAAGGCGCTGGTGTGCGAAACGCCATGATCACCGGAGGTAGTGGCGGCATCGGAAAGGCGTGCGGCCGAAAGCTCGTCGAGTGTCGGCTACGACGTGGTGCTGACCGCCCGGCGCGAAGGCCCGCTGCGCGCCGCAGCCGAGGAGATCGGGGCGCGCTACATCGTCGCCGACGCCACCGAGCCGGACGAAGTTCGAACCGCGGTCACGGCCGCCGGCACGGTGGATCTGCTCGTCCACGCCGCCGGTGTCCTCGGCGGAACATATGCCCGCAAGCAGACTTTCGAGCAGTGGCGCGCGACGATCTCGGCGAACCTGGACTCCTGCTTCGTCGTCACCCGGCCGCGTTGCCTGGATGCGGCCGGGCTCGCGCTTCGTGTTCATCTCGTCGTCCGCCGCACACGAACCGATGCGGGCCAGGACGGCCTACTCGGCGTCGAAGGCCGGGATGAACGCGTTCGCCAGGGCGTCTGGCCCTCGAGGTGGACCGCGACGGAATCAACGTCCATCTCGTCACCCCGGTCCGGTGGAAACCGAGATGCTGCAGGACGTGCCATTCGAAATGCATGCGATACGAGCCGACGACGTCGCCGAGGCCGTGGCCTGGCTGGACACCGTCGACCCCTCCGTCGACCTGCCCGAGATCCGGTGTGCAGGCGGTGACGCGCGGGCCGTCGGCGCGCGCGGCCGATCGTGCCCCTCGAGGTGAGCGTCGCACCACGCGTACGAAGTGAGTTCACGTCAGGTGTACCTGCGACTCCATCTGGTGGAAGATCAGGTAGCTCTCGTCACGGCGAATCAGAAGCCACGTGATCCAACTCGTGCCGGTGCGTTCGACGTCGGTTTCCCTCCCGGTGAGGCGCCACCGACTGAGCACCAGCGCGCGTACCACGGTGTCGTCGACGACGTCGAACTCGTGCATCGTGGACGACACCGACGCCGCCTTGAGCCTGCCGCCGACTCGTGCCCAGTGCCGGTCCAGCTCGTCATCGCCGATGAGCGGTGTCGCGTACTCGTCACCGACATAGATCGGCTGCGGGGAATCGCGCACCCAAAGATTGGCCACCCCAACAAAATCCAGGCTCGACCACCGCATGTCGTAGTCGCTGACCAGTGCGCGCACTGCCGATTCGACGGCGCGGTCGTCAGACGGCGGCGTCACCGGCGTCCGGGTGCTCGCCGGGGAGCGCCTTGACCGTCGGCGGCAACCCGTACAGGGCGGTGGCGTTGCCCCGCATGATCCGCTCGCGCTGATCGGCCGGGAAACGCCTGATCGCCCAGTCCGGCGCGTCGTAGCTCCAGTGCGGGTAGTCGGTGGAGAACATGATGTTGTCGCCGAGGTCCATCATGTCGATGTACTCCCGGTACACGCGCGACGTTGACCTCCTCCAGCGGCTGCGTGGTGAACCGGACGTGCTCGCGCACGTAGTCCGACGGTCGGCGCCGCACGTGCGGCAGATCGGCCTTGCGCTGCTCCCAGATCCGGTCCATCCGCGACATCACCGGCATCGCCCACGTGAAGCCGCCCTTCGACGAACACGACCCGCAGATCGGGGTGGCGGTCGAACGCGCCGTCGAACACCAGGCTCATCAGATGCGAGACGTACAGCAGCGGCCATGACGCGAAGAAGTCGTGCCAGTGCGCCGGGTTGCCGACCGGGTAGATCGGGATCAGTTCGAACGGCGTCTGCCCCATCAGATGGGTGGCGACCGGAAGGCCGTTGCGCGCAGCGGCTTCGTACAGCGGGTCGAAATGCGGGCTGCCGAACGGGATTCCGCGGGTCTGCGGTGTCATCAGCACCTCAGCCATGTACGGATGGCCGGCCCAGCGCTCGATCTCCCGCGCCGCGGCCTGGCGGGATCCTGCGCGGTGACGCTGATCGGCCCCGCGCCAACGGCCGTGCCAGTTGTTCTCGCCCAGCCACACGTCGGCGAGCCAGTCGTTGTACGTGGCCTTCAGCACGTGTTCGGCCTGCGGCAGCTGCGCGTCGCACATCGGCTCCAGCACCGCGATGCTCACGCCGGCGTCGATCAACAGCTGCTTGGCGGCGAAGTCGGGGTCGCTGCCCGCGACACCGCCCCTCGGCGGCATGGCGTCGACGCGCATCGACATCGTCTTGTACGCGTCCGGGGTGTCGTAGAAGTGCGAGCATCGGCGAGACCGCATTGCCGGTGGGCCAGAGCTTGTCCTTCCACTCGGCGGCGCGTAGGACTTGAGCACGTCGCCCGAGACCGGCAGCGGGTGCACGTCGGTGTCGACGATCGTGACCGCGATATCCTGCGCGACGACGTCTCGGTCGTGCGCTCTGCGATGGTCGTCATGTCAGACTTCCTTCTACTTCGGCTGCGACCCCGTAGAGGTCACTTGCGTTGCGCCACAGCACTTTTTCCCGCTGCGCGCTGTTGAAGTCCCGCGACGGCGGCGTCCGGGCTCGTGGTGGACCAGTGCGGGTAGCTCGATCCGTACATGAGCAGGTCCGCCTTGTCGGTGAAATCCAGCCACCGCTCGGCCTGGCTCTCGTCGGTCGGCCCGTCCAGCGCAGATGTGCAGAACCGCACATGGTCGGGCAGGTACTCGCTCGGATAGCGGTCGACCCAAGGCGTTTGGTCCCGCATCGACATCCAGAACGTGTCGAGCCGCCACATCAGCGGCGTGAGGATGTCGTAGCCGCCGTCGGCGAACACGAACCGCAGGTCCGGATGCCTGCCGAACATCCCCTCGATGATCAGCGTCGCCAGATGGACGAAGGAGTTCAACGGCATGAACGCCGCGTAGCCGGGATAGGTGAACGCGTGGCCGGCGAAGGTAGGTGCGTGGTCAACGCCGTTGCCGCCGTTGATGTGTACGGCCACCGGCAGGCCGTGCGCGGCGGCCGCCTCCCAGATCGGCTCGAACATCGGCTTGCCGTAGGGCTCGCGCGACTGCATCGGCACCCCGACCTGCACCATCTTCGGATGGTCGGCCAGCCGTTCGATCTCGGCCACCGCACCCTTGACGTCTTCGGGGTTGACCCGGATGGTGCCGAGGAAGCGGCCCGTGGCATCGGGCTCCAGCCAGCGATCGAGCAGCCAGTCGTTGACCGCCGCACAGATCCGGCTGTTGAGCAGATAGTCGGCGATGTTGCCGCGGGTCAGCGGGTTGAGGATCGCGTAGTCGACACCGCCCTCGTCGAACAGGTGCCGGGCCACGGTGTCCGGGATCGGAACCCGGGTACCCGTCGCCGTAGAGGTCTCCGCGGTAGTCGCCGCCTGGCGCCTGATACCACTGCTGTTCGACGTCCGGGATCGCGCGCAGCTTGTGTGCCGGCGGCAGGTAGCGCCGGATCTCGGCGTTGTAGCGGAAATGCGGCTGAACGTATGCGTCGATCACCGGACTGGTCACATCGCTGATTGGCTCGCAAGCTTCGCTCATGCGGTCAAGAACACCTGCCCGTCGCTGACGTCGACCTCGTATGTGCGGACGCGCTTGCCGCGGGTCGGCCAGGTTCACGCCCGGTGGTGATGTCGAACTCCCAGTTGTGCCACGGGCACCGCACGATCGGCCCTTCGCGCACGAGCGCAACTGCCCCGGCGTCTCTGGCGCGTACTCGTTGGTGCCGCCCACGTAACCCGCGCAGAGCGGCGCGCCCTCGTGCGAGCAGTAGTTCGCGATCGCGTAGAGAGATCCGTCGATGTTGTACACGCCGACGCCGAATTTCCCGGCCTGCACCAACTTCATGGTCCCCGGCGGCAGGTCCTCGATCGCACACACCGGTCGGCGCTGCATGGTGTCCCTTCGGTTTCCTTGATCTAGAATACCTAAAATAGTAAAGATAGGGCGACAGAGCCGGCAAATGCTCCTGCCCGGGAGGCCCAGGTGACGACCAGCATCGATTCGCACGACCCGTCGAGCGCCCCCGACTTGGTGAACGATCCCTACCCCTATTTCGAGTACATGCGCAGGACTGCCCCGGTGTGGCGCGGCACGCTGATGGAAAGCGACTTGATGCCGCCGGAGCTCAAAAACCCGGAAAACTGGACGTTGTTCGACTTCGAAAGCGTCTTCGCGGCCTTCCGCGAGGACCAGGTGTTCGGCTCGGAGATGTACAACAACACCATCGGCCTCGTCTTCGGACCGACGATTCTGGGCATGCACGGCAAGCAGCATCACGACCATCGCAGCCTGGTCGCGAAGGCATTCCGGCAGAGCGCGCTCGCACAGTGGGAACCCGAGGTGATCGACCCGATCTGCGATCAACTGGTCGACGAGTTCAAGAATGACGGCGAGGCCGACCTGGTCAAGGCGGTGACATTCGAGTTCCCCACCCGGGTCACCGCCGCGCTTCTCGGACTGCCGCAGGAGGACCTGGACCTGTTCCGGCGGCTGTCGCTGGAGCTGATCTCGATCACCGAGGACATCGAGGCCGGTCTGACGGCATCGGTGGAACTGGGCACCTACTTCCAGGATCAGGTGGACCAGCGCCGCAGCACCATGACCGAGGACATCATCGGCGATCTCGTCGCAGCCGAGATCGACGGCGAGAAGCTCACCGACGAAGCGATCATCTCGTTCCTGCGGTTGCTTCTGCCCGCCGGGCTGGAAACCACGTATCGGTCGTCGAGCAACCTGCTGGCGCTGCTGCTCACCCATCCGGACCAACTCGAGGCGCTCCAGCGGGATCGCGACCTCATTCCGGCCGCGATCGAGGAGGGGATTCGGTACGAGACCCCGCTGGTTCTGGTGGCGCGCAACACCACTCGCGATGTCGAGATGCACGGCATGACGATTCCGGAGGGCGCGCAGGTCAATCTGTGCATGGGTGCGGCCAATCGCGACGAATCGCGATGGACCGACGCCGGGGTCTTCGACATCCATCGGCCGCGGCGCGCACACATCTCGTTCGCCGGCGGGATTCACAGCTGCCTCGGCATGCATCTGGCCAGGGTCGAAACCCGGGCGATGCTGAACAGTCTCTTCGACCGGGTCACCGACCTGCAACTGGTGCCCGATGGCGACACCAAGATCACCGGGATGCCGTTCCGCTCGCCGAAACACCTTCCGGTGACATTCCGCGTGGCCCGTGAAGAGCCGGGCAGCGATCCTGCACGACGTCGGCGGTCCCTGGTCGGTCGAGGATTTCGAACTCGATCCCCCGCGTGCGGGCGAGGTGCTGATCGAAATGGCCGCCGCCGGGCTGTGCCACTCCGACAACCACATCCTCAATGGCGACATGTCTGCGCCGAACGAGGTGATGAAGGCCTTCGGCCTACCCGCGATGTTCCCGATGATCGGCGGCCACGAAGGGTCGGGGGTGGTGATCGAAGTCGGCGACGGCGTGACACAGTTCGCGCAGGGAGACCACGTGGTGACGTCGTTCGTCGCGGTCTGCGGGCAGTGCAAGTGGTGCAGTTCGGGCATGGAATACATCTGCGACATGGGCGCGCAGGTGATGATTCCCGGTATGCCGACGGACGGGACGTTTCGGCACCACACGGCCGACGGCCACGATCTCGGTCACCTGTCGAAGGTCGGCGCATTCGCGAAACACACTGTTGTCTCGACCGATTCGATCGTCAAGATCGATCGGCACCTGCCGCTGACCCAGATGGCCCTGCTGGCGTGTGCGGTGCCGACCGGGTACGGCTCGGCGGAGAACCGCGCCAAGGTCCGCACCGGTGACACGGTCGTCGTCATCGGCGCCGGAGGCATCGGCACCGCGGCGATCCAGGGCGCGCGGATCAACGGTGCCGCCCTGATCATCGCGGTCGATCCCGTCGAGTTCAAACAGAAGTCCGCGCTTCAGTTCGGCGCGACCCATGTGGCCTCCGATACCGACGAGGCGGCGGCGGTGCTTCGTGAACTGACTCGGGGCGTGATGGCGGACAGCGTCGTCGTCTCCCCTTCTCTCATTGCCCCCGGCGACGTGCAGGCCGCACTCAGCCTGACCCGCAAGGGCGGAACGTGCGTGCTGACCGGGATGACATCGCAGACCACGAGTTCCATTGCGATCAATCTGCAGGAGTTCATCCTGTGGAACAAGAACATCGTCGGCACGGTGTACGGCTCGTGCAATGCCAGGGTCGACGTCCCCCGCTTCGCGCGGCTCTACGAGGCCGGCCTGCTGCAGCTCGACGAGATGATCACCAGGCGTTACCGACTCGACGACATCAACGACGGTTACCGCGATCTGCTGAACGGTGAAATCATCCGCGGGGTCCTCGATTTCGGACTCGACTGAATCAGTTCAAGCTGAAGCAGCGATCGCTTCGATAGCAGCCCGGCGTGGTTCCGGTCACGGCACGAAACGCTCGGCGCAGTTGCGTCTCGCCGCGGAAACCGCACGCTGCCGCGATGTCGGCCACCGAGCGATCGGGATGCGCGAGAAGCATGCGTTGCGCTTCGGCGACCCGGATGTGCCGAAGTTCGTCGGCCAGCGATCGGGGGCTGTCGCGGAACAGGCGGAACAACGACCGCCGGGAAAGATGACAGCTATGGGCAATGGCGTTCGAGTCGAGGAAAGGATCGCGAAAGGCCCGGCGCAGGTGGTGCATTACGCGTTCCCGATCGAGTTCCGCCGGCGCGGACTCGGCGCCCGCCGCGATCGACACCGCCGAGCTGATCAGGCCGAGTGCGTGGGTCGCGAACGCCGAGGGGTCGTGAGGCGCGAGCGTGCGGAAGAACGCGCCGACCGCCGCGGCGCGTCCATCCTCTCCTCGGAGCGCCACTCCGCTGGCTTGCCTCAGGGCCCGTTCGGGTACCGCAGTGTGTGGTACCTGAACGATCACCTGTTCGAACGGGCCGCGGAAGGAGAAGTCGAACGGACGCGTGCTGTCGCAGAACACGATCGCGCCCGGAGTGAGCCGTGTCGATCGGCCGTCTTGCTCCACCTGACAATCGCCAGCGACGTGGATCGTCGCCATGGCGTACGCGGCCGCCGCATCATCGATCAACGCCGGGGTCCGCCGGACGCGCTGCGCCGTCGAACGCACGGTGGTGATCTGCAGCCCGGCCCGCCCGCATCCCCCGCCGCCGAGCTCAGCCCAGAACGGTCCTGCTCCCAGCGGTGAAGCCGCGAGCGGAACAAGCGTGCGGCTGATCATTTCGCGGTAGTCGCCGAACGTCGGCGGCGTGAACTGCATGTTCACCATTGTGGCCGACCCGAGCAGGGACGAACCTGTGAGAAACATCCCTCGACAAACCCCGGCTGGCACTTTCTGACCGGACGACGGCACTCAACGTGTCACACCCGGACGCAGGCGTCGGACAGTCTGGGCTGAGTGGAGTTCGCCGATTGGGGAGAACTCCGAGAGAAAGGGGTGCACATGAGCATGGTCGACGACAGGGGTCGGGTGCGCGTTGACGCCGGTCACGAACTCGTGGCTCGTGCCAGGGTCCTGGTTCCGCTGCTGAGCCGGAACGCCGCACAGACCGACCGTGAACGCAGAGTTCCGGCCGAAAATCTGGCCGCCCTGGCCGACGCGGGTCTGTTCCGGATGATGGCACCCAACCGATGGGGCGGCCACGAGGCCGGCATCGCGACGAAGATCAGGGTGGTCAGCGAACTGGCCCGCGGCTGTGGCTCCACGGCCTGGCTCGTCAGCCTTCTGACCGGGGGAAGCTGGTTCGTCGGGATGATGAACGAACAAGCCCAGCGAGATGTGTGGGCGAATCGTCCGGGTGCGACGGTCGCGGTCGCCGTTCCGCCGTCCGGCACCGCGAAGCGCGTCGCCGACGGATACCTCGTCGACGGACGATGGGGGTACTCCTCGGGCTGCGAGCACGCCGATTGGGTGCTCCTGGGGGCTCCTGAGACGGTCGACGGCGGTGATTCGTCGCCGGTCGTATTGCTTGTGCCCCGCGACCAGGTCGACGTCGAGGACACGTGGCATGTGACGGGCATGCGCGGGACACGGTCCAACACCGTGGTGGCGAGTGGTGTCACCGTGCCGCTCCACCGAACGATCCGCCTGGGCGCGGTCCAGACCGGGCAGATCGACACGCCGTTCATGTCCGAAGCGCCCTACCACATCCCCTTCCCGCCGGCCGTGCTGAGCGACCTCGCCGGACCGCAGCTCGGGTTGGCCCGCGCCGCACTCGACCTGGTCATCGACAACGCCGCCCGGCGCGGTGTCAGCTCCACCGTCTACACCGATCAGACGCAGGCGCCGACCGTGCAGCTCGCTGTCGCGCGTGCGGCATCCTCGCTCGACACGGCGCGGGCGCTGGTGTTCTCGGCGGCCGAGGAGATCGACCGTGCGGGCCGCACGCTTGTCCGCCCGTCATTGCTGGACCGAGCGCGGCTGCGAATGCAGCTGGCACGTGGAATCGTCGAGGCCCGCGACGCGATCCGCGAACTGATGTCCGTCGCGGGCAGCTCCGCGTTTGCCGAGTCGAATCCGCTGCAACGGATCTGGCGGGACAGCGAGATCGCCAGCCGTCATGCCTCGGCCAACCCGCAGATCAGCGCGGAGGCCTACGGCCGGGTGCTACTGGGTGTCACGGAGCCGGTGATCCCCCTGTGACCCGGACCATCACATGATCCGCGACGTGCGGCCCTGCCAATAGCGTTCGCGGATCCGCCTCTTGTAGAGCTTGCCGTTGGGATCACGGGGCAGGTCGACATCGAATTCGACTGTGCGCGGACACTTGACGAAGCGAGGTGCGCACGGCAGTACGCGATGAGCTCGGTCTCCAGCTCGGGGCCGGAGTCACCCCGTCGCCGGTTGCACGATCGCCTTCACCTCTTCGCCGTACTCGTCGTTGGGGACACCGAACACCGCGGCGTCGACCAGCTTGGGGTGCATGACGAGAAGGTTCTCCGCCTCCTGCGGATAGATGTTCACGCCGCCGGAGACGATTGTGAACGTCGACCGGTCGGTGAGGTACAGATCTGCCACCGACGCCGACGTGCAGGTCGACGCCCCTGTTGACCGCCAGGATCCGTTCCCCCAGTTCGGCCATCGATGGCGTCGACGAACACCGCCTTGGCTTCGGAGTCATCGATGACGTACGCCACCTCCTCCGCGGTGAAGTGGGTGTTGACCGCGGTGTAGTACAGCCCGGAAAGCTGGCAGCCCCAGGTGATCTCGAGGAACTCGCGTCGGTTCGGGAGAACGAGAGCGACGCCGTCACCGCGGCGCAGTCCTGCCTGGTGCAGCAGCGCCGCGACGCGCTGGCTCCTTGCGTACAGCTCGCCGTACGAGACGGTGGCGCCGTCCGCGACGATCAGGGCCGGCGAGTCTGCGGCCCCGGTCGCGTGGTCGGCGATGTTCACCGGGATCCCTACGTCGCCGCTGCGCCGTCCTTGGACGCGGCGGCCTGGCGTTCCGCCATCTCCGATGGCAGGATCTTGTCCTTGAACACCCGCTGGATCAGCTCCTGGACGTCCTTGCTGACCGACGCGAGCGCGACGAGGTCGTTGGAGCTCTGCCAGTGCACCCGCATGCCCATCAGCTCCCAGGCCCGCTTGAGATTCGCCTTGGTGGCCATCAGCGTCGTCAATGGAGCCTGGGCGATGTGGCGGGCGATCGCGTCGACACGGTCGTCGAGGTCCTCGAGCGGGACCACCTCGTTGACGAGGCCGACCTCCAATGCCTTCTTGGCATCGATGACCTCAGCGGTGTACAGGTAGTAGGCCGCGCGGCGCCAGTTCATGAAAACCCACGGCTCGATGGAGCATTCGCCAGACGGCATGCCGAACCCCTGCAGCGGCGGGTAGGAGAAGTAGGCATCGTCGGAGGCGATCACGATGTCGGTGGTCAGCCCGTAGTGAGTGCCGCCGCCGACGCAGTAGCCGTGGACCTGAGCGATCGTGGGCTTGGAGAACTCCCACAGGTTCAGGGTCGGCTTGACGAACAGGTCGGTCTGTGGCTTCCACGGCGTGCCCGTCGCATTGAAGCCCTCGACGAAATCCGGATAGTCGACTGCGTTGTTGCCGATGGCGTGTCCCGAGCAGAAGCCCTTGCCGTTGGCCCTGAGCACCAGGACCTTGATGTCATAGTCGCGGTCGGCATCCCGCAGCGCGGCGTCGACCTCCTCGGCCTGCTTCTGATCCTGGGCATTGGCCTTCTCAGGCCAATTGAGCGTGATTTTCGCGATCGGACCGTGCTTCTCGTAGATGATCCGTTCGCGGGTTTCGTTGACGATCCATTCGTCCTCCTGTTGATCCGTTATGAATTGATGATGCCGATCTCGGTGCCGATGTCGTAGGTGGTGCCGACTTGGCCGGTCCATTGGACGGTGCCAGACGCGCCGGCCTCGATCTCCTGTTCCACCTTCTCGGTCGCGATCACGTAGATGCGGCGTGCCTTCGTCGACGTGCTCGCCGGCATCGACGAGAAACCCGATGAGTTCGGCTTCGGAGACCGCGACCGAGACCCGAGGGATGCGGATGGTGAAGTCAGCCACGTGCGCGCCGCCGCGTGCTTCGAGCGTGCGCTGGCCGCCGCGACGATGCGCCCGGCGACGGGTAGCACTGCAGCCTCCAGCGCCGCGGCGGCCGGGGTCGGGACGAACCGCGCGCCGACCCGCTCGATGGGCGCCGCCAGCGTCGTCCGAACAGCTCGTGCTGCAGCGTGGCGGCGACTCTGCGCCCGGGCCCGCGAACTGCACCGCGTCGTGCACGACCACGGCACGCCGGGTGCGTCCGACCGACTCGACCATGGTCCCGACGTCGAGCGGCACGAGCGTGCGGAGGTCGAGGACCTCGGCGCTCGACCCCGTCCTCGGCAAGCCTTCGCCGCGGCCAGCGACTCGACGCACGCTGCGTCCGTAGCCGATGAGGGTGACGTCGCGTGCCCGGCACGCTTGACGTCGGCCTCGCCGAGCGGGATCGAGAACGCCGGGATCGATTGGGACCGGCCCCTTCTGGCCCTGCAGCCGGATGGTCTCGACGAACAGGCACGGGTCTTCGTCGAAGATCGCCGAGGTCAGGAGCCCTTTGCCGTCGCGCGGCGTCGACGGGACGATGACCTTCATGCCCGGGGATGTGCATGAACCAGGCCTCGAGCGACTGCGAATGCGTTGCGCCCGTGGCCAACCCGCCGTACACCTGGGTGCGCACGGTGATCGGCGCGGTCGTGCGGCCCGCCGGTCATGAACCGCATCTTCGCCGCGTGGTTGATCAACTGGTCGGCGGCGAGCCGATGAAGTCCATGATCATGATCTCGGCGACGGGCAGGAAGCCGTCCATCGCGGCGCCGATCGCGGCACCGACGATCGCCGCCTCGGAGATCGGGGTGTCCAGCACGCGGTCGTGGCCGTACTTCGTCGACAGCCCCGCCGTCGGGCCGGACGCTCCAGGGTCGGCGATGTCCTCGCCGAGCAGGAACACGCGGTCGTCGGCTTCCATCGCCTGGTCGAGCGCGAGGTTGAGCGCCTCGCGCATCGTCATCTCTCTGCTTCGTCCATGATTCCGCTCCCTCAGACGCGGGCAACGTGATCCACGGCGGTCGGCGTACACGTCTCGTGTCGAGCTCGTCGAGTGGCGGCGCCTCGGCGCTCCATGACCGTCTCAGCGCCGACTCGACCGCCGTCAGCGCACCTTCGTCGATACGCGTTGAGTTCGTCGTCGCCGCAGCACGTCCAGTGTCGATCGAGCGTGCTGCGGAACGCGCGGAACGGGGTCGGCCGCTACCGCCGCCGCCATCTGCTCCGCCGGGATGTACGCCATCCGGTCGCCGAAGTAGTGGCCGCGGAACCGGAACGTGACGCACTCGAGGAAGGTCGGCCCGTCGCCGGTGCGGGCCCGGTCGAGCAGCATCGTGCAGTGCTTCGAGCACGGCCAGTGGGTCGTTGCCGTCGACGCGCACGCCCGGCATGCCGTAACCCGCCGCGCGGTCGGCGACGTGCTCGAGCTTCATCGTGTCGCGAGGTCGGCGTCATCTCCGCGTACAGGTTGTTCTGGCACACGAACACCAGCGGCAGATCCCACAGCGCGGCCATGTTCGCCGCCTCGTGGAACGAACCGGTGTTGGTCGCGCCGTCACCGAAACTCACCGCGGTGACGCGGTCGAGCCCCTTGCGCTTGGCGGCCATCGCGAGCCCGACGGCGACGGGTGGGCCCGGCCCCGACGATCCCGGTCGAAAGCATCACGCCCACTCGGGTTTGGCGATGTGCATGGTGCCGCCCTTGCCGCGGCCCGCGCCGACGGTGCGGCCCATCATCTCGCCGTAGATCTCGTCCAGCGGCACGCCCTTGCCGATCAGATCGTGCAGCCCGCGGTAGGTGGTGACGAGCTGATCGTCGGGCCGCAGCGCGACGCCCATCGCGGCGGCGATCGCCTCCTGCCCACGCGACGGCCAGTACACGCACATGAACTCACCGGTGCCGATGCCCTTGCTCAAGCGGTCGTCGGCCGTCTTCATCAACACCATCAGCGCATAGAGGCGGCGCTGGACTTCGCACAGCGTGAGTCACGGCCCCAGCGACCCGATCTCGCGGTACACCTTGGGAATTGGCTTCGGATCCATCGCCAGGTACTCCAGGCCGGTCAGCTTGCCGTGGGCGCCGAGTTCGCCCAACCGCGCGACGGCCGCATCGAGGTCGTCGCAGTCGAGTTCGTAGATCGCGATGAAGGGCCGTTTCCGCTCGTCGGTGCGAACCGCCGCGCGCCCGATATGACCCGTCCACCGACAGGATCTGTGCCAAATGGGTGTCGTCATACCATTCGTGGTAATCCGCCACCTTGTCCGGCGAGGCGGGCATCGTCTCCACGTACATGATTCCCCTGGGCACGCTTCATTCCCTCCTTATGCGCCTGACCATGGCTTGACCTTGAGGAAGCCGCCCGCGTCGACGCGCAGCTGCTGTCCGGTGATGTACCGGGCCGCATCGCTGGCCAGGAAGAGCACCGCCTCGCTGATGTCCTCGGGTTCGACATAGGGAATCGGCATCCCCTGTATCACGGGAAAGACGACCTCGGCATCCTCGCGGGTCGGATTCTGCAGATCGGGGCGGAACGCGCGATACATGGGCGGGCTGTGCAGCATGTCGGTGTTGCAGTTCGTCGGGTGGATCGCGTTCACCCGGATCTCCTCAGGGGCCAGGGCCAACGCGAGGTCGTTGACATAATGGGCGACAACCTGTTTGGCGAATGCATAGCCCGCGCCGCCCGGGCCGCCGTCGATCCCGCTGGTGTTCATCGACGCCATGAACGCCGCCACCGACCCTGTCGCGACGATCGACGCCCCCGCCCGCAGATGCTTCATGCTGGCGTGTACGAGGTTGAGGACGCCCACCAGATCCACGTCGACCGCGTCCACGAACGCCTGCGGCGGCAGTCCCGCCGCCAGCGGGCAGATCCCCGCGTTGGCGACCACGATGTCGAGGTGGCCGAACTCGCTCGATACCCCGGTCGATCGCCGCCGACAGCGCGGCGCGGTCGCGCACATCGGCGATCGCCGTCAGTACGCGCTGGCCTTCCTTCTCCACCAGGCGTGCCGTTTCGTCTAGATCCTCCGGCCGGGCCAACGGATACTCGTTGGTCTCGATGTCCTCGCACAGATCCACCGCGATGATGTCGGCGCCTTCGGCCGCCAGCACGCGCGCATGTGACCGCCCCTGGCCGCGGGCGGCCCCGCTGATCAGCGCCACCTTGCCCGAAACCCTGCCCATGGCCTGTCCTTCCTGCGACGGCGCAGGCCCGGACCAAGGGTGCACGCGGCGGCGGGCCCCATCCCCATGTTGTGCTACGACATTGCTGCCAACTGTAACGGCTGCGGTCGCTATACTACCTAAAATTATAAAGAAACCAATCGGCCCGATCCCCGGCAGGACAGCGTGGACTTCTCATACCCGGCGGAGTCAGAACAGTTCCGCAAGGAGCTGCGCGCGTGGCTACTCGGCGAACCTCACCGACGAGGTGACGGCGGCCGACCGCGGCGGGGCAGCGACCCCTCGCCTTCGACACACTGCGGGAGGTGGGACGCGAAGGTCGCCGACGCCGGATGGGGTGCGGTGGCCTGGCCACCCGAATACGGCGGCCGCGGCGCGACGGTGCTGGAACAGCTGGCCTACGCCGAGGAGACGACCCGCGCGCGGGCACCGGTGCCGCTCAACGTGATCGGCATGAACAACATCGCGCCGGCGATCATGCAGTACGGCACCGAGTACCAGAAGCCCGGGCTGCTCCCCCGCATGGTGCGCGCCGACGACATCTGGTGTCAGGGGATGTCCGAACCGGAGGCCGGTTCGGATCTGGCCTCACTGCGCACCCGCGCGGTGCGCTGGACGGCGACGACGCTTCGTCGTCAACGGTCAGAAGATCTGGACCTCACTAGGACACCGCGCCGACTGGTGCCAGCTGTACGTGCGCACCGACCCGGATGCGCGCCAAGCACCAGGGCATCTCCTGCCTCATCGTCGACATGAGCCTGCCCGGCATCGAGGCCACGGCCGCTGGTCGACCCTCAACGGTGACGACCGACTTCGCCGAGGTGTTCTTCAACGACGTACGGGTGCCCGCCGGCGCGCTGCTCGGTCCGCTCAACGGGGGCTGGCGGGTCGGCGACCACCACATTGAGCCACGAACGGGCAGGCGCGGCACGACTGTACGCGCAGATGCAGGTCCAGTTGTACGACCTCGTCTCCGACCTCGCGGGCCACACCGTCGACGGTCGGCCGGCCCTGGAGAACAGCACAACGCTGCGGCGGCTGGGCGAACTCTCGGTCCAGATCGCCTACCTCGAACTGTTCTGCAAACGCTCGATCTCGGCGGCGCTGCACGGCGGCGACGCGCTCGGCACGGCGAGCCTGGCGAAAAGCGTCTGGGCCGGGACCGGGCAGGACCTGGCTGGCTGGCATTTGACGTGCTGGGCGCGGACCAGGCGATCGGCCGGTGGGCGGAACAGCCGACTGACTCACGTCGCATCACCATCGCCGGCGGCACGACCCAGATCAACAAGGGCATCACGGCGGCACGCGTGTTTGGACTGCCGCGCAGTTGATCGAGGATGAGATGAATCTCGAACTGACCGACGAGCAGGTGGCGCTGCGAGACACGGTGCGCCGATTCCTCGACCGAAAAGGCCGGCGTGGCAGCCTACGTCCGGCCATTGCTCGACGATCTGGCCGGGACCACGGCGCAGGTGTGGCGTGGGCTGGCGGCGCTGGGCGCCACGGGGCTGTTGGTCCCCGAGCGAGCGGCGGCGGCCTGGGATGACGATGGTCGAAGCCGGCATCGTCGCCGAAGAACTCGGCGCTGCGTCGACCCGGGCCCTGGCTGTCATTGCGGTCGCTGCGGCCCGCGCGTTGGCCGGCCTCGGCGATGACGAGGCGGTCTTGGCTCCTCGCCGGGATCGCCTCGGGAACTACGATCGTCACCGTCGGGCCGATGGCGCGAGGCGGCCCACGTCGAGGGGACAGGGAGTCGTGAAGTGCACGGTGAACTCATTGCGCAAGCCGACGCCGGCGCGGCCGACCGTGCTGCTGGTGCTCGCCGAGGACCGGAGCCGACGTCGCGCTCTTCGCCGTGGATCCCTTGTCTCCCGGGGTGACCGTGACACCGCGGCGTCACTGGACCCGACCCGAAAGGTATTCGACGTCGGGTTGGACGACGTACCCGCGCGGCGACTCGGGGTCGACATCGTGTGAAGACGCTGAGGGCGGTCGTCGACGACGTGCTGATCGCCGCGGCTGCCGATGCCTTCGGCGCGGCGCAGGGCGGTGATGACGCTGGCCATCGAATACGCCAAGGTACGTATGCAATTTGGCCAACCGATCGGGAGTTTCCAAGCGGTCCAGCACCTGTGCGTGGACATGTACGAGACGGTCGAACTCGCGCGCAGCGGAGTCATCCACGCGCTGTGGGCCGCCGATGCGGCCGAACCGCCGAGCGCCACCTGGCGGCGATGCGCGCCAAGGCCTTCGCGGGGCGGCTGGCCACCGTCGGCGATACCGCGATTCAGGTCTTCGGCGGCATCGGCTACACGTGGGAGCACGATGCCCACCTCTACCTCAAGCGACTGCTCGGCTGGGCCGCCTGCCTCGGCGGATCCGACCAGTATCTGAAGCCGGTCGGCCGGCACGTCGTCTCCGAACCCGTCGAAGGGAACTGAGATGTCCGAAGTGCTCCGCGGCGTGCGCGTCGTCGAACTGGCTTCGTGGACATATGTGCCCGTCCGCCGGTGCGGCGCTGGCGGACTGGGGCGCCGACGTCATCAAGGTCGAGGACGTTGCGGCGGGCGACCCGGGCCGTGCGCTGGTCATCGGCGGCTTCACGAAGGAGGCCGCGCGCGCGCAAGTCGACTTCATCCTCGAGATCGGAAACCGCGGCAAGCGCAGCATCGCGATCGACATCAAATCCGACACCGGCCGTGAGTACTTCGGCCGCCTGCTCGCCACCGCCGACGTCTTCCTGACCAACTGGCTGCCCGGCGCTCTGGAGCGGGCCCGGCTGACGGTCGAGGACATTCGTTCGTTCAATCCGAACATCATCATCGCGCGCGGCACCGGTACCGGGGTGCGCGGGACCCGACCGCGACAAGGGGGGATTCGACGCAGCCACCTATCTGTCGCGCGGCGGGGTTTCCTACACGATGACGCCGTTCGGCACCGAACACCCGGCCGTACAGGGGCCGGGGTTCGGTGATCTGCAAGGCGGCATCACGCTTGCCGGCGGGCTATGCGCCGCGCTGTTCCATCGCGAACGCACCGGCGAGCCATCGATCGTCGACTCGTCCCTGCTTGCCCAGGCGATGTGGACCATCGCCCCGTCGATCTCCGTCGCGGATCTCTTCGGCATCGACGGAATCCCCGGCGCACCGCCGGGTTTGGCGATGAACCCACTCGTCAATCGGTACAAGACGCGGGACGGCCGGTGCATCCAGCTGGTGTTCCTGCAGCCCGACCGCTACTGGGCCGGGTTCTGCAAGCGGATCGGCCTGCCGGAACTCGCCGCCGACCCGCGGTTCGTGCCGTCGAGCAATCTGATCGCCAACGCCGACGAAGCCTCTGCGCTCGTCGGAGACGCCATCGCCGGCCAGGATCTCGAGCACTGGCGCAAGGCGCTCGCAGGACGAGCCCGGCGTGTGGGCGGCGCTGGCGACACCCAAGGAGACGCTCAACGACCCGCAGGTCAGGCCCAACGGTTACGTCGTGACGAATGTCGACGCCGAAGGAAACGAATACCAGATCGTAGCCGCACCAGTGCAATTCAACGAAACTCCGCCGTCGCCCGCCCGCGCTCCCGAATACGGAGAGCACACCGAGGAGATCCTGCTGGAGCTCGACCTCGACTGGGACGACATCTCGGCAGCCAAGGACAGCGGCGCGATTCTGTAGGAGAGGGCAGTGACCACACCAGCCGGACCGGAGCGGCGCGTGCTCGAGTCGGTCATCTACGAGCGTGAGCCACCGATCGCGCGGATCATCCTCAACCGCCCCGACAAGGCCAACACCAAGGACGCGAGCCTGGTGCAGGAAGTCGACGCGTGCCTGCGAGAGGCCGACCGCGACAAGGAGATCAAGGTCGTGATCATCAAGGCCAACGGCAAGGGCTTCTGCGGCGGGCACGTCGCCAGCTGGGGTCCTGACGAGAACCCGTACCCGGATTTCGGCGACACCTTCGAGGATCTCTACAAGGGCACCGCGGATCTGTTCCTGTGGCCGACGCTGTATCTGTGGGAGTTCCCGAAGCCGACGATCTCGCAGATCCACGGCTACTGCATGGGCGGCGGCATCTATCTCGGGTTGCTGACCGACTTCTGCGTTGCCTCCGAGGATGCGTACTTCCAGATGCCGCTGGCGCAGAGCCTCGGCGAGCCGGGCGGCCACACCATGATCGAGCCGTGGCTGTTGATGAACTGGCATCGCACCATGGACTGGTTGCTGTTGGCGCCAACACTTTCCGCCGCAGGAGGCGCTCGAATGGGGCCTGCTTAACAAGGTGGTGCCGCGCGACGACCTCGAGGACGACCGTCGAGGAGATGGCCCGGAAGATCAGCCCAGATTCCGCTGACCACGCTGATGGCCGTCAAGAACAACGTGAAGCGCGCGTACGAACTGATGGGGATGCGCGTGCACCTGCAGGTCAGCCACATCCTGACCAATATGGTCGGCGCGGCATCCGACGTTGCGGCCCGCCGCGCCGAGCTCATGCAGTCAGGATTGAAGCCGAGGGACTTCATCGACCGCGACGACGAGTCCTAACGGGAGCGTGGGGTGCAGACCACGGCGATGGCGGCGTTCTGGGCACTTACGCCGGCGGCGCCGATCCGCTGCGCGAGGCGGGATCGCAGCTCGGCGCGCGCGCTCGACTCGAGGGTCAGGATGTTGGAGTAGGTGCAGACCATGTCGATCCACTCGTCGGTGCTGTAATGCAGCTGCTCGACGACGTGCCACTGCTCGAATATGAAGCCGGACTCCATGAGCAATGCCCCCAGCCCGTCGTCGCGGACGGCGTCCACCGAGGGGCGCTGGGATATGTCCAGAAGACCGGCATATGCGGGGTCCAGTTTCTTCGCGGACGGAGACGTGGGTCTGATCCGGTTCGACAGCAACACCAGACGACCACCCGACCGGAGAATCCCGCTGACCTTCATCAACGCGATCCGTGGCTCGACCCAGTGGAAGGACTGCGCGAACACGACGAGGTCGAAAAGTCGGCCTGCCGGCGACCAGTCCTCGAATGTCGCCTGCTCGACGCGAAGCTCCTTGCGGGCGGCCACTCGCAGCATGCGCGCGTCGGGCTCGACGGCGAGGACATCCGCACCCGCCTCGACGAACTGGACTGACGCGATTCCCGTTCCCGCACCGACATCCAGAACTCGCAAGCCCGGAATGGTCACCAGGTCGGCGATCAGAGACCGGGGATAGCGCGGCCGGTAGCGGTCGTACTCCTCTGCGGCGGAGCCGAATGCCCCGGCCCGACGGCGATTTGTATACGTCTCAGCGTTGATCAGGCGGTCTTCTCCCCCGCGATCCGTCGGCCGGCGGCGTGCCGAGCCGCAACATAACCGAAGACCATCGTGTTGGCGATACTCCCGCCCGCACCCAGATAGTTCCGGCCCATCACCGTGGCGGTGATGTTACCGGTCGCGTACAGGCCGTCGATGACCTTTTCGTGCACATCGAGAACCTGCGCGTGTTCGTTGGTGATCACCCCACCGCACGTCCCGACATCGGCGGGGAAGACCCTGGTGGCGTGGTACGGCGGCCGATCGATCGGACCCAGCGCGGGGTTCGGCCGATAGCCGGGATCGCCGAGGCAGTGGTTGTAGGCCGACTGGCCACGACCGAAGTCGGGGTCCAGACCCTTGGCGGCGAACTCGTTGAAGCGCTTGACCGTTCGCTGCAGATCCTCAGCGGGTACGTCGATCTCGCGCGCCAGTCCGGCAATGGTGTCGGCGCGCTTGAGCGCCCCCTGCTCGAACAGTTCTTCGGGCAGTGACCGTCTCCTGACCGGATTGGCGCCCGAGACATACCGGCCGACGTAGCCCTCGTCGAAGATCTGCCAGCACGGCACCGCCTTGTTGGCGTACATCGCCTTGCCGACCTCAACATAGGAGTTCGACTCGTTGCAGAACCGCCTGCCGGTCCCGTCGACGTAGATGGCCCCGGGTCGCTGGCGACCCGAACCGAGCGAAGCCGCACGCCGGTCGGAGATGAAGACCATCGGCAGCCACCAGGCCTCGTCCAGCAGGTCGGTTTTCGCGCCGAGGCGCATCGCCGTCTGCAGCACCTCGCCGGTGTCGCCGGCGTTCGCGATCGACCACTTGGCCTCGTTGGGCTGGTCGGCGCTGTATCGGCGCCGCATGTCGGCGTTGCGGCTGAAACCACCGGCGGCGAGTAGAACTCCCTTGCGCGCCTGGATGTTCATCGACGAGCCGTTTCGGGCAATGCGAGCGCCGAGAACACGGCCGTCCTCGACGATCAAATCCGCCATTGCAGCGTCCGTCCAGATCGGGGGCTCGCTGCGGACGTCGATCAGGGCTTTCAGCATCTGACCGATCAACGATGCACCATTGGTGAGGATCTCGCGTCGCCGGAGCCGCGCTGCCTTGGTGCGAAGGAACACCCGCATCGCGACGGCGAAGGCTCGCGGTGACCGGTTGAAGTACTGCACCGCGCGCAGTTCGTTGGTCTTGATCACGAAGCCGTAGTTCTTGGCCATGGACGGCTGGACCTTGTCGCTCCAGTCTCCCAGCGTGGCTGCGTCGTACGGGATTCCCTCGACGGAACGGCCGGCTGCGTTGCCGCCCTTGTGATTCGGGTAATAGTCGCTGTAGCCGGGGCAGCGAACCAATTGAACCCCCTTGCGCTGCAGGAAGGTGATCATTTCGTAGCCCGCGGTGAGGAACATCTCGCGACGTGCATGCGATGATGCCTCGCCGATGTCACCGACCACGTCGTCGAAGTAGGCCAGGCCGTCTTCGTGCGAATCGGGTACGCCCTCGGAGCGCATCAACGGATTGTTCGGCAACCAGACCATGCCACCTGACATCCCCGTCGAGCCGCCGATCAGGGCTTGCTTCTCGATGATCAACGGGTCGATCCCCGAGTCGATCGCGGCGAGCGCCGCGACCATTCCCCCGCCACCGCTGCCCGCGATGAGCAGGTCGACGGAGGAGTCCCAGTTCACCACGCCGGAACGCTTTCGGAGAGGCCCAAGCGGGCGATCGGTACATCGATGGTGGTGTTCGTCTT
Source organism: uncultured Actinomycetota bacterium (assembly GCA_963699655.1). Taxonomy (GTDB): domain Bacteria; phylum Actinomycetota; class Actinomycetes; order Mycobacteriales; family Mycobacteriaceae; genus Mycobacterium. The sequence continues at coordinate 217,525 of CAVOUV010000018.1, forward strand.
CTGAATGGCAGGCACGAGGCGGTCGTGCGGCAGGCTCGCCAGGAAGCCGTCGATGACGCGTTCGAAATTCGAGATGAGGCCTTCGATCTGATTGGAGAGTCTCATGAATTCGAAACCCTTGGCGTGCAGTCCTTTCTGCTGTCGAGGCAGATTGGAGAAGTCCTGGGCGGGAATCGTCGGCCAGCTCGGGTCGTCGGGGGCGAGTGGCGCCGGCGGGGCGGGCTTTCCGGGCGAGTGATCGCCGGGTAGCGGGTGAGCGACCACACCTCGAAGAGCGTCTCCTCGGGACCCAGCGGCCGGATGCGATACGACGACGCACTGCTGTACTGCGGCAGGAGGAAGTAGTGCGGGAAGCAGAACCCGATCGGGTCGATGACGCCGCGACGATCGAGATCGTTGAGGTCGGGGAAGTCGCAGCCGCGGGCCCGGTGCCAGGTCGTGACGGCGGAGTTGACCGCGCCGCGCCAGGCCGCCATCGCCTGTGCCGGGTCATCGGGCAGCGACATGTTCTGCAGGCCTTCGGCGATCCGCACGTCATTCTCGTGCGTCATGCCGCCCATGCCCGAACCGAGAGTCCGCATGAAGTGCAGGCTCGTCTCGATGATGGGATGCACCTCGGGGTCCGCGTGTGTGCGAGGACGGCAGTAACTGCGGATGGGTCTGTGGCACGTGGTAGCCCTCCATGAAGGCCGCCGTCGCCAGCTTCCAATTCACCGGGAGCAGCGCAGGACTTCCACCACTCGGTGCGCAGCGCGTCCGACTTTCCATTCGTCGTGCTTGGACGCGAACGGTTCGACGCAGTCCCGCAGCGTCGGCGCGCCGTCGTCGAGGTTGATCCACGCGCAGCCGCCCCAGAATTCGCACCGGACCGACGCGAGACTCAGGTCGTCGGCGCACAGGTTGGCCTCGTCGAAAACCTCCGGGCGCAACACGAAGGTGCTCTTGCCGTCCAGGCCCCAGCACCATCCGTGGAACGGGCAGACAAGGGTGCGCCGGTTCCCTTGCCCCTCAACCAGCTTCATGCCGCGGTGGCGGCAGGAGTTGTAGTAGGCGCGCACGGTCGTGCTGTCGACCCGCACGACGATGATCGATTGATCGAGGATCTCGTACTCGGCGAAGTCGCCGGGCTTGGGAATCTCCTCGAGCCGGCACGCCATCTGCCAGACCCGTGGCCAGAACAGCTCGTTCTCCAGTGCGTAGAACTCCGGGTCGTAATAGCGCTGCTTCGGGATGCGGTCGGGAGTCTGGACCGCCCACGGCACCGGAAGTGGCGCCCAGTCGATATCGGTCAATCTGCTCACCCTGCCTCGGCGTTGGGGGATCACGATCGGTGACCAGGTTCGTATCTTAGCAAAAATAGCAAGTTCGACCCGAGGCTCGGCCGAGGTCAGGAGATGACGACCCGCAGCCGTTCCCAACCGCGGACCGTCGACGTCGACGCCAACCGTGCGCTGTCGTAGTCGATGCCCCACTCGGGCCAGCGATTGAGCAGTTCGTCGAGCGCGACCCGGCCCTCGAGGCGGGCCAGGTTGGCCCCGAGACAGTAGTGCAGACCCTTGCCGAAGGTGACATGGCTGATGTTTTCGCGATGGATGTCGAACGTGTCCGGATTCGCGTAGCGACGCGGGTCGCGGTTGGCGGCGCCGAACAGCAGCAGCATGGCGCTACCCGCGGGGACGGTCGTCCCGTAACACTCGAAATCCCTTGCCATCCAACGGGCGACGTGCGGCCCGGTGGGTTCGAATCGCAGCGTTTCATCGACGGTACGCAGCAACAGCGACCGGTCCTCGACCACCTCCCGGCGCTGGTCCGGATGCTCGGCGAGGACCTTGGCGAGCCAACCGATCAATCGGCCGGTGGTCTCGTTGCCGGCGCCGGCCACCACCTGGGTGTAGTGCAGCACCTCTTTACGGGTGAGTTTGCGTGTCACGCCGTGCTCGTCTTCGAACTCGACGTTGAGCAGCGATGTCATCAAGTCATCGGAGGGATTGTGGGAGCGCCACTCGACATAGTCGGCGTAGATGCGGCCGTCGGCGATCTTGTCGGCGTTCGACCACCTTCATCGGCGCGCCGGGCTTGGTGCGCAGGTTCGCGTCGTTGGCGTCGCGCACCGAAACCTGTTCCGACTCCGGGATTCCCAGCAGCATTCCGATCACCCGCATCGGCATCATCGATGCGAGTTCGGCGATGATGTCGAAGCTGTCCGACCCGACCAGCGGATCGAGGCACCGCACGCAGTACTGCCGGATCTGGTCCTCGATCTCGGCCATCCGCCGAGGCGTGAAGACCCGCGACATCAGCCCGCGCAGCATCGTGTGCACCGGCGGGTCTTCCATCATCATCACGCCCTTGGGCATGTCGAACTGCGACTGGACGAGTTCGAGGATGTCGCCGCGACTGCTGGAGAACGTCTGCCAGTCCAGCAGCGCCTTCTCCACGTCGGCGTGCCTGGACAGCGCCCAGAAGTCGAATTTCGGGTTGTAATAGATAGGAGACTCTTCGCACAGCCGCGCATAGGTCGGGTAGGGATCGGTGACGATGTCGATGTCATACGGGTCGTAGTAGACGTCGGTTTCCGGGCCGGCTTCGTTCGCGATCGGCATGGTCTCCCCTATTTCAGGCAGCTGCCGGCGTCCACCGGAAGCGTTACACCGGTGATGTAGCGGGCTTCGTCGGAAGCCAGAAAGAGCACGGCGTTACTGATGTCTTCGGTTTCTACCCAGGGAATCGGCATCATGTGGAAGGTCCGGCAGATCGGCGCCAGATCGTCGGGTCCCGGGTTCTGCAGATCGGGCCGGAACATCCGATAGGTCTGCTCGTTCATCAGCATCGGGCTGTTCACGTGCGTGGGATGCACCGAATTGACCCGGATGGAGTGCTGGCCGAGTTCGACGGCAAACGTGCGCATCAAGCCGACCACGCCGTGCTTGGCCGCGGTGTAATGCCCGGTATGCGGATAGGCCTTCAGGCCGGCCACCGAACTGGTCATGATGACCGAGCCGCCGCGGCCACCGGCCAGCAGGTGCGGGACGCCGGCTTTCACGGTCTTCCAGACGCCGGCCAGGTTGACGTCGATCATCTCCTGCCAGAGGTCTTCGCTCATCTTGTCGAGGCGGCGGCCGATGGTGCCGATGCCCGCATTGGCGACGATGATGTCGAGCCTGCCGAGTTGTTCGACGCCGCCGTCGACCGCGTGCTTGAGGGCGTCGAAGTCCCGGACGTCGATCTCGGCGGTGACGATGCGCCGGTCGAGGTTCTTCACCATGTCCGCGGTCTCGGCCAACTCTTCGGGCGTCGAGGCCACCGCCGGCGAGCCGTCGAAACCCCGACAGATGTCGATCGCGATGATGTCGGCGCCCTCCTGCGCCAGCCGCACCGCGTGGCTGCGGCCCTGACCGCGCGCGGCGCCGGTGACGAACGCGACCTTGCCAGCGACGCGACCCGCCATTCGCCACCACTCCCTCGAGTTGTTGGGCGATCGCCCAACAGTTAGGCTGCGGCTATGTCTAGCAGCCCCGTTGAGGAGCGGTCAAGGGCTGGCCGCGAGTCAGCGGCGCGTGTCGCGCTGGTCGAGGCGACCGCCCAAATCATGCTCGACGAGGGCTATGCCGCGGCGACGTCTCGCCGGGTCGCGGCCAAGGCGGGGGTCAAGTCGGCGCTCGTGCACTACTACTTCCCGACCATGGATGACCTATTCGTCGAGGTGGTGCGGACCCGCGCCGAGATGAACCTCCAGCGCCAACGCGAGGCGCTCTCCGACGATGAGCCGCTGCATGCTCTGTGGCGGATCAGTTCCGAGCACGACGCGCGACTCTGGATGGAGATCATGGCGTTGGCCAACCACCGCAAGGCCATCCGCAGTGAGATCGCCGCCTACGCCGACCGCTTCCGCGACGTGGAGGAGAGCGTGGTGACGCTGGCGTTGCGCTCGCACGGCGCCGACATGGCGGCATTCCCGCCGGTCGTGTTGTCGATGATCGTGGCCATCCTGCCGCGGATGGTGGTGCTCGAGCAGCACCTCGGAATCACCCGCGGCCACGCCGAGGCCACAGCCTTCGTCGAGCAGTATCTGGATCGTTTCGAGCTGCGAAAGGAGAGCCGGAGTGACCCATGACGCACTCGACTACGGGTCGTGAGGAGCAACACGCTTATTTGGGCTAATCTGTTTCGCGATGAGAACTTATACCGACTAAGTTAAGCGGAACCCAACGGCGGCAAAGCAAAGAAGAGGGCGCAGACATGAGCGGCGGACATCGGGAGCGAAGCAACTAATGCTGAAGGTTGCCAGACGCTCTTGGGTGGTAATTGTCATCGTGCTGGTGGTGTTGCTCGCCGCCTTTTGCGTGGACCGGCTGCGCGAGGTGTTCGGCAGGACGGAGTTGACGCGGCCGGGTGCCGGCCTCGTCAACGACCCCGAGCCCTTCAACCCGAAAAGAGTGAAGTACGAGATCTTCGGTACGGGAACGACGGCGACCATCAACTATCTGGATCTGGACGCGCAGCCGCAGAAGGCGGTGAACGCCCCGCTGCCCTGGACGCTGGATTTGACGACGACGGCCCCGGCCGCAAGCCCGAACATCGTGGCGCAGGGCGACGGTGACAGCATCACGTGTCGCATCACGGTCGATGACGTCGTCAAGGACGAGAGGACGACCACCGGCTTGAACGCCCAGACCTTCTGCCTGGTGAAATCCGCATGACCAACACACACGTCGGCGCGCACCCGATGATTCCCCGGTTCATCCGGCTCTTCTCGGTGCCGATCCTGCTCGGCTGGCTGGCGGTCATCGTCCTGGTGAATGTCATCTCACCGCAGCTGGAGAAGGTCGGCGAGGCCCACGCCGTGTCGCTGGCCCCCAATGACGCGCCTTCGATGATCGCGATGCAGCGCGTCGGTTCGGACTTCCAGGAATTCGACTCCAACAGTTCGGCGATGATTGTGCTGGAAGGCGATCAACCGCTGGGCGATGCAGCGCACAAGTACTACGACGGCCTGATCGACAAGCTCGAGGCCGACAAAAAGCACGTCGAGCACATCCAGGACTTCTGGGGCGACCCGTTGACCGCGGCGGGATCCCAGAGCGCCGACAACAAGGCCGCCTACGTTCAGCTCTACCTGGCCGGCAACCAGGGTGAGACCCTGGCCAACGAGTCTGTCGAAGCGGTCCGGGACACGGTGGCCAACACACCGCCGCCGCCAGGACTGAAGGTCTACGTCACCGGTCCGGCGCCACTCACCAGCGACCAGCAGTCCTCCGGTGACAGGAGCATCAAGCTGATCACCATGATCACGATCTGCGTGATCTTCGTGATGCTGCTGTTCGTCTACCGCTCGATCCTCACCGTGTTGCTCGTGCTGGTGATGATGTTCCTCGAACTGGCGGCGGCCCGCGGCATCGTCGCAACCCTGGGCTACTACAACATCATCGGGCTGTCCACGTTCGCAGTGAACCTTCTCACCACGCTGGCGATCGCGGCCGGAACGGACTACGCGATATTCCTCGTCGGCCGATATCATGAGGCGCGCGGGGCGGGTGAGGATCGCGAAACCGCCTTCTACACCATGTATCACGGCACCGCGCACGTGATTCTCGGGTCGGGCCTGACCATCGCCGGTGCGACATTCTGTTTGCACTTCACCCGGCTGCCGTACTTCCAGACCCTGGGCATACCTCTGGCCGTCGGCATGCTCGTCGCGGTCTTCGCCGCGCTGACCCTGGCGCCGGCCATGCTGACCATCTGTAGTCGATTCGGGCTGTTCGAACCGAAGCGCAAGATGCAGACCCGCGGCTGGCGTCGCGTCGGTACCGCCGTGGTGCGCTGGCCGGGCCCGATCCTGATCGCCACCATCGCTCTTGCGCTCGTCGGCCTCCTTGCGCTTCCGGGATACAAGCCGAGCTACAACGACCGCGAGTTCCTGCCCGCCGACATCCCCGCCAACCAGGGGTACCAGGCAGCCGACCGGCACTTTCCACAAGCTCGGATGAATCCGGAAATGCTACTCGTGGAAACGAACCACGATGTCCGCAACTCGGCCGACATGCTGGTCGTCGACCGAATCGCCAAGGCTGTGTTCCACATTCCGGGTATCGGACGGGTACAGACCATCACCCGGCCGCTGGGCACCCCGATCGAGCACACGTCGATCCCGTTCCAGATCAGCATGAACGGCACCACTCAGCAGATGAACCAGGACTATATGGACAAAGTCATGGCGAACATGCTGACGCAGGCCAACGACATGCAGACGACGATCAACACGATGGAGCGGATGCAGAGCCTGACGCAGCAGATGGCGGACACCACGCACGGCATGGTCCAGAAGATGCACACCATGGTCGTCGACATCCAGGAGTTGCGCGATCACATCGCCGACTTCGACGACTTCTTCCGGCCGCTGCGCAACTATTTCTACTGGGAACCGCACTGCTTCGACATCCCGGTCTGCTGGTCGATCCGTTCGGTATTCGACACCCTCGACGGCATCGACACGATGACCGACGACATCCAGAGTCTGATGCCGCTGATGGATCGCCTGGACACGCTGATGCCACAGCTCGTCGCGATCATGCCGTCGATGATCGACACGATGCGGAACATGCGGAACATCACGCTGACCATGTACCAGAGCCAAAAGGGTCAGCAGGACCAGATGAAGGCCATGCAGGAGAACTCGACTGCGATGGGCCAGGCCTTCGACGCGTCGAAGAACGACGACTCGTTCTATCTGCCGCCCGAGGTGTTCGACAACCCGGACTTCAAGCGCGGCATGAAGATGTTCGTGTCGCCGGATGGCAAAGCGGTGCGATTCATCATCTCCCACGAAGGGGATCCCGCGACGGAAGAAGGCATCTCGCACATCGACCAGATCAGGAACGCGGCTTTCGAAGCCATCAAGGGCACACCGCTGGAGGGCTCCAAGATCTACCTGGCCGGCACCGCGTCAACCTACAAGGACATGAAGGAGGGCTCGAACTTCGACCTCCTGATCGCCGGGATCGCCTCGCTCTGCCTGATTTTCATCATCATGCTGCTCCTCACCCGGGCGGTGGTGGCGGCCGCGGTGATCGTCGGGACGGTGCTGTTGTCGCTGGGCACATCGTTCGGCCTGTCCGTGCTCATCTGGCAATACATCCTCGGCGCTCAGCTGCACTGGATGATCCTCGCGATGTCGGTCATCATCTTGTTGGCGGTGGGGTCGGACTACAACCTGCTGCTGGTGTCGCGGTTCAAGGAAGAGATCCACGCGGGCATCAAGACGGGCATAATCCGGTCAATGGCGGGCACGGGGTCGGTGGTCACGTCGGCCGGCTTGGTGTTCGCGTTCACGATGATGTCGATGGTGGTCAGCGATCTGCGGGTGGTGGGCCAGGTGGGCACCACCATCGGTCTCGGCCTGCTGTTCGACACCCTGGTGATCCGGTCGTTCATGACGCCGGCGATCGCGGCGCTCATGGGCAAGTGGTTCTGGTGGCCGCAGACCGTGCGAAACCGACCGGTTCCGGCGCCCTGGCCGAAAACGGCACGCCACACAGCCGAAACGCCGGTCAGCGTCGGGGCCGGTGGCTCTGATGAACACCCAACGGGCCCAATAAGATAGGTGGGTTATGAAGAACTCAATTGGATTCGCCTCGATCGTGTGTGCGGCGATCGCACCGGCGCTGGTTTTCGCCGCGCCCGCGCAGGCCGACCCCGACTCGGACTTCGCGAGTGAACTGCACACGTACGGCATCTACGGACAGAAGGACTACAACGCCTGGATCGGGAAGATCGTCTGTAAGCGGCTCAACAACGGTCTCGATGCGGATGCCTACAAGTCGGCGCAGTTCGTCTCGCTGAACCTGCCCAAGGGCAGCGACACGGAGCAGTCCTGGCAGTTCCTCGGCGCGGCGCTGCGGACCTACTGCCCCGATAAGCTGCCCGTCCTCGAAGCCGTCGCGCGATAGTTAGGAGTCAGAAGTGTTGGTCAAATCGGGTATCGCGGTCGCGGCGCTGAGCGCGGCGGCCATGCTGTTTCCTGCGTCGGCGTCCGCGGATGCCTCCGACGACTATCCGATCCCGAACCGGATACTCAAGACCACCTGCACCGTCGACCAGTACATGGCCGCGGTGCGCGACGTCGATCCGGTCTACTACGAGCGCTACATGACCGACTACAACAACAGGCCCGCCGACATCCAGCAGGGCGCACGCGACCGCATCTACTGGTTCTTCTCGTTGGATTACGCCGGACGCCGGCAGTACTCCGAGGACACCGCGACGAACGTCTACTACGAGCAGATGGCCACCCACTGGGGCAACTGGGCCAAGCTGTTCTTCAACAACAAGGGCGTCGCCGCGCACGGCACCGATGTCTGTGCCAACTACCCGCCGAACGACCCAACGGTCTGGAACTGGTGACCGCCGCCCCACGACGGAATCTCAACGACGCGGTAACACGGTTCTGGGGAGTCGCCGCTCCCCTGTATGACCAGCAGTTCCTCCAGCACTGGGTGTATCGGCCCGCCCAAGACGAGGTGATGGCGCTACTCGAGGCCAACGCGTCACGTCGGGTCGCCGATATCGCTTGTGGCACAGGCATCCTCGCCGATCGGATTCAGCGCGAGCTGCACCTCGACGAGGTGTACGGCGTCGACATGTCCGACGGGATGCTCGCCCAGGCCAGGAAGCGATCGACGAAGGTGCACTGGCGGAAGGGGCCTGCGGAAGGCCTGCCGTTCGATGATGGCGCCCTGGACGCCGTCGTGACCACCTCGGCGTTTCATTTCTTCAATCAGCCCGCCGCGCTGCAGGAGTTCCATCGCGTGCTGGCACCCGAGGGCTTTGCCGCGGTGGCGACGTTGAGCCCGCGCCAGCCGTTGCCGATTCAGTGGCTGACGGCGAACCGTCTCAACCCGTCGCACAACCCGTCCCCTGCGGCGATGCGCGCGATGTTCGAGGCCGCCGGCTTCGTCGTCGACGAGCAGCATCGGGTGTGCCGGTCGGCCTGGACACGACTGGTGTCGGATTTGATCACCGTCGGCATCAAGTCCTAGATGTGACATCGCGGGGTCGGTGGGCGACATACCAGCATGGACACCCTGACCGCACGCATGCTCGGAGCCCTCGTGGCGACGGCCGGTGCGCTACCAAACGCACTGATCGACCTGCCCACCGCCGCCGCTGCCCAGTGCCCGGATGTTGAGGTCGTCTTCGCGCGCGGCACCACCGAGCCACCGGGCGTAGGCGGAGTGGGTCAGGCGTTCGTCGACTCGCTGCGGTCCAAACTGGGTGCGCGTTCGGTCGGGTTATACGCGGTGAACTATCCGGCCAGCAACGATTTCGAGAGCAGCGCGCCCGCCGGTGGCGATGATGCGAGCAGCCATATTCAGTCGATGGCGGCGAACTGCCCGACCACCAGGATGGTGCTCGGCGGATACTCGCAGGGCGCGGCGGTGATCGATCTGTCGACCACGGCGATGCCTGCGCAAATCGCCGATCACGTCGCGGCGGCCGCCCTTTTCGGGGCTCCCAAGAGCAGTTTCGCGGACTCGCTGGCCACCGGGCCGCTGCCGTCGATCGGGCCGCCGTACGCCGGCAAGACCATCGACCTGTGTGTTACCAACGACCCGATCTGCTCGGAAGGCCGGGACATGGGGGCGCATGTCGCCTATGTTCAGACGGGCATGACCGAACAGGCCGCGGCCTTCGCCGCGGGCCGGCTTTGAAGGTGCCGACGACCCTTCGGATGGTTGGACTAGCAAAGGTCGGGGTACCAGTGGATAACTGAACCGCGCTTCCGCATCCCCGAGGATTTTCGCCCATGAATGTTCGCCCGATCGCCCATTTCCTAGGTGCCCTGCTCTTGTCGAGTTGGGCACTGTTGCTAGGCGCAGCAGCCCCGTCCGCGTCGGCTGAGCCGTGCCCCGACGTCGAGGTGGTGTTCGCGCGAGGCACTGCCGAGGCCCCGGGCGTCGGCGGGATCGGTCAGGCGTTCGTCGATGCGGTGCGCGCGCAGGTCGGCGGCAGGTCGGTGGCCGTCTACCCGGTCAACTACGCGGCCAGCGGCGATTTCGGTGACCGCATTCAATTCGCGACCAGCGTCATCGACGGCATCAGGGACGCGGGCACACATATCGAATCCACCGCGGCCAACTGTCCGACCACGAGGATGGTGCTCGGTGGATTCTCCCAGGGCGCGGCCGTGGCGGGCTACGTCACCGCGGCCGTGGTGCCCGACGGGATACCGGCCGAGTTCAGGGCCTTCGTCCCCAACCCGATGCCGCCGGAGGTCGCCGACCATATCGCCGCGGTGGCACTGTTCGGGAAGCCGTCGGCTCAGTGGCTAGGGGACGTCGGTGCGCCGCCGATCGTCATCGGCCCGCTGTATGTGCCCAAGACAACCGACTTGTGCATACCCGACGACACCATCTGTAACGGTGCCGGGGTCGGGCCCCCCAACTTCGCGCACACGCTCTACGCGGCGAACGGGCTGACCGCGCAGGCGGCCGCGTTTGCTGCCGAACGGCTCCAGCCGGTGGCTCCCGCCGCTTAGGACGCCACGAACCGCGAGATGTGACCGGCGTCCGGATCTGCGCTCGGCGCTCATGGCGCGGTTGATCGCGCCCGTGACGAACTCCGGTGCGTCCTGCAGCAGCATGTGCCCAGCCGTGGGGTGTTGCAGATGGACAGCCCCTGGCACGGATTCGGCCATGTCACGGGCATGCGACGGTGGAGTGAGCAGATCTGCTCCGCCGCTCAGCACGATGGTCTTGGCGGTGATGGCCGAAAGCGTGCGGTACTCGTCGTAGCGCTTCAAACCGAGAAAAAAACCGGCCAACGTGCTCAACGACGTAGTGCCGGCCACCTTCTCCGCCATCGCGGCGAGCGCATTCCGCTCGTCGCGTTCGGCATACGAGCTCAGAGCGTTTCGCAGCGGCCGAATGAGCCTCTGAATCGCCCGATCCGAGCCGCGACGCGGCATGCGGCGAACGAGTTCGAACAGCGCCCCGGTTGCGGGGGTGGCCAGCAATCTGCCGATCCCGCGCTCGGAGAGCTTGCCTGCAGCGCTCGCGATGAGAACGAGTCCTTGCGGCTCGACGGGACGCCCGTGCGCGGGGCGGCCCAGATACGCCAATGCGGTCATACCGCCCATCGAATGTCCGGCGAGGGTGAGCGGTCCCGTGACATCCAGCTCGGCGAGGACTGCGGCGAGATCGGCACCTAGCTGGTCGACGTGATAAGTATTCATCGCGGCACCCTCGGAACGGCCGTGGCCGCGATGGTCATACGTGATGATCCGAATGTTGTCGCCCCAACGCTGTTGCAGCGCCGCGATTTGCGACCCCCAGACCTCCTGGCTGAGCGAAAGGCCGTGCAGCAGAACCACGGTGCGTTTCGCGATGCCGTCGGGGCAGTAGTCGCGGACCGCCAAGCGGACGCCATCATCGGCGATGATGTCCCGCTCGATGTAGTCGGTGGTGTGGGAAGGCGTTTTCAGCCTGGTCAACATGTCGGCTCCTCGAAGTGGCTGTGCCGGGAAGGTCTCCGGCACCTCGTTGCGCTCGAAGTTACGGAGCGCCGCCGACCGTGGCTCGCTTGTGCTCACAAGCCGTTTAACAGGCGTTTTTCGGGTTTTGCGCATTGTGCTCGTCGCCGGCTGGCTACCATCCGGCCATGGCGCGACAGATCGCACGTCAGGCCTTCCTCCTTGGCGCACTCGGTGCCGTCGCCGGCGGATTGGTGGGATCGTGTCGACCGGCGGCGGATTCGCCTGCGCCTGCCGCATCGCGGGCAACGCCTGCCATCTCTGGGCCGCACGGGTGGAGCAGCCTCGACGACGCCATCGACGGCACGGTTGTGCTGCCGTCGAATGACCAATACGCCTCTGCCAAAGCGGTTTTCAACGCACGCTTCGCCGACTCCATGCCGGTGGCCGTGGTCATCGTGAAATCGACCGATGACGTCAGGAAGGCGGTGGCTTTCGCCACCGACAACGGAATTCAGGTCGCGTCCCGTAGTGGTGGACGCTCGTACATCGGTGCTTCGACGGCCAGCGGCGCAATGGTCATCGACCTGCGCCAGCTCCCGCGCGGGGCTCACGACGAGCCGGCGCTGGCGACGATTTCTCCTGCCGCAGACCTCGATTCAGTTCAGACCGAGTAGGCCGCCGGGGGGCGATCGATTCCGTCCGGCAGCTGTCCCAGCGTCGGAGTGGGCGGCCTGACACTGAGCGGCGGGTTGGGGCCGACGCGCGATCGGCCGGATTGACGTGCGATGCGCTGGTGTCCGCTTCTGTCGCGCTGCCCGGCGGCGACGAGGTGAGGGCTGCGCCGGATGACCATTCCGATTTGTTCTGGGCGCTGCGCGGTGGCGGAGGCGGCAACCTCGGGATCGTCGCGTCGCTGACGTTCCGCACCTCTCCCGCCGTCGACAGGCACGTCGTCACCCTCGCCTTCCCGCCGGAGGCCGCGGCACAGGTCGTCCAGGGTGGGCAGCGCTGGTTGCGTAGCGCCGATCGAACTATCTGGGGCATGGTCAATATCACCGTCGGTCCGAGCCCGGGCCGCTGCCTCGTCGTATTGGCAACGCCCGCCGGCGCCGGGCCGAATCGAGGTCGCGACCTCGGTGCCGCGATCGGCGTGACGCCCGCGAGCACGACGACCAGAACACTGAACCGCATGGACTTCATCCGCTACTTCGAAGGCGGTGCCGACGCGACGCGCGCCCGCGCGTTTGTCGCCGGCTCCGACATCATCGAGGACATGACCGAGAGCGCCTCGGCGTCGATGATCGCGGCGGCATCGGCGTGGCCGCAGGCGGCGGGTTCGGCGACGGCGGTGATCGAATCGCTCTCGGGAGCCGTCGCCGACGTCGATCCGGCCGCCACCGCGTTTCCGTGGCGGCGTGAGGCAGCGTGCGTCCAGTGGTACACCGAGCCGCCGACGCCGGCGAAGATGGATCTGGCGAACCGGTGGCTGACCACCGCACACCAAGCGGTGCAGGAGAATTCGGCCGGCCGCTATGTCAACTACATCGAGTCGGATACGCCGGCGCAGGAGTACTTCGGCGGGAATCTCGCGCGGCTCACCGCCGCCCGCCGGAAGTACGGCCCGGACGGTGTGCTGTATTCGGGATTGAAATTTTGAGGACGGTCAGCGCTCGAAACCCGCGTCGCGCAGCGCCTGGGCCATCGATCCCGCCGGCTGGTTCGACCCACGGCGTCCGGAGTTCTTGTCGCGGTTAGGGTTTCGCTGTTCGCCTCGGCTCTGACCGGCACCGCCGCGGCCGGTCTTGGCGCCTCGGTCCTGGCGCTTGTTCTGATCACGCTGCGGCGTGTCGTTGAGTCTCAGGCTCAAGCCGATGCGTTGGCGTTCGACGTCCACGTCAAGCACCTTCACGCGGACCACCTGCCCGGAATGCACGATCTCATGGGGGTCGGACACGTAGCGCTCGGCCATCGCTGAGACATGCACGAGTCCGTCCTGGTGTACACCGACGTCGACGAAGGCGCCGAAGGCCGCGACGTTGGTCACCACGCCCTCGAGCACCATGCCCACCTTCAGGTCTGCGACCTTCTCCACCCCGGCGGCGAACGTGGCCGTGGTGAACGCGGGCCGCGGGTCACGTCCGGGTTTCTCGAGTTCGGCCAGGATATCGGTCACCGTGGGGATGCCGAACCGGTCATCGGCGAAATCGACGGGCCGAAGCGTCCGCAGGGCCCGCTCGTCACCGATGAGCTCCGCCAGTGCCACCCCCGACCGGTCCAGGATCCGGCGGACCACCGGGTAGGACTCCGGGTGGACACCGGACGCGTCGAGCGGGTCATCGCCCTGATTGATCCGGAGGAACCCTGCGCACTGCTCGAATGCCTTGGGGCCCAGACGTGGAACCTTCAGGAGTGCCTTGCGGTTGCGGAACGGACCCGTCGACTCACGGTGGGCGACGATGGCCTCGGCCAGCGAGTCCGTCACGCCCGACACGCGGGCCAGCAGCGGGACCGACGCCGTGTTCAGGTCGACGCCGACGGCGTTCACGGCGTCTTCGACCACGGCGTTGAGGCTTCGGGCGAGCGTGCCCGGTGTGACGTCGTGCTGGTACTGCCCGACACCGATCGACTTCGGTTCGATCTTCACGAGTTCGGCCAGTGGATCCTGCAGGCGCCGCGCGATCGAGACCGCACCGCGCAGCGTCACGTCGAGCGTCGGGAGTTCGTGTGCCGCGTACGCGGATGCGGAGTACACCGATGCCCCTGCTTCGCTGACCATCGCCTTGACTGGCGCGTCGGCACCGGAAGCCCGGATGTCGGCGATGAGCTCGGCCGCCAGGGCATCCGTCTCGCGCGACGCGGTGCCGTTGCCGATCGCGATGAGCTCGACACGGTGCCGTGCGATCAGCGCCGCCAAGGCCGCCTTGGCCGAATCCCATTGCCGTTGAGGCTGATGCGGGAAGATGGCGCAGGTGTCCACCACCTTGCCGGTGGCGTCGACGACGGCCACCTTGACGCCGGTGCGGAAGCCGGGGTCGAGGCCGAGCGTGGTGCGGGTGCCGGCCGGGGCGGCGAGCAGCAGGTCCTTGAGGTTCCTGGCGAACACCGCGACCGCATCGTCCTCGGCCCGTTGTCTCAGCCGCATGCGGGCCTCGACCGCCGCGGTGATCATCAGCTTGGTTCGCCACGCCAACCGGACGGTGGTGGTCAGCCACGGCGTGGCAGGCGCCGACGAGGACCGGTCGACGCCGAGCGTCTGGGCGACCATCGCCTGGTAGACCTCATCGTCGCCGCCGTCGAAGCTGAGCGCGAGGGCTTGCTCCTTCTCGCCGCGCATGACGGCGAGCACCCGATGCGACGGCATGTTCTCGAGGGGCTCGGAGAACTCGAAGTAGTCCCGGAACTTCTGCGCCTCAGGGCTTTTCGCGGCTTCCTCGGACCAAGGCTTGGTTCGCAGTGAGCCGTCGACCCAGAACTTGCCACGGATGGCGCCGACGAGTTCGGCGTCCTCGGCCACTCGCTCGATGAGAATCTGGCGAGCGCCGTCGAGCGCCGCGGCGGCATCGGCGACCTGCTCGCCGATGAACTCGGCGGCCACCTCGTCGGGAACGAGGGTCGGGTCGGACAGCAGACGGTCGGCGAGCGGCTCGAGGCCGGCTTCGCGGGCGATCTGCGCCTTGGTCCTGCGCTTCGGCTTGTAGGGCAGGTAGATGTCCTCGACCCGCGATTTGGTGTCGGCGGCCATCAAGGCGGCCTTCAGCTCGTCGGTGAGTTTGCCCTGCTCGTCGATGGAGGCGAGGACCGCGGCTCGGCGGTCATCGAGTTCCCTCAGATAGCCCAGGCGCTCCTCGAGGGTGCGCAGCTGCGTGTCGTCCAGGCTGCCGGTGACCTCCTTGCGGTACCGCGCGATGAACGGCACGGTGGCGCCCTCGTCGAGCAGTCGCACAGCGGCGGCGACCTGCACCTCACTGACCGCGAGTGCTTCAGCAAGACGGGTGTTTACGGATTTCACGGCAGGACTTCCAGGCACGCCGAGACACTACCGAATGTCACCGACGGGTCGGCGCGGGCGCTGCGGGCGTGTCGGCGCCAACGCGGCGGCTTGGATTCGACAAGCCAGCGCGCCGCCAAGGCGAGCCTCAGTGGTTCGAGCAGATCGCGTTCAACCTCCTCACCGGCAGCAGCCGAATCATCTACGACGATCTGCGGCTACCGGATTCCGGTTCATCGATCACATCGACCGCTGGTCGCCGACATGCAGAACCGGCCGTGTGGCGTTGAACAAGACGTGCGACCACCGATGTGACGAAATATGTCGCCCGCAATCCGTGCGGACGGAACAAGGGAGGATAAAAGTGAGTGACAGCGACACCGCGATGCCGAACGTGTACGCGCCGGAAGACATCGTCTGGCACCAGACAGACCTCGGTCAAAACTTTTGGATCAGCGACGAGCTGGTCGGAGCCAAGTACTCCACGCTGTTCAGCGCGCAGGTAACCAGGTTCGGCGCCGGCGGCGCATCTCCGCTGCATCACCACGACTACAACCACGCGTTCTACTTCCTGAGCGGCACCGCCCGCGTACAGCTCGGCGAGCAGACCTGGGACACCAAGCCAGGGTCATTCGTGAAGGTCCCCGCACATGTCGAACACAGCCTCAACAACACCGGCGACGATGATCTTGTGTTCCTGGTGATCTACGACCCGCCGCACGTTGCGACCGACTAGACATAGGGCAGAGAAAGAATTCGATGCGGTCATGCCGTCGAGTCGGACGAGATCCACCGGCCGACGATCGGCCGAACGGGTTACCCAGTCAATCAGACGCGCCAGCAGACGAGCGTGACACCACACCGGCGCTCACCCGCGCGGCCGCCGCGGCGGCCAGGAAGCATCCCAGCCACGTCCACCCGGCGACATCGTCCATTCCGTTCTTGGCCAGCAGCACGAGCACCACGCCCGCGACGCACACCAGTGCACCCGCGACCGCCGACCGGGCGCCGGTGGCGCGGACCGGCGCGTCCCACCATGGCAGCCGCAGGTGCTCCAGTGGCGACAGCAGCCAGAACGTCACTGTCATCACGACCGCGAATACCAGCTCTCGAAGCGCCAGCAGGCCCCAGAACCCGGGCGCGTGCACGTCGTACGCGTCGAGACCGAACGCGTGCAGCGAGAAGGTCGCGACCGCGATCGCCGGGATGTGCCAGAGGTAGATCGTCATCGCTCCCCTGTTGCCCACCGAAACCACGTGCCAGACCCGCGGCCTCGAGGCCCACCGGCCGATCGCACCCGCGGCTGCGACGAACAGGCACGACATCCACGTGCACTGCAGCGCGAGCAGCACCGTCGGCGGCGTCACGTTGGACATCCGCTCGGTGCCCGTGACGACCAGGGATACTTCGTAGACCTTGGCCACGGCGAGCACCACCTGCGCCGTGAACGCTGTCGCGGCCGCGATGAGCGCCGCCCGTCGGCCGACCAGCCGGCGGGCATACGCGACGCCGATCACGACCGGTATGAGCCAGACGATGAGGAAGTTGGCGACACCCGAAAGATCCGTGCCGACGGCGAACCGAATTCCGTCGACGGCCGCCGCGCCGGCGAGCAGGGACACCACCAACAGGACGACCGCACAGCCCGTCCCCAACCGGGTCAGCGCCGGTACGAAGGCCAGCACCACCAGGTACACGCCGAGGAACCACAGGAGCGCGACGACCTCGCGCCCGAGGTCCTCGGCGGATTCCGCGCCGAGGACCATGCGCGCGACAAGGAGGCCCGCACTCCACGCCGCCAGATACCAGAACACGGGCCGGCACAGTCGCTGCGCCCTTGTGAAGAGCCAGGTCCCCCACGGTGTGCCGAGGCGCCAGCCGTAGGCGCCGGCGGCGCCGCCCGCGACAAAGAACAGCGGCATGACCTGCGCGAGCCACGTGAGCGGCGTGATCGCGGGCAGCTCCCCGAGCAGGTTGCCGATATGGAGGCCACCGGTGTCGATGGTGGCTAGCAGCAGCGCGCAGTGCCCGAACATCACGACCACCAGGGAGGCGATCCGAACGGCGTCGACGGCACGGTCGCGGCCGGCTGTGGTGTCGGCGCCTGTACGGCCGTCGAGCATCAGGTCTTTGTGCGCCATGTATTCAGCATGCCGGGCAGGGGGCGTCCGTGGCTGAGTAGGACTACCCGAATCTCCTCTTTGGCGCGGCGACCTACTGCCAGGCGAACACCGGTTGCTCGAGTTGGTCGACGGGGTCGTGGCGGCCTTCCAGCCCCAGCCACCGCAGTTGCAGCAGCATCGCACCCGTCGGTGCGTGGATGAGATCGTTTCCCAGCGGAATCTGCACGACGGGGCGCGGGCTCTCGGGGATGGTGATGTACCGCGGCGAATCCTCTCGCTGCAATTGGTGCAGCCCGACCCGGTAAACCGCCACCACCTCGTCGGGCGCGGGGTGCAGATCAAGCCGTCCGTCGCCCCAGATCACCACCGGAGTGATCACATATCCGGACCGCGTCGGGTAGTCATCGAGCATCCCGAGCACCGACGATTCGGGCAGCTTGACGCCGACTTCCTCATCCAGTTCCCGCAGCGCGGCGTCGACGGCGGTTTCGCCGGGATCGAGGCGGCCGCCGGGCAGCGCCCACTGCGCGGCGTGGGATCTGAGGCGAGATGCCCGACGGCACAGCAGAAAGGCAGCACCACCGGATACGTCGACCATGCGGCCGTCGAGGCCGGCTTCCGGCATCTCGCGACCGCCGATCCAGTCGTCCAGATCCGCCGGATCCACCCTGTCCTCACCGGCCTCCGAGTCGACGAGCACGACCGCGACGGCCGCATGCCGTTTCGCTGGATCGGTCACGGCGCGCCGGTCGTGACCGGCCAGGTGTGCCCGGATCCGCTCACGCAGCGCTTGGTCATAGGTGATCGTCACCGTTCGACCATAGGCAGGTGCGAAATGTCCTTTGCCGTCGGACGCGCTTCAGCGGTGGCCCACCGACACCAGGGCGTAGGTGCGGACGCGGCCGGGCACGGTCGCGCCGCATTTGGACCGCAGGGGGGCAGACCATTGCTCGCTGACGATGACCTCAAGCGGACCTGAATCACCTTGGAGAACGACGCGAGTATTCGTGTCGCCAGCGTCGAGGTGTAGAAGGCCGAGAGCACCGATGCGGTCGTCGCCGGACTCCTGACGTGCGAAATACTGAGCCGCCTGGACCACATGCGGAAGCGAAGTCCGTCCGCGCAGATATGTATTGTCCAGTCGCCCATTGAGATACAGCCGCACCAGGTTCGCCGCATCAGTCAGGTCGGCACGCCCGTAGCACAGTCCTTCCGGCAGAACGAGCATGGTCGCCGCGAACCTGTCGCCACCGAGATGCGAGCATTCCCAGGTCAATTCGGGATACTCTGCCGCGATTGCCGCAACCGCACCGCGTCCGCGTACCGCGCAGCACTGGTCATGTTTGCCGTGGGCGCAGACCGCGACGAGCGGATCGGAAGCAGGGTGTCCGTCGGAACCGTCCAGCGCGATGTCCAGGTATCCCCGGGGATCGCTCACCTCGCCTTGATGCATCGCTTCCCCGCCCACCTGTGACCGGGCGATAAACCACCGCCACCGCGGCGTGGCAGAACGGCGGCCATGTCGGCGGATCGCGGCGATCCGCATGCCCGCCGCTTCGGCACGACGAACGATGGCACGTCCCAGCGTCGGTTCGATGATCGTCGGCGACTGCAGGAATGCCGAATCCCCCCAGGGTCCGGACAGTTCGAGCATCATCCACGATGAGCCCGCCGACGCGGTGCCGTACATCGGGTCGTTGCGAGCCAGCGACTGGTCACTGCACGGCGTTCGATCTGCGCCGGCGGTCATCCGCCGGCAATCGCGCGGTACTGGTCGTGGTCGGCCGGCACCACGACCGCTTCACGCAGAAGCCGGCGAACCACCACCTCGCCGTCGGCCTTGTCCAGTCCGGGCAGACCGCTCGCGTCGGCGACGAGCCCGCCGTGCAGCGCAGCCAGGGCATCCGCGCAAGACTCCGGAAAGCTGATCGAGCGGTCCGGCAGCCTGAGCAGAACTCGGTCGCCACGCCGTTGAACAGTGGCGACGAGTCCGTGACGCCACCGCACCGTCGTGCTGCCGGCATGGTCGGCTGCGGCGAGAGAGGCCAGCGGGCGGACCGCTGCGGGCCGGGTCCTCTCCGCATAGCGCTGCGCCAACCGGCTGGCGGCACCCTCCGCGAGGTCGAAGGCACGGTCACGCATCGTCTCGGTCAGTTGGGCGATGAGCTTGGTGGTGGTCGCCGTCATCTCGTCGCGATTCGTCGGGTCGATGCCCACCCGTAGCGACTTCCTGAAGTCACCGGTGTTCTCCAGTTGGTCGATGACGGCACGAACGACATCCATGCCGGTGAGGGTGGACACCCCGATGGTGAGGTGGATGGACAGGGCGCCCAGTGCCCGCGCCGAATGTACCCATCCCCGCGGCAGATACAGGGCATCGCCCGGAGCGAGCACGGTGTCGATGACGGGCTCGGCCGTGAGGCGCTGAGTGATGGCGTCGCGGTGGTCGGTCCAGGGTTGCGAAGCGAGTGGATCGGCATGCACCGGCTCGTGCACGGTCCAATGTTTGTGGCCCGCGGTCTGCAGGACGAATACGTCATGCACGTCGTAATGGGCATCGAAGCCCCGGTTCTTCGGCGGCGTGACGTAGGCGTTGGCCTGTACGGGGTGCCCGAGATCGTCGACCATGCTCCGGACGAAGTCGATGAGCGGTGGCCACAGCCGGTGCAGTCCTTGGAGCACAATCGTTGCGCCCGAGGCGAATTGGTCGAGTACCTTCGCGGAGTCGACCTGGTCCGGCATTTCCGCGCCGAAGCCCGCAGGTCCGAGGTAACAATCCCGGGCCAAGACTTCGCCCTCCTTGGCCACCCGGATGAACGGCGCGCGTACCCCGCGCTCAGCGAGGAGCTCATCGACGTCGTGAGCCGAGAGCAGGTCGCCGAAGTCGCGGGGTAACGCGTCGCACCGGCTGAGCAGCGGCATGAGTCCCCAGTGTTCATTGGCGAACGTCTGGGGATCTGTGGCGATGCAGCGGCTCAGCATCGAGCTACCTCACGCGGTGCCGTCGGCGCCGCCGTCGTGACCCTCGGGATTGGAGCCGCCGTCGGCGGGACCTTCGCCGCCCGCGGTGCCGTCGGCGCCGCCGTCATGACCCTCGGGATTGGAGCCGCCGTCAGCGGGGCCCTCGCCGCCCGCGGTGCCGTCGGCGCCGCCGTCATGACCCTCGGGGTTCGAGCCGCCGTCAGCGGGACCTTCGCCACCGCCGCCGGATGTCGTGATGTCGTCGTCGTTGATCGCCATGAAAACCATCTCCTTCATCGAGCCGCGTCGGGGCTGACACAGGAAACGTGTTTCAACGCGGCCACGCGAGGATTGCCCCCAAAGGCGCTGGATAAACGGACCGAGCCTGACGTCGGCAGCTGGGTCCCGGTTTACTCGGGATCGACGCGACCGGGCAGCCGACTGGTGAGTTCCTGCAACCACCAGACGTTGCCATCGGGGTCGGTGAACGATGCGAACGAGGCATAGCTGCCGCGCTCGGGATCCCGACCGCTGACCGGCCGTTCGTGCCGGTGCGGTGAAACACCCCGCCGGCGTCGTGAAAGACCTCGCTCACCTCCACTCCGGCGGCGACCAACTCCGCACGCGCGGCTTCGATGTCAGTCACCGCGAGCAGCAGGCCGTCGATCGGAGGCGTCCCCGCGCTGACTCCGGTGCCGAAGATGATCGAGGCGGGCGACCCGGTTGGGGTCACCTGAACCACCCGGAAATCATCGCCTGTACCGACGTCGGCATCGAGACGCCAGCCCAGCGACTGGTAGAACTGTTTGGGTCGATCCACGTCCGAAACCGGTATCACCACGACCTCGAGTCTGAAAACGGTCATCTGCCACTCCTCGCATCAAGATCGAGCATGGCGCTTGACGGACGCAGGCCGGGTGCACTTTCGATAACCCCGTGTCCGACTCGGTGCCTACGCGGTGCGGCGACGCCTCAGGAACGGATCGGTCAATGACGGCGGCTGGTAGCCCCGGTCGGCTGGAGAGATCGTCGATCCCGGCGGCACGATCTCGTCGATCCTGTCGAGGATGTCCGCGGAGAGCGTGACCTCGGTCGCGCCGAGCTGAGATTTCAGGTGGTCGAGCGTACGGGGACCGATGATCGGCGCGGTGACCGCCGGATGCTGGAGGACGAAGGCGAGCGCGAGATGGATCAGCGACAGTCCGGCGTCGGCCGCGAGCTTCCCGAGAGCGTCGGCGGCGTCGAGCTTGCGCTGGTTCTCCGGGGTGGACATGTCGTAGCGGGCCGGCAGCCGGGTGCGCCGCCGGGATGCGGGTAGCTCCTTGTCCTTGCGGTAGCCCCCGGCGAGCCAGCCGCCGGCCAGCGGGCTCCAGGGCAACACGCCCATCCCGTACTCCTGCGCCACCGGCAGGACGTCCGCCTCGATGCCGCGGACCAGCAGCGAATAGGGCGGCTGCTCGGTGACGAACCGGCCGAGTCCGCGCCGTTCGCTGACCCACTGCGCGCCGACGATCTGGTGGGCGGCGAACGTCGACGAGCCGAAGGCACGGATCTTGCCCTGCCGCTGCAGATCCGTCAGCGCGCCCAGGGTTTCCTCGATATCGGTATGCGGGTCGGGGCGGTGAATCTGATAGAGGTCGATCCAGTCGGTGTTCAGCCGGCGCAGGCTGTCCTCCACCTCGCGCACGATCCAGCGCCGGGAGTTTCCGCGCTTGTTGGGATCACCCTGGGTGCCGGCAGGCGCATCGGTCGGAACGCCCATCTGGCTGTGCACCTTCGTGGCGAGCACCACGTCGTCGCGCCTGCCGCCCGCGAGCGCCTTGCCGACGATGATCTCGGATTCGCCCTGCGAGTAGACGTCGGCGGTGTCGATGAAGTTGATGCCGGCATCCAGTGCGGCGTGGATCGTCGTGATCGACGTGTCATGGTCGGGCTCCCCCCACCCGCCGAACATCATCGCGCCGAGGCACAGCGGGCTGACTTGGATTCCGGTTCGTCCGAGGCTGCGGTAGTCCATGGGAGCGACCTTACGCCCGCGCTAAGTGAGCTAATGATCGCCGGAAAGAACCTCATGGGTCCTACTTCAGGATTGCGGCCAGCGTGCGCATGAGCCGGTTCACGTCGTCTCGGGTGTTGTACGGCGCCAACCCGATCCGCACACCGCCCGCCTCGCCCAGCCCGAGTCGTCGCGATGCCTCGTAGGCGTAGAACGACCCGGCGGGCGCGTTGATGTCGTGCTGCCCAAGCACCGCGCTGACGGCCGCGGCGTCGCGCCCGGCGATGGTGATGAGCAACGTCGGGGTTCGGTCGGTCGCCCGCGAGTGAACGGTCACCGAGGGCAGCTCGCGTAGACCGGCCTCGATCCGCCGCCGAAGCCAGTCCTCGTGATGCTCCAGTGCATTCATCGCGGCCACGAGCGCGGGCGCGCCGGGGACCGCTTGCACGCGTCATGCCGGCGAGGAATTCGACCGCCGCGGTGGTGCCTGCCATCAGTTCGTAGGGAAGGGTGCCGAGTTCGAACCGCTCGGGCACCTGGTCACTGGAAGGCAACAACTTGTCCGGCCGCAACGCGGTGAGCACATCGCGCCTGCCCACCAGGACACCACAATGCGGACCCAGGAATTTGTAGGGCGAGCACGCGAAGAAGTCAGCGCCGAGTTCGCGGACATCGACGGTGCGGTGGGCGGTGTAGTGAACGCCGTCGACGTAGAGCAATGCGCCGGCGGCGTGCGCACGGGCGGCAATGGTTCGCACGTCGGGCATCGTGCCGATCAGATTGGATGCGGCCGTGACCGCGACCAGGCGCGTGCGCGGGCTCAGCTGTTCCTCGATGCTGCGCACAGGCAGTTCGGAGGTCGCGGGATCGAAGTCCGCCCACCGGACGACCGCGCCTGCGCGGGCTGCGGCGATCGCCCACGGCCGGACGTTGGCGTCGTGGTCCAGCCGCGTCACGACGATCTCATCGCCCGGGCGCCATTGGGCGGACAGTGTCCGCGACAGATCGAAGGTGAGCGCGGTCATGCTCCGCCCGAAGATCACCTCGTCGGGATCGGCGTTGAGCAGATCGCCGATCGCGCGCCGGCACTGCACGACGATCTCTTCGGCGTTGCGTGCCGCGGTCGTGGTGTTTCCGCGGTTCGACAACGGCCGGAGCAACGCGTCGCGGATGGCGTCTGCGACCGGAGTGGGTGTCTGCGAGCCCCCGGGCCCGTCGAAGTAGGCGGTGCCGTCATCGAGCGCCGGAAACTGCTCGCGGATCACGTCGACGTCGAACGCCGATTCCTCAGTGGCATCGTCGGTCGCGCGGTTCACGGATGAAGTCTCTCATCGGAGGTGCCGGTACTCCCCGGCGCTTCGGCGGTCCGCGGACTCATCGTCCCACCGGGGTGACGGAAGCCGTTGCAGGCCAATGTGTCCGAAGATATTTGCCAGACTTTTCGGGTTTTGGACGCCAAAGTCCTGGGTACTAACTGTCCGTCCGTCGGGGAGCAATGGTGCCGGCCGCGGTTGGAATGAGAGATCGGACGGTCGTAATGAAGAGAATTGGTCGTTGGTTCGCTGCCGCAGCGCCAGTCGTGATGGCAGTGACGGGTTCACCCCTCGTCGCTGCCCCTGCGTACGCGGCTCCATGTCCCGACGTGGAAGTGGTGTTCGCGCGGGGCACGTTCGAGCCGCCCGGCGTCGGTGCCATCGGCCAGGCCTTCGTCGACTCGCTTCAAGCGAAGTCGGGCGGCAAGTCGATCGACGTCTATCCGGTGAACTACCCGGCGTCGCTGGACTTTGCCACCGCCGCGGACGGTGTGGTCGATGCCAGCAACAAGGTCCGCGACACGGCGGCCAACTGCCCGAATACGAAGATCGTGCTCGGCGGTTACTCGCAGGGTGCGGCGGTGGCCGCCTACATCACCGAGGACAGCATCCCGGCCGGCTTCACGCTGCCGCCCGGCCTCAGCGGCCCAATGGCGCCTTCGGTGGCTGATCACGTGGCGGCAGTGGCGCTCTTCGGCAAACCGTCGAGCGGCTTCCTGCAGATGATCTACACCGGCGCACCGCCGATCAACGTCGGCTCGCGCTACACGGCGAAGACCATCGACCTGTGCATCCCGGACGATCCGGTCTGCGCACCGGGCGGTGGCGACAACGCGGCTCACGGCTTGTATGCCGCCAACGGTCTGACGGATCAGGCGGCCGACTTCGCCGTGGGCAAGCTGCCGCGGGGCGGATCGGGTCAGACCGTCGAACAGGCGGGCGCTCACGGGTAGGACGACTCGGCGAGCACAGCCGGCTTGAGTACCTCCGCACACCACTGCCGGAAGGTCGTCGGGCTCGCGGTGTGCGGGGTCCGTGGCACGCCGACGTCCAGGCCTGCCTCCTTGGCCCGCATCATGTCGACCATGCCCTCGACGAACGCGTCGCCGAGTCCGAAACCGGCGAGCGCGACGCCGAGATCGGCGAGCGACTGTCGTCGGTAGCGCACCGGCCGCTCGAGGACGTCAGACATGATGCGCGCCATGTCATCTGCGGAGAGATCCTCGGGCCCGAGCACCGCGACGCTGCCAGTCCCCGTCCACGAGCGGTCGAGTAGCAGGTCCGCTGCCGCTGCGGCGATGTCTCGGGTGGCGGCCGACGGTGCCTTCCGCTCGGGGTCGACGGTGTCCGGTGAACACCCCGCCATCGCGGATCGAGTCCACTTGGCGCAGCAGGTTGTCCATGAAGGACGGGTTCGCCAGTGCCCGATAGGCCACTCCTGTGCCCGCGATGAGGTCGTCCATGGCAAGGGATGCGGTGACGAGGCCCGCGCTGTCCGCGACGGCAGTGCCGCGGCCGAGCGCCGAGACGCCGACGACATGCCCGACGCCGTGGGCTGTGAAGGCCTCGGCGGCGGCGCGGGTGAACCCGGAGAACGGCGACGTCCAGGCTCGGTGCCTGCGGTGTCCGGCGGGACGAGCCAGAAGACGGCGTCCGCGCCTGCGAACGCGCGGTCGACCACCTCGGCGTCACCGTGTGAGCCGGCGACGACGTCGACGCGGTCGCGGACCGCGGCGGAGAGATTCTCGGGGTCGCGCACGATGACCCGGAGCTCCTCGCCGCATGCGGGAGCGCGCGCCAGAAGGATCTGCAGGACCTGGCTGCCGATGTCGCCCGTGGGCGTCGTGATGACGATCATGAGATCACACGTGCGCGCGCCAATCGGTCAGAGGTCCAATACCTCTTCGCGCCGATTGATACTGTTGAGGCATGGATCTCGACCTGCGCAAGCTTCGCTACTTCGTCGCGGTCGCCGAGCATCCGGCACTTCGGTCGGGCCGCCGAGCAGCTCTACATCGCCCAGCCCGTACTCAGTCGCCAGATCCGTGCTCTCGAAAGAGATCTCGAGTGCGTTCTGTTCGTACGGACGACCCGGAGTGTGCAGCTGACGCCCGCCGGGGAACAGCTGCTCAGGACGAGGCCCGCGGAGTGTTCGCCAGCGTCGACTCCGCGCTTCGGCGTGTCCACGAGGTCAACCGTGGGGTCGAACGACTCGTCGTCGCATTCACGCCCGGATTGCACGTGTCCGAGGCCGTCCGCGAGTTCACGGCCGTCCACCCGGCCGTGGAGATCGCTCTCCTTCCCCTGAAGTGGTGGGAGCAGGACGCGCCGCTGCGCGACGGGCGGGCCGACGTCGGATACCTCCGTCGTCCGTTCGACGACACCGGATTGCGCACGATCGCCGTCGGCACCGAGACCAAGGTGGCCTGTCTCCCCGTGACGCATCCTCTCGCCCGCCGGCGGGCGCTGACTCTGGCGGATCTCGGCGGTGAGAACATCCTCGACGCACACGCCCGCCGCACGTCCTCGATCGAGGAGAAATTCGAGCTCATCGCCGTGGGTGACGGCATCGCCATGCTGCCCCGTAGCGTGGCCGAGTCATACTCGCGGCCCGACCTCGTCTACGTTCGCGTCACGGACGCCGAACCGGTCGAGACCTGCATCGCCGTGGCCAAGGGTCGTCGCGAGCGCCGTATCCGCGATTTCGTCACAGTCGCGACCGACACGCTGAAGCAAACCGCGCTGGCAGCGGTCGACTGAGCGCCCCGCTTCCGAAGGTTTCAAGAGGTTCACAGCCACGGTCGGTAGACCGGAGCACGACCACTGCCGCTGCCGGCGGTCGGGCGGGACGTCGGTCCGCGGAAGGAGAAATCGGTGAAATACATTGCCCTGGAGGAGGCGTTCTCGATACCCGGGATTGCCGATCCGATGCCGCGGCTGTCGTCGCGGGCAACGCCATACGCCCAGGAATGGCTACGTAAGCTGCCCGACTTCACCGAGTATCGACTGCCCGAGATGGACTCGGCGGGCATCGATATCCAGGTGCTGTCACTGACCGTTCCCGGACTACAGATCGACATCGACGCGGCCACCGCGCGGGACAACGCCCGGCGCGCCAACGACCACCTGGCCTCGGTGGTTTCGGAGCACCCCACCCGGTTCCGCGGCTTCGCCGCTCTCCCCCTTCAAGATCCCGTTGCGGCCGCCGCAGAACTGACTCGGTGCATCAACGAACTCGGTTTCTGCGGTGCGCTGGTCAACGACCACCTCGGCGGTCGCTATCTCGACGATCCGCTCTACGAGCCAGTGTGGGAAGTGATCGAGTCTCTCGCGGTGCCCCTGTACCTGCATCCCGGGGCCCCGCCGGCGGACGACTGGCGGGTGCTGAGCGGCCACCCGGAGCTCTACGGTGCGATGTGGAGCTGGGCCGCCGAAGTATCGGGGCACGCGCTGCGTATCCTCTGCAGCGGTGTATTCGACCGACATCCAAGTGCCACAATGATTTTGGGACACATGGGCGAGTTCTTGCCGTTCCAGCGCAGCCGACTGGACTCCCGCTATGCGACTACTTCGCCCAACTACCGGCTGCAGCGGCCGCCCTCCGCCTACCTGGGCACCAACATCGTTTTCACCACCAGCGGGGTCTTCTCGCCGGCAGCGCTGGCCGGTGCGGTACTGGAAGTAGGGGCCGACGCGATCATGTTTTCCGTCGACTACCCCTATGAGTCCTCCCACGATGCGGTAGCCGGTTTCGAGCGGACGACACTGAGCCCGCAAGACCGCGAGAAGATCGCGCATGCCAATGCGGAGCGCATTCTGAAGATCTGACGAACGGCATTCGGTGGCATCTTTCAATGGCCACGGACCCTCGTCAGAGCGAGATGCGCTCGCGGTTGCGGCGGGCGTCTCCCGTCTCGGCGTCGAAGAAGTACGTCCGCTCCGGCGGCATGGCGAGGCCGATCTTGGCGCCGGAGTCCAACTCGGTGCCCGCCGCGGCCTGCACGACCACCCGCGTGTCCGCCTGCTCGTCGGTGCGGACCAGCGCAGTCACCAGGACGTGGCTGCCCAAGGGCTCCACGAAGTCGACCCGGGCCGGCACCATGCCGTGGGCGTATGCGGTGTGCAGCTGCACATGCTCGGGACGCACTCCCACGGTCACCGGGCCGTCGGGGGACGGGACCGCCGTCACCACCGTGCCGCCGATGTGCAGGACCCCGGAGCGGATGACGCCGGAAATCAGATTCATCGGCGGGCTGCCCATGAACGCGGCGACGAACGTGTTGGCCGGGCGGTTGTAGACGTCGTCGGTGGTTCCGATCTGCTGCACCTCTCCTTTCGACATCACGCACAGCCGATCCCCGAGGGTCATCGCCTCGACCTGATCGTGGGTGACGTAGATGGACGTCACCGGAAGTTCGCGGTGCAGACGCTTGAGGTCGCCGCGGACCTGGTTGCGGAGTTTTGCATCCAGGTTCGACAGCGGCTCGTCGAGCAGGAATGCCTGCGGTTTCCGCACGAGCGCGCGGCCCATGGCGACCCGTTGGCGTTGGCCGCCCGAGAGCTGGCCGGGCTTGCGGTCGAGGAGTTCACCTATCTGCAGCAGTTCGGCCGTTTCGCGGACCCGTCGGTCGACCTCGGCGCGAGGCGTCCGGCGTTGCCGGAGGCCGTAGGCCAGGTTCCGGTACACCGTCATGTGCGGGTAGAGCGCATAGTTCTGGAACACCATGGCGATGTCCCGATCCCCCGGCGCCAGTCCGTTGACCACCGATCCCCCGATGAAGATCTCCCCCGACGTCGGCTTGTCGAGTCCGGCCAGCAGGCGCAACGCGGTGCTCTTCCCGCACCCCGACGGTCCGACCAGGATCAGGAACTCCCCGTCCGCGACAGTCAGATTCAGACCATTGAGCGCGACCACGCCTCCCAGGTAACGTCGCGTGACGTCACGGAACTCTACTTCCGCCAACGCATTACTCCCTTCTGTGGCACCATCGTCAGCCCTTGATGCCGGTGCTGGCCACCGACTGAACGAAATACCGCTGCGCGCCGATGAAGACGAGCAGCATCGGCAACAGGCTCATCACGTTGGCCGCCATCAACAGCGGCCACTTGACGAAGTGAGCGCCCTGGAAATAGCTGAGCCCCAGCGGAACCGTCATCTGATCCTGCGAGGTGATGACGATCAGCGGCCACAGGAAGTCGTTCCAGGACGTCAGTACCGTGAGGGCGGCCAGCGTGGACATCGCGGGCAGAGACAACGGCAGCACGATCTTGAACAGCACGCCCAGCCGCGACGTCCCATCCACCCGGGCGGCCTCCTCGAGTTCCACGGGAACCGTCTGGAAGAACTGACGCAAAAAGAAGATGCCGAACGCCGTCGCCAGGTTGGGCAGCATCAACGCGCCGATGTGATCGATCCCCAGGCCCGCCCAGACGTTGTCCCCGAACCACTTCACGATCAGGAACACCGGGATCATCGTGACCTGGAACGGCACCATCAGCGTCGCCATCAACGTGACGAAAAGCGCTCCGCGGCCGAGGAACCGGATGCGGGCGAAGGCATATCCGGCCAGGCTGCAGACGACCAGGTTGCTCACCAGCACCACCAGCGTGACGAGGGCGCTGTTGAGGAAGAAGTGCCCGAACGGCGCCGCGGCCCACGCCTCGGAGTAGTTCTCGAATCGCGGAGTCTCCGGAAAGAGCACCGGCGGAAAGTGGTTGGCCTCCCCCTCGGTCTCCAGCGAGGTGATGAGCATCCACAGCAGCGGGACGATCAAGATGAACGTCAGCGGAACGAGCACCAGATGCCACGGGCTGAACGGCATTCGCAGTCGAAGGCGTCGTGTCGGCGGCTCCGTCCGCGGCGCAGGCGTTTCGGTGGGAGGCAATTGTGTGGTGGTCATGAGTTGTGCACGTGCTTACGGGCGAAGCGGAACTGGATGCCGGTGATCACCAGGATGACGACGAACAGCGCGTAGGCCATCGCGGCGGCGTACCCCGCGTCGAATTTCACGAAGGCGCGGTCCCACAGGTAGTAGACGATCACGGTGGTGGCGCGCAGGGGCCCGCCACGCGTGGTGGCGTAGACCTCGTCGAACAGCTGCAACGCGTTGATCGTCAGCCACACGATGAGGAAGAGATTCGCGGGCCCGAGCAAGGGCACCGTGATCGTGCGAAAACGGGTGAAGCGCTCCTGCGCCGTCGATCGCGGCCGCCTCGTGCAATTCCGCTGGAACCCCTTGCAGCGCAGCGAGATAGACGATCACCGCGAAGCCGGTCCAGCCCCAGATGGTCATCGCCACGATGACATACAGCGCTTGCGACGGCGAGGCCAGGAACCCTTGAGGCGGGAGGCCGACAGTGTTGAGGGCCGCGTTGACCAGACCGTAGTCACGGTCGGTCAGCCACAGAAAGATGATGCCCTGCGAGATGGTCGAGACCGCCATGGTGATGTAGGCCGCGGTCCGGTAAACCGAGATGAATCGCAGCGAACGGTTCATCGCCGCGGCCACCAGCAGGCCGACCAGCATCGTGCCGGGCACGAACAGCGCGGTGTAGATGATCGTGTGCTTGATCGCATCGACGAAAACGGGGTCGTCGGCCAGCTTCCGGTAGTTCGCCAGGCCGACCCAGGGCGTCTCGGGCGTGAGCAGGTCCGACTTCTGGAACGACAGTTGCAGCGACATGAGCACCGGCAACAGACCGAAGATGCCGATCAGCACCACCCCGGGACTCACCAGCGCCCAGCCGGCCACCGTCTCCGAGCGGCCGAAGCGTCTGAAGAGGGATGGCGGTGTCCGCACGGCGACGTCGTCAGGCATGTCCTCGATGTTTCTTGATCTCTGGGAGCCTATTTGCCGGCCATCGCCTCGTCCGCGGCTTTGGCCGCGGCGTTCAGCGCATCTGCCGGCTGTTCCTTGCCGAGCATGACGGACACGATCGCCTGTCCCAGCGCCTCCGATATCGCCGGATACTGCTCGACCTGCGGCCGGACCTTCTTCACGTTGGACAGGTTCTGCACGAATGCCGCGGTGCCCGGCACGTTATCGTTCAGCTTGGTGAGGACCGACTGGTCCTGGCCGACGGAGGTCCGGGTGGGCAGATCGCCGGTGCCCAACGAGAACGACTTGACCTGTTCGGGCGCCGTCAACCACTTGACGAAGTCGATCGCCGCCTGCTTCTTCTTGTCGCCGTTGTCGAACACCACCCAGTTGTCAGGCCCCGAGATCGTCTGATGGGCGCCGCTCGAACCGGCGAAGGTGGGCATCACCTGGACGCCGTAGGAGATGTCGGGCAACTGGCTCAGGTCCCACGGGCCCGTGACCAGCATCGCGACCTTGCCGCTGTTCATCAGCTTGGGCCCGTTCTCGTTGGTGGTGTCCAGGTAGAGCGACTTGTCGGTGACCGCCATCTGCTGCAGCACGGTCAGCGCCTTGACACCCGCCTCGGAGTTGAACACGGCGTGCCCGTTGTCGGGTGACAGGATGTCGCCGCCGGCCTCCCAGAGCATCGGGAGGTAGTGCCAGACGGTGTCCTCGCTGGCGTCGGCGGGGATCAGCCAGCCGTATTGTCCCTTCGACGGGTCGGTCAGCTTGGCCGCGGCGGCCCGGAAGTCGTCCCAGGTCCAGTTCGGGTTCGGCGGGGCCACGCCGGCGTCGGCGAAGAGCTTCTTGTTGTAGACGATCGCGAGGTTGTCCACCAACGCGGGGACGCCGACGACCTTGTCGCCGACCGTCGCCGCTTGCCGCTCGGCTTGGTAGAAGTCGTCCCACTTCCACTCGGGTTTGGCGACCTCGCCGGACATGTCGACGACCTGGGGAATCTTGGCGATGTTCGGGGACCACGACCCGAACATGTAGGCCACATCGGGCGCGCTGCCGCCGCGCACAGCGGTCAGCACCTTCTGCAGCACCAGATCGTTGCTGGAGTACAGCTCGCTGACGTGCACGTCGGGATGGTCCTTGTTGTATTGGTCGACCAGGCCCTTGAAGACGTCACCTTCGGTGTCCTGGTAGCCGTGCCACACCGCGATCTCGGTGGGACCCGACGGGCGACGATCCTCCCCCACCGCAGGCGGTGAGGACGAAGGCGAGGACAGCAAACAATGCGAGGCAGACCCGTGGTCGAATCACAATGGACACTCCTTAGTTGGCGACATCTGGGTGAGCTGTTGGGTTCATGGCCGGCCGGTCTCACAGCGCCAGCGGCGCACGCAGCGGCTCGGGCAGCAGGTCGCCGTGCGCGGTCGTCAGTTCATCGCACAGTTCCCATATCCGGTCGACGCTCAGCGCGGCGGCGGTGTTGGGATCGACCATGGCGGCCGCGCGCACCAGGCGCGGGTCCCCGTCGACGGCGGCGCGGACCGCCAGCTCCACGGGACCCAGGAATCCGCGGTTGAGCGCCGCGCATTGCGGCGGCAGGTCACCCACGTGCATCGGATGCGCGCCGAGCGCGTCGAGCACCGTCGGGACTTCGACGGCCAGACCTCGGGGCAGGTTGGTGATCAGCCCGTCGTTGACGACGTTGGCGGAGATGACCCGCGGCGTCCCCGTCTCGAGGGAGTGGATCACCTGGGGCGCGTACTCCGTGGACCCCGTATCGATGGGAAGGGTCTCGGTGCCGGCCAATTCCGCTCGGACACGGAGGTATTCGGCCAGGTTTGCCTCGCTGATCGAGACGTATTCACCGACGTTGATTCGCAGGCGGTCCACCTCGTCGGGATGACGCAGATACCACGGCACGTACTCACTGCTGTGCTCGCTGGTCTCGGTGGGGTAATAGCCCAGTCGGCGGTACATGTCGACCCGCACGCGTCGGCGCAACTCCGGATCGGCGGCGATGCGCTCGTCCAGCATCGGATACAGATCGTCACCGCCGCGCTCCCACCGCAACACCCACGCCTGGTGGTTGACGCCCGCCGACCAGTAGGACACCTCGTCGTAGGGCACATCGATGAGCTCGCACAGGCCGACCATCGTCCAGTACACGGAGTGGCACAGCCCGAGTACCTTCAACCGCGGCGCGACGTGGTGCAGGTACGTCACGTTCATGGCCATCGGGTTGGTGTAGTTGAGCAGCCAGGCGTCCGGACAGATCTGTTCCATGTCGCGTGCGATGCCCGCCAGCACCGGAAAGGTTCTCAGGCCGCGGAAGATGCCACCGATACCGATGGTGTCGGCGATGGTCTGGTTCAGCCCGTACTTCGCGGGGATCTCGAAGTCGCGCACCGTCGCCTCGAGCATGCCGACCTGAATGACGTTGATGACGTAGTCGGCGCCGTCGAGCGCGCGACGACGGTCGGTGGTGGCGACCACCTCCGGCTGGGCGCCGGCCGCGCGGGCGGTGGCGTGGGCGATGGCCTCCGCCGTCTCGAGCCGCTCGACGTCGATGTCGTGCAGGACAACCCGGACCGGGCCGAGCTCCGGGAACGACAGGATGTCGCCGAGCAGCTCGCGGGTGAACTCGACGCTGCCCGCGCCGATGATGACGATCGTGGGTTTCATGGTGTCTTGACCTCTTCGGAATGTGTTCGGGTATCCCTGAGGCGGTGCAGGGAACTCGGGGGCAACGGATGACCGCTGTGCTTGGCGGCGTAGAGGGCCGCACCCGCCGCGGGGTCGAGAAGGGGGCGTCGCAGGTCGTATCTCGCCGGAAGCCGTTGCAGCGCAGCCAGGAACAGTTCCCGAAAGCCGTCATCGGAGAACATTCCGCCTGAGTAGGACACCGGCACCGACTCCTGATCGGTGAAACCGACCAGGATTCGGGTGGTTTCGATGAGTGCCACGAGCTCGTCGGCCGCGGCGGACAGAATCCGCGCCGATGCCTCGTCGTCCGCACGCGCGGCCTGGCAGACGCTGGTGGCCAGCGCGGCGATGGATCCGCGGTTTCCGGCCCACTTCTCGATCACGAGGCTGACGACGTCAAGATCACTCGAGACCTGCAGTCGCTCCTTGAGAAGTTCATAGAGCGGCCCGCGTGCCAGCCGGCCGTCGCTCATCCGGCTGAACGCGTTCAAACCCTGTGTCGCAATCCAATACGCTGAGCCTTCGTCGCCGAACAACTCACCCCAGCCGCCGACGCGGCGCCGACGCCCTGCCCGCTCGCCGTACGTCATCGATCCCGTGCCGCTGATCACGTTGATGCCGTCCTCGCCGGCCAGCGACCCGGCCCAGCCGCACACCATGTCGTTGTTGCAGCTGTAGCGATCGTGTCCGAGGACGCGACGCCGGGACCGCGTCGAGGTGCTCGATGTCGCCGCTGACCTCCCCGTAGCCGGGGATGCCGAAGAACGCCGACGTCGATCTGCGACGGTGTCGATTCCCGCGGTCCGCAGATCGCCGCGACGCCCTCGTGCAGAACGCGTTCGACGACCGTCGAAGCCGTCGTTGAAGTAGTAGGAGGTCGCGGCTGCGTCGCGCGGGCGATCACGTGGCCGGAGTCATCGATGAGCGCGAAGGCCGTCTTCGAGCCGCCGCCGTCGACGCCGAGATAACAGGACATCGTCGATCACCGCCCGTTCGGTTGCCGGGGTGGTCATGGGATAGATGGTGACGCCCTGGACGACGCGGCTGACCTCACCGGACGGGAACGGGTTGTCGGGCGTGCTCCGCGCGTTCGAGTGAGGTGTGCAGCGCGAGATACTGGCGCGAAAACCAGGTAGCCGAGCGCGACGCAGGGAGTCGTCCATGCCGGCAAGACCGGGTACCACGACGGCGGGCGCCGGCTCGTCGGGTCGGCTCGGTGCTGATTACCGTGACGGCGTCCTGGCCGAGTTGTGCGCGGATCTCGGCGACGATGTCGAGGTCATAGCGACGGGTGTACGGGTCGGTTGGAGACGTAAACCACCACGAGTGTGTCCCGTCGAGCACCGACTTGGGGCCGTGCCGGAATCCCAACGGCGAATCGAAGTACGTCACTGCCTCTCCGGCGGTCAGTTCCAGCAGTTTCAGCGCCGATTCCCGCGCGAGCCCTTCCAGCGGCCCGCTGCCGAGGTAGACGAACCGATGCTTCTTGAGCTGGGCGAGCGCCCGGATGTCGGGCTGCAGATCGACGACGTGCTCGGCGGCGCCAGCAAGAACCTCCGAATCCTTGCGATTGCCCGGACCCGAGTAGTCAGCAGACACGACAGCAGCATCGAGGTCAGGCTGGATGTCATGGCGAAGCCGGAGTCATTGGTGCGCTCGGGCATGTAGACGACCCGCGAGTCGCTCGGTCGCTGTGTTTGCGGCCCAGCTGCCCGTCCGTGTCGCACGTCAGGATCAGATGCCAGATGTCGTCGACGAGCTCGTCGGCCAGCTCGGTGGTGGCCAGGCTCTCGGGACTGTTGCCCGACCGCCCGAACGACACCATCAGTGTCGGTGTGCGGCCTCCAGGTAGTCGTACGGGTTGGCCACGATGTCGGTCGTCGCGATGGCCTCGACGCGGCGGCTGAGATGGCGCCGAAGCGCGGGAGCCGCGATGTCGCCGGCGAAGGCCGAGCTGCCCGCCCCGGTCAGGATCACCCGGAGATCGGGGCGACGGGTGATTTCGGCGAGGAACCCGGCGATTTCCTGATCAGAGCGTCGTGCGACCTCACGCCACGCGTCGGGTTGCTGTCCGATCTCGACAATCGTTGCGCCACCGTCCACTTGCGCGGGCACGGCGGTGCGGACCGGAGACGGGGATGGCCGGGTCGTGCTCACTGTGCCACCGGCTTCGCTGGACGGGACGTGTGGAACATTTGTCGATCATGAGAAGCTCGCTCAAAGCGCGCGCTGCAAATTGGCGAAACGATCAGGAAAACTGATCGCGGCGCCCACGTCGGAAGGAGTCTCAGCAATGTCGATCAGGCGCACCGACCGGATGCGCGAAGTCCTCTCACTGCTGCGCGACCGCGGAGAAGTCGCGTCCAACGTGCTCTGTGCGGAGTTGCGCGTCTCCGCGGCGACGTTGCGCCGCGATCTCAGCGAACTCGAAGAGCAGGGCCTCCTGGTGCGAACCCACGGCGGTGCCCGAGCGCTGGACCCCAGCGGCAGCGAGATTCCGGTGCGTCTACGCGATCACCGGATGATCGCCATCAAGCGGCGGATCGCCCAGCACGCCGCTGCGCTGGTACCCCCGGGCCCGCAGGCGGTCGCGCTGACCGGGGGCGTCACCACCGGCGAGGTGGCCAGGTCGCTCAAGGGGCGGCCCAACATCACGATCGTCACGAACTCGCTCACGATCGCCGCGGACTGCGCCGTCGATGCTCACATGAAGGTGATTGCGACAGGCGGGTTGGTGCGGGCGAATTCCCTTGAGGCGGTGGGACCGATGTCGGAGCACGCGTTTCAGGTGATCACCGTTGGCACCGCGGTGCTCGGCGCCGACGGGATGTCCGCCGAGGTCGGCGCGACCACCTTCGACGAGGCCGAAGCCCGTACGGCGATCGCGATGGCCACCAACGCCCAGCGCGTCGTCGTCGCCGTGGACGGCTCCAAGATCGGCAAGGTGACACTTGCGAAGATGGTGCCGCTGCACCAGATCGATCATCTTGTCACCGACTCCACCGCCAATCCGGAACAGCTGGAACGGATCACGGCCGCGGGTGTGCATGTCCACGTCGTCGAAGTCGTCGACGACTGAATCGTCCCGGGTTTCGTGCGCACTTCATGTTGAGAGAAGGTTGTAACGATGCCGAGCAGGTACGACGAGAACACCAATGCCAGCGGTCCGAGGTTGGTCCGGTAGCATCGCGACGACTACGACACGCAGTCCGCGGCGGTGCGGGAGCGACTGCCGCGGGTGGTCGAGGTGTTCCGACTGAAACCGCCCGGGAGTTGCGTGAGCTACGCCGTAAGAACCGCGCGCTTGAGCAGACGATCGAAATCCTCAAGGCCGCAACGAGTTTCTTTCGCGCGGGAGTACGACCCGCCACACCGTTGACCTGTGCGCCCCGGATCTAATGCTACGGCAAGTCCGCGTGGGGCGGCCCGACGCGCTGCATGCGGCCGAGTCATCTACGCGCCGATGATCATGAGCGGGTTCGGCTACACCGCATTCGTGATCGATGCCTATGGCCGGACTGATCGTCGGCTGGGAATGCTCGACGTGCCCGCTCTATCTCACCAATTGAGGGGGACCTCGTCATGTCGTCGAGCAGAAGGTCCGGCCCGGTCGCGTTACGAGGCAGCGGGCGACTCGATGATCGGTCGGATATAAAGGCCCACGGTCACCGCGGCAGAGACGCCCGCGACGACCAGTAGGACCCAGCCACGGTGGAACGCCCCAAGCGACGCGGCGTGTCCCTGACCCAGCAGCACGACGACCAGCGCCACGCCCACTGCACTGCCCACCTGACGGGCGGTGTTCAACACCGCGCTCCC
Organism: uncultured Actinomycetota bacterium; assembly: GCA_963699655.1. Lineage (GTDB taxonomy): Bacteria > Actinomycetota > Actinomycetes > Mycobacteriales > Mycobacteriaceae > Mycobacterium. Next base: position 254,716 of record CAVOUV010000018.1, read on the forward strand.
CGTAGTCGCCCGCTGCGCCGGCAAGTCGCCGGCGGCAGCGAAGAGCGGCGCCTGCACCAGCCCCGCGGCACAACCCGCCAGCACCAGGCCTGGCAGGAAGCCCGTGAGGTAATCCGGTTGGCTGGGTGCGATCGCGACCCACCAGGCACCCGCGCCCGCCAGGCACGAGGCACCGACGATCGCCGGCAGGCGCCGCCCGAGTCGCGCGCCGATACCGGCCGGCGTTGATCGACCAAAGCAGCGAGACGAACGGCCCCGGCGCGATGGCCAACCCCGTGCGCAGTGCGCTGTAGTGCCAAACGTCCTGCAGAAGCAACACACTGATGAGCACCCATGCCGCGAAGCCAATGAAGTACAGGAACAGCGCCAGGGTCGCGCCCGTGAAGGAACGGGAAGAGAACAGAGACGCTTCGATCAGTGCGTGCGGGTGGATGACCGACCGCCGCACAGTGAGCGCGGTAGCCACGGCCGCAACGGCATACAGCGCCAAGACGGGGGTGGTGAGCCATCCCCAGCTGGGGCCTTCGACGATAGCCAGGACGAACGCGGTGATCGCCGTCAACAGGGACACCGTCGAAACCCGATCCGGGAGACGGGATCCCGTAGCCGCGCGATGGTGTGGCACCGCACGGACGGCGAACGCCACGATGAGCAGCCCGATCGGCACGTTGATCAGGAAGATCCACCGCCAGCCCAGGCCGACTAGCAGCCCACCGACAGTCGGGCCCAGCGTCCCGGCGACCGCGGCCAAGCCAGCCCACAGTCCCACCACCATATTGTGTCGTCTCACCGGGAAGGCCTGCAGGAGAAGGCCAAGGGAGGTCGGGACGATGACCGCGGCGCCCACCGCCTGGGCGATGCGGCCCTCGATCAGGATCGTTAGCGACGGCGCCGCCGCACATAGCGCCGGAGGCCACAGTGAACACGATCGTGCCGGCCACGAGGAAGCGCCGGCGTCCGAAGTGATCGGCGAGCCGCCCGGCTGGGATCAGCAGGGCGGCGAAGACCACCGTGTACGCGTTGAGAACCCACGACAACGCGCTCAACGAGGCTCCCGCGTAGGTGTCGCCCATCGCCGGCAGGGCCACGTTGACGACGAAGAGGTCCAGCTGCGCCATGAATGCGACTGCCCCGAGAACGGCCATCGCCGCCCACTTCCTCGGATGGTCATCGCCCCGCACGGACGAGTCGATGTGAGGCAGTTGTGCCATCTCTAGCCCTCCATAGCCATCTGTGTAGTGCGAACGATCTAGTCGACGCCTTCGCAAGGGTTCGCCAGTGGACTCCAGGACGGGTCGGCGGCGCACCGAATTGATGGTGGGCGTGGTCATTCGGCAGGACGGCGTAGTCGCGCCCTTCATGTCAACGACACTAACGCGAAATTCTGGACGGCGCGAACCCGCACCTCGGTGACGCATGCACCCTACGACCGCAAACGCGGGCTCTGACCACGGGAGCAATCCTCCGGACGATCCAAATCGTCGCCCGATGCCCTGCCGCACGATTCAATAGCTGTGCCCCAGTGTGTTTCGTTGATTTCTGGGCTGGTTGACGCGCGGAATCCGCGCGATTTATGGCGCCGCCCAGATTCAGATCACGGCGTCGCCAACGTCAACATCGCCACCTCCGGCGCGGTGTTCGGCGGACCATCTAGTGATGAGAAACACGGTGGCGGCTTCGGGGCTAGAGAGCTTGTCCACCGAAAAATCACCATCAAACAACTGTGCGAACTGCTCCCGAGCCGCATCCGCGGCCTGCCCCGACGGCGCCTGCGAGCGCACCCTCCCCGAATCCGGAGTCAACGTGTTCAATTCACCAGCCGAGGTCCGCCACGCCTGCTCCAACCCGAACGTGACCGTTTCATCACCGGCCGGCAGACAAACGAGTGGCTCGCCCAGGCTCTTGACGACGGCACCGTCACCCGGATCGACAACCACTGGATGCACTTGCTGGTACCGGAGCAATCTCACTCACACCTATTCGGTGAACCCCGCGATCCATCGCTGCACGCTTCGGGCCAGCGAGGTTGGGACGTGGTCCGGGTCCATCAGGTCGTTCTCGGCCAGCAGACTGGCCTCACCCGCCACCGTGTCACTGCTGAACCGCCGCAACGTTCGGCCCTGCCCGCGGAGTTCCTCGATAGCCTGCAGGAACGACCCGTTTCGGTCGGCGACGCGCTCGAATTCATCCACCGACACACCCAGGTGCTCACACACCAACCGCTGGCGCACCGACCTGATTTTGCCGGCGATCGCTTCGTGCTCCGCGGTTCCCGGTTCCGCCTCCACGGCCACATCGCATTCGCTGTCGAATCCCATCGAACGATTGTTCAAGTTGGATGACCCGACACGCAGCAGCCGATCGTCGACCACCAGAACCTTCGAGTGGACATAGATCGGCGTCCCGCCGTCGGTCACCGGCCAGTACACCCCGAGACGACTGTGATCGTCTGCTGCCCAGAGCAATTGAAGGAGCCGGTATCGCGCGCTGTCCATCGACTGCTCTTCGAGTCGGCTCTCGGAGTTGCGGGGCATCACGATGACGATCTCCGGACCGTCGGGTTCGTGCAGCCGGGCGGCAAGCGCATCGACGATGGTGCGGGATGCGAGGTACTGATTCTCGAAATAGATTGTGTGGCGGGCAGCTGAGATCGCCGCGATGTTGAGTGCTTCCACCTCACGAATCTCGCTGCGGCGGTTGAACTCCGGCGAGGTGCGTGCGATGCCGACGTCGATGCCGAGGATGGTCGGTTCCAGTTCGCGCGGCCAGACTTCCCCCGCGTCGTCGACGGACACCAATGACTGGCCGGTTGCCGTCTCCCACCTGTCCCGCGCCAGCTCACCCAGGGCGCGGGCAGCGGCACCGTCCACCGCGACGCCGACTTCGTGGCGGGGGCCGTAGCTGCGTCCGAGCGCTCGACGCAAGCGGCTGCGGTCCTCGTGTCCCGTGGTGTCCCAGCGGTCCAGGGTGAAGTCGATGCCGCCGCAGAACGCCAGCGCGTCGTCGATGACCACGAGCTTCTGATGAGGCACGGCGCCGATCGGATGTGCTCCGTCGATGGCGAACCGCAACCGTTCGCTGTTCAGCCAATTCAACAGGGCCACCGGGGTCACTCGACCCCAAAGGCCTTCGAACGCCGGCAGCAGGCGCACATTCGACCGCAACAGGTAAATCTCCAGTTCCGGCCGGACCCGAACCAACCAATGAAGAAAAGGGCCCAGCTGGTTGGAGGCGTGCAGCGTCTTGCCGCCCCGTTCGAACGTCACCCGGGTGTCGAAATCCCAACCGATCAGGATGATTTGCCGCTGGGCACGAAGCATCGCCGCCTTGGCGAAATAAAAGTAGTCAGCGGCGTCGATGATGCAGGCGAACTGATCTGCCCGCGCCAGGCGCCAGCAGGTTTGGCCCGGAGCCAGCAAGCGACCGTCGTCCATGTCGGCCCGCTCAGTGAGCAGCTCTCGGCGCGGACATGCGCTGTGTCTACCACATCTCTGTGATGCGCTGTGCGGCCGAGCGACGCGGTCAGGCACGCTGGTCCTCATCATGTCCCTCCCATCACCCAGCCGATGACCGGCACTCCCCTGCTCGACGACCCCAGCGATCTGTCGGCCCTCCGCGCCAAGAGCGCCGACCCCGACGACCTCTTCGCCACCTTCGCCGCATGGGCCGAGGCCAACGGCACCGTGCTCTACCCGGCGCAGGAGGAGGCGCTGATCGAACTGGTCAGCGGCGCGAACGTGGTCCTGGCCACGCCGACCGGCTCGGGCAAGTCGCTGGTCGCCACCGGCGCGCTGTACGCCGCACTGGCGGCGGGCCGGCGCAGCTACTACACCGCGCCGATCAAGGCCCTGGTCAGCGAGAAGTTCTTCGCCCTCTGCGATGTGTTCGGTCCGGCCAACGTCGGCATGCTCACCGGCGACGCCGCGGTCAACGCGGGCGCACCGATCATCACCTGCACGGCGGAGGTGTTGGCCAACATCGCGCTGCGCGAGGGTAGCCAGGCCGATATCGGTCTGGTGGTGATGGACGAGTTCCACTTCTACGGCGACCCCGACCGGGGATGGGCGTGGCAGGTGCCGCTGTTGGAGCTGCCGAAGGCCGAGTTCCTGCTGATGTCGGCCACGCTGGGCGACGTCACGTTCCTGCGCAACGACCTCACCCGTCGCACCGGCCGACCGACGGCACTGGTCGCCAACGCCGAGCGTCCGGTTCCGCTGTACTACTCATACGCGACCACCCCGATGCACGAGACGATCGGCGATCTCCTCGACACGAAGCAGGCGCCGATCTACGTCGTCCACTTCACGCAGGCCTCGGCGCTGGAGCGGGCACAGGCGTTGATGAGCGTCAACGTGAGCACCAAAGAGGAGAAGAAAGCCATCGCCGACCTGATCGGCGCGTTCCGCTTTTCTTCGGCCTTCGGCACGACGCTGTCACGACTGGTGCGACACGGCATCGGCGTTCACCACGCCGGAATGTTGCCGAAGTACCGGCGGCTGGTGGAGCAGCTGGCCCAGGCCGGCCTGCTCAAGGTGATCTGCGGCACCGACACCCTCGGCGTCGGCATCAATGTGCCGATCCGGACGGTCGTCTTCTCGGCGTTGTCGAAGTACGACGGCACCCGCACCCGACTGCTCACCGCCCGCGAATTCCACCAGATCGCCGGGCGGGCCGGCCGGGCGGGCTACGACACCGCAGGCACAGTCGTCGTCCAGGCACCCGAGCACGAGGTGGAGAACCTCAAACAGTTCGCGAAAGTCGCCGACGATCCGAAAAAACGGCGAAAGTTGGTTCGCCGCAAGGTGCCTGAAGGCATGGTGCCCTGGAGCGAGTCGACCATGGCCCGGCTCGTCGAGGCCGCCCCCGAGCCGCTGACCAGCCACATGCGGGTCACCACGGCGATGATCCTCGACGTCGTCGACCGTCCCGGCGACCCGTTCGAAGCGATGCGCCGGCTGCTCACCGACAACCACGAGCCGCGCAAACGGCAGCTTCGGCACATCCGCGAGGCCATCGGCATCGCCCGCTCGCTGCTGCAGGCCGGCGTGCTGGAGCGACTCCCCGAACCCGACACCGATGGGCGCCGCTACCGACTTACCGTCGACCTACCGCCCGACTTTGCGCTCAACCAGCCCTTGTCGACGTTCGCGCTCGCCGCGATCGACGTGCTCGACCCGGCAGCTGAAACCTATCCGCGCGACGTCGTCTCGGTCATCGAGGCGACCCTCGAGGATCCGCGCCAGATCCTGGCGGCACAGCTGAACAAGGCGCGGGGTGAGGCCGTCGCCCAGATGAAGGCCGACGGCATCGAATACGACGAGCGGATCGAACTGCTCGACGACGTCACCTATCCCAAGCCGCTGGAAGAGCTGCTGGGACACGTCTACGAGACCTACCTGCAGACCAACCCGTGGGCGGCCGACGCACAGCTGTCGCCGAAGTCCGTCGTCCGCGAGATGTGGGAACGGGCGTTCACCTTCCGCGAGTTCGTCAGCGTCTACGGCCTGACCCGCTCAGAGGGTGCGGTGCTGCGCTACCTCTCGGATGCGTTCAAGGCAATGCGGTCAGGAGTGCCCGCCACGGCGCGCAGCGAGGAACTCACCGACATGGTCGAGTGGCTCGGTGAGCTTGTCCGCCAAGTGGATTCGAGTCTGCTCGACGAGTGGGAGCAGCTCACCAGTCCAGACCAACAGGCGGGCGCGCCCATCCAAGAAATCCGGGCGGTGCCCGCCCGGCCGCGTCCGCTGACCGGAAACGAGCGCGCGTTCACGGCGATGGTCCGCAATGCGCTGTTCCGGCGGGTGGAGCTGTTCGCGCGACGCCGCTGGCACGACCTCGGTGACCTGGACGCCGATTCGGGGTGGACATCGCAGCGCTGGCAGGAGGCCGGTCAGGAGTACTTCGCCGACCACGACGACGTGGGCATCGGCGCCGACGCCCGGGGCCCGGCGATGTTGATCATCGACCGGGAGCCCGGGCTGTGGCGGGTGCGGCAGATCCTCGACGATCCGGCAGCCGACCACGACTGGGGCTTCGACGTCGAGGTGGACCTGGAGGCCTCCGACGAGGAAGGCGCGGCAGTCATTCGCCTGATCGACGCCGCCCGCATGGACTAACGCCTACCGACGTCAAACCGTCTGCGTGTGTGCCCGCTTCTGCAGGATCTCCAGAGCCTGCAGAAGGTAGCCGCGGAAGACGGCATGATTCTCACTCATCGGAAAATGGCCGATCTCGGTCATTTCGATGAACTCGGCGTTCGTGATCTGTGCTGCGGTCCGGGCGCTGTCCGCTGGTGTCGTGAGGTAGTCGTAGTCACCGGTCAGCATGACGACCGGGCACTGCTCGCCGTCGATCTCACCCAGCTTGTCCCGCAGGTCGTGGTCGACCGAGTAGAAGTGCAGATCGCCCTTGAACGCCTCGGAGCCCTGGCTGTAGTAGAACCACGTCTTCCAGCGGTCCGCCTCGGGCGACTGCGGCGCCATCAGATCCCAGACACCGCTGGCGCAAACCTGCGCGGCATTGGCGTGTGGATGCTGCCACCAGTCGAGATAGAAGCCCGGAGAGTAATCGGCGCCCTCCACGGGAATCACGCCGGCGAACCGGTCGGGGCGGCGAAGCGCGAGTTGCAGTGCGATGTTGCCGCCGAAGGACGACCCCATGAAGATCGGGTTCTCCAGCTCCAGCGCGTCGCAGAGGGCGACGATGAAGTTCGCGTAGTGGTCCGCCGACAGCTTGTATTCCTCTGTCCACCACTGGGTGTTCTCCGGTGGGTCGGACTTGCCGTGCCGGGGCAGGTCGTAGGCGATGACCCGGTAGTTCTGGGTGATCTCGTGATCCTCGAGCAGGCCGCGCCACTGGTGGTTGTGGCAGCCCGCGGTGTGCTGGCACACCAGGGGCTGCCCGGTGCCGTTCTCGAGGTAGAAGACTTTGTACAGCAGACCGTCGACGTCGACGTCGACGTAGTGTCCGGTGACCGGCGAAATCTTGCTCATGAGTCAGTCCTTCGGTTTGTCAGGGCTTTTGGGGGTGGTCAGACGGGGGCGCCGACGGCGCGCAGCAGCTCGATCTGGCGGGTGACGCAGCGCAGGTTCTGCATCAGGACGAGGATGTCGCCTTCGAGCTTCATGTCACGCTGGAAGCTGGCGGCCCAGATGCCGTGGTACATCGGCGCGGGCACCGGAACTCCGAAGTTCCGCCACGTCTCGGCACTCGCGCGGATCGCGAACTGATACGGCACGTCGAGAGGTCCCGGATCCACGGCGACATCGGTGACTCGACCGCCGCTCACCTGGACGACGAAGCTGTGATCGGTCATGTCGAGCAGATAGGAACAGGTGAAGTATTTGCCGTGCGCCTGAATCTCGGGATCCTGATTGGTGGCCTGCGCGAACGAATCGGCCCAATCGGCCGCGGTCGGCGCCTGCGTGGTTGCGGTCATGCTGTGCTTCCTTCGATGGGGTGGGCGAAGTGGAGGACTCCGTGACTCCCATCACACGTCCGGCGACCCGGCAGCGTCCAATACCTGTCAACCATGGATTGATAGGCGATGCCTAATTGTCATTGTCAGGGCTCACCCGCTCCCCTAGCCTCGAGGGATGCTCCCGCAGCTCGATCTGCGACTGCTGACGTATTTCGTCGCGGTCGCCGAGGAGCTGCATTTCGGCCGTGCCGCCGCCCGGTTGCACATCGCGCAACCGTCGCTGTCGGTCCAGATTCGCAAGCTCGAACACACTCTTGGCGCTGTGCTCTTCCTGCGCAGTACCAGGCAGGTGGAGCTGACCCCGGCCGGCCAGGTGCTGCTCGACGAAGGCCGACGATTGCTGCGCGATGCGGAACGCATCGTCGGGATCACCCGGGCGGCCGCGCACGGGGCCGGCAGGCGCAAGCTCGTCGTCGGATTCCAGGCCAACGCCGCGGCGGAGCTGACGCCACAGATCCTCAGCGCCTTTCAATCCCAGTTCGCCGACGTGCAAGTCCAGATGCGGGGTTCGATTTCACCGACCCCTATGTCGGGCTGGCAGACGGCTCCTCGGACGTTGCGTTCGTCCGGCCGCCATTGGTCGTGAAGGACTGGCTGGGACTCGAGACTCTGTTCGTGGAGCCGAGAGTGCTTGTCGTGTCCTCGAGTTCGCCGCTGGCCGGGCAGTCGAACGTCAGCGTGGAGCAGCTGACCAACGAGTACTTCGTGGCGCGCAAGGCGCCAGAGGAGTGGCGCAACTTCTGGCTAGCCGCCGAATCGCGACAGGGCGAGCAGGTGCGGCTGGGCGCCGAAGCGACCACGGTGGACGAGTGTTTCGAGGCGATCCTGTCTCAACGCGGGGTGGCGTTCTCTCAGGCGTCGACCCGACGCTTCTACAGCCGACCGGGGTTGGCCTTCGTTCCGGTCACCGACATTCCACCGACCTCGTTGTCGATCGCGTGGCGCACCGACGTCGACTCCCAGTTGGTCCGCGAATTCATCGACACCGCACGGGTCGTGGCGGCGCTCCGCACCGTCCCCGAAACGTTGTCGCCGCCGCTCTCGCCTCCATCAGTGCGCCAGCACGCTCGCGAGCGCGTCGTCGAGGATGTCCAGCCCCGCATCGAGCTCAGAGTCGCTGATGGTCAGCGGCGGAGCGATGCGGAAGATGCCGCCCATGCCGGGTAACTGGACGATGTTCATGTGCAGACCGCGCTCGAGGCAGGCGGCGGTGACGCTGGCTCCCAGGCTGTCGGCGGGCGCCTTGCTCGTTCTGTCGGATACGTGAAGTCCAGGATCGCTGCTCCGTCCTGATCGTAGACGTAGCTTCCGTTGGCCCGCTTGATGACTCGCGGGACGAACGACGACCCGTACCGAACGACGTGCTGGTCGGCATCCCGCCAGAACTGATCGATGTTCAACTCGGTGACCCCTCTTTGCTTGACGGCACTGTCACTTAGTGACACAGTAGTGCTGTCACTAAGTGACACCAATCGAGAGGCGGTGGCGAACACAGACATGCACGAGCAGCAGGCCCAGGCGCGGCTCGAGGTGTCCCGGCATGCGTGTGCGCTGTTCTGGGAACGGGGTGTCGCAGCGACCGGTGGCGACGATATCGCCTCTGCTGCAGGGCTTTCCACGCGGACGATCTGGCGCTACTTCAGGTCGAAGGAGAGTTGCGTCGAGCCGGTGCTCGCGAAGTCGGCGCACCGCTTCATCGCCGTGATGGACCGGTGGCCGCTGGAGCTCTCCTTGGACGAGCACATCTCCGCCGACGCCATCGAACACCCGCTGACGCCCCCGGACGTCGACGACGAGATCAGTGCGATGCGCATCGCCACCCTGTCGCTGTCGGACGCGGCGCTGCGCACGTCCTACCTGATGGTGCACGACGAGATGGAGCGCGGCCTCATCCCCGTGATCGCCAAGCGGTTGCGGATGACCGATGCCGACCTGACGGTCCGACTCTGCGCTGCGGCCGTCACCGGCGCCTTCCGCGTCGTCGATGAAGAAGTCAGTCAGGCGATCGTCGTCGACAAGCGCGCCGTCGGCCCCGAGGAAGCCTTGGCGCTGATCGATCGCGCCATCCGGGACGCCACCAATGGGCGCCTCGGTGGACCGGTGAAACCCAAGTAACACAATCCGATACCCGTCACCGCGTCGCGGCGCCGCCCACGCGGCGATGAAACCTGTCCCCCCTGACCCGAAAGGATCGTCATGGCCTTACCCGGACTCATCAGCGTCGAGGACTTCTTCAGCCCGCCCGTACGCGCAGGGGCGACGATGTCGCCCGACGGGACGCGGATGGCGGCCGACGCCCAACCTCTACGGCATCTGGTCAAGTCGACGGGCTCTCCGCCGAAGGGTACCGGCGCGATCCCCTGCTCACCGACGAACTCCGTTGGCGCCGCGTCGTTTCGACTGCCCCTTTCTGATGTCCGATCCGGTGATGGTGACCGTGCAGCACATGGACACCTCCTTCGAGGTGTGCGGCGGCACCATCGATCCGCGCAGGCATTTCATCGATCTCGGCCACCGGATCGACCTGGGCTCGTACCAGGAGACTCCGACGGAGATTCGGCTGACCTACTGGTGGCCTGATCCCGGTACCGACCGCATCGTGATCGACGGCCAGGACTCGCCGGACAACGAAATCCATGCCTGGTTCACCCGGATGACCCGGATTCGTTCCCGCTCGTCGAAACAGCCGTACAACCGGTGAGGACTGACTTCTGCGCCGTGTGTACGCGCGCGTCGGTGGCGTGAGGTTAACCTCGAAACGATGAGCAACGATCGCGTGAAGGTGCTGATCATCGGGGGCGGATTCGGCGGTCTGTTCTGCGCGCGCCGCCTCGAAGACGTCGACGTCGATGTCACCCTGCTGGACCGCGCCGCCTCCCATGTCTTCCAGCCTCTCCTCTACCAGTGCGCGACCGGGACGCTCAGCATCGGGCAGATCAGTCGATCCCTGCGGGAGGAGTTGGCGCGGCACCGCAACGTCACCACCCTGCTCGGCGAAGCGATCGACCTCGACGCCGACGCACAAAGGGTCACCGCGCGTCGCCCCGACGAATCCACGTTCATGCTCGAGTACGACGTGCTCGTGATCGCCGCGGGGATGCGCCAGTCGTATCTGGGCCACGAGGAATTTGCCAAATGGGCGCCGGGGATGAAAACCCTCGACGATGCGCTGAGCATCCGCCGACGGCTGTTCACCGCGTTCGAGATCGCCGAGACCCTTCCGCCCGGACCCGAGCGTGACGGCTGGCTCACCTTCGCCGTAGCCGGTGGCGGTCCTACCGGGGTGGAACTGGCCGGACAGATCCGGGAGATGGCGACCCGGACCCTGGCGAACGAGTTCCACAGCATCCAGCCCGAGGAAGCCAGCGTGCTGCTGTTCGACGGCGGTGAATGCGTTCTCAAGAGTTTCGCGCCCGGACTTGTCGGCCAAGGCCGACCCAGATCCTGCAAAAGCTTGGCGTTGAGTTGCGCATGGGCGTGCACGTCACCGACGTCCGTCGCGAGGGGTGACCGTCACACCGAAGGCGGGCGGTCCGGATCAGGAGTATGCGGCGCGGACCGTGCTGTGGACGGCCGGCGTGGAGGCCGTACCGTTCGCGCGGCACGTCGCCGAGGTGCTGGGGTGCGACGTCGGACCGCGCGGGCCGCATCGCGGTAGAGGCGGACTTGTCGGTGCCCGGACACCCGATGTGTTCGTCATCGGCGATCTCGTCGGCCGCGACAACCTGCCCGGCGTGGCCGAGAACGCGATGCAGGGCGGTCTGCACGCCGCCGCCTGCATCCGTCACGACGCTCGCCGGCAAACCCCGCGAGCCCTACCGGTACCGGGATCTCGGTTCAGCGGCCTATATCAGCCGCGGCCATGCGGTGCTGCAGGTCGGACCCGTGCGGCTCGCCGGCTTCCTGGGCTGGCTGGCATGGGGTTTCATCCACATCGCCTTCCTGACCGGCGTGCAGAACCGGATCAGCACCGTCGGCACCTGGCTGGCGCACGATCGCCCGCGCGCGGCGTACCGACCGCACGTTCATGCTGGGTAGCCCCACCACATACGAGCAGCCCTACACCTGGTCGGCGTGCGGTCCCGTCAAGTCGCTGACGGCTCATACCCCGACGGACGGTCATCCGCCGTCGGGCAACGGCTCCGGTGGTTGAGCGCTTCAGCTGGGGTCGCCGTGCCGGCCAAGGGTCTCCACCGGAGTCGCGCCGGGCCGGCTCCACTGCGGCACGGGGCGGCTGGTCGGGCCCCAGGTGGCGTTCCCGTCCGCATCCGAACGCCAGGACCAGCACGGGTGCCGCCCCTCCGGCCAGCCCGTCGGGGTTGTCCTCCCAGGCCTCGCCGCGGCCGTAGGGCGTCATGTCGAGCAGGGCGAAGGACCCGTCGACCGGCTCGTTGCCGCGGCCCGTCGTGGAGTAGGTGAGGAACACGCGGTCGCCGTCGCGCAGGAAGCAGGTGAGGGAACCCATGCGCCGCCGACCGGCTGCGTCCACGTCGCGCACCGAGTACCAAGGCTGGGTGTAGCCCATGAACTCGACGTAGGCGGCCACCTCGTCCCACCGGCCCGTGGTCAGGATGGCGAACGAGACGCCACGGGCGTTGAGGTAGACGGCGTCCTTCAGGTGCCAGGCCGTGATGGTGCAGCCCTCGCACTGGCCCTGGTGCGGCGCGCCGTCGTACCACATGTGCTTGTAGACCACGAGCTCGTCGCGGCCCTCGAACAGGTCGAGGAACGGGACCGGGCCGTCGGGCCCGACGACCTCGACCGTCCCGTCGAACTCCACCATCGGCAGCCGGCGGCGGGCCGCGGCGAGGGCGTCGCCCTCGCGGGTGTGGGCCTTCTCGCGGACCAGGAGCTCGTCGCGGGCGGCCTGCCAGGTGGCCAGGTCGACGACGGGCGGGCGGCCGGGCACGCCGTGGTCGGGTCGTCCTGCGTGGTCGTCATGGTGTCCTCCGGATGTCTGGTGCCGGGCAGCAGCATAGGCGTGAACTCACCGGAACAGACCCGCGACCCGGCCAGAACTCATCGCGGCGGGGTGCCGCCGCGCCCGCCACCCCGCCGAACACCCTCACCCGCGATCCCGCCATCGCCAAACCTGCGACGTTCGCCGCTCAGTTCGGTTGCCGCACTCGCATTATCACCAATCGAAGAGTGCGGTCCTGCCGACAGCTTCCGGCCGAGGGCAGTCTTGTTCACTACTGAGCGGCCGACGCTCTCGACCTACGTCATGGCCCCTTTGTCGCATTCGAAAGCTGTAGTTCAAATCGTCCCTGACTAGAGTCTCACGCGCCTACCATCGGCAAATGAAGATGGACGTAGCGCGAGCACATCTGACCGTTGGTGGGATTTGTGCCGCCATGCTGACGGCCGGCGTGATGTCAGCCGTACCCATCGCTATTCCGTCCGCCGCGGCCGAACCGTGCCCCGATATCGATGTGACATTCGCGCGCGGTCTTGGAGATGCTCCAGGGCCGGGCCCACTGGGCGATGCCTTTATCAACTCGCTGCGCTCAAAGGTCGGCGGCAGGTCAGTCGGGGTGTACGGAGTCAATTACGCCGCCACGACGAACTTTCTCAACGTCTCCGACGGCGTCGCCGACGCGACCAACCATGTCAATTACATGATCGCCAATTGTCCGGACACCCGGTTGGTGCTTGGTGGCTTCTCGGAGGGCGCGGCTGTCGTCGACTTTCTCGTAGGCGCCGCGCCGAGCGTCCCTGCCATACCGGGCGTTCCTGGCGTACCGGTCGGCCTTCCCTCCTTACCCGACATACCAGGCGTTCCGGTTCCACTGCCAGGACTGGACATTCTTTCCGGCACCGGGCCCACCAATCCGCTACCCCCCGCGGCCGTCGACCATGTGGCGGCCGTTGCGGTGTTCGGCAACCCGCTGACCAGGACCTCCGGTCCCCTGAATGGACTCGCCGGAGCGTACGGGCCCAAGACGATCGACTTGTGTCATGCCGGCGACCCACTCTGCGGTGGCGGCAACGATCTCAATGCGCATCACGACTACGTTCCAGGGCTGACGGACCAGGCTGCGGCATTTGTCGCGGGTCTTGTGTAGGCCCAGCTGCTGATCGCTGACGGGCTCGCAAGGGTCGGGCGCCGACGCAGTAAGGCAGCTTGGTGGCCCGCCGCCCACGGCGTCGCCGGCCCGACCATCGTCGACGCGACCGTCGCTCCAGCAGGTGACAACGAATAGGTTCTGGCCGATCACCTAGCCGGGTCGTGTGTGCGATGATGCTGTGCAGCCGTGCGATTGAGCCAGGCTGGCCGGCATGACCACGGTTAATCGGCTGGACTGGAGCGATCAACGTGTGAACGGCCACTTGCCGGCGGGAACCGTGACGTTGCTCTTGGCTGACGTCCAGGGCTCGACGCGGCTGTGGCAGGCGCGTCCCGACGAGATGACCGCCGCGGTTGCGCAACTCGATCGGATCCTCGCAGACCTGGTCCGTGCCCATCGCGGGGTGCGACCGGTCGAGCAGGGCGAGGGCGACAGCTTCGTGGTGGCCTTCGGCCGCGCTTCCGATGCGGTGGCGTGTGCGCTGGCATTACAGCGAGCACCTCTGTCGCCCATTCTGTTGCGTATTGGAGTGCACACCGGAGAGGTGCAACTGCGCGACGAGAACAACTACATGGGTCCCACCATCAACCGCACCGCGCGACTACGCGACCTGGCGCACGGCGGCCAGACCGTCTTGTCTGGCACCGCAGCCGACGTAGTGATCGACATGCTGCCCATTGGCGCGTGGCTCACCGACCTGGGCACCCAACCGCTTCGCGATCTGCCCCGGCCGGAGCGTGTCGTCCAGCTCTGCCATCCCGATCTGCATAACGAATTTCCTCCGCTGCGAACATCGAATGTTGGTGTGTCACAGCATCTTCCCGCACAGTTGACGAGTTTCGTTGGGCGCGACGCGCAGGTGACCGAAGTGCGCGGTCTGCTGTCCGAAAACCGGCTGCTGACCCTGACCGGTGCGGGCGGCATCGGTAAGACCCGGATGGCCGTGCACGTCGCGACCCAGGCGGCAGCACAGTTCAGCGCCGGCGTCTACGTCGACTTGGCGCCGATCATCGACCCCGGACTCGTGGCGGTCACCGCCGCACGTGCGCTTCGTGTACCAGACCAGCCGGGCCGCTCCACTACTGCGACCCTGCTCCGATTCATCGGCGACCAGCACATGCTGATGGTGCTGGACAACTGCGAGCACCTCCTCGACGCCTCCGCCGCGCTGACGACGGCGCTGCTGCGCGCATGCCCCAGATTGACCGTATTGGCGACCAGCCGCGAGCCGATCGGGGTGCCGGGCGAGGTGACGTGGCGCGTGCCGCCGCTGTCGCTCGCCGATGACGCGGTCGCAGTTGTTCACCGACCGCGCCCGCCGTGCTCGGCCCGAACTTCACCGTCACCGGCGACGACGCCGCCGCCGTGGCCGAGATCTGCCGGCGGCTGGACGGCATGCCGCTGGCGCTCGAGCTGGCGGCGGCGCGGGTGCGGGCCCTGTCGCCGGCCGAGATGCTCGACAGGCTCGGATGACCGCTTCCGCCTGCTGACCGGCGGAGCACGCACCGCGCTGCCCCGCCAGCAGACGCTGCGCGCGGCGGTGGACTGGTCGCATGCGCTGCTGACCGACGCCGGAGCGGCGCTCTGTCCGCCGGCTGTCGGTCTTCATCGGGGGTTGGACCTGGAGGCGGCCGAAGCGGTCGCCGGCGCCGACGGCGTTGCGGCGCACGAAGTCCTCGACCTGCTGACCCGGCTGGTGGACAAGTCGCTGGTTGTGGCCGAGAACACCGGCGGCCGAGCGCGATACCGGCTGCTGGAGACGCTGCGCCAGTACGCGCTGGAAAAACTCGGCCAGTCCGGCGAGGCCGATGCAATACGCGACCGCCACCGCGACCACTACACCGCCAAGGCGGCAGTCCTTGACGAGCCGACCGTGCACCAACAGCGCATCGAGCAAATTGATACCGACATCGATAATCTGCGGGCCGCATTCGCTTGGAGCCGCGCACACGCCGTCGCCGAGAACATTGCGCCTCGAGTCGTCGCTGTTCGCGCTCGGGCGATCGCCGACACGGCGAAGCTCACCTCGCTGAGCGACCGCCGCGGAAAAGCGGGAGTCGACCAGAATCCACGTTGCCGTTTCGGTGCGCATAGACAAAGGTCGCGCACCTCAGTCCGTCGATATCCTGAAACGTCGGTCCAATGTTGATGTCCGCAATGACCCAGGCGTGGGGTGCCATGAAAGTCCGCGCTTATTTTGTCCGCCGTGGCCTGCGCACGTGCCCGGCCCGATGATCGTCGCAAGGCCATCGCGTCATTCTCTCCATATCGACCTACCGGGTCCGCGATCCGATTGCGCTGAGGAGCTGAAATTCGAGTAGTGCGCTACTCGCGCCAAACGCGACGATCCGGCTCACGATTCACGAAAGGGCGCGTAATAGGATGTGCTCCAACCAAAGGGGATTCGATCATGGGGAACACGACAACGCGGAAGCGTCCCACAAGAGCGCATCTGTAACCCTAGTCGTGCCCATGCCGAGCCGAGCACCAGAACCCATCGGCGCTTCGCCGATGCGCTCGGAGCGGGGTGCTGGGCGCGCAGCGCGCACTGCCGTCGAGCGTCGATCTGCGCAAGGCGTGGTGGACCGTCGGGACAGGATGCAACACCGGTCCTGCGTGGGCTCGGGCATCGACCGAAGGAGTCGGCCGCTATGTGTCGGTGACATCAAAAGGGTTGGCGCAGAAGACGAAGCGTCACACCACGCTTCTACCTGGATGGCGTGCAAGGAGACCGACGAGTTTCGTGCGCGGCCGGAAACCATGATCGAAGGCGCCGGCACGACGCTGAAGGCCGCAGTTGACGTGTCGCGCCTCATGGCGCGGTGCCGGACACGCTGCCCTCGCCGTTCAAGCTCCACACGGCCGATGTACACCGGCAACGAGAACGCCTTCTACGTGATCCGCGGCGGCGAACAAGATCGCCGTGCTACTTCAACCTGCAGCTCGATCCTCGCCCACTGGCGCACCGGCTGGTACAGCACGGCCCGATCCTGCAGGTCGGCCTCAACGTCTGACAAAACGTGGGACGAGCGCGATCTTCGACCGGTGGCGTCTTGACCAGGTTCCAGCGAAACACCGTCCTGGTGGACATGCGGTCGCAGTCGTGGGTTACACCGACGACGACCGGTTCATCGTGCGCAACAGTCGGGGACTGCCTGGGGCGACAGCGGGTTCTCGCCGACGCCAGTGAGGACTACATCAGGAGGCGGGCGTTCTTCAACGGAAAGTTAATGGCGTTACCGTGTGAGGTTCTGTCGGATCCGATAGGAGAGCGATGGGACGGTAGCCCTCACGAACGCGACGACGGCGGCCGAATCCGTTCGTGTTGGGGACACGATCCAGATCTTCTGCCGAAAACGCGACCACCGGGCTACCCATGGTCGGTGGATGACTTCGATACCTCCCTGTTCGGCGTGGCGGGCGCGAGCGCCGAATATCCCGGGAGACCATCGCCGTGCGGCAGGTCGTGAATCCACATTGATGGTACGCGGCCAGGGCATCGGAACCGCTGCGGCTCAATACCGAGGCCCGTGGGAAGGCGCCGATGCCACCCTGAAGCGGTTCACCGTCGAGGGTGGAAGCGGTGCCCGACTCATCGGGGCATCATATTCGCCGCCGCTCGGTGAGTTTTGCCGCGCGAGGCCATACCCAATACCCGCGATAAACACCAGAAAAGCCTGGAAGTCGAACGTTCTATTCAGGGAATCTACTAGGAGGAAATGGGCGGGACTATCGTGTCCATTCCACTGCGATGTGCACGGCCGCGCCGTCTATGTGTGACGGGAATTGCACTGCGTGATTCAGCCAATTTCTGCACTGAGTTGCGCGGTATCAACGAATGCGATTAACGGCAATCGGAGTACTGTCTACTCTATGTTCCCGGCTATCCCGCGCCTACGTCCCGGATCGGGGTCATCAAAAGAAGACTCCACTGTCCCGATGAGGAGTCGAAATGACTGTACGGAAAAGGCGGCAGAATGCACACCCGAAAAAGTCGAGGGTTCGGGCAAGCGCTCCTGGTGGAGTACGGTTGTGCACGGCGCCGTGAGTTCTGGACGCACCGAAGTTTCGATGGTCCCCGACACTCTGTTGATTGTTCGGCTGATGGGACAATCCCTTCAGCTGAATTGCCTGCTCGAGATAATCCGACGAAGCAGGCGCGGTGCGCGGCTGGTGCGAACGCCTACGGCGCGTTCTCGATAATACCTTCGCGCAACGCCGGCGGATTGACCTATACACACGAGGATGCTCCAGGGGCTTCGACCACTATGTGAAAAAGACAGTTCGCCGCACCGAATTTCTGGTACCGCGACGGGGCGTGGCGGTCTCGGCGACTACGAAACCTATGACGACTGGCAGGACACCTATGGTATGGATGCGGTCAATGTCGTCGACCACTCGGGTCATGGCGGCAGGCTCGCCGATCGGCCGAGTGTGGTTCCCTCTTGGCGCGGACTGGTCCGGCCAGGGCACGAATGCGCTGGTCTGAACCAGATGCGCTTGGGCAACGAACGAGTCAACTAACATCTTCTGGTCGACCTGCTCCGCCTGCCCCGTCTACGCGCCGCTAAACCCGATCAGCACGCGGGACTGGTGAATCTTCGGGTTCCGTATGTTGTTCGGGTTCGAGACCACGCAGCGTCGACGACCCCAACTATGGCAAGTACTTCTTCAGGAGTGGGAACAAGAACAAGTCCTTCAGTACCGCGTGGTTGGACGCGGAGCCGGCGCGATCTCCGCACGGCCAGGTGCCTTCCGTCGTCGCGTGCGGCGCGAATCAGGCCGACGTGAACGTCGTCTCAACAGCGAGCGCCAATTCAATTGGGCTCCGCCCTCCCCAAGAATTGTGGTCCTGGCGCCTGGTATCACGCCTCCAGGCTGGCTCCCACCAATATGGTGGGCGCGCGAGCGCAACGTCGCCGTCCCGCACGACATGTCCAGCGCCGTGCTGCGACCGATCGACGTCAACGCGCGGCTCATGCGCTCGGCGGGTGGACCGCTCCGGGTTGCGGCTTAACATCCCCCGGGAGGTGAGGATCTCCCCTACCGGCGCTGCACAGATCGGCGATGGCCAGTCATCCCTGGCGTTCGGGGCGGACGGGTCTGTCGAAGCCCATCTGGAGCAACACAATTACGACAACCGAGATCAGATCGCGCTCACCGACGCCGCCGCCATCGCGCAGGAGGCTCTCGGCCTGTACGGGCTGGCGCGCGACAACCAGCTCGCGTTTGACCAGGTCCGCTACCAAGCCCAGGCCGGCGGGAGCGGCCAGGGTGACGGCGAGCTTTTGGATCCGTCGGTGACGGGAACGACGGTCCAGTTCCGCCAGCTCATCAATGGGCTGCCGGTAGTCACTCCGGAGCCGGCGAGGTCCGTGTCACGGTGGACAACGACGGCAATGTCACCCACGAGGCGAACTCCGCCCGCGCCGTCGACCGGCTGATCCGCGGCGGCAACCCCAGCCCCGCACCCGACGGCAGCGTCACGGTGCGCACGCCGGCGGGTGGCAACGACGGGGTGGAACAACGCCTCGGTGCTTCGTGGGCACAGCAGATGGGCCGCTGGGCGATTCAGGGACAAATGCCTGTTGGCTACAGCCTCGTCCCGGGCACCACCGAGGTCGGGTACGCCTTCGACGGCGATCAGGCGGTGTTGGTGGCAACCCGCGAGATCGAAGTTGATTTGGGCCAGGGGCTGTTCAAGCGGTACCGCCTCGAAGCTCCGCCGACCTAGCCGGCTCGGGTTTCCACACTTCGCGGAGCCCTGTTCCGCAACCGGTTCGACCAGGACACCGGAGAGGAAATCGCCCCCGATGTCGTGGTCACCATCGAGAACATCATCCACGGGCGCAAGTTCGACTCGGCGGCAGCGGAACTGAAGAGTCTCGAGTACATCGCTTTCGGCAAGCCCAGCGAAATCTACCTTGCACGACTCCACCACTCGCCCACCCGATTTCGACCACATCGCGCGCGTCACCATCGACAACATGCCTGCTGAGGAGTCGCTTCGCCGTGGGATGACCCGACGATTCCAGCTCTGCGGAACGACAAAGACCAGCGGCCCGCCGCCGGCGATCGCAGCCTGTCAGCCACGCTGAGCGGCATCGACGGCGATGAGAAGGCCGTCGAAGTCACAGTCGTCGAAGAAGTGTTCTTCAACGACGATCCCAACGACTTGGACAGTAGCGTCACGATCCGCGCGAGAATCGGATCACCCATCTTCGAAAGGGAATCAACAATGGCCGACAACTATGCAGCTGGCACCCTGTTGACCTGTACCCATGACGGCTGTGGGTGCCGGGTCCGTGTCGAGTCGCGATGCGACTGCCCCGACGCTGCCGTGGCATACCGCTGCACTTGCGGCGCCGACATGGTCGCCGTCGAAGAATCGCCAGACGCCGAGAGTTAGACGGCTCGTACGGAGAGGTTCCGTGCCGTGGCGGGCGGCAGTGGTTGATCAGCCCACCGTCACGCCGACGCCACGCACAAACCGAGGGCCCGTCGGAATCACATTGTTCCTCAGCGCGACTCGCGATCTGAGTTGTGATTGCATGACGACGTCGAATTGTGGAGCGGCGCATGTCTTGCACACTTTCCGGGAGATCAGGCAGTCGCTAATCTGGGTAGGACAGCCACGTCATATAGGCGTGGACCAGGGCGGGCCACTGCTCGTTGTCGACGAATTGCACCGGGTGGGAAGGGTTTGTGGGCCGGTAGGCATCATGGTCGGGATCGAGGTGGTACATCAGATGACCTCCCGGAAAGTAGATGGCAAGGCCGTGCGAGCCATACTCACCCTGCCGCGTGGGTGACGCGTAGTTGTCAAGCACGATGTCGTCCAGCGCGGTTCTGGCAGTTGCCGCCGTCTTGGCGGTCCCCTCGACGTCGGGAGCGTGGCCCAGCTCGTCGAGGAATCGCCCGAGGTCGATCGAGTTGACGCTGACGCCGGCCTCGGGGCCGTATCCGTAGTCCAAGCAGGCATTTCGGGCTTGACGGATGGCTTCGAAATAGGTCCGTCGGGCGTCATCGTTCGGCGGCAGGTGGCCGAATTCCGAGAGGGCGTCGGCCAGCGGCTTCGCCTTGGTCAGATCGACTGCTGACAGGGTGGCCGCCTCGTCGTTGTCGTGGCTGTCGCGGTACGACTGCACTATCAGACTGGCGAGCCGCTGGGGTGAAGCATGCCGCTCCGCCCGAAGGGCCCCGAGGAAGTCGGCATAGTCCCATCCGCCGCCGGGTTGAACGTCCTCACTGCCCACCATGATGGAGCCGCAATCGCGCAGTGCGTAAGCGTTTTCCAGCATCGCAGTCAGACCCGCGTCGAAGCCGATGATGTCCAGCCGGTCTTTGTAGGGGGCCAGCACTTCCTGCACATCTCCCAGGTACAACTTGTCCCCGGTGTCCTCGTCGTGCGAGACATACCAGAAGCCGTTGTGCAGCTTCCGCTGTGGCGGCCCCGGACTCCAGATGACCAGCATGCTGTGCATGCTTGGGGAGGACGGCCAGGTCAATCCCCATTGGACGAAGTCGGCTAACGCCGCCGGATCGGCCATGTTCACCTGGCCGAGATCCTCGACCGCCTCGTTCTCGTCCGGCCGCATGCCCTTGCCGACGGCGAAGCGCATGGTTTTCGACCACCCGCCAAACGGCGGCGTGTCGCCCTGCGGGTGGTGCCTTTGCGGCCGGCCGTACTCCACCAGGATGCGGACGTTGGCGCTGCCACCGATCTCGGCCATCTGCTCAAAAGCCAGGTACGACTGCGGTTCGAGGTCGTTTTTGGCGTTGAGATAGACCAGGATGGTCCAGGCGGGCAGGAATGCCATCGTTAGCTCCACTCCTCGGGAAGATGGACATCGCTAGCTGCTGCGATTGGCGTTCGTCGCCGCCCCCAGTGTGGGTCCCGGCGGAGACGAAGTCGCGAGTATCGCACTACCCGAATCGATGTGGTGGTCAAGAGTGAAACCCTGGTGGCATCACTTCCCGTGAACGGCTCCGCTGCTCGGGTGGTTGCGGGACCCTGGCCCCTATCGATGAAAGCATGGGACTTAGCCCAACGGCGAGGAGTTGGCTCACATCCAGCTCGGTGGCCTGATCGAATTCGCCAGGTCGACCAGGGTGTAGCGATGGCGCCGCCGCGGCGAGTGCCGCGCGAGTTCCCGAAGCGCTTCCTCGATACCCGTGCGCAATCCCCCCTGGTCGAACACGTGGCCGAGGATCGGATCACTGGCGTCGGCGGGTGTCGCGCCGGATCGAAGCCAGTCGAGAATGGTGCCCAGCACGAGCGCACGCATCTGCAGCACGCGCGGCTCGGTCTCAGGCAACTGGTCGACGCGCTTCGCCGCATCGCGCACGTCGGCCTCGGTGATCTCTGCGATGGCACGCCCGTCGAGCAGCATCAACACCGACGTCAGCTGAGCGTCGCCGTAGTGGCGCGAGGTCAGCGGAACCTGGTCGAGCACATCGATCGCGCCGGGCCGATCGCCGCAAGCAGCGAGTTGGCGAGCTAAACCGAACGCCGCACTCACCATTGAATGGTCTGTCTGCCATAACGTCCGGTAGTACCGTTGGCATGACCGCCGCAATCGTTCGGCATTCAGTGAGTCTTCCGTTTCGAGCATCAGCTCGGCCGTGGCCGCCGATGCCATCTTCGGCGCGGCTTCGCCGGGTACTGCGGCAACTACCCGGTGGAAACACTTCAGTGCTGCCCGCAGGTCTCCGGAACCCAGCGCGGAGACCCCATCGTCCCAGTCCATCTGCCAATCGCTTTCCCGATCCTCGGTCGGGGCGAGGGTCGGCAGTGCACAGGCGACATCGCGTGCGCTCAGCCGCACGGTGTGAGGGCGGCCGTCCACCAACACGTCGGTGCGCTGCGGCGCCAGGTCGGCACCGAACTCCGAGCCGTGCATGGTGAAGAGCACCGACGCCCCTGGGCGCGGCACACCGGTCTGCTCGGCGAGAACTTCACGCAGCACTCCCTTGCACTGGGTCGCCATCTCTTCTGCGGACGAGAACCGCTGCGCCGGCGCGGTGTTTGTCGCGCGCGCCAGCAATTGGTAAAACGATTCATACCGTTGGAACAGGGGCACGCCGTCGGGTTCGGGCAAGGTCTCAGCGTAGGAATCCTCGGGTATGTCGACGGTCATCTTGGCGAGCGTTCGGCCGACGGTGTAGATGTCGGTGGCGACCGTCGGACCGGTGCGCACGATCTCGGGAGCCTGAAATCCCTTGGTGCCGTAGATGTATCCGAAGTCTCCGATACCCGAGACGGCGCCCATGTCGATCAACTGGATGTTGTCCTCGGTGAGCATGATGTTGTCGGGCTTGAGATCGTTGTAGACGAGGCCGAGCGAGTGCAGGTAAGACAGCGCCGGCATCGCCTCGAGCACGTACCCGAGCGCCTGCTCCACCGGCATCATCGGCTTGGGTTCGCCATCGGGCGTTTCCGCTCGCTGCTTGGCCAATATCGTCTCTAGCGTGGTGCCGCCTATGTACTCCATCACGATGTAGCCGACAGGGCGACCGTCGAAACCCGGGTGTTCGACGAAGTTGTAGATCTTCACGATGCCGGGATGGTTCACCATCGCGAGGAATTGGCGTTCAGCGACGGCGATCGCCTGCGCCTGCTGTCCGCCCGGCTGGAGCAGACCCTTGAGCACCACCCACCGATCGCTCACGTTGCGGTCGATCGCCAGATAGATCCAGCCGACGCCGCCGTGCGCGATGCAGCCCTGAACCTCGTACTGATCGGCCACCAACTCGCCGTTCGCCAATTGGGGTGAGAATGAGAACAACGTGCCGCAGTGCGGGCACACCCCTTCGCTGGCCCCTGGCCGGCCGGCAACACTTCTCCCAACCGGCTGCCCGCAGCTGCTGCAGTCCCGTTTCGATTCGGCCAGAACCGGATTGGTGAGGATCGCACTGGCAGGCTCGATGTCCTCGCGAATCGGAATCTCGACCAGGCCGTCGCCGATGCGCCGCCGCCCGGTGCGCAGCCGCGGGCGGGTGGTCTCGACCTTGACCGGCTCCGATGCAGTCACCAGGACCGCGCGCGTTCCCTCGTCTCGAGCCATGTCAATCCCGATACTTCGGTTCCGGAGGGCCCGGCGACGGACCGAGCATGGTGAGCCACTTCCGATACAGCGACAGCCACGTCCCGTCGCGTCGGATCCGTTCCAGACTGGCGTTGACCGCGCGGACCACGTCGTCCTGGGACTTGTTGACGCCGATACCGTACGGTTCGGCCTCCAGACTCGGCCCGACGATATGAAGGTTGGGATCCTGCACTGCCATGCCGGCCAGGATCGAGTCAT
Organism: uncultured Actinomycetota bacterium; assembly: GCA_963699655.1. Taxonomy (GTDB): domain Bacteria; phylum Actinomycetota; class Actinomycetes; order Mycobacteriales; family Mycobacteriaceae; genus Mycobacterium. The sequence goes on from CAVOUV010000018.1 coordinate 278,571, forward strand.
CCGTACTGAAGGCGTCAGCCTGACCCTGTTGAAGAGCGATCAGGCAGTCGTCCATGTTCTGCACGGCGAGAAGGGTTGCCGTTGGGGCGACCCGGGCCACGGTGGCCAGCGATGTCGTGTCCATCCCTGAGCAGACCCGTTTGCCGGCCAGGTCCTCAGGCCCCCGCACCGGCGAATCCTTGGGCACCAGCAGTCGTTGGCTCGCTTGGAAGTACACCGTGGAGAAGGCGATCAGCTCGGCGCGTGCGCAGGTGATCGTTGTCGCCTTGGCGAGGATATCGACGGTTTGGTTCTGCACCGCCTCGATGCGCTCCGGGTCCGACACCAGACGGAAGTCCACTTTGGCGGGACGCCACCAGATCCCGAGCGATCTCGCGGGCGATGTCGACGTTGAAGCCCTGCA
>CAVOUV010000019.1:0-539564 GCA_963699655.1 uncultured Actinomycetota bacterium
ATGACCCGCAACGGCGGCAACATGGCCGACCCCGGCTCGGTGTCCTATCTGTTCTCCCGCAAGGGCGTCGTCACGCTGGAGAAGAACGGCCTGTCCGAGGATGACGTGTTGACCGCGGTGCTCGAGGCCGGCGCCGAGGATGTCAACGATCTCGACGACAGCTTCGAGATCATCTGCGAGCCAACCGATCTGGTTGCGGTCCGGACAGCGCTCCAGGATGCCGGTATCGATTACGAGTCGGCCGAAGCCAGCTTCCAGCCGTCGGTGACGGTGCCCGTCGACCTCGACGGCGCCCGCAAGGTGCTCAAGCTCGTCGACGCGCTCGAGGACAGCGACGAGTCCAGGACGTGTACACGAACCTCGACATCCCCGACGACGTCGCCGCCGAACTCGACAAAGAGGACTAGCCTCACCGTCCCTGGGGTTAGGCCGGCTTGATCAGATCCAGCTGCTGCAGGACGGTCACTCCGTCGTCCAGCCCGATCTCCTCGACGATCAGGCCGTCAACGACCTTGAGAACCGACGTTCCGGTGAATCGCATCGCCTTGCCAGTACCGGCCGGCAATGCACCGATCGGCATGTCGTCGAAAGCTTCACCGGTCTGGGTGCCGCCGCCGATCCACTGGCCCACCACGTAGTCGCCTTCGGCGATCAGATCGGCCGTAGCGCCGAACGCCAAGTCCGGGAACGCCGCTCGGAACTTGGTGGCGAAGGCCCGTACCTCGTCGCGGCCATGGCAGGGGGTGTGCAGGGAATACTCGAAGCGGATGTCCGGTGCGGCCAGTTCGCTGATGACATCGGGGTTGAAGTTCTCGCCCCAGAATTCGGTAAACCACCGTCCGACAACCGCCTTGTTCTCCTCGATCGACATTGAATGTTCCTTCCCACGTTGACAACTGAGCACTGTCGGGTGGAAGCGCTCACAACGTAGACGTCGACCGACGGTCAATCGTGAGGCCGCCGGCGGAATCACCGGGCCGCTGTATGCCTCAACCCGTTTGCGCGTCGATATCACCGCCGGCGATCACCGGCCCCGGTGACTGACTCAGTTGAGTGTGGGTGGTGGTTGGGGTTGGAAGGGTTGGTACCACCACCAGTGGGCGCGTTCGCCGGTGGGTCCGGGACACGGCGGCACCGCCGGTGGGGGCCGGGTCGGTGGGCGGGCCAGCGACCCCGGACTCAGCACTCGGCCGGCACGGTCGGTGACACACAGCTCGTGTGGGGGTCCGGTGAGGGTGAGGACACCCCGATGGTGCAGCCGGTGATGGTAAGGGCAGAGCAGCACCAGGTTGTCCAACTCGGTCGCCCCGCCGTCTTCCCAATGCCGCAGGTGATGGGCGTGCAGACCCCGGGTGGCCCCACAGCCGGGCACCGCACACGTGCGGTGGCGGTGCTCCAGGGCGCGGCGCAGCCGGCGACTGATCACCCGGGTCGCCCGCCCCGCCCCGATCGGCTGCCCGGCGCGTTCAAACCACACCTCACAGGTGGCGTCACAGGTCAGATAGCGCCGATCAGCATCGGACAGCAGCGGCCCCAGATGCAGTCGAGCCACCCTGTCTTTGACATCGACGTGCACGACCACGGTGGTGTGCTGCCCGTGCGGGCGGCGGGCGGCCTCGGCGTCCCAGCCGGCATCCACCAGCCGCATAAACGCCGCCCCGGTGCTCGGTCGTGGCGGCCGCTGCCCGGACTCGTCGGCGCCGTTGTCGTGATCGAGTTTCCACTCCGCCGCCAGCGCATCACGATGCGAGGCCAAGGCCGCGTCGAACTTCGCCGCCTCCAGATGCGGCAGCGTGATCCGGTAATAGCAGAACTGCTCATCGGAGGTCTTGGCGATCGAGACCCGCGGCTCGGCGTCGGGCCCAGCATCGGGTTCGGGTTCGGGGCGGGGTTCGAGTTTGACCGCGGTGCGCAGCTGGGACACCGAGGCCACCCGGGCGAACTCCGCATAATGCGCATCGGAGCCCTCGGCCGCGCCGGCGGCGATCACCCCGACCTGATCCAACGACAGCCGACCCTCCCGCATACCCTGGGCGCACAGGGGAAACTCGGCCCACCGGTGCGCGACGGTGGCGATCGTTTTGGCATTCGCCGATGAGGAGCCCAGCTTCCAGGCCACCAACTCCGCCATCGACCGCGCACCCGTGGCACCGCACAACCCGTCACGATCCAGCTCGGCGACGATCTCCACAATGCGCCCATCAATGCCATTGCGCTGACCCGCCAACTCCCTCAACTCCCCGAACAACACCTCAACACGCTCATCCCCACCCACCACCGGCACCTCAGGCGAAGCGGTCGAAGACATAACCCCATCATCGCACCCGGGTACGACAAGTTCGGGCCACCCGATCAGGCCATCAGATGCCAACAGGCACAACCCGATCGGCCGCGACACACTAGTACCTCAGCACCACCCGGTAACTGCGCTGTGAGAACAGCCAGCCGTCGTCCGCGCGGACGAGTTCGTCCTCGTACTCGCCGACCAGCTGCCGGGTGTCGCCGGCTTTCGGCGCGATGACCTCGATGCAGTACGACCGGACGAACGCCCGGTCACCGTCGACGATGATCGACGCCAACTGGGTGAAGAACGCCATCTGTTCGATCGCCCCGAAGATGCCGTGCCAGTGTGCCAGCAGTTCGTCCTTGCCCGCGCACTCTCCGCCCGCGCCGGTCCGTCGACCGTCGTCGGTCCAGCAGCCCAGGTAGGTCTCGAGATCCTGGCGGGTCACGGCGTCGCTGTACGTGTCCAACCGCTCACGGATCAGCTGTTTGTCCTCGGGCGAGCCGATGAATGCCATGCTGCATCGTAGGTGCACCGCTCACGCCAGGAGGAAGTCGCCGATCGCTCGCGCGGTCCGTTCCGGCTGGTCGATCATGGTCAGCACGTAGGCGTCCTCGACCTGTTGCAACCGTCCGTTGGGCAGCAGCGCCGCGAGTCGCTCGCCGTGCTCGGCGGGCATCACCGGGTTGCGGCTCCACAACACCAGGGCCGGCCCGTCGAAATCCGCGAGACGGTTGGTGGCCCGGATCAGGTCGGGGCGGTCGAATTGGGTTCGGCAATATTTGACGAGGTCCGCCCGGATCAGCCGGTCGGTGAGCCCGGCAGCGAGCCATTCGTCGACAATGTCTTGTGGGACGGGAGTTTTCGCCATCTGACCGAACATGAACCATTGCCGGCGCAGCCAGCCGATCTTGAGCTGGCGCATGGCCAGCGAGACGGTGAGCGTGTTCCGGCTTGCCAGCCACGCGACCTTGCCGGGAAATCCCGGCGGAAAGTTGTCGAAAGCCTCGGACGGGCAGAGCACCATCCGTGCGACGCGTTTGTCGCGGCCGGTGTCGGTGAGAAACAGCGGACCGCCCCAGTCGCTGACGACGAGGGTCACGTCGGTCAGATCCAGCGCGTCGAGAAAGTCGGCGACGATGCCGACCATCCCGGGCATTGTGAGGTCGGCGTCTTCGCGCATCGCGATGCGGTGCCCGCCCAGTGGCAGCACGGGAAGTAGATAGCGGAAGCCCGGTGGCAGCAATGGTAGCGCCAGGTTCCATTGCGCGTCGTTCATCAGCAGGCCGTGCATCAGCACGACCGGAGGTCCGTTTGGGTCGCCCTCCTCGCGGTATTCGAGGGTTCCGGCCGTGACGTCGGCAGTCTGCATGATCACCTCTCAGCGATTAGAACGTTTATTCTAGAATGTATGCTCTAGTCTGTCGGGAGGAGGCGACGATGGCAAGGTCCACCCGTGAATCGATCCTGACCGCCGCCGCGGAACTGATGCGGCGCAAGGGCTACGGCGCGGTCGTCATGAAGGACATCGCCGAGGCGTCCGGCGCGCCGATCGGGTCGCTGTACCACCATTTTCGCGGCGGCAAGGTGCAGATCGTGGGCGAGGCGCTGGTCAACGCGGGGCTGGCGTACGGACTGCTGATCCCGTCGATCGTCGACGAGTACACCGATCTGGGCGCGGCCATCGAAGGGGTTTTCACCCGGGCCGCCGAGGATATGGCGGCCACCGGTTTCGCCAATATGTGCCCGGTCGCCAGCGTCGCGGCCGAGATCGCCGACACGGTCGAGGAATTACGCGTCGCCGCCGCCGGGGTGTTCACCGACTGGCTCGACGGCGGTACCGCCTACTTCCAGGCCCGCGGGCTGGACGGCGCGCGGGCCCGCGATCTGACACTCACCCTGATCGGTGCGCTGGAGGGTGCCTTCGTGCTCGCGCGGACATTGCACAGCACCGAGCCGCTGCTGGCGGCGGGCCGCGTGCTGGCGCCGCAATACCTCGGAGTCACGCTGATCGAAAGCGCTCAGCGGGCGCCGTTGGACCTGACGAAGTCGTCCTCGTAGTCGGCGTTCTCGTCGAACGCCCGGGCACGCTCGTCGGCCTCGGGGCTGCCGGAGAACAGGCTGGATCCCACGCGAAGCGTCTCACCGTCGCCGTCGGGGCGGGCAACCGGCTCGGGGGCCGGCCGGGTGGGCTCGATGCGTTGCGTCGGCACCACGCCGCCGGTGCGTTGCACCCAGTCGACCATCCCTTCACGCACCGCACACCGCAGGTCGAACAGTGCGCCGGCGTTGGGGGCGCTGACGACGATCCGAACCCGCACCACGCCGCCGACGGCGTCCGTCACCTGCAGCACCCCGCGGCGGCCGTCCCACTGCTCACTACCGGCCAGCAGCCGGTCCAGTTCCGCGCGCATGTCGTGGAACGGCACGGAGAAGTCGACGTCGAACTCGACCGCACCCATGATCTCGGTGGCGCTCCGTGTCCAGTTCTCGAACGGCGTGGTGGTGAAGTACGTGCAGGGCAGCACCAGCCGCCGCTCATCCCAGAGTCGGACGACGACGTAGGTCAGCGTGATCTCCTCGATGCGGCCCCACCAGCGGCCTTCCTCGAGTTCGACCACGTCGCCCACGCGGATCGCGCCGGAGAAGGCGATCTGCATGCCGGCGAACACCGCGCCCAGCGACGTCTGCGCGGCCAGGCCGGCGACCACGGACAACACCCCGGCCGAGGCGAAGAGTGTGGTGCCGATGTCGGAGAACGACGGGAACGTCATCAGGATCGCGGCCACGCCGAGCACCACCACGACGGCGATCGCGAGCCGGCGCAGCACCGTGACCTGCGTACGGATCCGTCTCCACACGCGGTCGGCGTCGGTGATGTCGTCGTCTCCGCCGCCGTAGCGGGCGATGGTGCGCCGCTCGGCGACCAGTACCAGGCTGGTGACCAGCCAGGTGAGCGTGGCGATCACCACGATCAGCAGGGTGTGATCCACCCAGCCGCGCCAGGGATCGCCCACATCGGAGGTTCGCTGCACCGCGATCGACGCGGCGAAGGCCATCAGCACCGCACGCATCGGCATGCGGGTGAGCACGGCGACGTGGTCGATCACGCCGCTGCGGCGCCCGATGCGTCGCAGCACCCAGGTGAGCACCACCCCCACCAGGTATGCGGCCACCACGGCGCCGGCGACCCAGGCCAGGGTGACGGCGAGATTGGTTGCGGATTGCAGTTCATTCTCGTCGGGCATCGTGTGAGTTCAGCTCCCGCGGATCGGGGACGGGGTCTCTCGCGACGTTAGCGGGGGCCGGCCGCGACGTCACATCGACCTCGCGTCGGGCGTGTCCCTGCCCGGGGGTGTCCCGCCCGGCCACTAAGCTCTCGAACAGATGTTCACAGGAGGGCTGGCGTGCGGGTGATGGGAGTCGACCCCGGGTTGACGCGCTGCGGGCTGTCCGTGATCGAGAGCGGACGCGGCCGGCAGGTGACGGCGCTGGACGTCGACGTGGTCCGTACCCCCGCCGACGATCCGCTGTCGAGACGGCTGCTGGCCATCAGCGACACCGTCGAACACTGGATGGACACCCACCTGCCCGATGTGATCGCGATCGAGCGGGTGTTCTCCCATCAGAATGCGTCGACCGCGATGGGCACCGCGCAGGCCGGCGGCGTCATCGCGTTGGCGGCGGCGAAGCGCAACATCGACGTGCATTTCCACACCCCGAGCGAGGTCAAGGCCGCCGTCACCGGCAACGGGCGCGCCGACAAGGCGCAGGTGACTGCGATGGTGACCAGAATCCTTGCGCTGCAGACGAAACCGACACCTGCCGACGCTGCCGACGCGCTGGCGCTGGCGATCTGCCACTGCTGGCGGGCGCCGATGATCGCACGGATGGCGCAGGCGGAGGCCATGGCCGCCGAACAGCGCCGTAAGTATCAATCCAAACTGGCGAAACTGAAGGCGGCACGATGATCGCATCCGTTCGCGGCGAGGTCCTCGACATTGCACTCGACCACGTCGTCATCGAGGCGGCCGGCGTCGGCTACAAGGTGATGGCGACGCCGTCGACGCTGGCGACTCTGCGGCGCGGCAGCGAGGCCAGGCTGATCACCGCCATGATCGTGCGCGAGGATTCGATGACCCTGTACGGGTTCGCCGACTCCGACGCCCGCAATCTGTTCCTGACGCTGCTCGCGGTCTCGGGGATCGGACCCAGCATCGCGCTCGGCGCGCTGGCCATCTACGACGGACAAACCTTGCGGCAGAAGATCGCCGACGGCGACGTCACCGGACTGACCAGGATTCCCAAGGTCGGGAAGAAGACCGCCGAACTGCTCGCGCTGACACTGCGCGACAAGATGGGCCCGATCGCCTCGGCGGCGGGCGCCATGGCCCTCAGTGGGCACGCGGTGCGCGGCCCCGTCGTGGAAGCCCTTGTCGGACTTGGCTTCGCGGCCAAACTCGCCGAGGAGGCCACCGACAAGGTGCTGGCCAACGAACCGGAGGCCACACAATCCACCGCGCTGCGGGCCGCGTTGTTGATGCTGGGTAACAAATGAGCCGCTTCGACGACGACGAACCCGAAGACACTTCCGACCGGGAGGTCTCCGCCGCGCTGACCGTCGGCGAGGGTGACATCGATGCCAGCCTGCGGCCACGGACGCTGCGCGAGTTCATCGGCCAGGCGCGGGTTCGCGAACAGCTGCAACTCGTCCTCGAGGGTGCCAAGAACCGTGGCGGCACACCGGATCACATCCTGCTGTCCGGCCCGCCCGGACTGGGCAAGACATCGCTGGCGATGATCATCGCGGCCGAACTCGGCTCCTCGCTGCGGGTCACCTCGGGTCCTGCGCTGGAACGCGCGGGCGACCTCGCGGCGATGCTGTCCAATCTGGTCGAGCACGACGTGTTGTTCATCGACGAGATTCACCGCATCGCCAGGCCCGCCGAGGAGATGCTCTATCTGGCGATGGAGGACTTCCGCGTCGACGTCATCGTCGGGAAAGGCCCTGGCGCCACCTCGATTCCGCTTGAGGTCGCGCCGTTCACCCTGGTCGGCGCGACCACCAGGTCCGGGGCCCTCACCGGCCCGCTGCGTGACCGGTTCGGCTTCACCGCCCACATGGACTTCTACGAACCCGCCGAGCTCGAGCGGGTGCTGGCGCGGTCCGCGGGAATCCTCGGGATCGAGCTGGGCGCCGAGGCGGGCGCCGAGATCGCCCGTCGTTCGCGTGGCACCCCACGCATCGCCAACCGGTTGCTGCGCCGCGTCCGCGACTACGCCGAGGTGCGAGCCGACGGGGTGATCACCCGCGATATCGCCAAGTACGCGTTGGAGGTCTACGACGTAGACGAGCTCGGACTGGACCGGCTCGACAGGGCCGTGTTGTCCGCGCTCACCCGCAGTTTCGGCGGCGGTCCGGTCGGGGTGTCCACGCTTGCCGTCGCCGTGGGGGAGGAAGCGACCACGGTCGAGGAGGTATGCGAACCTTTCCTTGTTCGTGCCGGAATGATCGCCCGCACCCCGCGCGGCCGCGTCGCCACCGCGCAGGCATGGACGCATCTCGGCATGAGCCCGCCAGCAGGTGTCAGCGGATTGGGACAGCCGGGCCTATTCGGCTAGCGAAGGGAACACCGTAATGCTCACCGCGGGCTTGGTTTTCGCAGTTCTTGCTGCGCTGCTACACGTCTACATCTTCGTGATGGAGTCGCTCACCTGGACCTCGCCGCGGACCCGTGCGACGTTCGGCACCACGGAGGAGGAGGCGCAGACCACCAAGTTGCTGGCCTTCAACCAGGGGTTCTACAACCTGTTTCTCGCGATCGTGACGGCCATCGGAGTGGTCTTCATCGCCACCGGTTGCACAGCGGTCGGTGTCGCGTTGGTGCTCGCCGGTGTGGGATCGATGTTCGCCGCGGCTGTCGTGCTTGTCGCGTCGTCGCCGGACAAGGCGCGCTCCGCCGTCATTCAGGGATTGTTCCCGCTGATCGCCATCGTGCTCGTCGTGGTGGGCGTGGCGAGGTAGCGTCGCTGGCGTGTGGTGGCGACGGCTAGGCGTCCTGGTCGCTGCCCTTGTCGTGTCGGTCGCTTCCGGCTGCGCCGGTTATTCGGCGGGCGCGGCCGAAACACGGTCCGGTCTCGTCGACATCGGCAACGGCCGGAAGCTGTTCCTGGACTGTCAGGGACATGGTTCGCCGACCGTCTTCATCATCCCCGGGCTCGGCAGCTATGCCGAAGCGTGGAATGTGGTGGTGCCGCCCGACGATCCGATCCGGTCGTCGCCGTACGACATCATCGGCGAGGCCAAGCTGGCGCCGAGTCCCGATGCGGTACAGCCGACCGTGGCCAGGACGACACGGGTGTGTTCATACGACCGGCCCGGCACGCGGTTCGACGGCGCCGACCGATCCACCGCCGTGGCGCAACCGCACACCATTGCGCAGGACGTCGACGACATCGTGATGTTGTTGTGCACGGCCCAACTGGCCGGGCCGTTCGTCGTCGCCGCACATTCCTACGGCGGCCTGATCGCCGACCTTCTCGCGCGTACCCGCCCGGATCTGGTGGCGGGCCTGGTGTTTGTGGACCCGACCTCGGAATTCCTGCCCAGTCTGGGCAGTCCGGCGCAGAACGCGGCATTCGATCGCGCGCTGCAGGATGGTGGCAGTGACGGCGCGGAGGGGGTGACGGTCGGCGAGGCATTCGCCACCGTCAAGATCGCGCCGCCGCTACCGCAGGTTCCCGCCATCGTGCTGAGCTCGGACAAATTCGCGCCGCCACAGGTACTGACGCCCGAAAACTACACGCTGGCCCTGATCCATCAGGCCAACGACAGGCTGGCGTCCGAACTGCACACCACGAACGTCATCGCCACGGGCAGCGGCCACAACATGATGCTGTACCAGCCGAAGTTCGTCGCCGACAACATCATCGACATCGTCGAACGGGTCCGCTCCTAGAGCAGACCGAGCAATCAGGTCAACATCGACAGCCGGGGAGCACTGCCGGCCAGGCCCGTTCCCACCGTCGGCCTGTGCGAGATCGACCAGTTCACCCACGCCGCCCGCGGTGGGTGAACCGGTCACAACCGCATGCCACGAGACGTCGGCCCCTAGAGCAGACCGAGGAGCTGAAGGTCCGTGATGTATTTGACGATGACCTCCCGCGTCACGTGCGGAATGTCCTTGTCCGGTCCGATCTTGGCGTCCTGCACCGCGGCCCGGAATCGGTCGGTCGAGGCGATCGATCCGCGAACCGGCGTATCGGGGTGCTGGTAGTTGTGCAGCAGCGGCAGCAGCGAGGCCTGGCGTTGCCGTTCGGGCAGTGCGCGCATCGTGGTCTCGAACCGGGTCAACCATGCGTCGTAGTCACCGATACGCGTCACCGGGTAGCCGGCGTCGATCAGCCAGTCGACGTAGGTGTCCATGCCGATGCCGTCGTCGTAAGGGTTCATCACGTGATACGTCTCGAACCCGTCCACGACCCGCTCACCGAGCGTCGAGAGCGCCTCGGCGATGAATTCGACCGGGAGACCGTCATAGTGGGCCCGCTGGCGGTTGCCGTCCGCATCGAGCTGGTAGAACGACTCGGGAGCGACACCGGTGGCCACCAGGCTGAGCATCATCCGGGTGAACATGTCCGGCAGGTTGAGCTGGCCGGCGTAGGTGGTGTCGGCCAGGATCATGTCGCAGCGGAACACCGATGCCGGCAGCCCGCAGAGGTCGTGTGCTTCCCGCAGTAGCACCTCGCCTGCCCACTTGCTGTTCGAGTAGCCGTTGGCGTAACTGTCGTCGACCTTGCGCGTGGCGCTGATCACCCGGATGTCGGCGTCCTCGGTGAACTCGGACAATTCGATTCCGGCGCCCACGCCGATCGTCGACACATAGACGAACGGCTTCAGCCTCGTGGTGAGCGCGATGCGGATCAGCTCTGCGGTACCCAGCGCGTTGGGGCCGAACAGCTGGCTGTAGGGCAGCACGTGGTTGACCAGCGCGGCGGGATCGACGATCAGGTCCACCGTGTCGGCCAGCCGCTGCCAAGTCTGTTGGTCCAGGCCCAGATTCGGCTCGCCCTTGTCGCCGGCGATGACCTCGAGATGATCGGCGGCCAGCCGCCGGTAGTGGGTCAGCAGCTTCGGATCGCCGCTGTCGAAGGTCTTGTCCAGGCGGCCGCGCGCCTCCTCGTCGGACTTGGCCCGCACCAGGCAGATCACCTTGCCGTCGACCAGATCCATCCGCTCGAGCCATTCCAGCGCCAGGTACCGGCCGAGGAACCCGGTCGCGCCCGTGAGCAGGACAGTGCGGACCTCGTGGCTCGGGCCGGGCAGCGACGCCGCCGCGTTCAGGGTCTGCTCGTCGAGGAACTTGTCCAGTGTGAGGTCGCGGGCGTGGGCCTCCGTGGCGTCCCGTCCGTGCACCGAGGCGAACGTCGGCCGCTTCGTGCCCGGTTGCCTCTCGGCCTCGATGTACACGGCGATCGCGGCAAGATCGCTGGCCGGGCTGACGATCACGCCGACGGGAACATCGATACCGAAGATGTCGTGCAACAGGTTGGCAAATGTCAACGCCGACAACGAATCGCCACCCAGATCGGTGAAGTGGGCGTCGGCCTGCAGGTCACTTGCCGCCGCACCGAGCAGCGCGCCCGCGGCGCGGCTGACCGTCTCGAGGACGGGGCGGTCCGCGCCACCCTGGCGCAGCAGCCGCAGCTCACCTTCCTGGCCCTCGGCCAGTTGGATGTAGAGCTGCTCGAGCTGATCGCCGTAGCGCTCCTTGAGCTTCGGGCGTGCCAGCTTGCGAATGCCGGTGAGCAGACCGTTCTCGAGTGTGAACGGCGTTGCCTCGATGATGATGTCGCGCGGGATCTCGTAGGACTGTAATCCAGCGGCCTTGGCGACGTCCTGAAATGATTGGCTGACAGCCGATTTCACATCGTCACGGGTCAGCGCCTCTGCAGTCGGCACGACCACGGCCAGTAGATACGAACGCGCGCTGTTGCCGTAGACGTAGATCTGCCGCACCAGCGGGCTGTCCCCGAAGACCGCCTCGAGCTTGGATACGGTGACGAACTCGCCCTGCGACAGCTTGAGGACGTTGTTGCGCCGGTCGAGATAGACGAGCTGGTCGGTTCCGGTTTCGGCGACGATGTCGCCGGTGCGGTAGTAGCCGTCCTCGTCGAACATCTCGGCGGTGACTTCGGGGCGCTTGTAGTAGCCGGGAAACAGGGTGTCGGACTTGACCAGGAGTTCACCCCTGGGGTGCGGCCGGTCGGTGTGGAAGTACCCCAGGTCGGGCACGTCGGCGAGTTTGTAGTCGATCACCGGTGGCCGGTTCACGCGACCGTCGACGAACACCGCGCCGGCTTCGGTCGACCCGTAGCCGTCGATCAGGTGAATGTCGAGCAGGTCTTCCACCCATGCCTTCATCTCCGGGGAGATCGGCGCCGACCCCGTCAAAGCCATGACATACCGTCCGCCGAGGAGTTTTTCTCGCTGATCGGCCAGAACCTCGGCTTCTGTGACGGCGCGATCTCCGGCGCCGGACGCACGTCGGTCCACCTCGCTCTGCACGTGGTTGTAGATCATGTCCCAGATGCGCGGCACGAAGCTCATCTGGGTGGGGCGGACCAGCGCGAGATCCTCCAGAAACGTCGAAAGATCGCTCTTGGCAGCAAAATACGCGGTTCCGCCGGCGCCGAGCGTGCCGTAAAGCAGACCGCGACCCATCATGTGGCTCATCGGAAGGAAGCTCAGCGTGATCGACGGTTCGACGTGGTCGTCGCCCCAGCGTGCGGCCGCGGACCGGCGCCACGCGTTGGCGACCAGACGCTCCGGGTACATCGCGCCCTTCGGCGTTCCGGTGCTGCCGGAGGTGTACACCAGCAGGGTCAACGAATCGGGTCCGGGGGAGGTGAACCACTCGCGAGCGGGCATCTTATGGCCCCGCTCGATCACGTCGACGAGGGTGTCCACCTCGACGGTGCTGCCGGCTTCGTACAAGCGTGTCTTCGCGGCGGCCAGCGCGTCGCGCTGGTCATCGACCTGCGGGCGGTAGTCGAACACGACCAGCCGAGATGCGTTGTGGGCGTCCAGCACCAGATCGACCGCGTCGGAAAGGTAGTCGATACTCGAGGCGATCAGGGTCGGCTCGGTCTCGGCGACGATGGGCCGCAGCTGGGTGAGGGGCGCGCTGGTCTGCAGCGGCACGGACACGGCGCCGAGCGCAATCAGGGCGACGTCGATGATCGTGTAGTCGACGCTGGTGAACCCGAGCAGGGCCACGCGGTCTCCGGGCTGCACCGGATCGCCGGCCAGCGCGTTCGACACCGCGGTGACGCGCTCGGAGACCTGACGATAGGTGATCGTGTCGAAGTGGGGCAGCAGTTGCATCGTCGTCCGCCCGGTCGCCGCATCCGTGAGCGGCTCGACGGCACGCTGGCCCAGTGCGGGACGGTCGGCGTAACCGTCGAACACGGTCTGCACGAGCCGAGGCAGGCGCAGTCCGGGCTGTGCCGTCTGCGCGGAAACCTCCTGGCTGGGCCGGGCATCTGCGAACTGCTGGTCGGTGGCGTACAGGTCGGCGATGCGGCGGCCGAGCCGCGCTTCGCGAGTATCAGTCGACATCAAAAGTCCTCAGAACAAATCGGGGGAAGAGGGGCGCGACGCTGCGCCTATTTCGATAACGTTAGCAAAACTAACTTTAATCCCGGCGTCGGCCAGCCTGTCAGTGTGCTGTGCGTGTCAGCGACTACAGCTCACGCGCAACGCTCAAGGCTGTCGCGCGGGGCGCCGTGAGCTTGATTCCCGCCGGCGCGTTTTGCCTGCTGGATGGCGGAATCGGCCGCGTTGACCACGTCTACGATCATCGTCCGGGCACCCGATGTGCCCCATGGGTGATACTGGCCACACCGACGCTCGCCGTGAGTTGCCACGGAAATCGATTCGATCCCTCGGCGCCGTCTTCGTGGTTGAGCCGCATGCCGCCACCCTGTTCACCGCCTCCATCGGTTATCGGCGTGCGAGTTTGGGTATCCGCTCGACGAACCGAGGAGGCGTCATGAGAGACACACGTGCTGACATGCGCGGCGGCAGGTTGCGAATGCCTCGCAGCCGTGGCGCGGCCAGCGGATTTCTGTTGATCCTGTTGGGTATTTGGGGTGCGCTGATCCCGTTCGTCGGCCCCTATTTCGACTTTGGATTCTCTTCCGATCAGGCCTGGGTATGGACCACCACGCGGGGCTGGCTCGAGGTGCTGCCCGGTGTGGTCACGGTGGTGGGCGGCTTCCTCCTGCTGACGTCGCGCAATCGCGCCACGGCGATGCTCGGTGGCTGGTTGACGGTGCTGGCCGGCGCCTGGTTTGTGGTCGGTCGCGACTTGGCGGGCCCGCTGGGTATCGGTGAGGCCGAGTCACCGGCAGGCGCGACCGCAGCCAAGCTGGCGTGGCTGTCGTTGAGCTACTTCTACGGGCTTGGCGCGCTGATCGTCTTTCTGGGCGCCATCGCGCTGGGACGCGTGTCGGTTCGCAGCGCACGCGACGTCGCGTACACGCAGCGGCCGATCGCCGAGCGCCCGGTGACCGCGCATGAGGCGGAGCCGGTGGCGTCCGATGAGGTGACGGAGATTCAGCCGGTTGCCGAGTCAGAGCCGCGGCGGCACCGGGGGTTGTCCGGGATGTTCGGACGACGCCACACCCACGCGCACTGACTCGTCACGCATCAGTGCTTGTCAATGACGTGCGGACTCCGGGCGAGTTGCACGCGCGACGTCAGGCCGAGCTTGTTGTAGACGTGGCGCAGATGCGACTGCGCCGTCGGGGGTGACTCGTGACCATGTACCGATTCGTCGGGCCGACCGGCTTCATCGTTCAGCAGCTGTTCGACTCACTGATCGGCAAGGATTCCATTGCCGCGCAACCGGATCAGGCGTCGACGGTGATGGCGTCCTTTCGCGACGCCGACCGCAAGGGGATGTTCCATGCGATGCGTTCGATGATGTTGCGCCGCACCGGCATCGAAGGCCTGCTGGGCAGCATCACGGTGCCGGCGCTGGTGATGTCCGTCTGCGACGACGTGACGGGCTGGCGGCCCGACGAGGCCCGCCGCACGTGCGCCGCGATTCCCGACTGTCCCGTCGAGGAGGTCGCGGGCACCGGGCATGTCTCACCGCTGCTGATCGACCGCGACCGGATCGCGCGGCTGGTCACCGACTTCTGGGGCCAAAACAGCCGCGAAACTGTATTCCAGCAGAAGAAGTGCGAGTAGAGGCCTGCTGGAATACCGTTTCGGCGAAAACTTAGCCCGTGTAGGCCATCACGTGCTTGATGCGGGTGTAGTCGTCGAAGCCGTACATCGACAGGTCCTTGCCGTGGCCCGACGACTTGTAGCCGCCGTGGGGCATCTCGGCGACCAGCGGGATGTGGGTGTTGATCCACACGCAGCCGAAGTCCAGCGCCGCCGACACCCGAAGCGCCCTCGACACATCCTTGGTCCACACCGACGAGGCCAGCCCGTATTCGGTGCCGTTGGCCCACGCGATCGCCTCGTCCTCGTCGGAGAACGACTGCACGGTGATCACCGGGCCGAAGATCTCCTCCTGGACCAGCCGGTCATCCTGCAGCAGGCCACCGACGACCGTCGGCTCGACGTAGAAACCCTTGTCGCCCTGGCGCCCTCCGCCGACCGCGACCTTGGCATGCGACGGGACATCCTCGAAGAAGCTGAGCACCCGCTTCATCTGGTTGACGTTGTTGACCGGCGGCACCCAGGCGTCCTCGTCGTCGGCGGCCTTACCGAAGGTCGTCGTGGCGCCCTTGGCCTGCTCGGCGAGCGCCTCCGTGAGATCGCTCGCGACGGAGGCCCGCGCCAGCACACGGGTGGCCGCGGTGCAGTCCTGGCCGGCGTTGAAGTAGCCGGCCGTTGCGATACCCTCCGCGGCCGCGGCGATATCGCTGTCGTCGAAGACGATCACGGGCGCCTTGCCGCCCAACTCCAGATGTGTGCGCTTGAGATGGCCGCCCGCACTGACCGCGACCGCACGCCCGGCGGCGATGGAACCGGTGATCGACACCATCTGCGGAGTGGGGTGCGCGACGACGGCCGCGCCGGTGTTCCGGTCGCCACACACCACATTGAGCACGCCCGGCGGGAAGTGCCTGGCCGCGATCTCGGCAAGCATCACCGTGGTCACCGGCGTGGTGTCGCTGGGCTTGATCACGACGGTGTTGCCCGCGGCGATGGCCGGACAGAACTTCCAGATCGCCATCATCATCGGGTAGTTCCACGGCGAGACCTGGCCGATCACGCCGACGGGTTCGCGCCGGATCCACGACGTGTGGTTCTCCATGTATTCACCGGCCGACTTGCCCTCCAGCATCCGCGCCGCACCGGCGAAGAACCGGATCTGGTCGACCATCGGCGGGATCTCCTCGGCCATGGTCACGTGGTTGGGCTTGCCGGTGTTGCGTCCCTCGGCGGCGACCAGATCCTCGGCCGCCTTCTCGACGTCGTCGGCGAAGTCCAGCAGCGCCTTCTGCCGGCGCGACGGGGTGGTGCGCTTCCAGTCGGCGAACGCCTTGGACGCGGCGGCGTAGGCGTTGTCGATGTCCTGTTCGTTGGAGATGGGTGCGGTCGTGTACTCCTCGCCCGTGGTCGGATCGACCAGGGGCATGGTCGCCCCGCTCGCCGAGTCGACGAGTTCGCCGCCGATGAAGTTCTGAACCTTGGTCATCTGGATCAGCTCCTGATTCTTAAAGGTCCGCCAGGACGAGAGCGAGCACATCGAGGCCCTCGACGAGAAGGTCGTCGCTGATCGTCAGCGGAGGGAGGAAACGCAGCACGTTGCCGAATGTGCCGCAGGACAACACGATTACGCCCGCGGTGTGTGCACCCGCGCAGAGCGCCTTGGTCAGGTCCGCGTCGGGCTCGAGGCCACCGGGCTTGACCAGCTCCATGGCGATCATCGCGCCGCGGCCGCGGACGTCGCCGATGCGGTCGTCTTCGGCCTGCAGCCGACCGAGCCGGTCTTTCATCAGCGTTTCGATCTCGCGGGCCCGCTCCACCAGACCGTCGGCCTCGATCGTCTCGATGGTGGCCAGCGCCGCCGCGCAGGCAACCGGATTGCCGCCGTAGGTACCACCGAGCCCGCTGACATGCGGCGCGTCCATGATCTCCGGGCGGCCGGTCACCGCCGACAACGGCAGCCCGTCGGCGATGCCCTTGGCGGTGACGATCAGATCGGGCTCGATGCCCTCGTGTTCGCAGGCGAACATCGCGCCCGTCCTGGCGAACCCGGTCTGCACCTCGTCGGCGATGAACACCACATTGTTCTTGCGACACCAGTCCAGTAGCGCGGGCAGGAAACCGTCGGCCGGCACGATGAAGCCGCCCTCGCCCTGAATGGGTTCGATGATGACCGCTGCCAGGTTGTCCGCGCCCACCTGCTTGTCCATCACGCTGATCGCGCGTTTGGCGGCCAGTTCTCCGTCGGTGGCCATCTCCTTGCCGAACTCCGAGTCCCGGAAGGGGTAGGAGAGCGGCGCCCGGTAGATCTCGGGGGCGAAGGGCCCGAAGCCGTGCTTGTAGGGCATCGACTTGGCGGTCAGCGCCATCGTCAGGTTGGTCCGCCCGTGGTAGGCGTGATCGAACGAGACCACCGCCGATTTGCGGGTGTAGGACCGGGCGATCTTGATGGCGTTCTCGACCGCCTCGGACCCCGAGTTGAACAGCGCGGTGCGTTTCTCGCCGCTGCCCGGTGTGAGCCGGTTGAGTTGTTCGGCGACTGCGACGTAGCCCTCGTAGGGCGTGATCATGAAACAGGTGTGGGTGAAATTGGCCACCTGCTCCCGGACGGCGTCGACGACGCGCGGCGACGAGTTGCCGACCGTGGTGACCGCGATGCCGGACCCCAGGTCGATGAGCCGGTTGCCGTCGACATCCTCGACGATGCCGCCGAACGCCCGGGCCGCATAGACCGGCATCGTGTTGCCGACCCCGCGCGCGACCGCGGCGCTTTTTCGATCGATCAGCTCCTGCGACCGGGGCCCGGGTATCGCGGTGGCGAGATACCGGCTCTGCTCGACGGTGCTCATTTTCCGCCTCCTGACGACCTGGGTTTTCGACGCCTGTGGCGTCGCGGTTGAGCCTAGTCGCAGACACACCGATTCGATCAAAAGCTCCGGCGCCCCTGGCCGAGATCGCCCGTCCAACCGCAGTTTGACAACGGATTTCGTTGCCGGCGGTTGGTCGCGGCCGTAAAAGGGAAACCGGAGGGGGTCGAAAATCGACACCCGTCCGCGGAGGTCGTCATGGCCGACAGCACCGAAGCTGGTTCCGTTCTCAAGCCCGACGCCGAGGTCTATCCCTTAGGCAACAGCCGTCCGCCGCTCGCCGTGGACGATCTGCCCGAGCCGGAGGAGGTGTTCAAGGTCTCCCGGCTCGGGCCATCGCAGGTCATCCAGTTCGTCATCGGACCCAGCCTGATCGCACTGGGCATCTCGATCGGCAGCGGGGAGTGGCTGCTCGGCCCGCAGGCGGTCGGCCAGTTCGGGTTCATCGGCATCGGCTGGGTGATCACGGTGTCGGCCATCCTGCAGACCTTCTACAACGTCGAGGTCTCCCGGTACGTGGTGGCGACCGGAGAGGTTCCGATCGTCGGGTGGGGACGCGTGCCGCCCGGCTGGAAGTTCTGGATCCCGTTCTCGCTCATCGTCTTCTACTTCGCGTTCATCTTCGGCGGATGGGCGGCAAGCGCCGGGCAGGGCCTCTTTGCGTTGATCGTCGGGCGGGTGCACCGACCCGACGAGCTGGAGTACACCAGGCTGCTGGCGATCGGGCTGCTGTTTGTGGTCTTCCTGATCACCGTGTTGGCCCGCAAGATTTCCCGCACGCTCGAGCTGAGCAACTGGGTCATGGTCGGCACGCTGCTGGCGGTGCTGATCGTGGTCGACATCGCGATCGTGCCGCCCTCCGTGTGGTGGGACGGAATCCGCGGCCTGCTTACCCCGGCGGCGCCACCGGCCGGTATCACCGCGACCACCCTCGGCGCGCTCGCCGGGTTCACGGCGCTCGCGTCCGGCCTCAACTGGTACGCGATGGCCCACTACCGGGACCACGGTTACGGGATGGGCCACCGCGTCGGCTTCCTCGCAGGGGTGCGCGGTGAGCGGCGCGAAGTGCTCGCCGTCGGTGTCACCTTCCGAGACACGCCGGAGAACGGCTTGAGATGGAAGCGCTGGTACCGGCTGCTGCTCATCGACCAGTGGGCGGTGTTCTTCTGCGGCGCAATGTTAGGGATGCTGCTGCCCACCATCTTGATGGCGCACATCGTCGCCGCCACTGGAGAAGAACCGACAACGAAGAACGTGCCGACGTTCGCGGCAGAGAAACTGGGTGACCAGTACGGGTCGGCCATGTTCTATCTGATGCTCGTGGTCGGTGTGCTGATCCTGTTCTCCACACAGCTGGGCATCTTCGAGGCGCTCGTGCGCAACTTCACCGACGCCGCACACGCGACGAGCCCACGGTTGCGCCGACTTCTCGAGGGTGATCCGCGCCGGTTCTACTACCCATACATGCTGGTGGTGCTCGTCGTCATCGCCCTCGCGATCCACCTGACCACACCGGTGCGGCTGGTGCAGATCTCGGCGAACATGTCGAACCTAGGCGCCCTGATGTTCCCGTTCATGTTGATGTATCTGAACTCGAAGTTGCCCACACCTGCCCGACCGCGGTGGTGGCATTACGTGATTCTGGTGCTGAACTTCCTGTTCTTCGGGTTCTTCTTCGTGAACTTCGTCTACGAGTTGGTCAGCGGTAGCGCACTGGTGAAGTTCTAGGTCATCGACCGTCAATTCCGGTCGTGATGACACACCGCCTCGAGCATGACGCCCCACGGGTCGAGCCAGAAGGTCGCGAAGTACGGCTGGGGATACTGCTCGAAGCGCTGCGGAGCATGCAGGATACTGCCGCCGAGCCGAGGTGCGATCGCGGCGACGGAGTCGTGCACAGCATGCACCGCCGACCTGGTCGGCACCATGAATGCCAGATGCTGCAGACCGGTCCTGTGCCGCGAGTACTGCGACTCGTCGGCCGCGGGGTAGAAGAAGAGGTAGGTGCCCGGCTTGCCGCCGCGCGGGCGGTAGGCGAACTCGTCATCGGCCTCCAGAAACGGCTCGAAACCGACGAGGGGCATGACCACCTCGTAGTAAGCCTTCGCTGCCCGCAGATCGGGGACGTTGAGACCGACGTGTCCGAGCACTACGCGACGCTAACAGCCGATCTCGGGCGGCAGGGGGGCTCGGCCATCGGCGGCAGCAATGGCACACTGGTCACGATGAGGCCCCTGACCTGCCGGTCTGGATGCCGTGACCGCAAGACCGAAACGAAAGACAGAAGTTCTGATGGATCTTGTCGTATTCCTGCCACTGCTGATCATCCTTGGCGCTTTCATGTTCTTCGCCTCGAGGCGCCAGAAGAAGGCCATGCAGGCCACCATCGACCTGCACAACTCGCTGCAGGTCGGCGACCGCGTCCACACCACATCCGGCCTGCAGGCCACCATCGCAGGCATCACCGATGACACCGTCGACCTGGAGATCGCGCCCGGCGTCGTCACCACCTGGATGAAGTTGGCCGTCCGCGATCGCATCACCGACGACATCGACGACGTTGAGGATGACGAAGCCGGTACCGACGTCGACGAAACTTCCGAGTCGACCGCTACCGAGCTCACGGAGCACCCGAACACCAAGACTGATAACTGAGCATTCAGCATGAGGACGTACCCTTTGCGGGGCTTACGGACTGACTGATATCGAGGAGACCCTGACAACGTGGCATCGTCTTCGGCGCCAGTGCACCCTGCCCGCTACCTGTCGCTCTTCCTGGTTCTGCTGGTAGGCGCATTCCTTCTGGTGTTCCTGACGGGTGACAAGAAGGCCGACCCCAAACTCGGCATCGATCTGCAGGGAGGCACGCGCGTCACGCTGACCGCGCGCACACCCGACGGATCCAAGCCCACCCGCGACGCACTGAATCAGGCGCAGCAGATCATCAGCGCGCGCGTGAACGGTCTGGGTGTGTCGGGGTCTGAGGTGATCATCGACGGCGACAACCTGGTCATCACCGTCCCCGGTAATGACAGCAGTGAGGCGCGCAACCTGGGCCAGACGGCGCGGTTGTACATCCGGCCGGTGATCCACGTGATCCCGGCGCAGGGCGCAACGCCGCCGGCGGCGGGCCAGCCCGGGGCGCCGCCAGGAGCACCGGGTGCACCGCCGGGTGCACCGGGCGCGCCTCCGGGAGCGCCCGGCGCACCGGGCGCACCGCCTCCGGGTCTTCCGCCCATCGCTCCGGCCGAGCCCGGCGCTCCCGTGGCACCGCAGGCGGGCGAGCAGGCACCGCCGGCGCCCGAGCAGGCGCCGCCGGCGGGAGAGCAGGCGCCCGCGCCGCAGCCCCGCCCGTACCCGCAGGAGCCGGCGCCGACGCCCGCGCCGCCGGCCCCGCCAGGCCAGACGCCTGCACCGCCCGGTGCGCCGAAGAAACCGCAGACGCTGGCCGAGCGCATCGCCGACGAGAAGCAGTTGCGGCAGAGCACCGATCAGCAGATCCAGATCCTGGCGCTGCAGTTCCAGGCCACCCGCTGCGACGAGGATGACGTACTCGCCGGCAACGACGACCCGAACCTGCCTCTGGTCACCTGTTCGCAGGACGGCAAAGAGGTGTATCTGCTGGACAAATCCATCATCAGCGGCACCCAGATCAAGACGGCCGACTCCGGACTCGATCAACAGCAGGGCCGGTATGTCGTGACGGTGGAGTTCAACAGCGAAGCGTCCAAGATCTGGGCCGACTTCACCGCGGCCAATGTCGGCACCCAGACCGCCTTCGTGCTGGACTCGAAGGTGGTCAGTGCGCCTCAGATCCAGGAGGCGATTCCCGGCGGTACCACCCAGATCACCGGTCAGTTCACCGCCGATTCCGCGCGCGAGTTGGCAAACGTGCTGAAGTACGGCTCGCTGCCGTTGTCATTTGAGTCGTCGGAGGCCGAAACCGTCTCGGCGACACTGGGTTTGTCGTCGCTGCGGGCCGGCCTGATCGCCGGCGCGATCGGTCTGGCGGCGGTGCTGCTGTACTCGCTGCTGTACTACCGGGTGCTCGGATTGCTCACCGCGCTGTCGCTCGTCGCTTCCGGCGCAATGGTTTTCGCGATCCTGGTGCTACTCGGCAGATACATCAACTACACGTTGGACCTGGCGGGCATCGCGGGTCTGATCATCGGTATCGGCACTACAGCCGACTCGTTTGTGGTGTTCTTCGAACGCATCAAAGACGAGATACGAGAAGGCCGTTCGTTCCGGTCTGCGGTCCCGCGCGGTTGGGCACGGGCGCGGAAGACGATTCTGTCGGGTAACGCCGTGACCTTCCTGGCGGCGGCGGTGCTCTATGTGCTGGCCGTCGGGCAGGTCAAGGGCTTCGCGTTCACGCTTGGCCTGACGACGATCCTCGACGTCGTCGTCGTGTTCCTCGTGACCTGGCCGCTGGTGTACCTGGCGTCGAAATCGCCGACCCTGGCCAAGCCGGCCTTCAACGGCCTCGGCGCGGTCCAGCAGATCGCCCGCGAACGACGCGCGGCCGCGCACGCGACGGGACGGGGATAACACCATGGCCGCCAAGCATTCATCCGACGTCACCGAGTCCGACGCCGTCGAGGCACCCGACCTGGAAGCCTCGGCAGCGGGAGCGCCACGGCACGGCTTCTTCGTCCGTCTCTACACCGGCACCGGCGCCTTCGAGGTCATCGGGCGCCGCAAGATGTGGTACGCGATCAGCGGCGCCATGGTGGCGGTGGCGATCGTCAGCATCCTGCTGCGGGGCTTCACCTTCGGTATCGACTTCGAGGGCGGCACCAAGGTGTCGATGCCCGTCGCCGGACAGTCGGGCGACGCCACCACCCAGCAGGTCGAGAACGCGTTCAGCAAGGCACTCGGCAAGAGCCCCGAGTCCGTGGTGATCGTCGGAAACGGCAGTTCGGCCACCGTACAGATCCGCTCGGAGACGTTGACCAACGACGAGACCGAACAGCTGCGCAACGGGTTGTTCGACACGTTCCACCCCAAGGGCGGCGACGGACAGGCGAGCAAGCAGGCGATCAGCGACTCGGCGGTCTCCGAGACATGGGGCGGTCAGATCACCAAGAAGGCACTGATCGCGCTCGTGGTGTTCCTGGTGCTGGCCTCCATCTACATCACCTGGCGCTACGAGCGCTACATGGCGATGGCGGCGCTGGCGACGCTGGTATTCGACCTGGTGGTCACCGCGGGGGTGTATTCACTGGTCGGTTTCGAGGTCACCCCGGCGACGGTCATCGGGCTGCTGACGATTCTGGGTTTCTCGCTCTACGACACGGTCATCGTGTTCGACAAGGTCGAGGAGAACACCCACGGCTTCGAGCACACCACCCGGCGCACGTTCGCCGAACAGGCCAACCTCGCGATCAACCAGACGTTCATGCGCTCGATCAACACCAGCCTGATCTCGGTGCTGCCGATCATCTCGCTGATGGTGGTCGCCGTCTGGCTGCTGGGCGTCGGCACCCTGATGGATCTCGCGCTCGTCCAGCTGGTCGGCGTCATCGTCGGTACGTACTCGTCGATCTTCTTCGCCACCCCGCTGCTGGTCAGCCTGCGGGAACGCACCGCACTGGTGCGCAACCACACCCGTCGGGTGCTCAATCGGCGTAAGCCGGCGGCCGCCAAGACCAGCGACACCAAGAGCAGCGACGCCGACGCCGACGCCGAGACCAGCAACGGCGAACCGGCGACCGTCGCGGCCGGACTCACCGAGACGCCGCCGGCCGACAAGCCGGCTCCCGGCGCGCGTCCGGTTCGGCCGACGACCAGCAGGACCGGACGACCGTCGGGTAAGCGAAACCCCCGGCGGCGGTAGGTCGGATGGCCGCCGGAATCAAACGGGGATGTGTACTGGCGGCCGTTCTGTCGTTGGTCGGCGGCCTCGCCCTGTCGGCCTGCGGCGACGGTCACGCCGACACGATCGACTACGCGGTCGACGGGGCGTTGGTCACCTACAACACCAACACCGTCGTCGGCGCCGCGTCCGGCGGCCCGCAGGCGTTCGCCCGCGTGCTGACCGGATTCAACTACCACGGACCCGACGGGCAGATCGTGGGCGACCACGACTTCGGCACCGTCTCCGTCGTCGGACGGGCGCCGCTGGTGCTCGACTACGAGATCAACGCCAACGCGGTGTATTCCGACGGCAAACCGATCACGTGTGACGACATGGTGCTCGCCTGGGCTGCGCAGTCCGGCCGGTTCCCGGCGTTCGACGCCGCCAATCGGGCCGGCTACAGCGATGTCGCATCGGTCGATTGCGCCCCGGGGCAGAAAAAAGCTCGCGTCTCGTTCGCGCAGGACCGTGGATTCATCGACTTCGGCCAGTTGTTCGCGGCGACATCGATGATGCCGTCGCACGTCATCGCCGACGAACTCGGTCTCGGGGACGCCGGCGTCACGTCCGCGATCGCCAACAACGACGGCCCGGCCGTCGAGCGTATCGCCCAGGTGTGGAACAACACCTGGACACTCAAGAGCGATATCGACCTCAAGCGGTTCCCGTCGTCGGGGCCGTACAAGATCGAATCGGTGACCAAGGACGGCGCCGTTGTGCTGGTGGCCAACGACAAATGGTGGGGCGCCAAACCCGAGACCGCGAAGGTCACCGTCTGGCCGCGCGGCGCCGATATCCAGGATCGCGTCAATCAGGGCTCTTACGACGTCGTCGACATCGCCGAGGGTTCGTCGGGCACGCTGAACCTGCCCGACGACTATGTGCGCACCGATTCGCCGTCGGCCGGTATCGAGCAGCTCATCTTCGCGCCGCAGGGGCCGCTGGCCGCTCCGCCGGCGCGACGCGCGCTCGCGCTGTGCACCCCGCGCGATGCGATCGCGAAGAACGCCGAGGTGCCGATAGCCAACTCGCGGCTGAACCCCGCGACGGAGGACGCGTTCGGCGCCACCGAAGGGGCCGTCGAGGCGGGCCAGTTCGCGGTCGCCAACCCGGACGCGGCCCGAGGGTCGATCAACGGTCAGCCGCTGACGGTCCGCGTCGGCTATCAGAGTCCGAATGCCCGCCTGGCGGCAACGGTCGGCGCGATCGCCAGGGCGTGCGCACCCGCGGGCATCACCGTGCAGGACGTGGCCTCCGGCACCACCGGCCCGCTGGCGCTGCGCAACAACGAGCTCGACGTGCTCATCGCCAGCACGGGCGGCGCCGCGGGCAGTGGGTCCACCGGTTCCTCGGCGATGGACGCCTATGACCTGCACACCGGCAACGGCAACAACCTCTCGGGCTATGCCAACGAGCGGATCGACGGCATCATCGCCTCGATGGCCGTCACGTCCGACCCCAAGGAGCTGGCGCGGCTACTGGGTGAGGCAGGACCGATCCTCTGGGCAGACATGCCGACGCTGCCGCTATACCGTCAACAGCGAACCCTGCTCACATCGAAGAAGATGTATGCGGTGAGCAGCAATCCGACTCGATGGGGCGCGGGATGGAACATGGACCGCTGGGTGCTCAGTCGGTGACGGGCTCGTCCGAGATCGGCCGGCTGATCGCCTCGCTGACGCGCGAAGTGCCCGATTTTCCCGAACCGGGCGTCGACTTCAAAGACCTCACCCCGGTGCTGGCCGACGCGCGCGGCCTGGCCGCGGTGACCGACGCGCTCGCGGAGATCGCCGAGGGCGCGGATCTGGTGGCCGGAGTCGACGCCCGAGGGTTTCTGCTCGGCGGCGCCGTGGCCGTCAAACTCGGCATCGGCGTGCTGGCGGTCCGCAAGGGCGGAAAGCTTCCGCCGCCGGTCTTCAGTGAGACCTACCAGCTCGAATACGGCACAGCCACCCTCGAGGTGCCCGCCGACGGCATCGAGATCGCCGGGCGGTCGGTCGTGATCATCGACGACGTCCTGGCCACCGGCGGGACCGTCGCGACCACTGCTGCGCTGCTCCGGCAGGCGGGCGCGACCGTCCCCAGGGCAGCCGTGGTGCTCGAACTGTCCGCGCTGGGCGGCCGCGATGTGCTCAAACCGCTACCGGTCAGCAGCCTGTACACGGTCTGAGCGATATCCTCGAGGTCTGGCGTCGAGCAGACCAGGACGAGGAGGTGACGATGGCCAGCGAGACTCACACGGATGCGAGCACGGCCCAGGCCGTGCAGTCACCTCCGGCGGGCGTGCAGATCCCCGAGACCCAGCCCCTGGAGATCCCGAAGGCTTCGACGAGCGCCTCGCGGCGGGTCCGGGCGCGGCTGGCGCGCCGGATGACCTCCCAGCGCAGCGCCGTCAGTCCGGTGCTCGAGCCGCTCGTCGCGGTTCACAAGGAGCACTACCCGAAAGCCAACCTGACTTTGCTGCAGCGGGCCTACGAGGTGGCCGAGCAGCGGCACGCCGACCAGTTGCGCCGCTCCGGGGATCCCTACATCACCCATCCGCTCGCGGTGGCCAACATCCTGGCCGAACTCGAGATGGACACCACGACGCTGATCGCGGCGCTGCTGCATGACACCGTCGAAGACACCGGCTACACCCTTGACGCGCTCACCGAGGAGTTCGGCGCCGAGGTCGGTCACCTCGTCGACGGCGTCACCAAGCTCGACAAGGTGGCGCTGGGCACCGCGGCCGAGGGCGAGACGATCCGCAAGATGATCATCGCCATGGCCCGCGACCCCCGCGTGCTGGTGATCAAGGTCGCCGACCGGCTGCACAACATGCGCACCATGCGGTTCCTGCCGCCGGAGAAG
The DNA here is from genome assembly GCA_963699655.1 of uncultured Actinomycetota bacterium. Taxonomy (GTDB): domain Bacteria; phylum Actinomycetota; class Actinomycetes; order Mycobacteriales; family Mycobacteriaceae; genus Mycobacterium. The sequence goes on from CAVOUV010000019.1 coordinate 26,097, forward strand.
CAGGCCCGCAAGGCCCGCGAGACGCTGGAAGTCATTGCGCCGCTTGCGCACCGACTGGGAATGGCCACCGTCAAGTGGGAGCTCGAGGACCTGTCGTTCGCGATCCTGCATCCCAAGAAGTACGAGGAGATCGTGCGGCTGGTCGCGGATCGGGCGCCCTCGCGGGACACCTATCTGGCCAAGGTGAGTGCGGAGATCAGCGGGTCGCTGACCGCGATGAAGATCAACGCGGACGTGGAGAGCAGGCCGAAACACTACTGGTCGATCTATCAGAAGATGATCGTCAAGGGCCGCGACTTCGACGACATCCACGACCTGGTCGGTGTGCGTATCCAGTGTGACGAGATCCGCGACTGCTATGCCGCTGTGGGCGTTGTGCATTCGCTGTGGCAGCCGATCGCCGGGCGGTTCAAGGACTACATCGCCCAACCGCGATTCGGCGTGTACCAGTCGTTGCACACCACCGTCGTGGGGCCGGAGGGCAAACCGCTCGAGGTGCAGATCCGCACCCGCGACATGCACAAGACCGCGGAGTACGGCATCGCGGCCCACTGGCGGTACAAGGAAGCCAAGGGCCGCAACGGGGTTCCGGCCGGCCACGCCGCCGCCGAGATCGACGACATGGCGTGGATGCGCCAGCTTCTCGACTGGCAGCGGGAGGCCGCCGATCCCGGCGAGTTCTTGGAGTCTCTGCGCTACGACCTTGCGGTGCAGGAGATCTTCGTCTTCACCCCGAAGGGCGACCTGATCACGCTGCCCACCGGGTCGACGCCGGTGGACTTCGCCTACGCCGTGCACACCGAGGTCGGGCACCGGTGCATCGGCGCGCGGGTCAACGGCCGGCTGGTGGCTCTGGAGCGTAAGCTCGAAAATGGCGAGCGGGTCGAAGTTTTCACCTCCAAGGCGCCCAATGCCGGCCCCTCGCGCGACTGGCAGACCTTCGTGGTCTCGCCCCGCGCCAAGGCCAAGATCCGGCAGTGGTTCGCCAAGGAGCGCCGCGAGGAGGCGCTGGAATCCGGCAAGGACGCGATCGCCCGTGAGGTGCGTCGCGGTGGGCTTCCGTTGCAGCGCTTGATGAATGGCGAGTCCATGGCGGCGCTGGCGCGTGAACTGCGCTACGTCGACGTGTCCGCGTTGTACACCGCGGTGGGAGAGGGTCACGTCTCGGCGCGGCACGTGGTGCAGCGGCTGGTGGCTCAACTCGGTGGCGACGACGATGCCGCCGACGAGCTGGCCGAGCGCTCCACTCCGACGACAATGCCGGTGCGGCAACGCAGCACCGACGACGTCGGCGTCGCGGTGCCCGGCGCCCCGGGCGTGCTGACCAAGCTGGCCAAGTGCTGCACACCGGTGCCCGGTGACAACATCATGGGTTTCGTCACCCGCGGCGGCGGGGTCAGCGTGCACCGTACCGATTGCACGAACGCTGCGTCGCTGCAAGAGCAGTCGGAGCGCATCATCGATGTGCAGTGGGCGCCGTCGCCGTCGTCGGTGTTCCTGGTGGCCATCCAGGTCGAGGCGCTCGACCGGCACCGGCTGCTCTCCGACGTGACGCGCGTGCTGGCCGACGAGAAGGTCAACATCCTGTCGGCGTCCGTGACGACATCAGATGACCGGGTGGCCATCAGCCGGTTCACCTTCGAGATGGGCGACCCCAAGCACCTCGGACACCTGCTCAATGTGGTGCGCAATGTGGAGGGCGTCTACGACGTCTACCGGGTGACCTCCGCGGCCTGATCTTGACGCGGGCAAGGCTGACGATCGTTGCTCGATCTGTGATACTTCGACGATGCGCGCCTCAGTGCTGGTTTCCGTCGCTACGTTGGCAATGGTCGTTGCGGGTTGTGGCTCGACCATCAAGCCGGAAGGCGCCGCAAAGTCAGTCGCCGACCTGGTGTCGAAGCAGACGGGATTCAAGCCCAGTGACGTCAAGTGCCCCTCGGGTGTCGACGCGAAGGTTGGCACGGAGTTCGACTGCACGTTCACGGGGCCCGACGGTCATTACAACGCTCATCTGAAGGTCACCAAGGTCGACGGCGACAACGTGCAGTTCTACATCGATACGAAACCGACCGGGGGCTAACCCTTTTCACGTGCGCGGCTCGACCGGGCCGAGATCAGCCGACCCGCACCGAGGTGATGGTCACGTCCATTGCGGGCTTTCCGTCCTGGCTGCCGCCGGCGACTCCGGCCGCGGCGACCTTGTCGATCGCGGCGAGCCCGGCGCTGTCGATCGTGCCGAACACCGTGTAGGTGGGCGGCAGCATCGAATCCTGATACACCAGGAAGAACTGGCTGCCGTTGGTGCCGGGGCCGGAATTGGCCATCGCCAGCGTGCCGCGCGGATACCACGCGGGCACCGTCAACGCGGGGTCCGTCATCCGGAACTGGTTCGTGGGGTACTCGTTGGGAAACCGGTAGCCGGGGCCGCCGGAGCCCGTGCCCGTCGGGTCGCCGCACTGCAGCACGCCGAGATCCGGTGTCGTCGTGAGCCGGTGGCACGTGGTTTTGTCGAAGAAACCCTGCTGCGCCAGGCTCGTGAAGTTGTTGACCGTGCAGGGCGTCCTGCCGTTCTCCAGCTGCAGCCCGATCGCGCCCCGGTTGGTGGTGAGCGTCGCGCTGATGAGCGCCGGGTCGGTCGCGATCCGGCCGTTGCGGGGAGGTTTGACGGGTTTGCTGGCCGCCTCGGTGGTGGCCGGATACTGACAGTTCGAGCCGAGAGTCGCCGGCGGTGCGAAAGGGGGCAGCGTGTGGTCCGACGGCGGGAAGGGTGACGCGGTGATGCCGGGATGGTCGGGGATCATCCCGTCGAGGCGCTCGAGGTCTCGCGCCACCGCCATCAGGAACAGCACGCTGAGCACCACCACGAGGACGGTCAGCGCCGTGATCAGGTATCCGATCACCAGGCCCGCGATCGCCAGCCCGCGCCCTTCCTCGCCGGTCCGCTTGATCTGGGACAGCGACATGTGGCCGAACACGATGCCCAGCGGCGCGAACAGGAACGCGCAAACCAGCGATACGATCGCCAGCGAGTTGGTCGACCGAGGCGGCGGATAGGCGCCTGGGTAGCCGTAATACCCGCTGTATGGCGGCGGTGGATACGCCCCGTACGGCGGGGGTGGTGTCGTCACGGCTTACTCGGTCCCGGTCAGTCGAGCAGAATCGTTTTCACCTGGACATCGTCCTTCGGTTTGCCGTCCTGGCCGCCGTCGGCAACGCCGGCCGCGGCGATCTTGTCCAGCGTCGCCAGACCGGTCTGGTCGATGGTGCCGAACACCGTGTAATTCGGCGGGAGCTGCGAATCCTTGTACACCAGGAAGAATTGGCTGCCGTTGGTGCCGGGGCCGGCGTTGGCCATCGCGATGGTGCCGCGCGGATACAGCACCGGCTCCTGCAGCTTGGGGTCGTCCGGCTGGTACTGGTCGGTGGGGTACTCGTTGGCGAACTGGTAGCCCGGACCGCCCGTGCCCTGGCCTGTCGGGTCACCGCACTGCAGCACCGACAGTCCTTCAGAGGTGGTCAGCCGGTGACACGGGGTGTCGTTGAAGTAGCCCTGCTGAGCCAGGCTGGCGAAGCTGTTCACCGTGCATGGCGACTTGGCGTTGTCCAACTGCAGGCCGATGTTGCCCTGATTGGTCGCCATGCTCACGCTGACCTGCGCCGGGTCGGTCGGCACCTTGCCGGTGCGTGGCGGGTTGACCGGCTTGCTGGCCTTTTCCGCGGCCGGGTACTGGCAGTTGGCGCCCAGGTCGGCCGGTGCCGCGAACGGCGGCAGCGCGCCCGGCGCACCAGGCGCGGGCGGCGCACCATCCGCCGGGGAGCTCGACGTCGGAGTCGAGGTCGAGGCCGACGCCGTCGTGTTGCCGGAGTCGCGGTTGGTGATGACGACCGTGGCCACCACGGCGCCGATCACGACGATCGCGCCCACCACCGACCCGATGATGGTCAGAAGGCGGCGTCGGCGGGCCTTCTGCGCCCGGCGCTCCAGCTGTCGCTCGAGTTTGCGCTTTGCTGTGGCACGCCGTTGTTCATTCGTGGGCACCGCCGGTGTCCTCCTCGTGATCGGATCAGTCGGCAACGAGTGTGCCAGGAGTTGCTGAGTGCGGGCGCTGCGACCCACTCCAACGAGGGGTGGGAAACTGGACGCCGTGTTGATCACCGGATTCCCGGCCGGCATGTTGGCTTGCAACTGCTACGTGCTCGCCCCGCGTGCCGGCTCGGATGCCATCGTCGTCGACCCTGGCCAGCGGGCGATGGGCCGGCTGCGGCAGATCCTCGACGAGAATCAGCTGACTCCGGCGGCGGTGCTGCTGACGCACGGGCACATCGACCACATCTGGTCGGCGCAGAAGGTGGCCGATACGTACGGCTGCGCGGCCTACATCCACCCGGAGGACCGGTTCATGCTCGCCGATCCGATCAAGGACTTCGGTCCGCGACTGGCTCAGCTGGCGTTCGGCGCGCTGTTCCGTGAGCCGCGTCAGGTGATCGAGCTCGACAAGGACGGCGACAAGATCGAACTCGGCGGCATCACCGTGGCGGTCGATCACACACCCGGCCACACCCGTGGCTCGGTCGTGTTCCGCGTCGACTCGGGCATCGGGGCGGGGCCCGGGTCACTCGTCCTCAGCGGCGATACCCTGTTCCGCCAATCCGTCGGCCGCACCGACCTGCCCGGTGGCAGCGGCCGGGACCTGCTCGGCTCGATCGTGACAAAACTGTTGGTGCTCGACGACGACACCGTGGTACTACCGGGACACGGTGAGAAGACCACGATCGGCTTCGAACGCCGAACCAACCCGTTCCTTGAAGGTTTGACTTGATGAGTTCCTGTGAGTGACTTTCAGGCGCCCAAGGGTGTCCCTGACTATCTGCCGCCCGACTCGGCGCAGTTCGTGCTCGTCCGCGACGGCTTGCTGGACGCCGCCCGCCGCGCGGGTTACGGCGACGTCGAACTGCCGATCTTCGAAGACACCGCGCTGTTCGCCCGCGGGGTGGGGGAGTCCACCGACGTGGTGTCCAAGGAGATGTACACCTTCGCCGATCGTGGCGACCGGTCGGTGACGCTGCGACCCGAGGGCACCGCGGGTGTGATGCGGGCGGTGATCGAGCACGGCCTGGATCGCGGCGCGCTGCCGGTGAAGTTGTGCTACGCCGGGCCGTTCTTCCGTTACGAACGCCCGCAGGCTGGTCGCTACCGCCAACTGCAGCAGGTGGGGATCGAGGCGATCGGCGTCGACGATCCGGCGCTCGATGCCGAGGTGATCGCGGTGGCCGATGCGGGCTTTCGGTCGCTCGGCCTCGACGGATTCCGGTTGGAAATCACCTCGCTGGGCGATGACAGCTGCCGGCCGCAGTACCGGGAACTGTTGCAGGAGTTCCTGTTCAAGCTCGACCTGGATGACGAGACTCGCCGTCGCGCCGAGATCAACCCGCTGCGGGTGCTCGACGACAAGCGCCCGCAGATGCGCGAGATGACCGCTGACGCACCCGTGATGCTGGATCACCTCTCCGATGTGGCCAAGCAGCATTTCGACACCGTGCTCGCGCATCTGGACGCGCTCGGCGTGCCGTACACGATCAACCCGCGAATGGTGCGCGGGCTGGACTACTACACGAAGACCACGTTCGAATTCGTCCACGACGGTCTCGGCGCGCAGTCCGGCATTGGTGGCGGCGGCCGCTACGACGGGCTGATGCGACAGCTCGGCGGAAAAGACCTGTCCGGCATCGGCTTCGGTCTCGGCGTGGACCGCGCACTGCTGGCCCTGAAGGCCGAGGGCAAGACCGTCGGCGGGAACGCCCGCGTCGACGTCTACGGGGTTCCGCTCGGCGAGCAGGCCAAGATCACGCTGGCGGTGCTGGCCGCCCGGCTGCGGGCCGGCGGCGTTCGCGTGGACCTCGCCTATGGCGACCGCGGGGTCAAGGGAGCGATGCGCGCCGCCGACCGTTCGGGCGCCTCGCTGGCGCTGGTGGCCGGCGACCGTGACATCGAGGCCGGCACGATCGGCGTGAAGAACCTGGCGACCGGCGATCAGGTGGACGTACCCGTCGACGACGTTCTGACCGAAGTCCTGTCGCGGCTCAGTCGCGTTTAGCGAACGTCATCCGGGACAGCATGTGGTCCCGGAGTGTCAGCGTGTGCAGCAGCACCGCGCTCACGTGTGCGGCGATGACGGCGACCAACACGTACGCGAGGATCGAATGCGTCTGACGGAGGGCGAAGAACAGGTCGTCGTCGAACGGCGCGATCCGGGGCAGTCGCACCGCACCGAAGATGATCACCGGCCTGCCCGACGCCGACACCATGGCCCACCCCACCAACGGCTGCGCCACCATGAGCGCGTAGAGCCCCAGTTCGGATCCCACCACCAGGTTGTGCTCGAACCGCCCGACCGTGTCGGGCAGCCTCGGGGCGCGGTGGGTGAGGCGATTGGCGATGCGCACCACGACGATGGTCAGGATCGTCACACCCAGCGTCATGTGCAGGCCGACCAGCACGCGGTAGGAGCCGATCGAGTTCACCATCACGAACCCGACGAACAACGCGGAGAAGATCAGGACGGCGCTCAGCCAGTGCAGGATCCGGGTGCGCACCGGATAGTGCACCGCGTTCCCGGGCGCTTCCGTCAAATGGCCACCTCGTTGTCCACCTGGATCGCGGACGGAGATTTCGGTTCGCCGGAGCGGGCGCGATAGGACGCGCCGTACACCGCGGAGCGGGCACTGAGCAGGGGATCGTCGGACGGTTCGATGCCATCCGGCAGCACGAGCGGGTCGAAATTGATGTCGCGGGCGTTGCCCGGTGCCTCGGTCTCGATGTCCGTCAGCGTCAGCACGCCCGCGTCGACGGTGCGACGGTCGCTCGGCCAGGCAATCGTGGCATCACGGGTCGGGTCATCCGGCGTGCCGACGGTCAGGATCAGTTTCCACCGCAGCGGTCCCTCGCGCATCTGGACGATCAGCGCGTCGAACAACGCGTTTTTCTTGTTGGGCCGCGGCGACATGGCCTTTTGAAGCGGGACGAACTCCCAGCGAACGGGGGTCTTCTCGCCCGCCTCGTTGACGAAGAAGAACGTGATGAGTCCACGGAACGTGCTGTCGGCAAACCCCGCCGACGGCGGAGTCTGCTCGATGAGCGCCATGGCGGCCGCCGACTCCGGGTGGGCGGTGAAGAAGGCGGACATCGCGGCGGGATCGGGCTGGCCCGTCTCGGGCACCACCTTTGTGGCTAACAGCCGGTCGTAGAAGCCCTGCGGCGAATTGTCGGTGAACACGGGCAGGTTCATCATCGCGGTTCGCCACTGCGCGTTGCCGGGAAACCCGATGGCAAGCCCGAGGCCGCGCGTGGCGCGCGCGGTGTCGGCGGCAGCGGGATCTCCACCACTGCCCGAGAACCGCCCGATCACCGGAGTCTGACCGGGCCGGAAGACCGCCGCCCGCGACAGCTCGCTGCCGTTTCCGTTGCTGTCGAAGTGTCCGCTGACGGCCACGCCCTTGGCGTGATTCCTGCGGAATCCCGGATGGAGGCCGAACACCGCACGAAACCGGTCGAGGAACATCTCGCTGGTCAGGGCGTTGCCGGCGCCGATCCATCTGTTTGCGACAGCGACGGCGCCCAGGTCGGCGACGAGGAAGGCCCCGACCGCACCGAGGCCCAGCAGAACCGAACGGCGGGTCAGCTGCCTCCCATGCCACGTCGACATCTCACGGGAAGACCTGGCCATTACTCGCAAAACGCTACAGGGTGGGCGTTTCGTTTCCGGTGTGAGCCAGATCACGTAGCGGGGTCAGCCGCGCTGCGCCGCCGCCCGCAGTATCTCGTCGACGTTGCCGAGCCCTCCGTCGAATGGGTTACCGCGCTTGAGTACCCGCGTTCCGCCCGGCGTGATCGCGACGAGTTTGGGTGAGCTGGAACCGATTTGGAGCTTGCGCGCAAAGCGCACCTGGTCGAGTGCCACCAGTGCGCCACCGCAGTAACTGAACAGGCCCAGCTTGCGGTCGATGACGGCCACGGGGCGGCATTCGTGCAGCGGTCGGCGACGGCGGCCGCGAAACTTCCGCACGACCATGAACGTCACGGCCGCGAACAGGAGGCCCACGGCCAGGAACACCGCGCTGACGGCTGTCGGCAAAGTGTCCGAGACGACCGCGACGCAGCCGAAGCCGCCGACGACGAGTGTGATCACGCCGAGCACGAAGGCCAGTACCGCCAGCACACCGGTGCGGCGGTCGATCACGAGAACCCGACGGCCGTCATCGGTGACGACCAGGCCACCCGTGTCAGCCAGGATCCGTGTCTCGGTCGTTGCTTCCACACCGTGCAGGGTCCCATCTCAGGGGCGGGAAGCGGGGTCGAACGTGCGGCGCCGCCAGAAGGCCATCCGCGACAGCATTCCGTCGCGAAGCGTCAACGTGTGCAGCAGGACGGCGCTGACGTGCGCGGCAACGACGGCAACGAGGGCGTATGCCAGTACCGAGTGAGTCTGGCGGAGCACGAAGAACAGGTCGGCGTCGGCGGGTGCGATGCGAGGCAGGTGCACCGAACCGAAGATGACCACCGGCCTGCCCATCGCCGACACCATCGCCCAGCCGACCAGGGGCTGCGCCAGCATCAGCGCGTACAACGTGAGCTCGGAGCCCATGACGAGTTTGTGTTCGGCCCATCCGACGGTGTCGGGCAGTTTCGGGGCGCGGTGGGTGAATCTGTTGGCGATACGCACCACGACGATGCACAGGATCAGCACACCGAGCGTCATGTGAATGCCGACCAGCGCCGCGTAGGTGCCCAGCCAACTCACCATGACGAACCCGATGAACAGCATGGTGAAGATCAGGATCGCGGTGAGCCAGTGCAGGATTCGGGTCCGCAGCGGGTAGCGGCCGGCCTGGTCCGTCATGGCGTCACCTTGTCCACCTGCACGGCGGACGGCGACTTCGGTTCGCCGGTCCGAGCGCGATAGGACGCGGCATACACCGTCGATCGCGCGCTGAGCAGCGGATCATCGGACGGTTCGATGCCGTCGGGCAGCACCAGCGGGTCGAAGTTGATGTCGCGGGCGTTGCCCGCGGCCTCGGTCTCGACGCCCGTCAATGTCAGCACTCCGGCGTCGACCGTACGGCGGTCGCTCGGCCAGGGCAGCGTGGCGTCGGTGACCGGGTCGCCGGGAGAACCGACGGTCAGCACCAGTCGCCACTGCAGCGGACCGGTGCGCATCTGGCGCACCAGCGCGTCGAACAGATCGTTCTTTCCCGCAGACCGCAGCGGCAGCGCCTGCTGTTGCGGTACGAACGCCCACCTCACCGGGGTCCGCACGCCGGCATCGTTGACCAGGAAGAACGTGATCAGACTGCTGAAGGTGCTGTCGGCGAAGCCGGGCGTCGGTGGAGACTTCTTCATCACCGCCATGGCGGCGGCGGTCTCCGGATGCGCTTTCAAGAATGCCGCCATCGCGGCCGGGTCGGGCTTCCCCGTTGCAGGCACGACCTTCGATGCGAGCAGTCGGTCGTAGAAGCCCTGCGCCGAATTATCGGGGAAAACGGGAAGGTTCAGCATCGACGTTCGCCACTGCGTGTTGTCGGGGAACGCGAAGGCCAGCGCGAATCCGCGCGCCGCCGCGGGCATGTCGGCGACGGCCGGATTCCCCCCGGTGAGTGAGAAGCGCCCGGTCACCGGTGTCTGACCGGACCGGAAGACCGCCGCCCGCGACAGCTCACTGCCGTTTCCGTTGCCGTCGAAATGGCCGGTGACGGCGACGCCCTTGGCGTGATTGACCCGGAACCCGGGGTGCATTCCGAATACGGAACGAAACCCGTCGAGGAACATCGCGCGTGTCAACGCGTTCCCGGGGCCGATCCACTTGTTGGCATACGCGACCGCTGCGAAGTCGATCGCCAAGAATGCACCCACCGCACCGATGCCGATCAGTGCGGAGCGCCGGTTCAAATCCACGACTACAGCACGCTCCTCGACTTGAATTTGTTCACGCCCGTTCGCGAACGTGCAACAGATCACAGAACACCCCACCATTCTGTGAAGTGCCTGGTCGTCGCTGTGCGCCGAAGCCGATCTGACCGCCGATGTAACGCTCGGGTACCGTGCGGCGATGTGACGGACATGCGAACAGCTACAGCCAGGGTCGGGGCGGCGCTCGCGGTTGCGGCCGCCGGAGTTGCGGGCAGTTTTGCCACGGCGAATGCCGAACCGGCCGGTCATCAGGTCCGGTACACGCTCACGTCGACAGGTGATGCGGACTTCAACCTTTTCTATTTGACGACACAACCTCCGAACAAGGCGGCCTATAACGCCGATGCGTACTCGTTCGTGAAGCAGGAGCAGGTGCACCTCGCGGCGGGCGTGCCCTGGGTGTTCGAAACCACGCTCGCGGACCCGCAGTGGGCGATCTTCACCGTCAGCAGCACCACGCATGGTGGGCAGGCCGCGCCGAATCCGCATTGCGACATCGCCGTCGACGGTCAGGTCGCCGTACAGCAGGACGGTCCCTACAACCTGCAGTGCCAGCTGGGCCAGTGGTAGCTGTCAGGTAGCACCCAGACCCACGTCCGCTCGCCTGACCGCAGCGGCACTCGCGTCCCTTCTCTTCCGCGCAAGCGCTCATCGGCAATCCGGCGATCGCTGCACCTCGTGTTGACGCAGCGTGCCGTCGGAGCGCACCCGTTCCGTTCGATCGAGCATGACTAGATCGAGCATGACTAATAGTCAATCAGCGTACGTTCACAAGAGTCGGACGAAGGAGCTGATAATGGCCGTCGACGAAGACAAACTCAATGCATTTCTCGGCAAGGCGATAGGCGATCTCGGTGCGGCAATGAGCGCCGCGCTGGTCCTCATCGGCGACGAGCTCGGACTGTATTCGGCTCTGGCCGAGGGGCGATCAACGTCGGCCGAATTGGCTGTACGTACGGGCACGAACGAGCGTTACGTGCGCGAATGGCTCGCCAATCAGGCCGCCGGGGGATACGTCGAATACGACAGCGCCACCGACAAGTTCTACCTGAGCGAAGAGCAGGCGTTGTGCCTGGCGAATCCGAATGGGCCGATGGACCTGCCCGGCGGCTACTCGATCGTGGAGGATCTCTTCCAGGTCAAGCAGCGAGCGGTGGAGAACTTCCGCAGCGGTGCAGGCATGGAATGGGGAGAACATCATCCGTGCCTGTTCCGCGGGACCGAACGGTTCTTCAGGGCCAGTTACAACGCGAGCCTGTTGTCCGACTGGCTGCCCGCACTCGACGGCGTCGTCGACAAGTTAAACGCCGGAGGGCGCGTCGCCGACGTGGGTTGCGGGCATGGGGTGTCGACCATCCTGATGGCACAGACGTTTCCGGATTCGCAGTTCGTCGGCATCGACTATCACGACGCGTCGATCGAGACTGCGCGTAAGCATGCCTCGGAGGCGGGGCTCTCCAACGCACGCTTCGAAGTGGCCGACGCGACCTCCTACGAGGGCAACGACTACGACCTCATCGCATTCTTTGATTGCCTGCACGACATGGCTAATCCGGCCGGCGCCGCCCGTCATGCGAGGGATGCGTTGAAACCCGATGGCCACTGCATGCTGGTCGAGCCCGCGGCAGGAGATAGCCTCGCAGACAACCTCAATCCGGTCGGCCGGGTGTTCTACGGCGCGTCCTCGCTGGTCTGCGTACCGGTTTCGCTGGCGCAGCAGGGACCGGCGCTCGGGGCCCAGGCGGGAGAGCGGCGGCTCAAGGATGTCATGGTGGACGGTGGCGGCTTCGGTCGGTTCCGTCGGGCCACCGAAACTCCATTCAACCTAATATTCGAGGCTCGGCCTTAGGGCGTTGACCGCACCGCTCGGACGAACGCTGCTACGGCAGCACCGATCTCGTCGGCGCTGTCCTCCTGAATGAAATGCACACCGGGCACGGCGACTTCGGTCTGGTTGGGCCAGGTCCGGGCGAAGTCGAGGGCGCGACCGCGGACGAGTGCCCCTGGCTCGCCTTTGATGAAGAGTTTGGGTACGGCGCTGCCCGACAGCCATGCGCCGTACTCCTCGACGATCGCGGCGACGTCGGCCGGCTCACCCTCGATCGGGATATTGCGTGGCCAGGACAACGTCGGCCGCCGACCCTCGCCTGGATCGCGGAACGGTTCGCGGTAGTGGTCCATCTCTTCGTCGGTGAGCTGACGCTTGATCGAGGCCGGCAGCACCGCCTCGACGAACATGTTCTGCTCCAACACCATTGACTCCCCTTCCGGGGATCGGAAGCCCTGGAAAACGCTGCGCATCGGGCCGGGAAAGTCCGACCACTCGATGGGCATGACGACGGCCTCCATGTACACGATGCCCGCGACCCGGTCGCGGTGCTGGTTGGCCCAGTCGAAGCCCAACGCCGAACCCCAGTCGTGCAGAACGAAGATCACCCGATCGCCGAGATCCAGCGTGTCCCACAGCCCGAACAGATAGTCACGCTGCTCGGCGTAGTGATAGCGATCGGGTCCGGAATCGTCGAGCTTGGCCGAGGCGCCCATCCCGATCAAGTCGCAGGCGACGAGTCGGCCCAGCCCTTCCAGATGCGGCATCACGTTGCGCCACAGGTACGAGGAGGTCGGGTTGCCGTGCTGAAAGACGATGGCATCACCTCGCCCCTCGTCGACGTAGGCCATCCGCTTGCCGTTGATGTCGCGGTGCCGCAGCTGTCCGTATGGTGTGGCTCCTGCCATGGCGTCCTCTCAATCCGGTTGGGTGCCGGCTCATCATGCTATTGGCATTCGGACATCAAGCCCGCGCCCGGCTTGACATCACGTCGAACATCAGTTCGAATGGAGTCGTGCGGTGGGACGGGCAGGGTGTCAGCGTCGACGACGGCGCACTACCCGGCCTGCAACGGCTCGGTTTCGTGCGCAGTGTGCGCACCCCGCAGTTCGACGGGATCACCTTTCACGAGATTCTGTGCAAGTCGGCGCTGAACAAGGTGCCCGCCGCTTCCATGTTGCCGTTCAAGTACACGGTCAACGGCTATCGTGGCTGCTCGCACGCGTGCCGCTACTGTTTCGCGCGTCCCACCCACGAATACCTGGATCTCGATTGCGGCACGGATTTCGATACGCAGGTGGTTGTCAAGACGAACGTGGCCGATGTGCTGCGCCGCGAACTGCATCGGCGGTCGTGGCAGCGGGAGACCGTCGCACTGGGCACCAATACCGACCCCTATCAGCGTGCGGAGGGGCGCTACGCGCTGATGCCCGGGATCATCAGCGCGCTGGCCGAGTCGGGCACTCCGTTCTCGATCCTGACCAAAGGCACGCTTCTGCGACGCGATCTGCCGCTGCTCGCCGAGGCCGCCGGGCGCGTCGACGTCAGCGTCGCGGTGTCACTGGCCGTCGGCGATCCCGAGCTGCACCGCGACGTCGAGCCCGGTACGCCCGCGCCACAGGCGCGGCTCGGGCTGATCTCGGCGATTCGCGATACCGGCCTGGACTGCCACGTGATGGTGGCGCCGGTGTTACCCCGGTTGACCGACTCCGCCGAGCACCTCGACTCCCTGCTCGGTCAGATCGCCGATGCCGGTGCCAACGGCGTGACGGTGTTCGGACTTCACCTTCGCGGTTCGACCCGCGGGTGGTTCATGTCCTGGTTGGCTCGGTCACACCCGGAGTTGGTGGGGGAGTATCGCCAGTTGTACCGGCGCGGAGCGTATTTGCCATCGGATTATCGGGCGATGCTGCATGCGCGAGCGGCGCCGTTGGTGGCCAAGCACGGCCTGGCCCCGGACCGCCGGTCGTTCCGGGCGGCCGAGATCCCGGCGGCTGCGAACGTGGAGGCAATTCAGCCGACGCTGTTCTAGACGCCGCTTGAGCGATTGCTCAGCGACGGCGCGGCTGCTCTCCTAGGCTCTCCCTGTGCGTTTGACGTGGCCGCTGACCGGTCGCTCGCAGGAGATGCGAATCATCCAGGACGCCATATCGGATCATGGTTCGGCGGGAATTGTCGTCCACGGCGCGGCTGGTGTCGGGAAGAGCCGAATCGCCAGCGAAGCGCTGTCATCGGTGACCTCGCAGGGTTACGAAGCCCGTTGGGCGGTGGGAACGTCGTCCGCGCGGGAACTGCCCCTCGGCGTGTTCGCGCAGTGGGTGGGCTCAGCAGGTCCGCACACGCTGCTCGTTGTCCGGGATGTGCTGAATTCGCTGACCAATGTGTCGCCCGGCGCCATGGCGGTGGTGGGTGTCGACGACGTCCACCTACTCGATGACCTGTCGATCTTCGTGCTCCATCAGATCGCTGCGCGTCGGGCCGCGCAGCTGGTGCTGACGGTTCGCGATGGCGAGCCGGTTCCCGCGCGACGCAGGAATTGTTGAACAGCGGCCAGCTCGAGCGACTTGACCTGCAACCGCTTTCACGGGAGGAAATGGCCACGTTGGTGTCGGCGAGTCTGCGCGGGTCTGTCGACCCGGACGCCCTCCGGCGTCTCTGGCAGATGACCCGGGGCAACGTGCTGTACCTGCGCAACATCGTCGATCAGGAGGTGGCCGCGGGTCGCCTCGAGAGGCTCGGCGGCTTCTGGCGATGGACCGAGGACCCCATCGTCCCTCCCGGACTGGTCGAGATGATCGAGGTGCGGATCGGCGATCTACCCGCTTCGACGAGGGATGTGGTGGACGTACTGGCCGTTGGTGAGCCCCTCGAACTCTCCTCGCTGCGCCGCATCACCGACCCGGAAGCGGTCGACGACGCCGAAGCGCGCGGTCTCATCGTGATCGAAAAGGTCGACGACACGGTGGAAGTTCGTGTCGCGCACCCTCTCTACGGCGAAGTCCGCCGCCGTGGCGCGGCGCTGCTTCGGCTGCGTCGCCTGCGCGCGCTGGTCGCCAATGAACTGGCGGCCGGCGATCGCGCCGACGACATGCGCGTCGTGGTTCGGCGCGCGGCGCTGAGTCTGGACTCCGACCTCGTTCCCGACCCCGATCTCCTGCTTCGGGCGTCGCAGGGCGCGGTGATGCTCGCCGATCTGCCACTGGCACATCGCCTGGCCGCCGCGGCGGTCCGCGCGGGCGGAGGCACGGAAGCGGACCTGGTGGTTGCCCACGCCCTGTCCTGGCTGGGCCGCGGCCAGGAATCCGACGCGGTGCTCGCGCAAATGACGATCGAAGACGCGGCAGACACGACGCGGGCCCGGGTGGCCTTCCTGCGGGCCGTGAACATGATGTGGCCGCTCGCCGATCCCGACGGCGCGAAGGAGTTCATCGACGGCGCCGCCCTCGGCACGCCGCCGCACGCGCAAGGCTTCATCGACGCGTTCCGCACCGTCTACTGGGCGACCATGGGCAGGCCCGATGCCGCGATTGCGTCGTCGAAAGACCTCATGCTCGACGGGTTTCCCGCCGTGGTCGGCGGCGTGACCGCATGGGGGATCACGCTGGCGGCGGGGGATTGTGGCCGAACGGGCGAGGCGGTGGCCGCGGCCACCGCCGGAGCCGCCATCACGACGCGCTCGTTCGATGCCGCCCAGATGGGGTACATCATCGCCGACGGGCACGTCGGAGCGCTCCTGCTCGCGGGCCGGATCACCGAAGCCACCGAGGTCGCCGACCGGCTGCGAACCAATGCGGCGGATCTGCCCGGCGCGGCGTCGCTGCTCAGTGCGGCGATCGCGGGGCGGGCCGCTGTGAGCGCGGGCCGACTGGAGGCCGGCTGCACGCTGCTGGGGCCGGTGGTCGAATTGATGTTCTCCATCGGCGACACAAATGGATTCGGGTACCAGTACCACCTGCCGCACACGGCGGCGCTCGCGATGCGCGGTTGCGTTACCGAGGCCGGCGCCGCCGTCGAACAGCTCGAGAAATGGCGCTATCCGAGCACCCGGCAGCTCGACTATGCATACGGGATCGCCCGCTCGTGGGTCGCCGCCAGCAAGGGCGCCATCAGCGAGGCGATCAGAATCGTGCTGGCCGCCGCCGAAGTCGCAGGCGCCAACGGACAATTCGCGGCGGAGGTGATGTGCCTGCAGACGGCGTCCCAGTTCGGCAACGGCGCAGCGGCACCCCGCCTGCACGAGCTGGCGGCGGTCGTCGAGGGCCCCCGGGCTGGTATCGCTGCGCGCTTCGCCGAGGCTGTACGCAATGGCGACGGCGCCGTATTATCCGCAGTCTCAGCCGATTTCGAGAATATTGGTGACTTCGTCGCCGCCATCGATGCCGCCGGCCATGCCGCAGTCGCATACCGCCGAAGAGATCAGCGTGGGTCGGCATTGGCCTGCTCGAAACGCGCCGCGGAGCTGGCCGAACGGTGCGGAGCGCGGACCCCGGCACTTCGCCTCGCGACCGAGGAATTGCCACTGACCGACCGGGAACGCGAGATCGTGATGATGTTGGGCAACGGCCTGTCCAGCCGTGCGGTCGCCGACCGGCTCCGCCTGTCGGTCCGTACCGTGGAAGGTCACATCTACCGCGCGATGTCGCGGACCGGCACCACCAGCCGTGACGAGCTCGCGGCGCTGCTCCGGCGGCCCGGTTCGCCGCGCGCGCCGGGAGAATCCGGGTGACCGCCGCCTGCCGCTCGTGCGGCGCCGACGCGCTTGCGGATGCCCGGTTCTGCCATCGCTGTGGTTCCCAGATCGTCCCGGCCGGCGCGCGCGCGGAGTACAAGCAGGTGACGGTGCTGTTCGCGGATGTGGTGCGTTCGATGGACATCGCGGCGACGGTGGGTACCGAACGCTGGCGAGAGATCATGGCCGACTTGGTCAGTGGCGCGACGCGCATGGTGGATCGGTACGGGGGGACGGCAGAACAGTTCACCGGCGACGGAGTCATGGCGGTGTTCGGCGCGCCGGTGGCGCTGGAGGACCACGCGCTTCGAGCCTGTCTGGCCGCGCTGGCCGTGCAGTCGGCGGCGGCATCGCTGTCGACTGAAGTCCGTGTCCGGGACGGTGTCGATTTGCGACTTCGGGTGGGACTGAACTCCGGAGAGGTGATCGCCGGCGATATGGGCCCAGGTGCCCTTCGCTACACGGCGATCGGCGAGCAGGTCGGAATGGCTCAGCGGATGGAGTCGGTGGCGCAACCGGGCGGTGTCATGCTCAGCGCGTCGACGGCCCGGCTGGTCGAGGACGCCACCGTCCTGGGGCCGACGGAAATGGTGCGCATCAAGGGAGCAACCCAACCGGTCGTCGCACGGCGGCTCGACGCCATGGCACCCCAGCGGCCACGGACCGAGCTTCGCGAGCCGACGCTGGTGGGGCGCCAATGGGAACTCGATGCGCTGGCCGGCCTCCTGGACCGATCCGTCGCCGGCCAAGGTTGCGTGGTGGGTGTGGTGGGTCCGGCCGGTATCGGCAAGAGTCGACTGAGCCGAGAGTTGATGTCGGCCGCGGCGGCCCGAGGTGTGGACGTCTATTCGACCATCTGTGAGTCCCATGCCAGCGACATCCCATTCCACGTCGTCGCGGACCTCCTGCGCACGGCGTTCGGAGTGGAGGCCATGGACGAGCGCGCAGCGCGATCCCGGCTGAGATCGGCGATACCCGACGCGGCCGTCGACGATCGGTTGTTGTTCGACGATCTGCTGGGGGTCGCCGACGCCGCCGTCGCGTTGCCCAAGATCGACGCCGACGCTCGTCGCCGGCGCCTGACCGCGCTGGTCAACGCGGCGGCGCTGGGGCGGCGGACGCCGGCGGTGTACGTCATCGAGGACGTGCACTGGATCGATGAGATCAGCGACTCGATGTTGGCCGAATACCTGGCGGTCATCCCGCAAACGTCCTCGCTCGTGCTCGTCACCTACCGCCCGGAGTACCGGGGCGCGTTGACGCGACTGACCGGCTCGCAGACGATATCTCTTGCACCCTTGGGAAATTCGCCTTCCGTCACGCTGACCACCCAGCTGCTCGGAACCCGGCCTTCGGTGGCGCAGGTCGGCGAGCGGATCAACGCACAGGCCGCCGGCAACCCCTTCTTCATCGAAGAAATGGTGCGCGAACTCGCGGAACGTGGCGTGCTTCTGGGCACGCGCGGCACCTACGAGTGTCGTTCGGACATCGGTGAAATCGCGGTGCCCGCCACACTGCAGGCGACCATCGCCGCCCGTATCGATCGGCTCGGTGTTCCCGCCAAACGAACACTCGGCGCGGCAGCCGTGATCGGATCGCGCTTCGATCCCGGATTGCTCACAAGCCTCGGCATCGACCCGGTCATCGATGAATTGGTCGACGCTGAGCTGATCGATCAGGTGTCGTTCACCTCCCGAGTCGCGTACGCGTTTCGCCATCCGCTGATCCGCACCGTGGCATATGAGTCACAGCTGAAGGCCGATCGCGCCGATGTGCATCGCCGTCTCGCGGCGGCCATCGAATCGAAAGAGCCCGATTCGGTGGGCGAGAACGGCGCGGCGATCGCCGAGCATCTGGAAGCCGCGGACGATCTGCCCGGCGCCTACACGTGGCACATGCGGGCGGGGCGGTGGTCGTCAAAACGCGATCTTTCGGCGGCACAGGCGAGTTGGCGACGTGCGCGTGATATCGCCGACCGGCTGTCCGCAGATCACCCGGACCGGACGGGGAAAAGGATCGCGCCCAGAGTCATGCTCTGTATCAGTGCCTGGAGAACGGAGGCGACGCTCGCCGACACCGGTTACGAAGAGGTCCGCGACCTGTGCAACACAACCGGCAACGCGGAGGCATTGGCCCTGGTGATGGCGGGCCAATCGCAGGCACTGCTGTTCCGCGGCCGCTATGCGGAGTCGTCACGTCTGGTGTCCGACTGGCTCGCACTGGTCGACGCGGAGGAGCAATCTCCACCGGACATGGGTTTCTACCTCGCAGGCAGCAGCACCAAATTCCAAGCCGGAGAAGCCGCCGAAGGGTTGCGTCTCGCCGAGCGCGTCATCGAGATCGTCGATGGTGATCCGACAAGGGGACAAAACCTGTTCGTCGGCGGATCACCGCTGGCCCTTGCGCTTGGTCTGCGGGGTGCGTACGGATTCTGCCTGGGGACGCCGGGCTGGCGGGACGAGTTGGATGAGGCAGTCGAATTGGCAAGGGGACTCGACGCGAACAGCTATGCGTCCGTTATCGCCTACAAGTCGTTCGCCGTGTTGAACGAGGCGCGCATCCCCGATGACGCCACCATCCTCGACACAGCCGAAGCGCTCAAGCGCGCCGAGCAGTCCGGTGACGATCTCGCGCTGATCGCGGCCCGTTTCGCACGCGGAAGCGCTCTGGTCAATTGCGCCGACCCGGACACCAACGTTTCCGACGAACTCGATCAACTCCTCGAGGCCATCGTCGGTCGGCGGTACGCACCCGGTGAGGTGGTGCGGTTCCGCATCCACATCGCCAAACAGAAGGCCAGGTCCGGTGACGTCGACGGGGCAATCGAGTCCGCGCGGAGCATCATCGACAGTCTCATCGAGTCCGGGGAGATGCTCTGCCGCGGCCCCGCGACCATGATCCTGGTTGAGTCATTGCTGCGCCGGGGCGCCGATGGGGACATCGCGGAGGCCAGGGCCGCGATCGCCCGACTCGAAGCCGTGCCCACCGAGCCCGGCTTCGTGCTCCACGAACTCCCGTTGCTCAGACTGCGAGCGCTGGTGGCGCGCGCCGACGGCGACGGGCCCGGCTATCGCAGCTTGGCCGACACGTACCGTTCCAGGGCAACGCAATTGGCCTTCGAAGGGCATATGGCGTTGGCCGACAGCATGCGGTGATGCGCTTAGCTCAGGTCTTGTTGCGCTTGACCTGATTGAACGGCACGCCACGGTCGGCGGCGTACTCCCGCGGAAAGCCCAGCACCCGTTCGCCGATGATGTTGCGCGCGATCTCGGTGGTGCCGCCGCCGAGCGACGCGGTCTGTCGCGACAGGTAGCGGTCGCCGAAGCGGACAGGTCGTCGTCCATCGTCGACGACGCCGGCACTGCCCGTCGATCGCCAGCGCGGTGTCGAACTCGAAATGGTGGGTCTCGGCGTGCGTGATCCGGATGATCGAACCGGCCGCCGGTGGCAGCGAGCCGTCGAGCACGCCGTGGTACACGTGGTCGATCAGCTGCTCGCTGCACGGCGCGGTGCACCAACGCGCGGCCCGCCATCTCGCGGGCGCGCTCGTTGTCGGACTGGCCCGTCTTCTCCAGCAGCGCCACGTAGTCGATGGGCTATCGGTCTTGCCTTCGGCCCCAATGCCGCTGGCGAATTCCGAGCCGCCGCCGACCGCGCGCCGCTCGTGGTACAGCTGACGCGATGCGACATGCCAGCCGTCGTTGACCTCACCGACCACGGCGTCGTCATCGAGTTCGAGGTTGTCGAAGAACTCCTCGCAGAACTCGTACCGCCGTCGACCTGCTTGATCCGCCGCATGGTGATGCCGGGGCTGTTGATGGGCACCAGGAACATGGTCAGGCCCTCGTGCTTGGGCACGTCCCAGTTGGTGCGGGCCAGCATCAGCCCGTAGTCGGCGGCGAATGCGCTGGTGCTCCAGGTCTTCGCGCCGTTGATGACCCACTTGTCGCCCGTGCGGTCGGCGCGGGTGATGACGCCGGCCAGGTCGGATCCGCCGCTCGGCTCCGACAGCAGCTGCACCAGGACCTCGTCGCCGCGCAGGGCGCCGGAAATGTGTTGCCGCTTCTGCTCTTCGGTGCCGGTGTCGAGGATGGTCGCGCGCGCAGATCGTGAACGTCGGCGTGTTGAGGATGATCGGCAGCTCGTAGCCGCGGGACTCGTTGTCGAACGCCTTCTGGTACGCGATGGGCAGCCCGAGCCCGCCGTACTCGCGCGGGAAGCAGATGCCGGCGAAACCGCCTTCGTAGAGCTTCTTCTGCAGTTCGCGGGCGCGCAGCCACGGCTCTTCCTCGCCGCGGTCGGCGGCGGGCGGGTTGGCCGGGTCGACGCGCGGCATGTTGTCGGCCAGCCAGGCCCGGGCCCGCGCGGCGAATTCCTCGACCGATCTCGGTCGTCTCGGTCGGCGACCGAGGTGGTGTCGGTCATGAGGCGGACTCCAGCTGCTTCGGTGAGCGCGTAGACGCGCAGGTTGTGCTCCTCGGGCGTGCCGAACATGGAGCGGTACAGCGTGACTCGGCGCAGGAACAGGTGCAGGTCGTGTTCCCACGTGACGCCGATGCCGCCGTGCAGCTGGACGCAGTGCTGCAGCATGCCGGGGCGGCGTGTTCGCCCACATAGGACTTCGCGACGCTGACCGACATGTCGGCGCCGGGCGACGCGAGCCGACACGTCGGCGACCGCCGCGTGCGTCGTTGCGCGGCACGCCTCGAGCCAGATCTTCATGTCGGCGTACTTGTGCTTGAGTGCCTGGTAGGAGGCCAGCGGCCGGCCGAACGAGTGCCGGTCGAAGCCCCACTGGATGGTGAAGTCCAGCACGGTGTCGAGGATGCCGACCACCTCGGCGCACTGCAGCACCTGCGCGACCTGGCTCTGCCGGGCGATCAGCGCCGCGGTCTGCTCGGCCGAGCCGACCACCGCGGACGCGTCGACCTCGACGCCGTCGAAATTCACCCGGGCATAACGCTTCACCAAGTCGATCGACCCTGCGGCTCGACACGTGACGCCGGACGCGTCGGCGGGCACCAGGAACTGGCGCAGCTCACCGTCGCACTGCGCGACCACCAGGAAGACGTCGCTCTCGGCGCCCGCCTCGACGCGGTCCTTGACTCCGTCGATGCGGAATCCGGTCGTCGGTCGGCGTCGCCGTGACCGCGGCGTCCAGCGGCGACCACGGCTGGCCCGGCTCGTAGACCGCCCAGGACGCGACGAGCTCGCCGGCCACCAGCGATTCGATTGTGTCCGCATGGTTTTCGGCGTGCCTCGCATCGACGAGCCCGGCCAGCACGGTGCTCACCGGATGCAGCGGCCCCGGCGCGACCGTCTTGCCCGATCAGCTCGGCGACCAGCGCGAGGTCGCCGACGCCGTCCCCCGAGACGCTGCCGCCGCCGAGTTCCTCGGGGACCAGCAGGCTGGCCCAGCCGAGTTCGGCGGCGCGGCGCCACCAGTCGGCGCTCGAACGAGCTGCCCGCCGCGTGCAGTTCGCGCACCCGGCTCAGCGAGGCTTCCTTCTCGAGGAAGGCCTGAGCGGTCGATGCGAACAGCAGACGCTCGGGGGACACCACCTCCGTCACGGTGCCGGCCTCTCAGCGTCGTGGTTGCGTCAGGTGAGGACGAGCGGCGGGCACGTCTGGCTTGTGGACGATCTCGTTGGGGACCTTGAACAGGTCGATCATGTTGCCGCCCATGACCTTTCGCTGGCCCTCTTCGTCGAGGCCGTGCGAGGTCGTCGACCAGGTTGGTCGGCTCCGCCAAGCCCTCCGGGATGGGGCCAGTCGGAACCGAAGATCACGCGGTCGATGCCGCACAGCTCGGCCATCTGGGCGAAGTCGTCCTCCCAGAACGGCGCGACGTAGACGCATCGCCGGAACGCCTCGATCGGATCCTCCAGGAACCCCTGCGGCATCTTCGAGTAGACGCTCTTGAACTGCTTGAACAGGAAGGGCACCCAGTCGGCGCCGTTCTCGATCGACAGGATGCGCAGATCCGGGTTGCGGGTCAGCGCGCCGTGGCAGACCAGCGCGGCCATGGTGTCCTCGATGGGCCGCTTGCCCATCGCGACCATCCGGAATGAGGTCGGCGCGAACGGCTTGAACTCGTCGCCGGGCTCCCAGTCGTTGAGGTACTGCGAGTATCCGCTATCCGAGGCGTGCATCGACACCGGGATGCCGGCCTTGACGCAGGCATCCCAGAACGGGTCGAACTCCTCCAGGCCCAGGGAGCGGGTGCCGCGGTAACCGGGCACCGGCGCAGGCCGGACCAGGACGGTCTTGGCGCCGCGCTCCAGGCACCACTCCAGCTCTTCGAGTGCGCGGTCGACGACGCCCAGATTGATGACCGGGGTGGAGAAGATGCGGTTCTCGTAGTTGAAATGCCAGGTCTCGTACATCCACTCGTTCAGCGCGTGGACGATGTCGAGGATCAGGTCCGGATCGTCCTTCAGCCGCTCCTCGACGAGGCTGGCCAGCGTCGGGAACATCAGCGTGTAGTCCAGGCCGAGCCCGTCGAGCACCTCGAGGCGGGCTTCGGGGTTGCGGAAGGCGGGGATGGACTTCATCGGCTTGCCCATCACCTCGCGGTAGCTCTTGCCGCCGCTGCCGTGCCGGAAGTACTCCTCCTGGGCGCCGGGCCGGGCGACCACCTCGAACGTCGGGTTGGGGATGTAGTCGCTGACCACGTTGCGGACCATGATCTTGGTGCGGCCGCGGACGTCGATGTAGTCGATGACGCCCTTGCGGTGATCCGGCAGGAACTGCGTCAGCGCTTCCTTGGGCTCGTAGAAGTGGTTGTCGGCGTCGAACACCGGATAGGGGAGCTTGCGGGCGCACATCCGCCTCCTGGAAGTCTCGTTGTGCACTTGCGGTAATGACATTACCACGTCGGGACCAGCGTAAACACCGCCCCGGAGAAGGTCGTTTCAGGTCGGGTGCGGCGCAGGTCAGGCGGGGTTGCCGGGGCCGGCGAGACTGCTCACGCAGAACTCGTAGATGTGATCGGCGTCGACGGGAGCTCCGTTGAGTTCGGCGCCGAGTACGCGCAGTCGCATCGCGCCGAGCGTCGACTGCATGATCAGGGCGGCCGTGGCGTCGACGTCGATGCCCGCCCGGAAGGAACCCTCGGCAATACCGCGGTCGATGATGTCTTTGATCAGCTCATGCAAGGGGACGAGCACGCGGGCGTACTCGCTGGGCAGCGCCTCGGCCAGGCGGTCGTTGTAGTCGGTCAGGCCGCGGTTGACTCGGTCCTGGGTGGTGGATTCGGCGGGTGTGCAGATGCGGTCGATGAGCACCCGAAGGGCCGCCAGGCTCGGCAGGCCGGCCGTGTCGTCGCGCCACTTGCGCGTCGACTCGCACATGATCTTGTCGACCAAGGCGAGAAGCAGCTCATCTTTGGTGGAGAAGTGCTGGTAAAACGACCGTAGCGAGGTCTTCGACCGCTCCACCACCTCGAGCACGGTGAAGTCGGTGCGGCCGGTTTCGCCGAGGATCGCCAGCGCGGACTTCATGAAGCGCTTGGGGCGCGCCTCCGGGTCGACGCCGACGATCTCCGTCCCGGACGCTCGGCCGCTGGGCTTCGCCATGGTGGACACCTTCCGGCTCGTGGTGATGAGCTGGTAATGACGTTACCGGTTTTGCAGAAGCTCGGTTACTGTTCCCTCCCATGACGACAGACTCAGCGCCGACACCGTGGACCGTGCAGGGATTGCTCGACCTGTTCGACGTGGCGCCCGACGGCGAGAACCGCTTCACCGCCGAGACGGGCCCCGCAGGGCAGGACGACCGACAGGTGGTGGAGGGCACCCAGGTGCTGGCACAGGTGATAGTCGCTGCGGCCAAACGGTTTCCGGCGAAGTCGGTGCGGTCGGTCTATGCGGTGTTCGCCCGTGCCGTCATGGTCGGCGCCGGACCCGTCGAACTGGAAATAGATGTCGTCGGCGAAGGCCGTTCGACGGCCACCGCGATCGTGGCGGCCAAGCAGAACGGGAAGCGCTGCATCACGGTGACGGTGCTCCTGGACGTCCCGACCGGCGACGTGATTCGTCATCATCTGCCTCGTCCCGAGGTCGCCGCGCCCGCCGACGCCAACGTGTCTCCGATGCCGATGACCGGGCGCGAGCTGCGCCTGGTCGACGTGGTGGACGTCAACAGCCCCGATGAGGTCGGGCCACCGGAGTTGCACGCCTGGCTGCATTACGACCCGATCCCGGCGCGTGACGATCTGGCCAAGGCGTTGATCGCGTATTTCACCGGCCACCTTGGTATTTCGACGACGATGCGGGCGCACGAGGGCATCGGAACCAGCCAGGCGCACCTGACGGTGTCGACCGCGCCGATGACGGTGTCGGTCAGCTTCCACGAGCCGGTTCGGTGGGACGGCTGGCTGCTCTACACGCACGAGAGCACGCAGGTGGGCGCGGGCATGTCCTATGTCCGCGGCGCGGTGCACACCGAGGAGGGTGAGCTCATCGCGTCGTTCGCACAGGACGCGCTGATCCGGCCCCTCCGCACCACCGACACCGGCATCGAGGAGCAGTCGCGGCTGTAGCGCGAGCGCGTGGGTGGCAGCGGAGGCGCTGCCACCACCGTGAAGGCAAGTGGACCCAGTTCGTCACTCAGAAGTGGCCCACGTCGAATGCCGGATCTGGGCTAGCGTCGAATTCATGTTGGCTGCAGGTAGCGTCAAGGTCTCCGATCTGCTGAGCGTCACTCCTCCGTCGATTGCCGCGGGTGCGCATGCGATGACACAAATGGTCGAACTCCCGCCGGCGGACGCCGGTCTGGCCCCGCATCGCCATTCCGGGCCGGTGTTCGGTTACGTGCTCGAGGGCAGGATGCTGTTCGAGCTCGAGGGAGAAGAGCCTCGAGAAATTGTTGCGGGGGAGGCATTTTGGGAACCGGGCGGTGATGTTGTGCATTACCAAATGGTCAACCTCGACGAGAACACCTGGACTCGATTGCTGGCGGTGTGCATCTGCGCCCCTGGGGTCGAAATGATCACGATGCTGGATCCGGATGAGGTCACGGCCCGCGACCATCTGCGCCACCCGAGCGCCCGTCGGCATCAGAGCTGAGCGCAATGCAGGCGATCATCGCGCGTGACCAGGCTGCGGGCGTCCGCGGCCTGTCGGTCTCCGAGATGCCCCATCCGCACGCCGCGGAGAATGACGTCATCGTCCGGGTGCACGCGGCCGGATTCACTCCGGGAGAACTCGACTGGCCCGGAACGTGGGTCGACCGGGCCGGGCGCGACCGGGCACCCAGCATTCCCGGCCACGATGTCTCCGGTGTCGTCTCGGAACTGGGATACGGCACCACCGGATTGTCGGTCGGCCAACGAGTCTTCGGGATCACCGACTGGGCCCGCAACGGATCACTCGCGGAATACGTTGCTGTGGAGGCTCGTAACCTGGCGCCGCTGTCCGCCACCATCGAACACACCGTCGCTGCTTCGATACCGATCTCCGGGCTGACGGCATGGCAGGGGTTGTTCGACCACGGCAACCTCGCGGCCGGGCAGACTGTCCTGATCCACGGTGCCGCCGGCGCGGTCGGTTCACTGGCGGTGCAACTCGCGCGCGAAGCGGGCGCCTCGGTGATCGGGAGCGGACGCGGGACGCACCGAGACGCGGTGCTCGACCTCGGTGCCGACGGGTTCGTGGACTTGGATCGGGATGAGCTGGACGACATCGGTGAGGTCGACGTCGTATTCGATGTGATCGGCGGCGACGTTCTCGATCGATCCGCAAGACTGGTCCGCTCCGGTGGCGTCCTTGTGACCATCGCGGAACCACCGCGCGTGCGGCCGGACAATGGACGGGCAGTCTTCTTCGTCGTCGAAGCCGATCGCGCTCAGCTGACCTTGCTCGAACAGAGGGTGCGCGACCAACGCCTCATCCCAACGGTAGGCACGGTGTACCCACTCGCCGAGGCCGTCGCAGCGTTTGATCCGGCCCGGCGCACCCACGGCAAGGCGATCATCCGCGTCGCCGGTGACGAATAATTCACGCCGGGCGACCACGTTCGACGGGCACGGTGGATGACGGGCCAATCGTCCGGCCCGCCGAGCATCTTTGTGCCCCGCTGCTCGTCCACCTCGCCCGTCAGATGCAAACCGAGGCCGACATCGCGATGGCTGCAGAAGTCGGCCTGCGCGCGCGTCACGTTATCGCGCTGACCCTGCTGCGCGATCTCGGCGAGCAGAACCAGTCGGACCTGGCCGCCACCCTCGGGATGAACCCCACAAATGTCGTCGCGCTGCTGAACGAATTGGAGGCGGAGGATCTGGTGCGGCGACTCCGGTCGCCGCAGGACCGTCGCCGCCACAGCGTCGTGCTCACCGCTGCAGGCAGGGCACTGTTGAAGGACATCGAGCACCGCCTGATCGGCGCCGAGCAACGGGTGCTCGGCGCACTGACCCCGCAGGAACAACAGACGTTGTACAACTTGCTCAGACGATCGACACTGACTCGATCATCGATGTCGGTAACTCCTGAAGACCGACCTGAAGCCCACTGATCAACGCATCGCAGGAGGTAGCGTCCGCTGCATGCCGCTGCGTTATGTCGATCCGCACAAGAAGCGTGGCCCGATATACACGACCGTGCGATTCGGTCGCACCCGTGCGGGATTGTTCCTCGGACGCCATCTTTCGCCTCGCGTCGATCCGTGGGTGTCGCGGCTGACCGATGGGCGCGGTTACGGTCCCGTCGTCAATGCGCCGCTCATCACCACCGGTGCCAAGTCCGGCCAGCGGCGTCAGGTGTTTCTGTCGTACTTTCATGACGGGCGCGACCCGATTGTGATGGCGTCCAACTACGGCGGACAGAAATATCCGCAGTGGTACCACAACCTGAAAGCGCATCCCGACTGCCAGTTTGGCGGGGAGCGATTTCAGGCGACCCAAGTCACCGACCCGGACGAACACGCGCGGCTGTTTACGCTTGCCGAGAAGATTTACGCCGGATACACCGACTATCGGGCACGGGCCGAACGGCAGATCCCCGTCTTCCGGCTCAGCGCCCGCTAGCGGTTGTACTCACCACGGCCCGGGCGCGAGCCGTGAGTGAGTTCCTGCTTGGCCGAATGGGTTTGGCGGGAATCGGGACCAATGAACAGGTCAAGCACTCCATCTATTGTATAGATCGTAACTATCATAAGTAGTCGTTGGACTTGATGACTACTTCCTGGTGTCCTGGAAGGACAAGAAGTCGGACCGACCGCAACCGGCCTGGTCCGCACGCCCCACAAGCGAAAGAAGTAGGCAGCGCGATGAGAAAATTCGGACTCACCACACTCGTGACCTGCGGCCTGGCCGCCGGCATCCTTGGCGTAGGCGCCCCCGCTCTGGCCGTCACTCCCGGCAACGCGACACTGGTCATGCATTCGGTGGCCGATGGCAAGAACGGTGTCGACCACCTGGAGTGGCTTGACAATATCCAGCCCAAGGCGAAGGCTCCGATGGTCGACACAACCGTGCGCCAAAGCCGTTGACCCCGAACCACTTCGATGCCAGCGACCAGCGACGCGCGATAGGCTTACCGCGTGTGCGCCCCGGTCGCCCCCTCGATCAGCATCTGAGCCAGCTTGGCCGCGGCAGGCGCCATCTTGGCCTGCTCGGCAGTGGCGAGGAAGATCCGCCACTCTATTGCCGGCTGCAGCGGAACCGCGCGGAGGTCGGGGAAGCGGCTGGCGTCGCTGGCGGGCATGAAGATGCTGCCCAACCCGTGGCGCACCAGATTGGCCGCAACCCAATAGTCAACCGCCGCTTCGGATGGCGTACGCGGGTTGATGCCGGCCGCGCCGAACGCCTGCTCGACTATGCGACGTAGCCCGAATTCGACGGGGAAGCCGATCAAGTCCTCGCCGGCGAGTTCAGTGATGCCGATGTGGTCGCGATGCGCCAGGTGGTGGTCGGGTCTACAGACAAACAGCATCGGCTCCTGTGACATGAGCCGCAGGTCGATATCGGCGGGGAAGCGATCGGGCGCCGACACGAAGGCCAAGTCGAGTGAGCCGTCAGCGATCGCGGACAGGTACGGCATCGAGCCAGTCTGACTCTGCCGCAGTCTGATCAGTACGAACGGGTATGTCCGGTGAAACTCGCCCAGTATCTTCGGGACATCCACGGCGCCGAACGATATGAGCGACCCGAGCTCAACGGTTCCGGACAGCTCACCGCGGAAGTCGCTGATGGAATCCCTTGCCAGTCGGGCGGTATGGATCACGCGACGCGCGTGCTCTCGGAACAGCTCACCCGCCGGGGTGATCTTGATCTGCTGCCGGGATCGATCGAAGAGCTCGACCCCGAGTTCCTTCTCCAGTTTGCTCACCGACGTGGAGAGCGCGGACTGAACGACGTGGACCCTCTGCGCAGCGCGGGAGAAGTTCATTTCACTCGCGACGGCAATGAAGTACTCGAGTTGGCGCAGTTCCATCTGCCACAGCCTATCCATAGTATTGACTAAATTTGAGCAAACCGTTCGTCGAACATGATTAGAGTCGGTCGACCCCTGGTCGGTTAAGCGTCACCCGCACCTCAGTTCGAAAGGGTTATGCGGCTGGAACATTCCGTCGCCTGCCCGCCACGATGTTTGCGATGACGTTCGCGTTGACGGTGAGCCCTCGATGTCCCACTTGCCGCGGAGATCGCTACTGTTCGACCGCCATCACGAAACCGGATCGCCGACTCGCGCAGAGCGATGAAACTGGACCGGTTCGTTGCAAAAATACGGCCCGCTGCCCCGGGCCAGGCGTTCGGCAGTGGCACCGCCGATACCCGGCGACGCTCTCTTGACGAACGCGACTTTCCCCTTCAGTGTCATTTCTCCGCTCCGAGATAGTGGGACGATCTCAGCGGCATAACGATGCGGCGGCAGGCAAAATTCGAACGCGACCGCGAAGTAGTCCCCGACTCCCTTAAATCCCTCCTCACCGAGGGAAACCCCCTCACACACGGGGGGAGACTTTGCCCGGAGACGTCCGTACCGTCGACGCGCATGAGCACTGCACAAGTGACGACCACACAGTGGCTACGGATAGTTCGACATCTGTGCAGCCTTGCTCGATTCACCGATTC
Organism: uncultured Actinomycetota bacterium; assembly: GCA_963699655.1. Classification (GTDB taxonomy): domain Bacteria; phylum Actinomycetota; class Actinomycetes; order Mycobacteriales; family Mycobacteriaceae; genus Mycobacterium. Next base: position 55,693 of record CAVOUV010000019.1, read on the forward strand.
GACGCAGCACAACGCCACCCAATGCGCAGATCCGTTGACGGCGTCCGGACACAGAAGTTGACCTCAACTTCAGTTGAGGTCATAAGGTAACGGCCCGAGGCCGACAGCGACGTTGGGAGTCCATCGTTATGCCACTGCCAGCGAACGTCTTACAACGTCGCGTGACCCGAATGATCTGTGACAACGCACCGATCCTGGCTTCCATCGCCTATGCCGATACAGGAGAGGGAGGACGAGGGCGGCAGCTCCACCTGCAAGGCGCTCTCGATGGGCTTCTCTGCAGAATTGAGCGGGCGACATACGTAATGCGTGGCTCCGTAACTGTATTCGCTCCTCCGTTTCCGCATTCCCGCCTGACGTCCATAGCAGATCGAATAGCCTCAGCCGCCGGGCAGATGATGCTCTGCTCCCACTGCGGGATGATTGCGTGCCCTCGCGAGCTGGTGAATCTCGCGTGCGATCTCGCCGAGCTCGCCTCGTGTCTCGGCCTGGGTCCGCAGCTGATCGACGAATTCCAAGCGGCGGTTGAGGCGGTTGACGCGCACCAGTAGGGGACGGGGGCAGACCGCCAACGCCGTTGGTCACCAGACCCCGGGGCGGCATCACCATCGAATGAAAGGCGAACTCGTGGCTGGATACACCCTGCCCGAACTGGATTACGACTACGGGGCTTTGGAGCCCCACATCTCGGGATACATCAATGAACTGCACCATCGCAAACATCACGCTACGTACGTGCAGGGCGCCAACGACGCGCTGGTCAAGCTAGCCCACGCGCGCGCGCACGGCGACCACTCGGCGATATTCATCAACGAGAAGAATCTGGCGTTTCATCTCGGCGGGCACGTGAACCACACCATCTGGTGGAAGAACTTGTCTCCCAACGGGGGTGACAAGCCGGTCGGTGAGCTCGCGGCGGCGCTCAACGACGCGTTCGGGTCGTTCGACAACTTCCGTGCCCAGTTCGGCGCCGCGGCGAACGGCTTGCAGGGGTCGGGCTGGGCGGTGTTGGGGTATGACACCCTCGGCGACAAGCTGCTGACATTCCAGCTCTACGACCAACAGGCGAATGTACCGCTCGGCGTCGTACCGCTATTGCAGGTCGACATGTGGGAGCACGCGTACTACCTGCAGTACAAAAACGTCAAGGCCGACTACGTGAAGGCGTTCTGGAACGTCGTCAACTGGGCAGACGTCCAAGACCGCTTCGCGGCGGCCACCAACAACATCAAGTCCATCAACGCTCAATGTGCCGCCGGACCGTGAGATGGTCGCCGACGCGGGCCGCCGTGTCCACGATGCGGTTCGGCCATGGGCCCTCGATGGCATTTTCGCCAACTTCGTCGCTACCAGCAACCAGGACCGGCTCAGGTCCGCTTACCACGAAGTATCGCTGCGACGGCTCCAGACTATGGCACAACAGTACGACCCCATGGGTACTTTCGGCACGGCTGGTCACTTGGCCCGATAAGGACCGGACGGGTATCCAGCAGTTGTCGGGCCGAGATGAGTCGGGTTGAAGTTGCTTTGCGCTCCGGCTGAATACGGCATCGGTTGACATCGTTTACCAACTCCATGAGAAAACTCGTCACAGTTCTGATCACCAGCGTGGCCCTGATCCTGGTGAGCGCAGGCGCCAGCGGATGTGAGCTCGTTCAGAACAAGCCGCCGCCCCAGGAAATCGACACAGTGAAGCAGGAACTCCTGCATACGATCCCGCTCGAAGCCGCTGGACCACAACACATCGTGACCAGCGTCATCACCTTGTCGAGCGGTGCTTCTACCGGACGACACGTTCACCACGGCCTCGAATGTGGCTACGTTCTCGACGGGGAAATCGAACTATTCAATGACGGGCAGCCGCCCCGCCACTTCTCGGCCGGCGACACCTTCGTCACATATCGGGATCTACCACACAACGTGACGAACCCAGGCACGGAGGACGCCGCCGTCCTTGTGGCCTTTGTGGTGGATGCTGACAAGCGGACGACGTTGTCATTCGGATAGTCTTGGCCAGAACAGCTGCTATCGGTTCGAATAATCCTGCACGAGGTTGCTGATGGTCTGCACAAGGCTGATGATGCTCTCGATCGTGCGACGGGCTCGTTCCTCCGCGGTCATCGGCGCTGTTGTCTCTGCGAGGTCTGGGTCGTCGACGCTCGTGGTAGTACCGGTCATCGACTCTCGGATATGTTCGACACCACGACGCAATGCGACGTGGAAGTCACGCCATGGCTCAGCGGTATTGTCCGCACGACGGTCAGTGTCGTCTTGCACCAACAGCGCACATCCGCGGTTGCGGGGGATTGGCTCGCCTAGAAGCGGATTCGGCTGTTCGATCATTTCACGGATCACGTCGGGATGAATGAACGGTGCGCCCACGATGGAGTCGATCTGCTCAGCGACGAAACTTGATGTGTCATCGATGAGCTCGACGAGCCATTCCGGAAGCTGGAAAACCTCGCCGTTCCCGGTCATCGTCGACGGCCCGCGCTCGGCCGGCATCGGCCCGATGAAATAGGATCCCCGGCACAGCACGCGACTGTCATCGACTTCGGCGCGGTAATCCTCGTCGAACTCGCCGCGCTGATACATCTGGGATATGCGTTCGGTGATGGGCAAGCCGTGCCAGTGGCGGTCGCAGTGCGAGCAGCGTGGGTATTCGGCTGAGCCGCTGAACCGGTCGGGGGCGAACGGTTCACCGCCGGCGATTTGGTCGTCGACCATGTGATCGATGTCGTCGATGATGTCATCGGTCATCGGTTCACCTCGGTCATTCCGCGATCCAGGCGGCTGGGGCTTGTCGTCGTTGAGCCACGGCGTGTTTGGCGGGCGGTGTTCGCGTCATCTTGGACTCCATTCGGTTGACGCACCGCTGTCACGCGAACCATTGGGTTGGTTCGTGTTTCGATGTCCACCGGACATGGCCGGTGCGCACCACTAGATAACGACGAAAGAATGTGCGAAATGCGATGGCGCTTCAGCGTCAAGACGCCCCACCCAGATGCGCGGGTTGTGTCGACTACCGCACCCGGGTGCTGAAAATGCGGTAATGAAAAACAATGAAAAACAATTCGATCTTTGACCGTTACAGGTCGAGCCGCCTTGTCGGCGGATGAGAAATTGCGTGTCGCAGGGTCGTGGCAGGGGTTTCGCCGTACCGCGCGGAATACGCCGCCGAGAACCGACCGGGGTGTGCGAAGCCCCAACGCCTGGCGACCGAGGCGACCGTTTCCACTGAGGGATCTCGTTCCAGCAGGTCCTGACGCGCGTGTCGGAGCCGCACCTGACGAAGGTAGGTCATCGGGGACACGCCGAGGTGGCGGCCGAAGCCCTGCTGAAGGGCGCGCACGCTGACATGACAACGTGCTGCCAACGACGAGATTGTCAGCGGCAGCCCGGGTTCGGCTTCGATGATGTCTATCGCGGCTCGAATATGCTGCGGGGCAAGACATTGTGCGTCTGCGGCGATGAACCCGCGGTCGGGGTGGTCGGCGGCCATCAGCAGCGCCTGTATGAACGCGTCGGTAAGGGGCGCGGCGATCATCGGTTGACTCAGGAGGCTGTTCGGGTCAAGAAGTTCCTTCGCGATCATGAAGAGCATGCGCATCCAGCTACGCGCGGCACTGTTGGAGGCCGAAATCGAGGGCTTGAACGCGATCTGAGAAGTGATCTGGCGTCCGACGGCCTGACTGAGTGCATCTTCCAGAACGCCGCGATCGATTCTCAGCATGATCACGCGGCTACCGGCCGTCCATCGTGGCACGCTGACTTCACCCTCGGGCAGGCACAGAGCCCCATGACCGATATGCGCTGCGGTCACTGACGTCCTGTGCACGATGTCGACCTGGCCTGCGATGGGAAGCTCCACCTCATAGAACGCTCGATCCCCCTCGCAGTGAAGCCACATGTCGGCGGCAGTCGACAGATCCATCACTGTCAAGGGGCCGACGCAAGCTGCTCGCTGCGTCAGCTGGAACGGACTGTGGCGGTTCAGCACACCCATGGCAGCCGTCTGATTCATCGGAAAGACCGTTGCGGCGTCGTCCAACGAAAGCGCGGTCGCCGGTTGCGGGCCCAGTGATCCCATGCCGCTTCGTTGCCCCATTGCTGCCTCACCTTCGCTGCGTGGGAGGGTGCCCCACCGCTCTTGGAAGGTGAACGTCAATCCCGGCGAAGTACTTACACGGCCGGGACGAGCGTGTGACGCACCGCACAGTACGGGGACCGCATGAGGTCTACTTCAATTCGGCAATCACCTTGGCGAAGTGCTCGGCGTGGGGCTGCATGACCGTCACGTATGACACGTCGCAGGTGTCGCGGTAGTTACGCAACTTCTCGGCGATATCGCTCGGAGTCCCTCGCAGCACGCCTGGCAGCGCCAACAGTTGCTCGTCGGACAGGTGGGGCAACTGGCGGCGCGGCAACGCGAGCTCCGGATTCCCGGAACCGTCTGTCGGTACAGCGGCAACCAGGAGGTTGAGTTCCAGTTCGGCGAAACGCATTCCGGCGGCACGGCGGACGACGGCGGTCCGGTCGGCGAGCGGATCGGCGATGCCGGCTCTGCCCGGTAACCCCATGATGCCGACGATATCGGCCTTCCGCGCAGCCATCGTCAGCAATCGATCCCCGTGGCCGGCCACCATCAGCGGGACATCGGGCAGGTGGTCGTTGAGATAGGACACCGTGTGTTCGAGGTGGTCGACCCTGCTGCGGCCGGCGGGGAAGGGCAGTTCGGCCGCCTCGAACTCGTCCGGCGCGTAGCCGGCGCCCAATCCCAGCTCGAGTCGACCCTCGCTGAACAGGTTCACCTCGGCAGCGTCTCGCGCCAGAAGGGCGGGTCGATAGAAACCGGCGTTCAACACACAGGTTCCCAGTCTCATCGTGGTGGTGACATGAGCCGCGGCGGCAAGCGCCGGAAACGGTGCCACAGAACCCAGGTGATCCGGCATGCTGAGCACGTCGAAGCCCAAACCTTCCAGGCGCCTGACCGTATCCTCGAACGCGGTCCGTGATGTCACGGCAGAGACATGAGGCGACTCGATGCCGCCCATGATGACGCCGAAGCGAAAAGCCCTGGACATCAAGGAACTCCGATCTTCTCCATACCTCACAAGTGTGATCATCGTTGGCCCCGGTTGACCGGGACCAGCGCATCGCAACGGCGAGACTAGAGGTCGGCGCGGCATCTGCAAAGGAATAGGACATATCCCGCGTCGGTCTGTCCACTTCCGGTATCGTCTGCGCACTTTGGCCTGAAAAGGACCGCGCACGGCGTTGACCACCATCTGGTCACGGTGGTCAATCCGTGTAGGCGCCACCGCGGATGTCGAAGGTGTGGTGAACGACGTCGTGGAGGTGGTAGACGGCGATGGATGCGACGGTGAATTCGCTGCCGTTGCCGCGCAGGCCGCGCCGCGACCATGCGTCGGCGGGCACGCCGTCGTAGGTGTCGGCGACGACGCGGGCGGCTTCCAGCACCTCGTCAGCCACGACCGCCGGGTCTTGCGATGCGTAGTCGCCGGCTACGGCTGTCTCATCCTGATCCCAGTTGGGAAAGACCGGGACATCCACGGTGAGCATCAGCTGGACCCGCTGGTCGAAGATCCGGTGCACGTCGCGAATGTGGCAGCCGTATTCCAGCGGCGACCAGATCGACGGCCGCGGTCTGGTGCGAACACCGGGTGCCTCGAGCGCGCCCGCCCACACCGCTGCATTGCGACGGATCCGGCTTGGCACGTCGGTGGGGTGGACGGCCGACGGGTCGAAGCCGCACTCGTCGCACGGCCGGGTGAGCACCCACGTCCAGTCCTTGGTGTCGGGGTCGATCGCGTCGTCGTTCGTGGTCACTATTGCGCCTGAGTGACCACGAAAGGCAACTCGGTGAGCGGCAGCATGCCGGTCTTGTCGGCGTACAGGCCCAAGGTGTACAGGCCCTCCTGCTGCACGTGGAAATTCAGCACCTTCGGACCCGCGAGATATTTGTACACACGGTTGGGCTCATCCGCCCAGTGGAAGATCCACTCCTCACCGCCGACCACCTCGCCATCCGGTGACTTGCTGAGAATGAACAGATGGGGGTCGTTGTCTTCGCCGTTCTGGGCGAGTAGTACCACGACAAGCGGTATGGCGACCGGCCCGGGTATGTGGTCCGCGGCGAATGCCGGCATCGGCATGCCCGTGGCGCTGACGCCGAGGTCGGCGAGATCGGTCCAGTGCACCGGCACAAAAGCAACGACTTTCACCACGCTGACCCTAATCGACCAATGGCGCGCCGCCCGACTGCCGCGGCGACACGGTTGCCCACGTGACGACAGCCGCGGGTTGACGACGGGCGCCGTGGGTACAACTTCCACCGAAGCCGAGCCGATGGAGGGCCACCCGTTCATGTCGGAGATAACCGCTCACCACGGCCTGTTTCGCGATACGAACCTGCACGTCGACGACACCGGTGGGGAGGGACGGCCCGTGGTGCTGATCCACGGCTGGCCGCTGTCCGGTGAATCCTGGTCTGCCCAGGTCGACGTGCTGAACTCGGCCGGTTACCGGGTGATCACCTATGACCGCCGACGGTTCGGTCGCAGCGACAAGCCGCTCATCGGGTACACCTATGAAGTCCTGTCGGATGACCTGTCTGCGCTCATCGAGGAGCTCGATCTCCGCGATGCGACGCTGGTGGGGTTCTCGATGGGCGGGGGAGAAGTGGCGAGTTACTGCGCCCGCACAGGTGTCGGGCGGCTTCGTAGCGTGGTCTTCGCCTCATCGGTCACGCCGTACGTCAGTCACACCGATGAGTTCAACGACGCATTGCTGGCGTTCCTCGGCGACGACGCGGCCGACGGTAACTGACGGTCAGTCGTCGCCGAGTTGGACAGCGGCGTCGCGAATCCGGCGACCGGCACCCGAGGCGATGGGGTCGCCGTGGCCGAAACACGCCGTCTCGACGTCGAGGGCGGCGAGGCGCCGGAACGACGCGACGGCGCGAACCCGGTCCTGGTTGAAGGTGCCCAGTATGACGGTTCCGACGTTGGCGATCGCATCGCCAGTGAACAGCACGCCGTGCGCGGGGAGGTGGACTGCGATGCCGCCTTCGGTGTGACCGGGTATGGCCAGGATTTCGGCTCCGCCGCCGAAGTCGAGCACCTCACCGCCCGACAGTTCGCGGTCCACCGGCACCGGTACTGCGACGTCGGGGAGATCGGCGGCCACGCGTGCCAGAATCGGCCTCTCCCAATCCTCCAGCACGGGAGGCGGCATGGCCGCCGTTCCGCGTATCACCGCCGCGTCGCCGGCACCGGCGATCACGGGCGCCCCCGTCGACGCTCGGAGGTCAGCGGCCGATCCGACATGGTCGACGTGGCCGTGCGTCACCACGATCCTGTCGATGCCGGGTAGTTCGGAGAGGATCTCTGCGGCCGATCCCGGTGCGCCCGTATCGATCAGGGTCACCGAATCGCGGTCCCGCCACGCGTAGAGCTGCCAGCCGTTCACCCGCAGCATGGTCAGATGGGGCGTGACGTCAATCGACTCCATGCCCCGACGCTAGGCGGCGGTGTCGGCGGGCGACAGCGGATCAGCTGGTGGCGAAATCGCCCGTCAACGCAGACCTGAGCACATCGAGCGGCAGGCCGCCGAGATCCAGTGCGCGGCTGTGGAACTCCTTCAGCGACACCCCGCGGCCGAGCATCTCGTCGCGCAGTCGCTGCCAGATCCGTTGCCCGATCGCATACGACGGCGCCTGGCCGGGCCAGCCCAGATAGCGGTCGAGTTCGAAGCGCAGCGTCTCCTCGGCCTGCGCGCTGTGTGACTGCAGGAAGACCCACGCCTTTTCGGCGTCCCAGACACCGCCGTCGGGTGCGGTCAGCCCGCAGTGCACGCCGATGTCGATGACCACCCGCGCAGCCCGGAAGCGTTGGGCGTCCAGCATTCCCATCCGGTTGCCGGCGTCGTCGAGCCAGCCGAGTTCGGCCATCAGCCGTTCGGCGTACAGTGCCCAGCCCTCGCCGTGGCCCGACACCCAGCAGCCCAGTCGGCGCCATCGGTTCAGCTGGTCGGCCAGCACACCGCCCGGCCGATCTGCAGGTGGTGTCCGGGTACACCCTCGTGAAAGACGGTCGTGGTCTCCTGCCAGGTGTGGAAGGTGTCGACGCCGGGCGGGACCGACCACCACATCCGGCCCGGCCGGGTGAGATCCTCCGACGGTCCGGTGTAGTAGATGCCGCCGGTCTGCGTCGGCGCGATCCGGCATTCCAGGCGGCGCAGCGGCGCGGCGATGTCGAAATGCGTGTCGGCCAGCGACTCGACGGCCCGGTCGGACAGGTCCTGCATCCAGGCCTGCAGCGCGTCGGTGCCGTGCACGATGTAGCGGGGTTCGTCGTCCAGCCGCCGCAGCGTCTCGGCGACCGACGACCCGGGGTACAGCCGCTGCGCGATCGACTCCTGTTCGGCGACAATGCTTTCCAGCTGCTGCAGGCCCCACTGGTAGGTCTCGTCCAGATCGACCGTGGTGCCGAGGAACTGCCCGCGACAACAGCCGGTAGGCGTCGCGGCCGAACGCGTCCTGCTGTGCGTGCGTGCGGCGCGATGTCGTCGCGCAACACGTCGGCCAGGTCGCGGTAGGCATCGGCGGCCGCGGCGGCGCGCTCGCTGCAGTTCGGCGTGCAGCGTCGTGGTTTGCCGGGCGCGGCGTCGGCGACCATGTCGATGAACAGCTGCTGGATCTGGGCGGCCTGGTCGATGCCGCGGTTGACCTGGCGCACGCGCGGGCGGATGCCCGGCGGCCGCCGCGGCCCGCAACGCCTCGGCATAACCCGGCGGCGCGGTCGGGCAGCCGGGACAGCCGGCGGTTGATCAGTCGCCCAGTCGTCGTCGGTGTCGGTGGCCATCAGGTCGAACACGTCGCGCATCGTCTGCAGCGGCGAGGCGATCACGTTGAGGTCGCCGACATCGAGGCCCGGCGTCGTGCAATTCGATCTGCATGCCGAGCCGCTCCCGCATCGCGGCGATCGTCACCGAGTCGACGTCGTCCGTTGCCGGACCGATGCCGTCGAGTTCTCGCAAGCGCCGACCGGGCGGCGTCGGCGCGGGCCGCCACGCCGTCGGGGGAGTAGTCGGTGATGTCGTCGTCGTGACCTGTGATGCCCAATTCCGTTGCCGCGCAAGGGATCGAGTTCGGCGAACGTCTCGAGATAGCGCTCGGCGACGGCATCGACGGCCGTGGGGCGCCTACCCAAGGTTGTCGGTGGCGAAGGTATCGCACTTCTTCGGGTCGCCGGTCTGATAGCCGACGGTGAACCACTTCTGCCGCTGCTCGGATGATCCGTGGGTCCATGCCTCGGGATTGACGCGGCCCGTGGCGGCTGCTGGATGCGGTCGTCGCCCACGGACGACGCGGCCGATAGTGCGTCGGCAATATCCTTGTCGCTCAACGGTTCCAGGAACGTCACGCCCGTGCTCTCCTGCTTGGTCGATGGCCGCGTAGTGCGCCCAGACGCCGGCATAGCAGTCGGCCTGCAGCTCGGTGCGCACGCCGCCGCCCTGCGGCGCCCTGGGCGATCCTGCTGGGCCCGGCCGAGCGTCACCCAGGAGGTTCTGCACGTGGTGGCCGTACTCGTGCGCGACCACGTATTCCTGCGCCAACGGTCCACCGCTGGAACCGAACTGGTCGACGAGCACCTGGAAGAAGTCGGTGTCGAAGTATGCCGTCTGGTCCACCGGGCAGTAGAACGGCCCGACATCGCTGGTCGCCGGACCGCATCCGGTGTCGACCTGGCCGGTGAACAGCCGCACATGTGGGCGCTGTGTAGCCGGGCAGTAGCTGCTGACCACACCGCCGTCGACCGAGTTACCCGTCGCCACCACACGGCACTCGCGCAATTCGGTTGGCGTCCTCGCCGGTCTTGCACTGGCTCAGGTCGAAGCCCGGCGCCTCGACGTCCTGGGTGTTGATCTGTCGCTGGTCTGCGGGATCGCCGTGCCGGGATCGACGCCGAGAAACAGCGCCACCACCAGGATCAATAATGCCGCCGATGCCACCGCCGATCGCGATCCCGCGGCCGGGGCCGCGGCCGCCGCCGCTGGTCGACGTGGTGCTCGTGTCGATCTGCATACCCTCGTTGAAGGTCATCGCACCGCTCCGTCGTCTCGATCACGGCTGGCGCCAGCCGCTTCAGCTTCCCACACTACGATTCAGGCGTGGCCGTCGTTGCCGAACATTCCACCGTCGCGCACACGTCGTTGGGGGATCTGCGCGGTACCACCGAGGGTGGGGTGGGTGTCTGGCGGGGTGTCGCCTACGCCGAGCAGCCGGTCGGGCGAACGGCGGTTCCTCGCGCCCGCGCCGCTGAAGCCGTGGACCGGGCTGCGGGATGCCTCGAGCACGGCCCGCTGCCGCCGCAGGGCAAGTCATTCGTCGGCGGCGGCCGAGACGATCCGAAGGTGCGCGACGAGGCGTGCCTGACGGTGACGGTGTGGTCGCCCGATACCGGCGGCGTCGTTGCCGGTGATGGTGTGGATACCCGGCGGCGCCTTCGTCTACGGCGCGGGCCAGTTCCAGCTGTACAACGGGTCGCGGCTGGCCGCAACGGAAACGTCGTGGTCGTCAACGTCACCTACCGGATCGGGGTGTTCGGAGGTTTCGAGCTCAGCGACCTCGGTGACGGGATTCGACGACAACCTGGCGCTGCGTGATCAACTCGCCGCGCTGCGCTGGGTGCGCGAGAACATCGCCGCCTTCGGAGGCGACCCCGACCGGGTCACCGTGTTCGGCGAATCGGCCGGTGCCACGTCGGTGTTGGCGTTGCTGGCCAGTCCGGCCGCCGACGGCCTGTTCAGCCGCGCGATCGCGCAGAGCCCGGCGCTGCCGCTGATCGCCGACCGCGAGATCCGGGCCGAACGTGCCCACGAATTTCTGCAGCGGCTCGGGGTCGGCGTCGACGAGGTGAAGGCGCTGCCGCAGCGCCAGCTGCGCCGCGCGGCGGGTCGGCTGCAGCTGCGGAGCGCGGCCGAGACGCCGACCCTGGCCTACGGCCTGACCTACGGTGTCGACCTGCTGCCGCAACATCCGATGGATGCCGCGCGGGCGGGGGCGGTCGCCCGCATTCCGCTGATCATCGGCACCAACAGCCACGAGGCGTCGATGTTCGCGTGGACCAAGCCACCGATGCTGCCGACCACGCCGGCCTCCATCAACGCCTATTTCGACCGCGTCGCGCCCGGCGAGAGGGACCGCGTGCTGGCGGCCTATCCCGACTACCCGCGGCGCCGGGCGCTGGTGGCGTTCGGCTCCGACGCCATGTTCGGCGGACCGGCATGGGCGTTCGCCGACGCCTACAGCGGGCTCGCGCCGACCCACGTGTACCGGTTCGACCACATCACGCTGGAGCCTGCGGGTGCTCGGGCTCGGCGCCACCCACGGCAGCGAGATCGTGCACATCCAGCACAGCTATGCGTCCTTCGTGGGCGCAAGCTGCATCCGCTCGGGCGGCGGGTGCAACCGCCGGTCGGGCCGGCGGATGCAGCGGGCCTGGCTGGACTTCGCGACGAAAGGCTGGGAAACCGCCGAGATCCGTGGTCCAGTGGCACGACTGGCCCATCTACGACACCGAAAAACGCTCTACGCGCATCATTCTGTCCGCCCATGACAGGGTGGTCTCCGATCCCGACGCCGAGCGCCGCAAGGCCTGGGCGGGGCTTTACTGACCGGGGTTGACCGGGGACGGTCTAGCCGGGACCGTCGCTGGCGGCGGCCAGCAACGGCACGATCACATCGCTGATCGGCGTGGCGATGCCGTGCCCGGCCGCCTTGCGCCGGATGACCTCGTTGCGAATGTCCCACTCGAGCGGGCGCCCGGCCTCGCGGTCGGTGAGTGCCGACGTGGTGATGTCCGGGGGCGACTGCGCCAGCATGCCGACGATCTCGCCGATCACCTCGTCAGGCAGGTCGGCGCCGTCGGCTCGGGCCACGGCCAGGGATTCGGCCAGATAGCGGCGGGCCAGCGCCGCTACATCGTCGCGGCGGAAGATGCCAGAGCGGCGTCCCGTCAACACCATGACGCCGACCACCGTGTTGACCAACAGCTTCCGCCACGCCGCGGTGATGAAGTCGGGATCGAGTTCGACGTCGATGCCGGTGCCCTCGAACAATTCGGCGAGTTTCTTGGCCTCGTCCGATTCCGGCAGTACCAACCGATTCTGGAGCCGGACCCGCACCCAGCCTTCGCGTTGCCGCTCACCCGAGATCCACACGGCGGCCGGCACGACCGCGACGACGGGCAGTAGCGGCTCACCCGCTCGACCTGTTCGACGCCGTTCTGCAGCGCACACACCACCGTGTGCTCATCGCACAGCCGCGTCAGCCAGGCCGCGGCCTGTTCGTTCTGGGTGTCCTTCACGGCGAGAAACACCACATCGACGGGTTCATCGATGGCACCCGGGTCGGTCAGCACGGGTTCGGCGATCACGATGGGCTCACCGTCGTCAGGCCGGACCTCGATCGAGTCGCGAGGCGTGTGCCCGCACACCGTCACGCGGTGACCCGCCTCGTGCAGAAAGGCGGCGATCGTCGAGCCGATCGCCCCGGGCCCGACGAGGGCGATGCTGGTGGTAGGGGCTTGCATGAAGGCCAAGCTACCGGCGGTTAGGCCCCCACTACACTGTGGCAGTCCTCATCTCAGGTCTTTCCCAGGGAGTTTTCGTGCTGCGCACTCATGCCGCCGGTTCGTTGCGGACCACCGACGCCGGGCAGACGGTGACGCTCGCCGGCTGGGTGGCCCGCCGCCGTGACCACGGCGGTGTCATCTTCATCGATCTGCGTGACTCGTCCGGGGTGTCGCAGGTGGTGTTTCGCGAGAGCGGCGTGCTGGAGCAGGCGCACCGACTGCGCGCGGAGTTCTGCATCGCGGTCGACGGGGTCGTCGAGATCCGGCCCGAGGGCAACGCGAACGCCGACATCCCCACGGGCGAGATCGAGGTGAACGCGACGTCGCTGACCGTACTGGGGGAGAGCGCCCCGCTGCCGTTCCAGCTCGACGAGGTGGCCGGTGAGGAAGCCAGGCTCAAGTACCGCTACCTGGATTTGCGACGCGAGGGCCCGGGTAATGCAATTCGCCTGCGCTCCAAGGCGAATGCGGCCGCCCGCGACGTGCTGGGCCGCCACGACTTCGTCGAGATCGAAACGCCGACGATGACCCGGTCGACGCCGGAGGGTGCGCGCGACTTCCTGGTGCCCGCGCGGCTGCAGCCCGGTTCGTTCTACGCGCTGCCCCAGAGCCCCCAGCTGTTCAAACAGCTCCTGATGGTGGCCGGCATGGAGCGCTACTACCAAATTGCCCGCTGTTACCGCGACGAGGACTTCCGCGCCGACCGCCAGCCCGAATTCACCCAGCTCGACATGGAATTGAGCTTCGTCGATTCCGAGGACGTCATCGCGGTCGCCGAGGAGATCGTCAAGGCCCTGTGGGCGTTGATCGGCTACGACGTGCCCCTGCCTCTGCCGCGGATCACCTATGCCGACGCGATGCGCCGCTTCGGCTCGGACAAACCCGATCTGCGGTTCGGTCTCGAACTCGTCGAATGCACCGACTTCTTCACAGACACCCCGTTCCGCGTGTTTCAGGCGCCCTACGTCGGTGCGGTGGTGATGCCCGACGGTGCTGTCTCAGCCACGCCGCACGCTGGACGCGTGGCAGGAGTTCGCGAAACAACGCGGGCACCGCGGGTTGGCGTACGTGTTGGTGGGCGAGGACGGCACCTTGAGTGGTCCGGTGGCCAAGAACCTGTCCGACGCCGAACGCGACGGTGTGGCCGCTCATGTCGGCGCGTCGCCCGGTGACTGCATCTTTTTCTCGGCGGGCCCGGCCAAGACGTCGCGCGCGTTGCTGGGCGCCGTGCGCATCGAGATCGCCAGGCGGCAGGATCTGATCGATCCCAACGCATGGGCGTTCACCTGGGTGGTCGATCCGCCGTTGTTCGAGTCGGCCGATGAGGCGACCGCACACGGCGACGTCGCGGTCGGGTCCGGGGCATGGACCGCCGTGCATCACGCGTTCACCGCGCCCAAGCCCGAGTACGCCGACGGCATCGACACCGATCCTGGCAACGTGCTGGCCGACGCCTACGACATCGTGTGCAACGGCAACGAGATCGGCGGCGGTTCGATCCGTATCCACCGCCGCGACGTTCAGGAGCGGGTGTTCAAGGTGATGGGCATCGACCAGGCTGAAGCAAACGAGAAGTTCGGATTCCTGTTGGACGCCTTCACCTTCGGCGCGCCGCCCCACGGCGGTATCGCCTTCGGTTGGGACCGGATCAATGCGCTGCTCTCGGGGGCGGACTCGATTCGCGAGGTCATCGCCTTCCCCAAGTCGGGCGGCGGTGTGGACCCCCTGACCGGAGCGCCCGCGCCGATCACACCGCAACAGCGCAAGGAATCCGGAATCGACGCCAAGCCGGAGAAGCCCGAGAAACTGTGACCGACCCGACGAGCGCAGAGGCCTTCAACACCAAGGTCGCCGAGGAGTTTCGCGCCAACGGCGGTCGGGTCGCGGCGTTCGAGGGCAATGAGCTGTTGCTGCTGACGACGACCGGCGCCAAATCCGGTCGGCCGCGGCTGTCTCCGCTGTCGTGCAAGCGAATCGACGGAAAAATGTTCGTCATCGCCGGATACGGCGGCGCCGACGTCAACCCGGCCTGGGTATACAACCTGCGGGCCCATCCGAACGCGCACGTGGAGTCGGGGGAGGCGTCATTCGACGTGAGGGCGCGTGAACTGTCGGCCGCGGAGCGCGACGAGATCATTCCCAAACTCACCGCCGGGGTCTCGGCTTTCGCGGAGTACCAGGCCAAGACCAGCCGGGTGATTCCGATCTTCGAGCTCCAGCGGACGGATTAGGTCGCAGTTCGCCCGCATTAAGTAGGGCATGACCGAATCGCTGGACATGGAAGGGTGGCGGGCGATCAACGTCCCGGTCACCGAGGAGTTCCGCGCCAACCAGGGCCGGGTGGGCGGCCGCTTCGAGGGCAGGGATCTGCTCCTGCTGACCACCACGGGTGCGAAGTCGGGGCAGCCGCGCGTGGCACCCCTGACGTACTTCACCATCGACGACAAGGTGATCGTCGTCGGCTCACGGGCCGGCGCGCCCAAGCACCCCGACTGGGTGCACAACCTGCGGGCGAATCCCGCGGCGCATGTGGAGATGGGAGCGGTGGACTATGACGTCGTCGTCCGCGAGTTGGCCCCCGCAGAGCGCGACGACACCTTCGGCAAGATCGTTTCGCAGGCCCCCCGTTTCGGGGACTACCAGGCGAAGACCAGCCGCGTCATCCCGCTCTTCGAGCTGCAGCGCGTCTGATTCGCCGACGGCGGAATAGATCCGAAGGCCCGACGGCTTAGAGGAATCATGACCGAGTCCAAAGAAGAAGTCGCCGCGTTTCGCGCGATGAACGAGCCAGTCGTCGATGAGTTCCGGGCCAACGAGGGCAGGGTGAGCGGCCAGTTCGAGAACATCGACCTACTGCTGCTCACCATGACCGGCGCCAAGTCCGGGCAGCCGCGCCTGGCGCCGCTCGCGTACTTCGAGATCGACGGCAAGACGATCATCGTCGGATCCAAGGGCGGCGCTCCCAGCGATCCGGACTGGGTGCGCAACATCCGGGCCAACCCGCGCGTGCGTGTCGAGGTGGGAACCGCAACGTACGACGCAATCGCCCGCGAGTTGCCGTCTGAGGAACGCGACGAGACCTACCCGAAGGTCGTTGCGGTGCAACCGGGTTTCGGTGAGTATCAGGCCAAGACCAGTCGCGTCATCCCGCTCTTCGAGCTACAGCGGGTCTGATTTGCCGACCTCGGCAACTCGTCGTCGACTACCTGCCAGTATTGCGCGATGACTTTCCGTTAGTCTGTCAAGGTAACAGTCGTTACGTTTGATGAAGGGTGACGGGTGAGCGCCGCGGCTCTGTTTCTTGCGGTCTTCCTGGCCTGTGCGGTCGAGGCGGTGGAGGCCCTGACCATCGTGCTGGCCGCGGGCACTGCCCGCGACTGGCGTTCGGCCATCACCGGTGTCGTTGCCGGACTAGGTGTCCTGGCGGTTGTTGTCGCAGTGCTCGGACCCGCGCTCTCGGCGATTCCGCTCGACGGACTGCGCTTGTTCGTCGGCGCACTGCTGCTGGTTTTCGGGCTGCAATGGTTACGCAAGGCGATCCTGCGGGCCAGCGGGCACAAGCCCAAACACGATGAGACGCTGGCCTTTGCCGCCGTACTGGCCGACGCCCGGCAGGCAGAGACCCGGCGCCGCTGGGCGGTGACCGATTGGTACGCGTTCACACTGGCGTTCAAGGGCGTCATGCTCGAAGGGCTGGAGGTGGCGTTCATCGCGCTCACCTTCGGCGGCAATCAACACAACATTCCATTGGCCGCGATGGCGGCAGTGGCCGCGGCGGTGGCCGTGACCGCAGTGGGTCTGGCCATCCGAGCGCCGCTGGCACGTGTCCCGGAGAACACCATCAAGTTCGTCGTCGGGATAATGCTCACCGCCTTCGGGTTGTACTGGAGCGCCGAGGGCGCCGGCGCGCACTGGCCCGGAGAGGACGCCGCACTGCTGGTCATCATCCCTGCGGTCGCGATGTACGCCCTTGTCCTCGTCGCCGTCTTCCGGCGTCCGACCACGGTGGGTCAGAACATCACCCCCGGGAGGGCCTCGGCATGATCACGAGACTCCGTGCCTTCGCGGCGTTCTGGTACGACTTCGTCATCGGCGACGACTGGCGAGTGGCGGTCGGGGTGGCCATCGCCCTCGCGCTCACCGTCGCGCTCAGCGCAACGACCCACCTGCACGCATGGTGGATCGTGGCGGCGGCGGTCGCTGCCCTGCTACCGCTGAGCATCCGCCGGGCTACCCGGCCCAAGCCCTGAGATCAGCCACCCCGTCCGGCCCGCTGTTCGATCTGCAATGGACGGAATAGGGTGCGGTTTGTCAGGCATTGAGCAAGGCGTGACCGAAACCAGAGATGCGGCGGGCTGGCAGGCGTACAACAACGCCATCGCCGAGGAGTTCCGCGCCAACAAGGGCCGGGTGGGCGGCGAATTCGACGGCGCGGATCTGTTGTTGTTGACCACAATCGGCGCCAAGACGGGCCGAAACCGCCTGGCGGTACTGGCCAATCTGAACGTCGAGGGCCGGATGATCATCGTGGGCTCGTTGGGCGGCGCCCCCAATCACCCCGACTGGGTGCACAACCTGCGGGCGAACCCGCGCGCGTTCGTCGAGGTGGGGGAGTCCAGCTACGACATCGTCGCCCGCGAGCTGCCGCCCGCGGAACACGATGAGACCTTCCCGAAAGTTGTTGCACTGCAACCGCTTTTCGGTGAATACCAGAACAGGACAACGCGGGTCATCCCGTTGTTCGAGTTGCAGCGGGTTTAACGTCGAACAGAAGCCAGGGTCGTGACGACGTGCCGTCAGACGGTTGTCGTGGCGTAGTCGCGGTCGAACAGCGCACGGTGTTCGTTGATGAATTCCTCGACCGTGCTGAGGGGGCGTCCAATGATTGTTGGGGTGGCATTGCTGACGCCTGCCAGGCGTCCCTCTTGTTGGTCGATTGTCACTGCCTCGAAGTGCCTGAGCTTAGCCGTGTCATCAGGTATGCCAATCAGATCCAGGAACGTCGTGACGGTGACTTGCTCGAACGGGAGGTCCTTCGCGAGGACGCGGCTGACCTCTGCGGCTAGTTCCTGGTGACTGTATTCAACGGGTCCGGTCAAGGTGTACGTGCGGCCGCCGTGCTCCTCGGGGTTGGCCAGGATCGTCGCGGCGGTCAATGCGATGTCTCGTCCGGCGATCGGGGCGAAGCGGCTGTCAGCGTCAAAGGGCATGACGTAGCGGCCGGATCGGATCAACTCGGTGATGTAGGTCAGCCATTCCATGAAGAACGTGACCCTCAGATTGGTGGTCGGTACTCCTGACCAGTCGAAGATCTGCTCGGAGAGCCAGTGATTCTGCGTCGCCTTACTGCGGGCCCGAGGGCGCGACTGGATTTGTGACATGTTGACGATGGCTTCGAGGCTTTGTTCCTTGGCGGCCTGGGCGAACATGACCGCCGCTTCGACGAGCCCTTCGCCGAGCGGGAAGTTGAAGTAGGCACGCTGCACGCCGTCAAGCGCCGCGCGAACATCGCGGAAAGTGAGCAAGTCACCCAATACGATTTCGGCACCGTTATCGCGAAGGTGCTGGGCACGGGCGTCATCCCTGCGAACCATCGCCCTGACCTGTAGTCCGCTTTTGAGTAAGTACTCGACCATTGGACGTCCGGTATCTCCATTGGCGGTCGTCACCAGGATTCTCGTCATGGGGTCCTCATTCTCTGGAGGCATGTGAAATTGCACTCAGGGTCGTGAAAGGCACCGGATCACGACCCTGAGTGCAATCGGTGGGCTTACAGCCGTTCGATGATGGTGGCGTTCGCCATTCCGCCGCCCTCACACATCGTCTGCAACCCATAGCGGGCACCCCGCTGTTCGAGCGCATTGACCAAAGTGGTCATGATCCGCGCACCGCTGGCCCCGAGCGGATGCCCGATCGCGATCGCACCGCCATTCACATTCGTCTTTGTCAGGTCGGCGCCGGTGTCATGCGCCCATGCCAGCACCACCGGCGCGAACGCCTCGTTGACCTCGAACAGGTCGATATCGGCGAGCGTCAGGCCGGCGCGCTGCAGCACCTTTTCGGTGGCCGGGATGACACCGGTCAGCATGTAGAGCGGGTCGGATCCGACGACGGTCGTCGTGTGGATGCGGGCGAGTGGACGCAGGCCCAGCCGGTTGGCCACCTCGCTGCTGGTGATCAGCACCGCAGCGCTGCCATCCGACAACGGCGACGAGTTGCCCGGTGTGATCTCCCACTGAATCTGCGGGAAGCGCTCTTCGTAGGCGGGGGTGTAGAACGCGGGCTTGAGGCCCGCCAGGGTCTCGACGGTGGTTCCAGGCCGGATGATCTCATCGGTGGTCAAGCCGGCGATCGGTGTCAGCTCGTTGTCGAACCGGCCCTCTTTGGTTGCGGCCGCCGCCTTCTCGTGACTGCCTGCCGAGAACTCGTCGAGCTGTTGGCGGGAGAACCCCCATTTGGCGGCGATCAACTCGGCGCTGATGCCCTGTGGCACAAGGCCTTCGGGATAGCGCTGCGCCATCGCGCCGAACGGGTCGCTGCCCGGCAGCACACTGGAACCCATCGGCACCCGCGACATGGACTCCACGCCCGCGGCGACCACGATGTCGTACGCGCCGGAGATGACGCCCTGAGCGGCGAAGTGGATCGCCTGCTGGCTGCTGCCGCACTGGCGGTCGACGGTGGTTCCGGGGACGCTCTCTGGGAAACCGGCGGCCAGCAGCCCGTTGCGGGCGATGTTGACGGCCTGGTCTCCGACCTGGGTGACGGCTCCGGTGATCACATCGTCGATCTGGACGGGATCGATACCGGTGCGGGCGATCAGCTCGCGCAGGCTGTGCGCCAGCAGGTCGACCGGTAACACATCGTGGAGCGCGCCGCTGGCCTTGCCTTTCCCGATCGGGGTGCGTACCGCTGAAACGATGACGGCGTCGCGTCCCGCATATCCGGCCATTTCTGCCTCCTATGACTCCCGACTGAGTAAGTCTTTCTATACCCAGCTATACCACCTGGGTATAGGCACAACAACTCAGAGGTAGAGTGAATTCCATGACAGTGCTGCAGGGAACACTCGCCGACCGGGACGCCTGGTCGGCGGTCGGCGAATGCCCGATCGAGAAGACGATGGCGCTGCTGGGCACCAAATCGGCGATGCTGATCATGCGGGAGGCCTATTACGGCACCACGCGGTTCGACGACTTCTGGCGGCGCGTCGGGGTGACGAAGGCCGCCGCGGCCGCCCGCCTTTCCGACCTGGTCGAGGTGGGACTGCTCGAGCGGCGGCCGTATCAGGAGCCCGGGCAGCGCAGCCGTGACGAGTACGTGCTCACCGATGCCGGCCGTGACTTCATGCCGGTGATCTGGGCGATGTTCGAGTGGGGACAGCGCCATCTGCCGCCGTCGGCGCCACTGCGGATGATCCACGCCGACTGCGGCGCGGAGGCGACGGTGTCCATCCGCTGCACCGAGGGCCACGACGTCCCGCCCGAAGAGCTCGCCATCCGGTTGGCCAACGGCCGCCGCTAGCCGAGCTGGGCGCGATACGCCTTCGCGGCGGCCATCAACTCCTCGACCCGTGATTTTTCGGCCCGGTTCTCGAACACCCCGTCGGCTTTGAAGTAGGTGCCGACGATGGCGCCGTCGGCGATGTCGAGTTGGGCGGCCACGTTCTCGGCGCGCACCCCCGTGTTCACGAACACCGGCACGTCGCCCGCCGCGGACTTGACCACCCGCAGCGCATCGGTGTCGGTGGGGGATCCGGCCGTCGCTCCCGACACGCAGATCGCGTCCGGCAGCGTGGCGAACACCGTGGTCCGCGTGATCGACGCGAGGTCGCGGTCCGCGAGATAGGTCGCGGACTCGGGCACGATGTTGAAGAACAGTTTGACGTCGGCGCCGCCGACCCGGGCCCGGTGCCGGGCGACCTCGCCGACGTTGGTGTTCCACAGCCCGAAGTCGCTCGCGTACACGCCGGTGAAGATCTCGCGGACGAACCGTGCACCGGTGGCGACCGCCAGGTCGATCGAGGCGCGGCCGTCCCACAACACGTTGACGCCGTAGGGCACCGAGAGGTCGGGTAGAAGCTCGCCGATGATCCTGGCCATCGTGATCGCCGTGATCGGCTCGGTCTTGGTCAGATACGGCAGGCTGAACTCGTTGCTGATCATCACACCGTCGACACCGCCGGCCTGCAGCGCCTCGAGTTCCTCCCGGGCGCGGGTGACGACGGCGGCGATGCCGCCCGAGCTGTCGTAACCGGGATCGCCGGGCAGTGCGGCGAGGTGCAGCATGGCGATGACGGGCTTGCGAGTGTTGAAGACCTCGTCGAGCCAGGTGGTGGTCACGGTGTGCCTTTCTCTGTTGGGAGGCAAGTGTTCTCGGGAAGTGGTGCGAGTCAATCCATGTAGGCGCCGCCGTTGACGGCCAGCGCCTCACCGGTGATGAAGCGCGCGTCCTCGGACAGCAGGAAGGCGACGGCGCGGGCGACGTCCTCTGGCTGTTCCAGTCGGCCCAGTGGCGTGTCGTCGATCATCATTTTCCGGACTCCGCCGGTCGTGATGCCGCGCAGCTCCGCTTCCCACTCCAGTTCCCTTGACTGCATGGGGGTTTCGACGAAGCCCGGGCACACGCAGTTGACTGTGATGCCGTGTTCGCCGAGTTCGTAGGCCATCGCCTGGGTGAGCCCGACCACGCCGAACTTCGACGCCACATAGTCCGACAGAAAGGGCACGCGGCCCTGCTTGCCCGCCATCGATGCGGTGTTGACGATGGCGCCGGCCGTCCCGGTACGGATCATGGCGCGGGCCGCGGCCTGACCGCAGACGAATACGCCCTTGAGGTTGACGTCCATGGTCTGGTCGTAGCGCTCGACCGGGGCATCGAGGAACCGGTGCATGAACGAGATGCCGGCATTGCTGACCCAGGCGTCGAGTCCGAGGCGGTCGGCGACGCCAAGGGCGACCGTGGTGGCGTTCTCCGGCGCGCTGACGTTCAGCACGGCGGACTCGTGTCCGGCCTCCGGTTTCGGCAGGGCGGCGGCGACAGCGCTCGCGGCGTCACCGTCGATGTCGGTGACGACGACGCGCCAATCCCGTTGCGCGAGCGTCATCGCGATGGCTCGGCCGATCCCTGATCCTGCGCCGGTCACTACCACTGTCCTGGTCATCTGATGCGTTCGTTCCTCATCGGTTGGGGTTGCCAACATGTCGTTGGCCGGTTTCGGGGTCGAAGACGTGGACGGCGCCGGGGCGGGCCGACACGGTGACCCGGGCGCCTTCGCCGAGCCCCGCCAGGCGGCCCACCTCCACCACGCTGGTGAGTTCGGTCCCGCGGGCGTCGATCGTGACGATGGCCCTGGGCCCGAGCAATTCGATCAGTTTCACTCGGGCGGCGCCGTCGCCGTCGTCGGACGCGGTGAGCACCAGGTCGTCGGGTCGCACACCGAGAGTCACCGGTCCGCGGACCTCGACGGACTCGACGCCGATCGTGAATCCGGTTGGCAAAGCGAAGTATTCGCCGGTCAACTCGCCGTCCATCAAGTTCATCTTGGGACTGCCGACGAATGTCGCGACGAACGTGTCCGCCGGGTTGGCGTAGACGTCCAGCGGTGTGCCCTCCTGCGCGGTGCGGCCGTCACGCATGACCACCATGCGGTCCGACAGCGTCATCGCCTCCTCCTGGTCGTGCGTGACGTACACCGAGGTGATGCCGAGCCTGCGCTGGATCTGCAGCAGTTCGGTCCTGGTTTCGACACGCAGCTTGGCGTCGAGGTTGCTCAACGGTTCGTCGAACAGGAAGACAGACGGTTCACGGATGATCGCCCGCCCGATCGCGACACGCTGCTGCTGGCCGCCGCTGAGGTCCTTCGGCTTGCGTCCCAACAGCTTTCCGAGTCCGAGTGACTCGGCCACCTCATCGGCCCGCTTCAGTGCGTCGCCGCGCGGCGACTTGGAGGCGCGCAGCGGGAACGCGATGTTCTCCCGTACCGTCAAATGCGGGTACAGCGCGTAATTCTGGAACACCATTGCCACGTCGCGGTCGCGTGGTTGCAGGTTGGTCACATCACGGTCGCCGATCGTGATGGTGCCCGACGTAACCGACTCCAGGCCGGCGAGCATGCGCAGCGATGTCGACTTGCCGCACCCCGACGGGCCGACGAGCACCGTGAACGAACCGTCGGGCAGTTCGATGCTGAGGTCGCTGACGACGGATGTCGATCCGTACGACTTGTTGACGCCGGAGAATCGGACGGTTGCCATGAAGCGCGAATCACCACCTATTTCTGGCCTTGTCAGGCCTTGACCGCGCCGCCGCTGATGCCCTGCACCAGCCTGCGCTGGATGAAGAAGCTCGCGATGACGACGGGGACCACCGCGATGAGGATCGCCGCGCTCATCGAGCCGATCTGCACCCCGCGGAACGTGTTGAAACCGGCGATGGCCACCGGCAGGATCGCTGCCTTGCCGGGCGCCAGGATGAGCCCGTAGAACAGGTCGTTCCAGGACAGTGTGAACCCGAAGATGGCGGCCGCGCCGATCCCCGGCAGCACCTGGGGGAGCACCACCAGCCGGAACGCCTGGAACCGGGTGAAGCCGTCGACCTGGGCCTGCTCCTCCAACGACCGCGGAACGGCCTCGAAGAACCCGATCAGGAACCAGGTCACCACGGGCAGAACAAAACTCAGGTGCGCGAAGATCACCGGCACCAGGGTGTCGGTGAGCCGCAGCGCGTAGGCCATGGTCAGGAACGGGAACACCAGAACCGCAGGCGGCAGCACCTGCGCGGCCAGCATGCCGAACCGGGTAGCGGTACCGCCGGCCCGGAAACGGGCGATGGCGTAGGCGCCCATGCTTCCGATCACCACGCTGATGCCGACCGTGACGACGGCGACCAGCCCGCTGCGACCCGCTGCGGGGAGGATTCCCGACGACAGCACGTTGCGCCAGCTCGCGAAATCGGGTGTGAAGGCCAACAGGTACGGATCATTGAGCTGTTCGGGAGTCTTGAGGCTGGCCAGTGCGATCCATACCACCGGAAACAGCACCGAGATCCCGGCCACCCACAGCAGGGTCACCCGGCAGGCGGTCAGTACACGCGAATCCCTCACGACCGCTTCGCCTTTTCCATGCGCCGGAACGCGATCACGATGATCGTCAGCACCGCGATCAGGACGACGAAGGCCATCGACGACGCCGACCCGAGCCGGAAGAACTGAATTCCGGTCTGGTACACGAAATACTGCAGTGTCTCGGTCTCGGTGCCCGGGCCGCCGCGGGTGGTGGCGAACACGTACTCGAACACCTTCATCGCGTCCAGGCAACGCAGCAGGATCGCCACGACCAGCACCGGCGCCAGCAGTGGCAGCGTGACGCGCCGCAGGACATACCACCCGCTGGCGCCGTCGACCCGGGCGGCGTCCAACGGTTCTCGCGGGATCGACTGCAGACCGGCCAACAACAGCAGCACCATGAACGGAGTCCACTGCCAGACATCGATGAGGGCCAGCGTGTACAAGCGCCCGGCCCGGGCCGAAGAAGTCGTAGTCGACACCGAGCGACCGCAGCAGGTGCGGGATCGCGCCGAGCTGGTCGTTGAGCAGAAAGCGGAAGATCAGCCCGACCGCGATCGGCGTGATGAACATCGGGGCCAGCAGCATCGACCGTGTGAGATCCCTTGCCCAGCGCTGCTTCTGAAGGGCCAGCGCGATCGTCAGCCCGATCACCAGTTCCAGTCCGACCGCCACGCACACGTACACCGCGGTGGTGCCGAACGCGTGCCAGAACTCACTGTCGCCGAACGTGGCGACGTAGTTGTCGGCACCGACGAGCGCGGGTGTGCGGTGCTCGGTGAGCTTGTAGTCGGTGATGCTGAGATAGAACGCATAGCCAAGGGGGAAACCGACCACCCCGACGAAAAGTGCGACGAGGGGAGCGACCATACCGTGCTGAAACCTCACGATGGTCATCGCTCCTTTCGCGGGGTGGTCGGTTCCATGGGGGGCTAGCCCTGGGGGGAGGAGGCTAGCCCTGGATCTTGTCGGCCTGAGACTGCGCCGCGGCCAGCGCGTCGTCGACGCTCTTGGTGCCCGCCACCGCCTCGTTCAATTCGGTGCCGACCGCCTGGATCATCTCCTCACCGCTCGGTCCCTGGCTCAGCGGCGAGGCGTTCCCGAGGATCTGTTCGACGGTCTTGTAGTAGTCGGCGCCGAGCGGACCGTTGAGCACCGCGGGATCCTTGACGGTGCTCTGCCGGATCACCGCGCCACCCTTTTCGGTGCGCTGGACGTCATGCGGTTTGGAGGTGATCCACGACGCGAACGCCCATGCGGCGTCGGAGGCGCCGGAGTTGGCCGGGATGGCCCAGCTCCACGAGCCCAGTACCTGCTTGCCGCCGGGGATGGGCGCCAGCTTGTACTTGCCTGCCGACGGACCGGAGCCTGGTTCGTTGAGTGCGGGGAGGTTCCAGTTGTAGCTGATCATCGACGCGGCCTGACCCGACGACACCGACCGGAACGCCTCGTCGAACGCCCAGCTCAGGCTGTTCGGCGGCGCCGCGGTCTTGTAGGTGTCGATGTAGGCGTTCAGCGCCCGCTTGGCTTCCGGAGTGTTCAGCGTGACCTTGCCGTCGGAGCCGTAGATCGAGCCGCCCGCCGCGAACAGCCAGTTGCCCCACTCCTCGAAGATCTTGTAGCCGCGCTGTGGCTGCATCGCGATGCCGGCGCGGTCGCCGACCTTGAGCGCCTTGGAGGTGCTGACCAATTCGTCGAGAGTGGTGGGCACCGGCAGCTTCGCCTGCGCGAGATCGTCGGTGTTGTACAGATAGCCGAGCGCGTAGTTGTAGAACGGCACCCCGTAGCGCACCCCGTCGACCTTGGTGATGTCGGTGAGCGGCGGGAAGAAATCCGCGGCGTCGTAGTCGGGCGTGCTGTCGATGCGCGTGTCCAGTGGCTGCAGGAACTTGGCCTTGGCGAAATCCACCATCCAGGGGTTGTCCACGATGACCAGGTCGTAGGTGGGCGACGGCGACTGGAACGACGAGACCAGTTTGTCGCGCATCTGGTCGTACGTCAGGGTTTCGATGTCCATCTTGACGTTTGGGTAGTCCTTGTTGAAGTCGGCAACCATCGACTTGACGATGTCGGTGTCGGGCACGTTCTCCATCAGGATGCGCACCGTCCCCGAGACGTCCTTGGGGACTTCGCCGCTGCCGGTGGCCTGCGGCTGCTCAGGGCCGCCGCTACCCGCGCAGCCGGCCAGCACCAGCGCGATCGCGGACAGGAGTGCGACGAGGACGGCGCCGAGCAGCGGCCGCCCCCGCCGTGGTGTCGTAGTTGGCGATTTTCGCGAATTTTTCACAGCGGCACTGTTCCTTTCACTGTCGGTCACTCTCGGTCTCTTCTCATCGGGTGCTGCGGGCCACGGCATGGGAGATGGGCGCGACGGCGTCGCCGAGCTCACGCCACGTCGCATAGGCGAGGTCGTAGGCCCCGTACCGGGCGGGGTCGGGTACGACGGGCGGATCGAGGCTGATGAACCGGGAGACGTCCGACCAGCCGTCCAGGGCACCGATGCCGATCGCTGCGCTCACCGCCGCCCCCAGCGCTGCGCCCGGATGGCCTCGGACGGGCAGCATCTCGAGGCCCAGCACGTCGGCATGAATCTGCTTCCACAGTGTCGACTTGGAACCGCCGTTGGTGATCATCACCCGCGACGGCGGGATGCCGATGTCGGTGAACACATCGATGTGGTGGCGGAACCCGAACGCGATCGCCTCCAGCACCGACCGGTACATGTCGGCCCTGGTGTGCCCGAGATGCAGGCCGGCGAACACGCCCCGCAGATCGGGATCGTGGATCGGGCTCTTCTCACCGAGAAAATAGGGGAGACAGAGGATCTCGGCCGGCGCGCGTTCGGCGGCCTCGTCATCGAGAACGGTCAGCGCCTCACCCCCGATCAGCGACTGGAACCACCGGATCAGGCTGCCGCTGGTCGCCATGCACCCGTTGGGTAACCAATGACCGGGGACGGGATGGGCGTCGAGATACAGCCGCTCGTCGACCACCTGGGCGTCGCTGGCGACCAGGATGTCGCCGGCGCCACCGAGTTTCACCAGCGCGTCGCCGGGACCGAAGACGCCCGCGGCGTATGCCGACAGCACGTGGTCGGCGCCGCCCACGACCAGAGCGGTGCCCGCGGGCAGGCCGGTCAGTTCGGCTGCCTGCGGGCTGAGTTCACCGACCCGTGTTCCAGGCCGTCGCGCGGGTGCCAGGGTGGCCGGATCGAGATCGGCGGCCGTCAGCACCGGATCGGCGGTGGCGCCGTCGATGGTGAACAGGCCTGACTCCAGCGCCCAATTCTGCTCGACGTGGGTCTCGGCCCCGAGTGTCGTCAGCATCCAGTCGTACGAGCCGAGCCAGTAGGTCGTCCGCGCATACACGTCGGGCTCGTTCTCGCGCAACCACATCACGGTCGGCGCCACCGACTGCTGGGTGAGCGCCGAGCCCGTCATCGTCACGAGGTCGACCGTGGCCAGCTTGTCGGCGAGCGCGGCCACCTCACGGTGTGCCCTGGCGTCGTTCTGAAGGATGGCCCGGCGCAACGGATTTCCGTGTTCGTCGACGGGCACGCACGGCGGGCACCATGCCCGACGCCGACGAGTGCGCCGACATCGGCCGGCGCCACCCCGCTGGTGGTCAGCACCTCCCGGATCGACTCCACCACGCTCGCCCGCCACTGTTCGGTGTCGGCCTCGGCGATGCCGGGACCGGGCGAGTGCAGCGCCGTCTCGCGGGTGGCCGTCGCGACGATGCGCTCGGGTCCGGTGTCGAACAGCACCGTCTTGGTGCCGGTGGTGCCGATGTCGATGCCGATGGTGTGGCCGCTCATCCCGACTCCATCCGCAGGGCCGGACGTAGCCGAATCGGCTGTCCGGCAACGCAGACCACCTCGACGCCGACGCCCCGCGCGGCCACCAGTGCGGGGTGGTCGGGCGGCGCCGTCGGTGACGATGATGTTGATATCCGGACAGCGCGGCGATGCTGACGAACGTGACGCGGCCGAGCTTGCTCTTGTCGGCGGCGACGATCACGCGGTCGGCTCGCTTGCTCGCCGCGCGCTTCACCCGGCTCTCGGCCTGGTGGTAGTCGGAGATGCCGCGGTCGCCGTCGATGCCCGCGACGCCCATCACGAAGGTGTCGCAGTTGTAGTTGGCGAGCGTGTCCTCGGTGCCCGGGCCGATCAGGCTCAGCTCGCCAGGCCGCAGCTCGCCGCCGGTGAGCACGACGGTGGTGTCGGTTCGTCGACGAGCGCCAGCGCCACCAGCACGCTGGGTGTGACGACCGTCAGTCCGAGCTCGCGGCCCTTCAGGGAGCGGGCGACAGCCAGCGCGGTGCTGCCGGAGTCGAGGATCAGCGTCTCGTCGGGGCCGATGAGGTCGGCTACCGCATCGGCGATGTGCCGTTTCTCCTCGGCGGCGTCGGCAACGCGGGTCTCGAACGAGGGCTCGGCGTCCTTGCCCTTGAGCGCGATCGCGCCGCCGACCACCCGGCGGAGCACGCCGGTGGTCTCCAGCGCCTCCACATCGCGACGGATCGTCATCTCGGACACGTCGAACTCCGCGGCCAGCTCGGCGTACCCGACCTCGAATTCGGTCCGGACACGCTGCTCGATGCGGGCCCGTCGAGTCTTCGCGTCCACGCTCAGCTCCGTCGGGGATGTTGAAAATTCACAGATAGAACTCCCGTTCTTCGGGTGTTTCGACACCAGCACTGCGATTAAATGTGAATTTACAACAGACGATGTGGTCTGGCCACACTTGGCGGCAACTTTTCTCGCGGTAGCTGAGTTCAGGCGCGGTCGGCGAGAAACGCCCTGGCCAAGGTTTTCGGGGCCTGCGCGAGCCAGGCCTCGGTGATCAGCTCCTGCAGGTCCTCGACGCCGATCTCGACCAGCCGGACCAGCACCGCGGGGTAGCCGTCGAAATGCGGCGTGGTGAAGAACACCGAGGGATCGTCGGCGATCAGGGCGAACTTGACGCCCTCATCGGCGACGCGGGCACCCAGGATGTCGCCGGCCGGTGCGTCCGGGCCGAGCGCCTCGTGGTCGGCTCTGCGCAACGGGCGTTCCCACGCGATGAGTTTCTTGCGCACCCGCCAGTTCCTTGCCGGGGCCTCGCTCGTCTCGGGTAGCCCGGCAACGATGCGCGCGACGTCCTTCCAGCTGGCCACGCTGGAGATTGTCCGCCGTTAGGGTTCACCCGTGCTGCATTTGCGGGTGATCGTCCCGGCCGAACTGAGTCAACGAGTGATCGAGCTTCTCACCGAGAACCCCGGTGTGGCGCACCTCGTCGTTCACCGTGGTGCTGCCGTCGATCCGAAGGGCGATGAAATCACCGCCGACATTGCCAGGGAGTCGGCGAACGACATCATCGACGGGCTGAAGGCGTTCGGCGTGAAGGAACGCGGCGCCATCACCCTCGATGTCGTCGACACCGTGCTGTCGACCCGGGCCTATCGGGCCGAGGACGAAGCCGAAGGTGACCCCGCCGACGCGGTCGTCTGGGATGAGCTGGCCGCGCGCACGCGCGAAGAATCCACGCTCAACGGGACCTTCCTGATGTTCTTGTGCCTGGCCTGTCTCATCGCGGCGGTCGGCGTGGTCACCGATTCACCCGTGACGGTGGTGGGCGCGATGGTGGTGGGTCCCGAGTTCGGCCCGCTGGCAGCGCTGGCCGTGGCCCTGGTGCGGCGGCGGGGAGATCTGGCGCGCCGCGCGGCGCTGGCCCTGCTCGTCGGCTTCCCGGTCGCCATGCTCGTGACGGCCATCTGCGTGCTGGCGGGGGAGGCCATCGGGTGGATCACGGTGGAGAGCACCCGCGAACTCTCCGAAGTGGACTTCATCTTCCAGGTCGGCCCGTTGTCGTTCGTGGTCGCGCTTTTCGCCGGTGCGGCGGGGATGTTGTCGTTGGTGTCGGCCAAATCCGCCGCGCTCGTGGGGGTCTTCATCTCGGTCACCACCGTGCCCGCCGCGGGTTACGCCGTCGTCGCCGCAACGATCGGAGACTGGGACATCGCCGCGAAGTCTGCCGCCCAGCTCGCGGTCAACCTGGTCGGCATCGTGCTCGCCGGCGTCATGGTCCTGTGGGTACGACGCGTCACCGACCGTCAACACCACATCGTCGCGACCTGACGGCAACGTCCGCTGCGCGGGCCCCGACGTTGTGATGTGATCAGCGGATGGGCATCAAGGTGGCGCTGGAGCATCGCACCAGCTACACGTTCGACCGGCTGGTCGAGGTGCATCCACACGTCGTCCGGCTGCGTCCGGCGCCGCATTCGCGCACCCCGATCGAGGCCTACTCGATGCAGGTGGAGCCCGCCGACCATTTCGTCAACTGGCAGCAAGATGCGTTCGGCAACTTCCTGGCTCGCCTGGTGTTTCCCAGTCGGGCCCGCAGCCTGACCGTCACCATCGGACTGATCGCCGACCTGAAGGTGATCAACCCGTTCGACTTCTTCATCGAGCCCTACGCCGAACATGTCGGCTTCGAGTACCCCAAGGCGCTGGCCGAGGACCTCAAGCCGTATCTGCGACCGGTGGACGAGGAGGGCGAGGGCGCGGGGCCCGGTGATCTCACCGAGGCGTGGGTGAAGAACTTCTCCGTCGCGTCCGGCACCCGCACCATCGACTTCCTGGTCGCGCTGAACCGGGCGGTGAACGCCGACGTCGGCTACAGCGTGCGGATGGAACCCGGTGTGCAGACACCGGACCTGACTCTGCGCACCGGTATCGGATCCTGCCGTGATTCGGCCTGGCTGCTCGTCTCGATTCTCCGCCAGCTCGGGCTCGCCGCCCGCTTCGTGTCCGGCTATCTGGTCCAGCTGACGTCCGACGTCGAGGCGCTCGACGGTCCGTCGGGTCCGGCCGCCGACTTCACCGACCTGCATGCCTGGACCGAGGTATACATCCCCGGCGCGGGCTGGATCGGCCTGGATCCGACGTCCGGGCTGTTCGCGGGCGAAGGTCACATCCCGCTGTCGGCGACACCGCATCCGGACTCCGCGGCGCCGATCACCGGCGCGACGGAACCGTGCGAGACCACTCTGGACTTCTCCAATGTGGTGACTCGGGTGCACGAGGACCCCCGGGTGACGCTGCCCTACACCGAGGCCGCCTGGGGTGCGATCTGTGCGCTGGGGTCCCGTATCGACGACCGATTGGCCGACGGAGATGTCCGGCTCACCATGGGCGGTGAGCCGACCTTCGTGTCGATCGACAACCAGGTCGACCCCGAATGGACCACCGACGCCGACGGTCCGCACAAGCGGCAGCGCGCGTCGGACCTGGCCGCGCGGCTCAAGAACCTCTGGGCCCCCCAGGGCCTGATTCAGCGCACCGACGGCAAGTGGTATCCGGGAGAACCCTTGCCGCGGTGGCAGATTGGATTGCACTGGCGAACCGACGGCCAGCCATTGTGGCGCAACGGCGACCTGCTGGCCGACCCGTGGCCGACCGACGGCAGCACGATCGAGGCGCCTCCCGACGCGGGGCTGCAGGTGCTCGGCGCCATCGCCGCGGGTCTGGACCTGCCGCCCTCCCAGGTGCGGCCCGCCTACGAGGACGCACTTGCCCGGCTGGCCGGGGCGGTGCAGCGCCCCGAGGGCCAACCCGTCGCGCCCGACGATGATCTGGACAAGGATTCCGCCGGCGCGCGGGCTGCGTTGGTCGAGCGGCTCGAGGCGGCCGTCACCGAGCCCGCCGCCTACGTGCTGCCGCTGCACCGGCGCGACGACGGATCCGGGTGGGCCAGCGCCGACTGGCGACTGCGCCGCGGTCGCATCGTCCTGCTCGCGGGTGACTCACCCGCGGGTCTTCGGCTACCCCTGGATTCCATCAGCTGGCATCCGCCGCCCCCCTCCTACGAGGCCGACCCGCTGGCCGGGCACGGCGAGCTGCCTGCCGATGCGGAGTCCGACCCCGCGGTCGTCGAGGACGCCGATTCGACGCCGACAACCGCGATGGTCGCCGAGATCCGCGGCGGACTGCTGTACCTCTATCTCCCGCCCACCGAGGAACTCGAGCACTTCGTCGACCTGGTCGGCCGCGTCGAATCGGCCGCTACGAAAGCGGACTGTGCCGTCGTCGTCGAGGGGTACGGACCGCCACCGGATCCGCGGATCCGATCCATGAGCGTGACCCCCGATCCCGGTGTCATCGAGGTCAACGTCGCACCGACGGCCAGCTTCAGCGAACAGAAGCAGCAGCTGGAGACGCTGTATGTAGAGGCGCGGCTGGCCCGATTGTCCACCGAGTCGTTCGACGTCGACGGCACCCACGGCGGCACCGGCGGTGGCAACCACATCACGCTCGGTGGCATCACCCCGGCCGACTCCCCACTGCTGCGCAGACCCGACCTGCTGGTGTCGCTGCTGACCTACTGGCAGCGGCACCCGGCGCTGTCGTATCTGTTCGCCGGCCGGTTCGTCGGCACGACATCGCAGGCCCCGCGCGTCGACGAAGGCCGTGCCGAGGCGCTCTACGAGTTGGAGATCGCGTTCTCCGAGATCGCCCGGCTGGCCCCTCATTCCGGCGGG
This sequence comes from uncultured Actinomycetota bacterium, assembly GCA_963699655.1. Taxonomy (GTDB): domain Bacteria; phylum Actinomycetota; class Actinomycetes; order Mycobacteriales; family Mycobacteriaceae; genus Mycobacterium. The sequence continues at coordinate 87,940 of CAVOUV010000019.1, forward strand.
AGGCCGGGTGCGGGCAAGCCGTGGATCACCGACCGGGCATTGCGCCACCTGCTCACCGACATCACCGGCAACACCCACCGCGCGGAATTCTGCATCGACAAGCTCTACAGCCCGGACAGCGCACGGGGCCGGCTCGGCCTGCTCGAATTGCGTGGCTTCGAGATGCCGCCGCACTATCAGATGGCGATGGTGCAGTCATTGCTCGTTCGGTCGCTGGTCGCCTGGTTCTGGGACCAACCGCTGCGCGCCCCGCTGATCCGGCACGGTGCCAACTTGCATGGACGATACCTGTTGCCGCACTTTCTGATTCACGATATCGCGGACGTCGCCGCCGACCTGCGTGCGCACGGCATCAACTTCGACACCAGCTGGCTGGACCCGTTCACCGAGTTCCGGTTCCCGCGCATCGGCACTGCGGTGTTCGACGGGGTGGAGATCGAGCTGCGCGGCGCCATCGAACCGTGGAACGTGCTCGGCGAAGAGGCCACCGCCGGCGGGTCCGCCCGCTACGTCGACTCGTCGGTGGAGCGCATCCAGGTTCGGCTGATCGGTGCCGACCGCCAGCGCCACATCGTCACCGCCAACGGTCATCCGATCCCGTTGTTGGCCACCGACAATCCGGATGTCCAGGTCGGGGGCGTGCGCTTCCGCGCCTGGCAGCCGCCCAGCGCGTTGCACCCGACCATCACCGTCGACGGGCCGCTGCGGTTCGAACTCGTCGACGCCGTCACCGGCATGTCGCGCGGCGGTTGCACCTACCACGTATCGCATCCGGGCGGGCGGTCCTATGACGACCCGCCCGTCAACGCGGTCGAGGCCGAATCCCGGCGTGGCAGACGATTCGAGGCCATCGGGTTCACCCCGGGCCAGGTCGACATGTCGGACATCCGCGAGAAGCAGGCTCGCCAGTCGACCGATGTGGGCGCGCCGGGCATCTTGGACCTTCGGCGGGTGCGCACCGTTCTGCAGTGACAAGCCATTTCATGGCTCATTCGTTATCGATGGGTTCGCCGTCATAACTATTGCACAGGAACAGAACTCGGTCGCACGAGCGGGCCGAGGGCTCCGTTCGGTATCGCGTCCGAGTCGTGACTGGCTCACGATGTGCCAGAGAGCACTCGACGGGCCACTGCGTCGCGTAGGTCACAGCCGCGGCCACACTACCGGCTCATCGAAACCGCGGAGCCCAGTCGGCGCTCATCGCGGCTCGTGGCGAGGAGGCAATGAAAGCGGGTTGCCGATGGTTGGTTGCCGAAGCCGAGAAGCCTGCCGAGGATGGGCAGAACCCTTCACTGAGCAATCTGCTGCGTGCAGGACTGCAACCACGCTATACCCGACAGAACTGGGTATGGCGCTTAGGCGCATAGCGACGAAGCAGTACCAGTCGCAAGGTCAGTGCTTGCCGTGTTTGGCTCCGTCCTTATGGGGTTTACCGGGTGCGGAGTGCTTGCCTCTGCTGGTGCCGCTGGCGCTGTCGCCGGCCTTCCTTGGGGACTGTCCGTCGCGCCCGGTGGAGGATTGGGTGGCCGGCTTCGTGGTGCCGGTGGTGCCGCCGCCGCGCCGGGCTGGTTCGGTGGTTTTCCCAGGGGTGTGCGACGACCCCTGTTGCGAGACTGTCGAGGGGGCGGCACTTGCCGTGCCGGCGGTCGTGGGGCTGTGCGCCGTGCCGAGGTTGTGGTCCGCGCTGACCACATCGGCGGCGGGCGTCGAGGATGCCGGCTTGGCGGCGACGGGTCGTGGCCCGATTCTGGTCGGGCGCAGCTGGACCGTCGACGTCGCCGCGGTCTTGGCTGCGGCCAGGGCGCCAGCCGCTCCGGTCACCGAATTCGCTGTGCCGACTTGGCCGGCGGTGGTGCTCGACGTTCCCACCAACCGGGCCAGGGCCGCCCCGATGTTGTTCGTGTCGTCGGTGATCCGAGTCTGGGCCTCGGTCAAGCCTGCCTGCAAGATGGTGGTGAAAGCCTTTTGGGCTGCCTGTATTTCGCCCGCACCAAGGGCGGTTGATACCGCCGCGAGCGCTCTGGTCCATGTCTGCGTGACGGCAAACGGAGAGGCGGTCATATCCACGCCCAGGATCGCGACATCCCCGATCAGGGGGCCGAGGGCGGAGGGGTCGGGGGTGCCGGTCGCTGCGGCGACCGCGCCGGAGTTCGATGCGGCGACCGTGCCGGTGTTGGCGCCGCTTTGGGTGCCTGACCCGCTATCCCCTGGAGCGGACTGCAAGATGGCGGTGATGTGGTTGATCGCAATGGTCAGGTTGTTGAGATCAGCCGAGATGAGATTGAGTCGTTCGGCGACACCGAAGTTTGGTGGCAAGTTCTCCGCCGTGGCGCCGGTGAGGCTGGCGATGGTTGCGTCGGCCAGAAAACTGAGACTGTTCATGAACGCGGCCGGGGTGCCGTTCAGGTCGAAGTTCAACGCCAGAAGGTCGCCGACCGCGGCAGTTACGGCGGACGCCGGGACGGTCACGGCGGGCGCCGCGGAAGCCATGGTGCGCGCCTCGACGGCGTGCACCGCGGCTGCGATCTTCGATTCCGCGGCCGCCAGGCGGATGTCGGCCCCTTGGATGTCTGGCAGATGAACGGTGGGGCGTTCTGCAATCGGGATGGTGGCGACGATGCTGGCCGCGGTGAAGCCGGCAAGCAGGTATGAACGCGCAGTGAGGTACACGATGGCCCTTCGGGAGAGTGAACAGGGAAAATATGGGACCTGAACGGCCCACGACGTTCGTTGAATGACCACGCCTACCTATCCGGTGATCGCCATCAGGCCCCCTCCGGGTGTGTTCTGCATCGCGGTGTGGCCCACGCGAACACTCGGGTTTCCAGATTGTCCGGATACCCGGTCGCCCAGTGTGTGTGGATGGCGCGACGGCTGCCCACCCACGTTGAAATACGTTGGGAGTCACGATATCGCAGGATTCTGGGTATCCGGACGATGAATCTTGTGAATTCACCGGTGTGACGCCGGTCGTCGAAGATCATCAAGTTCGTCGGACGAATCTTCAGACCAAGGAGGCGAGTTGGGTATCCATTGCGGGAGATACAACCATTAGCGCCGCCGCCAAGAGCAGGTCGTTCAAGGCCATGTTGTGAGACCGACAGTTCATCACCGCACCGGGCGTATTCGAATGCCGTCCGTAAGCCGCTGCTCATCGCCGATGGCGATACCGGCTACGGCGAGTGAGCCGGTATGTCGGTAACTCAGATCGAAGATCAACAGGTGCCGAAGAAGTGCGGCCACACGCCGGATCGCCACGTAATCCCCGCCGACGAGATGGTCAAGAATAAGGGTTGCCTCAGATGCGCGTTCTTCCACGGACTTCCTGATACTTGCGCGTACCGACGCCCTGACGTCGATGGGTCTGGACGAAGCACTGCGTGGTGGAGAGGCCTACGCCAATGCCGGCGCCGATATCTTGTTCATCGAGGCGCCCGATTCCACAGATCAGATGCGCAAGATCGGGGCGGCGTTTGACGTGCCGGTGTTGTCGAACCAACTGCATGGCGGTGTCAGTCCGATCCTGCCTCCCGCGGAACTCCAGACGATGGGGTTTGCCGCCGATCTATCCGACCGTCGGGCTGTTCGCCGCAAGTCATGCTGGCCAGCGTCTATCAGGCGCTCGCACAGAGCAAGCGGGTCTCGGACGAGTTGTACGCATTTGATGACTTCCTCGAGATGATCGGCTTCCCGAAGGTGTGGGAGTTCGAAAAGAAATACGCGGATCTGCCGAGTCGCCGGACATCAAATTCGCCACAACCACGCGACGGAGGGTGTTTTCACGCAGCGAGGCCGACGAGCGGCCCTTAGCCTGTACCCCAGACGCAGTTGGCTGAAGGAGAAACTGGCTAGTGAGGATTGTTTGCTCGGCGAGTGGTTCTCGGTTCGCAGGCAGTCCGCGGGCAGGGCATAGCCGGCCGATCCCCCCTACTGGTGACGAGAGCATATCGCCGCAGGTGAAGGACGCTTTTCAAACCCTCTCATGTTTCGTCGGCCGTTGCTCTACCGTTCTGCAGTAATGGCACTTCCCGCAAGCGGTCCGTCGCAGCCACTTCCGGCGGCGCATGCGCGTGACATCGACAACCTGCTGGCCCGCTACCGCACGGCCAGGGCACAGCAGGCGCTCTTCGATGTGCGCGCCCGTGGGGCGGCGACGGGCTACGACGAATTCGTCGATGCGGCGGGCAATATCCGCCCGGCATGGCAGGAGCTGGCCGAATGCGTGGGGGAGCGGGGCCGCGGGGGTCTGAACCGGCTGCGGGCGGTCGTGCGCAACTTGGTCGACAACGACGGCATCACCTATATCGCCGACGGCGATGGTGCGGAGGTGGCCGGCCCCTGGCATCTGGACGCGCTGCCGCTGCTGATCTCGGCGCCGGAGTGGGACACGCTGGAATCCGGTCTGGTGCAGCGCTCCCGGTTGCTCGACGCGGTGCTGGCCGACCTGTACGGACCCCAGCGGTCGATCACCGGCGGAATGCTGCCGGCCCAGCTCCTGTTCGCACACCCCGGTTACCTCCGGGCCGCTCGTGGTATCGACGTGCCCGGCCGCCATCAGCTGTTCCTGCACGCCTGTGACATCAGCCGGGGCGGTTCGGGCTCCTTCCTCGTCAACGCCGACTGGACGCAGGCCCCCTCGGGCGCCGGCTATGCCCTGGCCGACCGGCGGGTGATCGCCCACGCGATCCCCGACCTCTACGAACGAGTCGGGCCGCGGCCCTCCTCGCCCTGGGCGCAGGCGCTGCGGCTGGCGTTGATCGACGCCGCGCCCGAGGCGGCCGAAGAACCCGTGGTCGTCGTGTTGAGCCCGGGTATCCATTCCGAGACCGCCTTCGACCAGGCGTATCTCGCGAGCATGCTGGGCTTTCCCTTGGTGGAGAGCGCCGACCTGGTGGTCCGCGACGGCAAGTTGTGGATGCGCTCGATGGGCACGCTCAAGCGGGTCGACGTGGTGCTACGCCGGGTCGACGCGGCGTACGCCGACCCGCTGGATCTGCGTGCGGACTCCCGGCTCGGCGTGGTCGGGCTCGTCGAGGTGCTGCGGCGCGGCGCGGTGACGGTCGTCAACACGTTGGGCAGTGGCATTCTGGAAAGTCCTGGGCTGCTGCGGTTTCTGCCCGAGCTGGCCGAGCGCCTGCTCGGCGAGACGCCGTTGCTCGCGACCGCGCCGTTGTACTGGGGCGGCATCAACACCGAACGATCGCACCTGCTGACGAATCTGGCGTCCCTGATGATCAGGCCGGTGACGGGCGGGCAGTCGATCGTCGGGCCCGCGCTGTCGGCCGGTGAGCGCGCGTCGCTGGCGGCGCGCATCGAGGCCACCCCCTGGCAGTGGGTCGGCCAGGAGCTGCCGGAGTTCTCGTCGGCGCCGAGTGACTACTACCCGGGCGGGCTGTCGTCGGCCAGCGTGGGCATGCGGTTGTTCACGGTGGCCCAGCGTGGTGGCTATGCGCCGATGATCGGTGGCCTCGGCTACCTACTGGCACCGGGTGATGCCGGGTTCGATCTGAATACCGTTGCAGCAAAAGACATCTGGGTACGTACGCCGACACGTGTCACGGTTGAGCGCATTCCGGTGTCGCCCCCTGCCGAGCTGCCCGAGATGACGCCGAGTCCGACCCGCGGGGTCAGTTCGCCGCGGGTGCTCTCCGATCTGTTCTGGATGGGCCGCTACGGCGAACGGGCGGAGAACATGGCCCGGCTGCTGACCGTCACCCGCGAGCGCTATCACGAGTACCACTACCGCCGGGAGATGGAGGGCAGCGAGTGCGTGCCCGTCCTGCTGGCCGCGCTCGGACACATCACCGGGACCGCCACCGGCACCGACGGCGATTACGCCGAGATGGTGGCCACCGCGCAGAGCACCCTGTGGTCGCTGACCGCGGACCGCCGCCGTGCGGGGTCGCTGGCCCAGTCCGTCGAACGGCTGGGACTGGCCGCGCGCGCGGTGCGCGACCAGATGTCCAATGACACGTGGATGGTGCTGGCGGCCGTGGAGCGGGCGCTGCTGAATGCGCCCGATGCGCCGCCTGATTCGAGGGCCGAGGGCGACGCCTTCCTCGGGTCGACGAACAATCTGACCCTGGCGGGAATGCTGGCCCTCTCCGGGGTCGCGGCGGAGTCGATGGTGCGTGACGTCGGCTGGACGATGATGGATATCGGCAAACGGATCGAGCGAGGCCTGACGCTCACCGCGCTGCTGCGTGCGACGCTGACAGCGGTACGGAGCGCGGGCGCCGAGCGAACCATCACCGAGTCGACGCTCGTGGTCTGCGAATCGTCGGTCATCTACCGGCGGCGCACCCTGGGCAAGGTTAGTGTTGCGGCTGTGGCGGACCTGGTGCTGTTCGACGCCGAGAACCCGCGGTCCCTGCTCTATCAACTCGAGAAGCTGCGGGCGAACCTCAGGGCGCTGCCGGGTTCATCGGGTTCCTCGCGGCCCGAGCGCATGGTCGACGACATCGTCACCACGCTGCGCCGACTCGACCCGGCCGACCTGGAGGAGATCGCCGCCGACGGCACGCGGGCTCGACTGGCCGGGCTGCTCGACGGGATTCACCGCGGCCTGCGCGACCTGTCCGGTGTGATCACTGCGACCCACCTCTCGCTGCCCGGCGGAATGCAGCCGCTGTGGGGTCCCGACGAGCGCAGGGTGATGCCGTGAACGCCTTTCCCGACGGGCCGACCGCGTCGGGAGCCAGCCGCAGTTACCGGGTCACTCACCGAACGGTCTATCACTATTCCGATGTCGTCACGAGCTCGTACGGACGCGGGTTCCTCACGCCGCGCGACTCGACGCGGCAGCGCTGCCTGTCCCACGAGCTGATCGTGGACCCGGAACCGGCCGACAGCTCCACCAGCCGCGACGTCTACGGCAACGTCAGCTCCTACTTCCACGTCACCGAGCACCATCGGATCCTCTCCATCACCAGCAATTCGGTGGTCGAGGTCGATCCGCCGCCGACGGACCTGTACGCCGGCGGGTCGGCCAGAGCGCCTTGGGAGATCGCCCGCCCGATCGGCCCCGACGGCGCGCTGGCGACCGAGTTCACCCTCGATCTGCAGCCGGCCGAGATCACGGATGCGTTGTGCGCCTATGCGGCACCGAGTTTCGAGTCAGGCAGGCCGTTGATCGACGTGCTGCGCGACCTCACCTCGCGAATCTATTCGGACTTCACCTACCGATCCGGTTCCACCACGGTGTCCACTCAGGTCAGCGAGGTTTTGGCAGCGCGGGAAGGGGTATGCCAGGACTTCGCGCGGTTGGCCATCGCTTGTCTGCGCGCCAATGGGTTGGCCGCCAGCTACGTTTCGGGGTATCTCGCGACCGACCCGCCGCCCGGGAAGGAACGCATGGTGGGGATCGACGCAACGCACGCCTGGGCTTCGGTGTGGACGCCCCAGAATCATTGGCTCGGTTTGGATCCCACCAACGATCAGATGACCGACGAACGGTACATCACGGTCGGCTTCGGCCGGGACTATGCCGATGTGCCGCCACTGCGGGGCATCATCTACACCGATTCGGAGAGCAGCGTCATCGACGTCGCGGTCGACGTGGAGCCCTACCAAGGGGGAATGCTGCATGCGTGACTTCAACTGCCCGAACTGCGGCCAGCGGTTGTCGTTCGAGAACTCGGTCTGCCTGCACTGCGGCAGCTCGCTGGGGTTCTCGCTGGACGACATGGCGCTGCTGGTCATCGCGCCCGGTGAGGAGAGCGAGCACGCGGGCGCCGTCGATGAGGCCAAGTATCAACTGTGTGCGAATCTTCATCTAGCCGAATGCAATTGGCTGGTCAAGACGAGTCCCATCGCCAACCTGTGCGCATCGTGTGCGCTGACCAGGACCCGGCCCAACGATGCGGACACCAAGGCGCTGGCCGCATTCGCGGTCGCGGAGAAGGCCAAGCGCAGGCTGATCGCGGAGTTGCACGAGCTCAAGCTGCCCGTCGTCGGCCGCACGGAGGACCCCAAATACGGCCTGGCGTTCGACCTGCTGTCGAGCGAGTTCGAGAAGGTGTTCACCGGGCACGCCGACGGCGTGATCACCCTCGACCTGGCCGAGGGCGACGACGTGCATCGCGAACATCTCCGCATCTCGATGGACGAGCCGTACCGCACCCTGCTCGGGCATTTCCGCCACGAGATCGGCCATTATTACTTCTATCGGCTGGTCGGCACCTCACAGTCGTACCTGGATAGCTTCACCGAGTTGTACGGCGATCCCGACATCGACTATCAGGCCGCGCTCGATCGCCATTACGACCAGGGCACGCCGCCGGGCTGGGAGGACGACTACGTGTCCTCCTATGCCACCATGCATCCGGCGGAGGATTGGGCCGAGACGTTCGCGCACTACCTCCACATCCGCGACACCCTCGATACCGCGGCCGCATTCGGGTTCGCCGCAGCGGGCGCCACCTTCGAGCGGCGCGTCCTGGGGCCCAGTGGATTCGACACGATCATCGAGATGTGGCTTCCACTGGCCTGGGCCCTGAACATGGTGAACCGCTCGATGGGCAAGGACGACCTCTATCCGTTCGTGCTGCCGCCCGCGGTGCTGGAGAAGATGCGCCTCATCCACACGATCATCGATGAGATCACCTCGGACCCGGTGAAACTCGCGGAGGTCAGCGGGAGCTGAGTGCAGGGGCGTTCGGTCGGAGTCACCGGGGAGCGGCGCTGACGAACGGTTCGCCGTTCTCGGGCATGTCTGCCCCCGCGAACCGGAATGGAAGTCCGCCGCTAAAGAGGCCCGTGAGTTGTCCATCACCTGGAAATGGATGTGCGGCTCGCTGGTATTGCCGGAGTTGCCGCCTTCGGCCAGTTCCTGGCCCGTCTGGACCGACTGTCCTTCCCGGACCCTTGTCGAACGGCGCTTCAGATGGGCGAGCGCGGCATACGTGCCGTCGCCGAGATCGATGATGATGTGGTTGCCGAGTAGACCACCCGGGCCCATCAGCTCTTGGATGGAGCCCTCGACGAGCAGGTAAACCAGTGCGGGCCAAGAGTTTCTGCTCCAGTGGTCCCGCCAGTGGTCGCGGGTCCGGACGACGGTGCCGGTTGCCGGCGCGAGGATCGGCTGACCGAAGCCCGGAAATTCCCCGGGCCGCCGGCACAGCGGCCGGCGGTGCACGGCTTTCCAGGTCTCGGTCGTGTCCGGCCAGTACACCAGGTCGATCGCATAAGTCTGTCCCGCGGAGTGCACACCGTGGCTGGGTACCTTGTTGGCCGGGCTGTTGACCGCGATCCAGCGTCCCCGCACCGGACTCCGCACGGTGACCGGTTCGCGTTTGACACCGCCCGGCATGAAGGTGGTGCCTAGGCTCGTCAGGATCAGCGCCACCCCGAACCAGGACATCCAGGCGAGGTGGTGCAGCGGCGACATCAGCACGAGCAGCACGCCGACAACGAAGAACGGCACTCTGACCCGTGCCAGCACAATCGCCATAGCGAAACCTCCGTCCGAAGGGCTACCCGCTAGTGCCAGTACGGTGCGGCGGCGGAGTCAATTCGACGCATCAGCTCATCGACCGGCAGGTCCCGCAGTGCGGCGCTGAGCACCTCGACGCTGACGATTCCGTCCCAGCCGCGGTCGAGCAGCGCACCGGCGAACCGGTCGAGTTCCAGCACCCCGTCACCGGGCAACGCGCGGCGATGCAACGTCTCCCGGACGAGCCGCGGCGACTCGGGTGCCAGCGCATCGGTGAACTGGACGTAGGCGATGTCCTCGAGCGGTACCGAGGCGAGGTCGTCGAATGTGCTGTCGCCGAAGAAGAAATGCCACGAGTCGATGAGCAGGCCGGCCCGTCCGCCGAGCTGAGCGGCCCGCACGACCTCCATCGCATCCGGTATCGCCGCGACGGGGCCGAGCGGGCTGAACTCGACGGCCATGCCGGCGCCCGCTTCGGTGAACATCGAGCAACACCGCCGCAGCGTGTCCGTCAGGCCGGCGGTGACCGGCGTGGTGAAGACGGTGAGGACCCAGGACGCAGTCATGGTTTCGGCCGCCGCGGCGAGGCGGTCGGCGGCGGTCATGGTCGCCGACTCGTCATCGCCGAAGATCAGGGCGAGCACCTCGTGGCAGTCCACCCCGGCCGCGGCATACGCATCCGCCGCTGATCCGTCGGCGCTGTCGGCGTTGATGCCGAGCGCGCCGAAACCCGCCGCGACCGCCGCCGCTGCCAGCTCGTCGGCGGGATACGACCAGCGCCCATCCGGCGTGACCGCCAGCCGGACCGTCACTCGTGTGCCTGCGGTTGGCTCATGCCCTCACTCTGCCGAGGTGGTGGTGCGGCGGAGATACTCGCCTCCGCGCGGCGAGAGCCGGTAGCCGACGTCGAGGCTGATGGTCAGGCCGAGGCCCTTGAGCTGGCGCACTCGCCGCTTGAACCGCGGCACATCGAGCCCGACGCCGGCCGCGAGGTCGGGCGCCCGCACGGCCTCGTTGGCGGCGATCATCGCCAGGTACTGCCGCGTCCACGGCGAGGTGGCCGCATCCCAGCGGTCCAGGCGAGCCGTGATCGCCTCGACGTCGGCGTCGGCCAACCGGTCGTCGGCGGCGAGTTCGGGCCGCTCGTCGGGTGCGAGGTAGGACACCGCGATGACATAGGTGTGGCGCGCCGGCCTGCGGTCCAATTCCTGCTGTGCGGCCGCGGCGGTCGGGAAGCCCGCCGCCCGCGCCTGGGCCGCGGTCACGCGGTAGCCGCCCGGGTACTCGGTCACCTCGTCGATGCGGACGGTGCCCGCAACCGTGCGCTGGGTGCCGCCCGGCTTGGCGCGCGGCGCGTCCCATCGCCGCAACACGACTGTGATGTCGCCGTTCGCGATTCCCTCGGCCGTGTCGCGATTGAGCAGCACGGTTGTGACCCTACGATCACCCGGTGGCTGATCGCTATGGCACCGACATCCTCGCCGACGACCCGCATCGATCGCGCAAGCCGCGGTCGACCGAGCAGCCGGTGGAAGTCGGCATGGTGGTGGAGGACGCCCAGACCGGCTATGTCGGCGCCGTGGTCCGCGTCGAGTACGGGCGGATGGAACTCGAGGACCGACACGGCCGCCGCAAGCCGTTCCCCGTCGGTCCCGGCTATCTGATCGACGGCAGACCGGTCATTCTGACCGCGCCGCGAGCGGCGGCTTCGAAGGCCGTCGCCCGCACGGCGTCGGGTTCGGTGGCTGTCAAGGGCGCGCGTGCCAGGGTGGCGCTGACCAGCCGCATCTACGTCGAGGGCCGCCATGACGCCGAACTGGTCGAGCAGGTGTGGGGCGACGACCTGCGTGTCGAGGGTGTGGTGGTCGAATATCTGGGCGGCGTCGACGATCTGGTCGGGATCGTCGAGCAGTTCCGTCCCGGTCCGGGGCGCCGCCTCGGTGTGCTCGTCGACCACCTCGTCGCCGGATCGAAGGAGGCCCGGATCGCCGACGCGGTGCGCCGCGGGCCCGGCGGCCCCCACACGCTCGTCGTCGGGCACCCGTTCATCGATATCTGGCAGGCCGTCAAGCCCGGCCGGCTGGGTGTGCAGAACTGGCCGGTCGTGCCCCGCGGTGTGGAGTGGAAGCACGGCGTCTGCCAGGCCATGGGATGGCCACACTCACGGCAGGCCGACATCGCGCGCGCGTGGCAGCGGATCAGGGGGCGCGTCCGCGACTGGAACGACCTCGAGCCCGCCCTGATCGGGCGCGTCGAGGAGTTGATCGACTTCGTAACCCAGCCCGCGTCGTAGCCGCGCCCGGCCGCGATCGGCTCAGCCGAGCGAGTGGCCGGCTGTGCTGTCGACGTGCTCAGGGATTTCTCCCTCGTGACGATCTCCGGTTGTGGAGGTTCCGCGGGGCTCGAACATGAGGATCGAGCCGCCGGGTGACGAGGGCTTGTGCTCGGTACCCTTCGGCACGACGTAGGTGTCGCCTTTGCGCAACACAACCGTTGACTCACTGCCGTCGGCGTCGCGCACAGCTACGTGGAACTCGCCATCGAGGACGAGGAAAAACTCGTCGGTGTCGTCGTGTGCGTGCCAGAGATGCTCACCCTGGGTATGGGCGATCCGGACGTCGTAATCGTTGACCGTGGCGACGATTCGGGGGCTGTAGATGTCGCTGAACGACTCGAGCGCCTCGGTCAGATTGACGGGCTTGGTAGTCACGATTGGATCGTATCGCTCGTCGACATGGTAAGCAGAGATCGTGTCCGAGGGTCTGTTTGACGTCCCCGGCGAGCCCGGCCCGGCCGGTGGCGGCGCCGTGGGGCCCGTGGGGGCGTCTGCGCCCCTGGCGGTGCGGATGCGACCCGCGACGCTCGACGAGGTGGTCGGGCAGGAGCACCTGCTGCAACCGAACTCGCCGCTACGACGGATGGTCGAGGGATCGGGCGCTGCCTCGGTCATCCTGTACGGCCCGCCCGGCACGGGAAAGACCACGCTCGCGTCGCTGATCTCGCAGGCCACCGGCCGGCGGTTCGAGGCGCTGTCGGCGTTGTCGGCCGGTGTCAAAGAGGTCCGCGCCGTGATCGAGGTGGCCCGCCGCGCGGCCATGCACGGCGAGCAGACGGTGTTGTTCATCGACGAGGTGCACCGGTTCTCCAAGACGCAGCAGGACGCGCTGCTGTCCGCGGTGGAGAACCGCGTGGTGGCGTTGGTCGCCGCCACCACCGAGAACCCGTCGTTCTCCGTCGTCGCCCCGCTGCTGTCCCGATCGTTGATCCTGCAACTGCAGCCCCTCACCGCCGAGAACGTGCAATCGGTCGTGCGCCGCGCCATCGACGACCCGCGCGGGCTGGGCGGCAGGGTCGAGGTCACCGACGAGGCGGTCGAACTGCTGGTCCAACTGTCGGCGGGCGACGCGCGGCGCGCGCTGACCGCGCTGGAGGTCGCATCGGAATCAGCCGAAGTATCAGGCGGCAAGGTCACCGTCGAGACCATCGAACAGTCGCTGGACAAGGCCGCCGTGCGCTATGACCGCGACGGGGATCAGCACTACGATGTCGTCAGCGCATTCATCAAATCGGTGCGCGGATCCGACGTCGACGCCGCCCTGCACTACCTGGCCCGAATGCTGGTGGCGGGGGAGGACCCGCGGTTTGTGGCCCGCCGCCTGATGATCCTGGCCAGCGAGGATATCGGGATGGCCGATCCGACCGCGCTCCCGACGGCGGTGGCTGCCGCACAGACTGTTCAGCTGATCGGCATGCCCGAAGCCCAGCTGACGCTGGCCCACGCCACCGTGCACCTGGCCACCGCGCCGAAGTCGAACGCGGTCACCACGGCGCTGGGTGCCGCGATGAGCGATATCAGGGAGGGCAAGGCCGGTCTCGTGCCCGCGCACCTACGCGACGGGCATTACTCCGGGGCGGCCAAACTCGGCAACGCCATCGGCTACAAGTACGCCCACGACGATCCGGACGGCATTGTGCCGCAACAGTATCCACCCGACGAGTTGGTCGGGGTCGACTACTACCAGCCCACCACCCACGGTGCGGAGCGTGAGATTGCCGGCCGGCTGGAAAAGCTGCGCGCAATCATCCGCAGGCGGCGCTGACCGCGCCGCTGCGCTCAGGATGCCTTCGCCTCGATCAGAAAATACGGCTGATGCAGCGGCTCGGTCCGAATGATCTCCAGATCGGCTGCGCGCAGGAGCTTTTCGAATTCAGGCCGTTCACGTTCTCGTCCGGTCAGGCAGATGAGCATCACCATGTCCAGGAGCGCCGCTTGCCGCGAGATGCCCTGGTCGGTGAACATCATCTCGACGATGAACACCCGCGCTCCGGGATTCATTGCGCGGCGGATGTTGGACAGGATCTCGATACACGACTCGTCGCTCCAGTCGTGCAGAATGTACTTCAGCAGGTAAAAGTCAGCGGGCGGGATCGAATCGAAGAAGTCGCCGGCGATTCCACTCATTCGGCCGCTGACCCCCCACCGCGCAGCCTGCTCGTCCACGCCCGGCATCGCCTGCGGAAGGTCCAGTACCGCACCGGTCAGGCGCGGGTTGCGTTTCAACAGCTCCGCAACGAATGTTCCGCTCGCGCCTCCGACGTCGACAACGAATCCGTTGTCCGCCCCGTTGATGGCAGACGCCGCCTCACGGACCACGGGTGCGGACACATCCGTCATCGCCGCGCGAAACATCCGCGCCTCGTCATCATTCCGATCGTAGAAATTCCATAGATCTCCGCCCAGCGCCTCTTCGACATAATTGCGGCCGCGTCTCACGGAATCGGGCAACCGCATCGAGGTGTGCCAGAAGGCCGGGCCACCCATCGCTTGGGCATAGTGCTTGAGGGTGAACGGAGAATCTTTGTGCAAGACACCAAGTCGTGAGGTGCCTGCGAAGGCTTGGGCGGACTTGTCGTATTCCAACAGCCCCAGAGCCACCCCGGCGCGAAGGACGCGATAGGTCATATCGGGGTCGCTGGAGGCATGTTCGGCGATCTGCTGTGCGGTCAACGCTCCATCATCGAGCTGCTCGGCGACGGAAAGGACGGCAAGGGCCCGAACCACCTGTGTTGCGTAGCCGGCCAAGATAAGGCCGAACACCTCGTCGTGTTGCTCTCGCGTCCCAGCTTCCGTCGGACCATTGCGATTGACGCCCACCGGCCCACCTCCTGCTCATCCGACAACCGGACCACCCGGACCGCACGGCTCAATTCACTTCAATGGGCATAACGGTCCATATCGGCATACCGATCCAGGCCACGGTCATGAAGCCGATCACAGCGAGCTTGTCCATCGGGGCGTCGCCACCGCGGCTCGTCGTGTCTCAGAGTCGATTCCGTGCGGGGTAACGGGGTGCGGACGGGGTGGGTAGATAACTAGTAATTGATACTGATGATCATGCCTGATTACTTATTCTGTTAGCCTGCGAAGTGATGGGCGATTGATTTCTGACAAGGAGCGCCCCCATGACGGCATCGAACGCCACGTCAATCCAGGCTGATCTGGTTGTCATCGGATTCGGCAAGGCCGGCAAGACACTGGCTGCGACCCTCGGCCGGCAGGGCGGGAGCGTGGTGCTCGTCGAGCGGTCCTTGTCGATGTACGGCGGAACCTGCATCAACATCGGTTGCGTGCCCACCAAGTCGATGGTCTACCGGGCCGAGCAAGTGACCACCCGCCCACCGGGGCCCGCCGTCTACACCGCCGCAGTGCGCACCACCGCCGAGCTGACCGCCGGCATGCGCGCCGCGAACTTTGCCATGCTCGACGCGATCACCGCCGACGTGCTCACCGGGCAGGCCAGATTTCTCGACCCGCACACCGTCGCGGTGCAGACCGACGACGGCACCGTCACCGTGAGCGGCCAGACCCTCGTCGTCGGGACCGGTTCCGAGCCGGCCTGGCCGGACATCCCTGGGCTACGCGACAACCGCCACGCGGTCACCAGCACCGATCTGCTGTCAGCCACGGAGTTGCCTCGACATCTCGTGGTGCTGGGCGGGGGATACGTCGGGTTGGAGTTCGCCGCCATGTACGCCGGTTACGGCGCGGAGGTCACAGTTCTGGAGCGTCAACCGGCCATCCTCGGCCGCGAGGACGACGACATCGCCTGCTGTGCAAGGGATCTCTCACCGCAGGTGGTATCCGCATCGTCACATCGGCGAGCGTGACATCCGTTGACGGCTCGACTGTGCACTATGACGTCGACGGCGCACCGAAATCAGTGAGCGGCGACCTTATCCTGGTTGCGGCCGGGCGCAAACCCGCCACCGCCGGCTTGGACCTCGGCAACGCCGGCATCCGCGAAAGGCCGGACGGCTCCATCGAAGTCGACCACTATCTGCGTACCAGTCAGCCACACATCTACGCAGTCGGGGACGTCAACGGCGGGCCACAGTTCACGTATGTCTCGCTCGACGACTACCGCATCGTGCTGGACCAGTTGGCGGGTGCGGGCACCCGCAGCACCGCCGATCGACATGCAGTGCCCTACGTCTTGTTCACCACACCTCCGCTGGCCCGCGTCGGTGTGACCGAGCGGGAGGCCCGCGCCGCGGGCAACGCCGTCAAGGTCGCCGTCCTGCCGGTGGCCATGATGGCCACTGTGCCGCGGGCCCGCATCGTGGACCAGGTCGAGGGAATGATGAAAATAGTTGTGGATGCGGATACGGACGAAATCCTTGGCGCCGCACTGCTCAGCTATGACTCCCACGAAGCAATCAACACCGTGGCCCTGGCGATGCGCCACCGCATCACGGCATCCTGGTTGCGCGACGAGATCTATACCCACCCGTCGATGACCGAGGCATTCAACCAGCTGCTCGGAACGCTGGTCTGACATGAAGACGCTTTTGCGAGGCGGACTCGTGGTGGCGCCGGGTCAGCCGCAGCTTCTCGGTGGCGGCGACATCCTGATCGATGGCGCCACCATCACCGGCATTGCTGAGCCCGGCGCGTTTGTGGGTACACCGGTCGACCAGACCTTGGATGTATCGGATTGTCTGGTGCTGCCGGGTTTGGTCAACACCCATCAACACGAGTGGTATCTACTGGGCAAAGGTCTCGGCGACAACAAGCTGCTGGAGGCCTGGATTCGTGAGTGCATGTTTCCACTGAAGGCCGAACTGACGCCTGACGACTTCCGGGTGGCCAGCGAGGTGGCCGCGCTGGACATGATCCGCGGCGGCACGACGACATGTGTGAATCATCTGGTCGCCGAGACCGACTCAGTGACTGAGGAAGCAATTCTTTCGCCGGTCGTCGCTAGCGGGATGCGCCAGTATTTTGCCAAGGCCGTGCGGCCACGGGACGTCGAGGATGACTTCGCCAG
Organism: uncultured Actinomycetota bacterium; assembly: GCA_963699655.1. Taxonomy (GTDB): domain Bacteria; phylum Actinomycetota; class Actinomycetes; order Mycobacteriales; family Mycobacteriaceae; genus Mycobacterium. Next base: position 104,701 of record CAVOUV010000019.1, read on the forward strand.
TGCCCGATCGTGCTATGCGACATGGAATGACGCAGGCGAGGGCAGGATCAAGGTCGGTTTCGTCCTGGAGGCGACATCACATTGGGTCGCAGCTGGTCAAACTACCGAGGAAATGCTCATCGGGGGTCATGCGCTGGCCGGGGAGCTTGATACCTTCATCACCGCTCACATCGCGGGTGGCACGATGTCCCGCGACGACGGCTATTTGAAGCACGTGTTGGAGACGGGCCGCACCGACATCGAGTTCTTGCATCGCCTCGGCGTTCTGGACCGGCGCTGGATCCTCGCGCATACCATCCACACTCGCGAACGCGATCTTGCCCTCATCGCCGAGTCCGGCGCGACGGTGTCGCACACGCCGAGTTCCGAGGCCGCGCGCGGCGGTGGTGTCACATCGGTGGTCGCCATGCTGGCGCGGGGAATTCGTGTTGCACTCGGTACCGACGGGCCGATGGTCGACCACACCAACGACATGCTGGATCAACTGAAATGGACTCGGTTACTGCAAAACCAGGTGCACTGCACACCGGCGAGTGTTCCCATCGACACATTGATATCGATGGGAACGTCCTACGGCGCCGAAGCGCTCGGCGCGGGCGATGTCTTCGGCACGCTGGCGCCGGGCCTGCGTGCCGACATCGCCATGTTCGACATCAATACTTTGCACGCCGCGGTGGCTCACAACCCCTTGAGCACGCTGGTGCACGCGGTTCGGTCCAGCGACGCCAAGCACGTAATGGTCGACGGTGAGCTGCTGTTGCAGGACGGCCGGTTCACTCGCGCGGACGAACTGCACACCGATGAGCTGATCAACCGGGCCGGAGAGACCGCACGGGCATTGGGCAGACGCGCCGGCCTGTTGCGGTGAGCGGATGCGGAACACGTCTGTCACCCGGAGTGAATGTTCACCGAAACATAACTCCGTCAACGACATGCCCACGTCCGGCGATGTCTCGTCACAACCACTCAACTGGTTGTGACGTGCACAACCTTCTCGGTACCGTATCGGTACAGCGATATCATGCGCTTGTACCGAGCAGGCGCCCATCCATGTGTTGATCACAAGTTGTGTAGGGAGGTGATGGCGTGGGAGTCACCGATATGACTTGGGAGTCGCTGCCGCCCGAGGGCAAGCTGCGGCTCGGCCCCAGGGGGCAGAATGCGGTGAGCGGCTTGGACAGTGCGCGCGCCGGCGGTGGTGGCGCTGGTATCGCGGATCGTGGTCTCGATCCCACGAGTCACGCCGCGGCGCCGGTTGCCGCGGTCGCGGATCGGCTAAACGGACGTGGGGAGTTCGACGACCAGGGTGGTTCCTGAGGACGGACTGTTCAGCGACATCGTGCCGCCAAGTACTTCCACCCGATCCCGCAGACCGAGAAGTCCTGAGCCCCTGGCCAAATCGGCTCCACCGACACCGTCGTCGGACACCGAAACGCGGATGGCTCCGCTAGTCTCGTCCACCTCGACGACCGCACGCGATGCTTGCGCGTGTTTGGCAACGTTGGTCAACGCCTCGGCGACAACGTAGTAGACGCCAACCTCGATCCGCTCCGCCGGCCGGCCGGAAATACCGACGGAGACATCGACCGGAAGCGGAGCGCGACGGGCAAGCTCGTTGAGTGCCGGTCCGAGTCCCGCTCGTGCGAGCGCGGCGGGATGGATCCCTCGCGACAACTCGCGAATGTCGTTCTGAATTTCTTCGAGCCCCGACATCACGTCGGCGAACAGTTCCGTCAACTCTGCCGGAATGGCCGACTCGTATGCTCGCATTTTCAGCGCCAGCGTGACCAGTCGCTGCTGCACGCCATCGTGAAGGTCACGCCCGATCCGTCGCCTGACTTCGTCACCCGTTGCGACGACCCGCGCCCGAGATTCGACGAGGGCGCCACGACTCTCTGCGTTCAAGATCGCCACGGCGACCAACTCGACGATCTGGGACAGTCGGTCCATCGTCTCCGACGAGATATCCCGCTGCCGGGGCCAGGCGGCGAACATCGCGCCCCATATCCGGTCGTCGACCATGATCGGCGTTCCGACGCCGCTGCGAAGCGCGAGTTTGCGGGCGAACGCAGCGATGGCGCCTGACGCATTCTCGTAGCTCATCGACTCGGGTTGGCGACTGCGCATGATCTTCGTGGCGAGGTTCTCGCCTCCGAGTAAGAGTTGATCTCCCAGCATGTCGGACGACGTGTGCATGGGTCCGCCCGCGGCGAGATATCTGAATGTCCCGCCGGGTTCGTAACGGCCGATGAGCGTTATGTCAGCGTCGAGTAGTTCCGCCACCTCGGCGGCGACCGCGGTGAACACATCGCCGGGTGCGGGACTCCTGGCCACTACGGTCGCGACCCGACGCAGCGCCGCCTGCTCCCTTCGGGTCGCGTTGTCGGTCACGTCGCGGGCAACGCCGGCAACAAGACCGCCCGGATCGGGGCTCGGCCTGCAACTCCACTGCAGCCAGCGCACGGAACCGTCACGGCAGATGTACCGGTTCTCGAACTGGTGTAGTTCGTGCCCGTCGAACAGAACCTCCATCGCCGTGCGTGTGTGCTCGCGATCGTCGGGGTGCACGAAATCCATGAGCGGTCGTGCAATGAACTCGTCAGTCGTGTATCCGAGAGTGCGCTCAAACGCCGGATTCACCCGCTGGAAGTAGCCCTCGACGGTGGCAAGGCACATCAAGTCCGGCGACAGATCGAATAAGTCTTCCATCCACGTGTGGCTGCCTGCCGATGAACCGATATCGAGGTTCGCGGGCTCGCCCATGAATAAATTCTATCGCTCGACAGATGCGGCCGACCTGCTCATTTGCTGCGGAACGGGCGATCGCCGATCAGCCGCGTTCGTTGTCGCCCGACTCGGCGCGGAAGCCGGGGCCGGCCTCGGGGGTGACGTTGCGTGCCGTGATCTGCTCGCCGCAATGGGCGCACGTGAGGCGAGGGTCGGCGATTTCGCCGCAGGTGTCGTGGCGCAGCACGATGGGTGGACCGCTCGGGTGGGATAGATGCTGGTCGCCCCACCGCATCAGAGCCACGATCGCGCCGAACAGGTCGAGCCCGGCATCGGTGAGCCGGTATTCGTGGCGCTCAGGATCCGAGGAGTAGGGGACACGGTCGAGCAGGCCGGTGTCGACCAACATCCGCAGCCGCGACGACAGCGTGGGCCGCGGGATGTTCAGGTTGCGCGCGAGCTGACCGAAGCGGCGCACCCCGAAAAACGTTTCGCGCAGGATGAGGAGTGTCCAGCGCTCGCCGACCAACTCGAGGGCCCGGCCGACGGACTCGGCTTCGAAGCGGTGGGACAGATCAGCGGGTCCGGCCATGGTTCAACCACTGTACCGGTTCATTAGTTGAACCGCAGTGGTAACGTGATTGAACCAGTTGTCCCTCCATGTGAATGCCGAGAACCATGAGTCACCCCGAACTGGAGACACCACCGCCAAACAGGGCGAACGACGTCGAAGCAGCCGCCCGGGACCTCGCCGTACTGGCGGGGGAGCTGTCCGGCCAAATCGACGACGGCCGTCGGCTACCCGAGGAGTTGGTGGCGCGTCTTGAAGAATCCGGATTGTTGCGCGCCGGTGCGCCAGTGGAAGTCGGCGCACTGGAACTGCCGCCCGGAGTCGCGCTGCGGTGTGCAGAAGCGGTCGCACGCGGGAATGCCTCGGCGGGCTGGTGTGTCTCGATCGCGATCACCAGCAGCCTGCTCGTCGCCTACTTGCCGACCTCCAGCCGCGATGCGCTCTTCGGTGGAGGGCAGGGCGTCGCCGCCGGGGTCTGGGCGCCGCGGGGCAGAGGCCGGACAGTCGACGGCGGTGTCGTGGTTTCGGGTCGCTGGCCGTTCTGCAGCGGAATCACGCACGCGGACATGATGTTCGCCGGCTGCCTGGTTGACGATCAGCGTGTGCCGTCGGTCGTCGCACTGGGCAAGCACGATCTCCAGGTTCTCGACACCTGGCACACGTTGGGCCTGCGCGGCACCGGCAGCCACGACACCGTGGCCGATGAGGTCTTCGTTCCGGCCGATCGCGTGTTTTCGCTGTTCGACGGTCCGGTCCTGGACCGGCCGCTGTATCGCTTTCCGGTGTTCGGATTCTTCGCGTTGTCGGTCGCCGCGGCCGCACTGGGCAATGCGCGCGGCGCGATCGACGACTTCATCGAGCTGGCCGGCGCCAAGAAGGGGTTGGGGTCGAGCCGCACGCTGGCTGAGCGTCCCGCGACGCAAGCCGCGATGGCGACGGCCGAATCGGCGCTCGCTGCCGCGCGGGCGCTCTATTACGAGGCGATCGAGGCGGGCTGGCAGGCCAGCCAGGACGGCGAACCGGTGCCGGTCGAGGTGCGAAACCGCCTGCGGCTGGGGGCAACTCATGCGGCACGGACCTCCGCCGACGTGGTCCGCGACATGTACGATCTTGCCGGCGGCACCGCGATATACGACAGCTCCCCATTGCAGCGAAGATTCCGGGATGCGTACACCGCCACCGCTCACTTTCAGGTCAACGAGGCGTCGCGTGAGCTGCCTGGCCGCATCCTGCTCGGCCAGCCGGCCGACGCGTCAATGCTGTGACCGGACATCTCGCAGTCGCCCTGCCGTTCTGGCTGGACCGGCCGGACGACGAGGCGCTCGACGTCGCGCTGGCCGCCCGTGACGCCGATTTCGACACGCTCTGGATTGGCGAAATGGCGACCTACGATGCCTTCGCGTTGGCCACCGCGATCGGGCTTCGCGCGCCCGGGTTGCGCCTGAAGATCGGGCCCCTGGCCCTCGGTGTCCGCAGTCCGGTGGCGCTGGCGCTCGGCGCGTCCTCGGTCGCGTCCCTTACCGGTAGCGATGTCGACATCGCGCTTGGCGCCTCGAGTCCGGCGATCGTTGCGGGTTGGCACGACCGCCCATGGGCGCAGCACGCACCACGCATGCGCGAAACCATCGAATGCCTGAGGTCGATCCTGGCCGGGACACGGGCCGACTACACCGGGCGGCACGTTCGCAGCCACGGCTTTCGGCTACGAAAACCGCTGCCGGACAGCAGAATCGCGGTAGGCGCATACGGGCCGTTGATGAGTCGAGCGGCGGCCCGGCACGCGGATGAGGTGGTGCTCAATCTCGTTCCACCGGCTCGGGTTGCCGACGTGCGGGCGATCGTCGACGCCGAGGCAGCCGCGGCCGGCCGCACCCCGCCGCGCCTGACGGTGTGGGTTCCCGCCGCGCTAGAACCTGGCGACGCAGCGCGCGGGCAGCTGGCTGCCCAGCTGGCCGTTTATCTGGCTCCTCCTGGGTATGGCGAAATGTTCGGCGAGCTCGGCTTTCCCGATCTCGTGCGGCGCGCTCGCGAGGGCGCGCGCCGCTTCGAGTTGGCGACCGCCATCCCCGTGGAGCTACTCGACCAGGTGTGCGCCCTGGGCTCCCCGGACCGCATCGTAGAGCGGCTGCAGGCTTACCGCCGGGCCGGCGCCGACAGTGTGGCAATCGTGCCGGCTACGGTCGAGGATCCCGGCGGCCATGCGACGCTGCGCGCGGCCGCGAACGCCCGAACCGAACATTGATGCGGCGCTGAGCAACCCCTTGACAGCGAATTCATAGTCTTCTACCTTTATAATCAACCGATTGATTGATCAAAGGTAAGGTTGACAATTGGCGAGTGATGACCGTCCGGAGGACGGACTGGACCGCGCGTTCATGGCGCTGGCCGACCCGTTCCGACGTGCCATCGTGGCGCGGCTGTCCCGCGGTCCGGCGACGGTCAACGAGCTGGCGGCGCCGTTCGACATCACGAAACAGGCGGTGTCCAAGCACATTCAGGTGCTCGAGCAGGCGGGACTGGTCACCCGGACCCGCGACGCACAGCGACGGCCGGTCCATCTGGATGCCGTCGCGCTGGAGCGCCTGACCGCATGGATCGACCGATATCGGCTCGATGCCGAACGCAGTTACCGCCGGCTGGACGCGCTGCTGGCGGGAGTGACCGACACACCCGAGGAAGGAACCGACACATGACGAACCCGCTCAATCTCAATGCGCCCGTCGACACCCTGGCGATGGAGTTCACCCGTGACTTCGACGCTCCGGTCGCGGCCTTGTTCCGGGCCCACGCCGATCCCGAGTTGGTCAAGCAGTGGCTCGGACCGCGCGACCTCGAGATGGACGTCCTGGAATGGGATTTCAAGAACCATGGCGGCTATCGCTACGTCCACGAGAACGAGCACGGCAAGTTCGGCTTCAACGGCACATTCCACACCGTGCGTGACAACGAATTCATCCTGCAGACCTTCGAATTCGAGGGCTTCCCGGACAACGTGAACATCGAGTACCTGTGGTTCGAGGACCTCGGCGACGGCCGCAGCCGGCTGCGGGGCAGGTCGATCTGCCCGACCATCGAGGCCCGCGACGGCCTGCTGTCCTCGGGGATGGAAGGCGGGATGACCGAGGGTTACGAGAAGCTGGACGCGCTTCTCAAGACACTCTGATCATTCGTTGACCCACGATGATTCGGTGCTCAACGGCGAATTGCGCCGGGCCCGTCGGCGCCGCTTCGCCTCAGCGCGATTGACCAATGCGTAGCGGGCATTCGTGACGATGTCGACAACAGCCATCCCGACGACCCCGACTACGGCTCCTAGTGTCACCAGCAGAAGCCACGACTGCGTCGAAAGCTCCCAATCCTTGCAGCCAAGCTTCTCGATGCAACGCAAGGATTGGAAGGAGCCGGCGACGGCAAGGGCGGGAACGGCCGCGGCCCATCCGTACATGACTATCCGGCGTGCCATGCCCCCACCCCCCGGTGAGACATCTCAACTTCGCTTCATTTCTATCCGTGAGGAGGGCGTCGATTCGTAGAAGCGGCAGACGTCCATACGCCCTCACCCCAGACGAGGACGATCCCGGCTGGAGGGGGGCCAGCCGGGATCGTCGGGGATGGTGGGGGGTCTGTCTAGCGCAGGATGCCGGAGCGCCGCCTGCCCATCAGTCCGCTGCGACGACGTCCCGTGAGCGACGCCACCAAGGCGACGCCCAGCGCAGCGACGATGACCTGAACCAGCAGTTCGAGCCAATCAACACCGTTGGTCGCAGTCGGGATCCCGATCGCCCGGGCAATGGCCGTGCCGATGAACGCCGAGACGATGCCGACGAGAATCGTCAACAGCATGCCGATGGGCTGCTTACCCGGCAGCACGAGGCGGCCGAGTACGCCGACGACGATGCCGATGAGGATGGCGGTGATCACGCCAGTGATGGTCATTGTGTGCCTCCAAAGCTTCAATGGTGAAGCTGACATACCCGCGCCCTCGGCCAAATAAACGACTGCGTCAACCGCGCGCGTTTCTCCGAGCGTGACTCGGGGAAAGATGTATAGATGGCCAATGTAAAGCTCACGGCCGACCAGCGAAACTCGTTCATCGCCGCCCAATTGGGTTGGACGATGGACGCCTTCGACTACTTCATCGTCGTGCTGGTCTACGCCGACATCGCCGAGACGTTCCACGTGTCGAAGACCGAGGTGGCATTCCTCACGACGGCGACGCTGATCATGCGCCCCATCGGCGCCCTGCTGTTCGGCCTCTGGGCGGACCGCGTGGGTCGGCGCGTGCCCCTGATGGTCGACGTGGCCTTCTACTCGGTGGTCGGATTCCTGTGCGCATTCGCGCCCAATTTCACGGTGCTGGTGGTCTTGCGAATGCTCTACGGGATCGGCATGGGCGGCGAATGGGGACTGGGTGCCGCGCTGGCGATGGAGAAGATTCCCGCCGAGCGCCGTGGCTTCTTCTCGGGCCTGCTGCAGGAGGGTTACTCGTTCGGCTATCTGTTGGCCACCCTGGCATCGCTGCTGGTGGTCGATCACCTCGGGCTGTCCTGGCGATGGCTGTTCGGGCTGAGCATCATTCCCGCGCTCATCACGCTTATCATCCGGACCCGGGTCAAGGAGTCCGCGGTGTGGGAGGCCACGCAGGAGCGGATGCGGGTGACCAGCACCAGGATTCGCGACGTCATCCGCAACGGCGCCGTCGTCCGCCGGTTCGTCTACCTCGTGCTCCTGATGACCGCGTTCAACTGGATGAGCCACGGCACCCAGGACGTCTACCCGACGTTCCTGTCGGCCGAACACCAAGGCGGGGCGGGTTTGTCGACGGAGACCGCCCGGTGGATCGCCGTCATCTACAACATCGGGGCCATCATCGGCGGCCTGGTGTTCGGCACGCTCTCCCAGCGGTACGGCCGCCGCTACACGATCGTGTTCTGCGCCGTACTGGGGCTGCCGATCGTGCCGCTGTTCGCCTTCTCGCAGACCGCGGCGATGCTGTGCCTGGGCGCGTTCCTGATGCAGGTCGTCGTCCAGGGCGCGTGGGGCGTGATCCCGGCGCACCTGACCGAGATGTCGCCCGACGCCATCCGGGGTTTCTATCCGGGGGTCACGTATCAGCTGGGGAACCTGTTCGCCGCCTTCAACCTGCCGATCCAGGAACATCTCGCGGCGACCCACGGTTATCCGTTCGCGCTGGCCGCGACGATCATTCCGGTGCTCATCGCCGTCGCTGTGCTGACCCTCATCGGCAAAGACGCCACCGGTCTGGAGTTCGGCACCGACCGCAGTGCCTACCCCGCGATCAAATCCGCCTGAGCGCTCGTAGGCTCGGGTACGTGGACACCGAGGTACTCGACATCGACACCGCCCGGCGCCGCACCGTCGACCTCACCGATGCGGTCCGGTCGTTCTGCAGTGACCGCCAGGACGGTCTGTGCAATGTGTTCGTGCCCCACGCCACGGCGGGAGTCGCGATCATCGAAACGGGCGCCGGATCCGACCGCGACCTCGTCGACACACTGGAGCGGTTGCTGCCGCGCGACGACCGGTACCGCCACGAACACGGGTCGCAGGGCCACGGCGCCGACCATGTGCTGCCCGCGCTGGTGGCCCCGTCGGTGACGGTTCCGGTGCAGGCCGGCGAACCGTTGCTCGGAACGTGGCAGAGCATCGTGCTGGTGGACCTGAACAGGGACAATTCCACCCGATCCGTGCGGCTGAGCTTCATCGACGGCTGAGCACGGCACGATCGGCGGCGCGGATTCGTTTGCTTTTTAGGACGGCTACGCAGACCGGTACTGTAGGGCGGTCGAATAATCGCAGGTGACTGCGGAACCACACACAACGACGAGGACAGCAGGGACGTGCAGACACACGAGATCAGGAAGCGTTTCCTCGATCATTTCGTGAAGGCGGGCCATACCGAGGTGCCGAGTGCCTCGGTGATCCTCGACGACCCCAACCTGCTCTTCGTCAACGCCGGGATGGTGCAGTTCGTGCCGTACTTCCTGGGGCAGCGCACCCCGCCGTGGAACCGCGCGGTCAGCGTTCAGAAGTGCATCCGCACGCCCGACATCGACGAGGTGGGCATCACCACCCGGCACAACACGTTCTTCCAAATGGCGGGCAACTTCAGCTTCGGCGACTACTTCAAGCAGGGCGCCATCGAGTTCGCGTGGACCTTGTTGACCAACCCGGTCGAGCAGGGTGGCTACGGCTTCGACCCCGAAAGACTCTGGGCGACGGTATATCTCGATGACGACGAGGCCATCGGGTTCTGGCAGGACGTGGCCGGACTGCCCGCCGCGCGCATCCAGCGCCGCGGCATGGCCGACAACTACTGGTCGATGGGCATACCCGGGCCCTGCGGTCCGTCCTCGGAGATCTACTACGACCGCGGGCCCGAGTACGGCGTCGAGGGCGGTCCCGAGGCCGACGAGGACCGCTACATCGAGATCTGGAATCTCGTGTTCATGCAGAACGAGCGCGGTGAGGGCACGTCGAAGCAGGATTTCGAGATCCTCGGGCCACTGCCGCGCAAGAACATCGACACCGGCATGGGTGTCGAACGGATCGCGTGCCTGTTGCAGGGTGTGGACAACGTCTACGAGACCGACTTGGTGCGTCCCGTCATCGACACCGTCGCCGCCCGTGCTCCGCGGGGCTACGGCGCCGGCCGCCACGACGACGACGTGCGGTACCGCATCATCGCCGACCACAGTCGCACGGCGGCCATCATCATCGGCGACGGCGTCAGCCCGGGCAACGACGGCCGCGGCTACGTGCTGCGCCGCCTGCTGCGCCGGGTGATCCGGTCGGCCAAGCTCCTGGGCATCGACGACCCGATCGTCGGCGACTTGATGACGACAGTGCGCGACGAGATGGGACCGTCGTACTCGGAGTTGGTCACGGACTTCGACCGTATCTACCGGATCGCGGTGGCCGAGGAGACGGCGTTCAACCGCACGCTGGCCTCGGGTTCGCGACTTTTCGACGAGGCCGCCAGTGCGACGAAACGGTCGGGCACCACGGTGTTGTCGGGAACCGATGCGTTCACGCTGCACGACACCTACGGTTTCCCACTGGAGTTGACCCTCGAGATGGCCGCCGAGTCCGGTCTGAGCGTGGACGAAGAGGGCTTCCGCGGTCTGATGTCCGAGCAGCGGGCGCGGGCCAAGGCCGACGCGGCCGCCCGTAAACAGGCCCACAGCGATCTGTCGGCCTACCGCGAGCTGGTGGACACCGGGCCGACGGAGTTCACCGGGTTTGACGAATTAAGCTCCGAGGCAAGGATTCTCGGAATCTTCGTCGACGGCAAGCGGGTCCCGGTGGTCGCGCATGACACCAACGGTGGCCCGGCGCCGGAGCGCGTCGAGCTGATCCTGGACCGCACACCGTTCTACGCCGAGTCCGGCGGTCAGATCGCCGACGAGGGCAGCATCTCGGGCACCGCAGCTTCCGGTACGGCCAAGGCGGCCGTGTCCGATGTGCAGAAGATCGCCAAAACCCTTTGGGCGCATCGCGTGAACGTCGAATCCGGCGAGTTCGTCGAGGGTGACACCGTTGTCGCAACTGTTGATCCGCGCTGGCGTCACGGCGCGACGCAGGGTCATTCCGGCACGCACATGGTGCACGCCGCACTCAGGCAGGTGTTGGGCCCCAACGCGGTTCAGGCCGGCTCGCTCAATCGGCCGGGCTATCTGCGGTTCGACTTCAACTGGCAGGGTGCGCTGACCGAAGATCAGCGGACACAGATCGAGGAAGTCACCAACGAGGCCGTCGAAGCCGACTTCGAGGTGCACAGCTTCACCACCGATCTCGAGAAGGCCAAGTCGATGGGTGCGATGGCGCTGTTCGGCGAGGCGTATCCCGACGAGGTCCGGGTGGTCGAGATCGGCGGCCCGTTCTCGCTGGAGTTGTGCGGCGGCACGCATGTGCACAACTCGGCGCAGATCGGGCCGGTGACAATCCTCGGCGAAGCGTCGGTCGGGTCGGGGGTGCGCCGGGTCGAGGCGTATGTGGGCCTGGACTCCTTCCGCCATCTCGCCAAGGAGCGGGCGCTGATGGCGGGTCTGGCGTCGACGTTGAAGGTGCCCTCCGACGAGGTGCCTGCCCGGGTGGCCAACCTGGTGGAACGGCTACGGGCAGCCGAGAAGGAACTCGACCGGATGCGGCTGGCCAACGCGCGCGCCGCCGCCGTGAATGCCGCCGCCGGCGCGGAATCGATCGGTAAGGTCCGTGTCGTGGCGCAGCGGATGGCCGGCGGGATGTCGGCGGCGGACCTGCGCACGCTCGTCGGAGACATCCGCGGCAAGCTGGGCAGCGATCCGGCCGTCGTCGCGTTGATCGCCGAGGGCGAGGATGACTCCGTTCCGTTCGTGGTGGCGGCGAATCCGGCGGCGCAGGACCTGGGTCTGCGCGCCAACGAATTGGTGAAGGCATTGGGTGCAGCGGTCAATGGTCGTGGGGGCGGCAAGGCCGATCTGGCACAGGGTTCGGGTAAGGGGGCGGCGGGTATCGACGCGGCACTGGCCGCGCTGCGCGCTGAGATAGGCCGGAGCTAACCCAGTGGCCTATACCGAAGACCGCCCTCCGGATCGGCCGGGGGGCTCTCTTCACCCGCCCGATCCCGGACGCGGACGACGGCTCGGCATCGACGTCGGGAGTGTGCGCATCGGAGTGGCCACCAGCGATCCGGACGGCATCCTGGCGACACCGGTGGAGACCGTGCGCCGGGACCGGTCGAACCGGCATCTGCGTCGGCTCGCGCAACTGGTCGAGGAGTTGGAGGCCGTCGAAGTGGTGGTGGGCCTGCCGCGCACCCTCGCCGACCGGTCCGGCCCGGCCGCCAAGGACGCGATCGAGCTGGCCGATCTGCTTGCGGGACGGGTGGCACCCACACCCGTGCGGCTGAGCGACGAACGACTGACCACCGTCACGGCGCAGCGGTCGCTGCGCGAGGCCGGGGTGCGGGCCAAGAGTCAGCGCCCGGTGATCGACCAGGCCGCGGCGGTGGGCATCTTGCAGAACTGGCTGGACCAACGGCGTGCCGCGTTATCCGCGCACGGAGAGGTCGGGGATGGCTGACGACTGGAGTCAGGACCGCGCAAATCCGGTTGCGGTGGGACCACCGCGGCGCCGGATGACCCGCGCGGATCGTATGCGTGCGGCGCGAGGCAGGCGAAAACGCCGAATCGCCGGCGGCATGGCGCTGTTCATGTTGATCGTCGTCGTCGTCGGCGCGGTGTTCCTGGGCTCCCGGATGTGGCACACGCTGTTCGGTACGGGTAACGACTATTCCGGTGAGGGCGTCAACGACGTGGTCATCCAGGTTCACGACGGTGACTCCACCACCGCGATCGCCAAGACCCTGCAGGAACACAAGGTGATCGCGACGGTCAAGGCGTTCGTCGACGCCGCCGAGGGCAACACCGCGATCTCGTCCATCCAGCCCGGCTACTACAAAGTGCGTACCGAGATTCCCGCCTCCAATGCCGTTGCGCGGCTTGCGGATCCGCAGAACCGCGTCGGCAAGCTGGTGATCCCCGAGGGCCGCCAGCTCGACGATATTCAGGACGTCAAGACCAATGCCGTCACCGACGGAATTTTCAGTCTGATCTCGAAGGCGACGTGCGTCGACCTCGACGGTGATCAGCACTGCGTGTCGGTGCGACTCGCGAAGACGGCCGCCGGCGCCGCGGCACCGTCGGCGTTGTCGGTGCCGGACTGGGCGATCGATCCGGTCACCGCCCTGGGCAACGACCACCGGCGCCTGGAAGGGCTGATCGCCCCGGGCACCTGGAACATCGATCCGTCGGGCGTCCCACAGTACATCCTGTCCACGCTGATCGGCACCAGCGCAACGCAATACGCGCAGGGTGGGCTGCTCGAAACCGCCAAGGCGCTGAACATGTCGCCGTACCAGATCCTGATCGTCGGCATCACTGGTGCAGCGCGAGTCCAAACCGCACGACTTCGCGAAGGTCGCGCGCGTCATCTACAACCGACTGCACGAGAACCGCACGCTCGAATTCGACTCCACGGTGAACTACCCGCTGGACCGGCATGGAGGTGGCCACCACCGACGCCGACCGAGCGCAGAACACGCCGTGGAACACCTATGTGCGACCGGGACTGCCCGCCACGCCCATCTGCTCGCCCGGTGGGCCTGCGCTGCGGCCGCCGAACAGCCCGCGGCGGGGGACTGGCTGTATTTCGTCACCATCGACATGCAGGGCACCACGCTGTTCACCCGGGACTATCAACAGCACCTGGCGAATATCGAACTGGCGAAGCGCAACGGTGTCCTCGATAGCGCGCGATAACCAGGTCGCACGCAGGGCGGCCGTACTGGGATCGCCGATCGCTCACTCGCGCTCACCGCAACTGCACCTCGCGGCATACCGGGCGCTGGGGTTGGCCGACTGGGCCTACGACCGAATCGAATGCACCGCCGAGCAGTTGCCGCGTCTGGTAGGGGGTTTGGGACCCGAATGGGTGGGCGTTTCGGTGACCATGCCCGGCAAGTTCGCCGCCCTGCGGTTCGCCGATGAGCGCACGCGGCGTGCCGAGCTGGTCGGGTCGGCGAATACGTTGGTGCGCACGCCGACGGGTGGCGCGCCGACAACACCGACATCGACGGGGTGACCGGCGCCCTGGGTCATGCATCGGGGCACGCCATCGTCGTCGGTTCGGGCGGCACCGCGCCGGCCGTCGTGATCGGTCTGATCGAGCTCGGCGTGCACCGGATCACGGTGGCCGCCCGCAACCCGACAAGGTCGCGGCACTTGTGGACCTGGCGTCCAGATCAGGTGCCGAGGCCCGGTGGTGCGATGTGGACAGCGGCGAATTGGCGGACGTGGTCGCCGAGTCCGACGTCATGGTCAACACGATTCCGGCCGACGCGGTGGCGCGGTACGCGGCCACTCTGGCGGCGGCGCCGCTGCTGCTCGATGCGATCTACGACCCGTGGCCGACGCCGCTGGCAGAGCGTTCAAGCGGCCGGCGGCCACGTGATCAGCGGACTGCAGATGCTGCTGCACCAGGCGTTCGCCAGGTCGAGCAGTTCACCGGGCTGCCCGCGCCGAGGGAGGCGATGACGGCCGCGCTGGGCGTTCACTAGTGTTCGACGGGTGAGCGCGCGACTCGGCGTGGTGTCACGCCCGGAATTCTCACCCGCCGCCCTGCCACGGATCGCCGCGGCCGTCGATGCGGCGGGTGTCGATGAATTGTGGCTGTGGGAAGACTGCTTCCTGCAGGGCGGCATCGCCTCGGCCACTGCGGCCCTGGCGGCGACGGACACCTTGACCGTCGGAATCGGTGTGCTGCCGGCACCGCTGCGCAACGTGGTCGCCACCGCCATGGAGTTGGCCAGCCTGGAGGCGATGTTCCCGGGCCGGATCCGGGTCGGAATCGGCCACGGCGTGCAGGACTGGATGCGTCAGGCCGGCGCCGCCGTGGCGTCCCCGCTCACGCTGCTTCGCGAGTATGTGACCGCGCTGGGCGGGCTGCTCGCCGGGGAGTCCGTCAGCGTCGACGGCCGCTATGTGCGTCTGGCCGATGTCCAGTTGGATTGGCCTCCGCCGCAACGGCTTCCGGTCCTGATCGGCGGAACGGGACCCAAGACCCTGCGGCTGGCCGGTGAGATCGCCGGATGGGGTGGTGCTGGACAGCCAGTACTCGCCTGCGACTCTGCGTGACGCCCTGGGGCTCGTCGAGGCGGGGCGCGCCGAAGCCGACGGCAAGCCGTTCTCCACGGTGCTGTTCGTGTCGTGCGGGCCGGGTACCGGCCCCGGCGAGATCGGTGTCGGCGGGAGTGTCGACGAAATCGCCGGGTCCTCGGCGCCGTATCTGGCCGCCGGGGTGGACACCCTGGTGTTGCAGCCACCGGAGAACACGGAGTCGGCGATGCCGGATTTCGTCGCCACCGTCGGCGAGGTGGCCGCACGCCTGCGGTCGGCTACGCCGTGATCAGCCGTCCGTCATTGTCCCTGAGGCGATCTCGCGCCGAGCGCACGGCGCCGATGGCGGTCGCCAATGCGACGCCGACGATCATCGCAACGGCTCCGGTCGACAATCCGAAGGGTGCGACCCGGGCGTCGATGCGAGTCAATGAATACGCCCGGCCCAGCTGGCGCCTGCGACGGCGGCGAACGCCAGCCCACCGGGTCCAGGTGGCCGACCCGGACACCGGTCAGGCTGAGCAGCGCCACCCCGGCCAGCGCGAGGATCGCCGACAGCCAGGCGCTCCTGCGCGTGCTGACGACGACCTCCTGGCTCACCGCCGCCGTGACCACGAGCAGGGCCGGTCCCAGCGGGGAGCGGCGGCGGGCGGATGGCACGCAGTCGAGCCTGGGACCCGGACCGGGGGGGTGATCGAGCCCCACGCCGCTGCCCAACGCCGCCTTCTATCCGGAACTGAGCTGCAGCTTCTTCAGCATGTACAACATCACCAAGAGCCCCGAGCGCCCGCGCCGCGCCGTCGCATTTGTCAACGCGGGACTCGCCGTCGGTTCGTTCACACCGGTCATCGACCGCACTTTCGACCTCGCGCAGATCGCCGACGCTCACCGTTACATGGAGGCAAACGGCCATGTCGGCAAGATCGTCGTGACCGTCGACGCAGGGTGAAACTCGTGCTCAAACCGGCTGCGGGCCGGCACTAGCCTCCGACTATGGGGACGGGGGTGGCCGGAGTCGGCGTGCTGGCCTGGATGGCGGCGCTGAGTGCCTACGACATCCGTGAGCGCCGGCTGCCGAACTGGCTGACACTGCCCGGTGCGATGGTGGTGATGATCGCCGCGGCCGCGGCGGGCCGCGGTACCCCCGCCCTCGTCGGTGGCGCCACCCTGTTCGGGTTCTACGTCGTCGTCCATCTGCTGGCGCCATCGGCGATGGGCGCCGGTGATGTCAAGCTCGCGCTCGGCACGGGCGCCCTGACCGGGGCGTTGGGGTTCGACGTGTGGGTGCTGGCCGCCGTGGCGGCGCCGCTGCTGACGGCGGTGTGGGCCGTCGCTGCGATCGTCCGGCACAAGGGCTCGACGGTGCCGCACGGCCCGTCGATGTGCCTGGCAGCCGCAGTCGCCGGTGCGCTGGCCGTGGTGTGAAGAGCCGTCGTGCGAAAATGGGACGCGTGTTGCGATGGACCACAGCTGGTGAATCACACGGCCGCGCCCTGGTGGCCATGGTCGAGGGCATGGTCGCCGGTGTCCACGTGACCTCCGACGAGATCGCCGCGCAGCTGGCCCGCCGTCGCCTGGGCTATGGCCGCGGCGCCCGGATGAAGTTCGAGCAGGACCAGGTCACCGTGCTTGCCGGGGTCCGGCACGGGGTCACGCTGGGCGGGCCGATCGCCATCGAGATCGGCAACACCGAATGGCCCAAGTGGGAGACCGTGATGGCCGCCGACCCGGTCGATCCGGCGGTGCTCGAGGACAGCGCCCGCAACGCTCCGCTGACCCGGCCGCGACCCGGCCACGCCGACTACGCCGGCATGCTCAAGTACGGCTTCGACGACGCCCGCCCGGTGCTCGAGCGGGCCAGTGCCCGCGAGACCGCGGCCCGCGTCGCCGCCGGCACCGTCGCACGGGCCTTGCTGCGGGAGGCGCTCGGCGTCGAGGTGCTCTCGCACGTCATCTCCATCGGCGCGTCCAAGCCCTACGACGGACTGCCGCCTCAGTACTCCGACCTGGCGGCCATCGACGCCAGCCCGGTGCGCGCGTTCGACGAGGCCGCGGAGGCCTCGATGATCGCCGAGATCGAGGAGGCCAAGAAGGACGGCGATACGCTGGGCGGCGTCGTCGAGGTGGTGGCCCATGGACTGCCGGTCGGGCTCGGGTCGTTCACCAGCGGCGACAACCGGCTGGACAGCCAGCTGGCCGGCGCGGTGATGGGCATCCAGGCGATCAAGGGCGTCGAGATCGGTGACGGCTTCGAAACCGCGCGCCGCCGCGGCAGCGTCGCCCACGACGAGATCTACCCGGGACCCGACGGCGTGACGCGCTCGACCAACCGGGCCGGCGGCCTGGAAGGTGGCATGACCAACGGCCAGACGCTGCGGGTGCGCGCGGCGATGAAGCCGATCTCCACGGTGCCGCGCGCGCTGGCCACCATCGACATGGCCACCGGCGACGAAGCCGTCGCGATCCACCAGCGCTCCGATGTGTGCGCGGTGCCGGCTGCGGGTGTCGTCGTCGAGACGATGGTCGCCCTGGTGCTGGCGCGCGTCGCGCTGGAGAAGTTCGGTGGCGACTCGCTGGCGGAGACGCGGGCCAACATCGATAGTTACCTCCGTTCGGTCGCCGAAAGGGAGCCGTCCAGTTCCGGAGTGGCACAGGTGTCGGGCTGATGGCTCCCAAAGCGGTGTTGATAGGCATGCCAGGGTCCGGCAAGTCAACGATCGGGCGCCGCTTGGCCAAAGCGCTGCGACTGCCGCTGCTGGATACCGACGCCAAGGTCGTCGAAACCACCGGCCGCAGCATCGCCGACCTGTTCCTGGACGGCGAGCAGGAGTTCCGCCGCATCGAGGAGACCGTGGTGCGCGCCGCTCTGGCCGAACATGACGGCATCGTGTCGCTCGGAGGCGGCGCGATCACGTCGCCGGGTGTGCGCGAGGCGCTGGCCGGCCACACCGTGGTCTTCCTCGAGATCGGTGCGGCCGAGGGCATCCGGCGCACGACCGGCGGCACCGTGCGGCCGCTGCTGGCCGGCCCGGACCCCGCCCAGAGATACCGCGAGCTGATCGCGCAGCGGGTGCCGCTGTATCGACGGGTTGCGACGATGCGGGTCAACACCAATCGCCGCAATCCAGGAGCGGTGGTGCGCTACATCGTCGCCCGGTTGGAGAACCCCGACGCGCCTGCGCCGCAACGCCGGCGCCGACGGCCCGCCTGGCGTCGCGCACCGTCGAAACTGACCCCCGCGCCGAGCACCGAGGCGCCGCCCACCCCGGCCGCTGTCGCGGCCCGCAACGCGGAACGGAACCATGACTGAACCGGTGACCGTGGACGTGCTGGTCGATCCGCCCTACCCGGTGATCATCGGCACCGGGCTGCTCGGCGAGCTGGAGCGGACCCTCGAGGGCAGGCACAGGGTGGCGATTCTGCATCAGCCGGCTCTGTCACAGACCGCCGAGACGATTCGAAACCGCTTATCGGAGAACGGCATCGACGCGCACCGTGTCGAGATCCCGGACGCCGAGGCGGGCAAGGAGCTGCCCGTCGTCGGGTTCTCTGGGAGGTGCTGGGCCGGATCGGCATCGGCCGCAAGGATGCGATCGTCAGCCTCGGCGGGGGAGCGGCCACCGATGTCGCCGGCTTCGCCGCGGCAACCTGGCTGCGCGGAGTCGACATCGTGCATGTGCCCACGACGCTGCTCGGCATGGTCGACGCCGCGGTCGGCGGCAAGACCGGCATCAACACCGACGCGGGCAAAAACCTGGTGGGGGCGTTCCATCAGCCCGCCGCCGTGCTGGACGACCTCGCGACGCTGGAAACCTTGCCGCGCAACGAGATCGTCGCGGGCATGGCCGAGATCGTGAAGGCGGGCTTCATCGCCGATCCGGTGATCCTGGACATGATCGAGGCCGGCCCCGAGGCCGCGGTCGACCCCACGGGGACCGTGCTGCCCGAATTGATCCGGCGCGCGGTCGCCGTCAAGGCCCGGGTGGTGGCGGCGGACGAGAAGGAATCGGCGCTGCGCGAAATCCTCAACTACGGCCACACCCTCGCGCACGCGATCGAGCGGCGGGAGCGCTACAAGCTGGCGCCACGGCGCGGCGGTGTCGGTGGGTCTGGTGTTCGCCGCCGAACTCGGTCGGCTCGCCGCACGCCTCGACGACGAAACGGCCGACCGACACAGGGCCGTGCTGACATCGCTCGGCCTGCCGGTCACCTACGACGCGGATGCGCTACCGCAACTGCTGGAGTACATGGCCGGGGACAAGAAGACCCGGGCCGGTGTGCTGCGCTTCGTGGTGCTCGACGGCCTGGGCAAGCCCGGGCTTCTGGAGGGCCCGGATCCGTCGCTGCTGGCGGCGGCGTACTCGGAGATCGGAGCGGTGGCGCAATGAGTCTTAAGACGGTACTCGTGCTCAACGGTCCCAACCTCGGCAGGCTCGGCCGCCGCGAGCCGGAGAAGTACGGCAGCACGACCCACGACGAGCTGGTCGCCGTTGATCGAACACGAGGCCGAGGAGTTGGGCCTGAAAGCCGTTGTCCGGCAAAGCGACAGCGAAGCCGATCTGCTGGGCTGGGTTCACGCGGCCGCCGATGCGGGCGATGCGGTGATTCTCAACGCGGGGCGCTCACCCACACCTCGGTGGCTCTCCGCGACGCGTGCGCCGAACTGCGGGCGCCGCTGATCGAAGTTCACATCACCAATGTGCACACCCGCGAGGAGTTCCGGCACCACTCCTACATCAGCGGTGTCGCAACGGGCGTGATCGCCGGCCTCGGCGTGCAGGGTTACGTATTGGCGCTGCGGATACGCTTGCGGTGCACAGGAGCCATCAACGTCGTGAGCTGACGCGGCCTGGCCGTTGGGCGGCCAGCCGGACCGGGGCGTTGTCGGTGCCGTAGCCGTCGTAATTGCCGCGCCGCTCGACGAATTCGAAGAACACCGAGCCGACCGTGCGGGTGTAGAAGTGGATGAATTCGCCGTCGGGGCTCCGGTCGTAGAGCAGGTCGAGCTGCGCGTAGTTCGGCGACTGCATCCGCGTCCACCCCGAAACGGCCCGCGACGTAGTCGTAGTAGTTGTCCGGGATTGACAGAAACGCCAATCCCCGTGCGCGGGCGCGGCGAGCCACCTCGAAGACGTCGGTGCACGCGAACGCGACGTGTTGGGGCAGCCCGGAGTCGTCGAGCACGTGCGGCGCGACGTTGAGCGGTAACCGAACCGCGCCGTCATCGGTGCGCATCACCTGGCTGCGGACCAGCCCGGTGGGTCCGGCGACCTCGGTGGGCGCGTCGGCGGACAGCCCGAAGATGCTGGTCAGGAACAGTACGGCCTCGTCGGCGGTCTGCCACGGCTGCGCGAGGTTGACGTGGTCGATCGCGCGCACCGGCGAGTTCGCGGTCACCGGCATACCGTTCTCGAACTCGTCGATCCAGGCCGGCGGCACACCCGTCGGCGGCGCGGTGACCCAGAAGATCTCGGAACCGTCCGGGGCGACGGACGCCCCGCAAAGTCTGCTCGGAGGCGTAGGTGCGGCGGTACGCGGCGCGGGGCCATCAGGTCCGCGGCCCGCCGTGAGGTGGCGTCGGCCTCGGGCACCTGAAGGCCTATCGCGGCGACGTGCGGACTCTGGTCGCGGGCCTGCTGCTCGTTGAGGACCACACGGGCGTCACCCGCGACCCACAGCGACACCGGTTTGGTGCGGTGGCGTCCCCGCGGAGTGAAACCCAGCTGTTCGAGCATTACCTCGATGTCACTGGTGTCTTCGGCCTTCAGCTCGACGAAGTCAAAGCCACTGGGCGGCTTGGCATCCGCCACCGATTGCAGTCGAGTGGAGTCTGTCAGCGTGCCCTGCGCGGCAACTTTGTCCTGCAGCCACGCCAGTGATCGAAGGGCGTGCACCGCGGTGCGGCCCGGATCGGTCTGCCGGAATGTGTCGTTGAACACCTCCAGCGACAGCGGACCGTCGAACCCGGTCGCCAGCACGTGGGAGACGAAGGTCGCCAGATCGAAGGTGCCCTCACCGGGAAACAGCCGGTGGTGGCGGCTCCAGGACAGCACATCCATCGTCAACGCGGGCGCGTCGGCCAGCTGCAGATAGAAGATCTTCTCACCGGGGATGCTTTCGATGGCCGACGCATCGTGGCCCTTGGACAGCACATGGAAGCTGTCGAGGCAGAGCCCGACCGCGGGATGATCGGCCAGTTCGACGATGCGCCATGCCCGGCGGTAGTCGTCGACGAAGCGGCCCCACGCCAGCGCCTCGAACGCCACCTCGAGGTCGTACCGCTGCGCCAGGTCGCCCAGTCGACGCAGCTGACCCGCGGAGACTTCGTCGGAGTCGACCGTCGCGGTGGCGACGTTGCTGCACACCAGCACCTTCTCGATGCCGAGGCGGCGCGCGGTCGCGAAGGTGGCCTCGGCACGCCGCAGGTTCTCGGTGAAGGTGCCCTCGTCGACGCCCTCGATGTCGCGGAGGGGCTGGTACAGGTCCAACGACAGATCCAGGCGGCGGGCCAGGCTGCGGATCTCCTCGGGGCTGTGATCGCTGGCGATGAGATCGGGCTCGAAGATCTCGACGCCGTCGAATCCGGCGGCGGCGCACGCGTGCAGCTTCTCGGTGAGGGAGCCGCTGATCGAGACGGTGGCGATGGACGTCTTCATGAGGCCTCCACTCGGCTGTTCTGATATTCAATGTACCAATTAGTTAATTGATCGGGAAGATGTCGACAGAAACGGGCCCGTCGGCCAGTAGGCTGCGAGGCGTGACCGCCGAGTCCCGTCCGGAGCTACAGCGCGATGCCGAGCGCACGCGTGCCGAGTTGCTCGCGGTCGCGACGGAGGTCTTCGCGGAATCGGGCTACTCGGGTGCGCGCGTGGATGAGATCGCCGAGCGCACCCGCACCACGAAGCGGATGATCTACTACTACTTCGGCGGTAAAGAACAGCTCTACATGGCGGTGCTCGAGAACGCCTACCGCGGCATCCGCGAGGCCGAGCAGCGACTGCAGGTCGATCATGTCGATCCGGTGGTGGCGATGCGCAGGCTGGCCGAGCTGACCTTCGATCATCACCTCGACCACCAGGCCTTTATCCGTCTGGTGTCGATCGAGAACATTCATCGGGGCGAGTTCATCAGCCGCCTGGACTCACTGCGTTCCCTCGGGCAGTCGGCCACCTCGCTGCTGGACGAGATTCTGGCGCGCGGCCGCGCCAAGGGCGTGTTCCGCGATGACGTGGAGGCCCTCGACGTGCACCTGGTGATCAGTGCCTACTGCGTGTTCCAGGTGGCCAACCGGTACACCTTCGGTTTCCTCTTCGGTGTCGACTTCACCGAGATCTCCCAGCGTGCGCACCTGCGACGCATGATCGGTGACGTGGTCGTCGGCTGGCTCACTGCCGGCTAGCGAGAGAGCCCCGTCACTCCACAGTCTTGACGAGACGCACGCCACAGTGGTCTACTCTGCGTACGTACTAGTTCGTACATTAATGAGGACGGTGCAGAGAGTGACCTCGAGCCCCTATCTGGTCGGCCTGGTCGGACAGGGTGTCGGGCCCTCGCTGACACCGGCGCTGCACATGGCCGAAGGCCGTGCCCACGGCATCGAATACGTCTACCGGACAATCGATCTGACGGCGATCGGGGTTGCACCCGAGCGGGTGGGCGAGGTTCTGCTCTGGGCGCGCGCGCTCGGCTACAACGCCCTCAACGTCACCCACCCGTGCAAGAAGTTGGTGATCGAACACCTCGACGCCCTCGACGACGATGCCGCCGCGTTGGGCGCCGTCAACACCGTGGTGTTCACCGACGATCGCACGATCGGGTACAACACCGATGCGCCCGGCTTCGCCACCGGATTCGCCGAGGGGCTGTCCGGGGCCGCCACCGAGAACGTGGTTCAGGTGGGCGCCGGCGGGGCCGGAGCGGCTGTCGGGCATGCACTTCTGGCGCTGGGCACCCAACACCTCACCGTCGTCGACCTCGACATCGACCGGGCCACGTCCCTGGCTCACGACCTCGCAGGCCGCCATCCCGACGCCCGCGTCGACGCGTCGGCCTTCGACAAGCTGTCCGTCCACCTGCCGGTCAGCGACGGGGTGGTGCACTGCACGCCGACCGGAATGGCCCAACATCCCGGCCTGCCCTTCGACGCGGACCTGCTGCGGCCCGGCCTCTGGGTCGCCGACATCGTGTACCGCCCACTCGACACCGCGCTTCTGCGGGCGGCACGCGAGGCGGGCTGCCGCATTCTCGACGGCGGCCACATGGCAGTCCACCAGGCGACGACCGCATTTCAGCTGATCACCGGGATCGCCCCGGACAGCGCGCGGATGTCGCGACACTTTCGCAGCCTCGTCGGGTGAATTCGTTGCCGGCGCCACGATTTTCGAAGTAAACCAGGAGGAATCCGATGAGCGTGATCAACACCAACCCTTCGGGCGGCGCCCCTTCCGGCGTTCCGGAACGGACCCCGAAACGGGCCGCGCTGGCCAGCTTCATGGGTAGCGCGGTGGAGTACTACGACTTCTTCGTCTTCGGCTCAGCCGCCGCGCTCATCTTCCCGAAGGTGTTCTTCCCGTCCAACGACGAAGCGGGGCTGGTGTTATCGCTCGCGACGTTCGGCGTGGCCTACATCGCCCGCCCGCTCGGCGCGCTGATCCTCGGACACTTCGGCGACCGAATCGGTCGGCAGAAGGTGCTGATGTTCACCCTCGTGCTGATGGGTCTGTCGACGTTCCTGATCGGGTGTCTGCCCACCTTCGACACGATCGGCTGGGCCGCACCGGGACTGCTGGTGTTGTGCCGCCTGATGCAGGGGCTCTCCGCGGCAGGGGAGCAGGCCGGTGCGAGTTCGCTGACTCTCGAGCACTCACCTGACCATCAGCGCGCGTTCTACACCTCGTGGACACTGACCGGAACGCAGGGCGGCCTCATCCTGGCGAACTTGGTGATGATCCCGTTCGTGTCGCTGCCAGAGGGCGCCGAATTGGGCTGGGGCTGGCGGGTGCCGTTCTGGTTGTCAGCCGTCGTCGTGGCGGTCGCCTACTTCATCCGTCGCACGCTGCACGAACCGCCCACCTTCGCCGAAGCCAGGGCGGCCGGCGACATCGCCAAGATGCCACTGCTGCCGCTGCTGCGCGAGCACTGGAAGGATGTCCTGCGGGTGGTGCTGTGCGCGTTCATCGCCGCTGTATCAACGGTGTTCTCCCCCTTGGCGATCGCCTACGGCAAGAAGGTGGGCCTGGAGGCCGACATCACGCTCTGGCTCGTCGTCGTGGCCAACGTCGTCGCAATCGGCACCCAGCCGCTGTTCGGCAAGCTGGCCGACCGCATCGGGCGCAAGCCGGTGTTCATCTACGGCGCGCTGGCCTCGGCGGTCATGATGCCCTTCTACATGTTGTCGATGAGCGGCGACAACACCGTGTTGATCTTCGCGCTCGCGATCGCGACCTTCTCGTTCGGCTACGCGGCCGCCAATTCGGTGTGGCCGTCGTTCTACGGCGAGATGTTCAGCACCAAGGTGCGATTCTCCGGAGTGGCGGTCGGTACCCAGCTCGGATTCCTGGTCGCCGGATTCGCCCCGTCCATCGTGACCGCGCTCGGCGGGGTCCGGGAGGGCGGCTGGGTGGTGATCAGCGTCTTCACCGCAGTGGTGGTGATGATCTCCGCCGGGTCCGCGCTCACCGCGCGGGAGACCAAGGACGTCCCGACGCCGTTGCTCGGTCAGAAGTCCTCCGGCTCGGCCAAGGACCTGGTGCACAGCTGAGCCTTGTGCCCATGATTGCCCGGGTGCTCCGCGTGTCAGGGGGTGGGCGAAGCCGGAAGTATGCGCCACCGGCACCGCCAGCGAACATGCACCGAGCGACATCTCGCCACTGGCGGCCGCCACACCGTCACGGCGGATTCGCTCCAGCTGCGCCGAGAGTGTGCTCCGATCCAGCTGCACATCACCAACGTGCACACCCCGCGCGGTCGCCAGATCGAGGTCGCCCTCACCGGAAACAGCCGGTGGTGGCGGCTCACGGTTTTCGGCCTGCAGATGCTCTGCTATCTCGGGCCGGGCGCAGACGGGCAGCGTTCGACGGGTCAACGACGCGTGAACCGGGTCTGGTACGTCAACGCCGCCGAAGCACGGCTCGCGCAGCTCATGACCGGGCGCTACGGCCAACGATTCGATCAGTTCTTGCCACCCGGCCAACTCACCGACCGGTCATCGAATTGATCTAGTTATCAAGCATTTTCCTGCAGCCAGGCCCGAGCGCGGCGACTCGCTCATGCGGCGGTCCATCGTCATGGGCGAAAGGTTCCGAGTCACCAACACGTCGACTCCCGGCGATCCGGCCCTGCGCCTCTACGGGCCCGGCGCTAGAGGACCCGCCTGCCGAACTCGTAACTTGTCAAGCGGCGTGGGTGGTTTCGTTGCATTGGCGGTGTGGCCAGGCGGTGTCTTCGCCGCATCGGTGTGGTGTGGCGCAGGCAGCGGTGGAGGAGACCGACGAGTCGGTTGCCCAGCGCTGGTAGGGCTTGGCGGATAAGCGCGCGTCTTTCTCATCGGATCTGGGCACGGCATCTCGACACTTAGCCTCGATCTTTCGTGAGTGGAGTTGATTGGGGGCTGGTTTTGTTGGGTGGTCGGTTTCCGGTGTCGGGCATGGGTGGTCTTCGGCGCTGTGTCGCCGGTTGTCCTGGTCCTTGGTCGGTGGTGCTGGGGTGTTGAGTTCAGTTGAGGGCTGCGAGGTTTCGCTGTCCATTGGTCAGTAGGTCTGACCAGGGCCATCGTCGGCTCAGGCGCAGGATGCGTCGTCGGCCGGTGGTGACGAGCTTGCCGGCAACGGCCAGTAGACGCAGGCGCAGGCGTTTTGGTTCCCAGGTTCGGGCGGGGGTGTCGGACCAGGCCAGCAGTTGGGTCCAGGTGAGCAACTCGGCGGCCAGTTGGACGAGTTCGAGCCAGATCTGGTTCTTGGCGAACGCCTGCAAGGGCAGGTTGGCCAGACCGGTGTCTTTGAGTCCGCGGATGCGGTCCTCAGCGCGTGCGCGGAGGCGGTGGCGGACTTCCAGGTCGGCCAGCCGGCCACCGGCGGTGTTGGTGGCGAATACGGTGATTCGCCAGCCCTCGTCGTCGGTGATGCGTAGCTGGGCGCCCGGGTGAGGACGTTCCCGTCGGGCGATGATCCGCATTCCCGGGGGCCAGCCCGTGAAGGTGGCCGGCATCCACCGGGTCAGCTCAGCGACCTGTGCCCCCTCGCGGGGATGGCCATCGGCGTCCAATGCGCGTCGCCATGACTGCTTCGGTAGTGCGCCCAGCGCGTCCAGAATGGGTTGTCGGCCATACACTCCTACCGAGTACTGCAGCCCTAGATCGTGGATGTGCCAGACGAATTCCTTGACCCCGGAGCCAGTATCGCCGCGAACCAGGACCCGCGAGCGCACCGGCTGGGGCAGTTGGGCAAGAGCAGCGTCGAGCACCGCGATCTGATCGCCGGCGTCGTTGGCGTTGGCCTTGCCTGGCCGCAGCATCGCCGCCAGCGGCTCCCCGGTGCCGCCGGCGCCGTGGTCGACGAACGCGAGCATGGGGTGAAACCCGAAACCTCGCTTGAAGGTCGCGGTGGCGCCCTGCTTCTCCGAATGCGCGCCGACCAGGGTGGCGTCCAGATCGACGATCACGGGCCTGCTCGCCGGGATCGCCAGCTCATGGCCCCACACCGTGTGCCGTGCCGCGCCACGCGCGGCCCGGATCGCCGTGACCGCTGCCAGCAGATCATCGGCCAACACATCGATCAACCGGCTGATCGTGGGGTCAGAGGCCACATTGCCGAACAACTCCGGCTGGGCACGCACCACCGCGGCATCAGCCAGACAGTCCCCACCCAACGCGATGGCGACCGCCAGATCCACCACCGTCTTACCCGGGTCGTGCAGCGACCGCCTCGTCCGCCATGAACTCAGTCCCTCCGACAGGCCCGCCGCCAACCCGCTGACCTGCGCAGTCTGCAGTAACAACGCCGCTCCCGCCGACGAAATCAGCGACTCGCGACCCGCTTCGACACGAACACCACCACAACGGTTACCCTTCACCTACGGAGTGCCTTTCCACTTGCAGAACCTTGACCTTCGACAAGCCAAGTTTCTCAAGCAGGACAGGCACTTCCGTGCATTACAGGGCTCGAGTCGCCCACCACTCACGAAAGATCGAGGCTAGGTGTGCCGACATCGGCGGTGTCTCATGCCAGAGTTCCAACCAGCGCATCCGCGTGCCCCGAAATGGGCGCAAGCACTCAACCGAGTAGTTCTTGACGGTAGGCGGTCGGCGTGGTGGCCAGCCGCGTACGCATCACGGTAGCCAGATGTTGGGAACTCGCGAAGCCACATTGATGGGCGATGTCACTAATGCTGGCAGAAGGATTTCCCAGCAGTTCACACGCGCGTTCGAAGCGGCGCCGCATCAACCAGCGATGCGGTGACTTACCGGTGCCCGCGCGAAATAGGTTCCTCAGGTGGGTGGTCGACAAACCCGCCACCGCGGCGACGTCGGTGAGGCGGAGATCGTCGCCAAGGTGGGCCTCGAGGTAGTCGATCGCGCGCCGCAGACGCCAATCCCGGTAACCGGGGCCACGTGTCGTGGCGAACATGCTCGAGCCTGAAAGGTTGGAGTGCTGGCGAAGGAGTCGGATCGCGAGTTCTTCGCCGAGGAGGTCGATCGCTAGGCGAGAACATCCGTCGGGGTGCGACATCTCGCGCAGAATTTTTCGGCAGACCATCTCCACATGGGGATCGGGCGAACACATCGGATCGACAAGCGTGACGCCCGCACCTGCTTTGATCGCGCGGCATTCCACTGCGAGCCGTTTGATCAGTGCGTGTGGCACACACACATGCAGATACGTGAACGGCTGCTCGGAAACGAAGATCTCTCGCGGCCTCTCGCCGGCCACCACCATGCTCATGTGGAACGGTGGATGCGCACGACTCCACTTTTGGCGCCCGTCACCGAAGTACGTGTGGTGGGGACGACCGGCGAGCGGCATCGAGATCAGATTGGTGTTCTCATCGGCGCGGCCCTGCAGTTCGTAGACCGAAGCGTGTTGTGCCCGCCAAATAGCCGCCGACACGGTTTCGCTGTGCGAGGTGATGCTCTTTTCCGGAGCGAAACCCCACCAGCGAGCAATCTCGTTGGGTGTCGGCTGCCGGCGTGCTCGCCGTGGCTCTGCTCGGAGCGTGCGTTGAATAATGGCGGCGCCGATGAGCGGCCCCGGAGTGCTCACTCGTATGACGGAGTTCCTGCCTAAAACCTGTCCGATCGCCGATAGCCATGTGCGTCAACGTGGTCGTCTCCTCAGCCAGTGATGGTCGCCAGGCGAAGTGAAACGCCGTCGCACGCCCAAATGGCAAACGGAGGCGCAGCGTTTCGGTGTGCGGTTACCTGGATGGATAGGAATGGTGATGTAGGCCACTATCTTCGCGGATCTGTGCGGCGCATCACTATGCCGCCAGCGTGAGGGTCGGCCTCTGGAAAACCGCAACTCCATGGTGGGGCTAACCCCACCTGCACGGGCAAAAGCCGGGGGGTTGTCGATGAGCGGCGACAACACCGTGTTGATCTATCGCGCTCGCGATCGCGACCTTCTGGTACGGCTCGCGGCCACACCGCCAATGCGGGGTGGCGGTCGGCACCCAGCTCGGATTCCTGGCCGCCGGATACGCGCCGTCCATGTGACGGTGCTCCGCATGTCAGCGGGTGGGCCTAGCTGGGGCGGAGAAGGTGTCAGAGCAAGCGGCCGATGCCGCGGGCCGCGACCTGCAGGGCACCCAGCAGTCGTTGCCGATCGCGTTTGAGGCTGGGCACCACCACGCCGATCGCGGCCACCACGGTGCCGTCGGACGACTGCACCACCGGCACCGCCAGCGAACACGCGCCGGGCGACATCTCCTCGCTTGTGGTCGCCACGCCGTCGCGGCGGATGCGCTCCAGCTGTGCCGAGAGGATCGATGGCGAGACAATCGTGTGGGGCGTTAACCGAGTCAGTTTGGCAAACGCACTATCGCGCACATCGGACGGCGCATATGCCAGCAGAACCTTGCCGACGCCGGTGCAGTGCATGGGCAGTCGGCTCCCGACGCTGCTGACGATCGGCACCGATGTGCGGCCCATCATCCGCTCGAGGTAGAGCACTTCGTCGCCCTCACGCACCGCGAGGTGCACAGTTGCCAGCGTTGCCGCGTACACGTCGTGCAGGAAAGGCTCGGCAACCTGCCGCAATGTGCTCTCGACAGGGGCCAGGAGGCCAGCGCCCCAGAGCAGCCTGCCCACCACGAAGCGCCCGTCGCCGCGGCGCTGCAGCGCACCGCCGGCAACCAATTCAGCGATGAGTCGATGCGCGGTGGGAACCGGCAGACCCGCCCGCTTCGCAAGCTCCGACAACGCCAGGCTGCGGTGGCGCTCATCGAATGCGCCGACGATCGCCAGCAATCGAGATGCCACAGTGGCGCCTGGCCTTGAGGTATTGCCTGCCAATCGATGAATCCTTCCGCTCAGCGGAATCGTAGTCTTCACGACATTCAGAAGGGGTCGGTAGCGTGCACGACATGACAGCAATGAGCCAGGGCGAGGTGAGTGCCGAGATCGGTGCCATCGAGTCCGCGTACCAGCGATCGGGATACGAGGAGTCGCAGCCGCGACTGGACTACGCGCCCTACCGAAGCAGCCTGTTGCGCCATCCCACAAAAGATCTTCACCACGCCGACCCCGAGGGCGTCGAGCTGTGGACCCCGTGCTTCAGTGAGCGCGACGTGCATCCGCTCGAATCCGACCTGACGATCCAGCACCACGGCGCGCCCATCGGCGAACGGATGGTGGTGACCGGCCGGATCGTCGACGGCGACGGGCGACCGGTGCGTCGAGCAACTCGTCGAGATCTGGCAGGCCAACGCCGAGCGGCCGCTACATCCACAAGCGCGATCAGCATCCGGCGCCGATCGATCCCAACTTCACCGGCGTCGGCCGCTGCCTGACCGACGACGACGGCAACTACCGATTCACGACGATCAAGCCGGGGCCGTATCCGTGGAAGAACCACCACAACGCGTGGCGGCCCGCGCACATCCACTTCTCGTTGTTCGGAACCGAATTCACGCAGCGGATGATCACCCAGATGTACTTCCCCGGTGATCCGCTGTTCGCGCTCGACCCGATCTCCAGTCGATCACCGACCAGAAGGCCCGCGAGCGGCTCGTCGCCGCCTACGACCACGACGTCACCACCCACGAGTGGGCGACCGGATACCGATGGGACATCGTGCTGACCGGCGGCCAGCGCACCTGGACCGAGCCCGAGGACGAGCGGAGCCGAGCACTGATGAGCACCCTGCTGACCGCCGACTCCCGGCCAGACCATCGGCCCGTTCTTCGGCTACGCGCTGCCGTTCGACGGCGGCAACGAACTCGTGCCGCCCGGCTCGCCCGGCGCGATCCGGCTGCACGGCACGGTCACCGACGGCGACGGCGCACCCGGTTCCCGACGCCCTGCTGGAGATCTGGCAGGCCGACGCCGACGGCGTCATCCCGACGGCGACCGGGTCACTGCATCGCGACGGCTGGACGTTCACCGGCTGGGGCCGGGCCAGCACCGACGCCGACGGCCACTACAGCTTCACCACCGTCGACCCGGTGCGACGCAGCCGGATTCGGCGCCGTTCTTCGCGGTCACCGTGTTCGCCCGCGGGCTGCTCAACCGACTGTTCACCCGCGCCTATCTGCCCGGCGACGCGGCTGGCGGACGACCCCCTGCTGGCTCGCTGCCCGCCGAGCGCCGTGACACGCTGATCGCCACGGCCGCGACGCGCACGGGCTGCGGTTCGACATCAGGCTGCAGGGGCGAGGCCGAGACGGTGTTCCTGCGCTATCCGGGGCACCGGCCATGACCGACCTGTTCTGGCCGGGGGACCACCGCGCCGGCGACGCTGATGAGCGACGCGCGCGTTCCTGGCGGCCATGGTCGCGGTCGAAGCATGCTTGGCTGGACGCGCTTGATCGCGGCCGGGATCGCGCCGGCCGGCGCGCGCGCCGACCTGACCGAGCTGGTCGGCACGACGGCGACGTCGAGGCGATCGCCGCGCGGCGCCGACGCCGACGGCAACCCGGTCAGCGGCCTCGTCGCGCTGCTGCGGCGACGCGCGCCGGAGCGCCGACCGCACGCTGGTTGCACCGCGGGCTGACCAGCCAGGACGTCGTCGACACCGCGCTGATGCTGTGCGCTGCGCGACGTGCTCGACCCGCATCGGCGACGAGCTCGCCGCGCAGGTCGCACCCTCGCCACACTGGCCGAAGCCCACCGGGACACACCGATGCTGGCCCGCACCCTGACTCAGGCCGCGCTGCCGAGCACGGTCGGCGTGAAGGTCGCCGACTGGCTGTCGGGTGTCCTGGACGCCGCCGAGCCGGTCGCCGCTCGTCGTTGCCCGTCCAGGTCGGCGGTGCCGCGGGAACGCTGGCCGCGGCGGCCGAACTCGCCGGCTCGGTCGACGCGCGCGATCGCACTGAGCGACGGCGCTGGCCGCCGCGCTGCGGCTGGCGCCCGCGCCACCGTGGCACACAACGCGGTCGGCCGTCACCCGCATCGGCGACGCGCTGGTCACCTGCTGCGACGCGTGGGGCCACATCGCCGACGACGTGCTCACCGGCAGCCGGCCCGAGATCGGCGAGCTGGCCGAGGGCGAGCGGCGGCGGATCGTCGACCATGCCGCACAAGAGCAACCCCGTGCGCTCGGTGCTGATCCGCCGCGCGGCGCTGACCGCCGGGCCGCTGGGCGCCACCCTGCACACCGCGTCGGCGTGCCAGCGTCGACGAACGCTCCGACGGCGCATGGCATGCCGAATGGGCGACCCTGCGCACCCTGGCCCGGCGCACCGTTGTCGCCGCGTCCCAGACGTCCGAACTGCTGGCCGGACTGCAGGTCGACGCCGGCGCGCGCCGCCGCCAACCTCGCCGCGGCCGAGCGGCGTGCTGTCCGAACAGCAGACGATGGCCGAATTGACCGGCGCGCACCGCGACTCCGGGCTACACTCGGGGCCGCCGAACAGCTCGTCGACTCCACGCTGCAGCGCGCCCGCCACTACCTCAAGGACACACCATGAGCATTCCGTGCTCGCCGTCACCGACTTCGGCGGACCGGCCGACGCCGGCCTGCTTGTGCTCGGCCCCTCGCTGGGCACCTCGGCCGACACCCTGTGGAGCGAGGCCGCCGCCCAGCTGAGCGAGCATGTCCGCGTCGTCGGCCTGGGACCTGCCGGGCCACGGTCGCGGCGCAAGTCACGGAGCCGTTCACCATCGCCGAGCTCGCCGCCGGCGTGCTGGCACTCGCCGACGACGTCACGCGACGAACCGTTTCACTACGCAGGCGATTCCGTCGGCGGCTGCGTCGGCCTGCAGCTGCTGCTGGACGCGCCGCACCGCGTGTCGTCGGCGACACTGCTGTGCACCGGCGGCGGAGATCGGCACCCCGGACGGCTGGCGTGACCGGGCTGCCGCCGTGCGCTCATCCGGCACCGAAGCCGATGCTCGCCGGCGCGGCGCAACGCTGGTTCTCTGCCGGATTTCCCGAACGCGACCCGCACGTCAGCGCGGCCTGCTGCGATGCCCTGCGGGACACCGACCCGACGTCCTACGCGCAGGTCTGCGACGCATTGGCAGGCTTCGACGTCACGAACCGCCTGCATGAGATCGAGGCCCCGGTCCTTGCCGTCGCCGGCGGCCACGACCTTCCCACCCCGCCGGATTGCCTGCAGCACATAGCTTCTGACGTCAAGGACGGTCGCGTCGTCGTGCTCGACGGTGTCGGGCATCTCGCACCCGCCGAGGCGCCCGCCGAGGTCGCCGCACTGATCCGTGACCATATCGGTCGGCGGGCCGGCCGTGCCGCCACCACGAACGACGACGTGTACGCCGCAGGCATGGCGGTGCGGCGCGAAGTCCTCGGTGACGCGCATGTCGATCGGGCCGTCGCGGCGACCACGGATTTCACCGAGGAGTTCCAGCGGCTCATCACCGAATATGCCTGGGGCACCATCTGGACGCGGAAGGGACTGGACCGGCGCAGCCGGTCGTTGATCACACTCACCGCCCTGGTGGCCCGCGGTCATCACGAGGAATTGAAGATGCATCTGCGGGCGGCCCGTCGCAACGGGCTCACCAACGACGAGATCAAAGAACTGCTCATGCAGACCGCCATCTACTGCGGTGTGCCGGACGCCAATACCGCGTTCCGAATCGCCGCCGAGGTGCTGCCCGGCTTCGATGACGACAAGGAAACGCGGTCATGAGCCGCACCGTGATCTGCGATGCCGCTCGGGATGCGGTCGCCGGAATCGGCGATGGATCAACGATTCTCGTCGGTGGATTCGGAATGGCGGGTATGCCGACCACATTGATCGACGCGTTGATCGATCAGGGCGCCGGCGACCTCACCATCGTCAGCAACAACGCCGGCAACGGGGACACCGGCCTGGCGGCGCTGCTGGCTGCGGGCAGGGTGGCGAAGGTCATCTGCTCGTTTCCGCGACAGACCGACTCGTATGTGTTCGACGAACTGTACCGGGCCGGCAAGGTGGTGCTCGAAGTCGTGCCGCAGGGTAACCTGGCCGAACGGATCAGGGCGGCCGGGGCGGGCATCGGCGCGTTCTTCTGCCCGACCGGCGTCGGCACCCCGCTGGCCGAAGGCAGGGAGACCCGCACGATCGACGGGCGGGACTATGTTCTGGAGTATCCGATCAGGGGCGACGTCGCTCTCATCGGCGCCTATATCGGGGACACGGCAGGGAATCTGGTGTACCGCAAAACGGCCCGCAACTTCGGACCGGTGATGGCCACCGCCGCGACGCTCACCATCGCAGAGGTATCCCACGTTGTCGACGCCGGTGCCATCAACCCGGAAACCGTTGTCACACCGGGCATCTTCGTCGACCGCATCCTGAATCTGTCCGCCGTCTCCGCTGAGCCACGCACGCCGGAGGTGGTGGCATGACGCTGCATGTGGAGAAGCCGACCGTGGTCGAACACGTTGACCGCGCCCCGTTGGACCGCCGCGAACTCGCAGCGATCATCGCCCGCGA
Organism: uncultured Actinomycetota bacterium; assembly: GCA_963699655.1. Classification (GTDB taxonomy): domain Bacteria; phylum Actinomycetota; class Actinomycetes; order Mycobacteriales; family Mycobacteriaceae; genus Mycobacterium. The sequence goes on from CAVOUV010000019.1 coordinate 138,775, forward strand.
CATTCCGCCCGGGTCCTACGTCAACCTCGGAATCGGACAACCCACCACTGTTGCCGATTACCTCAAGCCTGAGTCAGATGTGGTGTTGCACACCGAGAACGGCATGCTCGGCATGGGTGGTGAAGCCGTCGGTGACGCGATCGACACGGATCTGACGAACGCAGGCAAGATCCCCGTCACCGAGACCCCGGGCGCGTCGTACTTCCACCATGCCGACTCTTTTGCGATGATGCGCGGCGGCCATCTTGACGTCTGTGTCCTCGGCGCGTTCCAGGTCAGTCAGAGCGGCGATCTGGCCAACTGGCACACCGGCGAGCCCGACGCCATTCCGGCGGTCGGCGGCGCCATGGACCTCGCCATCGGCGCGAAGAGCGTGTTCGTCATGATGAACCTGTTCAGCAAGAACGGCACCGCCAAGCTGGTCCCCGAGTGCACCTATCCGCTGACCGGAGTCCGTTGTGTCAGCCGGGTCTACACCGATCTCGCGGTCTTCGACATCGACTCCACCGGCGACGGCCGCGTAAGGGTGCTCGAGACGTTCGGGATCACGGTGGGTGCGCTCGCGCAACGGATGACTGTCGAGCTGGGCTAGGCCCGGCCATCGTCAGTGCTGGCGACCGAGTAGCAGATCGCGGTCGAGACAACCGCAGGCAGAACGAAGGTCAGCAGCAGCACAAAGATGACGACGGCGATGTTCGGCACAGTCAGCCAGCCATCGGGAAAACGACCTTGATCGACCGCAGCGCCAGGCGGGTCGGTTCGGCGGTGTTGGCCAGGGAGCGACGCAGCGCCTTGGTACGGATGTAGACGAGCGTGAAATCGACGATGACGATCGCGGCGGCCAATGTCGTGATGATGCCTTCGACCCACAGTTCGGGCCTGCGGCCGAACATGAAGAACAAGTAGTCGATCGAGGTCTCGCTGAGGATCAGCGTCGTCGTCATCGCCGCGGCGAAGGTCAGCCAGCCGCCCAGATCCGCGAGGAAACAGTAGGCACGGATGTCATCGGGGTCATCGTTCGACATCTTGTTGACCGCGTGACTGGCCAGCATCCAGCCCAGTCCGCCGAACAGGGCGGTCGCGCCGGCGGCAAGCATCCCGGTCGACACCGCCCCCTGGGTCCACGCGATCGCGCAGATCTCGCGGAGTTCGCCCTGCGCGGGCACTTGGGTGCCGGTGATCAGGCTGAACAGAAAGCTGTCCAGCCTCAGGATCAGCACGGCGGAGGCGAACAGCGCGAGCGTGTGCGCGCCCTCGCGGGTGCTCCGGTCGAACAGCAGGGCGATCGCGGTGATCAGGAATCCGCCGAGCACGCCGGCGAGGGGAGTTCGACGACGCCGGCGTCAGCATGCTCCACTGGTCGGACGTGCAGAATTCGTCCGGATTCACCGCCCCGGAGCCGGGCAGGCCGCCTAGGAGTGCTCTTCGCGGCGTACTTCGGAGGTTCGGATCTCGCGAGTATCGCCGACATGGCCGGCGTCGTCGGCTCGGACGGCTGCGAACACATCAGTGTCGGCCCGCTCGTCCTCGGCCGCCCCGGTGCGGTGGTGAGGCACCTCCGGCCCCTTGCGGTCGACCAGCCAGTGACCGATCGCGACCCCGGCGACCGAGAACAGGAACACCAGCAGCGCGGTGAACGCAGCGAACGTCGTGACCTCGTTGACCAGCGCCTCGACGTAGAGGCTCTTGTAGAACAGCGAGATGAACCAGGCGACCACTCCGCTGACCACGCCCGCGAACAGGCCGGCCAGCAGCCACGTCATCGCCAGGTCGGCGCGACGGTCGGGGTCGGGGTTGGCGCGGGCGTCGGCGCGGCCGTCGACATAACCCCAGATGAACACCACGATGGCAAACACGACGATCAGCGCGATGCTGATCAATCCCGCCTTGGTCTCCCACGCGTTGATCATCGCCCCCTGCAGTAACCGGACGATCACCATCAGGGCCGCGAATACCAGTCCGCGCAGCAACCACTTACTCATGGGGCCACACCTTAGCGAGTAGCGTCATCGACCGTGACTATTTCTCAGCGCCGGGGCCGGCTGCGGGAGCGCCTCGCCGCCGCCGAGCTGGACGGAATGGTGATATCGGACCTGGTCAACGTGCGTTATCTGTCCGGTTTCACCGGGTCCAACGCGGCGTTGCTCATCCGCACGGACGACGAAACGCCGGTGCTGGCCACCGACGGCCGGTACCGCACGCAGGCCGCACAACAGGCTCCCGACGCCGAACTCGTCATCGAGCGGGCGTGTGCGCCGCATCTGGTCGGCCGTGCCGCCGCCGACGGCGTGCGGCGGCTGGGCTTCGAAAGCCACGTCGTGACGATCGACGCCTTCGCCACGTTGACCAAGGCGGCCGGGGAACGAATCGAGTTGGTGCGGGCCGCCGGTGTGGTGGAGGCCCTGCGCGAGGTCAAGGACGCGGGCGAGATCGCCCTGCTGCGGCTGGCCTGCGAGGCCGCCGACGCGGCGCTGCACGACCTCGTCGAGCGCGGTGGCCTGACACCTGGGCGTACCGAGAAGGAGGTCGGCCGTGAGCTCGAGGCGCTGATGCTGGACCACGGTGCGGACGGGGTGTCGTTCGAAACGATCGTCGCCGCGGGAGCCAACTCGGCCATCCCGCACCACCGCCCGACGGATGCGGTGCTGACCGCCGGGGATTTCGTCAAGATCGACTTCGGTGCTCTGGTGTGCGGCTATCACTCCGACATGACGCGGACGTTCGTGCTGTCGCCGGTCGCCCAATGGCAGCAGGACATCTACGCCCTGGTGGCCGCCGCCCAGCGAGCCGGCCGGGACGCGCTGGCTCCCGGCGTGTCGCTCAAGGCCGTCGACGCGGCATCTCGGCAGGTCATCGCGGACGCGGGGTTCGCCGACCACTTCGGCCACGGACTCGGCCACGGCGTCGGTCTGCAGATCCATGAAGCACCGGGAATCAACTCCGCAGCCGCCGGTACACTGCTTGCTGGCTCCGCGGTGACTGTGGAACCCGGCGTTTATCTGCCCGATCGCGGCGGTGTCCGCATCGAGGACACCCTTGTCGTGGAAGAGGCGACGCCCGACTTACTCACCCGGTTCCCCAAGGAACTGCAGATCGTTGGAAACAGGCACTAGAGAAGGCCGCAACAAGGCTAGGAGAACAACCGACCGTGGCATCGACCGCCGACTTCAAGAATGGGCTCGTCCTCAACATCGACGGCCAGCTGTGGCAGATCATCGAGTTCCAACACGTCAAGCCCGGCAAGGGCCCCGCGTTCGTGCGGACAAAGCTCAAGAACGTGCTGTCCGGCAAGGTTGTCGACAAGACCTACAACGCCGGGGTGAAGGTGGAGACCGCAACCGTCGACCGCCGCGACGCCACCTACTTGTACCGCGACGGCTCCGACTTCGTGTTCATGGACTCCCAGGACTACGAGCAGCACCCGCTGCCCGAGTCCCTGGTCGGTGACGCCGCCAAGTTCCTGCTGGAGAGCATGCCGGTGCAGATCGCGTTCCACGACAGCGCCCCGCTCTACCTCGAACTGCCCGTCACCGTCGAGTTGCTCGTCGCCAACACCGAGCCGGGCCTGCAGGGCGACCGCTCATCGGCGGGCACCAAGCCGGCCACCATGGAGACCGGCGCCGAAATCCAGGTGCCGCTGTTCATCAACACCGGTGACAAGCTCAAAGTGGATTCCCGCGACGGCAGCTACCTGGGTCGTGTGAATGCCTGATCGGCACGAGGGCCGGGCGTAATGCCTGAGCGTAGGGGCGATCGGGGCAGGCACCAGGCGCGCAAACGCGCCGTCGACCTGCTGTTCGAGGCGGAGGCGCGCGGGATCACCTCGGCAGAGGCGGCCGATTTGCGGAATGCCTTGGCGGAGAAGGATTCCGACGTGTCGCCACTCAATCCCTACACGGTGACGGTGGCTCACGGCGTGGCCGAGCACTCCGCGCATATCGACGATCTCATCGCGGCGCACCTGCAGGGGTGGACGCTGGACCGGCTGCCCGCGGTCGACCGGGCGGTGCTGCGGGTGGCGGTGTGGGAGCTGCTGCACGCCGACGACGTCCCCGAACCGGTGGCGGTCGACGAGGCCGTGGAACTGGCCAAGCAGCTGTCCACCGATGACTCACCGGGTTTCGTCAACGGCGTGCTCGGCCAGATCATGCTGGTGACACCACAGATCAGGGCCGCGGCGGCAGCCATGCGGGGTACGTCGAACGGAACATGATGGGCGCACCGCAGGACTGGGCACCGTACTCGAGCGTGGACGAAGCGGCCAAGGTATACCTGCGTGACCCCGACCTTGCCCTGGACCAGGTGCGTTCGGTCATCGACCTGTCTGCGATCAGATCGTTCATCATGTCCCGCGGCATCACCGACGAATCATGGGGCGAGTCAGACGAAAAGGCACTGTGGCAGGAAGTGGTGCTCACCGACGGGCACCGGCTGATCATGTGGCGTGCCGATGACGAATTGTCCACCACCGGAGATCGTGAACGCCGGGTGCTGAACGCGTCCGTGCGCTCGATTCTGTTGTCGACGATCACCGACCAGGTGCTCACCACCGAGTACGAGGTGCTCGACGACGGAACCCGCCGCCTGTCGGAGGTCAGGCTGCGGTTGTACACCCAACTCGCCACCCGGGTCAGGCAGCGGACGGCCACCGAGACCGACATCTACTGCGAGTCCTTCCGCTACCACAAGTCGGTCGACGACGGCGGACTGGCGCAGATGCAGCGGCTTCTGCAGTTCGGCCGCGTGCTTTCGCGGTGCGTCCAATAAAGTCCCCTGCGGACGAGGACTTTGGTCTCTAGTTGATGGACGACGTCAGCGCCAGAGTAGACGCATGAACGCACGCTTCCCGGATCGTCACACACTTCGCGCGGTGCTGTCGCTGGCTACCCGGGCACCGTCGATACACAATTCCCAGCCATGGCGGTGGCGGGTGGGCGAGGAGAGTTTGCACCTGTACGCGGACCCGGACAGGCATTTGCCCAACACCGATCCGGACAGCCGGGATCTGCTGCTCAGTTGCGGTGCATCACTGCACCATGCCGTCGTGGCATTGGCGGCGCTGGGCTGGCAGGCAAGGATCAACCGGCTGCCCGATCCTCTACGTCCCACACACCTGGCCGCGATCGAGGTCTACCAGAGCCCGGCCGGCGAGCTCGACGTCGCCTTGGCTGCGGCGATTCCCAGGAGGCGCACCGACCGCCGGCACTACAGCTGGTGGCCGATCCCCGCCGCCGATATCACGCTGATGGGTTCCCGTGCGGCCCGCGGTGGCGTGATGATGCGCCAAGTCGAATCGCTTCCGAACTTGCAACGCATTGTGGCGCAGGCCGTCTGGCAGCATGCGACCGATAACGACTACTTGACGGAGCTCGCGGCATGGAGTGGACGGTACGCATCAGTGGCCGGTGTTCCGGCGCGCAACACACCGCCGTCCGATCCGACAGCGCGTATACCAGGGCGGATCTTCGCAGGCCCCGCACTGGCGCAACCACCTGATACCGAATCGGCTGACGACGGTGCCGCGGTGTTGGCTCTTGGCACCAAGGACGATTGCGGGATGGCACGGCTACGCGCTGGTGAGGCCACCAGCCTGGTGCTGCTCACCGCGACTGCGCTGGGTTTGTCGAGCTGCCCGGTCACGGAACCGCTTGAGATCGTGGAAACGCGAAAAGCGCTGCAAGAAAATATTTTCGGCGTCAGCGGCTATCCGCAGATGTTGCTGAGGATCGGCTGGGCGCCTGTGAATGCCGACCCGCTTCCGTCGACGCCCCGTCGTCCCCTTGCGGAGGTCGTCGCCTGGCTCGACGGTTCACGATTCGAGTAGGGCTACTGCAGTGGTGCCGACCAGTGCAGTAGGGTCCCGCCGCCGGGGGCTCGCTCGACGGTGAAATCGCCACCGACTTCCTCGGCGCGTCGGCGCAAGTTGGTCAGACCACTGCCGGTGATGTCGTCCGGAACCCTGGCCGTCGTCGACGACTTCGATCCCCAGGTCGTCTCCTACTTTCACAGTTACCGTCAGGGTGGCCGCATTTGCCTGCCGAACGGCGTTGCTGGCGGCTTCTCGCACAACGGCTTCGGCGTGGTCGGCCAGCGCGGCGTCAACCACGGAGAGAGGCGCGACGATTTGGAGGGTGGTGCGCAGTTCGGATGACGAGAGCTGGTCGATCGCTTCATCGAGGCGTTGCCGCAACCTCGTCCTGCCCGACTGGGCACCGTGCAGATCGAAGAGGGCAGTGCGGATCTCCTGGATGACCTCTTGGAGGTCATCCACACAGATCGAAAGTCGGTGCTGCACCACGGCTGGACGAGCACGCGGGACGGTACCTTGCAATGTGAGTCCCACCGCGAAAATGCGCTGAATGACATGGTTTTGCAGGTCACGCGCGATCCGATCTCTGTCCGTCAGAACATCGAGTGCGCGCATCCGGCGCTGCGCACTCGCTAGCTGCCAGGCCAGCGCGGCCTGATCCGCGAAGGCAGCCATCATGTCAAGCTGTTGGGCGGTAAACGGGTAAGCAAGGGTGTGCCGGTAAGCGATCAAGACACCCGCGACGGTATCGGTGGACCGCAGGGGCAGCACCAGCGCCGGGCCTACCTCCATTCCGACGCGAAGGTCGAAATTGTCGACTTTGCGCGCGGTGCGGTCCGTAAATGCCTGTCCGATCAGCGTTTCGGCCACCGGAATCGGTCCGTCGCGCAGCGAATCGGGGATTGCGCCGGCCGTCGCCGCAACCACTAGCTCGGCGGCGTCTGATGTTTCGTCGTCGTCGAGAGGAACGACCACCAGCGCGGCGTCCGCACCCGTCAACTTGAGCGCTTCATCGGCGATCAGCCGACACACTGCTGCGGGATCGGCCCCGGACAACATCTCGGTTCCGATGTCTCGGGTTGCTTCGATCCACGACTGGCGGGCTCGTGATTGCTCGTACAGACGCGCATTCTCGATCGCGATGCCGGCGGCCGCGGCAAGGGCCTGGACCAGAACCCAAGTGCGCCGTAGCGTGCGTCCACCAGTCCGATGGCCGTGTGAACGATCGTGCGCAATGTGGCGTCGAGTTCCAGGCCCGACGAGACGACGCGCATGGCCTGCACCAGGGCGTCGCGCAGCGAGCCTGCGCCAAATTCTCCGGGTGCCGACGATTTCACGTAACTAGTCTGCGCGCCCGATAGGCCGATCCAGTTTGGACGCGAACACCGCGGCCTGCGTACGGCGCTCCATCCCAAGCTTGGCGAGCAAGCGCGAGACGTAATTCTTCACTGTCTTCTCAGCGAGGAACATCCGTGCCGCGATCTGCCTGTTGGTCAGGCCTTCGCCGAGGAGCCCGAGCAGCGTCTGCTCCTGATCGGTCAGCCCGGACAGGGGATCATTGCGCAAGGCCGAGTCGCGCAGCTTCGCCATCAACGCCGCCGCGGCCCGGTTGTCGAGAAGTGATTTGCCTGCACCGACGTCCTTGATCGCCTGGGCCAGTTCCATACCTTTGATGTCCTTCACGACGTATCCGCTGGCGCCGGCGACGATGGCGTCGAGCATGGCCTCGTCAGACGTATAGGACGTAAGCATCAGACAGCGAAGATCCGGCAGCGCCGACAGCAGATCCCGGCACAATTCGATCCCGTTGCCATCGGGAAGGCGGACGTCGAGAACCGCCACGTCGGGGCGCACAGCAGGGATCCTCGCCATTGCTTCACCGACTGAGCCGGCTTCGCCGACGACGTCGAGTTCGGCGTCGGATGCCAGGAGGTCAACAAGCCCGCGGCGTACTACTTCGTGGTCGTCTACGAGAAAGACCTTGACCATCGCCGGTCCTTCCATTCTCGGTATCGGATCCCATCATGGTCCACTTCACCTGGCGCCAGTTCAACATCGCAGAACCGGATCGCCTCGCGGCTCCACGGCGACTACTGTCTCGTCGAATCCCGTTTCTCGGGAGGGCCGTAAGTCCCTAAATCATGGCCGGGTTCGGGACCAATGGCCCTGACGCAGAGCGGGCGACACCGACCAGAGTTGGACCCATGCCCAACGCCGCGCCGAACATCGAAGTCATCAAGGATGCCGTGCGATTGGCGTGCAGGGCCCCGTCGCTGCACAACAGCCAGCCATGGCGCTGGGTGTTGGATGGCGGCCGCCTGGAATTGTTCGTCGACCGAAGGCGCGTGATGTTCTCGGCGGATCGCAGGGGGCGAGAGGCGATCATCAGCTGCGGCGCGGTGCTGGACCATCTGCGCGTCGCGACGGCCGCCGTCGGGTGGACAACCGATGTGGTCCGGTTCCCCGATCCAGAGGACGGCGACCACCTGGCCTCGGTCGGGTTCACTCCCATGGATTTCGTCGCCGACATACACCGTCGTCGTGCCGACGCGATCCTGTTGCGCCGGACCGACCGGCTGCCGTTGGCGATGCCACCCGATTGGGAATCGCTCGAGCGTGCTCTGCACACCGTGGTGGACGACGGTATCGCGCATTTGGATGTGATCGACGAAGCCTTACGTCCAGAACTGGCCGACGCATCCCGGCTTACCGACGCGCTACGCCTGTACGACGGCTACTACCACACCGAACTAAGCTGGTGGACAGCGCCTTTCGAAACAACCGAAGGTATTCCGCACAGTTCCCTGGTCTCCGCGTCAGAATCCGAGCGAGTCGATGTGGGCCGGGCATTTCCGGTGGCTGCGCACAGCGACCGCCGGCCAGGCATCTACGAAGACCAGTCCAAGATCTTGGTGCTCTCTACCGACGGCGACACGCGAGAGGACGCATTGCGGTGTGGCGAGATGCTATCTCGGCTCCTGCTGGATGCCACATCGGCGGGCATGGCCACCTGCGCGGTCACGCATGTCACGGAATTAGCCGCCAGCCGGCACATCATCGGCACGCTGATCGCGCGAACAGCGTGGCCGCAGGCACTCATCCGAGTCGGGGTCGCGCCGATCCTGGAGGGGTTTCCACCATCAACGCCCCGTCGACCGCTCGACGACGTGTTGAAGGTCCGGTATTTCGCTCAGCACGATTGTTAAGTCCGGACTGTCTCGCGATGGCGCAATAGCGGTTCTGCAGGGCCTTTTGCCTGGTCAATCCCGCACGCAGGCGGCGCAATGACCAGGCGCGTGCCGGCGGCTTCTGCGGGGCGATACGGCACCCGATGTGCAGAATTACCGTGATCGGGTGTCGCAAGCCGAACCGACGCCGATCAGGCGCCCCCGAGCGGACCGCGCCCGCCAGGTCGCCGACGTGCTGCGGCACCAGATTCACGGCGGCGCCTACGACCGCGGGCTGCCTGGCGAGCACGAGCTGGCAGCCGAATTCTTCGTGTCTCGCAATACCATTCGCGAGGCGCTGGCCGTCCTCAAAAACGAGGGGCTGATCGACCGCGGACCCAAGGTCGGCACGCATGTCGCGGTCCGCAAATACGACCACGGCCTGGACGCCCTGGTCGGCCTGAAGGAGACGTTCAAGGACTACGGAGACGTCCGCAACGAGGTCCGGGCCGTCCTTCATCTGGCCGCTCCGCCCGCCGTGGCGCGCCGACTTCGGCTGGAGCCGGGGGAGCAGGTGCGTCTACATCGAGCGGCTGCGCTACCTCGGGGAACTGCCGCTGTCCCTCGACCTGACCTACCTCGCACCCGAGATCGGCGCGCAGGTATTGCAGCACCCGCTGGAAACCAACGACGTGTTCGCACTCATCGAAGAGGTCAGCGGGCGGCGGCTGGGCGCGGCGACGCTGGCGCTGGAAGCGATTTCGGCCGACTCGCATTCGGCGGCCACGCTGCAGGTGCCCGACGGCGCCGCGCTGCTGATGCTGGAGCGGCTCACCAGCCTGGACGACGGCACACCCGTCGACCTCGAGTACATCCGGATGCGTGGTGACCGGATCACCATGCGCGGCAGCCTGATGAGGAGTGAGACATGACGCTGGTCAACCAACGCGCCGATGTTCCGGTGACTATCAACGAGTCGCTGTGCATCGAGGGCTGCACGCTGTGTGTCGACGTCTGTCCGCTCGACTCGCTGGCGATCAACCCCGACAACGGCAAGGCCTACATGCATGTCGACGAGTGCTGGTACTGCGGCCCGTGCGCCGCGCGCTGTCCCACCGGCGCCGTCACCGTCAACATGCCCTACCTGATCCGTTGAGGACCCGATAAATGATGAAAATCGCACTCCGTCCGATGTCGCTGCCTACGCGGCTCGGCAGGCTGGCTGCTGGCCGCCGCGCTCACCATCATCGCATCCGGTTGCTCGCTGGATTCCGCGTCGGACTCGTCGGGCAACGTCGTCAACGTCGTCATCGGTTATCAGTCCAAGACCATCAACACCGTCACGGCGGGCACCCTGCTCGAGGCGCAGGGGTTCCTGGAACGGCGGTTGGCCGACGTCACCACCCGCACCGGCACCAAGTACAACGTCACCTGGCAGGACTACGACACCGGCGCGCCGATCACCGCCCAGATGGTCGCCGAGAAGATCGACATCGGCTCGATGGGTGACTACCCGCATGCTGATCAACGGGTCCAAGACGCAGGCCAACGAGCGCGCCCGCACCGAGATCGTCTCGGTGACGGGCTACAACCCGAAGGGTGCGTTGAACATGGTTGTGGTCGCGCCGAGTTCGACGGCGCAGACGCTGCCCGACCTGGCGGGCCGAAGGTGTCCGCCAGCGTGGGCTCGGCCGGCCACGGCATGCTGGTGCAAGCACTGTCGAAGGCCGGGATCGATCCCAACTCGGCGGTCGAGGTGCTCAACCAACAGCCGCAGGTCGGTGCCACCGCACTGGAGTCCGGGCAGGTGCAAGCGCTTTCGCAGTTCGTGGCGTGGCCCGGGCTGCTGGTGTTCCAGGGCAAGGGCAGACTTCTCTACGACGGTGCCGAGCTGAACTATCCGACGCTGCACGGCGTGGTGGTGCGCCGGGCGTACGCGAAGGAACACCCGGAGGTCCTCGACGCGTTCCTGCAGGCCCAACTCGACGCCACCGACTTCCTCAACTCGAAGCCGCTCGAGGCCGCCCGCATCGTCGCGGAGGGCAGCGGACTGCCGCAGGAAGTCGTCTACCTCTACAACGGTCCCGGCGGCACGTCGTTCGACACCACGTTGAAGCCGTCACTCATCGACGCGCTGAAAGGCGATGTGCCGTACCTCAAGTCGATCGGCGACTTCGCCGACCTCGACGTCGCGGGCTTCGTTCAGGACGCGCCGCTGCGATCGGCGTTCGCGGCCCGCGGGCAGGATTACGACAAGGCCACCGCCGCCACCGCGAATCCGTCGGCGCTGGGCGGCACCGATCCGGTGTGCAACACCCCGGTCGACGATCCGGCCCGTGCCGGCGAGCTGTGGCTGGACGGGGCGGCCACCACACAGCCCGCGGCCACTCCGACCTGCCTGCTCAAGGCCGTTCGTGACGCGACGGCCAACGGGCAGAAGATCCGCGCTGCCTACGTTTCCGACGCGGAGTTGGGCACCCGATGGTTCGCCGACAAATCCGTCTGGGTGCGCGACGGGCAGAACTACCTACCGTTCGGCACACGGTCGGGCGCCAGGCGATACGCCACGGCTCATCCCGGCAGCGTCCCGGTGGACTACCAGACAGGCCCTGGCGGGTGCCGTATGACAACAACCGATCCCGGGATCGTCCCGGTTCTCGCATCACCGGTGACGGCGGCACCGCCGGTCTGGCGGCGGGGTCCGGGCACCCCTGGCGCAGCCGGCTGGTGCGGCTGATCTCGGTCCTGGCCGCCGTCGGGCTGTGGCAACTGCTGACCGCCAACCATGTTCGGTTCTGGCTGCGCTTCGACACGCTGCCGACCGTCACCGAGATCTTCACGGCGTTCGTCAGCCGTCTCGGCATACCGGAGTACTGGCTGGATCTCGGGCAGTCGCTGATTCGGATCCTCACCGGCTTCGGCCTGGCCGCGGTGATCGGTGTGGTCACCGGCATCACGCTGGCCCGGTCGCGGGCGCTTGCCGACGTGTTCGGTCCGCTGACCGAGTTGGCCCGGCCGATTCCGGCGATCGCCATGGTGCCGGTGGCAATCCTGTTGTTCCCCACCGACGAGGCGGGCATCGTGTTCATCACCTTCCTGGCCGCGTTCTTCCCGATCATGGTGTCGACCCGGCATGCGGTGCGTGCGCTTCCGACGATCTGGGAGGACTCCGTGCGCACGCTGGGGGAAGCCGGTGGGATGTGCTGCGCCGGGTGGTGTTGCCGGGCATCCTGCCGGGTCTCTTCGGCGGACTGTCGGTGGGGATGGGCGTCGCGTGGATCTGCGTGATCTCGGCCGAGATGATCTCGGGGCGGCTCGGGGTCGGATACCGCACCTGGCAGGCCTACACGGTGCTGAACTATGCCGACGTCTTCGTCGGCATCATCACGATCGGTGTGCTGGGGTTCGCAACCGCCTCCGCGGTGGAACTGATCGGCAGGAGGGCCACCCGGTGGCTGCCCCGCGGCGAGGAGAACGTGCGATGACGACCGCCGTGACCACGGGCATGCGGCTCGAACTCGACGACGCGCGACTGTCCTACACCGGGGCGCCCGTCGTGAACGGCCTGACGCTCACCATCGAGCCGGGAGAGATCCTGGTCCTCACCGGGCCGTCGGGCTGCGGCAAGTCGACGGTGCTGCGGGCGCTGGCCGGCCTGCTGCCCACCGACTCGGGCCGGGTTCTCGCTGACGGCGAGGCCGTCACCACCACCTCGCGCGACCGCGGGATGGTGTTCCAGGACAGCGCGTTGCTTCCGTGGCGCACCGTGCGGTCCAACATCGAACTGGCCCTGCAATTGCGTGGCGCGCCCCGGGCGGGACGCCGGGAGCGGGCCGAGCGCTGGATCGAGGAGGTCGGGCTCACCGGGTTCGGCGACTATCTGCCCAAGAGTTTGTCGGGCGGGATGCGGCAGCGGGTGCAGCTTGCCCGCGGCCTGGCCGGTGCGCCGCGGGCCGTGATGATGGACGAGCCGTTCGCGGCGCTGGACACTCAGACCCGCGCGGCAATGCAACGACTGCTGATCGACACCTGGCGGGTCCATCCGACCACGGTCGTGTTCGTCACGCACGATGTCGACGAAGCGCTCATCCTCGGGGACCGGGTCGCCGTGCTGGGACGGGTCGGTCAACCTCTGCGGGCGCTTCTCGAGGTGCCGCAACCCCGGGCGATCGATGTCGGCCGCCACGGAGTCCGGGCAGAAATCATTGCCGCACTGGATCATTCATGATAGAGATACCCGACATCGGTTCCGTGGTCCGGCTGGACTGCGACGTTCTGGTCATCGGCGGCGGCACCGCGGGCACGATGGCGGCGCTGACCGCGGCCGAGCACGGTGCCCAGGTACTGCTGCTGGAGAAGGCTCACGTGCGGCACTCGGGCGCGCTGGCGATGGGTATGGACGGTGTCAACAACGCCGTCATCCCCGGCAAGGCCACGCCCGAGGATTATGTCGCCGAGATCACCAGGGCCAACGACGGAATCGTCAACCAGCGCACCATTTATCAGACCGCCACCCGCGGCTTCGCGATGGTGCAGCGACTCGAACGCTACGGCGTGAAGTTCGAAAAGGACGAGCACGGCGAATACGCCGTCCGGCGTGTGCACCGATCGGGCTCCTACGTGTTGCCGATGCCGGAGGGCAAGGACGTGAAGAAGGCGCTCTACCGAGTGCTCAGACAGCGCTCCATGCGGGAGAAGATCCGCATCGAGAACCGGTTGATGCCGGTGCGGGTGCTGACGGATGAGGGCAAGGCCGTCGGTGCCGCCGCATTCAATTCCCGCACCGGCGAATTCGTCGCGGTCGGCGCGAAGGCGGTCATCCTCGCCACCGGTGCCTGCGGTCGACTGGGGTTGCCCGCCTCGGGTTACCTGTACGGCACCTACGAGAACCCCACGAACGCCGGTGACGGGTACTCGATGGCCTACCACGCCGGGGCCGAACTGTCGGGAATCGAGTGCTTCCAGGTCAACCCGCTGATCAAGGATTACAACGGGCCGGCGTGTGCGTACGTGGCCAACCCGTTCGGCGGCTACCAGGTCAATGCGCTCGGCGAACGGTTCGTCGACTCCGACTACTGGTCGGGACAGATGATGGCCGAAGTCAAGGAAGAGATCGAGTCGGCCCGCGGGCCAATCTATCTGAAAGTCTCGCACCTGCCGGACGAGACGCTGACCGCGCTCGAGAACATCCTGCACACCACCGAGCGGCCCACCAGGGGAACGTTCCACGCCAACCGCGGACATGACTACCGCACCCACGATGTCGAGATGCACATCTCCGAAATCGGATTGTGCAGCGGGCATTCCGCGTCAGGGGTGTGGGTGGACGAGAACGCCCGCACCACGGTTCCCGGTCTGTATGCCGCGGGTGATCTGGCGTGCGTGCCGCACAACTACATGATCGGCGCGTTCGTGTACGGCGACCTGGCCGGCCAGCATGCGGCCTCGACCCTGCCGGATGTCGATGCCCCGCAGGGACTTCCGGACGATCAGCTGCGCGAGGCCCACGAGCTCGTCTACCGTCCGTTGCGGCAACCCGACGGTGCACCGCAACCCCAGGTCGAGTACAAGCTGCGGCGGTTCGTCAACGATTATGTGGCGCCGCCGAAGACGGCCACCAAACTCTCGATCGCCGTCCAGACGTTCGACCGGATGCGGGCTGAGATCGCCGAGATGGGTGCGACCACACCGCATGAGCTGATGCGCGCTGTCGAGGTGTCGTTCATTCGCGACTGCGCCGAGATGGCCGCCCGCTCGTCGCTCACCCGCACCGAATCGCGGTGGGGTCTGTATCACGACCGCGCCGATATCCCTGCTCGGGACGACGAACAGTGGCGTTATCACCTGAATCTGCGCAAGGGCGCCGACGGCTCCATGCAGTTCCTGAAGCGCGCCGTCGCGCCGTATTTCGTGGCGGTACCCGAGTTCGAACATCTGCCCTCGGAGCAACCGACCATCGCGGTCGAGCAGCCGCAGCTGGCCGTCGGCAAGGCCCCGACGACAACGGGTTCGCAGGTCCCCGCGGCAGGAGCCGGTCAACCGCCGTCGCCGCGCATCGTCGAAGTGCTGGCGCTGGAGTCGCCCACCGTCTCCGACCTGACGGATTTCCTCTCCGACCCGGATGCCGGGGTCAGGCGGACGGCGGTGTCGACACTCGTGGAGCATCTGCCCGACGGGTATTCCAAGGCGCTTCGGGCGGCAATGGGTGACGGTGACGCCGAGGTGCGCCAGTTCGCCGCGGACGGCGTCCGGGAACTCGTCGAGGTGCTGCCGGACCCCGGCGGCTATACCGCCGAGCTGACGTCGCCCGACGCGGTGGTCCGATCGGTCGCGGTGTATCTGCTCAGTGCGCGCCGGGCCGGCGACGGCCGGCAGTACCGCAGGGCGCTCGCCGACACCGACCACCGGGTCAGGATCGAGGCGGTGCGGGCGCTGGTGTCCGTCGATGACGTCGACGGCGTGGCGGAGGCGGCTTCCGACCTCAACCGCGAAGTGCGGATCGCCGCGGCCAACGGACTCGCCCGGTTGCGGGACGGCGCGGATACGGTCCGGCGCCTGGTCGGTGACACCGACCCGCTGGTGCGCGCAGCCGCGTTGGCCGCGCTCGGCGCCGTCGGATGCGACGACCACGACGTCGCGGGCGTCGAACGCGCGTTGACCGAATCGGCCTGGCAGGTGCGTGAGGGCGCCGCACGAGCCTTGGCCGGCGCAACGCCGACGGTGGCGGTGCCGACGCTGTCGCGGGTGCTCGGTGACCAGCACCTCGACGTCCGCAAGGCCGCCGTGCTGAGCCTGACCCGGTGGGTCACCTCGGACCCGGCGGCACGCGATGCGCTGGGCCTGGCCCTCGAAGACGGCGACGCCGACGTGCGCGCCTACGCCAGGCAGGCACTCACCGCCGCCGGCTGACGATTTTCGAGTAACCGTGTACTCACATCACCTGGCTTCTTCGGGCGCACGCTGAGTTGGTGGCCGAAGAATCCAGCTCCCATGAGAGCGCTCTACGCAAACTTCCGCTGCCGTATTCGCTGGCGCTGAGACTTCGCGACGCCGGCGTCGCGTCGGAAGTGGTCAGCGAATACGTCGGTGTCGAGGAAGCCGCTCTCGATGGCCTCTATCGCATCGCCGAGGCCAAGCTGCAGGCGGCGGAGAAGGCTATCCGGCCGCGATGCTGTAGTCAGGCAGATTGATCGCGTCGGCCGTCCCTCTGGTCCAGCGCCTCCACGCGGGTACCGAACCGGTAATCAGCGCTGCCCTTCGTCGCCTGGTAGAGGACATCGACCACGTCGCCGCGCAGGGTTTCCAGCTTCGACACCAGCCCGTTGCCGTTGAAGGCGGCCATCGGCATCTCGGCCCGCCTGCTGCCGTCGCCCTTGATCCACGCGGCGCCGCTCTGGACCAGCGACCGACCGCGCATCTCGTCGATCAACCCCATCCGCTCGACCACGTCGCCGCCGGCGCCCCGCAGATCCACTGTCTGCCCACCGGGGCGGATTCCGTCGGCGAGTTCGACGATCGTCACGCGATATCCGTTTCGCGTCAGCCCGAAGGCCAGCGCCGGCACGGTGATTCCGGCGGTGGCATGTAAGTCCTTCGTCGAAAGTCTTGCCGTCCGGGAAAGCGATCTCGGCTGGGCCCCTCAATAACAAACGCGGCGGCGCCGAATATCAATTCACCCGAGGGCTCGACGTCGGCTTACTCGAATCCGCCGAAGTGCAGAAACGGTGACGTATGTGTTCTGCAGAGTGGTTTCCTGACCGCCATGTTCAGTGCGTCCTGATGTGGAAGTGAGTGAATCGATGTACGCCCTGAGTTGTCAAGCTTGGGATCCGTATCAGGTTGGTGTGCCACAGATTACGCTATCTATCCATCACACCACGCCGTCACCGGTGGCAGCAGGGATGTCCTTCGTCGCGTTGTCGTTGCCATTCCGGATCGGCCTGCGAAGATTACTCGACCGCGGGATGGACCCGCGGTCGGCACCTGACGCGGTGAGATCCTCCGCCGCGGTCGAATGATTGATTCTTTCAGCACAAATGCTGACGCCACTAAAGCATAGTCAGTATTGATGTTCACCTCACTCGCTGATCCGTCTCGCTCACGCTCGCGCCCCGTGGCAACCGGACGGCGCCTGGGCCCGCCAGAGCGCATCGAGCCGCTCCTCACCCATCGAGATGCCATCGTCGAACCGAGGTCTCCTCGATGATCCCCCGAGCCTTAAAGGGATCGTGGGCGAAGTCACCGCGGGCCGAGTGGAGAAGTTCCGCCGCCGATCCTGTGACCGGCGACTCGGTTCGTCGACTAGCTGGTAGCGGATCAGCCGGGAACTGTTCGCGACGACCGCGACCGACGAAGCGTTGTGGAGGATGGCCGCGAGCACGGGAGACAGCGCCCACCCGCGCCCACCAAGAGTCCAATCACGTTGACGGCCACGGACATTGCGTAGTTCTGCCTGACCACCGTGACGGCCCGGCCTCCCAGAAGTCGCACGTCGATAGTCAGTCAAACCGCGCCATCGTCTGACCCCTTCGATCCGACGGATGGCGATGCTCGATCCACGATGTATCGAGTGCTGCAACGCTTCTCACTGCAAGATCAGAACGTTCATGCGCCTGTCCCGGATGAGGCACTCTCGCCGCCTCTGCGGTAAAGCGCGCCATCCCGTCGGGCTCAGCCGTTCGTGCCATGATCTGTCGGCAAGCTCGACGCGTCGTCGGGCGGATAGCTGTAGTACTCCGGGCCAAGCCAATCCTTGATGCTCGGATACATCGCCGACCGGAACAGCTCCACAGCAGGCAACGGTCGATACGCGGCGATGCGCTTGATGATCAACCCGTTCTCGTCGTCCTCGATGAGTTCGAGGATTTCAAGGTCCCGACCGTCTACCTCGCCCTGCCACTGCAGGAACGTAGTACGTTCGTCGAGCTTGTCCTCGCGCAGGTAGCGACCGGAACGTACGTGCGACGATAGCGCCCAGATCCGGCTGATGACGTCGCGACCCGTCACTACCTTGGTCAGGATCGGCGTGTGGAACTCGACGTCCTGGGCGAGAAGCGCCGCGACCTCTTCGGGGGTGTTGTTTCCGCGTTCACGGAGTGCGCGCAATGGATGCATGATGAGTCCTAGCGTTTGGTGCGGACCAAGTCCGCGGTTCGGGTGTTCGTATTTGGTTGTCTCGGAGCGTCAAAGACCCAGGAGTAACGTCGATTTGAGGTGTGGCGCCGCGTCCCTGCCTTCGCGCGAGCGGCGACGCTCACGGCTCAGATCAAGACGCTGGGAGCGCGGACACCCATGGTTGATAGCACGCTGGCGAGCTTCTGATCGAGTTCTCGTCCCACGGCCGCTACGTCGGGATTGATTCCCAGACTGCCGAAAACCGTGCTGGGCTGGTCGATCACTAGCACGCCTTGACCGTCGTCGTCGGCGAAAATGAACAGGCGGAGCGGTGCGTACAACATGGTTGCCGGCTCGTGGCGGTACATCCGTTCGGCAACCGTGTGATTGCCCACCAGGTACTCCATGCCAGGACGGTCGGTTCCCGATGCGCGCATATATGCCAGCACATCGATGGATCCGAAACGCATCAATCCCAGAGGCGCCACGGTGTCGAACAGCCGAAGATTCTCATCCCAAGTCTCCAGCGATTGGAAGCGCGGCGGGTCGATCGGCGGAACGACACGCTCGAAGTCTGCGATGGCGTCGCTGTAGGAGCGACCGAGCCGGATGTGAAGCCGACGAATCATGTGCTCGGTAACGAAGTCGATCGTCGTATCGCTGGGTTTGATCGTCATGTTGGTGGTCTCCATTCGAGAGGGAGTTTATTCGGCGGACGGCCGTTAACGGCGCACCACAGATCGCGCGTACGCCGAAATGCTCTCTCAACCAATTCGATTGGAGACTCATCGCGTATCACCCCGCGTGATCTCGTTATCCATCGTTCGATCAGTGGATCTTGCGTCGTGCTCGCGTTCCATGGTTTACGTTATAAGTTCATTCACTGAACGTCAAGGGTGTAGCGGCGGGAACTCGCGTGATTGTGGTCGCATCGGTGAAGGCTCGGCCACAATGCAGTGCGCAGGCCAACAGAACTCTCTGGGATTGGACGGCGGAACATGCCGTGGGTCTCCGAGCGACGACCAGGAGGGGCCATGACGACGAAGCGTCACCCGCCTCGGTGGGGAAGGGACGGGAAGTCCTCCGATGGTCTCCCACACCGGGCCATCGAGTGCGCTTCAGGCCGCGTCGACGAAGGGATCGAGCATGCGGTGGGGTTTCATCAGCAACCGACTAATCCGGTCGTCGCGATCGATGCCCCGAGATTTCGAACGCCGCGGGTGCACTTCGAGATCGCGGGGCGCTGGAACGACACCACATCGACCACAATTACCCAGCGGCGTGAGCTGACCGCCACAGCCGTGATGCACGATCGGACGACGGAGCCCCGACTCCACGTAGTGTTCGTTGCCCCAGTTCATCATCGACCACACCACCGGCCACAGCAGCTCGCCCTTCCGGGTCAGCGCATACTCGCTTCGGCCGCTGGTGCCAACCGATGTCGTCATGATCTCGTGTTCGACGAGCAATCTGAGACGCTCGGTGAGGACCGCGGGAGGAATTTCGAGGTGTTCCCGGAAGTCGGTGAAGCGAACCACGCCGTAGAACGCATCACGGATGATCAGCAGCGTCCACCGCTCGCCGATTACCTCGAGCGAGCGCGCCACTGGGCACACTTCATTGTCGTACTCCCGCCGCAACGCCATTTCCCTAGCATACGCCAGCCACCATTCATTGATCGAACTACTAACTCACCTCAGTGGGCAAATTTGTCAGGCGGCCGTGTGCGCACACACGCCCTGGGCGGCGATTCCGGCCATGTCGAGGACGTTCACCGCGTCCGGGAGCGGGATGGTCAGGGAGACCTTGGCGACCGCCAGTTCTGTAAGGAAAGTCAGCAGTCGGTTCAGTCAGTGAACATATAGTTCGCTGCGGCCTGTCACGCGGGACCGATGAGCGCCGACGACTTGCGCAACGCGTCGATCTCGCCGTCGTCGTAACCGAGCTCGCTGAGTATCTCCACGTTGTGCTCACCTTGGCGAGCGGGGGATTGATCGCCTTCGGGTTCCTCGCTGCCGCGGAAATGCCACGATCGCCCGGGAACGGTGATTGAGCCACCACTGCGTTCGGGCACGGTTCGGGTGGTCTTCCACGCCCGTGCCCATGCGCGTTTCGTTGAATTCATTGACCGTACGCAGGCGTCCGGTAGCAAGTTTTGACTCGTCGAACTGTGCGTCGAGCGACTCCATGCTGTCGAAAGTCCAAATCCAGGTCTGCACCAGCGCATGCAGTTCGTCGAGGTTCTTCCGGCGCAGTGCGGTGGTCCGGAATCGTGGGTCGTCGGCCAGGTCGGGTCGTCTCATCGCGGCCAGGAAGAATGGAAACGTGAGACTTGCAACGAGGCTCATCGGAACGACGAACTCATATCCCTCGGGACTCGTGAAGAGCGGACAATCCGTGGCGCCGAGGATCGGAGGTTCGTCGCCGAGATCCAGTCCCGACAGGTCGTAGTGAAGGCGTTCGTTCATCGATGTCATCACCGCGGCCATCGCGACGTCGACGTACTCTCCACGACCGGTCTGTCGGCGGCGCGCCAGCGCCGCCAGCGCGGCTATCGTGGCGTGAAGGCCGGAATAGACGTCTGCGTGTGACAGGGCGTCGCTGCGGTGCTGTTCCGCGGCGGCGAACTGGCGCAATGTGTTTGCGGTCATGCCCACCTCGGCCTGAACGGTGGGAGCGTAAGCCATGCGCGTGCTCCAGGACCCGCGCTGCCCATAGCCACTGATGGACACGTACACCACCGAGGGATTGCGTGCTGAAATCGAGTCGTAGTCCAGTCCAAAAGATCCCAGCGCACCTGGCCGGAAGTTCTCGATGATGATGTCGGCGATATCGCAAAGCCGTTGGATCGGCTCCCGGGCGGCAGGAACATTCAGGTCGATGCTGATGTTGCGCTCGCCGGCGTTTTGTTGGGCAAAATAGCCGCTGATGACGCCGTCGCCCGGGAGAGCGGATCGGCTCAGGTCACCGTTGGGTGATTCGACCTTGATCACGTCAGCACCCAGATCCAATAGCTGCTTGGCGCAGTGGGGGCCGGCCAGTACTCGGCTGAAGTCGACTACCCGCACGCCTTCGAGTGGGAGGGCCATCGTCAGCGCCCCTCGAATCGAGCGGCCCCTGGGCCATGTTCTCGCAGAGAGATCAACCCCGCCTCGAGATCGGATGATCTCCAGATCGGGGACTGCAGCTCTTTCATCGCCTCGTCGCTGGCCGCCATCCCGTACGACACCGCGTAGGACACGATTGCCTTCGTCGAAGCATGGGCGACCGTAGGACATTGGCCAGCTCCCGGGCGATGGTGAGCGCCGCGTCCGGAAGCAGATCGGCAGCTACGACTCGGTTGATCACGTTCCAGCGCTCCAAGGTCGCCGCGTCGTATCGCCTTGCAAGCAGCGCCATTTCCTTCGCGCGCGCGGCGCCCGCACGCTGAGTCACGCGCTGAATTCCGCCCATGAGGGGGTTGAGGCCGAGAGTGGCTTCGACGCAGCCGAGCTTGGCCGAATCCGCGGCGAGGATCAGATCACACGCCAGGGCGAGTTCGAAACCACCGCCCACGCACACGCCGTGAACAGCAGCGACGATCGGCATGGGCGCCCTGTCGAAGACGCGAAGGAGTTCGATGATGTCCAGCTCGGGCGCCTCGCCGGGAGGAGCGTTCTCGAACAGGTCGAGGTCGGCGCCGGCGCAGAAGTTTCGGAGGGAACTGCGCAGCAGGATGGCTCTGGCGCCCCGGTTGCGGGCCCATGCCACTGCCGCGATGAGTCCGGCAATCAACTCTTCATTGAGGAAGTTGTGGGGCAGCTGCTGCATGGTCAACAAGGCAACTGCGCCGTCCATCCCGCGGGCGACCGGCGGGGCTTCGGGATCCGGCGGAACGCTCACCGGGACAGCACCATTGACCCCTTCGCCTGTGAGTTCAGTCACTGAAGTATCTCCGTCCAAAGCATGGTCAGGTGTCGAGAAGAACGGTACCTTCGAAGCTAGACCGAAGAGTTCAACGCTGTCAACGGACGTTCCAACGGAACGCATGACCGCCGGATGCACGCACCCGGCGGGCTAGTGGATCCCGGATGTCCTTCCCGCGAAGGTGATCCCGTACCTCCTTCCAGTGAAGGCATTGACACGCCGTCGAAGACGTAGAGAGGACGTATCCCATGTCAGGAACACCGACCACCGATCTCCGAGGCGAACTGCTCGGCGCCTGGCGGCTGCACTCGTACGTGAGCGTGGGCGTAGATGACGTGGACGACGTGTTGCTTCCCCTTGGGGACCATGCACGTGGCTTCATCATGTACACCGCGGACGGTTATATGTCGGCGCAGCTGATGGACCCCGACCGGCGACTCTTCGCCGCGAATGACCCACACGCGGCACCCCCCGGGGAACTAGCCTCTGCTGCGGCGGGGTACCTGAGTTATAGCGGTCCATTCACAGTCGACGGCGATGTGGTCTCCCACCACGTGGAGGTGAGCCTGCTGCCGAACTGGGTTGGTGGAGAGCAGAAACGTCGCGCGACGCTTGACGGCGACACGTTGACGCTGAGCCCTGCCGAACCGCTGCTGATGGGTGGCCGGCTGCGGAATGCCACCCTTGTGTGGATACGAGCCTGACGCGGTGAAATTCGGCCGGCAGAGGTGCCACCGTCATCGTCGTCAGGACCGCCAGACCGCGAACCAGCTAGAACGCATCGGTCCCGTCTCGACGCGATCCCGTGGATTGGCGCGAAGGTTGTGAACCCACGCCGGAGTGACGCTGGCGCCGCCACAGGACCCGGCGACCAGCAGACGATCATCGATGACGATGCAGACCGGAGGCGAGAGCCTGATGCCGTCCGCCCAGGGTAGTAGCTACCCGTCGAGCGCCTGGTAGGTCCGCCGGACGAACTTCGGTTGTGCGCTCTGCAGTTTGGCCAGCGACGTGTTCCCCGCGACCGACGCGGCAGCGTCGCTGGTCAAGTCCGGATGATTCTGGATCAGGTAGATGAGAATCAGGTCCGCCGTGGGGTCCGCCTGCCACCACGTGCCGTATGCCCCCGGCCAGCTGAACGTGCCCAGCCCGCCGGGGCCGAACAGCTGGCGCGACTTCGCCGGATCGGTGACCACCGACAGGTTCAGGCCGAAACCGCGACCCACCCAGAACGGCGCTCCCAGAAAGGGATACTGCTTCTGCTCGGAGGTCAGCCGGTCGGTGCGCATCAGGTGCACCGACTCCTCCGACAGCACCCGCACACCATCGACGTGCCGCCCGCGAGCAGCATCCTGGCGAAGCGCAGGTAGTCGTCGGCCGTCGACCAGAGGCCCGCGCCGCCGGTGCAGAAGGGTGGGTCGGTGATCGGAGCCGGGCCCATCACGTCGTGCTGAAGCTTGTTGTCCTGGTCCAGCTGGTACATCGTCGCCGCGCGGCGTCGCCCCGCAGCGCCGACGGAGAATCCGGTGTCGGCCATCCCCAGCGGCTCGAAGATCCGCTGGCCAGCACCTCGCTGAGCGGCTTGCCCTCGATGCGCGACAGGGCGATGCCGAGCACGTCGGTGCCGTGGCTGTAGGTGAGTCGATCACCCGGCTGGTGCGCCAGCGGAAGCTGAGCCAACTCGGCCAGCCACCGGTCCTGGTCCTGCCGGAACGACATCCTGCCGTAGGCGCGGGCCAGGGGACCGAGCACCGAGAACGCATAGGCCAGCCCGCTGCGGTGCGTCATCAGGTCGTCGATCGTGATGGGCCGCCGCGCCGGCTCGGTCCGGTCCAGCGGTCCCTGGGCCTCGACGCAGGACCTGCATGTCGGAGAGCTCCGGCAGCCACTTCGCCACCGGGTCGGCGAGGGTGAGCTTGCCCTCTTCCATCAGGGCCATCGCGGCCGCGACGGTGACCGGCTTGCTCATCGAGGCGATGCGGAAGATCGTGTCGCGCTGCATCGGCAGGCCCGCGTCGACATCGCGGTAGCCCAGCTCGTTGACCTGCAGCACCTCGCCCGATTGCCACACGAGCGTGACTGCGCCCGCGAGCAGACCGGTGTCGATCGCCTCGCCGATGGACGCGTGATTGCCGTCGAGATTCATCGGCGCCAGCGTACTGCGGGACCCCGAGACCGCTCGGTAGTGTCGGTGGCGGACGACCGGATCGCTGGTGTTAAGCTTCCGCGGAAGTTCGACGTCCTTTAACGATCCGTCCAGAGAGGCGGAGAAGGAGGTCAGAGTCTCACCGTGGGCTCTCCGGGCACCGACCGGGAATTGATGTCCGCCGCCGACGTCGGCCGTACCGTCTCCCGCATCGCTCATCAGATCATCGAAAAGACCGCATTGGACGACCCGGACGCGCCGCGCGTCATCCTCCTCGGCATTCCGACCCGCGGTGTGACGCTGGCCACCCGGATCGCCGACAAGATCCGCGAGTTCGCCGGCATCGACGTGCCGTGCGGCGCGCTGGACATCACGCTGTACCGCGATGACCTCAACATCAAGCCCCCGCGGCCGCTGGAGGACACCTCGATTCCCGAGGGTGGCATCGACGGCGCGCTGGTGGTCCTGGTCGACGACGTGCTCTACTCCGGTCGCTCGGTCCGCTCGGCGCTGGACGCGCTGCGCGACATCGGCCGGCCGCGTGCCGTGCAACTGGCGGTGCTCGTCGACCGCGGCCACCGCGAGCTGCCGCTGCGCGCCGACTACGTCGGCAAGAACGTGCCGACCTCGCGCAGCGAGAACGTCAAGGTGCGTCTCGCCGAGGACGACGGGGTCACGACGGGGTGTCGATCGCACCGTACGGAGGGCCGCCACGATGAAGCATCTGCTGTCGGCGGCCGACCTGAGCCGCGACGAGGCCACGGCCATCCTCGACGACGCCGACCGGTTCAGCCAGGCGCTGCTGGGCCGCGAGGTCAAGAAGTTGCCGACGCTGCGCGGCCGCACCATCATCACGATGTTCTACGAGAACTCCACCCGCACCCGGGTGTCGTTCGAGGTGGCCGGCAAGTGGATGAGCGCCGACGTCATCAACGTCAGCGCGTCGGGATCCTCGGTGGCCAAGGGTGAATCGCTGCGCGACACCGCGCTGACGCTGCGCGCGGCCGGTGCCGACGCGCTGATCATCCGCCACCCCGCGTCGGGGGCGGCGCAACAGCTCGCCGAGTGGACGGCCGAGCGAGGAGCGGCGGACCGAGCGTGATCAACGCCGGCGACGGCACCCATGAGCATCCGACCCAGGCGCTGCTCGACGCGCTGACCATCCGGCAGCGGCTCGGCGGCATCGAGGGCAAACGGGTGGTGATCGTCGGCGACATCCTGCACAGCCGGGTGGCCCGGTCGAACGTGCTGCTGCTGGACACGCTGGGCGCCGAGGTGGTGCTGGTCGCGCCGCCGACGCTGCTGCCGGTCGGGGGTGGCCGACTGGCCGGTCACGCGTGTCGCACGACCTGGACGCCGAGCTGCCCGTCGCCGACGCGGTGCTGATGCTGCGGGTGCAGGCCGAGCGGATGAACGGCGGGTTCTTCCCGTCCGCCCGGGAGTACTCGGTGCTCTACGGGCTGTCCGAGAAGCGTCAGGCGATGCTGCCGGGCAACGCGGTGGTGCTGCATCCCGGCCCGATGCTGCGCGGCATGGAGATCGCGTTCTCGGTGGCCGATTCGACGCAATCGGCGGTGCTGCAACAGGTTTCCAACGGTGTGCACGTCCGGATGGCGGTGCTGTTCCACCTGCTGGTGGGCGCCGAGCAGGAGGCGATCAGCGCATGAGCGATCGTCCTGATCCGCGGGGTGCGGCTCTACGGCGAGGGTGACCGCGGTCGACGTGCTGGTCGCGACGGCCAGATCGCCGACATCGGCGCGGAACTGGCGATCCCGGACGATGCCGACGTCATCGACGCCACCGGCCAGATCCTGCTGCCCGGCTTCGTCGACCTGCACACCCACCTGCGCGAGCCCGGCCGGGAGTACGCCGAGGACATCGAAACCGGCTCGGCGGCAGCGGCTTTGGGTGGCTACACCGCGGTGTTCGCGATGGCCAACACCAACCCCGGTCGCCGACAGCCCCGTCGTCACCGACCACGTCTGGCACCGCGGCCAGCAGGTCGGCCTGGTCGACGTGCACCCGGTCGGCGCGGTCACCGTGGGCCTGGCCGGAACCCAGCTCACCGAGATGGGCATGATGGCCGCCGGCGCCGGGCAGGTGCGGATGTTCTCCGACGACGGCGTCTGCGTGCACGACCCGCTGGTGATGCGCCGGGCCCTGGAATACGCCACCGGCCTGGGCGTGCTGATCGCCCAGCACGCCGAGGAACCGCGGCTGACCGTCGGCGCCGTCGCGCACGAGGGGCCCAACGCCGCCCGACTCGGGCTGGCCGGCTGGCCCCGCGCCGCCGAGGAGTCCATCGTCGCCCGCGACGCGCTGCTGGCCCGCGATGCCGGCGCGCGGGTGCACATCTGCCACGCCTCCACCGCGGGCACCGTCGAGATCGTCAGATGGGCCAAGGAACAAGGCATTTCGATCACCGCCGAGGTGACACCGCACCACCTGCTGCTCGACGACAGCGCGGCTGGCCACCTACGACGGCCGCAACCGCGTCAACCCGCCGCTGCGCGAGGCCGCCGACGCCGAGGCGCTGCGGCAGGCGCTGGCCGACGGCGTGATCGACTGCGTGGCCACCGACCACGCCCCGCACGCCGAACACGAGAAGATCTGCGAGTTCGCGTCGGCCCGGCCCGGCATGCTCGGGCTGCAGACCGCGCTGTCGGTGGTCGTCGAGACGATGGTGCGGCCGGGCCTGCTGACCTGGCGCGACGTCGCCCGGGTGATGAGCGAAAACCCGGCCCGCATCGTCGGATTGCCCGACCAGGGCCGCCCGCTGGAGATCGGCGAACCGGCCAACCTGACCGTCGTCGATCCCGACGCCACCTGGACCGTCGAGGGTCCGCGCTGGCCAGCCGGTCGGACAACACGCCCGTACGAATCGATGACGCTGCCCGCGACCGTCACGCTGACGCTGCTGCGCGGCAAGGTCACCGCACGGGACGGGAAGAGCCCGGCATGAACGTCGAGCGAGGCGAGGCGGATCGCGCATGAACACCGGACGCTGGTCGGATCGCTGATCATGGCCGCCGTGCTGGCGGTGGTGATCGCGGTGCTGATCCAGGCGATGATGCGCGGCTGGCGGCACCGCGCGCGAGCGGCAGGCGGACGCTGATCGGCACGCTGCCGCCGCTGCCGGACACCGTGGGGCCGGCCGATCGTGCTGCGACCAAGGGCCTGTACGTCGGCAGCACGCTGGCGCCGACACTGGAACGACCGCATCGCCGTCGGCGACCTCGGCTACCGCACCAAGGCGGTGCTGACCCGCTACCCCGAGGGAATCATGTTGCAGCGCAGCGGCGCCGGCCGATCTGGATACCCGACGAGTCGATCACCGCGATCCGCACCGAGCGCGCCATGGCGGGCAAGGCGCTGACGCCACGAGGGCATCCTGGCGATCCGGTGGCGGCTGCCGTCGGGCACCGAGATCGACACCGGGTTCCGCGCGCGACGACCGCACGCGAATTGCGCGGTGGCTGGGCAGGAGGAGCGGCGTGAGGTCGGCACAGACAGCGGCGACCTGCTGGTCCTCGAGGACGGCCGCATCTTCACCGGCACCGACGTTCGGCGCGGTCGGCCAGACGCTCGGCGAGGCGGTGTTCTCCACCGGGATGTCGGGCTATCAGGAGACGCTGACCGATCCGAGCTACCACGGACAGATCGTGGTGGCCACCGCCCCGCAGATCGGCAACACCGGCTGGAATCACGAGGACGCCGAAAGCCGCGGCGACAAGATCTGGGTGGCCGGTTATGCCGTGCGCGATCCGTCGCCGCGCGCGTCGAACTGGCGGGCCACCGGCACGCTGGACGACGAACTGGTCCGGCAGGGCATCGTCGGCATCGCCGGTATCGACACCCGCGCGGTGGTGCGTCACCTGCGCAGCCTCGGCTCGATGAAGGCCGGGGTGTTCTCCGGCGCCGCCCTCGCCGAAGCCGACGAGCTGCTGGACCGGGTCCGCAGCCAGCCGTCGATGCTCGGCGCCAACCTTGCCGGCAGGTCAGCACCGAGGCCGGCTATGTCGTGGAACCCGATGGTGCACAACGCTTCACCGTTGCCGCGATCGACCTGGGCATCAAGACCAACACGCCGCGCAACTTCGCCCGTCGCGGTGTCCGCAGCCACGTGCTGCCGTCGACGGTGACGCTTCGAGCAGATCGCCGACCTGAAGCCCGACGGCGTGTTCCTGTCCAACGGGCCCGGCGACCCGGCCACCGCCGACCACATCGTCGGCGTCACCCGCGAGGTGCTCGGCGCGGGCATCCCGCTGTTCGGCATCTGCTTCGGCAACCAGATCCTGGGCCGTGCGCTGGGCCGGTCCACCTACAAGATGGTGTTCGGACACCGCGGCATCAACGTGCCGGTGATCGACCATGCCACCGGGCCGGGTCGCGGTGACGGCGCAGAACCACGGCTTCGCGCTGGAGGGTGAGGCGGGGGAGCGGTTCGACACCCCGTTCGGCCCCGCCGAGGTCAGCCACACCTGCGCCAACGACGGCGTCGTCGAGGGCATCAAACTCGTTGACGGAAGAGCCTTTTCGGTCCAGTACCATCCGGAGGCGGCCGCCGGTCCGCACGATGCGGAGTACCTGTTCGACCAATTCATCGACCTGATGGCAGGGGAGGACACGCTAGATGCTTTTGCCCGCGAGCCGGGGGCACCACCCCGCGACGAGCGTGCACGAACTCGTGCGAAGTCTCGGCGTGTCGCCCGCAGACACGCACTCTCGCGGAGAGGGGGAGTAATGCCGCGTCGCGCCGACCTCAACCACGTCCTGGTCATCGGCTCAGGGCCGATCGTCATCGGGCAGGCCTGTGAATTCGACTATTCGGGCACGCAGGCCTGCCGGGTGCTGCGCGCCGACGGACTGCAGGTCAGCCTGGTCAACTCGAACCCGGCGACCATCATGACCGATCCGGAGTTCGCCGATCACACCTACGTCGAGCCGATCACGCGCGGCGTTCGTCGAACGCGTCATCGCCCAGCAGGCCGAGCGCGGCAACAAGATCGACGCGCTGCTGGCCACCCTGGGCGGACAGACCGCGCTCAACACCGCCGTCGCGCTCTACGAGAACGGGGTGCTCGACAAGTACGGCGTGGAGTTGATCGGCGCCGACTTCGAGGCGATCCAGCGCGGCGAGGACCGGCAGCGGTTCAAGGACATCGTGGCCAAGGTCGGCGGCGAATCCGCGCGCTCGCCGGGTGTGTTTCACCATGGACGAGGTCCGCGAGACCGTTGCCGAACTCGGGCTGCCGGTGGTGGTGCGGCCGTCGTTCACCATGGGCGGGCTCGGTTCGGGCATGGCGCATTCGGCCGACGATGTGGAACGGATGGCCGGCGACGGGCTCGCCGCCTCGCCGAGTGCCAACGTGCTGATCGAGGAATCCATCTACGGCTGGAAGGAATTCGAGCTCGAGTTGATGCGCGACGGCCACGACAACGTGGTGGTGGTGTGCTCGATCGAGAACGTCGACCCGATGGGCGTCCACACCGGCGACTCGGTCACGGTGGCCCCGGCGATGACCCTGACCGACCGCGAGTACCAGAGGATGCGTGATCTCGGCATCGCCATCCTGCGCGAGGTCGGCGTCGACACCGGCGGCTGCAACATCCAGTTCGCCGTCAACCCGGCCGACGGCCGCCTGATCGTCATCGAGATGAACCCCCGGGTGTCGCGGTCCAGCGCCCTGGCGTCCAAGGCCACCGGTTTCCCGATCGCCAAGATCGCGGCCAAGCTGGCGATCGGCTACACCCTCGACGAGATCCTCAACGACATCACCAAGCAAACCCCGGCCTGTTTCGAGCCGACCCTGGACTACGTCGTGGTCAAGGCGCCGCGGTTCGCGTTCGAGAAGTTTCCAGGCGCGGATGCCACGCTGACCACCACGATGAAGTCGGTGGGCGAGGCGATGTCGTTGGGCCGCAACTTCATCGAAGCGCTCGGCAAGGTGATGCGCTCGCTGGAGACCGACCGCGCCGGGTTCTGGACGGGGCCCGACCCGGACCGGAGCGTCGACGAGCTACTCGAGAGTCTCAAGACGCCCACCGACGGCCGGCTCTACGACATGGAGCTCGCGCTTCGCCTGGGCGCCGAGCGTCGAACAGGTCGCCGGAGGCGTCGGGGGTCGATCCGTGGTTCGTCGAGCAGATCGCCGGGCTGGTCGCACTGCGCGCCGAACTCCTCGACGCGCCCGTGCTCGACGAGGAACTGCTGCGTCGCAGCAAGTACCACGGCCTGTCGGACCGCCAGATCGCAGCGCTCCGACCGGAACTGGCCGGTGAGGTGGGCGTCCGCGCGCTGCGGCAGCGGCTCGGCATCCACCCGGTGTTCAAGACCGTCGACAC
This sequence comes from uncultured Actinomycetota bacterium, assembly GCA_963699655.1. Classification (GTDB taxonomy): domain Bacteria; phylum Actinomycetota; class Actinomycetes; order Mycobacteriales; family Mycobacteriaceae; genus Mycobacterium. Next base: position 169,262 of record CAVOUV010000019.1, read on the forward strand.
GTGCGCCGCGGAGTTCGAGGCCAAGACGCCGTACCACTACAGCAGCTACGAACTCGACCCAGCCGCCGAGACCGAGGTCGCTCCGCAGACCGAGAAGCCGAAGGTGCTCATCCTCGGGTCCGGCCCCAACCGGATCGGGCAGGGCATCGAGTTCGACTACAGCTGCGTGCACGCCGCGACCACGCTGAGCGCGGCCGGTTTCGAGACCGTGATGGTCAACTGCAACCCCGAGACCGTGTCCACCGACTACGACACCGCCGATCGGCTCTACTTCGAGCCGCTGACCTTCGAGGACGTCCTCGAGGTGTACTACGCCGAGTCCGGGTCCGGCGAAGGCGGTCCCGGTGTCGTCGGGGTCATCGTCCAGCTCGGTGGGCAGACGCCGCTGGGTCTGGCCGCAGCGGCTGGAGAAGGCCGGCGTGCCGATCGTCGGCACCAGCCCGAAGGCCATCGATCTGGCCGAGGACCGCGGCGCTTTCGGTGAAGTGCTCGATCCGCGGGGCTGCCCGCGCCCCGGTTCGGCATGGCCACCAGCTTCGAACAGGCGCGCCGGATCGCCGCCGACATCGGCTACCCGGTGCTGGTCCGGCCGTCCTACGTGCTCGGCGGCCGAGGCATGGAGATCGTCTACGACGACGAGACCCTGGAGGGCTACATCACCCGCGCCACCGAGCTCTCGCCCGAGCACCCGGTGCTCGTCGACCGGTTCCTCGAGGACGCCATCGAGATCGACGTCGACGCTCTGTGCGACGGCACCGAGGTCTACATCGGCGGAATCATGGAGCACATCGAGGAGGCCGGGATCCATTCCGGTGACTCCGCCTGCGCGCTGCCGCCGGTGACCTTGGGGCGCAGCGACATCGAGTCCGTCCGCCGCGCCACCGAGGCGATCGCGCACGGCATCGGGGTGGTCGGTCTGCTCAATGTGCAGTATGCGCTGAAGGACGACGTGCTCTATGTGCTGGAGGCCAACCCCCGGGCCAGCCGCACCGTGCCGTTCGTGTCGAAGGCGACCGCGATACCGCTGGCCAAGGCGTGCGCCCGAATCATGCTGGGCGCCACCATCGCCCAGCTACGCGGCGAGGGTGTGCTCGCCAAGACCGGCGACGGTGCGGTCGCCCCCCGCAACGCACCCGTGGCGGTCAAGGAGGCGGTGCTGCCGTTCAATCGGTTCCGCAAGGCCGACGGTGCACAGATCGACTCGCTGCTCGGCCCGGAGATGAAGTCGACCGGCGAGGTGATGGGCATCGACCACGACTTCGGCAGCGCGTTCGCAAAGAGTCAGACCGCGGCCTACGGTTCGCTGCCCGCCAAGGGCACGGTGTTCGTGTCGGTCGCCAACCGCGATAAGCGCTCGCTGGTGTTCCCGGTGAAACGACTGGCGGACCTGGGGTTTCGGGTGCTGGCCACCGCGGGCACCGCGGAGATGCTGCGGCGCAACGGTATTCCGTGCGATGAGGTGCGCAAACACTTTGAAGAACCCAGCCCCGACCGGCCGGCGCTGTCCGCCGTCGACGCGATCCGCGCCGGCGAGGTGAACATGGTGATCAACACGCCGTACGGCAACTCCGGGCCGCGCATCGACGGCTACGAGATCCGTTCGGCCGCGGTGGCGATGAACATTCCGTGCGTGACGACGGTGCAGGGCGCCTCCGCCGCCGTGCAGGGTATCGAGGCGGGAATACGGGGCGACATCGGCGTCATGTCGCTCCAGGAACTACACAGCGCGCTGGGGCCGTAGGGATGGACGGGTTTGGCCGCCGGCTGGCCGATGCGGTATCTCGGCGTGGCCCGCTGTGTCCGGGCATCGACCCGCATACCGAACTGCTGCGCGCCTGGGGCCTGTCGGCGGATGCGGACGGGCTCGCCGAGTTCTGCGACGTGTGCGTGGCGGCGTTCGCCGATTTCGCCGTGGTCAAGCCGCAGGTCGCGTTCTTCGAGGCGCACGGCTCCGCCGGGCTATGCGGTGCTGGAACGCACCATCGAGGCGCTGCGGGCCGCCGGTGTGCTGGTGCTGGCCGATGCCAAACGCGGCGACATCGGCTCGACCATGGCCGCCTACGCCGAGGCGTGGGTCGGTGACTCGCCGCTGGCCTGCGATGCGGTCACCGCTTCGCCGTATCTCGGGTTCGGGTCGCTGCAGCCACTGCTCGACACCGCTGCGGCACACGGCCGCGGCGTGTTCGTCCTGGCCGCGACGTCCAATCCGGAGGGTGCCGATGGTGCAGCGTGCCGATGTGGGCGGTAAGACCGTCGCGCAGTCGATCGTCGACGATGTCGCCGCGGTCAATCGCGGCGCAGCGCCCGAGCCGGGGTCGGTCGGCGTCGTGGTGGGTGCGACCGTGCCCGACCCGCCCGATCTGAGCGAACTGGGCGGCCCGGTTCTGGTGCCGGGGGTCGGATTCCAGGGCGGTGCGCCCGAGGAGCTGGGCGGCCTCGGTGGCGCCCGCCCCGGTCAGCTGCTGCCGACGTCGTCGCGTGAGTTGCTGCGCGCAGGCCCCGATGTCGACGCGGTGCGGGCAGCGGCGCAGCGGATGCGTGACGCGGTGGCGTACCTCGCCTGAGGGCTTATCGAGTAACCGCAGTCGCGGCAACAGGTTTCGAGCCGGGCTTCGCGATCCTGGCGCGCCCGCGAGCACGAGCGCGAGCAGGCGCCCGATCGCGCCGCCCGCGAAGAACCGGTCCTCGCCGTCGGATGTCGGATTGACCCGGGTGGCGCCGATGATCGCGGCCGGGCCGATGGCCAGGTGCGTGAGTGACGCGAGGGAGAAGCCGATGACGATGACGCCGAACAGCGCGAGAAATGCCTGAAACGCTTGCCGCATGGACCGCTCCCTCTGGGTCCCGAGGAGTCGAGGCGATCTACTACGCACTGTAGTTGAAGGTTTTGGCGGACGCCATGGCGGCTCGAGGCCGGTTCGGCGCCCGGACCACCGGAAACGTGGTTTTGATGGCGTGGCGCCCGTTCTGGGCGGCAGCTGAGCCCCGCGTGGGGGCCGTGCTGCGCCTCGCGAGGGTTCGCGACCGGGCGATTTGCATTTATTTGACGTGCCGCGGCGCCGTGAACAGGAAAATCGACTGTCCGGCTCCGAAAGTTAGATAATCAAACCATTGCGGTGTGACGGGCGGCGCCCGGCGCGGGGCCGTGTGCGGGATCAATTCACGCGGCCGTAACGGCCCGCGACACGCCCGACACGCCATGACCAGGCAAAATTTTCTGAACTCGGCGCCGGGCCGGGCCGTATCGGGCCGCCCGACCGGCGCGACCGGAGGCGGCGATAGTCCACGCGGGCCCCGAAAGCCCTTGATATGCAGGCATTTCCGCAAAAAACCCGACGCTGACGGCGGTTTTCCGGCCCTTCGGGGACGATGCGGGGCCGCCTCGCGCCCGTCCTACACGCTGGGCTTTTGGGGCCGTTACCAGGGGGTGGCGTTCGCTTTCGTCAGATTGCGTGGGTACGGTCGTGCACGCTGGCTGGTTCGAGAAGTTTGAGCCGGCCGAGACAAAACAGTATTGGTGATGAATCGGAGGATCCCGTGGCCCTTCCCCAGTTGACCGACGAACAGCGCGCTGCTGCGTTGGAGAAGGCTGCCGCCGCACGTCGAGCGCGTGCCGAGCTCAAGGATCGGCTCAAGCGCGGCGGTACCAACCTCAAGCAGGTGCTCAAGGATGCCGAGACCGACGAGGTCTTGGGCAAGATGAAGGTCTCTGCGCTTCTGGAGGCGTTGCCCAAGGTCGGCAAGGTCAAGGCGCAGGAAATCATGACCGAACTCGAGATCGCTCCCACCCGCCGTCTGCGCGGCCTGGGCGATCGTCAGCGCAAGGCGCTGTTGGAGAAGTTCGACTTCACGTCCTAGGCGAATCGTGAAAGCCGGCCGAGGGGCCGGACGGCGATGACACGTGTCGTCGTACTGTCCGGTCCCTCTGCCGTCGGGAAGTCGTCCGTTGTGCATTGTCTACGCGAACGGCTTCCTGACCTGCACTTCAGCGTCTCCGCGACCACCAGGGCGCCGCGTCCTGGCGAGGTCGACGGTGTCGACTACACCTTCGTGACCACCGACCGGTTCCAGCAGCTGATCGATGACGGCGCTTTGCTCGAATGGGCGGAAATCCACGGTGGCCTGCATCGCAGCGGGACACCGGCCCAGCCCATCCGCGACGCGGCCCGGGCCGGGCGGCCGGTGCTGATCGAGGTCGATCTGGCCGGAGCGCGGGCCGTGAAGCGGGCCATGCCGGAGGCGATCACCGTATTCCTCGCCCCACCCAGCTGGGACGCGCTCGAAAGCCGGTTATCGGGCCGAGGCACCGAATCCGCGGAAGTGATGGCCCGGCGCCTGGAGACGGCCAGGGCCGAGCTGGCGGCCCAGGATGACTTCGATACGGTGGTGGTGAACAGCCAATTGGAGTCCGCCTGCGACGAATTGGTATCCTTGCTGGTGGGCCGCGACTGACCCAAGCGCCAGAGACGGCGCGATCAGGCCCCAGCGCACCCGAGTTTTACGGCAATCACGCCAAATACCGCCAGGAGACCTTTTACGTGAGCACCCCGCACGCCGACGCGCAGCTGTCCGCTGTGGACGACATCGACGCGTCCGCCGCCGGAGCCTATGACACGCCACTGGGCATCACCAACCCGCCCATCGACGAGTTGCTGGACCGCGCGTCGAGCAAGTACGCGCTGGTGATCTACGCCGCCAAGCGCGCGCGGCAGATCAACGACTACTACAACCAACTCGGCGACGGCATCCTCGAATACGTCGGCCCGCTCGTCGAGCCCGGCCTGCAGGAAAAGCCGCTGTCGATCGCGATGCGCGAGATCCACGAAGACCTGCTCGAGCACACCGAGGGCGAGTAGCCGAAGCAGACGACGTGAGTACGGACCGCAAGCGGATCATCGTCGGCGTCGCCGGTGGCATCGCCGCCTACAAGGCGGCGACCGTCGTCCGACAGCTCGCCGAGGCCGGTCACTCAGTCCGCGTCGTACCGACCGAGTCCGCACTGCGATTCGTCGGTGCGGCAACCTTCGAAGCGCTCTCCAGCAACCCCGTGCACACCGGCGTCTGGGACGAGGTGCACCAGGTGCCGCACGTCCGGATCGGCCAGGAGGCCGACCTCGTCGTGGTCGCGCCCGCCACCGCCGACCTGCTGGCCCGTGCCGTCGCCGGCCGCGCCGACGATCTGCTGACCGCGACGCTGCTGACCGCCCGATGCCCGGTGCTGTTCGCGCCGGCCATGCACACCGAGATGTGGTACCACCCGGCGACCGTCGAGAATGTCGCGACGTTGCGGGCAAGGGGCGCAATCGTTCTCGAGCCCGCGTCGGGCCGACTCACCGGCGCCGACACCGGCGCAGGCCGGTTACCCGAGGCCGAGGAGATCACCACGCTCGCGCAGCTTCTGTTGGCCCGCGGCGAGGCTCTGCCGTACGACCTGGCCGGCGTCAAGGTGCTGGTGACCGCGGGCGGGACCCGGGAACCGATCGACCCGGTCCGGTTCATCGGCAACCGCAGTTCGGGTAAGCAGGGCTACGCGATGGCCCGGGTGATGGCCCAGCGCGGCGCCGACGTCACACTGATCGCCGGCAACACCGCCGGCCTGATCGATCCGGCCGGCGTGGATGTCGAGCACATCGGCTCGGCCGGCCAGCTGCGCGACGCCGTCTCCAAGCACGCGCCGGACGCGCACGTGCTGGTGATGGCCGCCGCGGTCGCCGACTTCCGGCCAACCCAGGTCCAGACCAGCAAGATCAAGAAGTCCAGCGATCCCAGCGCCGCGGCGCCGGTGATCGAACTCACCCGCACCGACGACGTCCTCGCCGGCGCCGTACGTGCCAGGTCCGACGGTCAACTGCCGAACATGCGCGCCATCGTCGGCTTCGCTGCCGAGACCGGCGACGCCAACGGCGATGTCCTCTTCCACGCTCGCGCCAAATTGCAGCGCAAGGGCTGCGATTTGCTAGTCGTCAATGCCGTCGGGGAGAATCGGGCGTTCGAAGTCGACAACAACGACGGATGGCTGCTCGCATCCGATGGCACCGAATCGGCATTGGAACACGGCTCGAAGACTCTGATGGCCAGCCGTATTGTGGACGCGATCGCGGCCTTCCTGCATCACAACGGCGGGTAACCGGCCAGGTAGGGCATCAGGCTGCGGCCAAGGGTTGCGCGAGAAGCATGCGCACGCTTGGGTGCACCGGGGGCAGAGATATAATTCGATTAGCTAACTATCTCAAGAGGACTTGAGCGGAAGGACCACCACCGTGAGTGATGCTCGGCTGTTTACCAGTGAGTCGGTAACCGAGGGCCACCCCGACAAGATCTGTGACGCCATCAGCGACTCCGTGCTCGATGCATTGCTCGCGCAGGATCCCAAGTCGCGCGTTGCGGTGGAGACCCTGGTGACCACCGGTCAGGTGCACGTCGTCGGTGAGGTCACGACGACGGCCAAGGAGGCCTTCGCGGACATCACCAACACGGTCCGGGCGCGCATCCTCGAGATCGGCTACGACTCGTCGGAAAAGGGCTTCGACGGCCTCACCGCGGGCGTCAACATCGGCATCGGCGCGCAGTCGCCCGATATCGCCCAGGGCGTCGACACCGCCCACGAGACGCGCGTCGAGGGCGCCGGCGACCCGCTGGATTCGCAGGGAGCGGGCGACCAGGGCCTGATGTTCGGCTACGCCATCAAAGACACCCCGGAACTGATGCCGCTGCCCATCGCCTTGGCGCACCGCCTCGCCCGCCGGCTCACCGAGGTCCGCAAGAGCGCGGTGCTGGACTACCTGCGCCCCGACGGCAAGACCCAGGTGACAGTCCAGTACGACGGCACCACCCCGGTGCGGCTCGACACCGTCGTGCTGTCCACTCAGCACGCCGCGGGCATCGACCTGGAAGGCACGCTGACTCCGGACATCCGCGAGAAGGTGGTCAACACCGTGCTGGCCGATCTGTCGCACGACACCATGGACACCTCCGACTTCCGGCTTCTGGTCAACCCGACCGGCAAGTTCGTCCTCGGCGGGCCGATGGGCGACGCCGGCCTTACCGGGCGCAAGATCATCGTCGACACCTACGGCGGCTGGGCCCGCCACGGCGGCGGCGCCTTCTCCGGCAAGGATCCGTCCAAGGTCGACCGGTCCGCCGCCTACGCCATGCGCTGGGTGGCCAAGAATGTGGTCGCGGCAGGCCTGGCCGAGCGGGTCGAGGTGCAGGTCGCCTACGCGATCGGCAAGGCGGCCCCGGTCGGCCTGTTCGTCGAGACATTCGGCTCCGAGACCGTCGACCCGGCCCGCATCGAGAAGGCCATCACGTCGGTGTTCGATCTTCGGCCGGGCGCGATCATCCGCGATCTCGATCTGCTGCGGCCGATCTACGCGCAGACCGCCGCCTACGGTCACTTCGGGCGGACCGACGTCGAGCTGCCGTGGGAGCAGCTGAACAAGGTCGAGGAGCTCAAGGCTTCCGTGTAGGTTTCCCTGCGCGAGTACCCGCAAAAGCGCCCCATTCCGCGAGAATTGGGGTGCTTTTGCGTTACCCAGCCTCGCGCCCGACGGCGGGGTCCAGCAGGATGATGGGCATGGACCACGTGACTTTTGTGCCGACCGTCGATCAGCTGAACTACACCTTCGGGGGCGCCCAACCGGTGATGCGGATCCGGCCGGGAACGGTGTTGACGCTGTGGACCGAGGACGCGTACGGCGGACGCATCACCAGCCGCGACGACGTGGCCACGACGGCCCTGAACACCGAGGATCTCAACCCGCAGACCGGGCCGTTCTTCATCGAGGGCGCCGAACCCGGTGACACGCTTGCGGTTCACCTGGTCGACCTGACACCGGCGCGAACCTGGGGTGCCTCGACTCTGATCCCGTTCTTCGGCGGGCTCACGAGCATTCCTGTCAGCCCGACGTTGCAGGACCCGCTGCCGGAGCGCACCTACATTTACGACTTCGATGCGGGCACGCACACGCTGGGCTTCTCGGCGCTGGGCTCCGATTTCCAGGTGCGGCTGCCCGCCAATCCGATGCTCGGTACCGTCGGGCTGGCCCCGGCGCGTCGCGAAGTCCGTACATCGCTGGTGCCGGACTATTTCGGCGGAAACATGGACACGCCCGAAATGACCGCCGGTGCAACGTGTTATCTCCGGGTGAACGTCGACGGCGCGCTGTTCTCGCTCGGTGACGGCCACTACCGGCAGGGCGAGGGCGAATCGTGCGGGACGGCGGTCGAGGGCGCCATGAACGTCACCGCGATCGTCGAGCTGATCAAGGGTGGCGGGCCGGCGTGGCCGAGGATCGAGACCGACACCCACCTGATGTGCATCGGTTCCGGTCGGCCGCTGGAGGAGGCGTGGCGGGCGAGCCAGGTCGAGATGATCGGCTGGCTGGGGGAGTTGTACGGTCTCGACCGCCTCGACGCCTACCAGTTGCTCACCCAGATCTCGCAGGTGCCGATCGCCAACGTCGTCGACACCAACTACAGTGCAGTCACCAAGATCGACAAGAGGCTGCTCCCGCCGGCTCGGGTCTACGGCGGGGTTCACGACGAAATACGCGGCGTCGCGGGTTCTTTGGGAACGATCTCCTACTGACTGGATACGAACGGGGCTGGCAGGGACATGGAGCTGGGACTGGAAGGCAAGCGGTTTCTCGTCACCGGGGGCACCCGTGGCATCGGCCGGGCGGTGGTCGACGGGCTGCTGGCCGAGAAGGCGGCAGTCGCGTACTGCGCCCGCACGCCGGATGCCGTCGCCGCCACCCAATCGGAGCTGAGCGTCGACGGCGCCACCGCGTTCGGCACCGCCGTTGACGTGGGAGATGGTGCAGCACTGAGGGATTGGGTCGACGCCAGCGCACGGGCGCTCGGCGGCGTCGACGGAGTGGTGGCCAATGTCAGCGCGCTGGCCATTCCGGACAACCCGGACAACTGGCAGTTGAGCTTCAACGTCGACCTGATGGGCACGGTCGGCCTCGTCGACGCGGCGCTGCCGCACCTGCTCGACAGCGGCGCGGGCTCGATCGTCACGATCTCCAGCGTGTCCGGCCGCGAGATCGACTTCGCCTCGGGGCCCTACGGCACGATGAAGGGCGCGATCATTCACTACACCCAGGGGCTGGCATACAACCTGGCGGGCAAGGGCGTGCGGGCGAACACGGTCAGCCCCGGCAACACCTATTTCCCCGGCGGGGTGTGGACGTCGATCGAGGAGAACGACCCGGAACTGTTCCGGACGGCACTCGGACTCAACCCCACCGGCCGGATGGCGACGCCGACGGAGATCGCCAACGCCGTGGTATTCCTCAGCAGTTCGGCGGCCAGCTTCATCACCGGCACGAACCTCGTGGTCGACGGCGCGCTGACCCGCGGCGTGCAATTCTGATCGGCTATGCGCTGAACCGATAGTCCGCCAACGGGAATCGTCGGCTGCGCCAGTACGCCTCGATGGTGCTGGCCGGCCGCAGGGGCACGTCGCCGTTCTTGTCGAAGTAGTAGCTGTTGGCCAGCCGGCAGCTGTCCTGCCAGAAGATCTGCCGGTGCCGTTTGCGCATCATCTCCGCGAAGTAGCGGTCGTTGGCCTCCTGACTCACCTCGACGCGCCGGGCGCCGCGTCGCCGGGCCTGGGTGAGGCAGCGGACGATGTGGTGCGACTGCGCCTCGATGAGCGCGAAGTACGATGACCCGACGTACCCGTAGGGTCCAAGACGGTGAAGAAGTTCGGGAACCCGGGAACGCTGACGCCCTCGTAGGCCTGCAGGCGCCGCTCGTCCCAATACCGGCTCAACGAGCGGCCGCCCGGTCCGCTCACGGGGTAGGTCAGAACGTCGTCGGGATCCATCACCTTGAACCCGGTCGCCAGGATCAGCACGTCGACGTCGTGGGTGCTGCCGTCCGTCGTCGCCACCCCTGAACCTGTGATCTTGTCGATCGGCTCGGTGACGAGATCGACGTCGTCGCGGTTGAAGGTGGACAGGTAGGTGTTGTGGAAGCCGGGGCGCTTGCAGCCGACGGCGTAGCGGGGCGTCAGCTTGTCGCGGACCTCGGAATCATCGACCTGCTTGCGCAGGTAGGCCTTGCCGGCGTCCGACATCCGCTTGGCCATCGGGTTCACGGTGAAGTACTGGGCGGCAAGCGGAAACGTCAGCTCGACGTAGGCCTGGCTGAGCCATCGCTGCACGGTCTTGCCGCCGGGCAGCCGCATTGCGCGGCGGGCGGCGGCGGGCAGAGGCACGTCGAACTTGGGAAAGCACCAGATCGGTGTGCGCTGAAAGACGGTGAGGTGCTCGACGATCGGCGCGATCTCGGGGATCACCTGCACCGCCGAGGCGCCGGTGCCGATCACGGCGACGCGCTTGCCGGTCAGGTCCTGGTCGTGATCCCAGCGCGCGGTGTGCATGGTCAGGCCGGCGAACGAGTCGACACCGTCGATGTCCGGCAGCTTCGGTGTGATCAGCACGCCACCCGCGTTGACAAGGAACCGGGCGGAGACGACCTCGCCGGGGTCGATCCGGATCCGCCACAGGTCGGCCTGCTCGTCGAACTCGGCGCCGAGCACCTTGGTGTCGAGCCGGATCTTGCGCCGCAGTCCGTATTTGTCGACACAGTGCTCCGCGTAGGCCTTCAGCTCGCCACCGGGCGCATAGGTGCGCGACCAGTTGGGGCTCTGCTCGAACGAGAATTGATACGAGAACGACGGAATATCCACGGCGATACCGGGATACGTGTTCCAGTACCACGTGCCGCCGGGGCCGCTGCCGGCTTCGATCACCAGGTAGTTGCCGATTCCGGCCTTGTCCAGGTTGATGGCGGTGCCGATGCCGGAGAAGCCGGCGCCGACGATCACCGTCTCGTACCGGGGCGCGGACATAGTGCCTCCCCTCTCTGTACTAGGCGACCCTCTCTGTACTACGCGACCGTCTCTGTACTACGCGACGATCGTGGCACAGGTGGGAGGTCCGGCGTGGGCGCTTGGGCGGACGATGCAGCTAATGCGTCGGCCAGCGTCCGTCGGCCTTGGCGGCATCGATCTCCCGCTGCCCCGGTTCGCGCATCCGCCCGGCATCGATCAACCGCGCCACCCGTTCGACATTGGACTTCGACCATGCGCTGCGCGCACGTCGGGGGCTGAACCGCTGAATGCGGGAAACCCCGTCGTAGCCTCGCGCCAGGCTGTCGATCCACCCGAAGCACAGCGCGATCTCGACCGCTTCCGCGTACGACATCCCGCGTTCCGGCGCGTTCTTGTTGAAGAGCCGCAACCAGATTTCCGGCGTCGTCGAGTGGTTACCCTCGAGCCAGTCCTCCCATTCCCGAGGTGTGCGGGCATCGAGCACCGCGCGTTCGGTCATCCGCCGTGCAGCGCGGCCTTCAGTGCCGCGAGTCCTCGCTCGGTGGCCTCGGCCGCGGCGGGGACGGCGAGGGTGAAGCGGACAAATCCATGCACCAACGTCGGCGAATTGCGCAACTCAACGGGAACCCCTGCGGCGCTGAGCAGTTCGGCGTAGCGCGCCCCGTCGTCGCGGAGCGGATCGTATTCGGCCGTGGCGATGTACGCGGGCGGCAGGTCGGACAGATCCACCGAGTTGGCGGGAGCCAGCGTCGCGGGCAAGGTGGCCGGGTCGCCGACTTCGGTGCCCTCGGGCAGGTACCAGTGCAGGAACGCCGCGATTGCGGCAGAGTCCAAGACCGGGGCGTCGGCGTTCTCGATCATCGACGGAAGTGTCAGGTCAGACGTCGTCGTCGGATACCACAGCAGCTGGAAGACGAGCGGCGGTCCGCCGTTGTCGCGCGCGAGCTGCGCCATCACCGCCGAGATGTTGCCTCCCGCGGAGTCGCCGGCGACGGCGATCCGGGCGGGGTCGCCGCCGAGTTCTGCGACGTGCTCACCGACCCAGCGCAGTGCGGCCCAGGAGTCGTCGATGCCCGCGGGGAAGGGGTGTTCGGGTGCAAGCCGGTAATCCACCGACACCACGATCGCCTCCGCGCCGAGCGCGTGGTTCCTGGCCGCCGCATCATGGGTGTCCAGATCGCCGACCGCCCAGCCGCCGCCATGGTAGAAGACGACCACCGGCAGGTTCTCGTGCTGTTCGATGGGCGGCCAGTAGATCCGGACGGGAACGTCGGTCACGTCGCCGTAACCGACGATCCGTTCCTCGATTCGCATGGCGGGCAGGGTTTCCGGCCGCGGCTGCAGCGACCGGAGCTGCTCCCGTACGTACTCGACGCCGTCCTCGATCGTGAAACGCAACGGGAATGCGTCCACGACCGCCTTCATCGCCGGATCGATACCGGGGCGTGTGGTCGATGGTTCTGCGGCCATGGCCACACGGTAGCGCTCTACTCCGCCCAGTTGTTCTTCAGGATGATCTCGACGAAGTCTTCTCGCACGAATTCGGGGTCGTAGTGCGCCAGTACATCGGCGTTGACGTTGCCGAACGTGCTGTGCGGACGGTGCACGTTGCCGTCGGTGAAGGCCCGAAGGATACGACGCTTGAAATCGGGCCGGGGATGGGCGGCCGTGACGGCGTCGAGCGCCTCCTCGGACAGGTCCTCGCGCCCGATGCCGAGGACGTCGGTCTCCACGCCCGCGGTGACGAGCGCGATCTCCGGGTCGAGGAACTCGGGCACCCCCGGTGTGGTGTGCAGCGCGATGGACAGCCACACCTTGCGCACGGTGGCGTCGTCGAATCCGCGTTCGCGCAGGAACCTGTCGGCCGCGTTGGCGCCGTCGACCTCGAATCGCAGCATGGAGTCGCGGTACAGCGGCGTCAGGCCGATGTCGTGAAACATCGCCCCGACGTAGAGCAGTTCGAGGTCGGGATCGATGCCCCGGCGTTCGCCCTGCAGCGCGCCGAACAGGAAGACGCGCCGGGAGTGGTTGAAGAGCAGATCGTCCTCGACATCCCGGATGTAGTCGGTGACGTCGCGTACGAGTGCCGTGTCGGGAATCGTGATACCGCCGATGGTCTGTGTTGTCATGACCTCAGTATCGGCCGGTCGGCGCCACGACTGGCCCTGTCCGTCCTGCCGTCTATCCCACAAAAAGCGACACGTCGCCGTCGCCGCGCAGGCGCTGAAACTGTTCCCACGACGCGCGCTCCACCCAGTTGGTGAGCAGCTTGCCGTCGTCGCGAACCGCCCATACGGCGGTGCCGGTCATCGCGATGTCCTGCCGGCCGGGTTGGGTGCCGAGGAATCCGTTGTTCCTGCCGGTCAGCAGCCATCGCGATGCCACCCGGCTACCGTCCGCATTCTGAAACGACTCGAGCACCTCGAGATGCAGGCCGTCCACGTGCGCGAGAAATCCGGCGATCCAGCGCTTGAAGTTGTCACGACCGGAGATGGTTTCGCCCCCGGACACGATGACGACGTCGTCGACCACGAATCTGTCGGCCGCCTCCGGGTCGTGGGCGTTCCATACCTCGTTCCAGAACGCGTGCACGATTCCTACCGAATCTGGGGTCCTCATCTGTCCTCCAATGCGTTACGCAGCGCCAGCAGCCCCCGGTCGGTGGCCTCGGTCGCTGCCGGCACCACACCGGCGTAACCGAGGAAGCCGTGGACGAGGCTGCCGGCGTTGTCGAGTTCCACCGGTACCCCCGCGGCCGCCAGGAGGTCGGCGTAGCGCGCGCCGTCATCACGCAGCGGGTCGTGGCCCGCGACGGCGATATAGGCAGGCGCCAGACCCGACAGGTCCTTCGCCCGGGCCGGCGCGAGCGTCGACGGGATTTCGGTGAGGTCCAAACCGCCGACGTACCAACGGGTGTGGGCCTTGGCGCCGGCGAGGTCGAGCACCGGGGCATGTGCGTTCTCCGTGAATGAGGGCAGCGAGGTGTCGAAGGTCGTCGACGGGTACCACAGCAGCTGGAACCGGATCGGCGGTCCGTCGGCATCGCGGGCCAGCTGAGCCACCACCGCGGCCAGATTTCCGCCCGCCGAATCACCCGCGACGGCCAGCCGTGTCGGGTCTGCGCCGAACTCGTCCGCGTGGTCGGCCACCCATTGTGTTGCGGCCCAGGCATCCTCGACGGCGGCCGGATAGGGATGCTCGGGTGCCAGGCGGTAGTCCACCGACACCACGACCGCCCCCGCTCCCACCGCGTGGATCCGAGCGGTGGCGTCGTAGGTGTCCAGGTCGCCGATCGACCATCCGCCGCCGTGGATGAAGACGACCACCGGCGCGGCGACGCCGCTGTCCGTCGGCGGCCGGTACACCCGGATCGGGATGGCGCCGGCCGGTCCGGCGACGGTGTGGTTCTCGACCTGCAGATCGGGGTGGATCGGCTTGCGGGGAAGCTGCCGGAACCTCTTCCGCGCGGCTTCGACACCTCCGTCGGTTGTCAATTGAAAGGGAACGGCCTCCAGTACCTTCAGCAGGATGGTGTCGAGAGCCGGCTTCTCCTCCGTAACGGACATGGGGACACCGTACGCACGCCGCCGCACCGGCGGCCTGTGGTTGGCGGCGGCGATCGTAGGCACGGGGTACGGCCTGTTTCTGTTCGCGACAGCGTGGCAGCTGGGCTGGCGATCCGAGCTCACCGGCCAGTTCATCGCGCAGCCCACCGTCAAGGCGCTGACGGCGCTGTTGCTGGCGGCTGCCGCGCTGACCCACCCGGCGGCACGCGAACGCCGGTGGTTGCTCGCCGCGCTGGTGTTCTCGGTGATCGGGGACTTCCTGCTGGCCATCCCGTGGTGGGCGCCGTCGTTTGTGCTGGGTCTGGCCGCCTTCCTCGTTGCACACCTGTGCTTTCTGGCCGCGCTGCTCCCGCTGGCGTCCCCGTCGCGACCACGGGTGGCCGCCGCGGCCGTCACGGTCGCGGTCTGCGTCGCACTGCTGATCTGGTTCTGGCCGCGGTTGATCGAGGAGGGGATGGCGCTTCCGGTGACCGGTTACATCGCGGTGCTCGGCGCGATGGTGTGTGTGGCGCTGATGGCGGGCCTGCCGACACCGTGGACGGTGCTCGGCGCCGTGTGCTTCGCGGTGTCCGACGCGATGATCGGGATCGGCAGGTTCGCCCTGGCGCCCGAGAACGCGCAGGCGTTGGCGGTGCCGATCTGGTGGGCGTATGCAGCGTCGCTGCTGCTGATCACGGCCGGGTTCTTCTTCGGTCGCTCGTCTGTGCCGTCTGCTACACCTGCTGCGTGACGACCACCCGGCAGCAGGCTGAGCACGAGCCGATCGCGCGCGTGCTGCCGATGTTGTCGGTGCCGCATCTGGACCGCGAATTCGACTATCTGGTGTCGGCAGAGCAATCCGACGACGCGCAGCCAGGGGTGCGGGTGCGGGTCCGGTTCCACGGTCGGCTGGTAGACGCGTTCGTCCTCGAAAGACGTTCGGACACAGACCATGTCGGCAAGCTGGGCTGGCTGGACCGGGTGGTTTCCGCCGAGCCGGTGCTCACGCCCGACGTGCGGCGGCTGACCGATGCCGTTGCCGCGCGTTATGCGGGCACCCGCGCCGACGTGCTGCGGCTGGCCATCCCGCCGCGACACGCCAATGTCGAGAAGCAACCCGTCGCCGAGCCGGCGCCTCCGGTCGTCACGCCCGTCGACCCCGCCGGCTGGGCCGGCTACGGACGGGGCGAGCAGTTCCTGACGGCGCTGCAGGATGGTCGTGCCGCTCGCGCCGTCTGGCAGGCCCTGCCGGGTGAGCAGTGGGCCGACCGGCTGGCCGAGGCCGCGGCCGTCACGGTCACCGCCGGGCGCGGGGTGCTGGCCATCGTGCCGGATCAGCGCGACGTGGACACGCTGCACGGCGCCGCGGTCCGGCACGTCGATGAGTCCCGTGTCGTCGCGCTGTCCGCTGGTCTCGGGCCCGCCCAGCGGTACCGCCGCTGGCTGTCCGCGCTGCGGGGCACCGCGCGCTTCGTCATCGGCACCCGCAGCGCGGTGTTCGCGCCCGTCGCCGACCTCGGCCTGGTGATGGTGTGGGACGACGGCGACGACACGCTCGCCGAACCGCGCGCGCCATACCCGCACGCCCGCGAGGTGGCGATGCTGCGCGCTCATCAGCTGCGATGTGCGGCGCTGATCGGGGGTTACGCCCGCACCGCCGAGGCCCAGGCGCTCGTGCGCAGCCGATGGGCCCACGACCTCGTCGCGCCGCGCCCGGTCGTGCGCGCCGCGTCGCCGCGAGTCATCGCCCTCGATGACGGTGGTTTCGAGCAGGAGCGGGATCCCGCCGCGCGCACCGCCCGGCTGCCGTCGGTGGCGTTGCGGGCCGCGCGCACCGCGTTGGAGGCCGGCCTGCCGGTGCTGGTGCAGGTGCCGCGGCGGGGTTATGTGCCCGCGTTGGCGTGCGCACGATGCCGGACCATCGCGCGGTGCAGGCACTGTACGGGTCCGCTGTCGCTGCCCGACCGGGATACGGCCGGGGCGGTGTGCCGGTGGTGTGGCCGCGAAGAGCCCGCATTGCGTTGCGCGCGTTGTGGATCCGAATCCGTACGTGCCGTCGTCGTCGGTGCCCGACGCACCGCCGAGGAACTCGGACGGGCGTTTCCCGGCACGACGGTGATCACCTCGGGCGGCGATGCGATGGTGTCCACCGTCCCGGGCGGGCCCGCTCTTGTCGTGGCGACTCCCGGGGCCGAGCCTGCCGCCGAGGGTGGCTACGGCGCGGCCCTGCTGCTCGACGGCTGGGCGCTGCTCGGCCGCCAGGATCTGAGGGCGGCCGAGGACGCGCTGCGACGCTGGATGGCGGCCACTGCGATGGTGCGCGGCCGTGCCGACGGCGGTGCGGTCGCCGTGGTCGCCGAGGCGTCGATACCCACCGTTCAGGCCCTGGTCCGCTGGGATCCGGTCGGACACGCCGACGCGGAACTCGACTCCCGCGCCGAGGTCGGACTCCCGCCTGCCTCCCACATCGCCGCCGTCGACGGGGAACCCCTGGCGGTGAAGGCCCTCCTCGACACCGCCGAGATGCCCGACACGGCGCAGCTGCTGGGGCCCGTGGATCTCCCTGCCGGGGCTCGCCGACCGCCGGGGACACCGGCCGGACAGCCGGTCAGTCGGATGCTGGTCCGGGTCCCGCGCGACGGCGGACTGGCTCTCGCGGCGGCGCTGAGGAGGGCCACCGCCGTACTCAGCGCGCGCCACGATCATGTGCCGGTTCGTGTGCAAATCGACCCATTGCACATAGGGTGATCCCGGAACGGCACTTCACCAGGCCATTCGCCACGGCATGAACCAGGCAGGAGGTGGGCATGCGGCGGGTATTGAAATGGCTTATCCCGTTGGCGCTCATCACGTTTGGCTTGCTGTGGCCGCTGGTGTTCACGGGTGGATCGGATGCCTCCGACGTCGATGATCCGGTGGTGTTCAGCAACTACAAGGCCGAGTTCGCCGTCAACAGCGCCGGGGACATGAATGCGGTGGAAACCATCACCGCCGAATTCCCGATCGGACGGCACGGCCTCTTCCGCTACTGGGATGTCGCCAACCAGAACAGTCCCCGGGTCCGGCAGAAGCCCGAGATCATGTCGATCCTGGTCGATGGCCGGTGGATCCCCTATCAGATGCTGTGGGAGGACGGCGAACGGTTCCGCGTCGCGAAGATCGGCGATCCCGACCAGTACCTGGACTACGGCACCCACGTGTTCGAGATCCGCTACACGGTCCCGGGGGTGCTCGACCCCGGAACCACCGGCGCGAACAGGGTGTTCGCCGGAACGACCGGCGTCGACTCGGCATCACCGTCGGTGTTCTTCTGGAACGTCATCGCCCCGTCGTGGAACAACCGGATCACCCGCGCGGAGATCTCCATCGCGCTGCCCGCGGACGTCGGGCGGGTCCAGTGCTCGGTCGGTTACGGGGTCGGCCGGTCCTGCGCCACGGTGACCGTGACCGGCAACGGCATCCAGATCTCGGCGGCCAACCTGGCGCCGCGCACTCCGGTGACGGTGCGCGCCGGTGTCGACGTGCCCACCCCGCCGCGCATCAGCCTGCCGTGGCCCTACACGTGGGACCGCATACTCGGGCAGTCGCTGGCCGGGGTGGCGTGGGTCGCCGCCCTGGCGGTGGCGTTCGGGTTGGGTGCGTTCCTGTGGTATCGCACCACCGTCGAACCGGCACCCGGCTTCCCGCTGCAGTACGGACCGCCGGAGGGTCTCGGCCCGGTGCAGATGGAGTACATCCGCACCGAGAGGGTGCCCAAGGACGGTCTGTCCGCCACCCTGTTCTATCTGGCCGAACGTGGGCTGATCGAATTGCGGCAGGTCAACGACAAGCAGTGGAACATCCGCGGCATCGCCCCGCGCACCGCATGGGCCGACGTCGATCCGGTCGGTGTCGCTGTCGGGTCGGCACTCAAGGTGATGACGTCCGGGGCGGAGTTCGAGGCCAAGCACGCCGTGAAGGCGGGCCAGAAGCTCAGCAAGGCCAAGACCGATATGGCCAAGTCGGTCCAGAAGTGGGCCTTCGACGACGGGCTGATGGTCAAGCGGAAGAAGGAGTTGTGGGTGCGCACCGCCAACGCGGTCGCATTCATTCTGATGGTGTGCGCGTTTTTCCGCTGGGGCTTCCCGACCACCATGTGGGCGCTGCCGTTCGCCGCGTTCTTCGTGTTCTCGGTGCGAGGCTGGGGCGACGGGGTCGGCATCCGCCGCACCGAGGCGGGACGCGAACTATGGTCGCGGGCAGGCGGTTTCCATCGGATGCTGGCCACCGATTCGGCCGAGACCCGCTTCGACTTCTCGGCCCGTAAGGATCTCTACACCGCCTACGTGCCGTTCGCGGTGGCCGCGGGCGCCGCGGCGCTGTGGGCCAAGAAGTACGAGACCTCGGTGGGTGCGCCCGCGCCACAACCGGATTGGTACAACTCGTCGTCGAGCACCGGGTCGGGCTTTCACGGCGGCTCCGGCGGAGGCAGTTTCGCCAATTTCGACAGTTTCGATTCGGCGTTGTCGTCGTCGATCGGCGCGTACACCGCATCCCAGTCGTCATCGTCGTCCGGCGGAAGCAGCGGCGGGGGCGGCGGATTCAGCGGTGGCGGCGGTGGCGGTGGCGGCGGTGGGGGAGGCGGATCATGGTGAGATTCATGCTGGTGCTGGTGCTGGTGCTCGCGGTGCTGGTGCTGATCGGCTTCGTGATGGGCTACAACAAGATCCGTGCAGCCGACGTCCGTGTAGCCGAGGCGTTGTCGGGCATCGACGTGGAGCTCACCCGGCGGGCCTCGCTCATCCCCGGTCTGGTGCAGACCGTGCAGACGTTCGCCACGCACGAGAAGGGCATCCTGGACCACGCCACGAATGCCCGCGCCGCGCTGACGTCGGCCACGGCGGGGAAATCGGTCGCGCAGCGCAGTGCCGCCGAGAAGGACCTGGACAGCGCGCTGGCCCCGCTGCTGGCGCTGGGCGCGAGCTACCCGCAGCTCAATTCGTCGAACAACTTCCTGAACCTGCAGGACAACCTCGCCGACACGGAGAACAAGCTGGCGTTCGCCCGCCAGTACTACAACGACGCGGTGGCCACGCTGAATCGGCTGCTCAGCACCATCCCGTGGATGTTCGTCGCCCCGCTGGCCGGGGTGCCGGAACGGGAGTACTACCAGACGCCGCGCTAGGCGTTCCTAGACTGTTGCGGTGCGTCTCGTCTTCGCCGGCACCCCGGAACCCGCGCTGCCCTCGCTGCGCCGGCTCATCGAATCGCCACGCCACGACGTGGTCGCGGTGCTGACCCGCCCCGATGCCGCATCGGGGCGTCGGGGAAAGCCCGCGCCGTCGCCGGTGGCCCGGCTGGCACTCGACCATGACATCCCGTTACTTCGGCCGTCGCGCCCCAACTCCGATGAGTTCATCGCCGAACTCGCCGGCCTGGCCCCGCAGGTCTGTGCGGTAGTCGCCTACGGGGCGCTGCTCTCCGAGCGGTTGTTGGCGGTGCCCGAAGACGGCTGGGTCAACCTGCACTTCTCGCTGTTGCCCGCCTGGCGCGGTGCGGCGCCCGTTCAGGCGGCGATCGCCGGGGGTGACAGCGTCACCGGCGCGACGACGTTCCAGATCGAACCGGCGCTGGACTCGGGGCCCGTCTACGGCGTGGTGACCGAGACGGTCCGCCCCACCGACACCGCGGGGGACCTGCTCGAGCGGCTGGCGATCTCGGGCGCCGCCCTGCTCGAGACGACGCTCGACGGCATCGCCGACAGGACACTGGCTCCGGTGCCCCAACCCGCGGACGGCATCACGATCGCGCCGAAGATCACCGTCGACGAGGCGCGGGTGCGGTGGGAGCTGCCCGCGCACGTCGTCGATCGGCGGATCAGAGCCGTCACGCCGAATCCCGGGGCGTGGACGATGATCGGTGAGTTGCGGGTCAAACTGGGCCCGGTGACCGTGGCGGACAACTCAAATAACCTGGCCCCCGGGGCCATTCGCGCCGACCGCGACGGCGTGCACATCGGCACCGGATCGACACCCGTGCTGCTCGGCATGATCCAGCCGCCGGGCAAGAAGCCGATGAACGCCTCCGACTGGGCGCGTGGCGCCCGGCTCGACGAATCCGCGCGGGCCCAGTGACGCGGCCCTCCAACAGGCGACCGCCGCGACGCAAACCGCTCGACCCGGCCCGCCGGGCGGCATTCGAGGTGCTTCGCGCGGTGTCCGAGCGTGACGCCTACGCCAACCTGGCTCTGCCTGCGTTGCTGCGTGAGCGGGGAATCACCGGCCGCGACGCCGCATTCGCCACCGAGCTCACCTACGGCACCTGCCGCTCCCGGGGCCTGCTCGACGCGGTGATCGCCCATGCCGCGGGTCGCCCCACCGATCGCATCGACCCCGTGCTGCTGGACCTGCTTCGCCTCGGCACCTACCAACTGTTGCGCACCCGCGTCGAACCGCATGCCGCGGTGTCGACCACAGTGGAGCAGGCCGGAATCGAATTCGACTCCGCGCGAGCTGGTTTCGTCAACGGCGTGCTGCGCAAGATCGCCGGCCGCGACGAACAGTCATGGGTCGACGAGCTCGCCCCGCCCGCCGGCACCGACCCGGTCGGGCACGCCGCGTTCGTGCACGCCCATCCCCGCTGGATCGCCCAGGCGTTCGCCGATGCGCTCGGCGCCGACGCCGGTGAACTGGACGCGCTGCTGGCCAGCGACGACGACCGGCCACTGGTGCACCTGGCCGCCCGGCCGGGAGCTGCTGACCGCCGAGGACCTGGCCCGCGAGGTGGGCGGCGAGGTCGGCCGGTATTCACCGTTCGCGGTCTACCTGCCCGGCGGTGATCCCGGCGGGCTCGACCCGGTGCGCGACGGGCGGGCGCTCGTGCAGGACGAGGGCAGCCAGCTGGTGGCCCGGGCGCTGATCCTGGCCGACGTGGACGGCGACCGGGGCCGCTGGCTCGACCTGTGCGCCGGACCCGGGGGCAAGACCGCGATGCTCGCGGCTCTGGCGGGCGACGGCGCACGCGTCACCGCGATCGAGCCGACCGCGCGGCGGGCCGACATGGTCGAGGAGAACACCCGCGGCCTCCCCGTCGAGGTGCTGCGCGTCGACGGCCGCGAGCCTGGAATCGGGCCCGGCTTCGACCGGGTGCTGGTCGACGCGCCCTGCACCGGGCTCGGGGCGTTGCGGCGCAGGCCCGAGGCCCGCTGGCGCCGCCAGCCCGGCGACGTGCCGCAACTGGTCAAGCTGCAGCGCGAGTTGCTGGCCTCCGCCGTCCGGCTCACCCGGCCGGGCGGTGTGGTGCTCTACGCGACGTGTTCACCGCACCTGGCCGAGACGGTCGGCGTCGTCGCCGATGCGCTGCGTCGCCATCCGGTCACCGCGCTGGACACCCGGCCGCTGTTCGACCCCGGCCTCGGCTCGATCACCGATCTCGGCGACGGCCCGTACGTGCAGCTGTGGCCGCACCGGCACGGCACCGATGCGATGTTCGCGGCGATCCTCGAAGTGCGATGAGCCTGCTGGCGCGGCGATGAGCCCCTTGGGCGAAGAGCCAGGCGCAGCGAGCCAACAGATAGGGTGACCTCCATGGCCAAGCCCCTGATCGCGCCTTCGATCCTGGCCGCCGACTTCGCCCGGCTGGCCGACGAAGCCGCCGCGGTGGACGGCGCCGACTGGCTGCACGTCGACGTGATGGACAACCATTTCGTGCCGAACCTGACCCTCGGTCTGCCGGTCGTGGAATCGCTGCTGAAGGTGACCGACATCCCGATGGACTGTCATCTCATGATCGACGACCCGGATCGCTGGGCGCCGCCGTACGCCGAGGCCGGGGCCTACAACGTCACCTTCCACGCGGAGGCCACCGACAATCCGGTCGGGGTGGCCCGCGACATCCGGGCCGCCGGCGCGAAGGCGGGTCTGTCGGTGAAACCCGGCACACCCCTGGAGCCGTACCTGGAGATCCTGCCCCAGTTCGACACGCTGCTGATCATGTCGGTGGAACCGGGTTTCGGCGGGCAGACGTTCATCTCTGAGGTGCTGCCCAAGGTCGAGATGGCGCGCAGGCTCGTCGATGCCGGTGAGTTGAGCATCGTGGTCGAGATCGACGGCGGGGTCAACGCCGACACCATCGAAGAGGCGGCCGCCGCGGGCGTGGACTGTTTCGTCGCGGGTTCGGCCGTCTACAGCGCGCAGGATCCCGCTGTCGCGGTGGAACAGTTGCGCCGGCGGGCCGCGGCAGCCTCCAAACACCTTCAACTATGAATCCGGTGAAACTGGAAGCCGCCATGCGGCTGGCCGTCGAACAGGCCAACCGGGTCAAGGGCGGTACTTATCCGAATCCGCCTGTCGGAGCGGTCATCCTGGACCGGGATGGGGACGTCGCCGGGGTCGGGGCGACCGAGCCGACCGGAGGGCCGCACGCCGAGGTAGTGGCGCTGCGGCGCGCGGGGAGCGGGCGGCCGGCGGCGCCGCGGTCGTCACCCTGGAGCCGTGCAATCACCACGGCCGCACCCCGCCGTGCGTGGATGCCCTTCTGGCACTGGTGTTTCGGCGGTGGCCTACGCGGTCGCGGACCCGAACCCGGTGGCCGCCGGGGGTGCGACGCGGCTGGCCGACGCCGGTGTCGAGGTGATCCCCGGCGCGCTGACCGACGCCGTCGCCGGGGGACCGTTGCGGGAGTGGTTGCACAAGCAGCGGACCGGTATGCCCCACGTCACCTGGAAATTCGCCACCAGCGTCGACGGCCGCAGCGCTGCGGCCGACGGGTCCAGCCAGTGGATCACCAGCGAGACGGCCCGAGCCGACGTGCACCGCCGCCGGGGCGCGGCGGAAGCGATCGTGGTCGGCACCGGTACGGTCTTCGTCGACGATCCCACGCTGACGGTGCGCCTGCCCGGCGGCGGCCTGGCCGACCGACAACCGTTGCGTGTCGTGGTCGGGGAGCGCGAAATATCTTCGGAATCAAGGGTTCTGAATGACGACTCGCGGACCATGGTGATTCGGACCCATGATCCGCACGAGGTGATCAAGGCGCTGTCCGATCGGACGGACGTGCTGCTGGAAGGCGGCCCGACGCTGGCGGGCGCGTTCCTCCGGGCCGGAGTCATCGATCGGATCCTGGCCTACGTCGCACCGATCCTGTTGGGCGGCCCGATCACCGCGGTCGACGATGTCGGCGTCCTGAGCATCGCGCACGCACAGCGCTGGCGGTTCGACGGCATCGAGCCGATCGGACCCGATGTGCTGCTCAGTCTGGTGCCTGCCTAAGAGTTGACCCGTGCATCAATCGATGTCCAGCGGGCGGTGCTCGATGAGGTCACGCACCCCGCCGAGGCCGAGCCGTTCCCGGAACGCGCGCACGGTGTAACCGATGACGGTGGCGTCCGTACGGGCCCGCACGGTCGCAGCCCGCGGCATGTGGAACACAGGGCCGATCTCGCCGAAGTAATCACCCGTGGTGACGACCTTGAGCAGTTCCTCACCGCCGCTGGCCAACTCGCGGGTGATCTCGAGTTCACCCTCGGACACGATGTAGATCAGGTCGCCCATGGTGCCCTGCTCGAACAGCACGTCGCCGGCCTCCAGGCGCAAGGTGTCGGGCGGCCGGTCGGTCGACGCGAATTCCGGCACGAGCTCGATGACGCGATCGGCCAGCGGCAGTATCCGGCTGTCGTGGGTGGCGACGACGACCATCCGCTCACCCGAGGCGAGCTCACGGATGAGCCGAAGCACCTCCTCGACCTGGATGAAGTCCAGGTGGGCGGTCGGCTCGTCGGCCAGCACGAGCGGTGGATCGAGCGCGATCGCTCTGGCGACCGCGACCCGCTGCTGCTGTCCGCCGCTGAGGTCTCCGGGCCGATGGGTCGCCCGATCGGCGAGACCGACCCGCTCCAAAAGCTTTTCGGCCCGCTCGCGTGCCTCTCGTCGCGGTATGTCCGCCGCGCTCATCGGCACCATCACGTTCTCCAGGGCGGTCAGGCTGGGCACCAGGTTGAACGCCTGGAAGACGATGCCGACCGTCTCGCGCCGGTAGCGCGCGAGTTCGCGGGCGTCGAGAGTCGTGACGTCGACGTCCGCGAACTTGATGGCGCCGCCGCTGGGCCGCAGGATGCCACCGAGGCATGACAGCAGGGTCGTCTTCCCGCAGCCGCTGGGACCGAGCAGGATCACCAGCGAGCCCGCGGCCACGTCGAGGCTGAGGCCGTCGATCGGGCGGACGGCGTATCCGCCGCTCGAATACTCGACCACCAGATCCTGGATGGACAGATCGCCCATGGGTCACGGACCTCCGAACGCCAGTGCGGGATCGACGGACACCGCGCGATGGAGCCCGGTCGCACTGGCGATCAAGCCGATCAGAACGGCGATCACCGGCAGCGCGACGTAGGCCTGGACCGGCACGATGACCTGCATCGGGAACAGCGGCCCGAGCGCCATCGACAGGACGGCGCCCACCAGCGCGGCCAGCAGCGCCACCACCACGGCCTGTAGCGCCAGCCCGGCCGCGATGTTGCGGGTGGGGACTCCGATCGCTTTGAACACCGCGAAGTCCCGCAGCCGCTCGAGCGCGGACAGATAGATCACCGAGCCGACCACCAGCGCCGCGACGATCCACAACATGATCGCGACGATCGTGATCGAGTTCACCGCGACCTTCAACGGCCGCAGCAGATCGGCGATCGCACCCGCGCGGTCGATCGTCTGATAACCGGCGGGCACCTGATCGAGCGTGCCGCGAATTCCGATGGACGCGACCAGTGGTTCACCGCCGTACACCAACTGCTGGGCGCCCTCGGTGGTGAGGAATACGTTGGGCAGGTTGGCCAGCGCCGTGGAGTTCTCCACGATGCCGACGACGCGCAGTGTGCGCGAGGCGATTTCGACCTCGTCGCCCACCTGGGGTCCGAGCGTGCTCGATACCGCGACCTCGTCTGGTGTCGACGCCGCCCGGCCCTGGGACACCGGCGGCATGCCGGGGCCACGCTCCGGCGCGCCGAACAGGTCGGCGTTGCGGGTCGAGTCACCTTGGGTGACCGTGCCGCCGGCGTAGACGAGCGGAGCCGCCGCGATCACCCCCGGCATCGCCGCGACCCGTCGCAGCTCGGCCGGGGCGAACGGGGTTGCGCCGACGAACGGACCGGAGGCCCCGGCCTTGACCAGAAAGACGTCGACGCCGAGCGAGTCGACGGTCTTCTCGGCCTCGACCCGAAATCCGTTGGCGAGCCCGGTCAGGACAAGCGTCATCGCGAAGATGATGGCGGTCGACAGGACCGCGATGACAAAGCGCCGTTTTCGCCACTGCATGTCCCGCAGCGCGGCGATCAGCATGTCGGCGACGTTACCGACGCCTCCGCGATCTCGGGCCGGGTTTGGGCGACCGGGTGGCAATAGCCTTGCCATTCAGTGAAGTTCCGGTGAATTTTCACTGCTCAGGTGTTGCGTATCCCATGCACACCGGGCGCGGCGAGCAGCCGGATAGGCCCCTCGCGCCGGTACACTCGTACCAAACAGGGCTGTAACGGCTCCGCTGGAATCGCGCTTTCACCGACGAGTTGCGCGCTGGTGAGCACGAACAAAGGACATCGAGCGTGACTGCATTGCAGGACTGGCTCAGTATCAGTCCGGTAAATCCGAGAACCCTCAAGGACGCCGTCTGCGAGGCGTGGCGCGGCCTCACCGCCGAGGAGCAGGCGAAGGTCGACGAACTACCCCTGATGGGGCGGGGAGTCGAACGCTGCTGACGGCCCGCTAACGGGGCCGGTGCCGGCCCGGTGGTGGCTGCTGCTGCCGCTGTATCCGGACCGTCTCATCCGCGCGCGAGGTGGAAATCGCCTGCGTAGGAGCCTCGAACGCCGTTGTCGGCGCATCGATCTGCCGGGTCGGAGCGTCGTCGTCTCCGGCAATCGCCTCGGGCTCGTCGGAATGCTCGGTTCGCCCGGCGATCAGCAGGCCGAGCAGCGCGCCCACCACGCAGACGATCGCGGTGATCTTGAAGATTTCGCCGTACTGCATCGTGTACGCCTCGACGGTTGCCCTCTGCAAGCGCGCGCCCTGGGCGATGAGCATGCCGCCCGGGGTGTCGGCGGGTGGGGCGGGTATCGCGGCCAGCCGCTCCTGCAGGTACTGGTTGAACCGGTACAGCCCCCAGGCGCTCAGCGCCGCGATGCCCACCAGCATGCCGATCATGCGCGCCACCACCACGCCGGCCGATGCGATGCCGTGTTGGGCCGGGGGCACCACCCGCAGTGTGGCCGACGTCAACGGACCGATCACCAGGCCAAGCCCGAGGCCGGCGATCGCCAGGTCGGTATCGAGCACGGGCAGGTGAACAAACCCCAGGTCGTGATGCGCAGAGAGCAGATCGACCGGCCACTTCGAGATCAGCCAGTAGCCCCCTGCGGCGACGAACATGCCCGCGAAAGCCACGATGCGGTCGCCGACCTTGGTGGCGATCCAGCCGCCGAGCAGCGCGCCGATGGGCAGCGCGATCAGGAAGCGCAACAACAAGAACGCGGCGTGATTCTGGTCCTGCCCCAGCACGGCCTGGCCGAATCAGTTCGACGTTGACCAGCGTCACCATCAGCGCCGCGCCCGCGCACAGCGACGCTCCGAGCGCCGCCAGAAACGGCCGGAAGTGCACACCCGCGGGTTCGAGCAGGCGGGTCTTGGCGATCTTCTCCCAGACGAAGAAGGCCACCGCGGCGACCAGGGCGCCGATGAGCACCGGCAGACCCCAGCTGGGCAGCACTTGTTTACCGTCGGGCGCCGGGTTGTACAGGCCGACCACGGCCAGCCCCAGCGCGATGGCCAGCAGCACGCCGCCGACCACGTCGACTTTCTCGGGATGGTCGGTCTTCGCCTTCGAAGGCAGGCTGAAATGAACCATCACCATCGCGATGAGCGCGAGCGGGACGTTGACCCAGAACACGGCCTGCCAGTGGTTGAACAACCACACCAGCAGGATGCCGTACATCGGGCCGAGCACGCTGCCGAGTTCCTGCGCGGCGCCGACCCCGCCCAGCACGGCCGCCCTGTTGCGTGCCGCCCACAGGTCGGCGGCCAGCGCCAGCGTGACCGGCAGCAGTGCGCCACTCGCGGTGCCCTGGATGACGCGCCCGATGACCAGCATCGTGAGGTCGGTGGACAGCGCGGTGATCACCGACCCGACCGCGAAGCCGGCCAGGCTGATCTGAAGGAGCAGCTTGCGGCCGAAGCGGTCGGAGGCGCGGCCCAGCAGCGGCATGGCCGCGATGTAGCCGAGAAGGTACCCGGTGATAATGGGCGTGACCTGCTGAATCTTGTTGATCGCGATGCCGACGTCGCGCATGATGTCGACCATGATCGTCACGACGACATAGGTGTCGAGCGCGCCGAGCACCACCGCGAGGCAGCCGGCGCCGATCGCGATTCTGCGGCTGGTCGCCGCCTGACTGGAGGCTTGCGACGCCTGCATCACACCGCGGGCTTGTTGACGGTGACCGGCTTGCCCCAGTCGGACAGCGTCATCGTGATGCTGTTGCCCTGCTGCACGTCGAGCTTGGCCTGGACGAGTTCGTGGTCGCCGTCCTCGCGGATCCACGCGGTGCCCGGCACGGGCGCGGTGGCCTTGAGCGACGGGGCGATTTTGTTGACGGCGTCCGCGCTGACGGATCCGGTCACCCGCACGGTGTCGACGCCATTGAGGTTTTCGCGGCCGTCGGCCTTGGGGTCGGAGAAGCTCGCGAGAACGTTGGCCAGCCCGTTGGCGGGGCTCAGAATGGCCGAAACGTCGTAGATGTCGGCGGCCGGGCCGAAGTTCTGGAAGCTGCCCGCGGTGAGCGCGCCGTACAGATTTCCGTCCGAGACGACGAATGCGACGCCTTCCAGTTTCTGGCCGAGGAAGTTGATGTTGACCTTGCCCTGGGCAGCGACGGCGGGAGCCTGGGTGAGATCGCCCTCGAGCGATTCGATCGGCAGCTCCTTGATCTCGCCCTGCACCGCCAGCTTCAGGTGCACGCTGGTCTGGGCCTTGGTGGTCTCGCTGGACTCCTTGAGCAGGGTGGCGGCGTCGGGCAGCGGCTTGCTGGACGCATCGGACGACTTCGAGCAGCCGGCGAGGAGCAAGCCTGCGGCGAGGAATAGGGCGATCAGGGAGCGGATAGCAAGGCGGGCACGCGTCTGCTGCATGACTGCATCGTAGAGGGTGCAATCACATGGACGCGTGCGGCGGGCGCGGGGTAGAAGTGTAATCGTGGCTGCTGAGCTGGACATTCGACCTGTGGATTTTCGGCATGTGTTCGTCGACACGGGGGACGGGGCCGCGCTGGTCGCGGCGATGATCGACGAGATGCGCGAGCTGTACGAGGGTCTTGATCTCAATTCGCCGGACATGCCGAAGGCAGGCGCGGCCGAGCTGGGGCCGCCGGGCGGCACCTTTCTGGTGGGTTATCGCGACGGCGAACCGGTGTGTGGCGGCGGTATCAAGCGGCTGCCGGACGGTGCCTGTGAGATCAAACGGATGTACGTGGTGCCCGCGGCCCGGCGGCAGGGGCTGGCCCGCGTGCTGCTGCGGGCGCTGGAGGACGCCGCCCGCGGTCTCGGATACGACGTCGCCCGGCTCGATACCGGGCCGCTTCAGCCGCACGCCCGCGGGCTGTACGAATCGGAGGGCTATGTGTCGATTCCGAACTTCAACGGCAATCCGGTGGCGACATTCTTCGGCGAGAAGCGGCTGGCTGGATAACCTGACGGGGTGTTCACCGGAATCGTCGAAGAACTGGGTGAGATTGTCGGCAAGGAAGACCTCGGCGACTTCGCCCGGTTGGTCATCCGCGGTCCCGTCGTCACCTCTGACGCCGGACACGGCGACTCCATCGCGGTCAACGGGGTCTGTTTGACCGTCGTCGAGGTGTTGGGCGACGGCTCGTTCAGCACCGATGTCATGGGCGAGACGCTCAACCGGTCGAGCCTGCGCGGAGTGCACGTCGGCAGTCGCGTCAACCTGGAACGCGCCGCCGCGGTGAACAGCAGGCTCGGTGGCCACATCGTCCAAGGGCACGTCGACGGCACCGGTCATGTGATTGCGCGCACACCGTCCGACGAGTGGGAAGTGGTGCGGGTCGCGCTGCCCACGGCCCTGTCCCGGTACGTCGTGGATAAGGGCTCGATCACCGTCGACGGGGTTTCCCTGACCGTCTCCGCTCTAGGTCACGACTGGTTTGAGGTGTCGCTCATCCCGACCACATTGGGACTCACCACCCTGGGGGCGGCCGAGGTCGGAACGCAGGTCAACCTCGAGGTCGACATCATCGCCAAATACGTCGAACGGTTGATGAGCCAGTCCGCTGAATAACACGGGCAATAATCCCTGCGCCGGCTTGGTTCATACTGGGGTGATGACGAGGCTGGACTCGGTCGAGCGGGCGGTGGCTGATATTGCTGCCGGTAAGGCCGTTGTGGTGATCGACGACGAGGACCGCGAGAACGAGGGCGACCTGATTTTCGCCGCCGAGATGGCCACCCCCGAGCTCGTCGCGTTCATGGTCCGCTATACGTCAGGTTACCTGTGTGTTCCGCTGGACGGGGCGATCTGTGACCGGCTGGGCCTGCTGCCGATGTATGCGGTGAACCAGGACAAGCACGGCACCGCCTACACGGTCACTGTCGATGCGAAAAAGGGTGTGGGGACCGGTATTTCGGCCTCTGACCGGGCGACCACCATGCGGCTGCTGGCCGATCCGTCCAGCGATGTCAACGATTTCAGCAAGCCCGGGCACGTGGTCCCGCTGCGCGCCAAGGACGGTGGGGTGCTGCGCCGCCCCGGCCATACCGAGGCGGCCGTGGACCTGGCGCGGCTGGCCGGCCTGCAGCCCGCGGGCGCGATCTGCGAGATCGTCAGCCAGAAGGACGAGGGCGCCATGGCCCAAACCGACGAGCTGCGGGTTTTCGCCGACGACCACGATCTGGCCCTGATCTCGATCGCCGATCTGATCGAGTGGCGGCGCAAACACGAAAAGCACATCGAGCGCATCGCCGAGGCGCGGATCCCCACCCAGCACGGCGAATTCCGGGCCGTCGGCTACACCAGCATCTACGAAGACGTCGAGCATGTCGCGCTGGTCCGCGGCGACATCGCCGGCCCCGACGACGACGGCCACGACGTGCTGGTGCGGGTGCACTCGGAATGTCTGACCGGCGATGTCTTCGGCTCCCGGCGCTGCGACTGCGGCCCCCAGCTGGACGCGGCGATGGCCATGGTCGCCCGCGAGGGCCGCGGTGTGGTGCTCTATATGCGCGGCCACGAGGGCCGCGGCATCGGCCTGATGCACAAGCTGCAGGCCTATCAGCTCCAAGACGCCGGCGACGACACCGTGGACGCCAACCTCAAGCTCGGCCTGCCCGCCGACGCCCGCGACTACGGCATCGGCGCGCAGATCCTGGTCGATCTCGGGGTCCGATCGATGCGGCTGCTGACCAACAATCCCGCCAAGCGGGTCGGCCTGGACGGCTACGGGCTGCACATCATCGAGCGGGTGCCGCTGCCGGTGCGCGCCAACGCCGAAAACATCCGCTACCTGATGACCAAGCGCGACCGCATGGGCCACGATCTGACCGGCCTGGACGATTTCCACGAAGCCACCACCATGGACAACTACCAAGAAGGCGTCTATCTCCTGGGCGATCGCCGACCCACCGACCTGGATCTCGGCGGGGCCCTGTGAGTCCAGCGGCCGGTGTTCCTGACCTGCCACAGCTCGACGCATCGGGGTTGACGCTGGCCATCGTGGCCAGCACCTGGCACCAACAGATCTGTGACGCGCTGCTCGACGGCGCCCGCAAGATCGCCGCCGAAGCCGGCATCGACGACCCGACCGTGGTGCGGGTACTCGGCGCGATCGAAATCCCGGTGGTGGCCCAGGCACTGACCGCCGACCACGACGCCGTCGTCGCACTCGGGGTGGTGATCCGCGGTCAGACACCGCATTTCGACTACGTCTGCGACGCCGTGACCCAGGGCCTGACCCGGGTATCACTGGATGCCCGCACACCGGTCGCCAACGGCGTGCTCACCGTCGACGACGAACAGCAGGCACTGGACCGGGCCGGACTACCCGACTCCGCCGAAGACAAGGGCGCCCAAGCCGCCGCCGCCGCACTGTCCACCGCACTGACACTTCGGGACCTACGTCCACGGTCATGACCGACACCGAATGGGACATCGAGATACGGCCACACCTGACACCGTATTTCGCCTACGGAGCAGCAGCACTCATCGTCATTGCCCACATCACAGTCGGCGTGTTGTTGAAGATCTCCTCGACCGGCGTCGTCTTTCAGACGGCTGATCAGGTCGCCATCGCCCTGCTCGGTGTGGTGATCGCCTGCTTTGTGCTGCTCTTCGCCCGGCCGCGGCTGCGGGTCGGCGCACCCGGTGTCGCGGTGCGAAACCTGCTCGGATACCGCCTGATTCCGTGGTCGGATGTCGTCGACGTGTCGTTCCATCGCGGGGCCCGCTGGGCGCGGCTGGACCTGCCCGACGATGAGTACGTCCCCGTGATGGCGATCCAGGCCGTCGACAAGGACCGGGCCGTCGACGCGATGGACCGCGTGCGCGCCCTGTTGGTGCGCTACCGGCCCGACATCAGCTCACACTGAGAATCATCGCGACTTCATCTGGGGAGCCGGGAGTTTCGAGCGCGGAAACGATGAATCCCAGGCTTTCGTAGATGCCACGCGCGGGCGCATTGTCGGTGGCGACACGCAGCGTGACGGTGCGGGCGCGGCGGTCGCGCGCCCAGTCCACCGCCGCGGCCACCAACGGGCGGGCCAGGCCCTGACCGCGCGCCGCGGGGTCGAGCCACAACGAGTACAGATACACCGATTCGGGATTGGCCTGCTGCGCGCCGATCAGCCCGATCGGCCTGTTGCCGATCAGCGCGGCGAACTGTGCGTGTTCGCGCAGTCTGCGACGCCACTGCGCGGCGGTGAACGCCGCTTCCTGCTTGAACTGTGGGTCGTTCTCGCCGAGCGAATCGGTCAATGCCCGCAGCCGGACGCCGGCGAAGACCCGCCAGTCCGACTCCGTCAGTCTGGCGACCCGGGCATTCACCTGGTGTCGCCCATGACCAGCCCCTCCCGGCGAGGGTCTGCGCCGCCTACCCAGCCCGCATCGTCGCGCACGATCGCCGACAGCCCACTGGACTGGTCGGCGAGGTCGACCTGGTGACCGAGTTTGCGTAATCCCTGCACGAGCGGGTCGTGGTCCCCGTTATCGGAGGTGTCGATGACGGGATGTTCGCCGCCGACGTTGGTCTTGGGTGAGTTTGCCGCTCCGAAGTCGACCATACCCACCGCCTGCTGCGGGTCGAGACCCCAATCGAGCATTCCCACAACAGTTTTCACGACGAACTGGATGATCACCGAGCCGCCGGGGGAGCCCGTGACAGCGTACAGGGGCCCACGGCCGGTCGGTGCCTCGTCGAATATCAGCGTGGGCGCCATCGTGCTGCGGGGTCGCTTACCCGGCTCGACCCGGTTGGCCACCGGCACACCGTCGGGGCCGGCCGGTTCCGCGGCGAAGTCGGTCAACTGGTTGTTGAGGATGAAGCCGTCCACCATGTGAAACGAGCCGAACGCCGACTCGACGGTGGTGGTCATGGAGGCGGCATTGCCCTTGGTGTCGACGATGCTGATCTGGCTGGTGCCGTGTTCGGGCGTCGGCGGCGCCGGTGTGCTCGAAGGTGCGAATTCGCCTGGCTTGGCCGTTCCCATGCTGCGCTGATCGGAGATGAGGGCCGCCCGCCCGGTCAGGTATGCGCTGTTGATCAGCGCGTCGGGTGAACCGCCGGGCAGCGGGACGAAATCGGCGTCGGCGACATATTTGTCACGGTCGGCGTAGGCCAACCGCTCCGCTTCTGATATCAGGTGAACACCCATCACGGAGGGTCTGCCGCCGTTGCGGTCGAGGTCGGTGGGCTTGTGATCGCTCATCGGGAAGTGTTCGAGCATACCGAGTGTCGCGGCGACGGCGATACCACCGGATGATGGCGGCGGCATACCGCAGATCTCCTTGCCCCGGTACGGAGCACAGAGCGGCTCACGCTTCTTCGGGGCGTAGCCGGACAGGTCCTGCAGCGTCATCAGGCTCGGGGTACGGCCACCGGTGGCGTCGGTCGCGGCGGAGACGATGTCACGCGCGATGTCGCCGGTGTAGAACGACTGCGGGTCAGAGGCGATGACGCCCAACGCCTTCGAGTAGGCCGGGTTGTTGAGCCGGGTGCCCGATGACTTGGGGCTGCCGTCGCTGTTGAGGAAGTACGCCGACGCGTCCGGATCGACCTTGAGCTTCGGCGCCGAGTCCGCGATCGCCGCGGCCAGCCGGGGGCTGATGTCGAAGCCGTCGTCGGCGAGTGCGACCGCCGGGTTGAACAGGTCGCGCCAGGCGGTCTTGCCGTGCTCGGCGTGGACGTCCTGCAGAAGCCGCACGATGCCGGGAACTCCGATGGACCGGCCGGACGCGCGGGCATCGGGCCTGGGCTGTGTGCGGTCGGTGTCGGAGACCCATCGCAGATAGTTCTCCGTCGCCGCGGCCGGGGCGACCTCGCGCCCGTCGTAGGCCTGAACCGCACCCGACGCGGCGTCGTAGTAGAGCAGGAACCCGCCGCCACCGACACCGGAGGCCTGCGGTTCGACCAGACCGAGCACCGTCTGCGCGGTGACGAGCGCGTCCGCCGCGGTGCCACCGTCGCGCAGCACGCCACAGGCCGCCTGGGTGGCCAGCGGGTTGGCGGTCACCACCGAGTAGCTGCCCGTCTGCACCGCCGTCATGTCCTTGCGGTAGCCGGTGGCGACCTCGGGGTTCGTGGAGATGTTCTGCGATGTAGCAGCCGACCCGGAGGCGGCAGTGGACGTCTTGGGCGCCGGGGTGCCGTTGGCGACGATCGAGCAGGGGCCCGCGGCGGTGGGCGGTCCGTTCTCCTCGGCGCCGCATCCGGCCAGTACCAGGACGACACCGGCCAACGGCGCGGTCGCCTTGATCAGGGGCGAGATCCGCATCACTCGACGGTAGTTCATCGGGAGCGTCCGGTAACGGCAGTAACCTGGATTCCGTGCCCGATCCAGCGACATACCGGCCTGCCCCTGGATCGATCCCCGTCGAACCCGGCGTCTACCGGTTCCGGGATCCGCATGGCCGGGTGATCTACGTCGGCAAGGCCAAGAGCCTGCGCAGCCGGCTGACGTCGTACTTCGCCGACATCTCGGGGCTGGCGCCACGCACCCGACAGATGGTGATGACGGCGGCCAGCGTCGAGTGGACGGTGGTCACCACCGAAGTCGAGGCGCTGCAGCTCGAGTACAACTGGATCAAGGAGTTCGATCCGCGGTTCAACATTCGTTACCGCGACGACAAGTCCTATCCGGTGCTCGCGGTGACGCTCAACGAAGAGTTTCCGCGGCTGATGGTCTATCGGGGGCCGCGCCGCAAGGGTGTGCGTTACTTCGGCCCGTACTCGCATGCATGGGCGATTCGGGAGACCCTCGATCTGCTGACCCGGGTGTTTCCGGCACGCACATGCTCGGCGGGAGTGTTCAAGCGGCACAAGCAGATCGACCGTCCATGCCTGCTGGGCTACATCGACAAGTGCTCAGCACCGTGCATCGGCCGGGTGAGCCCCGAGGAACACCGGCGCATCGTGCTCGACTTCTGCGACTTCCTGGCGGGCAAGACCGACCGGCTGGTCCGTGACATGGAACGTCAGATGAACGCGGCCGCCTCGGAGTTGGACTTCGAGCGGGCGGCCCGGCTCCGCGACAACATCGGCGCACTCAAGCGCGCCCTGGAAAAGCAGACCGTGGTGTTCGGCGATGGTACCGACGCCGATGTGATGTCCTTCGCCGACGACGAGCTCGAGGCCGCGGTTCAGGTGTTCCATGTGCGTGGCGGCCGGGTCCGCGGCCAGCGTGGTTGGATCGTCGAAAAGTCTGGTGAGCCAGGAGAATCCACGCCGGAATATCTCGTCGAGCAGTTCGTCACACAGTTCTACGGTGATCAGGTCGAGCTCGACGGGTCCGCCGACGAGGCGCTGAACCCGGTACCGCGACAGCTGCTGGTGCCGGTGCTGCCGCCGAATGCCGAGCAACTGGAGACGTGGCTGTCGCAGTTGCGCGGCACGCGGGTGGCGCTGCGAGTGCCGCAGCGGGGCGACAAGCGTGCACTGGCCGAGACCGTCCAACGCAATGCGCAGGATGCGCTCAACCAGCACAAACTCAAACGTGCCGGCGACTTCACCGCGAGAACCGCTGCGCTGCAGAGCGTTCAGGATGCGCTCGGGCTGGCGGATGCACCGCTGCGGATCGAATGCGTCGACATCAGCCACGTCCAGGGCACTGACGTGGTGGCGTCGCTGGTGGTGTTCGAGGACGGGATGCCGCGCAAGTCCGACTACCGGCATTACGCGATCCGGGAAGCCGCCGGTGACGGCCGTTCCGACGATGTCGCGTCGATAGCCGAAGTGACGCGGCGCCGGTTCTACCGTCACCTGCACGACACCGAGCATCCGACCGAGCTTGCCCCGGAAGGCAAGTCGCGCCGGTTCGCCTATCCGCCCAATCTGTTCGTGGTGGACGGTGGGGCGCCGCAGGTCAACGCCGCCGCGGCGGTGCTCGAGGACCTGGGCGTCACGGACGTCGCGGTGATCGGGCTGGCGAAGCGGCTGGAGGAGGTATGGGTGCCGGCGGAGCCGGATCCCGTCATCATGCCGCGCAACAGCGACGGGCTGTTCCTGCTGCAACGGGTCCGGGACGAGGCGCACCGGTTCGCCATCACGTATCACCGCAGCAAGCGGTCCAAGCGGATGACGGCCTCGGCGCTGGATTCCGTGCGCGGGCTGGGTGAGCACCGGCGTAAAGCCCTGGTCACACACTTCGGATCGCTCGCCCGGTTGAAGGAGGCCAGCGTCGAGGAGATCACCGCGGTGCCAGGGATCGGGGTGGCGACGGCAAAGGCGGTCCTGGAGGCGCTCGGCGTACCGTCCGAATCCAGCGCGCCCGCCCCGACAATCAGCGATGATCAGAGCAGGGCATCGGGATGACAGATCAGGGTATGCACGGGCAACTGCGCCATAGCGCCGGCGACGAGGAAGTGGGGGAATCGGATATCGACGTGGTCCTGGTCACCGGGTTGTCCGGTGCGGGGCGGGGGACGGCGGCCAAGGTGCTGGAGGATCTGGGCTGGTATGTCGCCGACAACCTGCCGCCGGAACTGATCGCGCGGATGGTCGAACTCGGTCTGGCGGCCGGTTCCCGTATCACCCAGTTGGCGGTGGTGATGGATGTCCGCTCGCGCGGCTTCACCGGCGATCTGGAGTGGGTGCGCAACGACCTGGCCACCAGAAACATCACGCCGAGGGTGCTGTTCCTCGAGGCATCCGACGACATCCTGGTGCGTCGGTACGAGCAGAATCGACGCAGCCATCCCTTGCAGGGCAATCACACTCTGGGGGAAGGCATCGCCGCCGAGCGCGGGATGCTCGCGCCGGTGCGGGCGGTCGCCGACCTCGTCATCGACACGTCGACACTGTCGGTGCCGGCGCTGCGGGAAAGCATCGAACGGGCCTTCGGCGGCGAGACCGTCGCAGAAACGAGTGTCACGGTGGAGTCCTTCGGGTACAAGTACGGACTGCCGATGGATGCGGACACGGTCATGGACGTGCGATTTCTGCCCAACCCCCACTGGGTCGACGAACTGCGTCGCCACACCGGTCAACATCCCGCAGTACGGGATTACGTCCTGGGTCAGCCAGGCGCAGCGGAATTTCTGGACACCTACCATCAACTGCTGAACGTCGTCATCCAGGGCTATCGGCGGGAGGGGAAGCGCTACATGACCGTTGCCATCGGCTGCACGGGCGGTAAGCATCGCAGCGTTGCGATGGCCGAGGCGCTGGCCGCCCGCCTGCAGGGCGGTGACGAGCTCACGGTGCGGGTGTTGCACCGGGATTTGGGTCGCGAATGAGCGACGCGCGGATCGTAGCCATCGGCGGCGGCCACGGGCTCTACGCGACGCTGTCGGCCGCTCGCCGGCTCACCCCGCACGTCACTGCGGTGGTCACGGTGGCCGACGACGGTGGATCGTCGGGTCGGCTGCGCAGCGAGTTGGACGTGGTGCCGCCCGGTGATCTTCGGATGGCGTTGGCGGCGTTGGCATCCGACAGTCCGCATGGCCGGCTTTGGGCGACGATCATCCAGCATCGGTTCGGTGGCAGCGGCGCGCTGGCCGGCCATCCGATCGGCAATCTGATGTTGGCCGGGCTGAACGAGGTGCTGGCCGACCCGGTGGCGGCGCTCGACGAGCTGGGCCGCATTCTCGGGGTCAAGGGCCGGGTGTTGCCGATGTGCCCGATGGGGCTGAGCATCGAGGCCGACGTGGCCGGCCTTGAATCGGACCCCCGGATGAGCCGCGTCATCCGCGGACAGGTGGCGATCGCCACCACGGTGGGCAAGGTCCGGCGGGTGCGGCTGCTGCCGGGTGATCCGCCGGCCACCCGGCAGGCGGTGGACGCGATCATGGCGGCCGATCTGGTGGTGCTCGGCCCGGGTTCCTGGTTCACCAGCGTGATCCCTCATGTCCTGGTGCCGCAGCTGGCGGCGGCTCTGCAATCGACGGAAGCCAGGCGGGCGTTGGTGCTGAACCTGGTGGCAGAACCGGGCGAGACGGCGGGTTTCTCTGTCGAGCGGCACATCCACGTGCTGGCGCAGCACGCGCCGGGATTCATGGTGGACGACATCATCGTCGACGCCAGCCGGGTGCCCAGCGATCGTGAGCGCGAACAGTTGCGCCGAACCGCCAACATTCTCGGCGCGGAAGTTGAGTTTGCTGACGTGTCCAGACCTGGTACACCTTTACATGACCCGGCGAGGTTGGCCGCGGCTCTGGAGGGTGTGTGTATTCGAGGGATGGCTCCCACCCCAACCATTCAGGAGCCGATTGTGCCGGCACCGACAGTGAACGGACCGAGAGGTGACGACCCGTGGCGATGACAGCCGAGGTCAAAGACGAGCTGAGCCGGTTGACGGTGAATTCGGTCAGCGCTCGCCGCGCCGAGGTAGCGTCCCTGCTCCGGTTCGCCGGCGGGCTTCATATCGTCTCGGGGCGAGTGGTGGTGGAGGCCGAGGTCGATCTCGGCGTCATCGCCCGTCGGCTGCGCAAGGACATCTTCGACCTGTACGGCTACAACGCCGTCGTCCATGTGTTGTCGGCCAGTGGCATCCGCAAGAGCACCCGATATGTGGTGCGGGTGGCCAAGGACGGTGAGGCGCTGGCACGCCAGACGGGCCTGCTGGATCTGCGCGGCCGGCCGGTGCGGGGACTGCCGGCCCAGGTGGTGGGCGGCAGCGTGGGTGACGCCGAGGCGGCTTGGCGGGGAGCGTTTTTGGCGCACGGATCGCTCACCGAACCGGGTCGCTCGTCGGCGCTCGAGGTGAGTTGCCCCGGTCCGGAGGCGGCGTTGGCGCTCGTCGGTGCGGCACGGCGCCTCGGCGTCAGCGCCAAGGCCCGCGAGGTACGGGGCAGTGACCGGGTGGTGGTCCGCGACGGGGAGGCCATCGGCGCACTGCTGACCCGGATGGGTGCGCAGGACACCAGGTTGACATGGGAAGAGCGTCGGATGCGCCGCGAGGTGCGGGCAACCGCCAACCGGCTGGCCAACTTCGACGACGCGAATCTGCGCCGATCGGCACGCGCCGCCGTGGCCGCCGCCGCCCGCGTAGAACGGGCGCTGGACATCCTCGGCGACACGGTGCCCGACCATCTGGCGGCTGCAGGCAAGCTGCGGGTCGAGCACAGGCAGGCATCTCTGGAGGAGTTGGGCCGACTGGCCGATCCGCCGATGACGAAGGATGCTGTGGCAGGCCGTATTCGGCGCTTGTTGTCGATGGCGGACCGCAAGGCCAAACAAGACGGCATACCCGACACCGAATCGGCTGTCACGCCAGACCTTCTCGAAGACGCCTGACTCCTGCCGAGTGAGAGGGCAGCGCATGCCCACGGCCATGACCAAAATGCGCAAAACGGCAAGTATCGCCTGTTACGCGGGTTGTGAGCGCAACCGCGACAGGGCGCGGGTGGCTCCGTAACTTTGGTGCTACGGAACCAAACAACCACTCGCAAAGGAAGATTCAAAATGAACACCACCTTCTCTAGTAAACTCATCCGCTTCGTCGCGGCGCCGGTCGCCGCCGCAGGCATCATGAGCGGTGCCGCGCTGGGCTTCTCGGCGCTGGCCAACGCAAGCACCCCGCCGCCTTGCTCGTTCACGGGTAACGCGACGCAGTGCCAGACACCTGGCAACGTCCAGATCAGCACCGAAACCGGTAATGCCGGGATGTATGCCGCTCAGCAGCAGTATCCGTTTTTCGGATATGGCTATGGGGACGGTCTGCTGTTCCATCACCGCGGCCACCGCCACTGACGGTTGGCGCGGAGCACGCACTCAGGGCCGGATCGATGCCTCGATCCGGCCCTGAGTGCATTTGACACTGTTGTTGTCGATATGCACAGGCGGCGACGCTCCATCGGGGGTGGTGACGTTCTTGTTCACCGATATCGAGGGTTCGACCCGTCGGTGGGAAGAAGACGCGGATGCGGATGGCGCTGCTGGCACACGACAAGGTGCTGCGCACGGCCATCGAGGCGCATGACGTGTTTGTGTTCAGCCATACCGGTGATGGGGTGGTTGCCGCGTTCACGTCCCCGATGTCTGCGGTCGAGGCGGCGGTGGCGGCACAGCGCACCCCCGGCTGGCGTTTCTGTACTTGCTGGCGTCGCTGTGTTGGCAGCCCGGGCGGATCAAGGACGCTCTCCGCTACAGCGAAGCGGGTGAGGCGGTTCTGAATCGGTGTGGCCGGCTTCCTCGGCGGTGTGTATCTGGCCGCCGGACCACCCGAGCGGTACGCCGACGTGGCCCGTAGTCACCTCGCAGACGGCCACGAAGCCGATACCCTGGCCAGGGCGACCTATGTCGTGGCGCTGGCAGCCCTTGGGTCAAGCGACGACGCCGTTGCCGCTGCGACCGGTTTGATCGATGCCGCCGAACTCGACACCGCGATCGCCCATCTGCAAGAGGTCCTCGGGGGCCAGGTCTACAAGTCGCTTGCCCGTGAAGGCGCGGCGATGACAACGGTGGCGATGGCGACCTACGCCTACGATCAAATCGACCGGGCCCGAGCGGAACTCGACCATTGACCGCGTCGAGTTCTGCACCATGGCTGTGATTTCGAGGATTCAACGACCCTGGTGCAGATCTCGCGGCATTTAACGTTGGCTACGGTGGAACCATGGAGACGCTGAGGGTCGGCGCGGCCTTTCCCGATCCGCCGTTCAACGGGATGCCGGGCGACGGTGGTCATCCGGCTGGCCTCGACATCGACCTGATGACCGCGATCGCCGAATCACTCGGCGCAACAGTTGAATTCGTCGCCTACGACGGCGCCGACTTCAACGGCATCTTCGACGCACTCAACAACGGCGACTTCGACTGCGTGGCCGCCGGAACGACCGTGACGCCCGAACGCGAGCAGAAGGCGACTTTCGTCGCGCCCTACGTCATCTCAGGCCAGTCGCTGGCCGTCGACATCTCCCGGCTTCCGCACGTCACGTCCGTCGACGACCTCGAAGGCCTCACCATCGGCGTCCAGCACGGCAACACCAGTCAACCCATCGCCGAGGAACTCGTCGCCCACGGCAAAGCCGCCCGGGTGCGCGTCTACGACTACGGCACCATCGGCGCGGCGCTGACGGACCTGACCACCGGGGGATGCGACGCGTTCATGAAATTGGCGCCCGTGCTCAACGAACTGGTCAAGCCGGTCCCGGGAGTCGAGGTGGTCCAGCGCGGCATCTCGGTCGAGAACATCGCGATCGCGGTGCCGCTCACCGACCAGGTACTGCTCGGCCGCATCACGGTGGCCCAGGCCGAGCTCGAAGAGGCGGGCACCCTGCAGCGGATTCGCCGAAAATGGCTGGGCAACCCATTTGCCGATCAGAGCCTGGCTGTGCACTGACCAACCCGCGCGTGGCCTGTACCACACCACTAGGCTGGTTGCCGAGCAGTTCACCAGCGACTAAGGAGACACAAAGTGACCATCCGGGTCGGCGTTAACGGCTTCGGCCGCATCGGACGCAATTTCTACCGGGCGCTTGAGGCGCAGAAGGCCGAGGGCAAGAGCGCCGACATCGAGGTGGTGGCCGTCAACGACCTGACTGACAACGCCACGCTCGCGCACCTGCTCAAGTTCGACTCGATTCTGGGCCGGTTCCCCAAGGACATCAGCCTCGAGGGCGACGACACCATCGTCGTCGGCGACAAGAAGATCAAGGCGCTCGAGGTCAAGGCGGGCCCGGCGGAATTGCCGTGGGGAGACCTGGGCGTCGACGTCGTCGTCGAGTCGACCGGCATCTTCACCAACGCCGCCAAGGCCAAGGGCCACCTGGACGCGGGCGCCAAGAAGGTGGTCATCTCCGCACCCGCCACCGACCCGGACATCACCATCGTGCTGGGCGTGAACGATGACAAGTACGACGGCAGCCAGAACATCATCTCCAACGCGTCGTGCACGACGAACTGCCTCGGCGCCGCTGGCCAAGGTGCTCAACGACGAGTTCGGCATCGTCAAGGGCCTGATGACCACGATTCACGCCTACACCCAGGATCAGAACCTGCAGGACGGCCCGCACGGCGACCTGCGGCGCGCCCGCGCCGCCGCGCTGAACATCGTCCCCACCTCGACCGGCGCTGCCAAGGCCATCGGGCTGGTGCTCCCGGAGCTCAAGGGCAAGCTCGACGGTTACGCGCTGCGGGTGCCGATCCCCACCGGCTCGGCCACCGACCTCACCGTCGAACTGAGCAAGGCCGCCACCGCCGACGAGATCAACGCCGCGTTCAAGGCGGCGGCCGACGGCCCGCTCAAGGGCATCCTGAAGTACTACGACGTGCCGATCGTCTCGTCCGACATCGTCACCGACCCGCACAGCTCGATCTACGACTCACTGCTGACCAAGGTGATCGACAACCAGGCCAAGGTCGTGTCCTGGTACGACAACGAATGGGGCTACTCCAACCGCCTCGTCGACCTCGTCGCGCTGGTCGGCAAGTCCCTGTAGCCGTGAGCATCAAGACGCTCGAGGACCTACTGGCAGAAGGGGTTTCGGGCCGGGGCATCCTGGTGCGCTCGGACCTGAACGTGCCGCTGGACGACTCAGGTGACATCACCGACCCGGGCCGGATCATCGCATCTGTGCCGACGCTGAAGGCGCTGGCGGACGCCGGCGCCAAGCTCGTCGTGACCGCGCACCTCGGCAGGCCCAAGGGGGGACCGGACCCGACGTTGTCGCTGGCCCCGGTGGCCAAGGCGCTGTCCGACCAGCTCGGCCGTCACGTCCAGCTGGCGGGCGATGTCGTCGGCACCGACGCGCTTGCGCGGGCGGAGGGCCTGACCGACGGCGACGTCCTGCTGCTGGAGAACATCCGCTTCGATCCCCGCGAAACCAGCA
Source organism: uncultured Actinomycetota bacterium (assembly GCA_963699655.1). Taxonomy (GTDB): domain Bacteria; phylum Actinomycetota; class Actinomycetes; order Mycobacteriales; family Mycobacteriaceae; genus Mycobacterium. Next base: position 212,162 of record CAVOUV010000019.1, read on the forward strand.
AGGACGACAACGAGCGGATGGCGCTGGCCAAGCAGCTGGTCGAACTGGTCGGTGACGACGGCGCGTTCGTATCCGACGGATTCGGCGTCGTGCACCGCAAGCAGGCCTCGGTCTACGACGTCGCCGAACTGCTGCCGCACTACGCGGGCCAGTTGGTGGCCGCCGAGATCACGGTGCTCAAGCAACTGACCAGCTCGACCGAACGGCCCTATGCCGTGGTGCTCGGCGGTTCGAAGGTCTCCGACAAGCTTGCGGTCATCGAATCGCTCGCCGAGAAGGCCGACAGCCTGGTCATCGGGGGCGGCATGTGCTTTACCTTCCTTGCGTCCCAAGGTGTTTCGGTCGGCACGTCGCTGCTCGAGGAGAGCATGATCGACACCTGTCGCAAACTGCTGGAGGACTACGGCGACGTGATCCACGTGCCCGTCGACATCGTGGTGGCCGACGAGTTCGCCGCCGACGCGAACTCTGAGATCGTTGCGGCGGACCGCATTCCCGAGGACAAGATGGGCCTCGACATCGGCCCGGGTTCGGTCAAGCGGTTCACCGCACTGCTCTCCAACGCCAAGACGATCTTCTGGAATGGCCCGATGGGCGTGTTCGAGTTCCCCGCTTTCGCGGCGGGCACGAAGGGCGTCGCCGAGGCCATCATCGGCGCCACCGGCAAGGGCGCGTTCAGCGTCGTGGGCGGTGGCGACTCGGCCGCGGCGGTCCGCGCGCTCGGACTCGACGAGGATGGCTTCTCTCACATTTCCACCGGGGGCGGGGCCTCGCTGGAATACCTTGAGGGCAAGACGCTGCCCGGCATCGACGTACTCCAGTAGTACCCGCGCAGTCCTGAGCACCTAGAAAGCGCACACGTGTCCCGTAAGCCGCTGATCGCCGGCAACTGGAAGATGAACCTCAACCATTTCGAAGCGATCGCGCTGGTGCAGAAGATCGCGTTCTCGCTGCCGGAGAAGTACTTCGCGAAGGTCGATGTCGCGGTGCTGCCGCCATTCACCGATCTGCGCAGCGTGCAGACCCTGGTCGACGGGGACAAGCTGCTGCTGACCTACGGCGCGCAGGACATCTCCCAGCACGACTCGGGCGCCTACACCGGCGAGATCAGCGGCGCGTTCCTGGCCAAGCTCGGCTGCACCTATGTCACCGTCGGCCACTCCGAACGCCGTACCTACCACCACGAGGACGACGCGCTGGTCGCCGCCAAGGCGGCGGCCGCGTTCCGGCACGGCATCACCCCCATCGTGTGCATCGGGGAGCACCTCGAGGTCCGCGAGGCGGGCAATCACGTCGACCACTGCCTCGTCCAGGTGCGCGCGTCACTGGACGGGCTGTCCGGCGAGCAGGTCGGCAATGCGGTCATCGCCTACGAGCCGGTCTGGGCCATCGGCACCGGCCGGGTCGCCAGTGCGGCCGACGCCCAGGAGGTCTGCAAGGCTGTCCGGGACGAGCTGGGCAAGCTGTCGTCGCCGCAGCTCGCGGCCGGTATCCGGGTGCTGTACGGCGGCTCGGTGAACGCGAAGAACATCGGTGAGATCGTCGCTCAGGAGGACGTCGACGGCGCGCTGGTGGGCGGGGCTTCGCTGGACGCCGAGCAGTTCGCGACGCTGTCGGCCATCGCCGCGGGCGGCCCGTTGCCCTGATCTGCGCCCGGTCCAGGTAGTCTGGCGGCCATGCAATTGGCCCTGCAGATCATCCTGATTGTGACCAGCGTCCTGGTCGTGCTCCTGGTGCTGCTGCATCGCGCCAAGGGCGGCGGCCTGTCCACTTTGTTCGGCGGTGGTGTGCAGTCCAGCCTGTCGGGCTCCACGGTGGTCGAGAAGAACCTGGACCGGCTGACGCTGTTCGTCACCGGCATCTGGTTCGTCTCCATCGTCGGCGTCGCGCTGCAGATCAAATACAGCTAACCGCACAGCCCACCCATGCGCGCCCCCCCGGGGCGTCTGCACGCCCTCCTTCGAGCTTCAATACCGTGCGCCGCTTTGGACATTCAGTCGCGGCTCGCTCGGTCGGGCCGTCGCGATCCTCGCGGCCTGAGCAGTTCCACCTGGCACGTGTCGAGTGCCAGGAACCATTCAGCACAGACCCCTACTATCGGCGCGGTGTCCAGCTTGGTCACTACCCAATGCTCTGGTCTCCCTAAGGCGGGTGTTCGTGCTCAGACGACTTCGTGTTGGCGCCATTGCCCTGGTTTTCCTCTGTCTGAGTTGCGCGGTGGCGACGGCCGACCCGCTGCCTGTCGCCGACGTCACACAATCTGCGGACACCGATGACGGCTGGCACTTGAGCGCCGCGCTCACCCGTATGACCATCAATTCCGTGCCGAACATGGCCGCGACCGCGTTCACCCGGGAGGGCTTCGTCACCGGGAAGGCAGCGGCGACCATCGAGGGCAACGGCGCCATTCCGGTGAACTCGGGCACGCTTGTCCTGGGCCTGCAACTGGGCTGTCAGGTCGACCTCAGCGAGGGCGGGAGCGTCGACGTGGGCGGCGACGCCGGGATCAGCCCCGGAATCGGCAACGGCAGTTTGCTCAACGACATCGGCCCCTTCGCGGACGTGGACGGCGACATCTCCATCAACCTGCTGCCGGGCAACATCACCAACCTGGGGCTGGGCAAGAAGACGCTCAAGGGCCGCACCGGCGAGATCGTCGTGCACGACGCGCACGTCAAGGTGGACGGCTGCGGGGGTCAGGTGGCCATCCGGTTCTTCGCCACGGCGATGATCGACACCGACAAGTCCGACGACAGTGTCAACGCCTACGGCGACATCCTCAGCCTATGAGCACTCGGTGGCGGATCCTGGTTGCGGCCCTGTCGTTCGTGGGGTGGGTTGCCGTGTTGCCCGCAGGTATCGCCCAGGCCGCCTGCACGGGCGCGGGTGATTTCGGGGCCGCTTCCGGCTGTGCCCCCTCCGACTCGGGCGGCGGGTCGAGCAAGGGCGAGAGTTGGCCCCCGACATCGGTGGACTGGCCACCGCAGCAGGACGCCGACACCGGCAGCGACAGCAGCGACAAGAGCGGTGGCGACGCGCAGTCGACACCCATCGTCATGCCCGACGGGCAGAAGCCGCCGCAGGCCACCCATTCGCTCGGTTCGGATTCGACAAGCAACTCGACGCCGGCCAAGCCGATCGTTCCGGTCGGCCCCGATCCGTCCAGCGGCACGTCTGTGAAGAGCAGCGCGACGACCGGGCCGATCGTCATTCCGAACGGATGACCCGGCCCCGGGCCACTCGCCATGCGGCGGCTTCGGTCCGCCCTGATAATCGGGGGATGGCTGAAGATACCGACGTTGCGCTGGCACCAATCGGTTCCGTCCGTCGGTCCCAGATCGGTCGCGAAGCCACCGAGCCCATGCGCGAGGACATCCGGCTTCTCGGTGCGATCCTCGGCGACACCGTTCGCGAGCAGAACGGCGAGGAGGTGTACGACCTCGTCGAGCGGGCACGGGTGGAGTCGTTCCGGGTCCGCCGGTCGGAGATCGACCGCGGCGAGCTGGCCGGCTTGTTCAGCGGCATCGACGTCCGTCAGGCCATCCCGGTCATCCGGGCATTCACCCACTTCTCGTTGCTGGCCAATGTGGCCGAGGACATCCACCGCGAGCGACGCCGTGCGATTCACGTTGCCGCGGGGGAGCCGCCGCAGGACAGCAGTCTCGCGGCGACGTACGTGAAACTCGATTCCGCCGACCTCGATCCGGCGACGGTCGCCGACATGCTCACCGGGGCGCTGGTCTCACCGGTGATCACCGCGCACCCCACCGAGACCCGCAGGCGCACGGTGTTCGACACCCAGCACCGCATCACCGAGCTGATGCGCCTTCGCCTTCATGGGCACGCCCTCACCGGAGACGGCCGTGACGTCGAGACCGAGCTGCGCCGCCACATCCTGACCCTCTGGCAGACGGCACTGATCCGCTTGTCACGGTTGAAGATTCAGGACGAGATCGAAACGGGACTGCGGTACTACCCGGCCGCGTTCTTCGACGTCATCCCGCAGGTGAATGCGGAGGTGCGCACAGCACTGCAGGCCCGTTGGCCCGGCACACACCTGCTCGACACACCCATCCTGCGGCCCGGCTCGTGGATCGGTGGCGACCGCGACGGCAACCCGAACGTCACCGCCGACGTCGTCAGGCTGGCGACCGGCAACGCCGCCTATACCGCACTCGAGCATTACTTCGTCGAGATCACCGCGCTGGAACAGGAGCTGTCGATGTCGGCGCGGCTGGTCAAGGTGAGCGACGAAGTGGCCGCCCTCGCCGACATGTGTGAGGAGCCGGCACGCGCCGACGAACCCTATCGACGCGCGTTGCGCGTCGTTCACGGCCGGCTCACCGCGACGGCCGCGGAGATACTGGACCGACAACCCGAACACGAACTCGACCTCGGGCTGGACCGCTATCTCACGCCCGGCGAGCTGCTGTCCGATCTCGACGCCGTCGACCGGTCCCTGCGCGTCAACGGCAGTGCGGTGCTGGCCGACGACCGGTTGGCCCGACTGCGAGAAGGCGTGCGTGTCTTCGGGTTTCACCTCCAGGGTCTCGACATGCGGCAGAACTCCGACGTCCACGAGGAGGTCGTCGCCGAACTGCTGGCGTGGGCGGGGGTGCACCCCGACTACCGGTCGCTGCCGGAACCGGACCGGGTGCAGATTCTCGCGGCCGAACTCGGCACCCGGCGGCCGCTGATCGGCGACGGTGCCGAGTTGTCCGAGCTTGCCCGCAAAGAGCTCGATATCGTCGCCGCCGGCGCGCGCGCCGTGGCCGTGTTCGGGCCGCAGGCGGTGCCCAACTACATCATCTCGATGTGCCAGTCGGTGTCGGACATGCTGGAGGCGGCGGTCCTGCTCAAGGAGGCCGGCCTGCTCGATGCTTCCGGGCCGGACCCGTATGCACCCGTCGGGATCGTGCCCCTGTTCGAGACCATCGACGATCTCCAGAACGGTTCGTCGATTCTGGAAGCGGTGCTTGACCTTCCGTTATACCGGGCCGTCGTCGCCGCCCGCGGCGACAGCCAGGAGGTGATGCTCGGATACTCCGACTCCAACAAGGACGGCGGCTATCTGGCGGCCAACTGGGCGCTGTACCGGGCCGAACTCGATCTGGTGGAGTCCGCGCGCAAGACGGGAATCCGGTTGCGGCTCTTCCACGGTCGCGGCGGCACCGTCGGCCGTGGTGGTGGACCGAGCTACGACGCCATCCTGGCCCAGCCGCCGGGCGCGGTGAGCGGGTCGCTACGCATCACCGAACAGGGCGAGGTGATCGCCGCCAAGTACGCCGAGCCGCAGATCGCCCATCGCAACCTCGAAACGCTGCTGGCCGCGACGCTCGAGGCCACCCTGCTCGACGTCGAGGGGCTCGGCGACGCCGCCGGGCCGGCCTACGAGGTACTCGACGAGCTCGCCGGGCGGGCACAGCGCGCCTACGCCGAGTTGGTCCACGAGACACCGGGATTCGTCGACTACTTCAAGGCGTCCACACCGGTCAGCGAGATCGGCGCACTCAACATCGGCAGCAGGCCCGCGTCACGCAAACCCACGTCGTCGATCTCCGACCTGAGGGCGATCCCGTGGGTGCTGGCCTGGAGTCAGTCGCGGGTCATGCTGCCGGGCTGGTACGGCACCGGCACGGCGTTCGATGAGTGGATCACCGAGGGCGACGGTCGGCTGCAGATTCTTCAGGACCTGTACCGGCGATGGCCGTTCTTCGCCACCGTGCTGTCGAACATGGCCCAGGTACTGGCCAAGGCCGATATGGGCCTGGCCGCCCGGTACGCCGAGCTTGTCGACGACGAGGCGCTGCGCCGCCGCGTGCTCGACAAGATCGTCGACGAATACGAGCTGACCATCCGGATGCACCGGCTCATCACCGGCCAGGACGACCTGCTGGCCGACAACCCGGCCCTGGCCCGGTCGGTGTTCAACCGGTTTCCGTACCTGGAACCTCTGAACCATCTGCAGATCGAGCTGCTGCGCCGCTACCGGTCCGGCGACGAGGACGAACTGGTCCAGCGCGGAATCCTGCTGACCATGAGCGGCCTGGCGACGGCTTTGCGCAACAGCGGGTGAGGTTCGCACTGCGGTGCATGATGGACCGCATGGCCAACATCGCCGGCGATGGCCGCCGACTGCTGTTCAAGAACGTCCGGATCTTCGACGGGCTCTCCGGCCGGCTCGTCGCAGGCCACGTGCTGGTCGAAGGCCAGACGATCGCGGCCGTCGACACGTCGCCCATCGCGGAGAATCCCCAGACCGCGGTCATCGACGGCGCCGACAGGGTGTTGATGCCCGGAATGAGCGATGCGCATGTCCACCTGGTCGGAGCCGCCAACACGATCATCGACCTCGTGATGGCCTCCCAGACCCAGCTCGCCGCGAGCGCTCTCGCCCGCGCCAAGGACACGTTGTTGCGCGGCTTCACCACCGTCCGCGACATGGCCGGCGACACCGTCGGTATCCGGAAGGTGATCGACGCCCAGCCCGATCTGGGACCCCGCGTCTATCCCAGCCAGGCCGCCATCTCACAGACCGCCGGTCACGGGGACTTCAGCTTCGTCTACCAGCGTCCGACCGCGCTGGGCGGGCCACAGTCGCGGGGCGAGGAGATCGGTTTCATGCGGGTCGCCGACGGCCCGGCCCGGGTGCTGGCCGCCGTCCGGGAGCAGCTCAAGCTGGGCGCCTCCCAGATCAAGCTGATGGTCGGTGGTGGTGCCGCATCGCTGTACGACCCGCTGTACACGCTGCAGTTCACGCCGCGGGAACTACGGGCCGCGGTGGAGGCCGCCGAGGATTACGGCACCTACGTCGCCACCCACGTCTACAGCGTCGCCGGTATCCGCAGGGCCGTTGACGCGGGGGTGAAGTCGATCGAACACGGCCATCTGGCCGACGAGGCGACGGTCGCCATGCTGGCCGAGCGGGGCGTGTGGTTGTCGACGCAACCGTTCGCCGAACATGATCACGCGTTCATCAACCCGGAAAGCGCCGAAAAGAATCGGGAGATCTGTGGCGGCACGGATCAGCTGTACGAGTGGGCGAAGAAGCACGGCGTGAAGGTCGCGTGGGGGACCGATCTGCTCTTCGAGCCGGACAAGACGTACAGACAGAGCGAGATGCTGGCCCGACTCGGCCAGTACTTCACCAACACCGAAGCGCTCAAGATCGTGACATCCGGAAATTCGAGTCTGTTCCGGCTCGCCGGCGACCGCGATCCGTACCGGTCGGCCAGGCTGGGCGAGATCACCGCCGGAGCCTGGGCGGACCTCCTGCTGGTCAACGCAGACCCGACGGCGGATCTGAACGTGCTGTCCGACCCCTGCGCGAACATCGCGGTGATCGTCAAGGACGGCGTGGTCGTCAAGGACGACCGGGACGACCACGCTCACCTGGCCCGGTAGTCGACCGGGCAGGGATCCGCGGCTCGCGCCACTCCGCCGATCTGGGCGGGGACGGTCCGGGGATGAGTCGTCCAGCCGGCCGTCATCGGGCGGCACCGAATACCACACGTCGCCGGCGTCCAGATCGATGGGACTGCGCACGGCGCGGGACATCGACGCGATGTGGATGAGGGCGACGTCGAGCGAGATTCCGCGGATACGGACGTCCCCGTGTGCCGACGGCCATGCGTCGACGATGCGGCCGAAGAGGTCGCCGTCGGTCACCTGTGCCGAATTCATTTGGCGCACTGCGGATTCGATAACTCCGGTGACATCGTCAAGGGCGGCGCGCTCCGCTCGTTTGCCGGAGGCGGCGACCGCTGCCATCGCGTCGGGATGGACAAATGCGTCCGATCCCGGACCCGCCCACGACGCCAGGCCCATCCGGTGCCCGAGCCGCCGGGTCATCCCGAAAACGTCCGCCGTGCCATGGGATCCGAGCTCGGCCACCGTGTGGTCGATCGCGGCGACTGCGTCGTCGACGGTCACATCCCACGGCAGGCCGGTGCCCTTGGCGTGCGGAGGACTGGGGGTCAGCCTCTTCACCGGCACCAGTAAATACCGCGGCTTTTGGTCTTGTGATCGGGGTCATAATCACCACTCGATATCGCTACAGCGATGCGACGCCGTTATACCAACTGTCGGAGCTTGCCCACGTGTGGGGGCGGCGATGACGTGTTACGGCAGAGCCTGATTCAACAGACCCCAAAGAGAGATCGTCAGATGGAAACACCAGCCGGGGTCAAAGCCCGAGTTGCGTTGACCTACAACGCGGCGTCGGACAACTACGACCATCCCGCCAACGCGTTCTGGGCTCGGTTCGGTAGCCGAACGATTGAACGCCTTGATCTACGACCGGGTGCGCGTGTCCTGGATGTTTGCTGCGGCAGTGGCGCCTCGGCGATCCCCGCCGCAAGGGCCGTCGGTGCCAACGGAAGCGTTCTCGGTGTGGACCTGGCCGATGATCTGCTGGTGCTCGCCCGGGCCAAGGCAGAGCAGTGCGGCTATACCAACGTTGAGTTTCGCACGGGTGACCTGCTCGATCTCGACCTGCCAGAAGCCGGCTTCGACGCTGTGGTATGCGTTTTCGGCATCTTCTTTGTCCCGGATATGCAGGCGGCCGCGCGAGCATTGTGGCGGCTGGTCCGTCCTGGCGGGAAACTCGCCGTCACCACCTGGGGCCCGCGCTTTCTCGAACCGATGAGTTCTCGATTCTGGGCCGCGGTGCGTGAAGTCAACCCCGACCTCTTCAAAGAATTCAATCCATGGGATCGAATCAGCGATCCCGATGCATTGGGTTCGATGTTGAGCGGAGCTGGAGTCAGTGTTCAGGAAGTGGAGTCAGAGAACGTAACCCAGGTTCTGGCCTCGCCCGAAGAGTGGTGGCCCATGGTTCTCGGCACAGGCTATCGCGGAACGACCGACCAACTCGATCCAGACAGTCGCGAACACGTTCGCCGGAAAAATCTCGACTTCATCCGTCAAACCGGTGTCACATCTGTCGAGGCAAACGTCATCTATGCAGTGGCGACCAAGGTATGAGCGCGGTCAGAACCCGGTGCTGCGGCGCACCTTGTTGACCGCGCCGCGGACGGCCTGCTCGGTCGCGGCCAGCGGCGAGATCACGGATTCGCCGATGCCGACGATGCGCTCCACCCGCTCGACGATGCCCTCGAGGCGGGCGACCACCGCATTGAGGCGCGGCGCCAATTCGTTGATACGGCTGATCGTCTCGTTGAACCGCTCCAGGGTCGCGTCCAGGTTGCCCGTCGAATTGTTCAGGTCGATCAGGGTTTCGCTCAAACCCTCCAGAATGGTGTCGACCTGTTCGACGGTGACATCGGCATTCAGTGCTGCCTGGGCGAGTTTCCTGATTCGCTCGGGACCGGTGCGAACCGGCTTAGGGCTCTTGTCTGCCATGTCGGCCATTGCACCATAGTCAGGGAACCGCCGGAGCGGACTGGTCGTCTGACAGGTGTGCAGCGCAGACAATGCCACAGCTACCTTCTGCCGTTCACCGACCGTGATGCGGAACGTCGGCTCACCGATTACACCGCAGGCTATGCCGACGGCCGGGCGGACGATGTCGAGGCCTCGTTGAGCACGGAGTAGGCCAGCTGCTCGAGGAGCAGCACCGCCTCGCGTGGCGCGTCGAGGCTGACATTCGACACCTGCTTGGTGATGCGCAGTGCCATGGGGGAGTGCGCGGTCAGCTCGTGCGCGACGCCGAGACCCTGCGTCACGTGCTCAGCGGGCGGCGACACCTCGGTGACGACGCCCCACCGCTCGGCCTGCCGGGCATCGAATCGCCTGCCGCGCAACACGAGATCACGGGCGCGCCCCGAACCGACGGCCTGAACGATCCGGGTGAGTCCGCCCGACGACGGCAGAATTCCGATGCCGATCTCCGGAAGCCCGAAAACCGCCGCGGGATCGGCTATCCGGACGTCGGCCGCGAGGGCGATCTCGAGGCCGCCGGCTACATGGAGGGCGCAGTGCGCACCGGACGAGCGGCTGCGCGCGAAGCGCTGCTGCGAGGCTAGTGTGTCGCGTCTTGTTCCAGATGTTGGTCGCGGGTTGTCGTTTCGGGTGTCGATCCAGGCCCGGATGTCGGTGTTGAGTTGGCGCACCGCTCGACGGGGTTGAGCCGTGATGAGCTGGTCGGGGTGGAGTGCAGCACGAAGCGGGGATGGGTTGTGCCTGTTGGTATCTGATGGCCGGACCCGGGTGTGGATCGGGCGGCGGCCCGAGCTTGTCGGACCCCTCTGCGATGATGGGGTTATGTCTTCGACCGCTTCGCCTGACGTGCCGGTGGTGGGTGGGGATGAGCGTGTTGAGGTGTTGTTCGGGGAGTTGAGGGAGTTGGCGGGTCAGCGCAATGGCATTGATGGGCGCATTGTGGAGATCGTCGCCGAGCTGGATCGTGACGGGTTGTGCGGTGCTACCGGTGCGCGGTCGATGGCGGAGTTGGTGGCCTGGAAGCTCGGCGCGTCCTCGATGAACGCGCACACGATCGCCACCGTCGCCCACCGGTGGGCCGAGTTTCCCCTGTGCGCCCAGGGGATGCGGGAGGGTCGGCTGTCGTTGGATCAGGTCGGGGTGATCGCCGCCGGCGCGGCCGACGGCTCCGATGCGCATTACGCCGAGTTCGCGCGGGTGGCCTCGGTGTCCCAGCTGCGCACCGCGGTCAAACTCGAACCCCGCCCCGAACCCGAGCCGCAACCCGAGCCGGAGCCTGAGTCGCCGAGCCGCAGGTCTCGATCGCCAAGACCTCCGATGAGCAGTACACCCATTACCGGATCACCCTGCCGCATCTGGAGGCGGCGAAGTTCGACGCGGCCTTGGCCTCTCATCGTGATGCGCTGGCGGCGGAGTGGAAACTCGATCACGACAACGGCGCCGACGAGTCCGGGCAGCGGCCGCCACGACCGAGCACCGGGGCGGCGTTTATGCGGCTGGTCGATGCCGGCTGGGACACCGAGGCCGCCCGCCGCCCGCAGGGGCAGCACACCACGGTGGTCGTGCATGTGGATGTGAAAGACACGGTGGCTCACCTGCATCTGGGTCCGCTGCTGTCCGATGCTGATCGGCGCTATCTGACCTGTGACGCCACCTGTGAGGTGTGGTTTGAACGCGCCGGGCAGCCGATCGGGGCGGGGCGGGCGACCCGGGTGATCAGCCGCCGGCTGCGCCGCGCCCTGGAGCACCGCCACCGCACGTGTGCGGTGCCCGGCTGTGGGGCCACCCGGGGTCTGCATGCCCATCACCTCGTGCATTGGGAAGACGGCGGGGCGACCGAGTTGGACAACCTGGTGCTGCTCTGCCCTTACCATCACCGGCTGCACCACCGCGGTGTGCCTCACCATCACCGGACCCCCACACGAGCTGTCGGTCACCGACCGCGCCGGCCGAAGGCTGAGTCCGGGGTCGCTGGCCCGCCCACCGACCCAACCGCCACCGGCGGTGCCGCCGTGTCCCGGACCCACCGGCGAACGCGCCCACTGGTGGTGGTATCAACCCTTCCAACCCCAACCACCACCACACTCAACTGAGTCAGTCACCGGGGTCGGTGATCACCAGCGCACGCTATCGCAGTGCAAACGGGTTGGGGCATACAGAAATCCGTTCGCAACACGCGGGCAGCTACCGCATGGTGAAAATCGGGGCTGATAACGAGATCCCGCATCGCCGCCGACCCGCTATACAACGCCCTCACCACGATCCGCGCTCGCCTGCGCGCTCGTGGGCCTGCCAGCCCAAGACTGCACCTGCCCACGCTCACCATCGGTCAACACCGCGGGCACAGCAATCAGACTCGGCATACTAGAGCTTGGAGGCGGCTTCCTCGTCCAGCAGCCACACGGTGGCGTCACGGCCGATCGCTCCCGCGGCAGGCACGTCGACAGGATCCGCTCCGCCGACCGCCGCGGCCACCGCGTCGGCCTTCCCGGCCCCCGAGACCACCAGCCACACCTCCCGAGAGCGCCGAATCGCGGGGATTGTCAGTGTAATTCGGCGCGGCGGCGGTTTGGGGGACTCGGTCACGCCGACCACCATGCGGTCCTTCTCCCGCACCGCGGCGGTGTCGGGAAACAGCGAGTTGACGTGCCCCTCGGGGCCCATGCCCAGCAGATGGACGTCGAAGATCGGTGTCGGCTCTCCGGGATCGGCGTTCGCCGCCAGCACCTGTTCGTACGCGAGCGCCGCGGCGTCGAGGTCGTCGCCGAACTCGCCGTCGGATGACGGCATCGCATGCACGTTGGCGGCCGGTATACCGATGTGGTCGAGCAGCGCCTCGCGTGCCTGCTTGTCGTTGCGCTCGTCGTCGTCTTCGGGCACGTACCGCTCGTCGCCCCAGAACACATGCACCCGCGACCAGTCGATCGCATCGCCGCGTTCGCCGAGGCGCTTCAACAGGCCGATGCCGGTGCCGCCGCCGGTGAGCACGATCATCGCGCGGCCGCGGAACGAGATGACGGACGCGATCTCCTCGGCTAGGCGATCGCCGACCGCTGCGACAAGTGCTGCGGTGTCGGGGTAGGTGTGCACCGACGGGCTCATACGTACTGCACCTTGTCGAGGCCCTGTAGCGCCTCGTGATAGATCTCGTCGGCATCGAGGCGGCGCATGTCCTCGGCGAGGCATTCCTTGGCCTCCCTGCGCGCCAACGGAATTCGTGCCTCCGGTCTACTGGTGCGGGTGAGCGTGGCGGTGACGCCCGTCTGCGGCCTGCTCAGCGTGATCGTCTCGGAGTTCCGGACCAGGTCGACCTTGAGCTCGCCGACCGCCCGCTGCACGGGGCCGTCGATGCGGGCGGCCAGCCATCCGGCCATGATGTCCAGTGCCGGTTCGGTCTTCAGGCCCGACACCACGGCGGATTTGATCGGCTCGTGGGGCGCCTGATCGATGGCGGTGGCCAGCAGCGCGCGCCAATGTGTGACGCGGCTCCACGACAGGTCGGTGTCACCGTCGGTGTAGCCCTGCAGCCGGCTCTTGATCGCCGCCAGCGGATCCTCACTGTTGGTGGCGTCGGTGATCCGGCGATTCGCCAACTTGCCCAACGGATCCTGTGCGGGAACAGCGGGCGCGGCGGCCGGCCACCAGGCCACCACCGGTGTATCCGGCAGCAGGAATGGCAGCACGACGCTGCTCGGATGGTCGGCCAGCTCGCCCTGCAGACGCAGCACGACCACCTCGCCGGCGCCGGCATCGGCGCCGACACGGATCTCGGCGTCCAGCTGCGGCCTATCCGCCTTCCGGTCACCGGCGAAGGCCACGATCACCCGGCACGGGTGCTCGCGGCTGGCGTAGTTGGCCGCCTCGATCGAATCCTCGAGGCACTCTTCGCTATCCGGGGCGATCACCAGGGTCAGCACCCGGCTGAGTGTGATCGCGCCGCCCTCTTCGCGGACCCCGATGATCTTCTTGTTGACCTCGTTGGTGGTGGTGGCCGGCAGCTTGACGATCACGACCGTCTCCATTCGCGTCCCATGTTGCGCAGCATCTCCGCCGCGGACTCCGGGCCCCAGGTGCCCGGTTCGTAGAGCTCGGGCTTGCCGTGTGCCGCCCAGTGGTCCAGGGCGGGATCAAGGATCTCCCAGGACAATTCGACCTCCGCGTTGACGGGGAACAATGACGGCTCACCGAGCAGCACGTCGAGGATCAGCCGCTCGTAGGCCTCCGGCGAGTCCTCGGCGAACGCCGAGCCGTAGGAGAAGTCCATGTTCACGTCACGGACCTCCATCTGGCTGCCGGGCACCTTGGAGCCGAGCCGGGTGGTGATGCCCTCGTCGGGCTGCACCCTGATCACCAGAGCGTTCTGTCCCAGCTCCTCGGTCATCGTCTTGTCGAACGGCAGATGCGGGGCGCGCTTGAAGATCAATGCGACCTCGGTGACCCTGCGCGGCAGCCGTTTTCCCGTGCGCAGGAAGAAGGGCACTCCTGCCCAGCGGCGGGTGTCGATCTCGAGCGCGATCGCGGCGTAGGTCTCGGTGGTCGAGTCCTTGGCGAACCCCTCCTCCTCGAGCAGCCCGGCGACCTTTTCGCTGCCCTGCCAGCCGGCCGCGTACTGTCCGCGCGCGGTCGTCTGGTCCAGCGGCCGCATCAGCTGCGTGGCGGACAGCACCTTGATCTTCTCCGCCTGCAGTTGACGCGGGCCGAAGTTGACCGGTTCCTCCATGCCGATCAGGGCCAGCAGCTGCATCAGGTGGTTCTGGATCACGTCGCGCGCCGCGCCGACACCGTCGTAATAACCGGCTCGCCCGCCCAGCCCGATGTCCTCGGCCATCGTGATCTGCACGCTGTCGACGTAGTTCGCATTCCAGATCGGCTCGTAGAGCTCGTTGGCGAAGCGCAGCGCCAGGATGTTCTGGACCGTCTCCTTGCCCAGGTAGTGGTCGATGCGGAACACCGACTCCTCCGGGAAGACGCTGTTGACCACGGCGTTGAGCTCGCGGGCACTCCCCAGATCGTGGCCGAACGGTTTCTCGACGACCACCCGGCTCCAGCGGCCTTCCTGCTGGCGGGCCAGCCCGGACTGCTCCAGCTGCTCGCAGACCACCTGGAAGGCGTTGGGCGGGATCGACAGATAGAACGCGTGGTTGCCACCGGTGCCACGTTCGGCGTCGAGTTTGTCCAGCGTCTCGGCGAGCCGGCCGAACGAGGCCTCGTCGTCGAACGTGCCCTGCACGAACCGGATGCCCTCCTCCAGCCGGTCCCAGACCTCCTGGCGAAACGGTGTGCGCGCGTGATCCTTGACGGCGTCCAACACGACCTTGCTGAAATCCTCGTCGGCCCAGTCCCGTCGGGCGAACCCGATCAAACTGAAGGCCGCAGGCAGCAGGCCGCGGTTGGCGAGGTCATAGATCGCGGGCATCAGCTTCTTGCGGGCCAGATCACCGGTGACGCCGAAGATCACCAAGCCGCATGGGCCCGGGATCCGGGGCATGCGCTTATCGCGCTTGTCCCGCAGCGGGTTATGCCAGTCGCTCATTTCTTCGCGGCGTCGAGCTGATCCTGGGTGGCCTCGATCAACTCGAGCCATGCCTTTTCGAACTTCTCCACGCCCTCGTCCTCGAGCACCTTGAAGACGTCCGGAAGGTCGATGCCGACCGCGGACAGCTGGTCAAACATTGCCTGGGCCTCGCCCCCGGTGCCGCTGACGGTGTCGCCGGCGATGTCGCCGTGGTCGGCGACGGCGTCGATCGTCTTCTCCGGCATGGTGTTCACGGTGTCCGGCGCGACCAACTCGGTCACGTACAGCGTGTCGGGATAGTCCGGGTTCTTGACCCCGGTCGACGCCCAGAGGACCCGTTGTACCCGCGCCCCGTTCGCCTTCAGCGCGCCGAATCGCTCACCGGACTCGAACACCTCCTGGTAGGCGGCATAGGCCAGACGCGAGTTCGCGATGCCGGCCTTGCCGCGCAGCCCGAGGGCCTCATCGCTGCCGATCTTCTCCAGCCTCTTGTCGATCTCGGTGTCCACCCGGGACACGAAGAACGATGCGACGGAATGGATCTTGGCCAGGTCGTGGCCGGCTTCCTTGGCCTTCTCCAGGCCCGCGAGGTAGGCGTCGATCACCAGGCGGTGGCGTTCGACCGAAAAGATCAGCGTCACGTTCACCGAGATGCCTTCGGCGATGACGGCCGTGATCGCGGGCAGGCCGGCCATGGTGGCGGGAATCTTGATCAGCAGGTTGGGCCGGTCGACGATCTTCCACAGCTCGATGGCCTGCAGGATCGTCTTGTCGGTGTCGTGGGCCAGCCGCGGGTCGACCTCGATGGAGACCCGGCCGTCGACACCACGGGAGGACTCGTAGGTCTTGGCCAGCACGTCGCACGCGTTGCGGACGTCGTCGGTGGTGACGGTGCGGATGGTGGCGTCCACGTCGGCGCCCCGCTCGGCCAGTTCCTTGACCTGATCGTCATAGGCGGTGCCCTTGGACAGCGCCGCCTGGAAGATCGACGGATTGGTGGTGACACCGACGACGCTGCGGGTGTCGATGAGCTCCTGCAGGTTGCCGGTCTGCAGCCGGTCGCGGGACAGGTCGTCCAGCCATACGGATACGCCCGCGGCGGACAGTGCTGCCAGATTGGGGTTCTGAGCCATTGCTTCGGTCCTTGTCTCTAGATCTCTAGTTGTCTATCGATCGTTCCGCGGCGGCCACCACGGCTTCTGGGGTGAACCCGAACTCGCGGAACAACGTCTTGTCGTCGGCCGACTCGCCGTAGTGCTCGATCGAGATGATCTCGCCGGTGTCGCCGACCAGCTTGTACCAGCTCTGCGCGACGGCCGCCTCGACAGCCACCCGCGCCGAGACGTCTGGGGGAAGGACGCTGTCGCGGTACTCCTTGGGCTGCGACTCGAACCATTCCACGCAGGGCATCGACACCACGTACGCCGTGATGTCCTTCTCCGCCAACAACTTTCTGGCCTCGACGGCCAACTGCAGCTCGGATCCGGTGGCGATGATGAGCACGTCGGCGTCGTCGGCGGGGTTGCCGCCACCGAGCACGTAACCGCCCTTGGACACTCCTTCGGCGTCGGTGCCCTCCAATACCGGGATGCCCTGGCGGGTCAGGATGAAGCCGACCGGCCCGCTGCTGGCGCCGCGCGCGAGGATGGTCCGCCATGCGTAGGCGGTCTCGTTGGCATCACCCGGTCGCACCACCGACAGGTTCGGAATCGCCCGCAGCGCCGCCAGGTGCTCGATCGGCTGGTGCGTGGGGCCGTCCTCGCCCAGCCCGATCGAGTCGTGCGTCCAGACGTAGATGGTGTCGATGTCCATCAGCGACGCCAATCGCACGGCCGGCCGCATGTAGTCGGAGAACTGCAGGAAGGTTCCGCCAAAGGCACGGGTCGGCCCGTGCAGCACGATGCCGGACAGGATCGAGCCCATCGCGTGCTCACGGATGCCGAAGTGCAGCACCCGCCCGTACCAGTCCGCGGAGTAGTCCTCGGTCGAGATCGACGGCGGCCCGAACGACTTGACCCCGTTGATGGTGGTGTTGTTGCTTCCCGCGAGATCGGCTGACCCGCCCCATAATTCGGGCAGATGCGGCGCGACGTCGTTGAGCACCTTGCCGAAGGCCGCGCGGGTGGCCAGCGGCTTGGAACCCGGCTCCCAGTGCGTCAGGTCCGCGTCCCAGCCGTCGGGCAGCTCCTGGGCCAACAGCCGGTCGAGCAGCTTTTTGCGTTCGGGTTCGCGCTGCGCCCACGCGTCGAACTCCGGCTGCCACTTCTCGTGGGCCTCCTTGCCGCGGCCGACGAGCTTGCGCGTGTGCTCGATGACTTCGTCGCGCACCTCGAACGTCTTGTCCGGGTCGAAGCCGAGCACCTTCTTGGTGGCGGCCACCTCCTCATCGCCCAGCGCCGAACCATGCGCACCGCCGGTGTTCATCTTCGTCGGCGCCGGATAGCCGATGATCGTGCGCAGCGAGATGAACGACGGTCTGTCCGTCACACGCTTGGCCTCGGCGATCGCCCGCTCGATGCCGACGACGTTCTCGCCGCCCTCGACCTCCTGCACATGCCAGCCGTAAGCCCGGTAGCGGGCCGGGACATCCTCGGACAGCGCGATGTTGGTGTCGTGTTCGATCGAGATCTGGTTGTGGTCGTAGAAGACGATCAGGTTGCCCAGCTGCTGGGTGCCTGCCAGCGACGACGCCTCGCTGGTGACGCCCTCCTCCATGTCGCCATCGGAGGCGATCACGTAGATGAAGTGGTCGAACGGGCTGGTGCCAGGGGCGGCATCCGGGTCGAACAGCCCGCGCTCGAAACGCGACGCCATCGCCATGCCCACCGCCGAGGCCAGGCCCTGCCCCAGCGGGCCGGTGGTGATCTCCACACCCCTGGTGTGCCGGAACTCCGGATGGCCGGGCGTCTTGGAATTCCAGGTGCGCAGCGACTCGATGTCGGACAACTCGAGGCCGAACCCGCCGAGGTACAGCTGAATGTAGAGCGTCAGGCTGCTGTGCCCACAGGACAGGACGAACCGGTCGCGACCCAGCCAGTGGGTATCGCTGGGATCATGGCGCATCTGCCGTTGAAACAGCGTGTAGGCCAGCGGAGCCAGGCTCATCGCCGTACCCGGATGCCCATTGCCGACCTTCTGCACCGCATCCGCCGCCAACACCCGAACCGTGTCGACCGACTCGGAATCGATGTCAGTCCAGTCATCCGGGTGGTGCGGGCGGGTCAGTTCAGAAATCTCTTCCACTGTGGTCACGCGGCGTACTCCTTAACATCGGCCCGGCTCGATAATCCGCATACCCACCCTAGTGCGGGATCATCGACTGCGGCAGGCGGCGTTGGCTCGTTCACTTCGCATACACCGGGGTTCCACAGGAATCGACCCTGCACTGACGGAGGGGCACCCCAGCGGTCTACCATCGTCTGTAGTAGAAGCTGGCGGTGCCGCCATTCTTGAGGAGTTATCTGCGTGAGCATTCGCGACGGCGTTGTACCCGGACTGACGCCGGGTCAGCGACTCCGGCGGCGGATCCGGACCACGCTGCTCAGCTATCTCGCTCTGACGAAGCCGCGCGTGATCGAGCTCCTGCTCGTCACCACGATCCCGGCGATGCTGCTGGCTCACCGCGGCGCGGTCGACCCCCTGCTGATCCTCAACACGCTGGTCGGCGGGCTGCTGGCGGCGGCGGGCGCCAACACGTTGAACTGCGTGGCCGACGCCGACATCGACAAGGTGATGAAGCGCACCGAGCGCAGGCCGCTGGCCCTGGCCACCGTGCCGCGCAGTCATGCGCTGGTGTTCGGGCTGACGCTGTCGGTCGGTTCGTTCTTCTGGCTGTGGTGGACCACCAACATGCTGTCGGCGCATCTGGCCGGGGCGACGATCGCGTTCTACGTGCTGGTTTACACCCTGCTGCTGAAGCGCCGCACATCGCAGAACGTGGTGTGGGGCGGGGCGGCCGGCTGCATGCCGGTGATGATCGGATGGTCGGCGGTGACGGGCACGATCGGCTGGCCCGCGCTGGTGATGTTCGCGATCATCTTCTTCTGGACGCCGCCGCACACCTGGGCGCTGGCCATGCGCTACAAGGATGACTACCGCGCGGCCGGGGTGCCGATGCTGCCCGCGGTGGCCACCGAGCGCGAGGTGACCAGGCAGATCCTGATCTACACCTGGCTGACGGTGCTGGCGACGTTGGCACTGGCTTTGGCGACAGGCTGGCTGTACGCCTCGGTCGCGGTGCTGGCGGGGGCATGGTTCCTGGTGATGGCCCACCAGCTGTACGCCGGAGTGCGCCGCGGTGAAGCGGTGAAGCCGTTGCGACTGTTCCTGCAGTCCAACAACTACCTCGCTGTGGTGTTCTGTGCGTTGGCGGTCGATTCGGCCCTGGGCCTGCCGACGCTGTTCACCGTCTGAGAGTGCCCGTCCTGGTCTCGCCGGATAACGTCATCCGCGCCGAAGTGACCTGTATTTCGGCAACATCGTCGAGGACGGCGGCTTCGGCCGGTTCCACAACATCCGCGAACTGAGCCCGATCGACCACCAGCTGGTGATCCGGCAGAACCGCGACACGCTGTAATCCGCGCGGCTTGTTCAACACCGAGGCCCTACATCCCCAGGTCGTTTACTCGCCGGCACCCCGTACTCGCGAGGCGGTCGGACCCGGCGATCGTCGCACCCTGGCGATCCAGGTGGCGCGTCGGACGGCGGCAACGGCGCGCGATGCTCATCCGTCCGCGTTGGCCATCCCGCCGGAGTCGGTACGAAGGCGGACACCGATCCGGTGCGACGACTGATCGGGGCGGCAACGGCGTGGGGCGGAAATCCGGAGAAGGACGCCCTCTATCTGACCGTGAACCCGCGGGATAACGACACACAATCGTGCACCGGTTAACGGCCGGCGACGTTCCGGTCGACGGGTTCTGGTCGGTCGAGATCCTGTACCGGCCGCGGGCCGAAATCCTCGACGGCTCGTCGACGTTCCCGGCGGCCGAGCCGGTTTAGGGCACCAGCACCACCGAACCGACGGTCTTGCGACCCTGCAGGTCGCGGTGGGCCTGTTCGGCGTTTTCCAGTCGGTAGCGCTCGCTGACCGTGACGGTGATCGTTCCCGTCGCGATCGCGTCGAGTAGTTCACCTGCGCGCCAACCGAACTCGTCAGGGGTGCGGGTGTAGTGCGCGAGGGTGGGCCGGGTGAGGAACAGCGAGCCTGCGGAGTTGAGGCGCTGCGGCGCGAAAGCCGGGACGGGGCCGCTCGCCGCGCCGAACAGCGCCAGCGTGCCGCGGATGGCCAGGCTCTGCAGGCTGGCCTCGAAGGTGTCGGCGCCGACGCCGTCGTACACCGCGGCGACGCCGCCGTCGGTGAGCTCCTTGATCTTGGCGCCGAACTCCTTGGCGTCCTCGGGATAGTCCAGCACCTCCACCGCGCCCGCCTGGCGCGACAGTTCGGCCTTCTCCGGCGTCGACACGGTGGTGATGACCCGGGCGGCCAGGCTGGTGGCCCATTGGGTCAGGATCAGCCCGACACCGCCGGCGCCGGCGTGCACCAGTACGGAGTCGCCCTGCTGCACCGGATACGTCGACTTGATCAGGTAGTGCGCGGTCATGCCCTTCAGCAGGGCGGCGGCGGCCACGTCGGGGCCGACACCGTCGGGCACGTAGGCGCAGTAATCGGCTGGGGCGACGCTGTATTCGGCGTAGGCGCCGTCGGCCTGCGCGGTGACGACCCGGTCACCGACTGTCAGCGCGGCGACGTCATCGCCGACCGCCTCGACCGTGCCGCACACCTCGTTGCCGATGACGAACGGCAATTCGCGCGGATACTGCCCCGACCGGAAGTACGTGTCGAGGAAGTTCACGCCTATCGCCTCGGCCTTGATCAGCACCTCGCCGGGGCCGGGGGAGGGCTGGATTTTTCGCCGTAGGTCAGTACTTCGGGTCCGCCGGTCTCGGTGATCTCAATCGCCTTCATGCTGACTATCATCCACACGTGAAGCTTGCCCGGCCCGACGTGTTCCACCCGCGCATCGTGTTCGCAGGTTGCCGCGCTTTGGTCGAGGGCGACGGCGACGACGCGGACCTGGTCGCGACGCTGCGCAAGCGGGGACTTCACGCGCGGTGGTTGTCCTGGGACGACCGCGAGACGCTCGATGCGGATCTGGTGATCCTGCGTGCCACGTGGGACTACGTCGATCGTCTCGACGAGTTCCTGGCGTGGACGAAGCGGGTCCGGAACCTGCTCAACCCGCCCGTGGTGGTGGCGTGGAACACCGACAAGCGATATCTGGCCGACCTGTCGACGGCGGGTGTGCCGACCCTGGCCAGCCGTTTCTTCGAGCCGGGAAAGCGCGTCCGCCTACCCGACGGTGAGGTGGTGGTGAAGCCCGCTGTCGGTGCGGGATCGGCTGGGGCGCAACGATTCACCGACTCGGATGATGCGCGACGACACGCGGCGAAGCTGCAGTTGGAAGGGCGCACCGTGCTGGTGCAACCCTACGACCCGCGGGTCGAGGACGGCGAGACGGCGCTGGTGTTTCTCGGTGGGCAGCAGTCCCACGCGTTCACGAAGGGGCCGATCCTGCCACCGCCGGGAGACCAGCCCGCGTTCGACAACTCGGGCACCTACGCAGAGGAATCGCTGAAACCGGCCGACCCGGACTTCGAACTGTGGGACGTCGGCTATCAGGCGCTGGCCGCGGCGGGCGCACACCTCGACATCGACCCGGCCGAGCTGCTCTACGCGCGCGTCGACGTGATCGGCGGGGCTTCCGATCCGAAGCTCCTCGAGCTCGAACTCGTCGAGCCGTCGCTGGGCTGGCGGCAGCTCGACGAGGCGGTGCGGAGTCGGCAGCAGCGGGAGTTCGCGGTCGGGGTGGAGTCAGCCCTCGACCGGCTCGGCCTCGGTCCGCTCTCGCATCGACGCCCATAGCGCGGCGGTGGCGGCGGTGCACGCGGCCGCTCCCGCGACGTGCACCGTCACCAGCGCGGCGGGCACGCCCGTGAAGAACTGCACCGTGCCGACGAGCCCCTGCGCGAACACCAGCGCCACGAGCACGGCCAGCCGCGCGTTGACCGGGCGAGGGGCGTGTGTGGCCAGCAGCCCGAAGCCGAGGCCCACCAGTAGCGCCAGGTAGGCGACCAGCAGCGACGAGTGCACGTGCACCAGCGTTGTGATCTCGACCTGCAGCCGGGGCACGGGCTGGGTGACGCTCTTGTCCCCGGCGTGGGGTCCGGCGCCGGTCACCAGCGTGCCCGTCACCAGTTGCGCTCCCAGCACCACGGCGGTCAACACGGTCAACTGGCGCAACGGCTTGGCGACCACGGGCGCCGAATCGCCGGTGTCGGGCTCGCCGACCTTGACGAACAGCAGCACCGAGAGCCACACCATCGTCATCGACGCCAGCAGGTGGATGGCCACCGTCCACCACAGCAGACCGGTCAGCACAGTGATACCGCCGAGGACGGCCTGCACCACCGTCGACGCCGGCATCAGCCACGCATAGATCAGCACCTCACGACGGCGCCGGGCCCGCGTGACCGCCAGCACGGCCAGCGCCGCGGTCAGCACGACGAGGAACGTGATCATCCGATTGCCGAACTCGACGGCCTGATGGATCCCGGCCACCTCGGCATGCGGGACCGGGATGAAGCTGCCGGGGAAGCACTGCGGCCAGGTCGGGCAGCCGAGACCCGATGCAGTGACCCGAACGATGGCGCCGGTGACCGCGATGCCGCCCTGGGTCAGGATGACCGCCGCGGCGATGGCGCGCTGAACCCGCAGGCTCGGCATCGGCAGCAGGTCGACCAGCCGCAGGAGGAATCGTCCGACGGGCACGGCCTGATCGTAGTGGACCGCAACTACAACCCGTAGTAGCGGGTGAGTCCCGCGAAGTGGAATTCCAGGTCGTCAAATCGGCGCGTTGGCAACCCCGGCTTCTGTGTCGGCGGGCCTGGGCGAGACGAACGGCACCAGGACCTCGTCGACGAGCTGCAGTCCGAGGACATCGTCGATCGGGTCGCCGGTGATCAGCAGCCGATGCCACAGCACGCTCTGGCCGAGCTCACGTGTGATCTCGACGGGCACATCGGCCCGCACGTCGCCGCGGGCGATACCGCGGGACAGCAGGGTCGCCATCTCCTGCTTTCGCCGGCCCAGGACGTCCTTCCGGAACGCCGCGGTCAGTTCGGGGTCGTGGGCACCCGCCGCGATGGCGGCCCGCAGCACCGCCGCGTCGGGCCCGGTGAACACCGTCGCGCAGCCGCGCAGGATGGCAAGCATGTCGCCGCGGTAGCTGCCGGTGTCCTCGTGCGGAATCGCCGTCGTCGCGATCCGCAGCAGCGTGTCGCGCAGCAGGCTCGCACGATCCGGCCATCGGCGGTAGAGCACGGGCTTGCTGGTGTGCGCGGCGACTGCGACCGCTTCCATCGTCACGCCCGCCGGACCGTGTTCCGCCGGCAGTTGGAGCACCGCTGTTCGGATCGCGGTATCCAGTTCTTCACCCCGGCGTCGGGCCATCGATGAACTCCTCGCAGAGAAACGCTGGAGCTTTATCGCCAGGCGACCGGCGTCAAGAGTGGCGCGATGATCGCGGGCAGGGGAGCCAGCGATCCCATCTGGCGATGGGCCGCGAGCTCGACCACGCCGATGTCCATGTCCCGCTGCCGGCTTACACCGGTTACCTCAAGGCGTTTCCCGGGCGCGGATTCAGTATGGCGGGTGAACAGGTTCCGACGGTCGAGCCGGTCGAGGCGGCGCTGGAATCCGGCGGATTGGTCATCATCTCCAACCCGCACAATCCGACCGGAACGTTGCTCGACCCGGAGGAACTCGTCGCGGCCGCCGATGCACATCCCGGCGCGACGCTCGTCGTCGATGAGTCCTACATCGACTTCACGTCCGATCCGGTGGGATGGTCGACGCTTGGCTGCGATGCCCCGAACCTGGTTGTGCTCCAGTCGACGTCGAAGTTCTACGGGATCGCCGCGACGGCGGGCGGGCATCGCCTGGTGTGCCGACCACGAGCCGCTCAAACGGCTGTTCGGCCAGCAGGAGAACTGGGGTCTGTCCGGGATTGACGTCCACATCGTGTGTGCCGCACTCCGAGACGTTTGGGCTGCGGATTCCCGAGCGCGGATGCACGCCGACAGCGCATGGCTGGCCGGGGTGCTACAGGTCGTTCCTGGCCTTCTGCCTCAATGCAATACGAACGTCCATTTCCAGTACACAGTCTGCGACCACTCGGAGAACGTCGCGCGGATCTTCCGGCGCCACGGCATCGGTGTGCGCGTGCTCAGCGCCGCGCATGGGGTGAGCCCCGACGCGCTGCGGATCGTCGCGCCGCGCGCCGACGAGCGCAAACGCTTCCTCGAGGCGGTCGCCGATGTCATCGCCCTGCCGACAGCCTCAGGTGAAGCGGAACCAGCGCAGCGCACACAGCGCTGCGACCGCACCCCACACCGCGAGCACGGCCAGTCCGTACCAGTCCACTGACATCGACATCGCCTGCGACAGCGCCTCGGTCAGCGCTCCGGACGGCGTCAGGCGCGCCACCCACTGAACGCCGCGCGAGACGATGCCGCCCTCCAGAGTCAGCGCACCGAAGCCGGCGAAGACGAACCAGAGCAGGTTGGCCACGGCCAGCACGATCTCGGCGCGCAGTGTGCCACCCAGGAGCAGGCCGAGTGCGGCGAACACCGCAGTGCCCAGTGCGATGATCAGCGCGCCGACGGCCAGCCCGGCGATGGCGGGCCGCCAACCGAGGGCAAATCCGATGGCGCCCAACAGGATTGACTGCAGGAACACGACGGCCACCACCGCGAGCGACTTACCCGCGATGATGCCCCACACCGGAAGTGCGGTGGCGCCGAGTCGCTTCAGCGCACCGTAGCGCCGGTCGAACGCGACGGCGATGGCCTGCCCCGTGAACGCCGTCGAGATCACCGCCAGCGCCATGATGGCGGGCACGAACGTCGCCGCCCGGTTCGGTCCGAACGAGCCGAGGGGGAGCAGGGTCAGCCCGATCAGCAGCGTGATCGGGATGAACATCGTCAGCAGCAGTTGCTCACCGTTGCGCAGCAACAGTTTCAACTCGAGGCCGAACTGCGCGGCCAGCATTCTGCGAACGTCGGCCGGGCGCGGATCCGGCGTAAACGTTCCTGGTGCAAAGCGATTGGTGGTCACGATCGCAGCTCCCGGCCGGTCAGTTCGAGGAATACGTCTTCGAGGCTGCGCTGTTCCACCCGCATGTCGGTGGCCAGCACGTCCAGCCGCGCACACCACGCCGTGACGGTGGCCAACACCTGCGGGTCGATGTGGCCCTCGACCAGGTATTCGCCCGGCGCCGTCTCGCTTGCCTTGTAGCTCTCCGGCAGCGCGGACACCAGCAGTGAGAGATCAAGCATCCGCGGCGCCCTGAACCGCAGCTGGTTCTCCGCTCCGCTGCGCATCAGTTCCGCAGGTGTCCCGGTCGCCACCGCCACCCCGTGGTCGATGATGACGAATCCGGTCCGCGAGCTCCTCGGCCTCGGTCAGCTGATGGGTTGTCAGCACCACCGTGACGCCGTCGCGGCGCAGGGCATCGATCAACTCCCACACCACGATTCGGGCGTGGGCGTCCATACCCGCGGTGGGCTCGTCGAGGAACACCAGCTCGGGCCTGCCCACCACCGCACATGCCAGCGCCAAGCGTTGTTGCTGGCCTCCGG
The DNA here is from genome assembly GCA_963699655.1 of uncultured Actinomycetota bacterium. GTDB lineage: Bacteria > Actinomycetota > Actinomycetes > Mycobacteriales > Mycobacteriaceae > Mycobacterium. The sequence continues at coordinate 237,780 of CAVOUV010000019.1, forward strand.
AGAGGCGTCGATATGTGGTGCGCGCCGATTCGGTGAGGCCGAGCGTGTCCATCAACCATCCCGGGTCGAGCGGCCTGGCGGCGTATGCCGCCACCAGGGCGAGCATCTCGCCTGCTCGTGCCGCGGGATAAGCACCGCCGCCCTGCAGCATCACCCCGATGCGCTCGCGCAGCCGGGCGTTGTCCCGGCAGGATCCAGGCCGAGGATCTCGATGGTGCCGCCGTCGGGCCGGATGAAGCCCTCACACATCTCGACGGTCGTGGTCTTGCCCGCGCCGTTGGGGCCGAGCAGCGCCAGCACCTCGGCGGGCTGCGACCTCCAGGTCGAGCTTCGCCACCGCGGTCGTCGACCCATACCGCTTGCTGACTCCGCGCAGGCGCACAGGAACGGGGGAGTCCCCGATGCGGGTGGGTCACGGGGATTCAGCGTAGGCGTCGGGCTTCACCGGCGGTGTCGGCGGTAGCGACGGCCGTTCGGCGCGGGGGGCGGCGCGGCTGCTCGGCGGTGTCCTCCGCAGGCATTTGCGCCACGGCAGATGGTTGTAGGTGAGCCGATGAGCAGCAGCCACGATCACCGTGCTCGCCACGACTGCCAGCAGGATCTGGAACAACGTGAACCGGTCGCCGTTGGCCGTCGGACCGAAAATGCCCACGACGAGCGTGACCACGATGGTCGTCGTGCGGAACGCGGGTCGAGTGGCCCACGCCGCGAGCGGGATGACCGCCCAGAGCACGTACCAGGGCTGGACCACCGGAAACAGCAGCACGGTCAACCCGAGCGCGACGCCGAGTCCGCCGACCGGGTGCAGCCGTCCGCGAAGCACGGCCAGCAGCAGCCAGGTCACCAGGATCGCGATGATGACGACACCGATGGCACGGGTGAGGCCGAGCACCGCGGTGGTGTGGTCGCCCAGCCCGAGCAGGATCCCGACCTGTCCGGTGCCCAGCGCCAGCCAGCGTCGGCAGCGACATCCAGCTGCGCACGACGTTCGCGGTGCCCAGCGTGAAGAGCCAGCCGAAGCCCAGGCCGCTGGCCCAGCCGATCAGTGCCATCACCGCCACCGACACCGCCGTCAGCGATCCGCCCGCCAGGAGGAACGCCTTGAACGTGCCGCCCCAACGGCACGCCAGCGCCATCGCCACGAACCCGAGCGCGAGCAGGGACGGCAGCTTGACCTGCGAGGACATCGTGATCAGCACCACGCCGATCAGCAGCATCAGCGACGGCCGCCATCGCGCCCAGGCCTCCGGGTCCTGCGGCCAGGCCAGTGGTTTCGGGATCAGCGGGCGGGCGGCATCGATTCCCCGCAACGCGAACTCGGTGCCCGCGAGCATCAGGCCCAGCATCAGCGCCTCGTTGTGGATACCTGCGACCAGATGCATGATCAGCAGCGGGTTGGCCGCGCCCAGCCACAGCGCGCTCACCTCCGCCACGCCGCAGCGCCGCGCCAAACGCGGTGTGGCCCAGACGATCAGGCCGACACCGAGCAGCACCACCAAGCGATGACACAGCACCGCGGCGACGATGTTCTCGCCGGTGATCGCCGAAATGCCCTGACCGATCCACAGGAACAGCGGTCCGTACGGCGCGGGCGTTTCGCGCCACATGTTCGGTACCGACAGCGTGAACACGTGGTCGAGGCCGAGGCCCGGCGCGGGCCCGACGCGGTAAGGATCCAGGCCCTTGATGGCGATCTCGCTCTGCGCCAGATAGGAGTAGACGTCGCGGCTGTACATCGGCGGCGCGATGAGCAACGGGAGCACCCACAGCAGCAGCGTGCGGTCCAACTGGCTGCGCGACATCCGCCGCTCGCCGAGCGCGAATCGCCCGAGCATCAGCCACGCGAGCGCCATCATCACCGCGCCGGTGGTGGTCATGGTCAGCGACACCGTCTGGATCCGCGACGGCAGATTGAGAAGGCGAACGCCGAACGTCGGGTCCTGCACCACCGGGCGGGCGCCGACGCCCAGCGCGCCGATCGCCATCAACACCGTGCCCGTCGCGCCGAACAGGCGCGTCCGTCGCATCGCGATGACCTCGGCGTCGTTGAGCGGGGAGCCGACGGCGCGCTCGTCGGCGTGCCATCGGGCAATCGACGAGCTGAGGGACCGCGGGACGGGCGGCCATCAGCTGCAGCGTAGCCGTCAGAGCGCGACGATCACCTTGCCGGTGTTGCCGCCGGTGAACAACAGGTTCAGCGCGTCAGGCGCCTTCTCGAGACCTTCGACGATGTGCTCGGACGACTTGATCTTGCCTTCGGCGATCCAGCCCGCCATCTCCATCTGCGCGGCTGGGAAGCGGTCGAGGTAGTCGAGGATGATGAAGCCCTCCATGCGCCCGCGGCGCACCAGCAAGGTCAGGTAATTGCTCGGGCCCGGTCGGCGGGCCGTCGTCGTTGTAGGTGGAGATCGCGCCGCACAGCACGACGCGGCCGCGCAACGCCAGATTCGCCAGGCAGTCGTTGAGGATCGAGCCGCCGACGTTGTCGAAGTACAGGTCGATACCGTCCGGGCAGGCCTCGCGCAGCCGCGCCGCGACGTTGTCGTTCTTGTAGTCGATCGCCTCGTCGAAGCCGAGCTCGTCGACGATGTAGGCGCACTTCTCGGCGCCGCCCGCGATGCCGACGACCTTCTTCGCGCCCTTGATCTTGGCGATCTGCCCGGCGGCGGAGCCCGTGGCGCCCGCGGCGCCGGAGACGACCACGACATCGCCCTCGGTGACCTGCCCGACGTCGATGCATGCCGAAGTAGGCGGTCATGCCGGTGACGCCCAGGATGCCGATCGCGATCGGCGGCGGCACGCCGTCGGGCAGTACCTGCATCGACTGCTCGCCCGCGTCGGCGATCACGTAGTCCTGCCAGCCGGTCATGCCGAACAGCAGCTGGCCGGGCTGATAGGCCTCGGTCGCGGCTCTCGACCACCTCGCCGACGCCGCCGCTGCGGATGACCTCGCCGATCTGGATCGGCGGCAGGTAGCTGGGCACGTCGTCCATCCACGTGCGGATCGTCGGGTCGATCGACAGATATCGGACCTTCACCAGCGCCTCGCCGTCCGCCGGTTCGGGCACCTGTTCCGGTCTCCGGCGCAGTCGTGCTGTCGTCCACCAGCCCGGAGGGGCGCTGGGCCAGGACCAGACGCCGGTTCTGCTTTGGTCATCGGCCGATCTAGCCGACGGTCATGAGGCGGCTGCTCACGTAAGGGTCACCCTTGCTAGACACGGCTTTCGGAATTCCGTCACAATAGTGTTGTGAAATTCCGTCCGGACAACAGCGACCGCCACACGCGTGGCGCGATCGTGCAGCTGTTGCTGGAGTCCGGACCCATCACCGCAGGTGAGATCGGCGAACGAGCTGGGGATCTCGGCCGCCGGGCGTACGACGGCACCTCGACGCACTGCATGGACGCCGGCGACGCGCAGTCCAGCGCCGCGGCGGCCTGGCAGCACAGCGGCCGCGGGCCGGCCCGCGAAGCGGTACCGGCTGACCGCCGCAGGGCGCGCCAAGCTGGACCACACCTACGACGACCTGGCGGTTGCCGCGATGCGGCAGCTGCGGGAGATCGGCGGTGACGACGCCGTCCGCACCTTCGCGCGGCGCCGCATCGACACCATCCTGTCGGGAGTAACCGAGGGGCCCGCCGACGTTGAATCGAAAGTCGACCGAGTGGCCACGGCGCTGACCAAAGCCGGTTACGCCACCACTACGACGCCGGTGACCGGACCGATTGCACGGAATCCAGCTCTGCCAGCACCACTGCCCGGTGTCGCACGTCGCCGAGGAGTTCCCGGAGTTGTGCGAAACCGAGCGGGAGGCGTTCGCCGAGATCCTGGGTACCCACGTGCAAAGGCTCGCGACGATCGTCAACGGCGACTGCGCGTGCACGACGCACGTCCCGCTCGCCGAGAGAGCAACACCCTTCGGCGCACAGCCCGCGCCGAAGCCACCACCAACCAAGCAAGGAGCGTCGACATGACGACCACCCCCGAGGCCCTGACCCAGGAGCAGACCATCGAGTCGCTGGGTCGCTACGGCTATGGCTGGGCGGATTCGGACGTCGCGGGCGCCAGCGCCCAGCGCGGACTGTCCGAGGCGGTGGTGCGCGACATCTCGGCCAAGAAGAGCGAGCCGGAGTGGATGCTGGAGAGCCGGCTGAAGGCGCTGCGCACCTTCGACAAGAAGCCGATGCCGAACTGGGGTTCCAACCTCGAGGGCATCCACTTCGACAACATCAAGTACTTCGTGCGCTCCAGCGAGAAGCAGGCCGCCACGTGGGACGACCTGCCCGCCGACATCAAGAACACCTACGACAGGCTCGGCATCCCCGAGGCGGAGAAGCAGCGCCTGGTGTCCGGTGTCGCCGCGCAGTACGAGTCCGAGGTGGTCTACCACTCGATCCGCGAGGATCTGGAGGCCCAGGGCGTCATCTTCCTGGACACCGACACCGCACTGAAGGAGCACCCCGAGCTCTTCAGGCAGTACTTCGGCACGGTCATCCCGGCCGGCGACAACAAGTTCTCCGCGCTGAACACCGCGGTGTGGTCGGGCGGTTCGTTCATCTACGTGCCGAAGGGCGTGCACGTCGACATCCCGCTGCAGGCCTACTTCCGGATCAACACCGAGAACATGGGCCAGTTCGAGCGGACGCTGATCATCGTCGACGAGGACGCCTACGTGCACTACGTCGAGGGCTGTACCGCGCCGATCTACAAGAGCGACTCGCTGCACTCCGCGGTCGTCGAGATCATCGTGAAGCCCGGTGGCCGTTGCCGATACACGACCATTCAGAACTGGTCGAACAACGTCTACAACCTGGTCACCAAGCGGGCCCGCGCCGAGGCCGGCGCCACGATGGAGTGGGTCGACGGCAACATCGGCTCCAAGGTCACGATGAAGTACCCCGCCGTGTGGATGACCGGCGAGCACGCCAAGGGCGAGGTGCTCTCGGTGGCGTTCGCCGGCGAGGGCCAGCACCAGGACACCGGCGCGAAAATGCTGCACCTGGCGCCGAACACGTCGAGCAACATCGTGTCCAAGTCGGTCGCCCGCGGCGGCGGCCGCGCGTCCTACCGCGGCCTGGTTCAGGTCAACAAGGGCGCGCACGGATCGCGGTCCAGCGTGAAATGCGATGCGCTGCTTGTCGATACGATCAGCCGCAGCGACACCTATCCCTACGTCGACATCCGCGAGGACGACGTCACGATGGGTCACGAGGCCACGGTGTCCAAGGTCAGCGAGGATCAGCTGTTCTACCTGATGAGCCGCGGCATGACCGAGGACGAGGCGATGGCCATGGTGGTGCGCGGCTTCGTCGAGCCGATCGCCAAGGAGCTCCCGATGGAGTACGCGCTCGAGCTGAACCGGCTGATCGAGCTGCAGATGGAAGGCGCGGTCGGCTAGTGACGCAGAACCTGACCGACTGATGGGGCCGAAGGGATCATCCAGAACAAGGGAGAGCAGTTCAGCTCCTTCGACGTCGATGCCTTCGAGGTGCCCGGCGGCCGCGACGAGATCTGGCGTTTCACCCCGCTGAAGCGTCTGCACGGTCTGCATGACGGATCCGCGGTTGCCACCGGCGCCGCGCCCATCAACGTCTCCGAACAACCCGGCGTGACGGTCGAGACGGCCCGCCGCGGCGACGAGCGGCTCGGTCAGGGCGGTGTGCCCGCCGACCGCGTTGCCGCGCAGGCATTCTCGTCGTTCAACGCGGCGACTGTGGTGACCGTTGGCCGTGACATCCAGAGCCGAGAGCCCGATCGAGATCGCGATCACGGGTCCCGGCGAGGGCGCGGTTGCCTACGGCCATCTGCAGATCCGGGTCGACGAGCTCGCCGAGACGGTCGTCGTCGTCGACCTTCGCGGCAGCGGCACCTACGCGGACAACGTCGAATTCGTCGTCGCCGACGCCGCCCGGCTGACCGTGGTGTGGATCGCCGACTGGGCCGACGACACCGTGCACGTCAGCGCGCACCACGCGCGGCTCGGCAAGGACGCCGTGCTGCGGCATGTCGCGGTGACCCTCGGCGGTGACGTCGTGCGCACGACCGCGACCGTGCGGTTCGACGCCCCCGGTGGGGACGCCGAACTGCTCGGGCTGTACTTCGCCGACGACGGCCAGCACTTCGAATCGCGGCTGCTGGTTGACCACGCGCAGCCGAACTGCCGTTCGCACGTGACGTACAAGGGTGCGCTGCAAGGTGATCCGGACTCGTCGAGGCCCGATGCGCACACGGTGTGGATCGGCGACGTGTTGATCCGTGCGGAGGCGGCCGGCACCGACACGTTCGAGGTGAACCGCAACCTGGTGCTCACCGACGGCGCCCGCGCCGACTCGGTGCCCAACCTCGAGATCGAGACCGGCGAGATCCTCGGAGCCGGACACGCCAGTGCCACCGGGCGGTTCGACGACGAGCAGTTGTTCTATCTGCGGGCCCGCGGCATTCCCGAAGACCAGGCGCAGGCGGCTGGTGGTGCGCGGTTTCTTCGGCGAGCTGATCGCCAAGATCGCCGTCCCCGGCGTCCGCGAACGCCTCACCGACGCCATCGAACACGAACTGGCCATCACTGAATCGAGAGCTACTTAGCCATGACCACTCTGGAAATCAAAGATCTGCACGTCAGCGTCAAGGATCCCGACGGCGAGACGGACATCCCGATCCTCAAGGGAGTCGACCTGACCGTGAAGTCGGGGGAGACCCACGCGGTGATGGGGCCCAACGGCTCCGGAAAGTCCACGCTGTCCTACGCCATCGCGGGCCATCCCAAGTACCACGTGACGTCGGGGTCGATCACGCTCGACGGCGAGAACGTGCTCGACATGAGCATCGACGAGCGTGCCCGCGCCGGCCTCTTCCTGGCCATGCAGTACCCCATCGAGGTGCCCGGCGTGTCCATGTCGAACTTCCTGCGCACTGCCGCCACCGCTGTGCGGGGTGAGGCGCCCAAGCTGCGGCACTGGATCAAAGAGGTCAAGACCGCCATGTCGGACCTGGACATCGACCCGGCGTTCGCCGAGCGCAGCGTGAACGAGGGATTCTCCGGCGGCGAGAAGAAGCGGCACGAGATCCTTCAGCTGGGGCTGCTCAAGCCGAAGATCGCGATCCTCGACGAGACCGATTCCGGCCTGGACGTCGATGCGCTGCGCGTCGTCAGCGAGGGCGTCAACCGCTACGCGGAGACCGAGCACGGCGGGGTGCTGCTGATCACGCACTACACCCGCATCCTGCGCTACATCCAGCCGCAGTTCGTGCACGTCTTCGTCGGCGGCCGGATCATCGCTTCCGGTGGCCCCGAGCTGGCCGACGAGCTCGAGGAGAACGGGTACGAGCGCTTCACCCACGCGGCGACCCCAGGGTCCTGAGATGACGGTTTCTGCGCAGCGTTCGGGGCTGGATGCCAGTGAGATTGCCGGCATCCGCGCCGACTTCCCGATCCTCACGCGGGTGATGCGCGGCGGTAATCAGCTGGCGTACCTGGATTCCGGGGCGACCTCGCAGCGCCCGGTGCAGGTGCTCGACGCCGAGCGCGACTTCCTGGTGACCTCCAACGGTGCGGTGCACCGCGGTGCGCATCAGCTGATGGAGGAGTCGACCGACGCCTACGAACAAGGCCGCGCGGACATTGCGGCCTTCGTCGGCGCCGATGCCGACGAATTGGTGTTCACCAAGAATGCCACCGAGGCGATCAACTTGGTGTCATACGCGCTGGGGGACAACCGCTTCGAGCGTGCGGTCGGACCCGGCGATGTGATCGTCACCACCGAGTTGGAGCACCACGCCAACCTGATCCCGTGGCAGGAGCTGGCCCGTCGGACGGGGGCCACCCTGCGCTGGTACGGCGTCACTGACGACGGACGAATCGACCTGGATTCGCTGCAGCTCGACGAGCGCGTGAAAGTGGTTGCATTCAGCCATCATTCGAATGTGACCGGCGCGGTTGCGCCGGTTTCGGAGCTGGCGGCCCGGGCCAGGGCCGTCGGTGCGCTCACCGTGTTGGATGCCTGCCAGTCGGTGCCGCACCAGCCGGTCGACTTCCACCGGCTGGACGTCGACTATGCGGCCTTCTCCGGACATAAGATGCTGGGCCCCAACGGGATCGGCGTGTTCTACGGCCGCCGCGAGCTGCTCAACGCCATGCCCCCGTTCATCACGGGCGGCTCCATGATCGAGACCGTGACCATGGAGCAGACCACCTACGCGCCCGCACCCCAGCGGTTCGAGGCGGGTACCCCGATGACGTCACAGGTCGTCGGACTGGCGGCCGCAGCCCGATATCTGCAGAACGTGGGGATGGCCGGGGTCGAGGCCCACGAGGCGCAGCTGGTCGCCGCGGCGCTCGATGGTTTGTCGGCCATCGAGGGGGTGCGGATCATCGGGCCCCGATCGATGGCGGACCGGGGCTCGCCGGTGTCGTTCGTGGTCGACGGCGTCCACGCGCACGACGTCGGGCAGATCCTCGACGACGACGGGGTCGCGGTGCGCGTCGGCCACCACTGCGCGTGGCCGCTGCACCGCCGGTTCGGCATCGCCGCGACGGCGCGGGCATCCTTCGCCCTGTACAACACCCCCGAAGAGGTCGACCGACTGGTGGCCGGGGTCAGGCGCGCCATCGAGTTCTTCGGCAGGGACTGAGGCTTCACGGTGCGAATGGAGCAGATGTACCAGGAGGTGATCCTGGACCATTACAAGCATCCGCATCATCGCGGACTGCGTGAACCGTTCGGCGCGGAGGTGCGGCACGTCAACCCGACCTGCGGCGACGAGGTCACGCTGCGGGTCGCGCTGTCGGATGACGGCGAGCAGGTGGTCGACGTCTCCTACGACGGTCAGGGCTGTTCGATCAGCCAGGCCGCGACATCCGTGCTCACCGATCTGGTGATCGGCAGGCCCGTCGGCGACGCGTTGAAGACCGTCGCGGCGTTCAGCGAGATGATCGCCTCCCGCGGCAACGTCGAGGGCGACGAGGATGTAATCGGCGACGGCATCGCATTCGCCGGGGTGGCCAAGTATCCGGCGCGCGTCAAGTGCGCCCTGCTGGGCTGGATGGCCTTCAAAGACGCCGTGGTGCAGGCCAGTCCTGAGTTAGACCTGAGATAGATCTGAAGGAGACGCGAGATGAGCGACACTGCAGTGCCCAACGAAGAGTTTCTCGCTGACGTCGAGGAGGCGATGCGCGATGTCGTCGACCCCGAGCTCGGGATCAACGTCGTCGACCTCGGTCTGGTGTACGGCCTGAACGTCGAAGAGGGCGACGCCGGCAAGGTCGCGCTCATCGACATGACGCTGACATCGGCGGCCTGTCCGCTGACCGACGTGATCGAGGACCAGTCGCGCACCGCCCTGGTGGGTGCCGGGCTGGTCAACGAGATCAAGATCAATTGGGTGTGGAACCCGCCGTGGGGTCCGGACAAGATCACCGAAGACGGCCGCGAACAACTGCGCGCGCTCGGGTTCACGGTTTAATCGCTGGCCGGCCGGCGGCAAAATATGGGTAGCCGACTACTCTGAGCGCGCGCCCGCACCCGCGGGATGCTGCGCATATGGTCGAAACAATCGAGCCCGCCGCTGCAATTGATCTGCCCATGGCGCCGAAGAACCCGCTGCCGTACCTGCAACAGATCAAGGCGATCCGGACTTATCACACCGGCGTGGAGACGCTGCGCGACGCCGGCGGACCGGTGACGCGCCTCGTGCTGGCGCCGAAGTGGCTGATGCCGACGGTCGTCATCGTGACCTCACCGCGAGGGGCCCGCGATGTGCTCGGCCGCACCGGGGCACATGTCGACAAGACCCGGATCCACGAGGAGATGCGACACCTGCTGGGCCGCAACCTGTTCGACCTCAACCACGAGTCGTGGCTACCGCGTCGGCGGGCGCTTCAGCCGGTCTTCACGAAACAGCACGTACGCGTCGTTCGGGGGACACATGGCACAGGCCGCCGAAATGGTCGCCGCCGGCTGGCGCGGCGGCGCAACGGTCGACCTGGATGCCGAGTGCCGAAGGCTGACACTGCGCGCCCTGGGCCGCTCGGTGCTCGGGCTCGATCTCGATCTCGACGAACACACCGAAGCCGTCGCGGAGCCGCTACAGGTCGCTGTCAAGTATGTGACCGATCGAGCACTGCAGCCCGTTCGCGCTCCCCGCTGGCTGCCCACCGCGTCGCGCCGCCGTGCCAAGGCGGCCAGTGAGACACTGCACCGCTTGGCCGCCGAAATCCTGCAGGCATGCCGGGCGGATCCGACTCGGGATGCACCGCTGGTCCAGGCACTGATCGCGGCGGCCGACCCGGAGACCGGACGGTCACTGTCCGACCAGGACATCTGTGACGAGCTCATCGTGTTCATGCTGGCCGGCCACGACACCACGGCGACACTGCTGACCTATGCCCTGTGGGCACTCGGCCACCACGCCGACATCCAGGACAGGGTCCGCAGCGAAGTCATCGAGCTCGGTGATCGCGAACTGACACCCGAGGACGTGCCCCGCCTGCGCTACACCACCCAGGTGCTGCACGAGGCGTTGCGACTGTGCCCGCCGGGTGCCGCGCTGGGCAGGGTGGCCGTCGACGACATCGAGGTCGAGGGCCACCGGGTGGAGGCCGCGACGATGTTGATCGTCGGCATCTGCGCGATTCAGCGCGACCCCACGCTGTGGGAGCGTCCGCTGGAGTTCGACCCCGACCGCTTCGACGCGGAGAACTCAAATGGGCCGGACCGCTGGCAATATCTGCCCTTCGGTGCGGGTCCACGGTCCTGCATCGGCGACCACTTCGGCATGCTGGAGGCGGCTCTCGCACTCGCCACCATCGTCAGGAGCACCGAGATCGATTCTGTAAGTGCCCAATTCCCGACCGTCGTGCCCTTCACGACTGTTGCTGCAGAGCCGATATTGGCCCGAACAACGGCGTTTTGCCGGACTCCCGGCGACACTTGACACCACAATTGACGGATGGTCACGGTACCGGCCTTTGTATGGACGGGCGGTTCCCTTCGTCGGGCGCTGACGGTCGGCCTCGCCGCGGGCACATTTCTTGGCGCCCTGGCATGGCTGGATTCGGGGTTCGTCCTGGCCGGCCTGATGGTCCTCGTCATCGTCGGTAGCTTCTACGGAATCTGGATTTCTCGGCGGATGGCCCGGTACTGGCCGGGCTCGAAGGAACTGAACGGCGTCGAGCGTGTGACGGTGGTTCGGGCGGCTCGAAGCGGCGAAACCATCGCTGATACGCGGCTGGCGCAGCCGGTCGTCGACTACAGCCGGGGGCTGCGCGCCGCGGCCGAGCAAGCCCGATCGCTGCGATGGCTGCTGGTGTCCGTCCTCGTGGTGGCCGCGGCGACCGCCGTGTGGGACTCCGTGTTTGGCTCGTGGGGCAATGCCCTGGCCTCGGGCATCTATCTGGTGCTGCTCCTGGTCGAGCTCTTCTGGTGGCCTAAAAGGCAGGCTCAACTGCTGGCCAATGCCAGCCGCGCGGCGGACGCCGCCACCCGGACGCAGATGGCCGGCGACTAATTCGGGCGAGTTATCCACAGTGGTGTTTTTGTCCACAGGCTGGGTCGTCGGGTCGGTGGTTTCGTCGTGGGGTGCGCCTTGATTCGTTCGTATGTTCGATGAGTTGGTGGCCGCGGCCAGTGCGTCGGGTGCCGGTGCGGTGGGCGGGTGGGCGCGGGTGGAGAACGCGGCGTGCGCGCGCAAGCTGGCTGCGATGGCCGACGTGTTGCAGCGGCGGCTGGCCGCCGACGGTAGCGCCGAGCGTGAGCAGTGGTGTCTGGACAATTGGGATGCCGTGTGTGCCGAGATCGGCGCGGCGTTCAATGTGTCGTTGGGGGTGGCCTCGCATCAGTTGACGCTGGCCGAGGCGCTGCGGGAGCGGTTGCCGCGGGTGGCCGAGGTGTTCGCCGCCGGGCTGATTTCTTCTCGGCTGGTCAACACCATCGTCTACCGCACCGCGTTGATCATTGATGCGGATGCGCGCGGCAAGGTTGATGTCGAGCTGGCCGTCCAGGCCGTGGGGTGGGGGCCGCTGTCGGTGGCCAAGACCGAGTTGGCCCTCGATGAACTGGTGGACCGTCATGACCCGCAGGCGCTGCGCCGGTTGGAGAGCCGGGCCCGGGGCCGCCACTTCGACGTGGCGGGCGCCGGTGGGGCCGGGACGGCCGGGGTGGAGGGGGTGTTGTTGGCCCAGGACGCCGCGGTGCTGGATCAGCGCCTGGCCGCGATGGCCGCCGCGGTGTGCGCGGGGGATCCGCGCACCTGCGAGCAGCGCCGCGGGGGGGGGGGGGGAGGGGGGGGCGGGGGGGTAGGGCCGACGGCCTGGCCGATGACACCCCGGTCCAGTTGGATGGGGCCGCCGAGCCGGCGGGGGCCGCGACACCGCTGCGCGAAAAGACGATCGCCGAGGCGCTGGCCCCGCCGGCCCCGACCGGGACCGCGACGACGAATCCGGCGGTGATCGTGGGCGGCGGGCTGCTGCCCGCGCCGCTGCTGGCGGCCAAGGTGGCCGCCGCCGCCACCATCCGGCGGCTGGTGCATCCCGGCGACAGGCCGCCCGAGCCGCGGTATACCCCGTCGCGGGGGTTGGCCGATTTCGTGCGCTGCCGCGATATGAGATGTCGGTTCCCGGGCTGTGATGAACCCGCGTTCGACTGCGACCTGGACCACACCATCGCCTACCCGGTGGGGCCGACGTGCGCCTCGAACCTGAAATGCCTATGCCGAAAACACCACCTGTCAAAGACCTTTGGTGGGGCGTGGGTTTTTGGGCCTATTGCGCCGCAGGTGGTCCGGTATCGCATTAGCTACCCTGGATGCCTGCTCCGGTATCGCATTAGCTACCCCGGATGCCTGCTCCGGTATCGCATTAGCTACCCCGGATGCCTGCTCCGGTATCGCATTAGCTACCGCAGAGCCTGCTCCGGTATCGCATTAGCTACCGCAGACGCCTGTTCGCCCGCTGCCGCAGCTGCCTGTCCCGGTACCGCTTTAGCCGCCGCTTTAGCCGCCGCAAGCGCCAACTGCCGCCGCTTAACCCACACTGACGCCGCCGCCAGCCCCACCGCTATCCCCGCCGCCGCCGCACCCCGCAGTGGGCGACTCGCAGGCTTGTTCTTTGAGTGTTTGAAGATATCCCGGTGCTTATCCATTGGTTTGCCCCTCCGTCTTCTCAAGACGTACACGGGTAATTGGCAGATTCACGCTATTCCTCAGGTGAGCGCAGAAGGATCAGATCAGCAAAATTGCGCCTGCGTATCACCGCCCGTAGCGAAGCTAGGTCCGGCGAGCCGAGATCGGCGAGATCGAGGCCGGGCTCCGTGGCCAGCCCGACGTCGGTGATGCGGCGGTCTCCCTGGTGCGCCGGCACGGCGGCACCGTCCTGGTGGGTTTCGTTGTGTGGCAACCGAACGCCGAGGGTGATCCACTCCGGCTGCGCGCCGCGCTGGCCGAACGCCTGCCGTCCTACATGGTTCCCGCCCGCATCGTCGCGCTGCCCGGGCTTCCGGTCAATGCCAACGGCAAGCTGGACGGGCGCGCCTTGGACCTGCTGGCCGAGAACACACTGTCCGAAGTCACCGCGGACGGGGCGGCGTTGCCGTCCACCGAAACCGAACGGGCGCTGTGTGAAGTGTTCGGCGAGCACTTCGGCGGCGTGGTACCGCACATCGACGACGACTTCTTCTCGCTCGGTCTGGACAGCATCATCGCCATCTCGATGGTCAGCAAGGCCCGTCGGCGCGGCCTGACGTTGAGCCCACGAATGATGTTGACGAATCCCACCATTCGCGCGCTCGCGGCGACCATCGACGCGTCAGCCGACCCCGACACCGATGTCGAGAGCGCCGACTACGGCGAGGTGAAACCGCTGCCGATGGTGTCCTGGCTGTGCGAGCGGGGGAACTACCGCCGTTTCACCCACAATGTCCTGCTCCGGCTGCCGTCCGACGTCGACCGCGCATCCATTGCCACGATGCTGCAGTTACTCCTCGATGGACACGACGCTCTGCGATCGATCCTGACCGACACTCCCGGGGGGCCGCGCCTGGTGACCCGCGAGCCGGGCGTGGTCAGCGCCGCCGGTCTCCTCGACCGTGTCGTGCTCGCGGGCGCCGGGGATGACGAACTGTGCTCGGCGATCGCGCAATCGGCGCGAGAGATCGGCGATCGGATCGACCCTCACGCGGGCGCGATGGTGCGGGCGGTGTGGTTGTCGGGCGCCGAGAGTGGCGACGTGCTACTGCTCGCCGCGCATCACCTGACGGTGGATGTGGTGTCATGGCACATCATGCTCGGCGACGTCGCCGAGGCATCGCACGCGATGAATTCCGCTGCGGCGCCGAAGATGTTGCCGGAGTTCACCTCGTACCGCCGCTGGTCGGACACGATGTGGCGACGAGCGGATTCGCCGGAGGTCAAGGCGCAGCGGGAATACTGGGCCGGCCAGGTCCGCGCACCCGACCCCGCGCTGGGTGTGCGGGCCCCCGACCCGACCCGCGACACCTGGTCCACCTTGCGCGTCACGCGGGTGACCACACCGGCACGGCTCACCGGGGCGGTGCTGTCCTCGCTCACCGGAGACGAAGGTGTGCGCGAGTTCCTGCTGGCCGCAATGGCGATGACGGTCGCGAGCCGGCGCCGCGCTCGTCGGCAGGATCCGGCGAGTGGTGCGCTCGTATCGCTGGAGGGCCACGGGCGCGCTGACGCCGAGTTCGGTGCGGACACCACCAACACCGTCGGGTCGTTCATCACCTCCTTCCCGCTGCGGCTCGGTGCCGGCGCGGCCGCGGTCGACGTCGAGCGGGCCGAGCGCGATCCGGGGGCGGCCCTCACCCTGTTCCGGTCGGTGATCACCGGCCTTCGCGAAATCCCCAACGATGGCTTGGATTACGGGCTCCTTCGCCATGTCGGTCGGGTGCCGGAGTTAGCCGCCGAGCCGCAGATCCAGTTCAGCTACCTGGGTCGCCTGGACCTCGGTGGGGCCGCCGATCGACCGTGGTCGCTGGTCACCGCCGAGCGCTACCTCGACGCTCTTCCGATCGATCCGGAACCCGATCTGCCGTTGCGTTTTGCCGTGCACATCAGTTCGCTTGTCGCCGCCACCCCCGACGGCTCGCAGCTGATCACCAACGTGCGATGGAGCGATGCCCTGTTCGCGCCCGCCGACATCGACGCCCTGACCCATCTCTGGCGGCGCAGCGTCGCCGCGCTCGCAGCCGGCTTGGCAAAGGCGATCACCCGCTGAACGGATTCGTTCCACATCGGCGTTCAGTCAGTGTGTGAGCACTAGGCGAAACCGACGTATTCCCAAGGCGCAGCTGCCATCCGCGTGCCACCATACCCTGGCTGATCTCTGACCGTAGTCAGGCAGATGACCGCGGAGAGAGTGGCGCAGGTCCGGCGCTTCAACCGCACCGTTACCACGCGGATCGGCGCCCTCAACGACAACTACCTGGCGAGCGACCGCCCGCTGGGGCAGAACCGCGTGCTGTGGGAGATCGGCACCGACGGGATCGACATCCGATCATTACGCACCCGCCTCGATCTCGACTCCGGCTACGCGAGCCGGTTGCTGCGCGCTCTGGAGACCAGCGGGCTGATCACCGTCGAACAGATCGCCGCCGACGGCCGGGTGCGCACCGCACGCCTCACCGAGGCGGGGCGGCGCGAACTCGCGGTGCTGGATCGGCGCTCCGACGAGGTCGCGGCCGCGATCCTCCGGCCGCTCAACGAGCGGCAGCGCGACCGGCTCGTCACCGCGATGGCCGAGGTGGAACGTCTCCTGATCGCCTCCACCGTCGAGGTGAACGAGTGCGATCCGACCACCCCCGACGCCCGATACTGCCTGCGCACCTACTACTCCGAGCTGGCCGTGCGGTTTCGTGAGGGCTACGACCCGGCGCTCAGCCCGGTCGAGGACGCGGAGATGACGCGGCCCAACGGGGTGCTGCTCGTCGCGACACTGCTGGACAGGCCGGTCGGCTGCGGTGCGCTCGTGTTCCAGCCAGGCGATGTGGCGCTGGTGAAGCGGATGTGGGTGGCGCAGGAAGTCCGCAGGATCGGGTTGGGCCGGCGCCTGCTGATCGAGCTGGAGAATCACGCGCGCTCGACGGGTATGCGGTTGATGCGTCTGGAGACGACGGGCGTGCTCACCGAGGCCATGCGGATGTACCGGACATCCGGGTATCGCGAAGTGGCACCGTTCGGCAAAGAGCCGTATGCCGACCATTGGTTCGAAAAACCACTGTGAACTGTGTAACGCTCGAATCGGGCCGGTTGACTCCATCGGTGGGGGCCGGAGAGGAGCCGCAATGGGTGACGGGCACGAAGATGTCTATATAAATACCCGCCGCCAGCTGCGCGGCGTCGCGGAGAGCCTGATCGCCGGGCCGCAGTACCGGGCATCGGGCACGGTCCGGCTCGCCGTGCGTGCCGACGGTTTCACCGGCGTGGCCATCCCGCTGGCCGTGCACGGCACCGACCTGGTCTTCCCCAACGGCAGCGTGCCGCTGGCGGGCCCGGTGCGCGAGATAGCCGAGGCCGCCGGAGTCGACGCGGGCCCGCCCGACGGCGTCTACCGAACCGTCGACCCGTTGCCGGTCGACGCCGCGCTCGACATCGATGCCGCCGCCGCGGAGTGGGTCCACCGCAGTCATTACGCAGGCGGACATGCGATCAAAAACGCGCTGCCCGATTCGCATCCCGTGCTCTGGCCGGAGCACTTCGACGTCGCCGCGACCGAGCTCGACGTCAACTACGGTGTCTCGGCCGGCGATGACTACCACCCGACGCCGTATGCGTATGTCGGGCCGTGGAAGCACCTGCAGAAGCCGAGCGAACCGTTCTGGAATGCCCCGTTCGGCGCGCTGTACCCACTGAACCCCGCACACGATGCCGATGCGCTGACCTTGCGGATCGCCGATTTCTTCGAGCGTGGTCGCAGGGAACTGGCCAAGCGGTCGTGATCGCCGGGAATCGGTTGCCGGAGGCAGGTGTTGCAGCTTGTCGTGAGTGAACTCGCAACCGACCTGTTCCGCCCGCTGACGGTCAAGTCGCTGACATCGGCGAACCGGTTTGCGATGGCTCCGATGACCCGGCAGGCGTCGCCCCGCGGAACTCCCGGACCGGACGTGGCCGCCTACTACGCGCGCCGTGCCGCGGGTGGTGTCGGCCTGATCATCACCGAGGGTGTGCGCATAGCGCATCCGTCGTCCGGATACCCGTCCAGCATTCCGCGCCTCGACGGAGCCGACGCGCTCGCGGGTTGGCGCCACGTCACCGAAGCCGTGCACGCACAGGGCGCCACCATCGCCGCGCAGCTGTGGCATCAGGGCGCGCAGCGGGCAGTCCAACCGGATGACTCGCCGGACGTGGCGCCGGTCAGCCCGTCGGGCCGCGACGTGTCCGGCAACCGCGTCGGTCGCGCGCTGGACTACGCCGGGCTCGGTGCCGTCGCGCAGGCCTACGCCGACGCCGCCCGAAATGCCAGGTCCGTCGGGTTCGACGCGGTCGAACTGCACGGCGCCCACGGCTATCTTCTTGACGAATTCCTGTGGGACAAAACCAATCTCCGCACCGACGCGTACGGCGGGTCGCTCGCGAAGCGCACCCGCTTTCCTACCGAGGTGGTGGCCGCGGTCCGTGAAGCCGTCGGCCCCGACTTCCCGATCATCTTCCGGTTCTCCCAGTGGAAGGCCGGTCACTACGACGCGGCGATCGCGACGAATCCCGCCGAACTCGAAACGGTGTTGACGCCGTTGGCCGACGCAGGCGTCGACATCCTGCACGCGTCCACCCGTCGCCATCATGTGCCCGCTTTTCCCGACGCGCACCCGGACCTGAGCCTGTCCGGCTGGACGAAGAAGGTCACCGGACTACCCGTCATCGCGGTGGGTTCGGTGGGTCTGCAGACCGAGCACCGATCCGGCAGGCCAGAAGACCTCGTGGCGCCGGCACCCCTCGACCGGCCTGCTGGACAAGTTCGCGGCGGGGGAGTTCGACATCATCGCCGTCGGGCGGGCGCTCATCGCCGATCCGGGATGGGTGGACCGACTGCGCGATGACACCCTCGACGGGTTCGCCGGCTACCACGCCGAAACCGCACTGGCGCGTTTGCAGTGACCCACATCCTGGGAACAGACTGGTAGAGCCCAACGTTAGGAGAAACGTGGCAACTAAAGACATCACCGCCGTACAGTTCAACGACACCATCACCGACAACGAGATCGTTCTGGTGGATTTCTGGGCGTCGTGGTGCGGCCCGTGTAAGGCATTTGCTCCGACGTTTGCGGCCTCATCCGAGCAACATCCCGACGTCGTGTACGCGAAGGTCGACACCGAGGCCGAACAGGACCTCGCCGCCGCCGCCGACATCCGCTCCATCCCGACGCTGATGGCATTCAAGAAGGGCAAGCTGGTGTTCAACCAGGCCGGTGCGTTGCCTCCGGCGGCCCTGGAGGACCTGGTGCAGCGGGTCAAGGAGTTCGACATCGACGCCGCGATCGCCGCAGAGAGCAACGGCCAAGCGGAGTAACGCCGGGCGCGCGATAGCGTGCTGTGCGTGACCGCGCAAAACGCCGAAACAACTTCGTCCTCGTCGACCACCCCCGTCCGGGTGTGGCGTTGGTGACGCTGAACCGTCCCGAGCGGATGAATTCCATGGCTTTCGACGTCATGGTTCCGCTGAAAGCGGTGCTGGACGAGTTGACCCACGACAATTCCGTACGTGTCGTCGTGCTGACCGGCGCCGGTCGCGGGTTCTCGTCCGGAGCCGACCACAAGTCGGCGGGCTCGGTGCCGCATATCGAGGGGTTGACGCGGCCGACATTCGCCCTGCGCTCGATGGAGGTCCTCGACGACGTCATCCTGGCGCTGCGCAAGATGCACCAACCGGTGATCGCGGCGGTCAACGGCGCCGCCATCGGCGGGGGCCTGTGCCTGGCTCTGGCATGCGACATCCGGGTCGCGGCGGCCGGCGCCTTCTTCCGTGCGGCCGGCATCAACAACGGCCTGACCGCCAGCGAACTGGGCCTGTCCTACCTGCTGCCCCGGGCGATCGGGACGTCGCGTGCCTTCGAACTGATGCTGACCGGCCGCGATGTCGATGCCGACGAGGCGGCCCGCATCGGGCTGGTCTCGCAGGCGGTCTCCGAGGACGACCTGCTCTCCGTTTGCTATCGGATGGCCGATCGGGTCGCTTCGTTCTCCAGACCCGGAATCGAGTTGACCAAGCGCACACTGTGGAGTGGACTGGACGCCGGTAGCCTGGAGGCGCATATGCAGGCCGAAGGCCTTGGACAACTTTTCGTCCGTTTGCTCACCGCCAACTTCGAGGAAGCGGTCGCGGCGCGTGTCGAAAAGCGCGCCCCGGTCTTCACCGACGACAAGTGACGACAGAAATGAGGAGTGCCGCGTGATCACCGCAACGGACCTGGAGGTCCGCGCCGGCGCGCGCACACTGCTGTCCACCGACGGTGCCGCGCTGCGAGTGCAGCCAGGCGACCGCATCGGGCTGGTCGGGCGCAACGGCGCGGGCAAGACCACCACCATGCGCATCCTGGCCGGCGAGGGCGAGCCGTATGCCGGCACGATCACGCGGACCGGGGAGATCGGTTATCTCCCACAGGATCCGAGGGAGGGCGATCTGGACGTGCTGGGCCGTGACCGCGTCCTGTCCGCCCGCGGCCTTGACACGTTGCTCGCCGATCTGGAGAAGCAACAGCTGCTGATGGCCGAGGTGGCCGACGACGCCATCCGCGACCGCGCGGTGCGCCGCTACGGCCAGCTCGAGGAGCGGTTCGCCGCCCTGGGGGGTTACGCCGCCGAGAGCGAGGCCGGCCGCATCTGCGCGAGTCTTGGCCTGCCCGAACGGGTTCTGACCCAGCCGCTGCGCACGCTGTCCGGTGGCCAGCGCCGGCGTATCGAGCTGGCTCGCATCCTGTTCGCCGCGTCCGAGACCGGGGCGGGCTCCGCCACCACGCTGCTGCTCGATGAACCCACCAACCACCTCGACGCCGACTCGCTGGGTTGGCTGCGCGAGTTCCTGCGCGGCCACACCGGCGGGCTCGTGGTGATCAGCCACAACGTCGATCTGCTGGCCGACGTGGTGAACCGGGTGTGGTTCCTCGATGCCGTGCGCGGTGAGGCCGACGTCTACAACATGGGCTGGCAGAAGTACCTCGATGCGCGGGCCACCGACGAGCAGCGCCGGCGCCGCGAGCGGGCCAATGCCGAGCGCAAGGCCACGGCGCTGCGCACGCAGGCGGCCAAGATGGGCGCCAAGGCAACCAAAGCCGTTGCCGCCCAGAACATGCTGCGGCGCGCCGACCGGATGATTGCCGCGCTGGACGAGGAACGGGTGGCCGACAAGGTGGCGCGGATCAAGTTTCCGACACCCGCGCCCTGCGGCCGCACGCCGCTGGTGGTCAAGGGGCTGACCAAGAACTACGGGTCGCTCGAGGTGTTCACGGGTGTCGACCTGGCCATCGACCGTGGTTCCCGCGTGGTGGTGCTCGGCCTCAACGGCGCGGGGAAGACCACGCTGCTGCGGCTGCTTGCCGGGACGGAGACGCCCGATGCCGGCGAGATGGAGCCGGGACACGGGCTGAAGATCGGTTACTTCGCGCAGGAGCACGACACGCTAGACGAGACCGCGACGGTCTGGCAGAACATCCGCCACGCCGCCCCCGACACCGGCGAGCAGGATCTGCGGGGACTGTTGGGCGCGTTCATGTTCAGCGGTCCCCAGCTGGATCAGCCCGCCGGCACGCTGTCGGGCGGCGAGAAGACCCGGCTGGCACTGGCCGGCCTGGTGGCGTCGACGGCCAACGTTCTGCTGCTCGACGAGCCGACGAACAACCTCGATCCCGCATCGCGGCAGCAGGTGCTCGACGCGCTGCGCAGTTATGTCGGCGCCGTCGTGCTGGTGACCCACGACCCCGGTGCCGCCGAGGCGCTCGACCCGCAGCGCGTGGTGCTGCTGCCCGACGGAACCGAGGATTTCTGGTCCGACGACTACCGGGATCTCATCGAATTGGCCTGAGCCGTTTTGCGAACCGTTTCATCAAATCCGCCCGGCGGCGATTGAACGCTTCCTACGCTGGGTATGCGTCGGGGCATCAAATGGCGGGGAGGTGCCGATGAAGAAGTTGAGCAAGTCGCGGGATGAAGTGCTCACCGAGTTGCGGAGCGCGTACGAGAGGGGTGCGAGCATTCGCACGTTGGTCGCGTCGACCGGCCGCTCATACGGTTCGGTTCACAGCATGCTGCGTGAATCGGGAACCACCATGCGCAGCCGTGGCGGCCCGAACCATCGCAGTCGGCGCGCCAGCTGACCGTCACTGCTGCCGCAGCGAGGCCTCGACGAGGTCCAGCACGGCACTGAGCTTTTCGGGTTCATCACCCGAGGCCAGCCGCGCCACCAAGCCGTCCAGCACCAGGTCGAGGTACGTCTGCAGAACTGCGCTGGGAACATCGTCGCGCAGTCGGCCGGCCTGCTTCTGGCGGCGCAGCCGGTTCGTGGTGGCCGCCGACAACTCCGCTGACCGCTCCGACCAACCGCGGTGGAACTCCGGGTCGTTGCGCAGCTTGCGCGCGATCTCCAGCCGCGTCGCCAGCCAGTCGAACTGATCGGGCGCGGCGAGCATATCGCGCATCACCTGAATCAGACCTTCCCGCGAGGCGACTTCGGCCATCCGTTCGGCATCCTCGTGCGCGAGTTCGAAGAACAGCGTGTCCTTGTCGCGGAAGTGGTGGAAGATGGCGCCGCGCGACAGCCCGATGGTCTGCTCGAGCCGCCGCACGGTCGCCTTCTCATAGCCATGCTCGGCGAAACATCGCCGGGCGCCGTCCAGGATCTGGCGGCGGCGGGCCGCCAGATGGTCGTCGGTGACCCGGGGCAACGGAGTGGTTCTCTTCCGACTACTGGGTCTTCAGCATGTTGCGCAGAACGTACTGCAGGATGCCGCCGTTGCGGTAGTAGTCGGCCTCGCCGGGCGTGTCGATGCGCACCACCGCGTCGAACTCGGTGGTCTTGCCGTCCTGCTTGGTCGCCTTGACCTTCACCGTCTTCGGCGTCTTGCCCTGGTTCAGCGCCTCGATGCCGGTGATGTCGTAGGTCTCGGTGCCGTCGAGCTTGAGACTCGACGCAGATTCCCCTTCGGGGAACTGCAGCGGGATCACGCCCATCCCGATCAGGTTGGAGCGGTGGATGCGCTCGAACGATTCCGTGATGACCGCGCGAACACCCAGCAGGCTGGTACCCTTCGCGGCCCAGTCCCGTGACGAGCCGGAGCCGTACTCCTTGCCGCCCAGCACGACCAGCGGAATGTCCTGTGCCGCATAGTTTTGTGCCGCGTCGTAGATGAACGCCTGCTCGCCGTCGTTGGTGAAGTCGCGGGTGTAACCGCCGGACACGTCGTCGAGCAACTGGTTGCGCAACCGGATGTTGGCGAAGGTGCCCCGGATCATCACCTCGTGGTTTCCGCGCCGTGAGCCGTAGGAGTTGTAGTCCTTGCGGTCCACGCCGTGCTCGTCGAGGTACTCCGCGGCGGGCGTGCCCGGCTTGATGCTGCCTGCGGGGGAGATGTGGTCGGTGGTGACCGAATCGCCCAGCAGCGCCAGCACTCTGGCGCCGGTGATGTCGGTGACAGCTTCCGGCTCGGCGGGCATCCCGTCGAAGTACGGCGGCTTGCGCACGTACGTCGAGTTCGCGTCCCAATCGAAGGTGTTGCCGCTCGGCGTCGGCAGGTTGCGCCACCGGTCGTCGCCCTTGAACACATCCGAGTAGTTCTTCACGAACATCTCGGTGTTGATCGCCGAGGCGATGGTGTCGTCGATGTCCTTCTGCGACGGCCAGATGTCTTTCATGAAGACGTCGTTGCCCGACTCGTCTTTGCCCAGCGGATCGGACTCGAAATCGAAGTCCATGGTGCCCGCCAGCGCGTAGGCGATGACCAGCGGCGGCGACGCGAGATAGTTCATCTTCACGTCGGGGTTGATCCGGCCCTCGAAGTTGCGGTTGCCCGACAGCACTGCGGCGACCGACAGATCGCAGTCGTTGATGGCCTTGCTGATCTCATCGGGGAGCGGACCGGAGTTGCCGATGCACGTGGTGCACCCGTACCCGACCAGGAAGAAGCCCAGCTTCTCCAGATACGGCCACAGCCCGGCCTTGTTGTAGTAATCGGTGACGACCTGCGAGCCGGGCGCCATCGTGGTCTTCACCCACGGCTGGGAAACGAGGCCCTTCTCGACGGCATTCTTGGCCAGCAGTGCCGCGCCGATCATCACCTCCGGGTTGGACGTGTTGGTGCACGACGTGATCGCCGCGATCACCACCGCACCGTGGTCGAGGATGAACTCGCCGCGCCCCTCGGACTTCACATCGACCGGATTGCTCGGTCGGCCGTTGGAATGGACCGCCGCCGAGGGCACCGGAGCGTCGCTGTCGTCGAACGACAGCACCGCCGGGTCGCTGGCGGGGAACGACTCCTCGACCGCCTCGTCGAGCTTGGTGTGGGGAATGGGGTTCTCCGCTGATTTTTCTACGTAGTTGTGAATGTCCTTGCGGAACGCGTTCTTCGCGTCGGTCAGCTCGATGCGGTCCTGCGGGCGCTTCGGCCCGGCGATGGACGGGACCACATCGGAGAGGTCCAGCTCGATGTACTCGGAGAACTTCGGCTCGCGCGCAGGCGTCGTGCCACAGGCCCTGTTCCTTGGCGTACGCCTCGATCAACGCGAGCCGCTCGTCGCTGCGGCCGGTCATCCGCAGATAGTCGATGGTGACGTCGTCGATCGGGAAAATCGCTGCGGTGGAGCCGAATTCGGGGCTCATGTTGCCGAGCGTGGCGCGGTTGGCCAGCGGCACCTCGGCGACACCCTCGCCATAGAACTCGACGAACTTGCCGACCACACCGTGCTTGCGGAGCATCTCGGTGACGGTCAGCACGACGTCGGTCGCGGTGACGCCGGGCCTGCGCTCGCCGGAGAGCTTGAAACCGACGACGCGGGGGATCAGCATCGACACCGGCTGACCGAGCATGGCGGCCTCGGCCTCGATACCGCCCACGCCCCAGCCCAGTACGCCGAGTCCGTTCTCCATCGTGGTGTGGGAGTCGGTGCCGAGGCAGGTGTCCGGATATGCGACGCCGTCGCGCTCCATCACCACGCTCGCCAGATACTCGATGTTGACCTGGTGCACGATGCCCGTGCCGGGCGGCACCACCTTGAAGTCGTTGAAGGCACCCTGCCCCCATCGCAGGAACTGGTAGCGCTCGCCGTTGCGCTCGTACTCGATCTCCACGTTGCGCTCGAAGGCGTCCGCGCGGCCGAACAGGTCGGCGATCACCGAATGGTCGATCACCAGGTCGGCGGGGGCGAGCGGGTTCACCTTCTCGCGGTCGCCGCCCAGGTCGCCGACGGCCTCGCGCATGGTGGCGAGGTCGACGATGCACGGCACCCCGGTGAAGTCCTGCATGATCACCCGCGCCGGCGTGAACTGGATCTCGATGCTCGGGTCGGCCGAGGGGTCCCAGTTCGCGATCGCTTCGATGTGATCCTTGGTGATATTGGCGCCGTCCTCGGTCCGCAGCAGATTCTCGGCGAGCACCTTCAGGCTGTAGGGAAGTTTCTCGGTGCCCGGCACCGCGTCCAGGCGATAGATCTCGTAGCTGTTGTCTCCGACTTTGAGGGTGTCTCGGGCCCCAAATGAATTGACCGAATTCTTGCTGCTCACATCAACTCCCGGTTAGATCTCGCCGCGACGGGCTGTGTCGCGGCGCTAACGATTCTAACAGTACGCTTGTCCTGCAAAACAACCCGGGGGTGGTTTCAGTCCGGTCTCCACCCTGTCTCGACAGGCGCGTGCTGACACCCTCATACCCGCTATTGGGTTACCGTGCCACCTGTGACCGGACCGCACGTGATCCCGTTTCTGCCGACCTACATTCCGGTGGATGTGGACATCAATCAGGTGAAGGCCGACGTGGCCGGCACCGGTGTCAGCGTGCCGCCGGCCGATGCGGCCGACGTGCCGGCCCTGCGTCAGGTGGTGGAAGAGGCGCGCAAAGACGGCATCGACCTCAAGATCGTCGTGATCGAGCACAACCCGCCCATCGACACGCCGCTGCGCGATATCGCCACCGAGGTCGGCCAGGCTCAACCCGGGCTCGACGGTGCTGGCGATCAGCCCGTCGTTCGTCGGAACGTTCAGTCCGACGTTCGATCGCGTGACGCTCGAAGCGGGCCAGGATGTCGCCAAGACCGGTGATCCGGTGCAGTCGTCGAAGAATTTCCTCGGCGAGTTGACGACACCCCATTTTCCCTGGACGGCATTCACAATCGTTGTCGTGTTGGGGGTACTCGCAGCGGCCGTCGCCACCCGTTTCCTGCAGGTTCGTGGCAAACGGACGTCTGCGGTCGAGGAGCCGTCCAACTGCCGCCGAATGAGCGGTCAACGGCTGCAGGCAAATTCGAACATCACTATTCGGTAACGCTACATTCAATTACATTCTTGTAATTCGTGACTAAAGTTTCTTTAGCGTCAGTTGTGACGTACGGTGCAATCGGTAGCTGATGTTGCAGTTGTGCTATTATGTGACTTCTGCGCAAAGGCGCCCGACGAATGTGCCGGCACGTTCGCGCCGAGCCTTAGGAGACTTGAGTCGGATGAGACGCATCACCTGGCGCCTCTGCTTCGCGGCTGTGCGGGCGGGTCTGCGCGATTCCGTTGACGGTCGGCATGCTGCTTGCGACACCGGGATTGGCCGTCGCTCAGCCGAACAGTCCCGACGGCCTCGCGAGCCTGGTCGCCGCCGTCGCCAACGCCAACCAGAAACTCCAGGACCTCGGTGCCGCCATCCAGGCCAAGCAGGAGAGCGTCAACAAGGCGATCGTCGACGTGCAGACCGCACGGGACAACGCCGCCGCGGCGCAGCACGAAGTCGACGCCAGCGCAGCAGCGCGTCAAGGAGGCCAACACCGCGATCGCGGACGCGCAGAAGCGATTCGACGCGTTCGCCGCCGCGACCTATGTCAACGGACCGTCCGACTCGCTATCTGACCGCGACCGACCCCGCCGACATCGTCAACACCGCCGCCGCCGGGCAGACGCTGTCGCTAGTCCGCGCAGCAGGTGGTCGCCAACCTGCAGCGGGCCCGCACCGAGCAGGTGAACAAGGAGTCCGCCGCGCGGCTGGCCAAGCAGAACGCCGACCAGGCCGTCGCGGACGCCGAGGCCAGCCAGCAGACCGCGGTATCGGCGCTGACCGACGCGCAGCAGACGTTCAAGGCCCAGCAGGCCGAGCTGGACCGGCTGACCGCCGAGCGGTCCGCGGCCCAGGCCAAGCTCGACGCGGCGCGCAACTGGTCGGCGCCGGCAGCCGGCCGCCCGCCGCCCAGCCGGCCGCCGCCCAACCGGCCGCGGCACCCGCTGGAAACGCGTCGGCGGACTGGGATCGCGCACCGACCGGTCGTCGACCCCGCCACCGGGAACTGGGCGACGCCGTGGGATCCGACGCTGCCGGCCATTCCCAGCGCCTTCGTCAGCGGCGACCCGATCGCGATCATCAACGCCATGCTCGGGATCGCGCAGACCTCGGCGCAGGCACTCAGGAGATGGGCCGCAACTTCCTGCAGAAGCTCGGCATCCTGCCCACCCCGACAGCGGCTTCACCAACGGCGCGATCCCGCGCGTGTACGGCAGGCAGGCCTCCGAGTACGTCATCAGGCGCGGCATGTCGCAGATGGGTGTGCCGTACTCCTGGGGCGGCGGCAACGCCGCCGGCCCCAGCCACGGCATCGACTCCGGCGCGGGCACAGTGGGATTCGACTGCTCGGGGCTGATGCTCTACGCGTTCGCCGGTGTCGGCATCAAGCTGCGACCACTACTCGGGCTCGCAGTACAACGCGGGCCGCAAGATCCCGTCGTCGCAGATGCGCCGCGGCGACATGATCTTCTACGGACCCGGCGGCAGCCAGCACGTGGCCATCTACCTCGGCAACGGCCAGATGCTCGAGGCGCCCTACACCGGGTCGGTGGTCAAGGTCTCGCCGGTGCGCACCAGCGGCATGACGCCGTACGTCGTCCGCTACATCGAATACTGAGTGGTGATTGTTTTGCGCCACAGGCTATTCCGTTGGTCGACAGCTGTTCGCGCTGCTGGTCGCCGCGCTGGCCCTGCTGGCGGCGCTGGCGGCGCCGGCGTCGGCCGCGACCGCGACGACGGCCAGTGGGATCCGACGCTGCCCAAGATGATCAGCGCCGGCGCGCCGGGTGACCCGCTGGCCATCGCCAACGCCTCGCTGGCAGGCGACCGCTCAGGCCACGCAGGTCACCATGGATCTCGGCCGCAAGTTCCTGCAGACCATCGGTTTCGGGGCGCCCCGGCCGGTGCTTGCGCCGGATCGGGTGCGCGGGCCTGCGGCCATCGAGTACGTGATCCGCCGCGGCGGCTCGCAGATCGGCGTGCCGTACTCGTGGGGCGGCGGCAAACCCAACGGCCCCAGCCGCGGCATCGACTCAGGTGCCGACACCGTCGGCTACGACTGCTCGGGGTTCACCCAGTTCGCCTTCGCCGGCGTCGGCGTACTGATCCCGAAGTACTCCGGCGATCAGTACAACACCGGCCGCAAGGTGCCGCAACCAGGCCAAGCGCGGAGACCTGCTGTTCTGGGGCCCCGGCGGCAGCCAGCACGTCGCGATCTATCTCGGCGGCGGCAAGATGCTGGAGTCCGGCGGCAATGCCGGCCAGGTGACCGTCAGCCCGGTGCGCACCGCGGGCCTGCAGCCGTATCTGGCCCGGATCATCGAATCCTGAGCTGCTGGCCTGAGCATGTTGACGCGCTCGGCACCCGGGCAACGTCGACGGATTCTGAACCGCCTGGAATAGTTGACATGGGCGTCGCCAGCCGGCCGCGCCGCAGACCAGCGTCGTACTGCGCATGTGGGAGGAACGTTGATGACCTCACCGAGTGGGCCGCCGCAGGGCGCCGGAGGATTTCCCGGCCAGCCGGTCCGGCGCAGGGCTATCCGCCGGCGGCTCCCACGCCGCCCCGCCGCGCTGTCCAACGGCGGCCTGCAGGCACGAGGTGCACACCCTGGAACGGGCGATCTTCGAGGTCAAGCGGATCATCGTCGGCCAGGACCAGCTGGTCGAGCGGATGCTGGTCGGCCTGCTGGCCAAGGGCCACGTGCTGCTCGAAGGCGTGCCCGGCGTGGCCAAGACGCTGGCCGTGGAGACGTTCGCCAAGGTGGTCGGCGGGACCTTCGCCCGCATCCAGTTCACCCCCGACCTGGTGCCCACCGACATCGTCGGCACCCGGATCTACCGCGCTGGGCAAGGAGGAGTTCGACATCGAACTCGGCCCGGTGGTGGTGCAACTTCCTGCTCGCCGACGAGATCAACCGCGCCCCGGCCAAGGTGCAGTCCGCACTGCTCGAGGTGATGGCCGAGCGCAAGGTCTCCATCGGCGGCAAGACCTTCCCGCTGCCCAACCCGTTCCTGGTGATGGCAACCCAGAACCCGATCGAGCAGGAGGGCGTCTACCCGCTGCCCGAGGCGCAGCGCGACCGCTTCCTGTTCAAGCTCAACGTCGACTACCCGTCGCCGGAGGAAGAGCGCGAGATCATCTACCGGATGGGCGTCAAGCCGCCGGAGGCCAAGGCGATCCTGAGCCCCGGCGACCTGCTGCGCCTGCAGGACGTCGCGGCGAACAACTTCGTCCACCACGCGCTGGTCGACTACGTCGTGCGCATCGTGACCGCCACCCGTGAGCCGGAGAAGTTCGGCATGCCCGACGCCAAGGCCTGGATCGCCTACGGCGCGTCGCCGCGTGCCTCGCTCGGCATCATCGCCGCGTCGCGGGCGCTGGCGCTGGTGCGCGGCCGCGACTACGTGATCCCGCAGGACGTCGTCGAGGTGATCCCGGACGTGCTGCGGCACCGCCTGGTGCTGACCTACGACGCGCTGGCCGACGAGATCTCCGCGGAGACCGTGGTCAACCGGATCCTCCAGACGGTCGCGCTGCCGCAGGTGAATGCGATTCCGCAGCAAGGTCATTCGGTGCCGCCCGTCGTGCCCGCCGCTGCGGCCGCGGCCGGCGGTCGGTGACGCGACGTGCGCCAGAGCGCGACGGTCGACCTCCCGTCGATGCAAGCGCGGGGAGATCCGCGACCCCGCGCTGACGGCGGCGCTGCGCAAGCTGGAGCTGACGGTCCGCCGCAAGCTCGACGGCGTGCTGCACGGCGACCACCTCGGGCTGCTCCCGGGCCCGGGATCCGAGCCGGGGGAGTCGCGGATCTACCAGCCCGGCGACGACGTGCGCCGGATGGACTGGTCGGTGACCGCCCGCACCACCCATCCGCACGTGCGGCAGATGATCGCCGACCGCGAGCTGGAGACCTGGCTGGTGGTCGACATGTCGGCCAGCCTCGACTTCGGCACGGCCGGCTGCGAGAAGCGCGACCTGGCGGTGGCCGCCGCGGCGTCGATCACGTTCCTCAACAGCGGCGGCGGCAACCGGATCGGCGCGATCATCGCCAACGGCGACACCACCCGACGGGTGCCTGCGCTGTCGGGCCGGATGCACGAGCAGGAGCTGCTGCGCGCCATCGCCACCATCCCCCAGGCGCCGATCGGGAGTCCGCGGCGACCTGGCCGCGGCCATCGACGCGCTGCGCAGGCCGGAGCGCCGCCGCGGCATGGCGGTGATCATCAGCGACTTCCTCGGGCCGATCAACTGGATGCGTCCGCTGCGGGCCATCGCGGGGCGGCACGAGGTGCTCGGCATCGAGATCCTCGACCCGCGGGACGTCGAGCTGCCCGCCGTCGGCGACGTCATCCTGCAGGACCCCGAAACCGGGCGTCACCCGCGAGTTCACCATCGACGAGCAGCTGCGCACGACTTCGAGAAGGCCGCCGCAGCCCACCGCGCCGAGGTGGCGCGCACCCTGCGGCGCTGCGACGCGCCGCTGCTGACCCTGCGCACCGACCGGGACTGGATCGCCGACGTGGTCCGGTTCGTCGCCAGCCGGCGCCGTGGCGCGCTGGCCGGGCGATGAGCGCTTGCGCCGAAATCGACTGAAATGACAAGTAGCACATGACTTTACCGTTGCTCGGACCGATGACGCTGTCGGGATTCGAACACCCATGGTTCTTCCTGTTCCTGCTCGTCGTCCTCGGGCTGATCGGGCTCTACATCGTCGTGCAGCTGGCACGGCAGAAGCGGATGCTGCGCTTCGCGAACATGGAGCTGCTGGAGAGCGTGGCGCCCAAGCGGCCCAGCCGCTGGCGGCACCTGCCGGCGATCCTGCTGGTCGCTGTCGTTGCTGCTGCTCACCGTCGCGATGGCCGGGCCCGACCCATGACGTCCGGATCCCGCGCAACCGCGCGGTGGTGATGCTGGTGATCGACGTGTCGCAGTCGATGCGTGCCACCGATGTCTCGCCGAACCGGCTGGCGGCCGCGCAGGAGGCGGCCAAGCAGTTCGCCGATCAGCTGACCCCCGGCATCAACCTGGGGCTGATCGCCTACGCCGGCACCGCCACCGTGCTGGTGTCGCCGACCACCAACCGCGAGGCGACCAAGGACGCGATCGACAAGCTGCAGCTCGCCGACCGCACCGCGACCGGTGAGGGCATCTTCACCGCGCTGCAGGCCATCGCCACGGTCGGCGCGGTGATCGGCGGCGGTGACGAGCCGCCACCGGCCCGCATCGTGCTGATGTCCGACGGCAAGGAGACGGTGCCGTCGAACCCGGACAACCCCAAGGGCGCCTACACCGCGGCCCGCACCGCCAAGGACCAGGGCGTGCCCATCTCGACGGTGTCGTTCGGAACGCCGTACGGCTACGTCGAGATCAACGATCAGCGCCAGCCGGTGCCGGTCGACGACGAGATGCTCAAGAAGATCGCCGACCTGTCCGGCGGCGAGGCCTTCACCGCCTCCAGCCTCGAGCAGCTCAAGGAGGTGTTCACCAATCTGCAGGAGCAGATCGGCTACGAGACCATCAAGGGCGACGCCAGCGTGGGCTGGCTGCGGCTCGGGGCGCTGGTGCTCGCGCTGGCCGCGGTGGCCGCGCTGCTGATCAACCGGCGCCTGCCGAACTAAGGCGATTTCTTAAGAACAAGGGCTCAGGCATTAAGTTGGCGGGCATGACTGTCACGGACAATCCCGCCGAAGCCGCTGGCGAAACCGCCGGTGGGCGTCCGTCGTTCGTCTCCCGTTCGGTGCTGGTGACCGGCGGAAACCGGGGCATCGGGCTGGCCGTCGCGCAGCGACTGGCCGCCGACGGCCACAAGGTGGCCGTCACCCACCGCGGCTCCGGCGCCCCCGACGGGCCTGTTCGGCGTGGTCAATGTGATGTCACCGACAACGAGGCCGTCGACCGCGCCTTCACCGAGATCGAGGAGCACCAGGGTCCGGTCGAGGTGCTGGTGTCCAACGCCGGCATCTCCGCGGACGCATTCCTGATACGGATGACCGAGGAGAGATTCGAGAAGGTCATCGACGCGAACCTCACCGGGGCGTTCCGGGTGGCGCAGCGGGCATCGCGCAGCATGCAGCGCAAGCGGTTCGGCCGGATGATCTTCGTGGGCTCGGTCTCGGGCACCTGGGGCATCGGCAACCAGGCCAATTACGCGGCCTCCAAGGCCGGTCTGATCGGGATGGCCCGTTCGATCTCCCGCGAGCTGTCCAAGGCCGGAGTCACCGCCAACGTGGTGGCCCCGGGCTACATCGACACCGAGATGACCCGCGCGCTGGACGAGCGGATACAGGCGGGGGCACTGGAATTCATCCCGGCGAAGCGCGTCGGCACCGCCGACGAGGTCGCCGGCGTGGTCAGCTTCCTGGCGTCCGAGGACGCCAGCTACATCTCCGGTGCGGTGATCCCGGTCGACGGCGGCATGGGCATGGGCCACTAGACAAGGCCAAGAAGGACTGACATGGCAGGTTTTCTCGAAGGCAAGCGGATCCTCGTCACGGGGATCATCACCGACTCGTCGATCGCGTTCCACATCGCGCAGGTGGCCCAGGAAGCGGGTGCGGAGCTGGTGCTGACCGGTTTCGACCGGATGCGGCTGATCCAGCGCATCGCCGACCGGCTGCCCAACCCGGCTCCGCTGCTGGAACTCGACGTGCAGAACGAGGAGCACCTGGCCACCCTGGCCGACCGGGTCGCCGAGGTGATCGGTGAGGGCAACAAGCTCGACGGCGTGGTGCACTCGATCGGCTTCATGCCGCAGACCGGCATGGGCATCAACCCGTTCTTCGACGCGCCGTACGAGGACGTCGCCAAGGGCATCCACATCTCGGCGTACTCGTACGCCTCGCTGGCCAAGGCGCTGCTGCCGATCATGAACCGCGGCGGCGGCATCGTCGGCATGGACTTCGACCCGACCCGCGCGATGCCGGCCTACAACTGGATGACGGTGGCCAAGAGCGCGCTGGAGTCGGTCAACCGGTTCGTCGCCCGCGAAGCGGGCCAGTACGGTGTGCGCTCCAATCTCGTTGCCGCAGGACCGATCCGGACACTCGCGATGAGCGCGATCGTCGGCGGTGCGCTCGGCGACGAAGCGGGCGCTCAGATCCAGCTGCTGGAAGAGGGCTGGGACCAGCGGGCTCCGCTGGGCTGGAACATGAAGGACCCGACGCCGGTCGCGCAAGACCGTGTGCGCGCTGATCTCCGACTGGCTGCCCGCCACGACCGGGACGGTCATCTACGCCGACGGCGGCGCCAGCACGCAGTTGCTCTGACGAATGGACCACCTGGCCTTTGATGCCGTCCTGCTGCTGTCGTTCGGCGGGCCGGAGGCGCCCGAGCAGGTGATGCCGTTCCTGGAGAACGTCACCCGGGGCCGAGGTATCCCGCGGGAGCGGCTCGCCGCGGTCGCCGAACACTACCTGCATTTCGGCGGGGTGTCGCCGATCAACGGCATCAACCGCGAGCTGATCGACGGCTGCGCGCCGAATTGGCCGACGCGGCAGATCTGCCGGTCTACTTCGGCAACCGCAACTGGGAGCCGTACGTCGAGGACACGGTCGCGGCCATGCGCGACAACGGGATCGGCCGGGCCGCGGTGTTCACCACATCGGCCTGGGGCGGCTACTCCAGCTGCACCCAGTATGTCGAGGACATCGCCAGAGGCCGGCAGGCCGCCGGGCCGAGCGCGCCCGGAACTGGTCAAACTGCGCCAGTACTTCGACCATCCGCTGTTCGTCGAGATGTTCGCCGACGCGATCGCGCGCGGCGGCGCAGACCCTGCCCGACGAGTTGCGTGACGACGCCCGGCTGGTGTTCACCGCGCACTCGATCCCGCATGCGCGCGCCGATCCCGGTGCGGCGCCAGACCTTTACGCGCGCCAGGTGGCCTATGCGTCGGGGCTGGTGGCCGCGGCGGCGGGCTATCGCCGACTACGACCAGGTGTGGCAGTCGCGTTCCGGGCCCCCGCAGGTGCCGTGGCTGGAACCCGACGTCGCCGATCATCTGTCGACGCTGGCCGATGCGGGCACCAAGGCCGTCATCGTCTGCCCGGTCGGCTTCGTCGCCGACCACATCGAGGTGGTGTGGGACCTCGACCACGAACTCGCGGTCACAGGCCGAGCGGGCCGGCGATCGCGTTCGCCCGCGCGGCGACGCCCAACGCCGACCCCCGGTTCGCCCGACTGGCCGTCGACCTGATCGACGAGGTGCGCCACGGGCGTCAGCCGCCGCGCGTTGCGGGCGCCGGATGCGGTCCCCGGATATGGCTGTTCGCGTCAACGGCGCAGCTGTGCACGCCCGCCTGTTCGGCTGACGCCTAGCGCGCCACGCCGAGTAGAGGATCGCGTTGACCGCGGCCATCCGCGCCGACCGCACCACCAGTCCAGCGGGCGCAGCGCATCGCTGGCGATCTGCACCTCCGACGAAGTCTGCAATCCGATCGGGATCAACCCGGAGCTGACGGTGATGATCGCGTCGACGTGGGCGGCGTTCTCCAGCACCCGCACCGCCCGCGTCGGGGCGTGGTCGGGAACGCGGTGTGCCCGGGCTGCGACATCGAGACCTGCTCGACGAGCCTGCGCGGGTCGGCGACATCGCCGCCGGGGGCGCCCGCGCGGATGGCGCCCAAGCGCGTCCGCGGCCGCTCGCACGCGCCGAACGCAGCGCGTACTCGGCCTCGCCGAGATCGAGGTGCTCGGGCATCGGCGCGGCCGGCACCGAATACACCGTCCACGACAACGCACGTCGGCTCGGGTTCGAACTCCGAGTCGTCCGTCCGGCGTCGTCGTACTCGAAATCGGGCACCAGACCCACCGTGGCGGACGGTCGCGACCGACGATGATGGCCTCGCCGGCGGTGATCGCGTCGCGCTGGAACTGGGTGCCCGGCCGGCAGTCCGCGCACGTCGCCGGGCACCGGCAGCGCGACGCCGATGCGCGGGCGTGACCCGGCCGGCCCGGCCGCGGTGCGCAGCGTCTGCAGCAGTGACACCGCGCCCGCGTCGGTCGAGATCCGGCCAGGGCAGGCCGGTGCGGCCGGCCGCGACCGAGTCATAGGCCGTGACGGAATGTCTTGGCGCCCATTGGGATAACGCATCCAGGACATCGTCGGGCGCGGCGGCACCGGCAAGCCAGGCATTGGCCCAAACCGACAACGAAACACTGGGGCACCACATGATGCTCGCAGTGTAGTTGTTAGCCGCTCATGGGGTCGGCTACGCGATAGGCTGGCGTCATGCCCGTTCGCGCTGATCTGGCTGATCGCCGCGCTGGCCCTCGCCGGGGCCGAAGCGCTCACCGGTGACCTGTTCCTGCTCATGCTCAGCGGCGGGGCGCTGGCCGCCGCCGGTTCGAGCTGGCTGCTCGACTGGCCGATCTGGGCCGACGGCGCTGGTGTTCCTGGTGGTTTCGGTGCTGCTGCTGGTGCTGGTCCGGCCCGCGCTGCGGCGCAGGCTCGACTCCGGTACCGGGCATGCCGGAGCCGGCCAAGGCGCTGGAGGGCAAGAGCGCGCTGGTGCTGGACCGGGTCGCCCGCCACGAAGGTCAGGTCAAACTCGACGGCGAAGTCTGGACGGCGCGGCCGCTACAACGAAAACGATGTCTACGAACCGGGCGACCACGTGACCGTCGTGCACATCGACGGCGCCACCGCGGTCGTCTGCAAGAACGTGTAGAGAAGCCTGGAGAAAGGAGGGATCTCGTCATGGAAGGTGCCGTCGCAGGCTTGGTCCTGCTGGCCGTGTTGGTGGTCTTCGCCGTCATCGTCGTGGCCAAGTCGGTCGCGCTGATCCCGCAGGCCGAGGCCGCGGTGATCGAGCGGCTCGGCCGCTACAGCAAGACGGTGTCAGGGCAGCTGACGCTGCTGCTGCCGTTCGTCGACAAGATCCGGGCCAGGGTCGACCTGCGCGAGCGCGTGGTGTCGTTCCCGCCGCAGCCGGTGATCACCGAGGACAACCTGACGGTGAACATCGACACGGTCGTCTACTTCCAGGTGACCAACCCGCAGGCGGCGGTGTACCAGATCAGCAACTACATCGTCGGTGTCGAGCAGCTGACCACCACCACGCTGCGCAACGTGGTCGGCGGCATGACGCTGGAGCAGACGCTGACGTCCCGCGACCAGATCAACGGCCAGCTGCGCGGCGTGCTCGACGAGGCCACCGGCCGGTGGGGGCTGCGGGTGGCCCGGGTGGAGTTGCGCAGCATCGACCCGCCGCCATCGATCCAGGACTCGATGGAAAAGCAGATGCGCGCCGACCGCGAGAAGCGCGCCATGATCCTGACCGCCGAGGGCAACCGCGAGGCGTCCATCAAGCAGGCCGAGGGCCAGAAGCAGGCGCAGATCCTGGCCGCCGAGGGCGCCAAGCAGGCCGCCATCCTCGCCGCCGAGGCCGACCGGCAGTCGCGGATGCTGCGGGCCCAGGGCGAACGTGCCGCGTCGTACCTGCAGGCGCAGGGCCAGGCCAAGGCCATCGAGAAGACCTTCGCCGCGATCAAGGCCGGCCGCCCGACCCCCGAGATGCTGGCCTACCAGTACCTGCAGACGCTGCCGCAGATGGCCAAGGGCGAGGCGAACAAGGTCTGGCTGGTGCCGAGCGACTTCGGCATCGGCGCTGCAGGGCTTCACGAAGATGCTGGGCGCGCCCGGTGAGGACGGCGTCTTCCGGTATCAGCCGTCGCCGGTGGAGGAGGACCTGCCCAAGCCGGAGGACGACTCAGCCGAGGTCGCCGAGTGGTTCAACACCCAGACCGACCCGGAGATCGCGCAGGCGGTCGCCCAGGCGGTGGCCGAGGCGCGCACCCCGGTGTCGGGGGCGCATCGACCCGCCACCGCAGTACCCGCCGCTGTCAGCCAGCAGCAGCAGCCGCCGTCCGCCTACTCGCAGCAGCCGCCACCACCGCCGGGACGCCACAGCGGCAATACGGACCTGTGAGCGGACCTGAACCTCAGCCGGTAGTCGCCGGCTGCTCGGTGCTGTCCTCGGCTTCCGCGATGCGTGCGCGGTGGTGGCGACCGTGGCTGCGGATCTCGTAGATCAGCCCGGCGATGCCGATGCTCGCCGTGCAGAGCGAGACCAGGAACAGCAGCGGGCTGACATTGCCGGTGAGAGCATCACCGAGGATGACGATCGCCGCGGTGCCGGGCATCAGTCCGACCAGGGTGGCCAGCGTGTACGGCAGCACCCGCACCGCTGAAGCGCCAGCGGCGTAGTTGAGCACGGAGAACGGGTACGGCCGGGATCATCCGCATCGACAGGACGGTGGGCCAGCCACGTTCGCGCAACCGCGCGTCCAGCGATTCGACGCGCGGGTGCCGCACCAGCTTGTTCAACTGCCAGCCCGCCGCGCGGACCAGCAGCAGCGCGATGAGGGCGCTGACGGTGCTGGCCAGCACCGCCAGCGGCACGCCCAGCGACCGGACCGAACAACAGGCCCGCGGCCAGGGTGAACGCCGTGCGTGGGAACGGCAAGACCGTCACGAGGATGTGCGCGGCGAGAAATGCCAGCGGGAACCACGGCCCGACCGACGTCGCCCAGTCGCGCAGTTGCACCGCAGTGGGCAAAGGAACCAGCAGCGCGATTGCGACGAGGATCACAATTGCCACGAGGATGGCGAAGAACCGGCGCGGCGGGACCTCCGAAGCCGCCGCAATCACCGCCGCACGGAGCGTGCGCAGGGTGGTGACGACGGATTTCACAGCCACCAAGCCTACGGGCCGACGGCCGGTAACACCTGTCAGCGGCTTCGTGAGTCGGCACACCAGCGGGCGCCGCTGTGACGACCATCATTTAGCCTGATGGACGTGCAGAAATCCAGGAGTCGGTGTCGATCTGCGCGCGGTGGCGAACGGCGGTGGCCGGTGTACTGGCCAAGAGCAGCGCGGCGCGACCCGGCGGACCTGCCCGCCGAACCGGAGCGCCTGCTGGATTCACCCACCTACGACGGCTTCCCGATCCGACCGCTGTACACCGGCGCTCGATGCACTGCCGGAACCGTCGTTGCCCGGGCAGTGGCCGTATCGTCCGCGGCGGTGACGCGGCTGCGTGACGTCAAGACCGGATGGAAGGTGGCCGAAGCCTTCCCGGCGAATGGATCGGTCGACGCCGACGAGGGCAACGGCGCCGTTCTGGTCGCCCTGACCGAGGGCGTCAGTGCGCTCGTACTGCGGGTCGGCGAGTCCGGCGTGCCGGTTTCCGGCCTCGATCGCCTGCTCGACGGTGTCTTCCTCGACCTGGTTCCGGTGGTGCTGGAGATCTCGGGAGCCGGTGCCGAATTCCTCGACGCCGCCGACGCGCTGCTGGCGCTGCTGCCCGACCTCGACGACGACCAGCGTTCGCGGCTTTCTGTCGACCTGGGCGCCGACCCGTTGACCGCACCGCTGAGCGGCCGCTCCGCACCCGAGGTAGCCGATGTGGTGACGATCGCCACCAAGGCGAGGATGTACCACGGTGGGGTGCGCACGATCACCGTTGACGGCCCCGCATTCCACAATCGGGGGGCGAGTGCTTCGTGGGAGTTGGCGGGCAGCATCGCCGCGGCGGTCGCCTATCTGAGGCTGCTCGGTGATGGTGGCGTCGCGGTCCCGGACGCCCTGCGGCAGATCGGCTTCCGGTTCGCCGCCGACGACGACCAGTTCATGACAATCGCGAAGTTCCGTGCGGCGCGCCAACTCTGGGCCCGGGTGGCCGAGGTCGTCGGGGAGCCCGGACGCGGGCGCGGCCACGGTTCACGCGGTGACGTCGCTGCCGATGATGGCCCAGCGCGATCCATGGGTGAACATGCTGCGCACCACCCTGGCCGCGTTCTCGGCGGGCGTCGGCGGTGCCGACACCGTTCTGGTGCACCCGTTCGATGTGGCCATCCCGGACGGCTTCCCCGGCACCGCAGCGAGTTTCGCGCGCCGGATCGCCCGAAACACCCAACTGCTGCTGCTGGAGGAATCCCACATCGGGCGGGTGATCGACCCCGCCGGCGGATCCTGGTTCGTCGAGGACCTCACCCGTCAGTTGGCCGAACAGGCATGGGCGCACTTTCAGGACATCGAGTCCCGTGGGGGATTACCCGAGGCGCGCGACTACATCGCCGGTCGGATCGCGGAGGTGGCCGATCATCGCTACGACGACATCGCGCACCGGCGAACCGCGCTGACGGGAGTGAACGAGTATCCGAATCTCGCGGAACCGCCACTGCCGCACAGCGATCCGACCGCAGCACTGACGCGCTACGCGGCGGGATTCGAGGCGTTGCGCGACCGGTCGGACGTCTTCCTGCAGAAGACCGGCGCGCGGCCACAGGCGCTGCTGCTGCCACTCGGGCCGCTCGCCGAGCACAACATCCGCACGACATTCGCGACCAATCTGCTGGCCTCCGGTGGTATCGAGGCCGTCACCCGACGCCGATCGC
Organism: uncultured Actinomycetota bacterium; assembly: GCA_963699655.1. Classification (GTDB taxonomy): domain Bacteria; phylum Actinomycetota; class Actinomycetes; order Mycobacteriales; family Mycobacteriaceae; genus Mycobacterium. Next base: position 276,645 of record CAVOUV010000019.1, read on the forward strand.
CGGGCGCGACGGTGGCGCGTCGCGTGGTCTGCGGCACCGACGCCCGATACGCGAACCGAAGCCTCGGCGGCCGTCGAGGCCGCCCGCGGCGCGGGGTGGCACACGTTCTGCTGGCCGGACCGGAAAAGGCGGTGTCCGAGGCAGATTCGAAGCCCGACGGCTATCTGACCGCCAAGATCGACGCGGTCGAGGTCTTGTCAGACCTGCTCACCCGATTGGGGGCCTGAGATGACAGCCACCACAGGACCGGAAGAGGTATCGGAAGCTTCGCCGACGTTCCGCTGCACGGTGAGCGCACCGGCGGACCGCCGACTGAGGCCGCCGTCGCCGAACACGTCAGCGCGGCCGCGGCCGCACACGGGTACACCGCCGACCAACTCGACTGGCAGACACCCGAGGGCATCGACGTCAAACCGATCTACATCGCCGCCGACCGTGACGATGCGGTCGCCGCGGCGGGCTACCCGCTGGACAGCCTCCCGGGTGAGCCGCCGTATGTCCGCGGGCCGTATCCGACGATGTACGTCAACCAGCCGTGGACCATCCGCCAATACGCCGGGTTCTCCACCGCGGCCGAGTCCAACGCGTTCTATCGCCGCAACCTGGCCGCGGGCCAGAAGGGCCTGTCGGTGGCATTCGACCTGGCCACCCATCGCGGCTACGACTCCGACCATCCGCGGGTTGCCGGGGACGTGGGAATGGCCGGGGTGGCAATCGATTCCATCCTGGACATGCGCCAGCTGTTCGACGGAATCGACCTGTCGACGGTGTCGGTGTCGATGACGATGAACGGCGCGGTGCTGCCGATTCTCGCGCTGTACGTGGTGGCCGCCGAGGAGCAGGGGGTGCCGCCGGAGAAACTCGCCGGGACCATTCAGAACGACATCCTCAAGGAGTTCATGGTCCGCAACACCTACATCTATCCGCCGAAGCCGTCGATGCGGATCATCTCCGACATCTTCGGCTACACCAGCTTCGAACATGCCGAAGTTCAACTCGATCTCGATCTCGGGCTATCACATCCAGGAGGCCGGTGCCACCGCGGATCTGGAGCTGGCGTACACGCTGGCCGACGGGGTCGAGTACATCAAGGCCGGGCTGGACGCCGGGCTGGACATCGACAAGTTCGCGCCGCGGCTGTCGTTCTTCTGGGGTATCGGGATGAACTTCTTCATGGAGGTGGCCAAGCTGCGCGCGGGCCGGCTGCTGTGGAGCGAGCTGGTCGGGCAGTTCGGCGCTAAGAACGCGAAATCGTTGTCGCTGCGCACACATTCGCAGACGTCGGGCTGGTCGCTGACCGCGCAGGACCCGTTCAACAACGTCGCGCGCACCTGCATCGAGGCGATGGCGGCCACCCAGGGGCACACCCAGTCGCTGCACACCAACGCACTCGACGAGGCGCTGGCGCTGCCGACCGACTTCTCCGCCCGCATCGCCCGCAACACCCAGCTGGTGCTGCAGCAGGAGTCGGGAACCACGCGACCGATCGACCCGTGGGGCGGGTCGTACTACGTGGAATGGCTGACCCATCAGCTCGCCGAAAAGGTGCGTGCCCACCTGCGCGAGGTGAGCGAACATGGCGGCATGGCGCAGGCCATCAGCGACGGCATTCCGAAGCTGCGCATCGAGGAGGCCGCCGCGCGGACGCAGGCGCGGATCGACTCCGGCGCCGCAGACAGTGATCGGCATCAACAAGTACCAGGTGCGGCGATGGACCACGAGATCGAGGTGCTCAAGGTCGAGAACAGCCGGGTGCGCGCCGAGCAGATCGCCAAGCTGGAGCAGCTCCGCGCCGACCGGAGAGCCGACGAGGCCGCGCTGTCAGACGCGCGCTGGGCGAGTTGAGCCGCGCGGCGCCAGACGGGCGAGGGCAACCTGCTGGAGCTCGCCATCGATGCCGCGCGCGCCAAGGCCACTGTCGGCGAGATCTCCGACGCGCTGGAGAAGGTCTGGGGACGGCACCAGGCCGAGATCCGTACCATCGCCGGGGTCTACCGGGACGAAGTCGGAAAGGTCAGCAATATCTCGAGCGCCACGGACCTAGTGCGAGGAGTTCGCCGAGGCCGACGGCCGCCGGCCGCGCATCCTGGTCGCCAAGATGGGCCAGGATGGACACGACCGAGGGCAGAAGGTCATCGCAACGGCGTTCGCCGACATCGGCTTCGACGTCGACGTCGGCTCGCTGTTCTCCACACCGGACGAGGTGGCGCGGCAGGCGGCGGACAACGACGTGCACGTGGTCGGGGTGTCGTCGCTGGCCGCCGGCCACCTGACGCTGGTGCCGGCGCTGCGCGACGCACTGACCGTGGTGGGCAGGCCGGACATCATGATCGTGGTCGGCGGCGTCATTCCGCCCGGCGACTTCGACGAGCTCTACCCGCGCGGGGCGACCGCGATCTTCCCGCCCGGCACTGTGATCGCCGACGCCGCGATCGGCCTGCTGCGCAAGCTGGCCGAGCGGCTCGGCTACGAGCTGGCTAGATGGCCACCGATGGCATGACCGGCCCGGTCGTCAGCGACCTCGCGGCTGCGGTCCGCAGCGGCGACCGCGCCGCGCTGCCGAGGGCGATCACCCTGGTCGAGTCGACCCGCGCCGGATCACCGCGAGCAGGCCCAGCAGCTGCTGATGGAGCTGATCCGCGAGCGGGCAGGTACGCCGGGCCGCCGGCGAAGCGGCCATGCACGTCGGCATCACCGGCGTGCCCGGCGTCGGCAAGTCCACCACCATCGAGGCGCTCGGCATGTACCTCATCGAGCAGGGCCATCGCGTCGCGGTGCTGGCCGTCGACCCGTCGTCCACCCGCACCGGCGGATCGATCCTGGGCGACAAGACCCGGATGGCGCGGCTGGCGGTGCACCCCGACGCCTACATCCGGCCGTCGCCGACCTCGGGCACGCTCGGCGGGGTCGCCAAGGCCACCCGCGAGACCATCGTGTTGCTCGAGGCGGCCGGGTTCGACGTGATCCTGGTCGAGACCGTGGGCGTCGGGCAGTCCGAGGTCGCGGTTGCCAACATGGTCGACACGTTCGTCTTCCTGACCCTGGCCCGCACCGGCGACCAGCTGCAGGGGATCAAGAAGGGCGTGCTCGAACTCGCCGACATCGTCGTGGTGAACAAGGCCGACGGTGAGCACGCGGTGGAGGCCAAGGCCGCCGCGCGCGAACTGGCCGGCGCGATCCGCCTGATCTATCCCCGCGAAACATTATGGCGCCCACCGGTTCTCACGATGAGCGCGCTGCAGAACATCGGGCTGACGGAGCTGTGGGACACGGTGCTCAAGCATCGTGAGGTGCTCACCGAGGCGGGGGAGTTCGAGGCCCGCAGGCGCGCGCAGCAGGTGGACTGGACCTGGTCGATGGTCCGTGACGCGGTACTGGACCGTGTGCTGTCGAACCCCGACAGTGAAGAAGATTCGCGCCGAAGTGGAGCGCCAGGTACGTCGACGGTGAGCTGACGCCTGCGCTTGCTGCACAACAGATCCTCGATGCCGCCGACAATGCCGAGTGACTTAACGAATGGGTAACACCTCGATTATTTGCCGGGGTTGCAGGTAAATTCAATACATTGTGACGGGTGTCAAGATCCGGGAGCGCAGCGCCGCGCTCCCGCACGGTATCCAGGGCGCGGCGGACTCGGGTTTTGCCTGCACGGTCGCGTGCGTTTCTCGCAGCTTTTTCCCGGCCGCCGGTTCGGCGGCGGCGCCCTGCTCGGTCTACCTGCACGGCGAGCCCGTGGTCGACGTCTGGACCGGCTACGCGGACCGCCGCGGCACCGAGTACTGGGGCGCCGACACCGGTGCGATGGTTTTCTCCGTCACCAAGGGGTTGGCCTCCACCGTCATCCACCGGCTGGCCGACCGCGGCCTGATCTACTACGACACCCCGGTGGCGGAGTACTGGCCCGACTTCGCCGCCAACGGCAAGGCGGATATCACCGTCCGGGAGGTGATGCGGCACCGCGCCGGGCTGTCCCAGCTCAACGGGGTCAACAAGGCCGAGCTGCTGGATCACCGCGCGATGGAGGAACGGATCGCCGCCGCGTCGGTGAATCGCCTGCTGTACGGCCATCAGGCGTACCACGCGCTGACCTACGGCTGGTTGATGTCCGGCCTGGGACGCGCTGTGACCGGTAAGGGCATGCGCGACCTGATCCGCGAGGAGCTGGCCGAACCGCTCAACACCGACGGATTGCATCTGGGCAGGCCGCCGGCGAACTCGCCCACCCGGGCCGCGCAGATCCTCGCGCCACAGGGCACCCTGGCCAATCCGCTGTTCAACTTCGTCGCGCCCCGGGTCGCCGCGCTCGGCATATCCGGGGTGTTCGGATCGATGTACTTCCCCGGCATGAAGTCCGTGGTGCAGGGCGACACCCCGTTCCTGGACGCCGAGATTCCGGCGGCCAACGGGGTGACCACCGCTCGCGGCCTGGCCAAGATGTACGGCGCCATCGCCAACGGCGGTCGGATCGACGGGACACAGTTCCTCTCACCCGAACTGGTCGCCGGCCTGACCGGCACCTCGCGTTTCTCGCTGGACCGTAACATCTTCGCGCCGTTGAGCTTTCACCTCGGCTATCACGCGGTCCCGCTGCTGGGCGTCATGCCGGGGTTCGGCCACGCGGGCCTGGCAGGTTCCGTCGGCTGGGCCGATCCGGCGAGCGGGTTGTCGTTAGGCTTCGTCCACAACCGGCTGCTGACCCGAATGGTGCTCGATCAGTTCACCTTCGCGGGGCTCCACACGCTGATCCGCCGGGATGCCGACCGCGCCCGCAGGCGCGGCTACCAGTCGGTGCCGTCGTTCGGGGCGCCGTATGACGTGCCTCGCCCGGTCGCCGGTTAGCAAACCCGGTACCAGGCGTACATCGCTCGCACATGCACGCACACGTGCAGATTCAGCAATCAAGACCGCACTTCACGGACGACACATATGATGCGTCTCTGGGAGTGATGTCCCGAATTTAGGACATCGGTGTAGCGTGGCCGAGCATATGGCCACCAACACGGCCACGGTGCGGCGTCCGACGGCAAACGGGGCAGCGCTTCAGAACCCCCTACAGCCATCGGGACGGTGACGACGCAGTGACGACGACTGATGCTTCTATCCCTGTTCTCCTCCAGGAACGCGCACGTCAGCAGCCCGACGCCACCGCGTTCACCTTTGTCGACTACGACGTGGACGCGGCCGGCTTTGCCGAAAGCCTCACCTGGTCGCAGGTGCACAATCGTGCGACGGTGGTCGCGAACGAGCTCAGCCTCAGCGGGTCGGTCGGTGACCGCGCGGCGATACTCGCCCCACAGGGCCTGGACTATCTGGTCGCCTTCCTGGGGGCACTCCAGGCCGGTTTCATCGCCGTTCCACTGTCGGTTCCGCAATTCGGCCACCACGACGAGCGCGTCTCCTCGGTTCTGCAAGATTGCTCACCCGCGGTTATGCTCACGACCACGGCCGTCTCGGCAGAGGTCGCCGAATACGCGCACGGAAAGGCCCACCAGTCGGCGCCCACCGTCATCGAGGTCGACGCACTGGATCTGGACTCGCCCGCTGACGGCGGACACCTCAGGCCGCCGCTCGCCAAGCACGCTTACCTGCAGTACACGTCGGGCTCGACTCGCCAGCCCGCCGGTGTGGCGGTGTCGCACCGGAACGTCATCGCCAACCTCGAGCAGGTCAAGGCAGACTATTTCGCCGAGCACGGCGGAGTGCGTCCGGCCGAGGCCACGGTCGTATCGTGGCTGCCGTTCTACCACGACATGGGATTGATCTTCGGTATCTGCGCACCGATTCTGATCGCGCGCGATGCGGTTCTGACGAGCCCCATGGCATTCCTGCAGCGACCGGCGCGGTGGATGCAATTGCTCGCCGAGAACGGCTATTCGTTTTCGGCCGCACCGAATTTCGCGTTCGAACTGACGGTTCGGCGCACATTCGACGACGACATGGCGGGGCTCGGCCTCGGAAACGTGGTGGGAATCATCAGCGGCAGCGAGCGCATCCACGCCACCACGCTGCGGCGCTTCCACGACCGCTTCGCCCGCTTCGACCTGAGCCCCGCCGCCGTACGGCCGTCCTACGGGCTCGCCGAGGCCACCGTCTACGTCGCGACGTCCGAGCCTGGCCTGCCGCCGCGGACGGTCCGTTTCGAGTACGAGAAACTGTCCGCCGGCTATGCGAAGCGCTGTGACGACCAGACCGGCGGTGGCACAGAACTGGTGAGCTATGGCTCGCCGCGCGCCTCCACACTGCGGATCGTCGATCCCGAGACACGAACCGAGAATCCGGCAGGAACGATCGGGGAGATCTGGGTGCACGGGGAGAACGTCGCCCTGGGCTACTGGCGCAACCCCGCGCAGACCGAGCGCACGTTCGGTGCCGACCTGGTGGATTCTTCGCCCGGCACACCGCGGGGTCCGTGGCTGCGAACCGGTGATCTCGGTGTGATGTCCGATGGCGAACTGTTCATCATGGGACGCATCAAGGACCTGGTGATCGTCGACGGGCGCAACCACTATCCCGATGACATCGAGGCGACGATTCAGGAGATCACCGGGGGCCGTGTCGCCGCGATATCGGTGCCCGACGAACGCACCGAGCAACTGGTCGCCATCATCGAACTCAAGAAACGCGGCGACTCCCACGATGACGCGATGCACAAGCTGCATGCGGTGAAACGTCAAGTCACGTCGGCGATTTCACAGTCGCACAGTTTACGGGTCGCGGATCTCGTCCTGGTATCCCCAGGGTCCATTCCGATCACGACCAGCGGCAAGGTTCGACGTTCAGCGTGCGCCGAGCGATACCGGCTCGACGAGTTCGCACGCCTGGACGTGCCGGTGTGACCTCGAAACCTCCAACCGGAGGCCGAACTTCGACACTGGCTCGTCGACTACCTGGTAACGAACATCGGCTGCAATCCCGACGACATCGATCTCGATCTGTCGCTCAACGATCTGGGGGTCGGGTCGCGGGACGCCGTCGTGCTCTCGGGTGAACTTTCCGAACTGCTGGGCAGACCTGTCTCACCCGTCGAGTTCTGGCAGCATCCGACGATCAACGCCCTGGCCGCCTTTCTCACCTCGCCCGAGCCGGAACCCGATGTGCAGACGGCTCCCGCCTCCGAGCGCCACGGTCACGCCCCGGGAAACGCAACCGATCGCGGTGATCGGCCTCGGGTGCCGATTCCCCGGCGGGATAACCGGACCGGAAACGTTGTGGCAGTTCCTGTGTGACGGGCGATCGGCGATCAGCGAGGTGCCCGACGATCGGTGGCCGCAGTTCGACGACGGTTCACCCGAGGGTGCGGCGGCGCTCGCCAAGACCACCCGATGGGGATGCGTTCCTCGACGAGATCGATACGTTCGACGCCGAGTTCTTCGACATCTCGCCGAGCGAGGCGGCCCGGATCGACCCGCAGCAGCGGCTGCTGCTCGAGGTGGCCTATGAAGCCCTGGAGCACGCAGGAATCCCGGCCAAGCTCGCTACGCCGCACCCAGACGGGGGTCTTCGCCGGACGCGTGCCTGAGCGAGTACGGATATCTGGCGTCGAAGGACCTCAGCCAGATCGACGCATGGACCGGCACCGGCGGCGCGCTCAGCATCATCGCCAACCGGCTGTCGTACTTCCTCGACCTGCGTGGCCCCTCGGTCGTCGTCGACACGGCATGTTCGTCGTCGCTGGTCGCGATTGCACCTGGCCTGCCAGAGCCTGCGCGTGGGCGACTCGACGCTCGCCATCGCGGCCGGTGTGAACCTGCTGTTGTCGCCGGCGATTACCCGAAGCTTCGATCGAGCCGACGCGATGTCGCCGACCGGCCGCTGCCATGCGTTCGACGCCGGTGCCGACGGGTTCGTGCGTGGCGAGGGCTGCGGGGTGGTGGTGCTCAAGCGGTTGGCCGATGCGCAGCGTGACGGGAACCGGGTGCTGGCGGTGGTGCGCGGTTCGGCGGTCAACCAGGACGGCCGGTCCAACGGCTTGATGGCACCCAACCCCGCGGCGCAGATCGCGGTGCTACGGGCCGCATGCGCCAACGCGGGCATTCAGCCCCGTCGAAGTCGACTATGTGGAGGCGCACGGGACCGGCACCCTGCTCGGCGACCCCATCGAGGCGCGGGCACTCGGTACGGTCTACGGGCGCGGGCAGACCGGACGGTCTCCGCTGCTCATCGGCGTCGGTGAAGACGAATCTGGGTCATCTGGAGGCGGCGGCCGGGGATGGCGGGTTTCATCAAGGCCGTCGCTGGCGGTGCAGCACGGGCACATCCCGCGCGACCTTGAACTATCGAGGTGCCCAACCCGCACATCCCATTCCAGGAACTGCGACTGAAAGTGGTTGCGAAGCAGCATGACTGGCCGGTGTCGGGGCGGCCGCGGCGGGCGGGGGTGTCGTCGTTCGGTTTCGGCGGGACGAATGCGCATGTGGTGGTGGAGCAGGCGCCGGAGTGTGGTTGGGGGGCGGGGTCGGTGGGTCAGTCGGTGCGCGGTGTGCACGTTGGTGGTGTCGGGTAAGACCGGTGAGCGGGTGGCTGCCGACGGCGGGGGTGTTGGCGGAGTGGATGGCCGGTGCGGGTGCGCGGTGGTGCGTTGGCGGAGGTGGCGCACACGCTGAATCATCATCGGACGCGTCATGCCCGGTTCGCCACGGTGTGTGCGTCGTGATCGGGAGCAGGCGGTGGCGGGGTTGGCGGGCGTTGGCGGCGGGGGTGGCCGGGCGCGGGTGTGGTGTTCCGCATGAGGGGCCGTGTGGTTCGGGTGTGGTGTTTGTGTATTCCGGGCAGGGTTCGCAGTGGGTGGGGATGGGCCGGCAGTTGTTGGCCGATGAGCCGGCGTTTGCGGCGGCGGTGGCGGAGTTGGAGCCGGTTTTTGTTGCAGCAGACCGGGTTTTCGTTGCTGGAGGTGTTGGGCCCGGGGCAGCCGCTGGTCGGGTATTGAGCGGATTCAGCCGGTGTTGGTCGGGGTGCAGTTGGCGTTGACCGCGCTGTGGCGGGCCTATGGGGTGGAACCCGGATGCGGTGATCGGCCATTCGATGGGTGAGGTTACTGCGGCGGTGGTGGCCGGGGCGTTGAGCCTGGCGCGAGGGGTTGCGGGTGATCGCGGCGCGGTCGGCGTTGATGGCGCGGTTGGCCGGTGCGGGTGCGATGGCGCTGCTGGAGTTGGACGCTGCCGGCACCGAGGCGTTGATTGGCCTGCCTATCCCGAGGTGTCGTTGGCGGTGTATGCCTCGCCGCGGCAGACGGTGATCGCCGGGCCGCCGGAGGCAGGTGGACGCGGTGATCGCGGTGGTGGCCGGCTCGGGATCGGTTGGCGCGCCGGATCGAGGTGGATGTGGCCTCGCATCACCGCGACCGTTGATCCGGTGCTGGCCGAGCTGCGTGGCCGCGCTGGCCGATGTGGCGCCGCAGCCGCCGGCGATCCCGGTGTTGTCCACCGTGGACCAGGGCATGGCGGCACGGCGCTGTTCGGTGCCGACTACTGGGTGGCCAACCTGCGCAACTCCGGTGCGCTTTGCAGAGGCGATCGCGGCGGCGGGGGCCGAGCATGGCATCTTCGTCGAGATCAGCCCGCACCCACTGCTGACCCACGCCATCACCGAAACCCTCGGCGACGTCCACCACCACGCCCTGGGCACCCTGCACCGCGACACCCACGACACCCTGACCTTCCACACCAACCTCAACACCACCCACACCACCCATCCCACCGCACCACCGACCACCCACCCGAACCCCACCCCCACCTACCCACCACACCCTGGCACCACACCCACCACTGGATCACCACCAGCAAGCGCCGCTGCGAGCGTCTCGGCGCCGCAGGCATCGGCACGCTGCTCGGCGAACATTTCACCGTGTCCTCGACGCCCGCATACATCTGTGGCAGGCGCGCCTGGTGCCGGAGGCCAAGCCATACCCAGGTACCACCGGCTGCACGGAGTGGAAGTGGTGCCGGTGTCGGTGCTGCTGCAGACATTCCTCACCGCCGCAAGCGAACTCGGCGTCCGGCGGTGTCACGCGACGTCCGGTTCGAGCAGCCGATCGTGGTCGACCGGCCGAAGGTCATCCAGGTCGTCGCGGAGGCGAGTCGCTGCGGTATCACGCTCGGGTTCGGCTGCCGACGTGGCGCCCGACCGTTGGACAACGCATGTGACGGCACGGACTCTCGCCGCTCGACCGGCGCGCAGCGAGTGGCACCGTGACACGACGACAGCGACGCGGTGCCGGTCGAGATTAGCGACCCGGACGCATCCGATCGCCGAGACTGCTCGCCGCGCGCGGGGTCGAGGGCCAACCGTTCGACTGGTCGATCGATTCCTATGCGACCGACGTCGAGCGATCGGCGTGCGCGCGTCGACATGTCGACGTATGCCGGAGAGGTCCGCGGCGGCGACTGCTCGACGCGGCGATTCACATCGCGCGCAGCTCGCGGGCGCCGTCCGACTCCCGGCTCTACGTTCCTGCCGCTGTCGAGGAGATCTGGGTGGAGACCCGCTGCGCGCGGCGGCAGGTTCGGTATCGATGCGGCGCAATCCGGCGGTGATGCCGACGAGGTGGTCGTCGACATCGATGCCGTCGGCAGCTCGACGGCGGCTGTTCGGGCATCTCGATGCATCGCTGCGCTATGCGGCCCTGGAGTCGAGCGCACAGCCCCGGCACAGCCCGCCGCCGACCCGCGAAGGTTCGCCCACACGATCGACTGGCAGCCAGGCCGGAGCGGGAGATGGCCAGCGGCCGCACCGGGCACGGTCGCGGTGATCGGGGCAACCGCGGGCCGACGCAGAACTTCGCAGGCGCTCGACGACCTCGGGCTCACCACAGGTGAGCTCGCCGACGCGCGCTACGTCCTGTATGTCGCGGACCCCGACCTGCCGCTGACGGTGAGTCGGACCTCGACTCCGCTGTCCGGCATGTCGGCGCAGCTGACCGAGCTGGTTCGGACGCTCGCCGAGCGTGCCGACCGCCATCCGGTCACGCTGTGGGTCGCTGACCCCGGAGTCCGCGAGGCGGCGGACGTGCCGCTGTCCGGCAGAGCTGCGCTGTGGGGACTGGCGGGTGTCATCGCCGCCGAACACCCCGACCTATGGGGTGGCGTGGTGGACCTGGCGCCTGGCCGCCGAGCTCCGTGACCACCGCCATGCCGCGATGGCCGCCGACCTACTGGCCACACCGAGCAAGACGGTTCTGCTGCTCCGCGACGGCGCGTTCCTAGCTCCGGAACTCGTGCCACTGGCCGGCGAGCCGGTACGCGAGGCGCTGCGATGTCGACCCGACGCGGCCTACCTCGATCACCGGTGGCCTCGGCGCACTCGGCCTGCTGATGGCCGACCTGGCTCGCGGACCAGGGCGCCCGCCGGCTCCTGCTCGCCGGGCGTACATCCGCTGCCGCCGCGGCAGCGAGTGGGACCTCGGCATCGACGCGCACGATGCGCCGACAATCTCGGCGATCCGCGAACTGGAACGCCGCGGGGTGGCCGTCGACGTACTGCCGAACCTCGACATCGGATCGACCGATGCCGTGCACGGCATGCTGATCGCCCGCGGGACCGCGATGGGGCGCCGCCGATCCGGGGCGTCATCCACGCCGCCGGCGTCACCCACGACGAGCTGCTGGCATTCGTGACGCGACGGCGTCGATGCGCGAGGTGATGTGGCCGAAAATCGCAAGGGGGGCAGGCGCTGCACGAAGCCTTCCCGTGCGGCAGCGCTCGACTTCTTCTACCTGACCTCCTCGGCCGCGATCGGTGTTCGGGGTCGCGGGTCAAGGCGTCCTACGCGGCGGCCAACGCCTATCTGGATGCCCTGGCTCGGGCGCGGAACCGACGCGGGCTGTCACAGCGTCAGCGTCGACTGGGCGGCCTGGCGCGGTCTCGGGTTCGCCGCCGACGCGCCGATCGTCGCTGACGAGTTGCAACCGGCTCGGGTCACGCGGCCCCTCACCGCCGAGGAAGCATTCGCAGCATGGGAGTACGTGCACCGACAACGACATCGCACAAGCGGTGGTGGTGCCGGTGCCGTGCGCATCGACGGGTCAGGAGCCGCCGCCACCCGAAACGGCACGTCGTCGACTGGCAGCAGATGGCCGGCCCGCGGACGTCGCGGCGGAACTCTCGACGAACCTCCGGGCCATCGTTGCCGGTGAGCTGCGCACGCCGGAATCCGAACTGGAAACCGACCGGCCGTTCATCGAGCTCGGGCTCAACTCGATGATGGCGCTGTCGATCCGGCGCGAGATCGAGCAGCTCGTCGGGCTCGAGCTGTCGGCGACCATGCTGTGGAACCACCCCACCGTCGCGGCGCTGGCGGCCTATCTGACCGCCAAGACCTTCGTCCAGTCACGAACGAACCGTCGGTCGACGACATGACCGCCCGGCGTCCACGGACCAGCGTGCTGGACTCGTTGTTCGACCACATCGAATCGGCGCCCGCAGGCACGCGAGAACACGGATCTGATGACGAACCGCATTCGGCCGGATATCCGGCATGACGAGTCAGCAGCGCGCGGCGCTGACAGGTGAGTTCGACAAGGCCTCGCGAATAGTCCGTGGCCGAGCCGGTAGCGGTGGTCGGGATCGGATGCCGTTTTCCCGGTGATGTTGTCGGGCCGGAGAGCTATTGGCGGTTGCTGGTCGACGGTGAAGACGCGATCAGCGAGGTGCCGGCGGATCGGTGGGATGCCGACGCGTTCTACGACCCCGACCCGTTGACCCCGGGGCGGATGACGACGAGATGGGGCGGCTTCGTCTCGCGACATGGCCGGGTTCGACGCCGATTTCTTCGGGATCACCCCGCGCGAGGCCGCGGCGATGGATCCGCAACAGCGGATGCTGCTCGAGGTCGCCTGGGAGGCGCTCGAGCATGCCGGAATCCCGCCGGATTCGTTGGCGGGCAGCCGAACCGGCGTGATGATGGGCGTCTACTACAACGAGTACCAGAGCCTTTCGGCCCGCAATGTCCCGAGACGGTCAGCGCCTACACCGGAACCGGCAACGCGCACAGCGTGACGGTGGGCCGCATCGCCTATCTGCTGGGGCTGCGTGGGCCCGCGGTGGCGGTCGACACGGCGTGTTCGTCGTCGCTGGTGGCGGTGCACCTGGCCTGCCAGAGCCTGCGGCTGCGGGAGAGCGACGTGGCACTGGCAGGCGGAGTCAACGTCATCCTGCGTCCGGAGACCCAGATCGCCATCTCGGCATGGGGACTGCTGTCGGCCGAGGGGCGGTGCAAGACATTCGACGCGAGCGCGGACGGATTCGTGCGCGGCGAGGGCGCCGGGGTGGTGGTGCTCAAGCGACTGGTGGACGCCGTCCGCGACGGGGACCGGGTGCTGGCGGTGGTGCGGGGTACGGCCATCAACCAGGATGGCCGATCGAACGGGGTGACCGCGCCGAACGCGTTGGCCCAGCGCGACGTGATCACCGATGCGCTGCGCGCGGGAGACGTGGCGCCGGGCTCGGTGGACTACATCGAGTCCCACGGCACCGCAACCATTCTGGGTGATCCGATCGAATTCGAGGCGCTCGCGGAAACGTATGGCCGCGGCGAGCATCCGTGCGCGCTGGGGTCGGTCGAAGACCAACCTCGGGCATCTCGAGGCCGCGGCAGGCATCGCGGGATTCATCAAGGCGACGCTGGCTGTGCAGCGCGAGTCGCATTCCGCCGAACCTGCACTTCTCCCAGTGGAACCCGGCGATCGACCCGACTCCGACGCGCTTCTTCGTTCCGACCGAGACCACGCCGTGGCCACGCAGAAGCGGGCCGCGCAGGGCGGCGGTGTCGTCGTTCGGTTTCGGCGGGACGAATGCGCACGTGGTGCTGGAGCAGGGTCCCGGATCCGGCGCTGCCATCCCGGGTGACCCCAGCGGTGTCCACGTTGGTGGTGTCTGGCAAGACGCCGCAGACGGGTGGCGTCGATGGCTGCGACCCTGGCCGACTGGATGGAAGACGCCGGCGCGGCTGTGCCGCTGGCCGATATCGCGCACACGCTCAACCACCACCGCGCCCGCCACGCGGCGTTCGCCACGGTGTGCGCGGCCGACGCATTCACAGGCGGTCGGCGGCCTGCGCGCGTTGGCGGCCGGTCAGCCGCGCCGGGGGTCTGGTGGCCCCGCATGACGGCGCGTGTCGGACCGGGCACGGTGTTCGTGTACTCGGGTCAGGGTTCGCAGTGGCCGGGGATGGGCCGGCGACTGCTGGCCGATGAGCCCGCGTTCGCCGCGGCGGTCGCAGACCTGGAGCCGGTGTTCGTCGCGGAGATCGGGATTCTCGCTGCACGAAGTGCTCGCGGAGGCGAACCCGTGGTCGGGTCGACGTGCGTGTCCAGTCGGTGCTGGTGGGGATGCAGTTGGCGCTGACCGCTCTGTGGCGGTCCTACGGAGTGCAACCCGATGCGCTGATCGGACATTCGATGGGCGAGGTGACCGCCGCGGTGGTGGCCGGCGCGCTGACGCCTGCCGAAGGGCTGCGGGTGATCGCGACCCGGTCGCGGTTGATGTCGGCGTATCGCGGGCACGGGCGCGGTGGCGTTGATCGAGTTGGACACCGACTCCACCGAGGCACTGATCGCCGGCCATCCCGACGTCACGGTGACGGTGTATGCGTCGCCGCGCCAGACGGTGATCGCGGGTCCGCCCGAACAGGTCGACGCGCTGATCGCCGCTGCGCGACAGCAGAACACGTTCGCCCGCCGGGTGAACATGGAGGTCGCCTCGCACCACCCGATGATGGATCCCATGCTCCCCGAACTGCGGGCGGCACTGGCCGGGTTGGCGCCGCGCCCGTCCAGCATCCCGGTTCTCAGCACCGTGCTCGAGAATGCCGATCGCGGCAACCCTGTTCGACGCGGACTACTGGGCGGCCAACGTGCGCAACCCGGTGCGCTTCCGGCAGGCCGTCGCCGCCGCGGCGACAGCTACACCACCTTCATCGAGGTCAGCCCGCACCCCATGCTCACCAAGGCGATCTCCGACACCCTGGGCAGCGCGCACCACCACAGCCTCGGCACGCTGCACCGCGAGGGCCACGACACCCTCACATTCCACACCAACCTGAACGCCGCCCACACGATCGCACCCGCCGGCGCACCGAGCACCCACCCGAACCGCACCCGGCCATGCCCAGCACCCCGTGGCATCACACCCACCACTGGGTCGACGACACGACCACGGTCGCGGCCGCCGTCCACCGGGCACGCGCCAGCAGCATGCCGGCACCGAGGTCCGGCGACGCCGTCCCGCGCGAGTGGCTCTACGAGCCGACCTGGCCGGCCCGTCCGCTGCCGACGACCCGCGACCGGAGCGACGGCCGGTGGGTCGTGCTGGCCGATGCCGAACTCGGCGCCGAATTCGGCCGCGCGCTGGGCTCCCGCGTGACGGTGCTACCGCCCGCGGCCCTCGACGGGAACGCCGATCTATCCGCGGTAGTCGACGAGTCCCCACCGCGCGAATGCGTGCTCTACGCACCACCGGTGACGGGACCGCAGGTCGACGTCGACATCGGCCTACCGCCTGTTCAACGCGGCCAGAAGGCTTGCCGCAGCGTTGGCCGCCGCGCCGTCTCCGGCGCGATCTGTTCATCGTGACCCGCAACGCCCAGCCTGTCATCGGAGGGTGATCGGGCCAACCCGGTCCATGCCGTGCTGTGGGGACTGGGGCGCACGCTCGCGCTCGAACATCCCGAAATCTGGGGCGGGATCATCGATCTCGACGAGGCTGTGCCGCCTGTCCTGGCCGCCCGCTGCGTGCTCGCCGAGGCGCAGCGCCGACGACGGCGAGGACCAGGTCGTGTACCGGGCGGGAGTCACGTCATGTGCCGCGTCTCGCAGCGGCGCATCCCGACGGCCGACGTGCAGTCGCCGTGCTCGGCGCGATACCTGCCACCTCGTCGTCGGTGCGACCGGCAACATCGGTCCGCACTCTGATCGGCACAGCTCGCCGAGATGGGGGCGACGACAATCGTCGCGGTTTCCCGCAACCCCGGCAGCACGGCTGGACGAACTGTCCGAACGCCTGGCCGCAACGGGCACGACCTTGGTCGAGGTGGCCGCCGACGCTGCCGACGAGAGCCGCGATGGCGGCGCTGTTCGACCGGTTCGGCACCGACCTCCCCGCGCTGGAGGGCATCTACCTGGCGGCCTTCGCCGGCGGTCCGGTGACGTTGAGGGACATGACCGACGACGACGTGCGACGCCATGTTCCGGCCCAAGCTCGACGTGGCGTCGCCTGCTGCACAAGCTGTCGCTGAGAACCGCTGTGCGCCACTTCGTGCTGTTCTCGTCGATCTCCGGCCTGCTCGGCTCGCGCTGGCTTGGTCATTACACCGCGACGAGCACCTTCCTCGACACGCTGGCGTACGCGCGGCGCGCCATCGGGCTCCCGGCCACCGTCGTGAACTGGGGAGTGTGGAAATCGCTGGCCGACGCGCAAGTCCGACGCGCGGCAGGTCACCTCGGAGACCGGCACTGACGCCGATGGCCGACGAGGTGGCCATCCGGGCGCTGCCGTTGGCGATGAGTCCCGGATGCGCCGGTGCGGTCGGCGGTCGTCGACGCGGACTGGCCACTGCTGGCCGCGGCGTACCGCACGCGCGGATCGCTGCGCGATCGTGGACGATCTGCGTCGACGGCGACGGCGCCGCATCGACCGCGTCGGAAAGCGAGTTCCGAGCGGCGCTGCGCGAATGCGCCCGCCGAACGGCGTCGTGACCTGCTGCTCGACCGCGTCGCCGCGCTGGCGTCGGGCGTGATGGGATTGCCCGCCTCGGAGGCGCTCGACCCGTCGACCGGATTCTTCCAGCTCGGCATGGATTCGTTGATGAGCGTCACGCTTGGCGCGCAGCCTCAGCGAGACCCTCGGGGAGCCGCTCACCCCGGCCGTCGTCTTCGACTATCCGACCGTCGAAACGCTGACCGACCACCTGGCGACGATCCTTCCCGAATTGGCGCGAGGCCGATCCACGGCATCGCCGACGCCTACGACGACTTCACGGAGGACGAATTGCTGCAACAACTCTCCGAGAGGCTGGGCTGACGAGATGACCACAGCAACACCGGATCGCCGCGCGATCATCACCGATGCGCTCCGCAAGATCGACGACCTGACCGCACGGCTGGAGGTCGCCGAGAAGGCGGGCACCGAACCGATCGCCGTCGTGGGAATGGGATGCCGATTTCCCGGGCGGGGTAGACAACCCCGACCAGTACTGGGAACTGCTGAAGACGGGCCGCAGCGGCATCGTCCGGGTCCCGCCCGACCGGTGGGACGCCGACGAGTACTACACCGACGACCACACCGTTCCGGGCACGATCTGCAACCGTGAAGGCGGCTTCCTGACCTCCTGGCAGCCCGACGAGTTCGATGCGGAGTTCTTCGCGATCTCGCCGCGCGAGGCGGCCGCGATGGACCCGCAGCAGCGGCTGTCTTCTCGAGGTGGCCTGGGAAGCGTTGGAGGATGCCGGAATACCGCCGCAGCGTATTCGCGGAACGCAGACCGCCGTCTTCGTCGGCCTGACCGCCTACGACTACATGCTCACGCTGTCGGCGCGGCTGCAGCCGGAGGATCTCGACGCCTACATCCCGACCGGCAACGCGGCGAACTTCGCCGCCGGGCGGTTGGCGTACTTCCTCGGCGCCCGCGGACCCGCGCGTGGTCGTCGACACGGCGTGCTCGTCGTCGCTGGTGGCGATCCACCTGGCCTGCCAGAGCCTGCGCTCGGCGCGAGAGCGACACGGCGCTGGTCGGCGGAACCAACCTGATGCTCAGCCCCGGAACCAGCATCGCGTGCTCGCGATGGGGGATGCTGTCGCCGGACGGCCAGTGCAAGACCTTCGATGCCGGCGCCGACGGCTACGTGCGCAGCGAGGGCTGCGGGGTGGTGGTGCTCAAGCGGTTGGCCGATGCGCAGCGTGACGGGGACCGGGTGCTGGCGGTGGTGCCGCGGTTCGGCGGTCAACCAGGACGGCGCCAGCAGCGGCGTGACCGTCCCCAACGGGCCGGCCCAGCAGGCGCTTGTTGCGCCAAGCGTTGACGGCGTCGAGGTTGCAGCCCGCCGACATCGACTACGTCGAGGCGCACGGGACCGGCACCCCGCTCGGCGATCCGATCGAACTCGAGGCGCTGAGCCAGGTGTTCTCCGACCGGGCACAGTCGGCACCTCTGGTGCTCGGGTCGGTGAAGACGAATCTGGGTCATCTGGAGGCGGCGGCCGGGAGTCGCCGGTTTCATGAAGACCGTTCTCGCCGTGCGACACGGCTACATCCCCCAGCACCTGAACTTCACGCAGTTGACGCCGTATGCCACCGAAGCGGCATCCTGCCTGACCATCGCCTCATCGGGACAGCCGTGGCCGGCGTCGGGTCGGCCGCGGCGGGCGGGGGTGTCGTCGTTCGGCGTCAGCGGGACGAATGCGCATGTGGTGGTGGAGCAGGCGCCGGATGTTGGTTGTGGGGCAGGGTCGTTGGGTCGGTCGGCGGTGTGCACGTTGGTGGTGTCGGGTAAGACCGGTGAGCGGGTGGCGTCGTCGGCGGGGGTGTTGGCCGATTGGATGGCCGGTGCGGGTGCGGCGGTGGCGTTGGCCGAGGTGGCGCATACGCTCAATCATCATCGGGCGCGTCATGCCCGGTTCGCCACGGTGTGTGGCCGCTGATCAGGGCGCAGGCGGTCGCGGGGTTGCGGGCGTTGGCTGCGGGGGTGGCCGGGGGTGGGGGTGGTGGCTCCGCATGAGGGGCCGTGTGGTTCGGGCACGGTGTTTGTGTATTCGGGTCAGGGTTCGCAGTGGGTGGGGATGGGCCGTCGGTTGTTGGCCGATGAGCCGGCTTTTGCTGCGGCGGTGGCGGAGCTGGAGCCGGTTTTTGTTGAGCAGGGCGGGTTTTCGTTGCTCGGGGTGCTGGGTTCGGGCGGAGCCGGTGGCGGTATTGAGCGGATTCAGCCGGTGTTGGTCGGGGTGCAGTTGGCGTTGACCGCGTTGTGGCGTTCCTATGGGGTGGAACCCGGATGCGGTGATCGGGCATTCGATGGGTGAGGTTACTGCGGCGGTGGTGGCCGGGGCGTTGAGCCTGGCCGAGGGTTTGCGAGGTGATCACGACGCGGTCGCGGTTGCTGGCGCGGTTGGCTGGTGCGGGGTGCGATGGCGCTGGTGGAGTTGGACGCTGCGGCGACCGAGGAGTTGATCGCCGGTTATTCCGAGGTGTCGGTGGCGGTGTATGCCTCGCCGCGGCAGACGGTGATCGCCGGGCCGCCGGGGCAGGTGGATGCGGTGATCGCGGTGGTGGCGGGCCGGGATCGGTTGGCGCGTCGGATCGAGGTGGATGTGGCTTCGCATCATCGGATCGTTGATCCGATGCTGGGCGAGCTGCGGGCTGCGTTGGCCGGTGTGGTGCCGAAGCCGCCGGCGATTCCGGTGTTCTCCACCGTGGATCATGATGGCGGCCACGGCGTTGTTCGATGCGGACTATTGGGTGGCGAATCTGCGCGACCCGGTGCGTTTTGCCGCAGGCGATCGCTGCGGCGGGGGCCGAGCATGGCGCTTCATCGAGATCAGCCCGCACCCACTGCTGACCCACGCCATCACCGACACCCTCGGCGATATCCACCACCACGCCCTGGGCACCCTGCACCGCGACACCCACGACACCCTGACCTTCCACACCAACCTCAACACCACCCACACCAGCCATCCCACCGGCACACCGACACCCACCCGAACCCCACACCCACCTCCCCACCACACCCTGGCACCACACCCACCACTGGATCACCACCACATCGGCCGCCCCCGCAGGGGCGCATCCACTGCTCGGCATCGGCGTCACGGATCCGACCAACGGCACCCGGGTATGGGAAACACCATCGGCCCGACGTTCTCTGGCTCGGCGACCACCGCGTCGACGAGGCCTGCGTCCTGCCCGGCGCGGCTTACGCCGAATCGCGTTGGCGGCCGCCACCGACGCATTCGGCGCGTTCGGCGCCAGCGCCGACGAGCCGTGGACGATCCGTGAGCTCTGCCTGGACCAACTGATGCACCTCGCGGACGCGGAACCTACGGTGGTCGTCACGACCCTGACCGGCGACGAAAAGAAGTTGCCGCGTCGAAATCCGTTCCCGCCGAGCGACATCCGGGTGGGTGATCACATGCGACGCGACACTGGAACGCAGCGCACAGCACCACCCGATCCCGCCGCCGGCAGTCGACGACACCATCGGCGACAACGCTCGACCCGGAAGAGCTGTACCGGCGGCTGCGCAGCGCCGGCCAACAGCACGGGCCCGCCTTCCAGGGCATCGTCGGGCTGTCCGTCTCGGACTGCGGGCTGGCCCGCGCCGACAGTTCGCTTGCCGTCGTCGGCCAGATCAGGGCGCGCGGCGGTTCCTGCTGCATCCGGTCATGGTCGACATCGCGCTGCAGGCACTCGGCGCGACCAAGGCGGCCACGGACCTCGCCGCCGAGCAGAACGATGAGCCCGCCGTGGTACTCCCGGTCCGGCTGGCCGGCGTGCGGGTTACGGCGACGTGACCGAAGGTGTCTGCGCGATCGGCTCACTGGTGCGACCGTCTCGACCGGATCGCCTCGTCGGCCGGGTGGCGCTGACCGCGGCCGACGGCCGGGTGCTGCTGGAGATCGACGAGATCGAAATGGTGGTGCTGCAGCGCGCCGGGCGCCGCGACGGGTCTCACCAGCCGCCTGTTCACACTGGAGCTGGGAACCGGTCGGACCTCGACAAGCCGACCGCAGCCACCGGGGCGGTGCTGCTGGTCGGCGATCCGCGCCGCGTGATCCGCTGCTCGACGCTCTGCAGTCGGGGACTGGCCGAGCACACCGCCCACTGCCAGCTGGTGCCGGGATCCGACGAGGCGCGAACTCCATGACGCGTTGAGCCGAAAAGATGTCGAGTGGAGCGGGATCGTCGTGGTGTGCCCGCCGCGCCGTGGACGAGGCTCTCGGCGATGCCGCACAGCTCGAATTGGTGCGGTCCCGCACGTTGCTGGTCGCGGACATCGTCAAGACGGTGTCGCAGGTCGGAGCGAGGAACAGCCCACGGCTGTGGATCGTCACGCGCGGCGCGCAGCAGATCGAGCCAGGCGATCCGATCACGCTGGCGCAGACCGGCAACTCCGCGGGCTGGCACGGGTGCTCATCGTTCGAACATCCGGAGCTGAAGCACGACCATCATCGACATGGACGCCGAGGGAACCGGCCCGGCCAGCGCCCTGATAGACGGAGCTGCTCGCGGATGCCGACCACGACGAGGTGGCACTGCGCGACGGCCGACGCTATGTCCACCGCGCTGGTGCCCGCGCCCGACCGACCGCAAGCGGCGACCTATGCGACCGAACCACGCAGGACGATCGTCGACCTCGACGGTAGCGGCGCGGTCCGGCTGCAGGTCGATCAGCCCGGCCGACTGGACGCACTGACCGTGCACGCGGTGAAGCGGACGCCGCCGGCGGCCGACCAGGTGGAGATCCGTGTACTCGCCGCCGGACTCAACTTCAGCGACGTCCTCAAGACAATGGGCGTGTACCCCGGACTGGACGGCAACGCGCCGGTGATCGGCGGCGAGTGCGTGGGTGTCGTGACCGCGATCGGCGCCGGCGTCGAATCCGTCGAAATCGGCCAGCGCGTCATCGCTTTCGGCCCGGGCACGTTCGGCACCCATCTGACCACCCTCGCGGACCTCGTCGTCGCCGTCCCCGACGGCATGGGAGACAGCGAGGCGGCCACGTTCGGCATCGCCTATCTGACCGCATGGCACTCGCTCTGCGAGGTCGGTCGGCTGGCTCCTGGCGAACGCGTGCTCATCCATTCCGCCACGGGCGGCGTCGGATTGGCGGCGCTGTCCATCGCCAGGATGGTCGGCGCCCGCATCTACGCCACCGCCGGATCGGACGCCAAGCGTGAACTGCTGTCGGGGCTGGGCGTCGAGTACGTCGGGGACTCGCGCGGCCTGGAGTTCGCCGACGAGATCCTCGACGGCCACCGACGGCTACGGTGTCGACGTCGTCCTCAATTCGCTGTCCGGCGAGGCGATTGCGCCGCGGTGTGCAGATACTGGCGCCCGGTGGCCGATTCATCGAACTCGGCAAGAAAGACGTCTACGCCGATGCCGCGCTCGGGCTGGCCGCACTGGCGGGCAGCGCGATCGTTCTCGGTCGTAGACCTCGACCTGAATCTGCGGCTCCAGCCGCAGCGGTACCGCCGCCTCCTCGAAGAAATCCTCGGCTCACGTCCGCGACGGCGACCTGCGAGGTGCTACCGGTCACCGAGTTCGGCCTCGAGCAGGCCGTCGACGCGTTCCGGCTGATGGCCTCCGGCGCTCACACCGGCAAGATCGTCATCTCGGTACCGGCGGACGGAAGCATCGAGGCCGTGGCTCCGGCGCCCCCGCAGCCCCCGGTCCGCCGCGACGGCGGGTACGTCGTCGTCGGTGGCATGGGCGGTCTCGGACTGGTCTTCGCGCAGTGGCTCGCACGCCAGGGTGCGGGAATGGTTGTCCTCAACGGGCGTTCGCGGCCCGGCCCGGAGGCCGCGGGTGTGATCGCCGAGTTGAAGGCTGAGGGGCCAGGGTGGAGGTGGTGACGGGTGACATCGCCGACCCCGCAACTGCACCGCTCCTGATCGCAACCGTCGAGAGGGCAGGTCTGCAGCCGGCCGGAGTCCTGCACAGTGCAACGGTATTGGCCGATGAGATCGTGATCAACATGTCGGAATCGGCTGCGACACGGGTGTTCTCCCCGAAGGTCACGGGCAGCTGGCGGCTGCACGAGGCGACCGCAGGCCTCGACCTGGACTGGTGGGTGACCTTCTCTTCGGCAGCATCGCTGCTGGGCTCACCCGGGCAGGGTGCGTATGCCGCCGCGAACTCCTGGGTCGACGGCCTCGTCGCGTACCGGCGTGCGCGGGGTCTGCCCGCTACCGGCATCAACTGGGGCCCGTGGGCCGATGTCGGGCGCGCGCAGTTCTTCGCCGATCTCGGCTTCTCGATGATCACCGCCGAGCAGGGCATCACGGCAATGCAACTGGTCCTCGCCGCGGACCGAGCGCGCACCGGCGTGTTCAGCCTCGATGCGCGCCAATGGTTCCAGTCGTTCCCCGCGGCAGCAGAGGTCCTCACTGTTCGCCGAGTTGGGCTGACTCGACGACGGTCGAGCGCCGGGGCGGGGGACGGATCCGGGCCGAACTCGACGCCGCGGACGACAGCGAACGTCCGGAGCGGCTGGCATCCGCAATCGCCGACGAGATCCGGGCGGTCCTTCGCTCGATCGATCCGCTCGATCACGACCAGGCGATGGAATCGCTCGGCCTCGACTCGCTGATGGCCCTGGAACTGCGCAACCGGCTGGAGTCAAGCCTGGGCATCGCACTGCCGGTGGCGCTCGTCTGGGCGTACCCGACCATCTCGCGCTGGCCGGCGCACTGTGTGAGCGGATGGGCTACGAGACCGTGGTCGACACCGCGGAGCCGACACCCAAGTGGCCGAGGCGGAGCCGGTACTGTCCGCCGACGAGATGGACCTGTTGGCCGACCTCGTCGAGGCGAGCGAGGCCGAAGCGAGAACCGGAGCAGCGGAATCGTGAGCAGTCTCGCCGAGCGTGCAGCCCAGATGTCGCCGCAGGCCCGAGAGGTACTGGCGCGGGAACTCATTCGGGCGGGCACCGTGTTTCCCGTCGACACGCGTCGCCGAGCCCGTTGCGGTGGTGGGGATCGGGTGTCGCTTTCCCGGTGGCGTGCTCGGTCCTGCCAGTTTCTGGCGGTTGATGCTCGACGGTGTGGATGCGGTCGGGGAGGTTCCCGCGGACCGCTGGGACGCCGATGCCTACTACGATCCCGACCCCCGGCGCCGGGCCGGATGACGACCAAGTGGGGTGGGTTCGTCTCCGACGTGGCGGGCTTCGATGCCGAGTTCTTCGGGATCACGCCGCGTGAGGCGGAGGCGATGGACCCGCAGCAACGGATGCTCCTCGAGGTCGCCTGGGAGGCACTCGAGCACGCCGGCATCCCACCGGATTCGTTGTCAGCGGCACCCGAACCGGCGTCACCGTGGGCATGTCGTCGTGGGACTACACCATCGTCAACCTCGAGCGCCGGGCGGAGATCGACGCCTACCTGAGCACCGGAAACCCGCACAGCGCGGCGGTGGGACGCATCGCGTATCTGCTTGGATTGCGCGGGCCCGCGGTCGCCGTGGACACCGCGTGTTCGTCATCCCTGGTATCCGTCCACCTGGCCTGTCAGAGCCTTCGCCTGCGGGAGACCGATCTGGCGTTGGCCGGCGGGGTCCAGCTGAGCCTGTCGCCGTTCACCGGGATCGCGCTGTCCAAGTGGTCCGCGCTGTCGCCGCAGGGCCGATGCAAGACCTTCGACGCCGGTGCCGACGGGTTCGTCCGCGGCGAGGGTGCCGGGGTGGTGGTGCTCAAGCGGTTGGCCGATGCGCAGCGCGACGGTGACCGGGTGCTGGCCCTGGTGCGCGGTTCGGCGACCAACTCCGATGGCCGATCGAACGGGATGACCGCGCCGAACGCCATGGCGCAGCGAGACGTGATCACCGATGCGCTGCGCGCCGGTGGCGTCGCGGCCGACACCGTCGACTACATCGAAGCCCACGGGACGGGGACGGTGCTGGGCGATCCGATCGAATTCGAGGCGCTGGCAGCCACATACGGCAAACGGCGAAACTCCCTGTGCGCTCGGGTCGGTGAAGACCAATCTGGGTCATCTGGAGGCGGCCGCCGGGGTAGCGGGATTCATCAAGGCGGTGCTTGTCGTCGGCCACCATGACATTCCGCCCAACCTGCATTTCACCCGGTGGAACCGGGCCATCGACCCGGCGCCGACCCGGTTCTTCGTTCCCACCGAGTCCTCGCCGTGGCCGGTGTCGGGCGGCCGCGGCGGGCGGGGGTGTCGTCCTTCGGCCTCGGTGGGACGAATGCGCATGTGGTGGTGGAGCAGGCGCCGGATGTGGTTGTGGGGCAGGGTGTCGGGTCGTCGGCGGTGTGTTCGTTGGTGGTGTCGGGTAAGTCCGGTGAGCGGGTGGCGTCGTGGGCGGGGGTGTTGGCTGATTGGCTGGCGGGCCCCGGCGCGTCGGTGCCGTTGGCCGATGTCGCATACACGCTCGCATCACCGGGCCCGGCATCCGCGAGTCGCCACGGTGTGTGGTCGTGACCAGCCGAGGCGGTAGCCGGACTCCGGGCGCTGGCGCAGGGCCGGCCCGCCCCCGGAGTCGTTGCCGCGCAGGCCAGGTCGCACCGTTCTGGTGTGGTGTTCGTGTTTTCGGGTCAGGGTTCGCAGTGGGCGGGGATGGGTCGTCAGTTGTTGGTCGATGAGCCGGTTTTTGCTGCGGCGGTGGCTGAGTTGGAGCCGGTTTTTGTTGAGCGGGTGGGTTTTTCGTTGTTGGGGGTGTTGGGTTCGGGGGAGCCGGTGGCGGGTATTGAGCGGATTCAGCCGGTGTTGGTGGGTGTGCAGTTGGCGTTGACGGCGTTGTGGCGTTCCTACGGGGTGGAACCCGATGCGGTGATGGGGCATTCGATGGGTGAGGTTACTGCGGCGGTGGTGGCTGGGGCGTTGACTGTGGCGCAGGGTTTGGAGGTGATCGCGACGCGGTCGCGGTTGATGGCGGGGTTGGCTGGTCGTGGTGCGATGGCGTTGGTGGAGTTGGATGCTGCGGCGACGTAGGAGTTGATTGCCGGTTTTGCTGAGGTGACGTTGGCGGTGTATGCCTCGCCGCGGCAGTCGGTGATTGCGGGTCCGCCGGGGCAGGTGGATGCGGTGATGGCGGTGGTGGCGGGTCGGGATCGGTTGGCGCGTCGGATTGAGGTGGATGTGGCTTCGCATCATCGGATCATTGATCCGATGTTGGGTGAGTTGGTGGCTGCGTTGGCCGGTGTGGTGCCGAAATCGCCGGTGATTCCGATGTTTTCCACGGTGGATCATGATGGCGGCACGGTGTTGTTCGGTGC
Organism: uncultured Actinomycetota bacterium; assembly: GCA_963699655.1. Taxonomy (GTDB): domain Bacteria; phylum Actinomycetota; class Actinomycetes; order Mycobacteriales; family Mycobacteriaceae; genus Mycobacterium. The sequence continues at coordinate 302,581 of CAVOUV010000019.1, forward strand.
GGATTATTGGGCGGCGAATCTGCGGTCTCCGGTGCGTTTTGAGCAGGCGATTGCTGCGGCGGGGGCCGAGCATGGTGTCTTCATCGAGATCAGTCCGCATCCACTGCTGACCCACGCCATCACCGACACCCTCGATCGACGCACGGGTGACATCTGCGATGCAGCGGGACCAGGACCCGACGCTGTTCTTCCACGCCCAACTCGCCGCGCTCGACAGGACGCCTGCCGTCCCCGCAGGGCGCCTCGCGGACGTCCCGCACGCCCCATGGCAGCACAGCGACTTCTGGGTCGCCGATCGATCGGCCATGGACGAGCTGAACAGCACCCACCCACTGCTCGGCGCACACATGGAGTTGCCGTCGGGCGATCACGTCTGGCAGGGCGACGTCGGAACCGACGTGTGCCCGTGGCTCGCCGACCACGTGGTGCACGGTCAGCCCATCCTGCCCGCCGCCGCCTTCGCCGAGATCGCCCTGGCCGCAGGGCGTGAAGCGCTCGGCCTACCCTCCGGCGCGGTAACGGTGACGCAGGTCGAGATCGAGCAGATGCTGCCGCTCGACGGCCACACCCGGATCACAACACAATTCAGCCGACGAGTGGACGGCACGGCCCTGATCGAAGTGTTCTCACGCGTCGGCGGCGGTGACTGGTGCCGACACGCCGTCGCCAAAGTCGACTGCCTCGCACAGTGATGACGCCCCGAGCCCGAAAGCGCCGGCGGGCGGATCTGGCACCGAGGTGTCACCTGCGGATTTCTACGCCACCTTGCGTCAGACCGGGCAGCACCACGGGCCTGCGTTCGCGGCATTGACCCGGATCCTGCGGCCGATCCGACGGTTCGGTCGGAAACCGAAATCACCATCCCGGACGAGGCTCCCGGCATCCCGGATTCCTGCTCCATCCGGTCATGATCGACGCGGCGCTGCAGAGCATGGCGGCGGCGATGCCGGACCGGACGGTCGCGCAGGCCGCTGAAATCAGCTATCTACCCGTCTCATTCGAGACGCGTCCGGGTGTTCCGTGAGGTCGGCAGGCACGCCCGGTGCCACGCGGAGGTCGTGGACCTCGACGAAGCCGGTGTCGGGCAAGCTCGGCAGGGTCACCCTGACCGACGACGCCGGAGTAACTGACGGCCGAAATCACCGGCATCTACGTGCGGCGAGTCGAACGCCGGGCGATACCGATGCCGTTGGAGCAGAAGATCTTCGAGACGGCTGGGTGGGAAGCCCGGCCGCCGAGCGAAGCCCGCAGACGTGGCGCCGGGAAGTTGGCTTGTGCTGGCGGACCGAGAGCACAGCGCCGACGGTGACCGAGTTCGCGGACGAATGGCGATCACCGGATCGCGCGGGTGATCACCGCGGACCTCGCCGACGAGTCCGCGATGCGGGCCGCGTTCGCCGAAACCGGCGCGGATGCCCAGCGTCCGCCGGCCGGTGTGGTGCTGTTCGTCGGGACGGGCCCGACCGACCTGACCGAAGCGGTCACGCGGGCGAGGGATTCGGTCTGGTCGGTCGCGTCGACGGTCCGCGCCATCGTCGGCAGGCTGGCACGGCCGGCTCACCGAGGCTGTGGCTGGTCACCGGGCAGGGTCTCGTCGTCGACGGCGACGGACCGGGAGATCCGGCGGCCGGCGCCCTGAAGGGGCTTATCCGCGTTCTCGCCTACGAACATCCCGACCTGCGCGCCACACTGGTCGATCTGGACGACAGCGCGCAGGCGCCGCGGCAATTGCTCGCGGAACTGGGCTCGTCCGGGGCCGACGACGTGATCGCCTGGCGGTCCGGGCGACACGGTACGTCGAACGGCTCTCGCGGGCCGCAACTGGTACCGTCGGGAACGCCACCCGGCGGTCCGCGCCGGCGCCGCCTACATCGTCACCGGTGGGCTCGGCGGGCTCGGCATGGTCGTCGCCCGATGGCTCGTCGACAACGGCGCGGGCCGCGTGGTGCTGAACGGGCGCAGCGACCCGTCCGACGAGCAGCGCAAGGTGCTCGCCGAACTGGACGCGCCGAGCCGAGATCGCCATCGTCACCGGCGATATCGCCGAGCCCGGCGTGGCCGAACGACTGGTCGCCGCCGCCGAGGAGACGGGACGCCAGTTGCGTGGCATCGTGCACGGCGCGGCGGTGATCGACGACAGCCTGCTGTGATCGCGATGAGCAGGGAGAGCCTGGAGCGGGTGTGGGCACCCAAGGCCACCGGGGCGGTGCGGCTGCACGAGGCGAGCCTGGCCCGGCAGCTCGACTGGTGGGTCGGGTTCTCCTCCGTCGGCTTCACTGTCTCGGCTCACCTGGGCAGGCGGCCTATGCGTGCGCGAGCGCCTGGCTCGACGCCCTGGTGGCGTGGCGCGCGCGCACGCGGGTCTGCCTGCGACCGCGATCAACTGGGGACCGTGGTCGGAAGTGGGCGTGGCGCGCTCGCTGAGCCGGCAGTGTGCTGGACCCGATCACCCCGGTCGAGGGGATCGAGGCGCTCGAATCCCTGCTGGCCACCGACCGCGGCCGTCACCGGCGTGGCACGTCTGCGCACCGACCGCGCGCTGGCGGCGTTCCCGGAGATTCGGGACTCGGCTATTTCACCCGAGTGGTCGAGGAATTGGACGCCGACGATGCGACGGTGGCGACTGGGCCGGCGCGGACGCCCTGCGCGAACTCGATCCCGGTGAGGCGCAGCGCGAATCGTCACCGACCGGCTGTGCGCCCGGATCGCCGCCGTCATGGGCTACGCCGACCTCGCCGCGGTGGACCCGACCGCAGCCGTTGCATCGAGATGGGGCATGGATTCCCTGATGGCGGTGCGGATCCGGAACACCGCACGCGCCGACTTCGGCGTCGAGCCGCCGGTGGCGCTGCTGTTGCAGGGCGCCTCGCTGCAGACGTCACGGCCGATCTCATCCGTCAGCTCGGCCTGGCCGCGCCCGAGACTCCGCGGCACGGCCGACCAGGTGCGCGATCGAGCCCAGCAGCGCGCCGCCGCGCGTCAGGAGGCCGCGTTGCGGCGGAAGCGAGGGCAACGCGTGTGAGGGTGCAACGTGATCGTGGCGCGACGGGTGTGCCGGACCGGCCGCCTATCCCGACGCCGACGGCATCCGCCGACTCGGACTGATCAACTGGGTGGTCAACAAGATCGCCGCCAGGGTGATCCGGGCGCCGAAGATGCACCTGTTCACCACGTTGGGGCAACACCGGCGACTGTTCTGGGCGTGGTTCCTCTTCGGTTCCGTGGTGTACGCGGGCAGGCTGCCGCGTCCCGAGACCGAGATGGTGATCCTCCGGGTCGCGCACCTGCGGGACTGTGAATACGAGCTGCAGCAGCACCGCCGGTTCGCCGCACGCCGCGGCGTACCAGAAGGCTTGCAGGAGAAGATCTTCGCTGGCCGGACAGCGACGGCCTGACACCGCGACAGCGGGCGCTGCTGGCCGCCACCGACGAGTTCGTCGAGAAGCGGACCATCGGCCGCGATACCTGGGACGTCTCTCGCCGAGCATCTGAATCCCGCGCCAGCTGATCGAATTCTGTCTGCTGGCAGGGCAATACGATGCGCTGGCGGCGACCATATCGGCGCTGGAGATCCCTTTAGACTTTCCCGAGGTGCGGCCATGACCGCACCGGAGTCGCCATCGTCACCGGAGCATCGTCGGGTATCGGCGCGGCCGCCGCCCGCCGGTTGCCGCCGCCGGGTTCACGGTCTACGCCGCGGCGCGGCGCGTCGAACTGATGGCGCCGCTGGCCGAGAACGGCATCCGCCCCGTGCGCGTCGACGTCACCGACGACGACTGCCTCACCGCGTTCGTATCGCAGGTCATCGACGAGACCGGGCGAGTGGACGTCCTGGTCAACAACGCCGGCTATGGCTCCCTGGGCGCGATCGAGGACATCCCGCTGGCCGAAGCCAGGCGGCAATTCGACGTGAACCTCTTCGCGGCGGCCCGGCTCATCCAGCTGGTGGTGCCACACATGCGTGCCCAGCGCAGCGGCCGCATCATCAATGTGTCCTCGATCGGGGGCAGATCCATCATGCCGTTGAGCGGCTGGTACCACGCCACCAAGTTCGCGGTGGAGGGCCTCAGCGACGCGCTGCGGCTCGAACTCGGCCCGCTCGGCATCGACGTCGTCGTCATGGAACCCGGCGCCATCAACACGGAGTGGCATGCGGTCGCCGCGGAGCAATCTGCTCGCCACGTCGGCACAGGGCGCCTATGCCGGCCAGGCGGCCATCGGTGGCCAAAATGCTGTCCGGCGCCGGCCTCGCGTCGACACCGGAGGGCACCGGCAAGGCGATCGCCCGTGCCGCTACCGTGCGCCGCCCCCGCACGCGCTACGCCGTCGGACTGGGTGCCAAGCCGATCATCCTGCTCGCCGCTTGTTGCCCGACCGGGTGTTCGACCGGTTGGTGCGGCTCACCTTCCGCGTCGCCAACCGCGTCCTCGGGTCGTCACACACCGACCCGTTCCCGCGGAGACGGCCGTCATGACGCCGCACCCACCCACCGCTGTACATCTTCCCGCACGCCGGCGGGTCGGCGAACTTCTATGTCCCCTTCGCCAAGGCGTTCTCGCCCGACGATGAAGAGAATCGCCGTCCAGTATCCCGGCCCGCAGAACGGACTGGGCCAGACCGCGATACCGACCATCGCGTCGCTCGCCGACAACGCGCACCGCCTGCTGATGTCGGCGCACGGGCGACGGTCCGATCGCGTTCTTCGGCCACAGCATGGGTGCGCTGGTGGCGTTCGAAGTGGCCCGGCGGTTCGAATCGGCAGGCAGGCCGATCGCGGCGCTCTTCGTATCGGCGTCCGGGGCGCCGTCACGCATGCGCGAGGCATACTTTCGCGACCTCTCCGACGACGAACTGGTCGAGTTCCTGGTAGAGCTGAGCGGCACCGACCCGAAAGTCCTTGACAACAAGGAATTCGTCGACATGCTGCTGCCGTCATTGCGCGGCTACTACAGCGCCATCGCCGGATACACCTGCGAACCCGGGGCGACGGTGGCGTGCCCGATCTATGCGTTCACGGGGACCGACGACGATCTTGCCCCCTACGACAACGTGTCGGGCTGGTCCGGGCACACGACATCGGAATTCACGCGTGCGGATCTTCCCCGGCGGTCACTTCTATCTCGTTCGACCACCTGGTCGACGTCGTGGGCGACGTCGAGACCAGATTCCGGGAAGCACAGGCGCTTGAACGAAGACAGCGAGGATTACGTCTATGAACCCAACATCGCCGTCCCCCAACGCGATCGCGGTCGTCGGAATGTCGGGCAGGTTTCCCGGCGCCGATTCGGTGTCCGCATTCTGGACCAACCTCCGCCTCGGTGAGGAGTCGATCGCCACGTTGTCGGCGGAGGAGTTGGCCGCCGCCGGAATCGAGCAACGAGGTCCTCGCAAATCCGTCGTACGTCCGCCGAGCGCCGATCCTGGCCGGCATCGACGAGTTCGATGCCGATTTCTTCGGGTATTCCCCGCAGGCGGCCCGGATGACGGATCCGCAGCACCGGATGTTCCTGCAGTGCGCCTGGCATGCGCTCGAGGACGCCGGCTGTCGACCCCGCCGGTTACGCCGGTTCGATCGGTGTTTACGGAACGAGCTCCGCCAGTGGATATCTCGGCTACAACCTGTTTTCGCACCGCAATATGGACACCATCATGGGCCAGGGCGCGAACATCGACCTCATCAGCCTTTCCTTCCAGAACGACAAGGACTTCCTGGCAACCCGGGTGTCGCACCAGTTCGACTTGCGCGGACCCAGCCTCGCCGTGCAGACCGCCTGCTCGTCGTCGCTGGTCGCGGTGCACCTGGCCTGCCAGAGTCTGCTCGACGGGGAAGTGCGACATGGCCCTCGCGGGCGGCGTGTCGATTCGCATCCCGCACCATGTCGGCTACTGGTACGAGCCGGGATCGATCGTGTCGCCGGCCGGGCACTGCCGACCGTTCGACGTGCGGGCCGATGGCACGGTCTTCGGCAGCGGCGTCGCCATCGTCGTCCTCGAGCCGTTGCAGGCGGCGCTCGACGCACGGGGATCGGATTCACGCCGTCATCAGGGGGTCGGCGGTCAACAACGACGGCTCGATGAAGATCGGATTCGCCGCGCCCAGCGCCGCCGCACAGGCCGACGTCATCGCAGAGGCGCACGCCGTGGCCGACGTCGATTCGTCGACGATCGGTTACGTCGAGACACACGGAACCGGGACGCCACTCGGCGACCCGATCGAAATCGAGGCGCTGCGACGAGCGTTCGCGGTGTCCGAGACCCCCAGGAACAGACCCGTGCGTGCTCGGGTCGGTGAAGTCGAACATCGGCCATCTCGAGGTCGCATCCGGCATCGCCGGCCTGATCAAGGCGATTCTGTGCGTGAAGAATCGGGCCATTCCGGCGACGCTGCACTTCACCAGCCCCAATCCGGAACTCCAGCTGGTCAGGGCCCGTTCGACGTGGCTTCCGAGTACGGCGAATGGGAGGCCGACGGAGATCCGCCGCGCGGGGGTCAGCTCCTTCGGCGTCGGTGGAACCAACGCACATGTCGTCATCGAGGAGGCGCCGCCGGTCGCGGCTCGTGAGGTGGCCGAAGGCCCGCAGGTGCTCCTGCTGTCGGCGCGCACCGCCGAGGGGCTCCGGGACCTGCGGCTCCGAATTGGCCGCGCAGCTTTCCGGTCCCGACGTGACCGAGACTGTCCGATGTGGCGTTCACGCTCGCCAGCCGCCGAACCGACAAGCTGCGGGCGGCGGTCGTTGCACACGACCGCCACCAGGCCGCGCTCGTGCTGACATCGACGGAACACGACAACGTCTTCGTCGGTGAGTCGGTGGAAAGAGCGGCGGGCCCCGAGCCGGATGCCCGGGTGGTGTTCCTGTTTCCGGGTCAGGGCGCGCAACATGCCGGCATGGCGCGCGGGCTCTACGAATCCGAGCCGGTGTTCGCCGAGCACTTCGACGCGTGCGCTGAGGGCTTCCGCGGCACATCTCGGAATCGATCTGCGTGCCGAGATCTTCGACGGGCCGGGAACCAACCTGGCGCGCACCGACCACGCCCAGCCCGCGCTGTTCGCCGTGGAGTACGCGCTCGCCTCGCTGGTCGAGTCCTACGGGGTGCACGCCTCCGCGTTCGCCGGGCACAGCATCGGGGAGTACGTCGCCGCCACCCTGGCCGGCGTGTTCGACCTGCCGACCGCGATCACGGCCGTGTCCGCGCGCGCGCGCCTGATGCATGCCGCACCCCGGGGTGCGATGGCCGCCGTTGCGCTGAGCCACGACGACATCGTCGCGTACCTGTCGCCCGGCCTCGACATCGCGGCGATCAACGATCCGGGCAATTGCGTGGTGTCCGGGCCCGAAGACCGCATGGTCGAATTGATCGACCGGCTGACCGAGCGCGGCGTGCCCGCTCGTCGCATGCGGACATCGCACGCATTCCATTCGAGTTCGATGGATCCCGTGCTGCAGCGAATTCGAGGACGCGCTCTGCCGATTGAAGCTTCAGCGAGCCGCACACCCCTTTCCTGTCGAATGTCACCGGGACCTGGATGTCGAGCCGACGAGGCGACCGATTCGGCCAGATGGGCGCAGCAGATCCGGGCCACCGTCCGGTTCTCCGACGAACTGGACGTCCTGCTCTCCGATCCCCATCGGGTCCTGGTGGAGGTCGGTCCCGGCGGAAGCCTGACCGCGTCGGCGACCCGTCAACCGCGGTGGTCCGCCCAACACCGGGCCGTTCGGCTGATGCGTCACCAACTCCAGAACCGCGACGACCGCGACGCCTTCCTGCTGGCGCTCGGGCAACTCTGGTCGGCCGGGAATCGACGCCGACTGGTCGCCGCCTGCGCGGTAGCCGGTCACGTCACGTGCTCACTTGCCCGGCTTATCCCTTCGCGCGCCAACGGCATTGGGTCGATCCCAAGTCGACGCGTCAACCGACCGGACCGAACCCGTGCCGGTCGAGGCCGACCGCGGCCCGCGGGCTCAACCGACGGCGCGAGCGCACCGGCGACCGGCAGCAGCAGATCGAAGCGACGCTGCAGCGGATCTGGGCCGACGTCGCTCGGCGTCGGCTCGATCGACCGCGAGCGCCAACTTCTTCGAACTCGGCGGCGATTCGGTCAGCGCGATCGGAATCGCGACGAACCTGTCCAAGGAAGGGCTCGAGCTGTCGCCGCAGGACCTGTTCGAACATCCGAGTGTCGCGGCGCTTGCGCTCGGCACTGGCCGCCCGCCATGGCTCCGATGGACTGACCACCGCCGGAAGCGATGCCGAGAATCCGCCCGTGCCACCGAATTTCGTCGCACTTCCTCGAGCACGGGCTGCGCGAGACCGGCCGCTGGTCGCGTGCCGCTGATCCTGCGGCTGAGCCCGATGGTCACCGATGGACGACGTGCGCGCGGTGCTGACCGCGGTGACCAACCACCACGACGCGTTGCGGCTGCGGATCGTCGAACGGGCGGGGACGTGGGAGCAACACATCGATGCGCCACCACGAGTTCACCGAACTCTCGACCCACGCGCTGCCCGAAGGCCTGGTGCCCGGCAGCGCGCGGCGAAAAGGACGCGATCCTGGCCGTCCTCGACCGAGCTCCTGAAGGGCCACGACGCGGAATACCGGCCGATGGCTGCGGCGTATGTCGCGGGCGCCCAAGGGAACCCGGCGTATCTGGTGATCACGGTGCACCACCTGGCCGGTGACAACGCATCACAGGAGATCCTGATGACCGACATCTTCACCGCGTTCGGGCAGCGACTGGCCGGACAGGAGATCGCGCTGCAGCCCGCCACCACGTCATGGCGTGAGTGGTCGCAGCGGTGTGCCGCGCTGGCCACCCATCCCGCCGTGCTCGAAAGCCGGGAGTTCTGGCTGGACGAACGCCGGCACGAGCAAACCTGACGGGTGGCCGAACGCGACAGTCGCCGAACCGCCTCATGCCGACGATCTGTCGAAGCTGTCCGTCGGTGCTGACAGCCGAGCTGACGTCCGAGGTCGACGAGGCGCAGCGCGGCCTTCGGCTGGCCACCGACGAGATACTGCTTGCGGCGCTGGGCCGGACGATCGCCGGACGCATGGGCGACGGGGTGGTCGCGGTCGATCTCGCCGGGCACGGCCGATTGGTGCTCAAACCCGATGTCGATCTGCATCGAACGGTCGGCTGGTTCACCACCATCTACCCGATTCCGCTCGACCTGCGCGGACGCGCGAGAACGCCGAGCTGCGATGGAGGTGTTGGACGACGTCCACCGCACGCTCGAAGCCGTCCCGCACTACGGGATCGGACACGGGTTGCTGCGCTACGTCTACGCCCCGACCGCGCGGCAACTCGCCGCGACACGGCACCGCCCGACATCTTCTTCTCCTATGTCGGCACGATCCCCGAGCTGCCGTCCGGTCGACGGGACCCGTGCAGTTCGACATGGACGCGGCGATGCCGGTCCGCGAAATGCTTCCCGGCCTGGGACATGCCCTCGAGCTACGGGTCTATCGCACCGCCGGCTTGCTGCACCTGGATTGGTGGTATGACACCCGCCGGCTCGATCGCCGCGCACCGTCGAAGCGCTGTGCCGAGCAGTTCCCGGTCGCGCTCACCGAGCTGACTTCCGAGGCGATAGCCGCTTCGCCGGGTGCGCACGGCGAAATGGCCGCGGACGCCGGCGAGTTCGCGCTGGTGGATTTGTCGTCGCTGGACAGCGCCTAGGTTGCGAGTGAGGAGAGAGGCGAATGCACACGGCCGATCAGAGCGTCGTCGTCGACGGGATCAGCAAGTCGTTCGGCGAGGTTCACGCCTTGCGCGACATCAGCTTTCGAGGTCGGTCGCGGTGAGGTTGTCGGCCTGCTCGGGCCGAACGGGGCGGGCAAGACGACCACGGTGGACATCCTGTCGACCCTGACCCGACCGGACGGGGGCCGCGCCATGGTCGCCGGCCACGACGTCGTCGCCGATCCGGCCGGCGTCCGCCGATCGATCATGCTCACCGGTCAGCAGGTGGCGATCGATGAAATGCTCACCGGCCACGAGAATCTGGTGATGTTCGGCCGGCTGCAGGGACTGAGGAAGTCGGCCGCCCGCGCGCGGGCGACCGAACTCATCCGCGAGTTCGACCTCGTTGATGCCGCCGAATCGGCGGGTCGGCACCTATTCGGGCGGGATGCGCCGGCGGATCGACATCGGCTGCGGGCTGGTCGTCCGGCCCGAGGTGGTGTTCCTGGACGAGCCCACCACCGGGCTCGATCCGAGGAGCAGGCAAAGTATCTGGGATCTGGTGGCCCGCTTCAAAAGTGCCGGCATCGCCACGCTGTTGACGACCCAGTATCTCGAGGAGGCCGACGCGCTCAGCGATCGGATCATCGTGATCGACCACGGCACCATCATCGCGGAGGGAACCGCCGACGAACTCAAGGAACGCACCGGCGGCGAGTTACTGCGAGATAGTCCCGCGCGATCTGCGGGATCTGCCGGCCATGGCCGAGGCGCTCGGGCGACCTGCTGCCGGAGAAGAATCGGGCGGCCGTGACGGTCCGCTCGGACCGAATCGCCATGCCCGCGCCGAGCGGCGCAACGACCCTCATCGAGGCGATGTGGCGACTGGACGCGGCGAAGATCGACGCTGGTCGACGTCGCATTGCGGCGGCCCTCACTCGACGAGGTATTCCTTTCCTTGACAGAGGATTCCGCTCGAGCCCGCGCGCGCGACCGCTCGCCACCGGCGTGATGTCATGACCGTTCCGACCGTCGGCTGCGACCGCGGCCGTCGGCGCTGCAGCAGTGGTGGGTGCTGACCGGCCGGTCCATTGTGCCGACCCTGCGCAACGGTGAGCTGGCCACGGCCATCGCCGCATCGGTGATCGTCACCGCGGGCTTCTACATCCCGCTGAACAAGGTGATGGGCGGCGCCACGCACGGGATGAGCAGCTACGCGCAGTTCCTGACACCATTGATCGTGCTGCAGGCGATCTCGTTCGCGTCGATCTCCGGGGCATTTCGGGCGGCAACCGACGCCGCCAAGGGCATCAATCGACGATTCGCGACGATGCCGATCGCGTCGCGGACACCGTTCGCCGCCCGCATGTCCGCCAGCCTGTACCGGTGTGTGGTCGGCTTGACGATCGCGCTGATATGCGGTTACGTCATCGGATTCCGGTTCCACCGCGGTCCGGCGCGTACATCGTTGGCTTCTGCCTGCTGGTGCTGCTGATCGGCATGGTGTTGTCTTTGCTCGCCGACCTGATCGGCACCAGTCGCAAGAGCCCGGAGGCCACCACGCCGTTGTTGATGGGGCCGCAGTTGATCTTCGGGCTGCTGTCGGTCGGCATCCAGCCGGCGGAGCAGTTCCCGGAGTGGATCCAGCCGGTCGTTCGCAATCAGCCGATATCGCAATTCATATACGCACTGCGCGCACTGGCAGGTGACACGACGCGCGGCCGCGGGATCGGTGACCTGGTCGGTGATGGGCCCGACCTTTCTCTGGCTGCTCGGCCTGCTGGTCGTCCTCGTGCCGATGTCGGCAGTGGCGTTGGCGAAGCGGCCATGACGGCGGTGACCTACCGGGGACCCGTCCGGGTCGGTGCTGTTGCGGGACGAGCGGCGCCCGGGAGCCCACGCACGCTACTCCGAGAACGCGCTCACGGCGCTCCCGTCCGCAGACCCTGGTGCAGGTGAAGCGCCTACTGGTCCGGTGGTGCCGCGACCTGACCACGGTCATCCTGACGCTTGCTCGTGCCGATTCTGCTCCTGCTCACGCTGGATACCGTCCTGGGCCAGCAGATCTCGACGATCACCGGGCACAGCGCGCTGTTCGGCAGCGTTCCGATGGTCGCCGTCGTCGCGACGATTTCCGGATCGTCGGTCGGCGCGATCGGCCTCATGCGCGAACGCGCCGAAGGCTTGCTCGCCCGGATGTGGGTGCTGCCCGTGCACCGTGCATCGGGTCTGCTGTCGCGGTTTGCTCGCCGAGGCCGTTCGGATCCTGGTCACCACCGTGGTGATCCTGTGTGCCGGACTGATTCTGGGTTTCCGGTTCCAGCAGGGCTTGCTCGGCGGCGCTGGCGTGGCTGACTGGTTCCGGTGATCTTCGGTAGTGGCGTTCGCGATGTTGGTGACGACCGCCGCGTTCTACTCCGCGTCAGCGCGACCGGGGACGACCCTGGTGGAGGCGATCGCACTGGTGAACACGCTGGGCATCTTCTTCTGCACCGGATTCGTTCCGCTGGACCAGTATCCGCAATGGATTCAGCCAGTGGTCGAGCACCAGCCGATGTCGTACGCCATCGAGGCGATGCGTGGATTGTCGCATGGGCGGCCCGATTCTGGGCCCGATGATCGCGACGCTGCTGTGGGCCGGCGGCATCGCCGCCGTGTGCGTGGTGCCGATGGTGATCGGTTATCGGAAGGCGAGTATGCGGTGAGTTTCCGACGTCGGTGATTCGCAAGCTGGCCCGCAGCGAGGAGATGTTCGCGCAGAGTCAGACATTCTTCGGTGGCACGGTCCACCTGAGCGGCGTCGCTCGATATCGACGCGATGTCGGTGGCCTTCGACACGCTGCTGCAGGCCCACCCGGTACTCGCCGGCCACCTCGAGCGCGGACCCGACGGCCTGCACCAGATCGTTGTCGACGACCTCGCTCCACCCGGGGATCTGGGTGGTCGAGCAGGGTGCTGGGGCGACGGCGCCGCACTGCGGCTCGATCAGGCTGTGGCGCTTGCCGAATCTGCGGCTCGAAGCTCGACGACGGACATGCCGACGCGACCCTGTACACCCACCACAGCCTGGCCGATGCCCAGCATCAGTTCGGCCTGTTGGCGGAGCTGTTCGCTTGCTACACGGACGTGGTGTCCACCGGCGAGTACCGGGCCCGGTCAACGTCGAACCGGCACCCGAACCCCTGGAGGTGCGTGCTCGAGCAGCGCGGCATCGCAAGCAGCGCGGTCCGGGTTCGAGCGGTTGTTGCCCGCGATGTTCGCCTACGAACTACCTCCGTCACCGCGCCGGAACGCCGGCGGCAATCCGGCTGCCCGACCCGGGTTCCGGTCGCCCGGTGCCGGCTGACAGAGCGGGAGACGCTCGGACTTGCCGCATTCTGTCGTGACAACGGGTCTAGCCTCAACGCCGTCGTATCGGCGGCCATCCTGCTGGCCGAGTGGCAGATCCGCAACACCCCGGACATCCCGATTCCCTACCTGTATCCCGTCGATCTGCGGCTTGCTTCTCACCCCGCCGGTGGAGGCGACCGGCAGCACCAATCCCCTTGGGGGTGGCGTGCGTTCCTCGCTGAGATCAGCGCCGGACACGGAGCTCGTGGATCTGGCCCGGGACATCGTCGAGCACCTTCCGGGCCGACCTGGCCGACGGCGTCATCCAGCAGTCGTTGCTTCACTTCAACCTGCAATACGAGGGCAGCCCGCCCGGGTTGCCTGACCTGGTCATGGCGACGGACGGCGGCACCGTTCCCGCGCTGCGCACGCCGCCGGATGTCACCGTGGCGAGTCTGCAATCCGAACTGTTCACGGCATCGGCGGCCGGCGTCGACCTCTACACGTTCTCGGTGTACTCGGGTCGGCTGCAGATCGAGCACCATGCCCACGCCCCCGCACCCGACGGGACGATGGCGGCGATCCACTCGCTTCTCTGCTCCGTCGCTTCCGACGACGACGACTGGTTGAGCGAGTGAGTTAGACGGTCAAATCGGTGGCCAGGGTGTCCGACAGGTGCTTGGCCAGCGTGCGTGCGGTGTTGTGCGTGGCGATGGCCCTGTGGCGTGATGCGGATTCCGGTCTCCGTCTCGATGCGGGTGCGCAGTTCGAGGTTGCCCAGGGAGTCCAGCCCGTGATCGGCGAACGGTCGGTCGGGGTCGACCGCCCGGCGCAGGATGAGACTGGTCTGCTCGGCGACCAGGTGCCGAAGCCGGGTGAGCCATTCGTCGGGAGGCAGCGCCCGCAGTTCTGACCTCAGCGTGGCGGTGTCGGCCGGGAATTGTTCACCCGCCTGCTGGAACGCTTCCGCGAACGGACTGCGTTGCAGCAGCGACGCCAGCCACGGTGATCCGATCAGTCGGGGCGTAGCCCGCTGAAGGCGCGGTCGTGGCGCAGCAGCGCCTGGAACGCGTACGCGCCCTCTTCGGGGGTGATCATCGTGGTGCGGCCGCCTTCCGCCAGGAACGGCGCCGCGCCCGATCTCGCCCCACGCCCCCCAGGCGATCGCCGTGGCAGGCAGGCCCTGGCTGCGGCGCCAGTGGGTGAAGGCATCCAACCAGCTGTTGGCCGCGGCGTACGCGCCCTGACCGGGCGAGCCCAGCAGGGCCGCGGCCGAGGAGAAGGAGCAGAACCAGTCCAGCGGCTGCGCGGCCGTCGCATGGTGCAGGTGCCAAGCGCCGTAAACCTTTGGCGCCCAGTCCCGGTCGATGAGCTCATCGGTGATGTTGGCGAGGGTGGCGTCCTTGACCACCGCCGCGGCGTGCAACACACCACGCACCGGCAGCCCGGTGGCGGTGGCCGCGGCGACCAGCCGGGTCGCGGTGCTCGGCCTCGGCGATGTTGCCGCACTCCACCACGATGTCGGCTGCCGGTCGCGCGGATGCGCGTCGATGGCTGCTGCGGCCTTGGGGGTCGGATTCGAGCGGCCGGTGAGCACGATCCGGCCGCAGCCCGCCGCGGCCATCCCCGCGGCGAGGAACAGCCCGAGGCCGCCAAGGCCGCCGGTGACGATGTAAGCGCCGTCACGGCGGAAGACCCGGGCCACGCTGCGGGGGCACCACGACGCTGCTGTGCCCGGCCCGCGGCACTCGAGCAGCAGCTTGCCGGTGTGCTCGGCCGCGCTCATCACGCGAATCGCGGTGGCCGCCTCGGCAAGTGGGTAGGACCGGTGTGCTCGCGGGACCGGCAGCCGACCGTCGGCGACGGCTCTGAATACCGTCGCGCAACAGGTCGTGGATCCGCTGGGGGTGGGTGTCACACATCAGCGCCAGGTCGAGGCAGTGGAACGTGAGGTTACGGCGGAAGGGATACAGCCCCAGCCGGGTGTTGCGGTAGACGTCGCGTTTGCCGATCTCGACGAATCGTCCGCCGAACGGCCAGCAGTTCCAGCCCGGCGCGCTGCGCGGCGCCGGTCAGCGAGTTGAGCACGATATCGACGCCGTACCCGTCGGTGTCGCGGCGGATCAGGTCGGCGAACTCGGTTGTCCGCGAATCGTATACGTGCTCGATGCCCATGTCGCGCAGCAGTGCACGCCGCTGCGGGCTGCCCGCCGTGGCGAAGATCTCCGCCCCGGCAAGGCGTGCGATCGCAATCGCGGCCTGCCCCACGCCGCCGGTCGCCGGAGTGGATCAACACCCGGTCACCGGAGCGGATTCTGGCCAGGTCGTGCAGCCCGTGCCAGGCGGTGCCGTACGCGGTCGCCACCGCGGCGGCCTCGCCGGCTGTCAGACCGGGCGGCACGGTGACGATCAGCCGCGCGTCGCAGGTGACGAAGGTGCCCCAGCATCCGTTGGCGGACCCGCGAAGCCGACGACGTGGTCACCGACCCGATGCGCGGTGACATCCGGCCCGACCGCGGTGACCACGCCGGCGAAGTCGATGCCCAACTCGGCAGGACGCCCGTCGACTGCTGGGTTGTCGCCCGAGGGCGGCCAGCACATCGGCGAAGTTCACACTCGATCGCGGCGACCCCGACCTCGATCTGTCCTGGCCCCGGCGGCATGCGGTCGAAAGCGGCGAGTTCGAGCGTTTCCAGGTCGCCCGGATTGCGGATCTCCAGGCGCATGCCGTCGCTGTCGTGGTCCAGCGTGGTGGTTCGCCGCTCGTCGGTGCGCAACGGAGTTGCGGTCGTAGCCGGGCGATGTAGCCAGTGCGCCGCCACGCCAGGCGGTCTCGTCGTCTTCGGAGCCGCTGACAACAGTTCCCGGACCACCTGATCGGGGTCGCTCGTCGTCGTCCAGGTCGATCTGGGTGGGTCGCAGTCCGGGATGTTCCGCGCCGATCACGCGCAGCAGGCCACGCAGTCCCGCCTGCTCCAGGTTGGGCCGATCGTCCGAGCAGGACGATCTGGGCCTCCTGGTCACGACGTAGAGCCGGGGCGGCTCTGCCGGCAGTTCCGGCAGTTCGCGGGCGATCCGCACCAGGTGACGGACATGCTCCCGGCCCCGCAGCCAGACCCTGCTCGTCCAACGTTGCCGACGCGGTGGCGGATCGAGCAGCGACCACCACGCCGTCGACGCCGCGGCGCGCAGCCGGCTGCCGAGCTGTTCGGCGCAGGCCGCGTGGTCGGCGTGCTGCGGCCAGTGCAGCGAATCCGGATTGCGCGCATGGGACTTCAGTGCATCGGCGAGCCCGGTGGCCAGGGGATCCTCGGCATCGGAGGTCGTGATCAGCAGCCACGTCGCCCGCGCGGTGGCATCGGGGGCGGGCAGGGTCTGCCGCTGCCAGTCGACGGTGAGCAGCCGTTCGGCCAGCACACGATCGCGTTCGCTGCTCTCGGTGGCCGGTGCCCATCCGCAACCGCCCACCGTCAGCAGCACCGTCCCGTGCTCGTCCAGCACATCGAGGTCGGCCTCGACGCGCGCGACCGTCGTGCGCGGTCACGCGGACGAAGCAGTAGCGGGCGTTGCGGGTCGGGCCGTAGATGCGCAGCCGCCGGACACGCAACGGCAACAGCAGACCGCCATCCGCACTCCTTGACGGCCGGATGTGCCGCGACCGACTGGAAGCACGCATCCAACAGCGCCGGATGCACACCGTAGGCGCTCTGCTGGGACCGAAGCGGTCCGGGCAGCCCGACCTCGGCGAGCACGGTGCCGGTCTGCTCATCGGCGGTGCTCGGCGCGGCCAGACCCGCGAATGCCGGGCCCAGTACTGGATGCCCCGTTGCGCCAACTACCTTCCGTATCGCGGCCCCATCGATGACCCGGCGGGTGGGCGGCACGCAGGGCCGGACGTCGTATCCGGCCGGCGGGTTCACATCGGGGGCGGCCCGCAATACCGCGGCGGCCCGGCGTGTGCGCTCGCCATCGTGGTCGGTCTCCACGACGAAGTCGGCGGCACCGGGCGAAGCAATCGAGGCCTCGGCGGTCACCGGGCTCTGCGTCGTCCAGGAGCAACAGGTCTCTCGAAGCGGATGTCGCCTGACCTCGGACGCCTCTCCGAGAACCGTTCGCGCGGCTGCCAATGCCATCTCACAGTAGCCGGCGCCCGGGAAGGCCGGCACGGCGTTGATCTGGTGGTCGGCCAACCACGGCAACGCCGCGGTGCCGACATCGCCCTGCCATGCGTGGCGCTCGGGCTCCTCCGGCAGCCGTACATGGGCTCCGAGCAGTGGGTGCACCGCGATCGTACGGGCGCCATGGGTCCGGCCGCCCTGATCGTCCGATCCGACGAGGAGTTGCCGATGCGTCCATGTCGGCAACGGCGCGTCCACCAGTCGTCCGCTCGGGTACCAGACCGAGAAGTCCACCTCAGCCCCCGCGCAATGCACCTGGCCGACGAATTCGCGCAAGCCGTGCGGTGTGTGATCGTCACGACGCAACGCGGCCAGCGCGTGGACCGAGGCGTCGGATGCGGCCGCGGTCTGCTCCACTGCGCGGGTGAGCAAGGGGTGCGGGGAGAGCTCGGCGAATACTCGGTGACCGTCGTCCAGTGCGGCCTGCACCGCCGCGGAGAACCGCACCGGCTGCCGCAGATTGTCGACCCAATAGCCGGCGTCGAAGGCCGGTTCGGCGCGTGGATCATCAAGCGTCGCTGAACAATACGGCACGGCCGGGGTCATCGGAGCTCAGGCCGGCGAGCGCATCTGCGAGGTCGGCGAGGATCGGATCGACCTGAGGGGAGTGGGAGGCGACGTCGACGGCCACCTCGCGGGCCATCACGTCGCGGCGCTCCCAGGCGGCGACCAGGGCGCGCACCGTCTGGGCCGCACCGCCGACGACGGTGGACTCGGGCGAGGCGACCACCGACACCACGACATCGGCGATCCCGCGCGCAGCGAGTTCCTCGCGCACCTGCCGGGCGGGCAACTCGACCGAGGCCATCGCACCGGCACCGGCGATGCGGGACAACAGCCGTGAGCGGCGGCAGATGACGCGTACCCCGTCCTCCAGCGACAACGCCTCCGCGACGACGGCCGCCGCAACCTCGCCGAGCGAATGCCCGATGACTGCACCCGGGCGCACGCCGTAGGAGGCCATCGCCGCGGCCAGGGCGACCTGCATGGTGAACAGCACGGGCTGGACCCGCTCGATGCCGGTCACGGTCTCGGGCGCCGACATCAACTCCGTCACCGAGAAGCCCGCCTCCCGCATGACCAGTGGTTCCACCTCGGCGACACGGGCGGCGAACGCCGGGTCGGCAGCCAGCAGGCCTGCGCCCATGCCCGCCCATTGCGAACCCTGGCCGGAGAACACCCACACCGGCCCCCGGTCGTTCTGGCCCACCGCAGGCGAATACGGCGTGTCGCCCTCGGCGACGCCGCGAAGACGCGCGGCCAACTCGGACGGGCTCGATGCGAGCACGGTGGTGCGTACCGGCCGGTGCGCGCGCCTGCGCGCGAGTGTGTAGGCCAGGTCCCGGGGCGCGATGTCGTCTCCGCGGGCCTCCACCCAGTCGGCGAGCCGGCGCGAGGTACGGCGCAGCTCCGCGGGTGAGGTGGATGACAGGGGGAACAGCAGCGGACCGTCGATCGCCGGCCGGGCGGGCGCGTCATCGGGCACGGTCGACTCCGGCGCCTGCTCCACGATGGCGTGGACGTTGGTACCGGTCACCCCATAGGACGAGACTGCGGCGCGACGTGGTGCCTGACCGTCGCCATCGGGCCATGGCGTGATGGCTTGCGGCACAAACAGTCCCGTTTCGATGCGGGCGAGTTCGTCGGGCAGCCGGGTGAAGTGCACCACCGGGGGGATGACACCGTGACGCATCGCGAGAATCGCCTTGATCATCCCCACCGTGCCGGCCGCACACTCGGTGTGCCCGAGGTTGGATTTGACCGATCCGAGGGCGCATGGCTCACCGTCTGCGCCATACACAGAAGAGAGGCTGCCGAACTCGATCGGGTCACCGACCCGGGTCCCGGTGCCGTGCGCCTCCACCATGCCGACAGTTGCGGCGTCCACCGCCGCGTTCGCCAGCGCCGCCCGGTACACCTCGACCTGTGCGTCCAACGACGGGCGGGAAATGGTCTTGGTGCGGCCATCCTGATTTGCTGCGGTGCCGCGCACCACCGCGAGAATGCGGTCCCCGTCGGCCACGGCGTCCGGCAGCCGCTTCAGCAGGACCACCGCACATCCCTCGGAACGCACGAACCCGTCGGCCTCGGCGTCGAACGCACGGCACCGGCCGGTCGGGGAGAGCATGCCCAGCGCCGACGCCGATGCGGTGATGTCCGGTGTCAACATCACCAGGCACCCGCCGGCCAGCGCAAGGTCGCTCTCGCCGAACTGCAGGCTGCGAGATGCCAGGTGGACGGTGAGCAGACCGGTCGAACAGGCGGAGTCCACGGTCATCGCCGGGCCGCGCAGTCCCAGCCAGTAGGCAATCCGCCCGGACGCCATGCTGAAGGTGGTGCCGGGGTATCCGTAGGCGTCCTGGAGGGCGCCGGCGTCGTGGGCGACCACTGTGTAGTCCTCGTGGGACAGCCCCATGAAGACGCCCGTCGATGAGCCGGCCAGCGACGCCGGGGCTATCCCGGCATGTTCGACGGCCTCCCATGACGTTTCCAGCAGCAGTCGGTGCTGCGGATCGATCGCGGCGGCTTCGCGGTCCCCGAAACCGAAGAACGGGGCGTCGAACCCCATCACGTCGTCCAGGAACCCGCCCCACCGCGACACCGACCGACCAGGAACCCCCGGCTCGGGGTCGTAGAACTCGTCGGGGTCCCATCGGTCGGACGGGATATCGGTGATGAGGTCGTCGCCGCGCAGCAGCGCGTCCCAGAATTCGTCGGGAGAGTCGATGCCCCCCGGTAACCGGCAGGCCATGCCGATTACGGCAACAGGAACGGTATGCGCATCAACCACGTCCGACCACCTCTTTCTTAGCCGGTGGTCCTCGCTGGCAACCTGATCACCCTGGCATCAATAAACACGTATCAGTAGACGGTGGACAGCGTAGCCCGTCCGATTAACGGCGTCGTAAAAATAGGATGGTCACGCCGATGGTCAGCGCTCGGCGTTGGTGAACCACTTGGTCTTGATCCGCCACGACTGTGCGGAGGTGAGTGCGAATCCGGCACCGCACATGCACGCGAAGAACCACACCAGCGTGCCGCCCTCGACCGTCTGCAGCGCAGGCACGTAGGCCGTGGTGATCCGCACGAGGCACGCGATGATGCCGCTGGCCGACGCCACCAGATAGATGTTCGCGATGCGCCGCGACCGCGGATCCCTGCGCAGGACCAGCAGCGCCCGGCATCCGTAACCCAGCAGATAGATCAGGGTGCCGCAGAGCAGCAGCCAGTACGCGGCCAGCCAGAAGTCGGTGGGGACCTCGAAGAAGTCGGGCCTGTAAATCCGGGCGCCGTTGCCGAGCGAGAAGGCGGCGAGCAGCAGCGGGATGCACAGCGTCGCCGGGCGCTCCACGTACATCTTGAACGTGCGCTGCATGGCGTGGTCGTCTTGCAACCGTCCCAGTGCGTTGTAGACCACGGTGGAGGCGGCGACGATGTAAAGGTCGTGGCCGATGTAGTCCTCGAGGTTCCACATGCCGGTCAGGGCATGTAGACCGTGCCCGACGGTCTCCGACGCCAGCGGGGACATCAACATCACGGCGGCGCCCTGCAGTGCGATGTTGAGCGTCGCGGCAACTTCCCACCGACACGACCAGGTAACCCGGCGGATCCACAGACTCCACGCGATGCACCCGAGGGTGATCGCTATCAGAGTTGCTAGAGCCATCGGAGAGTCGCCTTCGCGCTGAACTGGTTCAGCAAAGTGTACGGCTAATCGGGACTAGAGGGGAGGAGCGTCCAGGCGTGGCTTCAGCTCGGACAGCTTGGGGGCGCGGGTCGCCCTATCGGTGCTTTGTGTCACCTGCACCGCCTCCTTCACCGTTGCCATGGCGAATGGCGAGGATTCGACGTAGTGCCAGACTTCCTGCCGGCTCATCAGACCAAACTGAACCTGCAGATCGGGATAGCTGAGATGAAATGTATCGGCAACCCGGCGCAGCTCTTCCGCATTTGGATAATCGTCATCCTTGATGCGGCGGTAATAGGTGCTACTCGATATTGCGAGCGCGTCGTAGATGTCCTTGGCATCGATGTCTCCGTCAAGGAGGTAATCGAGCAGGGCTTTAAGCTGTCTGCCGTTCTCGTCGGTCCGGGGCACTCATCGAGAATAAACCCCCGTCCCGACAATGGGTAGCAACACCCGAAAAGTTCACAGCTAAGTCGTTATTGACACGGGCGTCACAGTTTTGGGAGGAGTCTCCCATTTTTGGGACTACCGCTGTAGGGTTAGCTGCATGGTGGCATCGTACTTAGCTGACCAGCACAGCGCTTTCACATATCCGGTCGACAGCCGCACCGCAGCAACGTTGCGCATAGCCGACTACGACATTGCCGTTATCGCCGACAGTGGCCGCACACCGACCCTGGGAAAGATGTCGACGACCTCGACCGAGGAAATGGCCGGGGAACTCGACGGGGCGACCAGCTGGCTTGGTCTGACCGCCGACGAGGTACTTCTCGCGGCGCTCGGGCGCACCATCGCACGCACGATCGGCGACGGCATCGCCGCCGTCGACGTCAGTGGCGAACGCCAGTGGCTTCTGCAGCCGGTGTTGCTGACCTGTGCAACGAGGCAACAGGCGAGCGCGACCGAGCTGCTCGGAATGGTCCATCGCGGGCTTGCGATCGTGCCGGAACATCCGGTGGGTGTCGCGTGCGAGATCTTCTTCAACAACGTCGGCACCGTCTCAGAGGTCCCGATGCACGAGACTCCGCCCGGCCTCGGATACGCCCTGGAGCTCCGCGTGTACCGCATGGACGGCATGGTGCACCTGGATTGGTGGTACGACACCTGCCGTTTCGACGCCTACACCATCGAGGAAATGACCGAGCAGTTCCCGCTGGCGCTGTTCGAGATGACCTCGGACGCCGTCGCGCCGTTCTGAGCCACGCTCTCTAGTCGGCTTCCTCGAGCCGGAAGCCCACCTTGAGCGTCACCTGAAAGTGCCCGACGGCGCCGTCCTCCAGATGTCCCCGCACCGACTGCACCTCGAACCAGTCGAGGCCCCGCATGGTTTCCGAGGCGCGGCCTACCGCATTGCGGATTGCGGCGTCGATGCCGTCGGGTGAGCTGCCGACAATCTCGATGATTCGGTATGTGTGATCGCTCATGGCGCAACGCTACGCGGTTTAGGGTGCGGCTATGCCGGAGTCGACGACCACGGGTCTGACACCGTGACCGAGGCCCGAGTTCCGCGATTACCGCTCGACGTCGCCAGGGCAGCCGCCGATGAAGCGGGTGTGCCCGACTACATGGCCGAGCTGAACATCTTCCAGGTCCTGCTGAATCACCCCAGGCTGGCTCGCGTGGTCAACGATCTGCTCGCGATGATGCTGTGGCACGGCGTCCTCGACTCACGCCTGCGTGAACTGGCCATCATGCGGATCGGCTGGCTGACCGCCTCCGACTACGAGTGGACGCAGCACTGGCGGGTGGCCTGTGGACTCGGGGTGCCGGCCGACGACCTGCTCGGTGTCCGGGACTGGCGGGCATATTCGGGCTTCGGTGCCCTCGAGCGGGCGGTGCTCGCCGCCACCGACGAGGTGGTGGGCGACGGCGCGGTGAGCGCCGGGACATGGGCGGCATGCGCGCGCGAACTCGGTTCGGATCCAGCGGTTCTCGTCGAATTCGTGACCGCGATCGCCGCCTGGCGGATGATCGCGTCGATCGTGCACAGTCTCGACGTTCCGCCCGAGGAAGGCGTCTCGAGCTGGCCGCCGGACGGCCTGGAGCCGAACGGGGCCGGCGGCCGTTAGACTGACTGAACGGCGCCGATCCGGCCATCACCGGGGAGCCTTCGGAAGAACAGCTGATCAGCCCAGTAGAACCGAACGGGTGGGCCCGTCATCGCCCGCAGTTGAGCGGCGCACCGTGGTGCGCAAGCGGGGTGGTACCGCGGCGCTCGCGCACCGGCGCGACGTCGTCCCCGTGCCTGAAGCGACATGGGCACAGGAGACTACGCAGTGACCGCCTATCCGAAGCCGGCAGCCGGACCCCCCAACTTCCCGGGGCTGGAGCGCGACGTCCTGGACTACTGGGACACCGACGACACCTTCCGCGCCAGCATCGCCCGCCGCGACGCCGCGCAGGAGTACGTCTTCTATGACGGTCCGCCGTTCGCCAACGGCCTGCCGCACTACGGCCATCTGCTCACCGGGTACGTCAAGGACATCGTCCCGCGGTACCGGACCATGCGCGGCTACAAGGTGGAACGCCGGTTCGGTTGGGACACCCACGGCCTGCCCGCCGAACTCGAGGTCCAGCGCCAGCTCGGCATCTCGGACAAGGCCCAGATCGAAGAGATGGGCATCGAGAAGTTCAACGACGCCTGCCGGGACTCGGTGCTGAAGTACACCGACGAATGGCGTGCCTATGTCACCCGTCAGGCCCGCTGGGTCGACTTCGACAACGACTACAAGACGCTCGACCCCAGCTTCATGGAGTCGGTGATCTGGGCGTTCAAGCAGCTGTGGGACAAGGGCCTGGCCTACGAGGGCTACCGGGTGCTGCCGTACTGCTGGAACGACGAAACCCCGCTGTCGAGCCATGAGTTGCGGATGGACGACGACGTCTACCAGAGCCGTCAGGATCCCGCTCTCACCGTCGGATTCAAGGTGGACGGCGGCCCCCTCGACGGGTCCTATCTCCTGGTCTGGACGACGACGCCCTGGACGTTGCCGTCGAACCAGGCCGTGGCGGTCAACCCCGACATCGAATACGTCCAGATCGAGGCGCCCGACGGCCTGCGCCATGTGCTCGCCAAGGCGCGACTGGCCAACTACGCACGCGAGTTCGGTGACGAGCCCCGGATCCTCGCCAGCTACCTCGGGCGGGAGCTTCTCGGTACTCGCTACCTGCCGCCGTTCCCGTATTTCATGGACTCGCCCAACGCTTTTGTCGTGCTGCCCGGGGATTTCGTCAGCACCGAGGACGGCACCGGCATGGTCCACATGTCGCCTGCGTACGGCGAGGACGACATGGCGACCGCGCAGGCGGCGGGTATCGTCGCCGTCACTCCGGTCGACTCGAAGGGCCGCTTCGATGCGACCGTCCCGGAGTACGCGGGTCAGCACGTCTTCGATGCGAACCCACAGATCATCCGTGATCTGAAGAACCAGAGCCGCTCGGCGGGCGTCAACGGGGCGGTGCTGCTGAGGCACGAGACCTACGAGCACTCCTATCCGCATTGCTGGCGGTGCCGGAACCCGTTGATCTACCGGGCCGTGTCGTCGTGGTTCATCAAGGTCACCGACTTCCGCGACCGGATGGTCGAACTCAACCAGGAGATCACCTGGTACCCCGAACATGTCAAGGACGGACAGTTCGGCAAGTGGCTGCAGGGCGCCCGCGACTGGTCGATCTCGCGAAACCGCTACTGGGGCACACCGATTCCGGTGTGGAGATCCGACGATCCCGCGTACCCGCGGATCGACGTGTACGGCAGCCTCGACGAGCTGGAGGGCGACTTCGGCGTGCGTCCGGCCAACCTGCACCGCCCCTATATCGACGCGCTGACCCGGCCCAACCCCGACGATCCGACCGGTAAGTCGACGATGCGGCGCATCGAGGACGTGCTCGATGTCTGGTTCGACTCCGGTTCGATGCCGTACGGGCAGGTGCACTACCCGTTCGAGAACCAGAAGTGGTTCGACGGTGATGAGGGCGGCGCGGAAGCGCATTTCCCCGGCGACTTCATCGTCGAGTACATCGGTCAGACCCGTGGCTGGTTCTATACGCTGCACGTCCTGGCCACTGCGCTTTTCGACAAGCCGGCGTTCAAAACCGTTGTGGCCCATGGCATTGTGCTGGGCAACGACGGCCAGAAGATGAGCAAGTCGCTGCGCAACTACCCCGATGTCACCGAGGTGTTCGACCGCGACGGTTCCGATGCCATGCGGTGGTTCCTGATGGCCTCACCGATCCTGCGCGGCGGCAACCTCGTCGTCACCGAACAGGGCATTCGCGAGGGGGTCCGGCAGGTCCTGCTGCCGCTGTGGAACGCCTACAGCTTCCTGACGCTCTACGCGCCGAAGAAGGGCACCTGGCGTACCGACTCGACCAACGTGCTCGACCGGTACATCCTGGCCAAACTCGCCGAGTTGCGCGACGACCTCACCGAGTCGCTGGACATCTGTGACATCTCCGGTGCGTGCGACGAGCTACGGCAGTTCACCGAGGCGCTGACGAATTGGTATGTGCGGCGGTCGCGGTCGCGGTTCTGGGACGAGGACCCCGACGCGATCGACACGCTGCACACCGTGCTGGAGGTCGTCGGCCGGCTGGCGGCGCCGTTGCTCCCGCTGATCGCCGAGGTGATCTGGCGCGGTGTGACCGGCGAACGGTCGGTGCACCTGACCGACTGGCCGGAGGCGGCCGAACTGCCCGCCGATCACGAACTGGTCGCCGACATGGACCTGGTTCGCGAGGTGGCCTCGGCGGCGTCGTCGCTTCGCAAGGCCAAGCAGCTGCGGGTCCGGTTGCCGCTGTCGAAACTCACAGTGGCCGTTGATAATCCGCAGCGGCTGGAACCCTACCGCGACCTGATCGCCGACGAGCTCAACGTCAAGGCGGTGGAGCTCACCGACGACATCGCCACCTACGGCCGCTTTGATCTCACCGTCAACGCGAAGGTGGCAGGCCCGCGGCTGGGCAAGGACGTGCAGGCCGCAATCAAGGCCGTCAAGGCGGGCGAGGCCGTCGTGAATGCGGACGGGACGCTGACCGCAGGGGCCGCGGTGCTCACACCCGAGGAGTACAGCTCCCGGCTGGTGGCCGCCGATCCCGAATACACCGCGGCACTGACCGACGGAGCGGGTCTCGTGGTGCTCGACGGCACCGTCACCCCGGAGCTTGAGGCCGAGGGCTGGGCCAAGGACCGGATCCGCGAGCTGCAGGATCTGCGCAAGTCGACCGGACTGGAGGTATCCGACCGCATCTCGGTGGTGATGGCCGTTCCTCGGGAGCGCGTCGGCTGGGCGAGCACCCACAGCGACCTGATCGCGCGCGAAATCCTGGCCACCAGCTTCGAGTTCGGTGAGCCGGCCGACGGCACCGAGATCGGTGACGGTGTCCGGGTGGTGATCGCCAAGGCGTGACCGAAGGCCGCCGTCAGTAAAGGAACGTGTCGGGCTCCAGGCCGGCCAGCACCCGGCCGTAGAGCTCGGTGGCACTGTTGGGCTGAAGGTGCGCATGCTGCGACACCACGTTGACATCGCGGAAGTACCGCTGGAGGTCTGTATCGAGCACCACCTGTGAGGCGCTGCTGGCCCGGAACAGTTCGGTCACACAGGCGCGGGCATTCTCGGTGACCGCCCCGAACCAGCCCCGGCTCTGCACGCGTTCGAACACCGACATCTGGCGTTCCAGCGCGGTGTCGAACTGGCGAACCAGCCGCTCGGTGTACATCTCCGCGATTTCGAGATGGTTCTGCGCCCGCGCGAGCTGATGGTGCAGCACCGGAGCTTCGGCCGCCCGCGTCCACCCCGTGTAGGTGATCGGTCCGCGGGTTGGCAGCACCTGCAAGAACACGTCCATCGCCCCGCGTGCCATGCCGGTGAGCGTCCCGGCGGCCAGCGTGTTGGCCAGCATGACCCACGGCCGGTTGAAGTAGGGATCGCTACTGTATCGCCGCGCCGGAAGGTCCGCGTCCATCAATCTCTGCGCGCTCAGAACGCGCGACGAGGGGACGAAGACATCGCTGATCCGCGCGATGTTGGTGGCGGTACCCGCCATGCCTGCCCCGTTCCAGTTGTCCAGCTGGACGACCTGCGATGCCGGGACGAGCGCCATGACATGCTCGGCGTCCGGTTCCACACCGGCCATACACCCGACGGCCAACCAATTGCTGTGCACGCCACCGGTGTTCCAGCGCCACTCGCCGGTGAGACGATAACCGCCCTCGACGGGTACGGCCTTGCCGGTCGGGGCCAACGGGCCGGTGATCCACACGTCGGGCGTGGCATAGATCTCGTCTGCGGCGACGTCCCCGAACATCGCGGGCATGGGTTGCGTGGCCAGTGTGATCAGGCAGATGAAGCCGGTGGACGGGCACCCGCGCGCGATCTGGGCCAGGACCTCGCAGAGGTGACGGCTGTCGGCCTGATAGCCGCCGACATCCGCCGGCAGCGTGAGTTTGGGAACGCCCGCTTCGGTGAGCTCGCGGACGTTCTCGGGGGTCATCCGGCGCAGTTGCTCCGTTTCGCGCCCGCGGGCACGCAGGGTGGGCACCAGCTCCGTGACGCGACGGAGAACATCCTGCGGCGTCGCGGGACGCGCGGTGGAGACCGGGCTTTCGGAAGTTACAGACATCGAGTCGGCTCCTGAAGGGCGGATTCAATAGCGTTGCAATCGTCTATGACGCCCTAGGAACGCAATGTGATTCACCCGAGCACCGCGCGAGCGACCGCAGCAAAATCGGTCAACACATCACGGACAAACCGCCTGCGCCGGTAGCCCGGCGCGTCGAGCAGCGGGCCGTGGTCGAAGGTCACCGCGATGGTGGCCCCGACAGCGGTGACCCACCACAATCCGAATGCCAGCAAGCGCATCGTCCCACCCGACGCGGCGAATCCCGCCCGCACCACCGGGTCGGGGGCCGCCGCGGCGAGTCCGCCGTAATAGGAGAGTGCGACCACCTCTGCGACGGTCAACACCATCAACTCGGTGCGCAGACCCATCAGCCGGCGCAGCCGCACGAACACCGAGTCGGACCAGTGCCTGCGCATCGGCGACCCGCCGAGATAGCCGAGCAGGCGCAGCAAGAGGGCGGCATGCTGTTGTTCTTCGGCGACGAAAAGCTGTGCAGCAATCAGGTAGTCGTAGTCGCCGGCCAGGGTGGCCTTGCGCATCAGCTGTTCTCCGTCGCCGCTCTCGCCCAGCTGAAATCGTCGCACCGACGCGATCAGCGGACCGCGCGAGCGACCGCAGCAAAATCGGTCAACACATCACGGACAGCGGGCATATTCCGCCGAAGTCGATCGCCGCATCGACGCGGGCGTGCACGGCGGCGTTGGCTTCGAAATGGTCGATCCAGGGAGCGAACTCGCCGACGCCCCGGGCCTGTTGAGGCATGGACGTCAGGTTAGCGCCCTAGCATCGGCAAGTGTGGTAGCTCGCTGGGTCCTGCATCTGGACATGGATGCGTTCTATGCGTCCGTCGAGCAACTGACCCGTCCCACGCTGCGCGGGCGGCCGGTGCTGGTGGGCGGGCTGGGCGGCCGCGGTGTGGTCGCCGGCGCCAGCTACGAGTCACGCGTGTACGGCGCCCGCTCCGCGATGCCCATGCACCAGGCGCGTCGCATGGTCGGCGCCGCCGCGGTCGTCCTGCCGCCCCGCGGCGTGGTGTACGGCGTCGCCAGCCGCCGGGTCTTCGAAACCGTGCGCACGCTGGTGCCCGTCCTCGAACAGCTCTCGTTCGACGAGGCGTTCGGTGAGCCCGCCGAACTCGCGGGCGCATCGAGCGCCGACGTCGAGGGTTTCTGCCAGGCGTTGCGGGCCAAGGTCCGCGAGCAGACCGGCCTGACCGCCTCCGTGGGCGCCGGATCGGGTAAACAGATCGCCAAGATCGCCTCCGGGCTGGCCAAGCCCGACGGTGTCCGGGTAGTGGGTCGCGACGAGGAACGCCCACTGCTCGACGGGCTTCCCGTGCGGCGGCTCTGGGGCATCGGACCCGTCGCCGGGGAGAAGCTGCACCGGCTCGGTATCGAGACCATCGGCGCGTACGCGGCCCTGTCCGAAGCCGAGGCGGCCAACATCCTCGGGGCCACCGTCGGTCCCGCCCTGCACCGGTTGGCCCTCGGCATCGACGATCGGCCCGTCGCCGAGAACGCGCCCGCGAAGCAGATCAGCGCCGAATCCACGTTCGCCGAGGACCTCACCACACTCGACCAGCTGCGCGAAGCGGCCGGCCCGATCGGTGAGCACGCCCACTCGCGGCTGGAGAAGGACGGCCGGGGCGCCCGCACGGTGACCGTGAAATTGAAGAAATCCGACATGAGCACGCTGACCCGCTCGGCAACCCTGCCGTATGCCACCGCCGATGCGGGCACCCTCATCGCGACGGCACGCCGGCTGCTCCTGGATCCTGTCGAGGTCGGGCCCATTCGGCTTGTCGGCGTTGGCTTCTCAGGTCTGTCTGAGGTCCGTCAGGAATCGTTGTTTCCCGATCTCGACCTGGTCGCCGAAGACGTTCCCGACGTGCGGGTGCCGCAGACGCTCACCGATGTCGCCGCGACGGCGCCGGCGTGGCGCGTCGGCGACGACGTGGTGCACACCGAGCACGGGCACGGCTGGATCCAGGGTGCCGGCCACGGGGTGATGACCGTGCGGTTCGAGACCAGAAGCACCGGACCCGGACCGGTCCACACTTTCCCCGCCGACACCCCGGGCGTGTCGCGGGCCAACCCCGTCGACAGCCTGGACTGGCCGGATTTCCTCAGCGAGCTGGCCGGCTACCAGAGCACGCCGTAGGTGCTGGAGATGACGAACCCGTGCTCGTTGTACGTCCGGCAGAGCACCGTGCCCTGGTGGCCCACACCGCAGCTGGCCCCCCAGTTCTCCAACCGATAGCCCTCGGGCAGCACATCGACGTCACGGGTGAAGGACGCGGTGTCCGCCTGCCGGTACTCGGCCGGCGCCCACGGATTGACCACGGTCTGGTCGGCGCCCTGCGGCGCATCGCGGGGCACCGCGTCGCATCCGACCGGGCCTCCGTTGGGCCCGATTCCGCATGACCGGCCGTCAGGCGTCTTGAAGAACACGAAGTAGAAGTCGCCCGGAGTGGTGTAGTTGCCCTGGGCGATCGGGTACCCGTCGATCGTGTCGGCGCCGGGCGGGGGTTCCGCGACCGCCGCGGGCGCACATGCCAGTGTGATTGCGCCGACCGCCAGGGCCACGACGGGACGGCCAACGCGCATGGTTTCTCTCTATCAGCCCCAGCGGCTGAAGGCGTCGGTAATGGGCGAACCGGCTGCCAGGGCCGCCATCAGCAGCACCCTGGCCTGCGGCGGCCGCAGCCGCGGAACCACCAGCGCCCCGGCATCGACCAGTTCGCGTCCCGGGCCGTAGCCGGGACTGACCCGCCCACCGGGCACCCGTGTCGACACCGCGACCGCGACGCCGTCGCGGCAGACCCGCCGGACGCCGTCGATCACGGCCGGGCCGGCATTGCCCGAGCCCAGCGCCTCCAGCACGATTCCGCGCGCGCCGGCGGCCACACACGCGTCGATCGCGACGGCGTCGCCGCCGGGATACACCGCGATGATGTCCACCCGCGGCGCGCCGGCCGCCGACAGCGCGCCCAGGAACGGCCTCTCCTTGGTGCCGGTCGCCGTGAAGGTCCCGTCCGTGACCGCGCCGACGGCGTGGCCGTCGAACCCCTGGAGGTCGGCGGTCGCGACTTTCTGCAGCCCGAGCGGCTGCCACACGGTCCCCGCGAAGCTCACCACCACGCCAAGGCCCCTCGCGTCGTCGGCGGCGGCAACGGTCAGCGCGTCACGCAGATTCTTCGGACCGTCGGCGTCGGGCGCATCCGCGCTGCGCTGTGCGCCGGTCAGCACTACGGGCATCGCGCCGTCGTGGGTCAGTTCGAGCCAGAGCGCGGTCTCCTCCATGGTGTCGGTGCCGTGGGTGATGACCACGCCATCTATGCCATCCATGCCATCGATACCGGCCGACGTCGCGGCCGTGCGGATGAGATCCCAATCGCCGGGGGACAACGAGGAGCTGTCCAGGGCCATCAGGTCGACGACGGCGACGTCCAAACCGGAGGTCAGGTCCTCGCCACTGCGCCTTGGCCGCTTCACGCCGTCGTCGTCGGTACTAGTGGCGATCGTCCCGCCGGTGGTGACGACGAGGAGGCGGCCCATGGGCGAAATCATTCCCCATGGCGACTAAGGGATGATGGGGGAGTGACTGATGAATCATCGGGTTCGGCTGAGCCGGCGGCCCACGTGGAGCCGACCGCGGCCGTGCCGCGTCGCCTCCGCCTGTTGCTGACCGTCGCCGCGGTGGTGCTCGTCGTGGACATCGTCACCAAAGTGCTCGCCGTGCGCCTGCTCACCCCCGGACAACCGGTGTCGATCATCGGTGACACGGTGACCTGGACGCTGGTGCGCAACTCCGGCGCGGCGTTCTCGATGGCCACCGGATACACCTGGGTGCTGACGTTGGTCGCGACCGGCGTGGTGATCGGCATCATCTGGATGGGGCGCAGGCTGGTCTCGCCCTGGTGGGCCGTCGGTCTCGGCATGATCCTCGGCGGCGCGATGGGCAACCTCGTCGACCGGTTCTTCCGCTCGCCGGGACCGTTACGCGGGCACGTCGTGGACTTCCTGTCCATCGGATGGTGGCCGGTGTTCAATGTGGCCGACCCGTCGGTGGTCGGCGGCGCGATCCTGCTCGTCGTCCTGTCGCTCTTCGGTTTCGACTTCGACACCATCGGCAGGCGGAAGGCGGGCGACGAATCCGACACCCTGGGCGGCCGCAAGGCCGACTCGACATAGTGACCACACGGTCGATGCCGGTCCCCGAGGGATTGGCGGGTATGCGCGTCGACGCGGGCTTGTCCCGGCTGCTCGGGCTGTCCCGCACCGCGACGGCGGCGCTGGCCGAAGACGGCGGTGTCGATCTGGACGGCGCCCGTGCGGGGAAGTCGGACAAGCTGACAGCGGGTGCGTGGCTCGAGGTGCGGCTACCGGAAGCGCCTGCGCCGGTGGAGAACACGCCTGTCGAGATCGAGGGTATGGCGATCCTGTACTCCGACGACGACATCGTCGCGGTGGACAAACCGCCCGGCGTCGCCGCGCATGCCACCGTCGGCTGGAGTGGGCCGACGGTGCTCGGCGGGCTGGCCGCTGCGGGAATTCGCATCAGCACGTCGGGAATCCATGAGCGGCAGGGCATCGTGCACCGACTCGACGTCGGCACCTCGGGTGTGATGGTGGTGGCGCTCTCGGAGCGCGCCTACACGCTGCTCAAGCGGGCGTTCAAGCAGCGCACCGTCGAAAAGCGCTACCACGCACTGGTGCAGGGCCATCCCGATCCGTCGAGCGGAACCATCGACGCACCGATCGGCCGCCATCGCGGCCATGACTGGAAGTTCGCGGTGACCGAAGGTGGCAGGCACAGCGTCACCCACTACGACACCGTCGAGGCGCACCAGGCCGCGAGCCTGCTCGACATCGAGCTGGAAACGGGGCGAACGCACCAGATTCGGGTGCATTTCGCCGCCCTGCATCATCCCTGTGCCGGCGACCTGACCTACGGTGCCGACCCGACGCTGGCCAAAAGGCTCGGCCTGGAACGGCAATGGCTGCACGCACGCTCGCTGGCCTTCGCCCACCCCGCCGACGGTCGGCGTGTCGAGATCACCAGTCCGTACCCGGCCGACCTGCAGCACGCGCTCGGCGTGTTGCGCAACCACGAACTGTGAGCGATCCGCGCCGGTCCGGGTTGTTGTTCGGTGCCGGGGCCTACGTGTGGTGGGGATTGTGCCCGGGCTTCTTCCTGTTGCTGTTGCCCGCCACCGCGCCGGAGGTGCTGGCCCACCGCTTCGTGTGGAGCGCGGTCTTCATCCTGCTGATCCTTGCGGTGGGACGCCGGCTCGGCGACGTGCGCAGGCTCAGCGCACGGACCTGGTTGCAGCTCCTGGCGGCCTCGGCGCTGATCGCCGTCAACTGGGGCACCTACATCTGGGCCGTCACGCACGGACACGTGGTGGACGCCGCGCTCGGCTACTTCATCAACCCGCTGATCAGCGTGGCGCTCGGGGTGGTGATCTTCCGCGAGCGGATCGGGCGGTTCCAGTTTCTGGCGTTGATCCTCGCGGTCATCGCGGTCGCGGTGCTGACCGCGGAGGTGGGGCAGGTGCCCTACATCGCGCTGAGCCTGGCGGTGACGTTCGCCCTCTACGGGCTGGTCAAGAAGGTGGTCGACGCCGACCCGCGGGTCAGCGTCGCGGTGGAGACGCTGTGGGCATTGCCGGTGGCGGTCGGATACCTGATCTGGCTCGAGGTCGCCCACCAGGCCAACTTCGTCAACCACGGTGCCGGCCACGCTGCGTTGCTGATGCTGGCCGGGCCGGTGACGGCGGTACCGCTGCTGCTGTTCGCGGCGGCCGCGCAACGGCTGCCGATGGTGACACTCGGGCTGCTGTTCTACTTGAACCCGGCGCTGCAGATGGCCTGGGGCGTGCTGGTGGGGCATGAACCGATGCCGGTCGGCCGGTGGATCGGGTTCGGCCTGATCTGGGTGGCGCTGGCGGTGTTCAGCATCGATGCGCTGCGGCGCGCGCGTGTCGATCGGGTGCCCGTCGAATCGTCATACAGGTGATGAGCCGAATGAGAGAGGATTCACGTCATGCGGTACTGCCTGTTGATGCACTACCAGGAGGGCCACGAAGTCGGATTGACCGAGGAGGACATGGCGCCGGCGATGGCCGCGTTCGACGCCTACGCCGCTGACCTGACGGCCGCCGGCGTGCTGATCGACACCGAGGTACTCGAATCCGTCGTATCCACCACCACCGTCACCGCCCGCGACGGGGCCCCGGAGATCCAGGACGGGCCGTTCGCCGACACCAAGGAAAAGCTCGGCGGCATCTTCGTCATCGAGGTGGACGACCTCGACGCGGCGCTGAAGTGGGCGCACCGCAACCCCGCCAACGGCTGGGGCTCGGTCGAAATCCGCCCGGTGGCGCGGACATATGCCGCCGACCGCGGGTGGTACAGCCCGTAGCGGTGGCACGGCAGCGGGTGGCCGACCTGGTTGGGGACTCCTACGGTCGGCTACTCGCGGTGCTCGCGGCCCCGAGCCGAGACATCGCGGCGGCCGAGGACGCGCTGGCCGACGCCATCGAGCGCGCGCTGGCCAGGTGGCCGCAGGACGGCGTGCCGGACAACCCCGAGGGCTGGGTGCTGACCGTCGCGCGTAACCGACTGCGTGACACGTGGAAGTCGGCGGCGTATCGAAGGACCGAGGCGCTTGACGAAAACTATGACAGCTCAACCGAACTCGACGAGATATCCGATATACCCGACCGTCGGCTGGAGCTGATGCTGGTGTGCGCGCACCCTGCCATCGCACCGAATGTCCGCACGCCGCTGATGCTGCAGGCGGTACTGGGCGTCGAGGCCGCCGCCATCGCCGGGGCGTTCGCCGTCGAACCGGCCACCATGGCGCAGCGCCTCGTGCGGGCGAAGAAACGCATCCGTAGCGCAGGCATCGCATTTGTGCTGCCCGAACGCGACGACCTGGCCGCGCGGCTACCCGCGGTGCTGGAAGCCGTCTACGGCGCGTACGCGATCGACTGGCAACTGACCCCTGCGGGTGCACCCGTCGAGACGTTGTCTGCGGAGGCGCTGCACTTGGCCCTGGTGCTGGCCGAACTGCTGCCAGGCGAGCCGGAGGTGCTCGGGCTGGCCGCCCTGATGTGTCTGTCCGAGGCCCGCCGGCCCGCCCGCCGCCGCGACGGCGCCTTCGTGCCGCTCGGCGAACAGGACACCACGCTCTGGGACCGGACGCTGATCGCCCGCGGTGAAGAGATCCTGCGTCGCGCCCACGCCCTTGGTCGGCCCGGCCGTTTTCAGTACGAGGCCGCCATTCAGTCCGTGCACTGCAGCCGCGCCGACGGCCCGGATGTCAACAGCCCGGATGTCAACAGCGAAGCCCTGCGCAAGCTGCACCGTGCCCTGCTGCGGGTCGCGCCGTCGCTGGGCGCGGCGGTGGCGTCGGCCGCCGTCGACGGCGAGCTCGACGGCCCGGATGCGGGCCTGCGCGCGCTGGCCGCGATCGGCGACCCGGCAATCGACCGGTTCCAGCCGGCCTGGACCACCCGCGCGCACCTGTTGGCCGAGGCGGGGCGCCCGGCGGAGGCCGCCGAGGCATATCGGCGGGCCATCGACCTCACCTTCGATCCCGGCCTCGCCGACTACCTTTTGCGGTGTTTGCGCAAAGTCGAAGGTTGACCTGCTTTCAGCAATGCCATAACGTTTGCTCGTGGCGAGTGGTGCGCGGCTTCGATCAGCCGGTCGGGGACGGGGCCGTCCCGTCGGCGCCGACTCGACCGAGACCCGCGCACGCATTCTGCGATCGGCGCGTGAGGTGATCAACGAACGCGGCTATCACGCGGCCACATTCCAGGCCATCGCGCGACGCGCCGGGCTGAGCCGGCCGACCATGCACTACTACTTCTCGACCCGCGAGGAGGTCTACGACAGCCTCCTTCGCGAGGCGTGCGCGCTCATCGCCGACTGTATTGCGGAAGCCGAATGCGAAGATACGCTGCTGAAACAGCTGTCATCCTTCCATGAGGCGGCGAATCGGCTGGACTTCGCGGACCGGTCGGTGATGCGATTCATCGTCACGGCGCGGATGGAGGTACACCGCGCCCCCGACGACCGCGAGCGCGGCAGTCCCGTCGTCGCTGCGGTGGATGCGTTCTACGCGTCGATCGTCGCCGACGCGATCGGCCGGGGCGAGATCCCGCCCGCGACGGACGCCGCTGCGGTGGCGAAAATGTTGCTCGCATTGTTCTGGGGGGCGGGGTTCTACGCCGGCTTCGTCGACAAATCCGAGGGTAGCAGCGCCATGCGAGGGATTGCCAAGCAACTACATCTGCTTTTCGTTCGAGGCTTGCTGGACGCACCGGAAGGCTCGTCGGCACCGGTTCTCGAGACGCATGCCGCCGCCGGCCGTGCCGCCGTGCCGGAGTTCTTTTCTAGGGAAACACCCGATTCCTCGGCGCCCCGTTCCCAATACCCTGATCGGCGTGGTTAGCGTGGGGTTCACGGCGTTGGTCGCCGTCTTCATCGGTGCGGGTGTGATGGCCCAACTGGGTTGGCCGGTGTGGCAGCAGTTCGCTCCGAGGCGAGGCCTTTCCGGGTTGCTGAAGCGCAAGCCCACCGATCGCTGAGACACGCACCCCGACACGCCGAGAAGTGTCGGTGGCCCGCCATAGACTGGCCCATCTATGACTAGATCCTTCGTGCACCTGCATAACCACACCGAATACTCGATGCTGGACGGTGCCGCGAAGATAAGTCCCATGCTCGCCGAGGCGCAGCGGCTGGAAATGCCCGCCATCGGCATGACGGACCACGGAAACATGTTCGGCGCCAGCGAGTTCTACAACAGCGCCACCGCGGTGGGCATCAAGCCGATCATCGGCGTCGAGGCCTACATCGCGCCCGCCTCGCGATTCGAGACCAAGCGGATTCTGTGGGGCGATCCCAGCCAGAAGAGTGACGACGTGTCGGGAAGCGGGTCCTACACCCACCTGACCATGGTCGCCGAGAACGCGACGGGCCTGCGCAACCTGTTCAAACTGACGTCATTGGCCTCGTTCGAAGGGCAACTCGGCAAGTGGTCGCGAATGGATGCCGAGATCATCGCCGAGAACGCCGCCGGCATCATCGCCACCACCGGGTGCCCGTCGGGTGAGGTACAGACCCGGCTGCGGCTGGGTCACGACCGCGAGGCGCTGGAATCGGCCGCCAGGTGGCGGGAGATCTTCGGACCGGAGAACTATTTTCTGGAGTTGATGGACCACGGCCTCGACATCGAACGCCGGGTCCGCGAGGGACTGCTCGAGATCGGGCGAAAGCTCGACATCCCGCCGCTGGCCACCAACGACTGCCACTACGTCACCCGCGAGGCCGCCCACAACCACGAGGCGCTGCTGTGCGTGCAGACCGGCAAGACCCTGTCGGATCCGAACCGGTTCAAGTTCGACGGCGACGGCTACTACCTCAAATCCGCGGCCGAGATGCGCGCGCTGTGGGACGACCAGCTGCCCGGCGCCTGCGACTCCACGCTGCTGATCGCCGAGCGCGTCCAGTCCTACGCCGACGTCTGGGAAACCCGCGACCGGATGCCGATCTTCCCCGTTCCCGAGGGCCACGACCAGGCGTCCTGGCTACACCACGAGGTCATGGCGGGGCTGCTTCGGCGCTTCCCCTCCGGGGTCGGGGACGACTACGTCAGCCGGGCTGAGTACGAGATCAAGGTCATCTGCGACAAGGGCTTTCCGTCCTACTTCCTCATCGTGGCGGACCTGATCAACTACGCCAGGTCGGTCGACATCCGGGTCGGGCCGGGCCGCGGCTCGGCAGCGGGCTCGCTGGTGGCCTATGCGCTGGGCATCACCAACATCGATCCCATTCCGCATGGTCTGCTGTTCGAGCGGTTTCTCAACCCGGAGCGCCCGTCGGCGCCCGATATCGACATCGACTTCGACGACCGCCGCCGCGGCGAGATGCTTCGCTACGCGGCCAACAAGTGGGGCAGCGACCGGGTCGCCCAGGTCATCACTTTCGGCACCATCAAAACCAAAGCCGCGCTGAAGGATTCGGCTCGTGTGCATTACGGGCAGCCCGGCTTTGCGATCGCCGACCGGATCACCAAGGCGCTTCCGCCACCGATCATGGCCAAGGACATCCCGCTGTCGGGGATCACCGACTCCAGCCACGAGCGGTACAAGGAAGCCGCCGAGGTGCGCGGACTGATCGACACCGATCCCGATGTGCGGACCATCTACGAGACCGCGCGCGGCCTCGAGGGGCTGGTCCGCAACGCCGGGGTGCACGCCTGCGCGGTGATCATGAGCTCCGAGCCGCTCATCGAGGCGATTCCGCTGTGGCGGCGCCCGCAGGACGGCGCGGTGATCACGGGCTGGGACTACCCGTCGTGCGAGGCCATCGGCCTGCTGAAGATGGACTTCCTCGGGCTGCGGAACCTGACGATCATCGGGGACTGCATCGAGAACATCAAGTCCAATCGCGGCATCGACGTGGACCTTGAATCGCTGTCGCTGGACGATCCGGCGGCCTACGAGCTTCTCGGTCGCGGCGACACGCTCGGGGTGTTCCAGCTCGACGGCGGGCCGATGCGCGACCTGCTGCGTCGCATGCAGCCCACCGAGTTCAACGACATCGTCGCCGTGCTGGCGCTCTACCGGCCGGGGCCGATGGGCATGAACGCCCACAACGACTACGCGGACCGCAAAAACGGTCGCCAGGCGATCAGGCCGATCCACCCGGAGCTCGAGGAACCGCTGCGGGAGATCCTCGCCGAGACCCACGGGCTGATCGTCTACCAAGAGCAGATCATGTTGATCGCGCAGAAGGTCGCCTCGTACACGATGGGCAAGGCCGATGCGCTGCGCAAGGCCATGGGCAAGAAGAAGCTCGAGGTCCTGGAGGCCGAGTACAAGGGCTTCTACGAAGGCATGACCGCCAACGGCTTCTCCGAGGGCGCGGTGAAAGCCTTGTGGGACACCATTCTTCCGTTCGCCGGGTATGCGTTCAACAAATCGCACGCGGCGGGCTACGGCCTGGTGTCCTACTGGACGGCGTACCTCAAGGCCAACTATCCGGCCGAGTACATGGCCGGGCTGCTGACGTCGGTCGGGGACGACAAGGACAAGGCGGCGGTGTACCTCGCGGACTGCCGGAAGCTGGGCATCACCGTGCTGCCGCCCGACGTCAACGAGTCCGGCCTGAACTTTGCCTCGGTCGGCGAGGACATCCGCTACGGGCTCGGTGCGGTGCGCAACGTCGGCGCGAATGTGGTTGCGTCGCTGATCGCCACCCGCACCGACAAGGGCAAGTACATCGACTTCTCCGACTACCTGAACAAGATCGACATCGGCCCGTGCAACAAGAAGGTGACGGAGTCGCTGATCAAGGCCGGCGCATTCGACTCGCTCCACCATCCACGCAAGGGCCTGTTCCTGGTGCACACCGACGCCGTGGATTCGGTGCTGGGCACCAAGAAGGCCGAAGCGATGGGCCAGTTCGATCTGTTCGGCGGCGCCGACACCGCCACCGATGCGGTGTTCACCATCAAGGTGCCCGACGAGGAGTGGGAGGACAAGCACAAGCTCGCGCTCGAGCGCGAGATGCTCGGCCTGTACGTGTCGGGGCATCCCCTCAACGGCATCGCCCATCTACTCTCGGCCCAGGTCGACACCCAGATCCCGGCGATTCTCGACGGGGACGTCGCCAACGAGACGCAGGTCAGGATCGGCGGCATCCTGGCGTCGGTGAACCGGCGGGTGAACAAGAACGGGCTGCCTTGGGCGTCGGCGCAAGTCGAGGATCTCACCGGCGGTATCGAGGTGTTGTTCTTCCCGCAGACCTACTCCACCTTCGGTGGCGAGATCGCCGACGACGCCGTCGTGTTGGTCGGCGCCAAGGTGGCCATCCGCGATGACCGGATCTCGCTGATCGCCAATGACCTTGTGGTGCCTGACTTTTCGAGCGCGCAGGCGAACCGGCCGCTGGCAGTCAGCCTGCCGACGCGGCAGTGCACCATCGACAAGGTCACCGCGCTCAAGCAGGTGCTGGCCCGGCATCCCGGCACCTCGCAGGTGCGTCTGCGGCTGATCAGCGGCGAGCGGATCACCACGCTGGAACTCGACCAGTCGCTCCGGGTGACGTTGTCGTCGGCCCTGATGGGTGACCTGAAGGCGCTGCTGGGGCCCGGCTGTCTCGGCTAGAACGCGTAGCGCAGGATCCGGCCATGGCGCGCACCGGACTTGAACTTGCCGGTGAGCCTGGTGGCGATGCGCAACCATGTCGGGAACAGGTCGACCTCCGGTGCGTGGGTGAGGCTGGTCTCCTCGATCAGACGCATTCTCGGATTCCACGTCTGCGGGTGACGGGCATCCTTGAATCCCGGGTAACCCCACTGGCTTCCGACGTCCTTGAACATCTTCTGCGGGTAGAGCTTGAGCGCGAGCCGGCTGACCCAGCCGATGCCGCCATAGTCGTTGAACGCCAGTTCTCCGGAGCCGAAATGCTCGGTGATA
Organism: uncultured Actinomycetota bacterium; assembly: GCA_963699655.1. GTDB lineage: Bacteria > Actinomycetota > Actinomycetes > Mycobacteriales > Mycobacteriaceae > Mycobacterium. Next base: position 342,581 of record CAVOUV010000019.1, read on the forward strand.
CCGCGGAAGATCCCGATGATCACCGGCTCGGTCAGAAACGCGAACAGCCCGTCGGCGATCAGTATCGTCGGGCGGTCGCCCGGTATGGTGTCCGGCCAGTGCGGGTCGGCCAGCGAGGCCGGCACCGAATGTGAGTGCGCGTCGGCTCGGCTCACCTCGTCGCGCAGCGCGACGATCCCGGGAAGGTCGACGCTGTACCAGTCCACGGTCGGCGGCGGTGCCACCCGGTCGAAGCCGCTGTCGAGACCGGCGCCGAGATCGACGACCACGGCGTCGGGGTGGCGGCAGACGAAATCGCGCACCCGGTCGTCGAGCATCTTGGCGCGCAGCGCGGTCTGGCACACCACGCTGGTCTGCACCCCGAGGCCGGCGAAGTCGTAATCGATCTTGCCGACGACATCGTCGGCCGATGAGTCGCCGAGAATCGGCCGCGGCCATCGGCTGTCCAGCGCCCTGGCGTACTCGGTGAGAAACGCGGTCTGCTCGACGGCCGTCAGGTGCGTGGTGGCAATCCCCATGACCGCGAACGTACTCCTCGCTCGGCGCTGAACGGATCGCCCAAAACGTTCACCGCGCTTGCGATTACGCCTTCTGACTTGTCCAACCTATCCAGGGCTGTTCGTTTCGGCCGCGCCGTTCGGCTTCCCGGGCACGGTCCTCGGCCCAGAGATCCTCGAATCGCTCGCCCGGATGCGCATCCGGCACGCGGTTCATCACGCGGCTGAGCCAATCGGGCGGCCTGGGCGGCTCCCACTGCGGCAACACCAAGGCGAGCGCATACATGGTCTTGAGGACGACGAACACCCCGAACAGTGCGGACGACACGCCGGTCAAGGCGACCGCGAAAAGGCCGAAGATGATCGTCAGATGGACGACGACGATGCGTCCGAGGCCGCGATTGGCAGTCTGCTCGATCTGCAGGAACGACCATCTGCGCAGGCGTAGCAGATCCATCCCGAGATCGGCGGCGAGGAAGGCGAACACGATCGTGCACCCGACTCCGACGCTGCGCCAGGAGACGCCGGCCAGACTGCCCTCGCCGTTGTGGTTCAACAGGAACAGGATGACTCCGAGGAAGATACCGTGCGCCGCACTGAAGACCAGGCACGTGACGAGGAACCCGCCGAGGAAAGAGGATCGCCGTGCGCTGCGCCGATCGGCGCTGGGCGCCTGGTATCTGTAGTGTCCGCGGCGCGGGCTCAGCCGCTGATGGACGACGATTCGGACCGCCACGAACACGCACGCCGCGATGTTTTCGAACCAGTACACGGCGAGCGTCGTTCCGGCTGACCAACCTTCGAAGAACCAGCCCGTCGCCGGAACGACGTTGACGCCCACCACGGTCAGGGCGCGCAGGAACCCGGTCACACCGTGCCCGGTGTTGATCGAGACATCTGCCCATCGTTGCACGGTCAGCCCAAAACGTTCACCGCCCTTGCGATTACGAGCGCAATGGTGGTCACGGCCACCAGGCTCTGCATCGCCATCATTCCCTTCGCCCAGCGGGCCAGGGGCATGGTGTCGGTGGGAGAGAACGCCATCGCGTTGGTCAGGCTGACATACAGGTAATCGACGAAGGTCGGCCGCCACCCAGGTTTGACGAGTTTGGCGGTGTCCGGATCCATCTGCGGGAACATGAAGTCCGGGTAGGGCTGTTCGCCTGCGCGCCGGGCGAAGGGTCCGCCGCGGTCGAGTTCCCAATACCAGATGCCGAACACGATGATGTTCGTGACGAAGACGGCACCGCCACTGCCCAGCAATACCGCGGCCTTGTTGCTGACCTCACCGGAGAGGATGCGGATATCCAGCAGTACGGCCGAGAGCGTGTTGTCGAGGGTGATGGCGGCGAGCAGCACCCAGGTGGCGTATCGGCCGACTCGCGTGGCATTGGTCAGCCGCAGCGGGTTGAGCCAGATCTGCACCGCCATGAGCAGCAACTCGAGTGCGATCAGTGGCCACCGCGGTACCACGGTGTAGCTCTTCGGGATCGCCAACTGCAGACCGATCACGGCCACGAGTGCGGCGAGCACCGGCAGTCGGCTCTCCGGGTCGCCGGGTCGCAGCCACGACGGCACGTGGCGTTCGGCGCCGGAGGCCAGGCGCTCGGCGCGGGCAACGAACTCGTCGATGGGCGACGGAGGTTCGGGTGTGGTGTCCATCAGCCAAGTGTGTGCGTCACGATGGACGGATGGACGACGACACGACCGGCAGGTACCCCAAGACGTCCAGGCACGTCAGCGTCTGGATAGCGGCCGTGGCCGAAGCCGTCTACGAGTTCGCCGCCGACCCGCAGACCTGGTCGAGGTGGGCGGCCGGCCTCGCGGAGGGCGGGCTGCGGCAGACCGCCGAGGGCTGGGTGGCCGATTCGCCCATGGGACGGGTGACGGTCGAATTCGCCCCGCCCAACGAGTTCGGCGTGCTGGATCACGTGGTGCGGATGCCCTCGGGCGAGGCCGTCTACAACCCGCTACGGGTGATTCCGGGCGGCCCGGGTGTCTCCGGCTGCGAGGTGTTGTTCACCGTGCGCAGGCGGGCCGGGATGACCGACGAGGAGTTCGACGCGGATGTGGCCGCGGTGGCGGCTGATCTGGCGACGCTGCGGGGGCTGCTCGAGGACTAGCGACCGGAGGTGCGGACGGCGCCCAGGGCCAGCCACACCAGCGTGCCCGAGGCCGCGGCGGCCAGCACCGACGGGGCTGCGCTGCCGGTGGCGATCGCGACAATGACCAGGACGACGAAGCCGATCGCAAGGGCAAGCAGCTTGTACACCGGCCACGGAACTCCGGCGATGCTCACTTCGTCGCGCACGGTCATAGTTCGACGATAGCTCGTAAGCGACTTTTCGGTCAACCGAAACACATAATCAGGACGCTCACTTTTCTAGCCGGTCTAAGCTGCTCACATGCCACTTTCCGGAGACTACGAACCAAGCCCGTGGGACTGGGTGCGCGAGCACGCCGACAAGATCATGGAGTCCGGCAGCACCGAGGGCACCGACATGAAGGGCAAGCCGCTCATCCTGCTGACCACCATCGGCGCCAAGAGCGGCAAGATCCGCAAGACCCCGCTGATGCGGGTCGAGCACGACGGCGAATACGCCGTGGTGGCCTCGCTGGGCGGGGCGCCCAAGCATCCGGTGTGGTACTTCAACATCACGGCCCATCCGCAGGTCGAGCTGCAGGACGGGGCCACCACCAAGGACTATGAGGCGCGCGAGGTGTTCGACGACGAGAAGGCCGTCTGGTGGGAACGCGCTGTCGAGGCGTGGCCGGACTACGCGGAGTACCAGAAGAAAACCGACCGGCAGATCCCGGTGTTCGTGCTGACCCCGATTAACTGATAAGCGCTGGTTGGTGGCACCATTGAGCGGGTGTCTGCCGAACTGAGCACCGCGCACGCGAGGAGCAAATCCGGCGTGAGCCCTCGTACAGGTCCGACCGCGCCTCTCAGCGCGTCGGATATTGACGAGGCGGCTCAGCGAATCGCCGGTGTGGTGGCCTGCACGCCGCTGCAATACAGCGAGCGGCTGTCGGAGGCGACCGGCGCGACCATCTATCTGAAGCGCGAAGACCTGCAGACCGTGCGGTCCTACAAGTTGCGCGGCGCCCACAACCTGCTGATGCAGCTGTCCCCGGACGAGCTCGCCGCCGGCGTGGTCTGTTCGTCCGCCGGCAACCATGCCCAGGGCTTCGCCATGGCCTGCCGATCGATGGGCGTCCACGGCCGCGTCTACGTGCCGGCCAAGACCCCCAAGCAGAAGCGCGACCGCATCCGCTACCACGGCCGCGAGTTCATCGAGCTGATCGCGATCGGCAAGACGTACGACGACGCCGCGGCCGCCGCGCTCGAGGACGTCGCGCGCACGTCGGCCACCCTGGTGCCGCCTTACGACGATCCGCGCACGATGGCGGGCCAGGGAACCATCGCCGCAGAGATCCTCGATCAGCTCGACGGCGAGCCCGACCTGGTGGTCGTTCCGGTCGGTGGCGGCGGGTGCATCGCCGGTATCACCACGTATCTGGCCGAGCGGACGACGAGCACGTCGGTGCTCGGTGTCGAACCGGCCGGTGCGGCCGCGATGATCGCCGCGCTGGCGGCCGGGGAGCCGGTCACCCTCGATCACGTCGACCAATTCGTCGACGGTGCGGCGGTGAACCGCGCAGGCACGCTGACCTACGCGGCACTGGCCGCGGCGGGGGACATGGTGTCGATCACCACCGTCGACGAGGGCGCGGTGTGCACGGCGATGCTCGACCTCTATCAGAACGAGGGCATCATCGCCGAGCCTGCCGGTGCGCTGTCGGTGGCCGCGCTGCTCGAGGCCGACATCGAGCCGGGCTCGACGGTGGTCTGCCTGATCTCGGGCGGCAACAACGACGTCTCCCGCTACAACGAGGTGCTCGAGCGGTCACTGGTGCACCTCGGGCTCAAGCACTACTTCCTGGTCGACTTCCCGCAGGAGCCCGGCGCGCTGCGCCGTTTCCTCGATCAGGTGCTCGGGCCCCACGACGACGTCACCCTGTTCGAATACGTCAAGCGCAACAACCGCGACACCGGCGAGGCGCTGGTGGGCATCGAACTGGGCTCGGCGGCCGACTTCGAGGGTCTGCTCGCGCGCATGCGGGCCTCCGACATCCATGTGGAGGCTCTGGAGCCGGGTTCACCGGCCTACCGGTACCTGCTCTAACCGCTCAAGCGAACAGGGGCTGCCCGACATAGTGCCCCTGCTCCGGCGCGGGTGGCACGGCGAAGATGGCCGACCCGATGTGGCGGATGTACTCGTTGAGCAGATCATGGGCGCCCAGGCGGTTCTGAATTGCGGCGAAGTGACCGGGGTCGTTCTGGTAGGAGATGAACAAGAGGCCGGCGTTGAGCTGACCGTTGGGATCGAGTCCGTCGGTGTAGTTGTACGACCGGCGCCGGATCATCACCCCGTTGTTGTGTTCGTGCGCGGCCAGTGCCACATGGGACACGGGGTCGATCACCGGCGTGCCCGTGGCGTCCCTGGCCGCGAAGTCCGGGTTGTCGAACTCGGCGGTTCCGGTGAGCGGTGCCCCGTTTTCCTTGTGCCGGCCGAAGATCCGCTGCTGGTTGCCGATTCGGTCGGTGTCCCAGGTTTCCAGGATCATCCGGATCTTGCGCACCACCTGATAGGTTCCGCCGTTCATCCACGGCTGGTCGCTGTTGTGCACCCAGACGAATCGTTGGTAGTCCTCGTCAGAGGAGACATTGCGCGTTCCGTCCTTGAAGCCCAACAGGTTTCGCGGTGTCTGCTGGCCGGCGCCGGCGGACGCGCGACCGAAACCGAGGACCGCCCAGTGCGGGGCGACGATGCTGCGGCCCAGCCGGGTGAGGTTTCGCACGGCGTGGTAGCAGACCTGGGGGTCGTCGGCGCAGGCCTGAATGCTGAGGTCACCGCCCGTCAGGTTCGGGTCGAGGTTGTCTCCGTTGAGCGGCGGGAGCGCCGCGAACAGTGCGGGCTTGCGTGATGTCAGCCCGAAACGGTCACCGAACACGGCGGGCCCCAGGCCGATCGTCACGGTCAGGCTGGCCGGACTGAGCCCGAACGCCTCGCCGGTGTCCGACGGTGGCTGGACGTCGACGTCGGGTTGCACGGTGCCGACGGTTTTGCCCTGTTGGAGCACGGCCGCCGCCGCCGACCACCGGGCCAGCAGTGTCTGCAGCGCGGTACGGGATGCCTCGTCCGCCAACCGGAATGTCATGAACACGCTGTGCCGTTGCGGCGGTGTCTCGATGCCGCCCTGATGCATCTGCCCGTAGAACGGGTAGCTGTTGCGCAGGTCGACCGTGTCGTTCTCGTCGACCGGCGCCGATGCCATCGCATAGCCCGCCGCGCCACCGCCCGCCGCGCCGAGCACCAAACCGCCGGCACCCGCAGCGGCTGCGCCGGCCAGCATCCGGCGCCGGGAGAACCCGGCGCCGGATGACTCAGCGTCACCGGTCGTCAATTCGCCGAGACGACCTTCTCCGCCACGGTGGACAGGCTCTGGTGCAGCGGCTGGATCACCGCGGTGAGCTTGGCCGCGTCGGCGGCACGCAATTGCGGTGTCCACACCTTGTAACCCCCGGGGGCGTGCCGCGTCGCGATAGCCGTCGAGCGTGGTCAGCACGGTCTGGAACTGTCCGTCCAGCTGGGTCACCAGGTTGCCGTCGATCTTCTGCAGCCCCGGGCGCAGTGACGCATACGCCTGTTGTGCGCCTTCGACATTGCCCGCGAAGTCGACGAGGTCGATGTGGCTGAAGGCTTCCTCCTCGCCGGTGATCTTGGTGTTCTGCACCTCTTCGATGAGATCGGCGGCGCCGTTGGCCAGGTCCTCGGGCTTGTACTGCAGGGGCCCGACGACGGTGACGAGCTTGCCGACGTTGCCCACCAGTTCGGTGCTCAGCGCCTTGGTGGCGGGCGTGATCGCGTTGCCCTGCCACAGATCCCGCTCGATGGCGTGAAATCCCTTCCAGCCGACCTTCGTCGTCGACGGGGGTGGACTCGCGCATGTCGATCAGGTAGTCGAGGTTGCCGGCGTTGTCGTCGACGGCGAATCCGGGCACGACGAAGCCCTCGACGCTGGACTCGGCACGCTCGTAGAACGGTCGGGCCTTGGCGTATTCGGTCTTGGCCGCCTCGACATTGCCCGACTGCACAGCCGCGTCCAGCGCCTGACGCCAGTGTTGAGCTGGTTGACCTGGTCCACGACGTACGCCGAGTAGTCCTTGGTGCCCTGGCTCAGCACGGTCTGGCACGGTGCCGGTGGGTGCGGGCGCGGCCTGTCCGGTGACGGTGAAGTCCTGGTACTCGCCGGACGCGCCGGGGCAGTAGATCTTGTACGGACCGCCGTCGAGGGTGACCGTGAACGAGACCGGATCAAGACCCGGTGCCAGGTTCTCCTTCTCGCCGACGATCCGTTGCTCTTTGAGCAGTTCGATTTCCGTGATGCCGGGGGCGCTCGCATTGTCGACCGTGAAGGTCACGGGCCCCGCGGGAACTTTGGCATTGTCCAGAGTGCAGGTGTCCTTGCCGTCTTCGTTGGCCAGGGTCACCTTGACCGCGGTGACGCCATTGCCGGCGCTCGACGAGGGAGCCGGGGCGGCGTTCTGGTGCGAGCTGCAGCCGCCGAGGGCCAGCGCCACCGCCGCCGTCAGGGCAGGCACCATCAGCGCCGGTCTATGGCACGCCGATCTCGTCGCGTCGGTCAACTGCGTCATCATTCTGTTGTTTCCTCTCGTTGGGGACAGCTCTGCGGCCGGTCCGGAGTGCGGTGATCGCTGTGCCGACCGCGGCGACGGCAAGGACCACTGGAAGCCACACACTCCAGAGCGTGCGTTCGGTTCGGTCGCGGGCGGACTGGGCGATCTGGGCGGGGATCGCCTGGTCCTCGGTCTGGGTGGTGGCCCAGTCGCCGCCCAGACCGCCGACGCTGACCGTCTTCGGCGCCTCCAGGCCGCCACCGGTCAGGTTGGCCAGCCGGGCACCGGCGGCGTTCGCGCTGACGACGACCTCGCCGCGCGTCAAGGCGGTGTAGGCGACGCTCGCGCTCCACGTGGCGGTGAACGGTCCGGGCGTGCGGGAGGGGGACAGGCCGACCGGCAGGCGGCCGCCCGTCAGCCGCGCGAGTTGGGCCAGTGTGACCGTCGCCAGCGGTCTGACCGGGATCGGCGGGTACCTTCGCCTGCCACACCGCGACATCCATGCCGCCGACCGTCTGGCTGCCCGCGTCGGCCAGCGGGATTCTCTGCGCGGACGCACCCGGCGCCGACGGCGTGACGACGAGCGAGCGGCCGGCGCTGTTCGAGGCGACCGCGACGGACAGCCGTTGCCCACCCGCGTCGGTAACCGTCCGCATGACCGGACCCGACCCGCCTGCGCCGGCCGGGTCCGCGACGGCCAGCACCACCGCTGCGGCGGCGAGGGCGGTGGCGACACCGGCCAGAAGTCTCCGTCGTGCGGTGGCGGTCGGCGTCAGCCGCGCCGGCCACAGGAAGACCAGGAGAACAGGCACCGCATAGAGCGCCCAGCCGAGCACCTCGATCAGGCGAGGGTCGGTGGGGATGCCGAACATGCCGGTGACGAGGGCGCCGAGAACGGATCTGGCCGACATCCAGGACGACAGATCGGCGACCTTTTGTTGGCCGATCGTGATCCAGCCGGCCTCGTGCGCGGTGCGCAGGCTGCTCATCACCAGACCGGCGGCGATGAACACCAGGAAGATCCCGGTAATCCGGAAGAACCGGCCCAGGTTGACCTTGACCGCACCGAAGAACAGGCCGACGCCGATCCCGACCGCCACGGCGATACCGGCGACGCCGCCCGCTACGGCGGACCAGTGGCTGCCGTGGGTGGCCTGCACGGCCGCCAGCAGGAACACGGCGGTCTCGAAGCCTTCCTTCAGGACGGCGAGGAACGCCATCACGGCGAGCGCCAGGGAACCACCCGTGTTGATCGCTTGGGCCGCATCGTGTTCCAGCTCGCCCTTGAGATGGAAGGCGTTGCGGTTCATCCAGATGATCATCGTGGTCACGAACACGACGGCGATGCCGCCGATGACCGTTTCGAGCATCTCCTGCTGGGCCTGGGGCAGCGCGGCCGACACGAGGTCGAGACCGACACCCACGGCGATGCTTGCCGCGAAAGCGATGCCCACCCCGACGAACATCGGGCGCACGGAGTTGCCGTTTCGTTTGAGGAACGCTCCGACGATGCTGACGATGAGGGTGGCTTCCAGGCCTTCCCTCAGGCCGATCAGAAACGTGCCGATGAAGACGCCCTGCAGTCTGGCTCCTCTCCCGACACGACAGCGCAGACAGCGCAGCTAACGGCAAGGTTAGGCTAACCAAGCTCCGATGTCGGCCCCCGGACCGGAACCCCCAGCGAACTGCCAGCTGAATTCAAGCAGACCGTCAGGTCCGGACTATCGCGAACGAATGCCCGTCCAGCCGCAGCCCGTTCGCGTCGAGGCCCGGTGAACCCCACTGGGCGACCAGTTGGCCCGCCAGCGGCAGCGTGACCGTTTCGGTGCCGAGGTTGCACGCGATGGACAGCGACCCGCGGTGCATGACGATCCACCGCCGGTTCTCGTCGTAGTCGATACGCATGTGGGCCAGCCATGGATCGGCCAGATCGCGCTCGGCGTGGCGCAGTTCGATCAACCGCTGGTACACCCGGCGCAACCGGCCGTGTTCGCCGTCGTCGATCTCGTTCCAATCGAGCTTCGACCGCAGGAACGTCTCGGGATCCTGTGGGTCGGGAATTTCGTCGGCGTCCCAGCCGTGTTCGGCGAACTCCCGCTTGCGCCCCTCGGCGGTGGCCCGGGCCAGGTCTGGCTCCGGGTGCGAGCTGAAGAACTGAAACGGCGACGACGACCCCCACTCCTCGCCCATGAAAAGCATTCCGGTGTAGGGCGAGCCGAGTGCGAGCGCCGCCTTGACCGCGAGCTGGCCGAACGTCAAGGTCTGTGACGGCCGATCGCCGATCGCGCGGTTGCCCACCTGGTCGTGCGTGAGGGTGTACGCCAGCAGGCGGGTCGCCGGGATGGTCGCGGCGTCGAGAGGCCTGCCGTGCCGGCGGCGGCGGAACGAGGAGTAGGTGGCCGCGTGGTAGTACCCGTGCTCGAGTGTCTGCGCGAGCGTCTCGATCGTCCCGAAATCGCCGTAGTAGCCTTGCTGTTCGCCGGACACGGCGGCGTGGATGGCGTGGTGGATGTCATCGTCCCACTGCGCGGTCATGCCCAGGCCGCCGCGGTCGCGGGGCGTGATCAACCGTGGATCGTTGCGATCGCTCTCGGCGATCAGGGACAGCGGGCGTCCGAGTTGGCTTGCCAGCGCGTCCGTTTCGGTCGACATCTCCTCGAGGATGTTGATGGCGGTGGTGTCGACCAGTGCGTGTACGGCGTCCAGTCGCAGTCCGTCGGCATGGAAGTCGCGCATCCACCGCAGCGCGCAGTCGAGTATGTAGCGGCGCACTTCGTCGGCCTCGGCGTCGGCGATGTTGATCGACTCACCCCACGGGTTGCTGCCCGACGACATGTACGGCCCGAACCTCGGCAGGTAGTTGCCCGAGGGGCCCAGGTGGTTGAACACCGCATCGATCAGCACGCCCAGCCCGCGGGCGTGGGCGGCGTCGATGAGGCGGACCAGGGCGTCCGGGCCGCCGTAGGGTTCGTGCACCGCGTACCAGAGCACGCCGTCATAGCCCCAGCCGTGCGTTCCGGAGAACGCATTGACGGGCATCAGCTCGATGAAGTCGACACCGAGATCGACCAGGTAGTCCAGCTTCTCGATCGCCGCGTCGAATGTGCCGTCCGCGGTGAAGGTGCCGATATGTAGTTCGTAGATCACACCGCCCTCGATCGAGCGGCCCGGCCAATCGCGATCGCTGAACGCGTCGGTGGGCGCCTGCCACAGCTGGGATCGTTCGTGCACACCGTCGGGTTGGCGCGGTGAGCGAGGGTCGGGCACCACGGTCGGGTCGTCGTCGAGCACGAAGCCGTAACGGGCATCCGGGCGGGTTTCGACGTCGGTGCGCCACCAGCCGTCCGCCGAGCGCGTCATCGGGTACAACGTGCCGTCGACGTCGAGGCGTACCCGGTCGGGCCGCGGCGCCCAGACCGAGAAGTCAGTCACTGGCCCGCTCCAACAGCGCGACCGGCGACTGCGCGAACAGGTCGGCGGCCGACACCCGGCCACTGAACCGTGCGGAGCCGATCCGGTCCACCCACACTCCGGCAGGAAGAGTCAACATCGTGTCACCCCAGCCGTTTTCGGAGAGCAGCACCGAATGCCGCGTGGCGGCGGTGACGACATCGGTGCCGCGCATGAAGGCCACCAGATGCCGGGCGGCGGGGCCTTCGGCCAGCAGCGGTGTGTAGCCACCTTCGGTGAAGCTCTCCGGACGATCGCGGCGCAGCCGCAGCGCGGCCGTCACGACCCGCATCTTGGGGTCGCCGCCCGCGGCGAGAGCGACGCGTCGGGCCTGGTAGTCGACCGGCCGGCGATTGTCCGGGTCGACCAGACTGTCGTCGGTGAGTTCGGTGCCCTGGTAGACGTCGGGCACGCCGGGGGCCGTCAGCTGAATCAGCTTCTGGCCGAGGCTGTCGCTGCGGACGTGCTCGTCGAGCCGGACCGCCAGAGACGTCAGTTCGGTGGCGATCGGTCCGTCGATGACCGCGTCGATCCAGGCGTGCACCGCGGTTTCGAACTCGGCGTCGGGGTCGTTCCACGAGGTGTGCACCGCCGCTTCGCGGATCGCCTTCTCCGCATAGGCGTGCAGGCGGTCGCGCAGTCCGTCGTGGACCACACCGTCGAGCGGCCAGACACCGAACATGTTCTGCCACAGGAAAAGACCGGTCATCGGGTCGGGCGACGGCATGCGCCGCTCCCATGCACCGACGAACTCCGCCCACAGCGACGGCACCTGTGAGAGCACCCCGATCCGTGCCCGCACATCTTCGCCCCGTTTGGTGTCGTGCGTGCTCAGTGTCGTCATCGCCTGCGGCCACAACTGTGCGCGAATCGCGGCCCGCCCGTGGTACTCGGCCAGGCTCACCCCGAACCGGTGGGGCTCGCCGCCGACTTCGTTGAGGGAGACGAGCCGCGGGTCCCGGTAGAACAGGCAGTCCTCCATCGACTTGGCCGTCGCCGCGCCGCACAGCTGCTCCAGCCGCGCCGCCGCCTCGCCACGTGCGGCCACAGCGGCGGCGACGACCGCCAGGGGTTCCGCCAATTCCGGCCTCGCGGTGACGGTTTCGGCCAGCGCGATCGGCAGCACCGACGATACCGTCAGGTAATCGGTGCGGTACACGCCGATGTGGCTCAACAGCGCTGCGACGGCATCCGGCAGACCAGGGAGGTCAGGGAGATCACGGCCCGTCGCCGCCACGATCGTGCGGCACAGCCGGGCCAACTCGCTGCCCAGCGTTTTCGTGACGGCGTCTACCTTGAGATCGCGCCCAGCCGGCCCATCTCGTGGTAGTCGCCGCCGGTCGAGTCGACGAGGTCGGTCAGCGGGCCGGCGCCCGCGGAGTCGATGAACACACCGCCGATCTCCCGGAGGGCGTCATAGCCGGTGGTACCTGCGACCGGGAGGCTGGGGTCGAGCGGTTCGTCGACCGCCAGGATCTTCTCGATGACGATCCAGGCCTGCGGTCCGACGGCCTCGCGCAGCCAGGCGAGATAGCCCGCCGGATCGGACAATCCGTCGGGATGGTCGATGCGCACCCCGTCGACCAGGTTCTCGGCGAACCAGCGCTTCACTTCGGCGTGGGTGGCGTCGAACACCGACCGGTCCTCCTGGCGCAGCGCGGCGAGCGACGTGATCGAGAAGAACCGCCGGTAGCCGCACACCCCACGCCGCCACCCGATCAGCCGGTAGTGCTGGCGGTCGTGCACCTCCGCACCGGTACCGGTGGCGGTGCCCGGCGCGATCGGGTAGACGAGGTCGCCGAGCCGCAGCGTGTCCCCGTCGACCACCAGATCGGCGACGTCGTCGTCGGAACCCAGGACCGGCAACACGATTCGGCCGGAGTCGAGATCCCAGTCGATGTCAAAGTACGAGGAGTACGTCGAGTCGCGGCCGTGCGTGAGCACATCCCACCACCACGCGTTCTGGTCGGGCTCTCGACGCCGACGTGGTTGGGCACGATATCGACGATCAGGCCCATGCCCCGGGCCCGCGCTGCCTCCGACAACCGCGCCAGGCCCTGCGCACCGCCCAGTTCGGCCGACACCGTGGTCGGATCGATGACGTCGTAGCCGTGTGCGGAGCCGGGGGCTGCGGTCAGGATGGGGGACAGGTACAGGTGTGACACGCCGAGGTCGTCGAGGTAGCCGAGCAGGTTCTCGGCGTCGGCGAAGGTGAACGCGGTTCCGCTCGCCGGGCCACGCATCTGCAGCCGATAGGTGGACAGCACGCGAGATGGCATGCCTCAGGCGGTCTTACGGAGCACGAGCAACGAGCGGGGCTGCAGCGAGATCTTCTCTCCGGCGGCCACCACGAGATCCGTGGCGCCCGTCGGAACCGCGGTGTCGAAGTCGGCCGTCCACTGTCTGGCGTATTTGCCCTTGGGTGCGACGAAATCCTGTGCCTCGTCGAGCGCGTTGAAGCACAGCAGGAACGAGTCGTCGACCACCCGCTCGCCACGGTCGTTGGGTGCCGTGATCGCGTCGCCGTTGAGGAACACCGCCACACACTTGCCCAGGCCGGTGCCCCAGTCCTCGGGGGTCATCTCCTTGCCGGCCGGGGTCAGCCAGGCGATGTCGCGGGCCTGGCCGCCGCTGCGGATGGGCTTGCCCTCGAAGAACCGCCTGCGCCGGAAGACCGGGTGATTCTTGCGGAACTGCACCACCTTGCGGGTGAAGGCCAGCAGGTCGGCGTTCTTCTCGCACAACGACCAGTCCATCCAGGAGATCTCCGAATCCTGGCAGTACACGTTGTTGTTTCCGCCCTGCGTGCGGCCGATCTCGTCACCGTGCGAGATCATCGGCGTGCCCAGCGACACCATCAGCGTGCCCATGATGTTGCGCATCTGCTTACCGCGCAACGCGAGGATTTCGGGCTCGTCCGTGGGCCCCTCGACCCCGCAGTTCCACGACCGGTTGTGGCTTTCGCCGTCGCGGTTGTCTTCCCCGTTGGCCTCGTTGTGTTTCTCGTTGTACGACACCAGATCGGCCAGCGGAAAGCCGTCGTGGCAGGTGACGAAGTTGATGCTCGCGCTCGGGCGCCGCCCGGTGGCCTCGTAGAGGTCCGAGGATCCGGTCAGACGGGAGGCGAACTCGCCAAGGGTTGCGGGTTCGCCCCGCCAGTAATCGCGCACAGTGTCGCGATACTTCCCGTTCCACTCGGTCCACAAACCTGGGAAGTTGCCCACCTGGTAGCCGCCCTCGCCGACGTCCCACGGCTCGGCGATCAGCTTCACCTGGCTGACCACCGGATCCTGTTGGACAAGGTCGAAGAACGCCGACAGCCGGTCGACGTCATAGAACTCCCGTGCCAGCGTCGCCGCCAGGTCGAAACGGAATCCGTCGACGTGCATCTCCAGTACCCAGTACCGCAACGAGTCCATGATCAGCTGCAGGGTGTGGGGGTGGCGCGCGTTGAGGCTGTTGCCGGTGCCGGTGAAGTCCTTGTACAACCGCGCGTCGCCGTCGAGCAGCCGGTAGTAGGCGGCGTTGTCGATGCCGCGGAAGTTGATGGTGGGCCCGAGGTGGTTGCCCTCGGCGGTGTGGTTGTAGACCACGTCGAGGATCACTTCGATGCCGGCCTCGTGAAAGGACCGGACCATCGTCTTGAACTCCGCGACCGCGCCGCCGGCGTGTTTGTTCGCCGCGTACTGGTAGTGCGGTGCGAAGAAGCCGAAAGTGTTGTAGCCCCAATAGTTTCGAAGACCAAGGTCAAGCAGCCGGTGGTCGTGAAGGAACTGGTGCACCGGCATCAGCTCGATCGCCGTCACCCCGAGCGACTTGAGGTGGTCGATGATCGCCGGATGTCCCAGCCCGGCGTAGGTGCCGCGGAGTTCCTCGGGGACGCTCGGATGTGTCTGCGTCATGCCCTTCACGTGGGCCTCGTAGATGACCGTGTCGTGATAGGGGGTGATCGGCGGGCGGTCGGACGCCCACTGGAAGAACGGGTTGATCACGACGCTGGTCATGGTGTGACCCAGTGAGTCGATCTCCGGCGGTGTCCCGCCGGACGCGAGGTCTTCTGCCTTGAGGTCGTAGGAGAACAGCGCCTGGGTGAACTCGAATTCCCCGTGGAACGACTTACCGTACGGGTCGAGCAGCAGCTTGCTCGGATCGCAGCGGTGGCCCGCCGCGGGGTCCCACGGCCCGTGGACGCGGTATCCGTAACGCTGGCCGGGCGTCACCGTGGGCAGGTAGCAGTGCCAGACGTAGCCGTCGACCTCGTCGAGGTTGATCCGCTCCTCGGTGCCGTTCTTGGCGATCAGGCACAGTTCCACCCGCTCGGCCACCTCGGAGAACAACGAGAAGTTGGTGCCCGCACCGTCGTAGGTGGCGCCGAGGGGATAGCTGGTGCCCGGCCAGACGGTGGGCACCGGGGCAGGCTCGAGCGAGGACATCAGGCGCCCACCAGCCGGTGGCGGCGCCGATCTGGCGTCCGAGTTCACCTGTCATCGTGCGCATGTAGGTGGTCGAGATGTGGTGGGCGTCGCGGTACAGCAACACATTTCCCTCCACGGCGCGGCAGATGTCCTTGCGGCACACCGCATCGCTCATGTCGAGCGGCTTCAGCAGCGGGAACTGCGCGACGAAATCCAATGTTGGGTTGTGATCCGACAGTACGGCGGATCGCTTGATCCCGCAGGAGATCGCGTCGCCGCCCTTGGCCAGGCAGTCGGACGGGAAGTACGGCTGGCCGTTGCGCACCAGCCACGGGGTGTCGCGCATGGCCAGGATCGGAATCTTGTTGTCCGACAACTTCTTCCAGATGCCGATATACGTGCCGGGCATCACGTCACCCGGTTTGATGTTCCACGGGCGGGTCGACGTCGTGAACACAAAGTCCGGATGATCGGCGATCAGCCTGGGCATCACCCGCTCGTTCCAGGCGTGGCACCCTGGATACGGACGGTTGTCACCCATCACCAAGGGCACCTGCTCGGTGGTCAGCGGGCAGCCCATCTTCATGTAGGTCACGACCTTGAAGTGGTGCATCCGGCCCAGCAGATCCAGGGCGGTGATCCAGTGTTCGGCGTGCGAGCCGCCCGCCAACGCGATGGTGCGCGTCGCCGTCTTGTCTCCGAACGTGCAGGTGACCACGGTTGAATTGTCGAAGTCGCTGATGCAGCCGTCGGTGGTGGTTACCGGCAGGTCGCCCTTGGCCTCCAGCACCGTCGGGCGCATCGGCAGCTTGGGCACCCTCGCGTTGCTGAGCAGTGCCTGCGCGCCGGGATAGTCACGCGGCGAAAGCATGGACAGCTCGTTGCCGTTCGCGCGTTGCACGATGACGTGCTCGCGCCACGTGAACGACGTCGCCGTCAGCGCCACGCCGAGCAGTGCGACGGTCGAACCCAGCACGATCGTCGGCCGGCGCAACCGGGTCCGCAGCGGGATGATGACCGTCGCGATGGCGGACTTGCGGTATCGCAGCGGATTTTCCACATACCGGGTGGTCAGCCAGGCGAGCACGCCGGAGACCAGGAGCACGATCGCGCCCTCGAGGAAGTTGACGCGCGGCAACCCGGTGTAGGACAGCCAGAAGATCAGCAGCGGCCAGTGCCAGAGGTAGAGCGAGTAGGCCATCGCGCCCAGGGACACGAACGGCGCGGTGGCGAGCAGGCGGTTGGGCGCGGGGAGGCGGCCGGCGGTATGCGGATCGGCGTGGCGGTTGGCGGCCGACAGGATGAACAGAATGGTCGCGCCGACCGGCACCAGCGCCCACGGGCCGGGGAATTCCTTGACGCCGTCGATGAGCGCGCCGCACGACAGGATCGCGGCCAGCGCCACCACCGCGACGGTCGTCCGCAGCCACATCGGCCAGCGCAGGTAGGGCACCAGCGCCCCGACCAGCGCGCCGACCAGCAGTTCCCACGCCCGGGCGAAGCTGTTGTAGTAGGCGGTCGACTGATCCGCGTTGTGAGCAAAGATCGCGTAGACGAAGGACGCGATGGTCAGTGCGCTCAGCAGCACCACAAACGAAGCCCGCATGTACTTGCCGAAAAAACGGCGGCACAGGCAAGCGAACAAAAAGACCAGAGCAAGGAAGCCGATGTAGAACTGCCCTTGTACCGACATGGACCAGATGTGCTGGAGCGGGCTGACCGCCTCACCGGCGCGAAGGTAGTTCGACGCGGTGTTCGCCAGCTCCCAGTTCTGGTAGTAGCCGAGGCTCGCCAGGCTCTGGTCGGCAAACGTCTCCCAGCGCGTCTCGGGCTGGATGAGGATCGTCAGCACAGCCGAGACGGCGAGTACCACGACGAGCGCTGGCAGCAGCCGGCGAACCAGCCGGGTGATCTCGGGCACCGGCCACAGTGACGCGCCGGGGGTCAGCGCGGTGCGCAGCAGGCGTCCTCCGAAGAAGAACCCGGACAACGCCAGAAAGACGTCCACGCCACCCGAGACGCGGCCGAACCACACGTGGAACACCGCGACGAGCGCGATCGCGATCCCGCGCAGTCCGTCGAGATCGTGTCGGTAAAAACCCGATGTGCGTGCACCCCCGGAAGTTTCGGTGGTGCGCGGAGCGGAGCCCGGGTCGGTGGTGGATGCCGCCCGGGGAGGGGCGAGGGTCATCATGGTCGACGGTTAATCTACCTAAGATCGCCTGGTGCCTCACGCCACCTGCGATCCGTCACAGCCCGTGAGCAAAGGATCAGGCCGGTGTTGACCCCCGCGGAGATCAGCGCGATCGACGCCGCCCACATCTGGCACCCCTACAGCACCATCGGCGCCGAGGCGCTGCCGCCCGTGGTGGCGGTCGGCGCGCGCGGAGCGTGGCTGACGCTGGCCCACGACGGGCGTCGGGTCGAGGTGCTCGACGCGATGGCCTCATGGTGGACCGCGATCCACGGCCATGGCCACCCGGTGCTGGACGCCGCGATCTCTCACCAGATGGCGACGATGAACCACGTGATGTTCGGCGGCCTGACGCACGAGCCCGCCGCCCGGCTGGCGCAGTTGCTCGTCGACATCACTCCGCGGGGGCTCGACACCGTCTTCTTCAGCGATTCGGGGTCGGTGTCGGTCGAGGTCGCGGTGAAGATGGCCCTGCAGTACTGGCGGAGCACCGGCCGCGGTGACAAACACCGGCTCATGACGTGGCGCGGCGGCTACCACGGCGACACCTTCACGCCGATGAGCGTGTGCGACCCCGACGGGGGCATGCACGAGCTGTGGACCGACGTGCTCGCCGCCCAGGAGTTCGCGCCGCAGGTGCCGACCGCCTACGACCCGGGGTACAGCGAATCGTTCGCCGCGCAGATGGCCGAGCACGCCGACGAACTGGCCGCCGTCATCGTCGAACCGGTGGTCCAGGGCGCGGGCGGCATGCGGTTCCACGACCCGCGATATCTACGGGATCTGCGCGAGGCGTGTACGCGCCACGGAGTGCTGCTGATCTTCGACGAGATCGCCACGGGGTTCGGCCGCACCGGCGAGTTGTTCGCGGCCGATCATGCCGGCGTCAGCCCGGACATCATGTGCGTCGGCAAGGCGCTCACGGGTGGCTACATCACGCTGGCCGCGACGCTGTGCACCCGTGACATCGCGGCCACCATCAGTGCGAACGAGCCGGGTGCGTTGATGCACGGCCCCACGTTCATGGCCAACGCGCTGGCGTGTGCGGTCGGTGTGGCGTCGGTCGAGTTGCTTCTGGCCGATGACTGGCGGGCGGGTGTGCGACGCATCGAGGGTGGCCTGCGCGACGGCCTGGCGCCCGCCGCGGCGCTGCCCGGCGTCGCGGATGTGCGGGTGCTGGGCGCGGTCGGCGTGGTCGAAATGGCGAAACCGGTCGACCTGCGGGTGGCGACGCCCGCGGCACTCCAGCACGGCGTCTGGCTGCGTCCGTTCCGCAACCTCATCTACGCCATGCCGCCCTACATTTGCACCGACGCCGAGGTCGCGCAGATCACGGCGGCGATGGTGGCTGTTGCCCGTGCGCTAACCTGAACACCGTTCAAGACGCGGGAGGAGCATCGGGTGACACACGTCGGCCTCTCACCGCTGGCCTGGCTTGACGAGGTCGAGCACCAGCGGCGTTCGGCAGGCCTGCGGCGATCGCTGCGGGCCCGGCCGCCGGTCGGCGCGGAACTGGACCTGGCATCGAACGACTACCTGGGCCTCTCCCAGCATCCGGACGTGATCGACGGCGGCGTCGCGGCGCTGCGCACATGGGGCGCCGGTTCGACGGGCTCGCGGCTGGTCACCGGCAACACCGAACTGCACGAAGATTTTGAAGCCGCACTCGCGGATTTCGTCGGTGCCGAGTCGGCCCTGGTGTTCTCGTCGGGCTACACCGCCAACCTGGGCGCCGTTGTCGCGCTGTCCGGGACGGGTTCGCTTCTGGTGTCGGATGCCCTGACGCACGCATCCCTGGTCGACGCCTGCCGACTGTCACGGGCGAGAGTGGCCGTCACGCCGCACCGCGATGTCGCCGCGGTCGAGGCCGCGTTGAGTGGCCGCGACGAAGAACGGGCCGTGGTCGTGACGGACTCGGTGTTCTCCGCCGACGGGGTGATGGCACCGCTGCGGGCGCTGCACGACGTATGCCGCAGGCAGGGCGCGCTGCTGATCGTCGACGAGGCCCACGGTTTGGGGGTGCGAGGCGACGGTGGTCGGGGTCTGCTGCACGAGGTCGGCCTCGCCGGCGCCCCCGACGTGGTGATGACGACGACGTTGTCCAAGGCGCTGGGCAGTCAGGGCGGCGTGGTGCTCGGGCCGGCCGCGGTGCGCGACCATCTGATCGATGCCGCGCGGCCGTTCATCTTCGACACCGGTCTGGCGCCGGCCGCTGTCGGCGCGGCATCGTCAGCGCTGCGGGTGCTGATCGACGAACCGTGGCGCGCGGGCGCGGTGCTGCGCCATGCCGGAGCGCTGGCGACGATGTGCGGCGTTTCCGCGCGTCCGGATTCGGCGGTCGTCTCGGTGATCCTGGGCGAGCCGGAGGTGGCTTTCGCCGCGGCGGTGGCGTGTCTGGACCGCGGGGTGCGGGTGGGCTGCTTCCGCCCACCGACGGTTCCGGCGGGCACATCGCGGCTGCGACTGACCGCGCGGGCCTCGCTTTCCGACGACGAGATGGCGTTGGCCCGCGAGGTGCTCGCGGACGTGCTCTCGTCCCGCTCGTGAGCGTCCTCGTCGTCACGGGCACCGACACGGGCGTGGGCAAGACGGTCGCGACCGCGGCACTCGCGTGTGGTGCGCGGCTGGCAGGACTCGATGTCGCCGTGTGCAAACCGGTGCAGACGGGCAGCGCGGACGGCGATGACGACCTCGCCGACGTGGCACGACTTTCGGGTGTCACCGAATTGCACGGCCTGGCAAGGTTTCCCGAGCCGTTGGCGCCTGCGGCGGCCGCCGAGCGTTCCGGGCGCCAATTGCCGACCAGCGACGAATTGGTGGCGTGGGTGCGCAACGTCCACGCACCCAACCGGTTGACGTTGGTCGAGGGAGCCGGTGGTCTGCTGGTGGAAATCGCCGCAGGCGGGTTCACGCTGCGCGACCTCGCGGGTGACCTCGCCGCACCGGTCCTCGTCGTCGTGCGATCCGGGCTGGGCACCCTGAACCACACCGCCCTCACATTGGAAGCGCTTGCCACACAGGATGTTCGGTGCGCAGGATTGGTGATTGGTGCTTGGCCCGTGCGGCCGGACACCGCGGAAACCGGAAATCGTGAAGTGCTCGACCGCCTGTCGCCGCTGCGGGCGGTCCTGCCGGCGGGCGCCGGATCGTTGAGCCCCGGCGAGTTCGAGTCGATGTGCGCATCGGCGTTCGACCGGCAGTGGGTCGCGGGCTTGGCCGGCTAGATGGTCCACTCGGTCGAGCTGATCTTCGATCCGGACACCGAGACGGCCGTCCGGCGGATCTGGGATGACCTGCGCGAGGCGGGGATACCCAGCCAGGCGCCGGCGAGCCGGCCGCACACCACCCTCACCGTCGCCGAGCGCATCGACCCCGAGGTGGACGCGCTGCTGGCGTCGCTGCTGCCCCGGTTTCCCTTTACCTGCCGGCTGGGCGCGCCGTTGTTCTTCGGCAGGGCCAAGGCGGTGCTCGCACGGCTGCTGGTGCCGACGATCGAGCTGCTCGACGTCCACGCGCGGGTGCACCGAATGTGCCTGCCGCACCTGCATCCCGGACCCATGCCAAACGCGCTGCCGGGAGAGTGGACCGCGCATGTCACGATGGCGCGCCGGGTCGTGCCCGCCCAGATGGGCCGCGCGGTGCGGATCGCGGGGAAGCCCTCGGAGATCGCGGGCAGCGTCATCGGATTGCGGCGCTGGGACGGAAATGCCAGGAGTGAGTACCCGATCACCTGACCGTCTCCGCAACGCTTTTCGGCACGCACATCCGCCATCCGTCGATCACCAGCTCGCGCAGCTCGTCGAGATCGATCGCGTCCAGACGAACGTCAATCCAGTTGTATCGCATGTCCGAAGTGCGCGGCAGCATGAACTTGTCGGGCTCGGCGGCCACCATCGCCGCCCTCTCCTCTTTGGGGAAGCCGACACCCATCACCGTCTCGTCCCGGGAGAACGCGACGAAGACGATTTGGCCCACCCGGAACTTGATCTGGTCGCGCACCACCACCTCGTAGGACCGAGGTAACGCGGCGGTGATGCGCCGGACGTCCTCGACGGTGATCACATCGCCGACGTTAGCCGGGCGGTCCGACACTGGGATGCTTTACGTCATGGACCCGATTGCGATCGTCCGCACCGAGGCTCAGCGCCTCGCCGATGTGCTCGCGGTAACCGACCTTGCCGTGCGCTGCCCGACCTGCCCGGACTGGAGCGCAGGCGACCTGTTGTGGCATCTGACCGAGGTGCATTCCTTCTGGGCAGGCGTGCTCGAGCGCGATGCGCGCACCGAATCCGACGTCGCAGCCGTCGAGCGCGCGGTGCCCGCCCGTCCCGGTGGCACGCCGGAGTTGCTCGCGTTGCGGGCGCAGGCAACGGACGCACTGACCGCCCAGCTCGTGCGGCTGGATGACGCCGATCCGCGCTGGACGTGGTGGCCGCCGGACCAGACGGTCGAAATCTCGGGGGAGGCGGCCTCGGTCGCGGCCCTATCCGAGGTCGTCAACAACGGCATGCGGTGAGCCGCTGTGCGCGGCGATGCCGTCGACAAGCAGTCGGAGCCCGAACAGGAACCGTGCGCTGGGATCCTCGGTGAGGACGGACTGGCCGTCCGGAAGCTCGGCCCCGGCGGCATCCCACTGCAACCGGGACTGCTCGTCGGCGGTGAAACCCAGCACGTAGTACATGACCGTGCGCGCGGCCAGATCGCGGTGCGCGGGCTCGACTCCGGCCTCCGCGGCGCAGTCGGCGAGCGTCGTGAGAATCCGCGCCATCGCCTCGGACTGCCCGGCGGCGAAGCTGGCCGAGACCAGTTCGGCGCCGTCGGTGTGCGACAGCAGCGCGTCCCGCAGCCGTTCGCCCAGAGCCGGTGATGCGGTCGCGCCACCCCGCGGTCACGTCGCCGACGGGCTCCAGGATCTGGTCGGCCACGGCCCCCAGCAGCTGCTGTTTGTTGGCGAAATGCCAGTACAACGCGCCAGGGGAGACGTCGAGCTCGCGGGCCAGCCGCCGCATCGTCAGATCGGCGATGCCGTAGCTGTCCAGCAGGGCCGTCGCGGCGTCGACCACGTCGCGTTTGTGGAGCTGCACACCGGTACCCTAACCTGAACGCTGTTCAAGACGCGATGAGCGCTTGTGCGAAGGGCATGAGGAACAGGCACGGGAGGAGCACGGGTGAGCGACATTCTGGCGGAGGCCCGCGAGCAGGTACTGGAGCGCGGCGAGGGCCTGAACCAGGATCAGACGCTGCAGGTGCTCCGGCTGCCCGACGACCGGCTCGACGAGCTTCTGGCGCTGGCCCACGAGGTGCGCATGGCCTGGTGCGGACCCGACGTCGAGGTCGAGGGCATCATCAGCCTGAAGACCGGCGGTTGCCCGGAGGACTGCCACTTCTGTTCGCAGTCAGGACTTTTCGCATCGCCCGTACGCAGCGCATGGCTCGACATCCCCAGCCTCGTCGAGGCTGCCAAACAAACCGCGAAGACCGGCGCCACCGAATTCTGCATCGTCGCTGCGGTGCGCGGGCCCGACGAGCGACTGCTGGCGCAGGTCGCGGCGGGAATCGAGGCGATCCGCAACGAGGTCGACATTCAGATCGCATGCTCGCTGGGCATGCTCACCGAGGAGCAGGTCGAGAAGCTCTCCGCGATGGGTGTACACCGGTACAACCACAACCTGGAGACCGCCCGGTCGTTCTTCACCAATGTCGTCACCACCCACACTTGGGAGGAACGCTGGGACACCCTGCGGATGGTGCGCGAAGCCGGCATGGAGGTCTGCTGTGGCGGCATCCTCGGCATGGGTGAAACCCTCGAGCAGCGGGCCGAATTCGCCGCCAACCTGGCCGAGCTGGATCCGCACGAGGTGCCGTTGAACTTCCTGAACCCGCGCCCGGGCACGCCTTTCGGCGATCTGGACGTGCTGCCCGCGTCGGAGGCGCTGAAGGCCGTCGCCGCGTTCCGGCTCGCGCTGCCGCGCACCATGCTCCGGTTCGCCGGCGGGCGTGAGATCACGCTCGGTGACCTGGGCGCCAAGAAGGGCATCCTCGGTGGCATCAACGCGGTCATCGTCGGCAACTACCTCACCACGCTGGGGCGGCCGGCGGAGGCTGATCTCGAACTGCTCGACGATCTGCAGATGCCGATCAAGGCGCTCAACGCCAGTCTCTAGGCCAAGTTTCTCGCAAGCCGATGGCCAATTTCAACGTCTACACTGGCGAACCCGCGGGTGGCGCGGTCCCCACTGCTGCCCGACTCGGCCTCGAACCACCCCGGTTCTGCGCGGAGTGCGGCCGTCGGATGGTGGTGCAGGTGCGGCCCGACGGTTGGTCGGCCAAGTGCTCCCGACACGGCGAGCTGGATTCGAAGGACCTGGAGACCGAGCGATGAGCCTCCCGGGCGAAGAGCAGAGGGCAGCGATGAGTGTGACGAGCGAAGAACCGGTAACCGAGGTGGACAGCCCGGGTGCGCCGCGTATTTCGCGTGGTCGCGCGGCACTCGTCATCGGCGTCGGGCTCGCTGTCGCCGGCGCGGCGCTCGGCGCACTCTGGGCGTGGCTGGCCCCGCCGATACACGGTGTGGTCGCGCTGACGCGTGGCGGCGACCGAGTCAAGGCCTACCTGGGTAACGAGTCCGACAACTTCTTCCTCGGGGAGTTCCTTGTGCTCGGCCTGCTCGGGGTGCTGGCCGTCGTCGCGGCGGTACTGGTGTGGCAGTGGCGATCTCACCGCGGCCCGGTCACGGTGGCCGCGCTGGCCGTCGGGGCGGTGGCCGCGGCGGGCGCGGCAGCCGGAGTGGGCGCGGTCCTGGTGCACTGGAGGTACGGGACGATCGACATCGCGGGCGCGCCCGTGTCTCCCGAGCACCGCGTGCACTACGTCATCGAGGCCCCCGCGGTGTTCTTCGGCCATGCGCCGCTTCAGATCGCCGCCACCGTGCTGTTTCCCGCCGCCATTGCGGCGTTGACGTACGCCCTGATCGCGGTGTCGACCGCCCGCGACGACCTGGGCGCCTGGCCGCCGGTCGACCAGCCGGTGATCGTGCCCCCCATCACAGAGGCTGGCGCTCTACCGTCCGGCCAGTGACCACCTTGCCGACGATGCGGGCCAGCCGCGCCATCCCCACATAGGTCATCGGGTTCAGCAGCGTCGGCCACTTGGTGCGCACCATGTGCTCGGAGAGCGGCTTGCCGTTGAACCGGTCGGTCAGCCAGCGCAGCGTCATCGGCGCCGACATCGGGTGTAGGAGAAGGTGTTCGCTGAACATGTCGCGGTGATAGGTGACATCGGCACCGCCCGAGGAATAGGTCTCGGCAAGCTCGTCGATGTCTTCCACCGAGATCAGCTGGTCGTGCACCGCCTGCACGATCAGCACCGGCGGGGTCGGCACCGCGGCGCCGAGCTTGATGTCATCGAAGACGTGCCGCACCTCGGGCATGTCGAGGATCTGTTCCAGCGGCCGGTCGACCATGTCGCCCATGTCCTTCTTGGCCATCCGGATGACCGCCTCGGCGGTGGTCATCTTGTGAAGGCGCTGCAGCAGGAGCTTGCCCTCGTCGGTGGCGTGTTCCTGGATGACTTTGTCGAGCTCGGGGTAACTGTGGATCAACGCGGCGACCACGAGCGCGGGCAGCCCGGACATGTAGGTGCCGTTGAGCCGGCGGAAGGTGTGGCCGAGGTCGCCGACGGGTGAGCCCAGCACCGCGCCGACGATGTTGAGCTCCGGTGCGTAGGAGCCGCTCATCTCGGCGGCCCAGGCGCTGGCCAGGCCGCCGCCGGAGTAGCCCCAGAGCCCGATCGGCGCGTCTGCCGACAGGCCGAGCCGTTCCGAGCCCAGCGCTGCGCGAAGACCGTCGAGGACGTGGTAGCCGGGCTCGTAGGGTGCACCCCACATGCCGCTGCGTCCCTCGTGGTCGGGTACGGATACGGCCCAGCCCTCCGCCACGGCCGCCGCGACCAGCAGGAACTCGAACTGCGCGACGGAGCCGGTCGCGAATGCCCGTCGCCGCAGGGCGTAGGACGGGAAACAACGCGAGGTCACGGCGTCGATGGCGCACTGATAGGAGAGGATCGGCGTGACGGTCCCGGGGGCGCGCTCGGCGGGCACGATCACCGTGGTCGCGGTCGCCTGCGGCCGGCCGTGCATGTCGGTGGTGCGGTAGAGCAGCTGGGTGGCTTTGATCCGCTGGGGGATGAACCCGAGAAATGCCAGCTCGACGTCGCGGCTGCGCAGCGCCGTGCCCGGGTTGGCATGTTGGAAACCCGCGGGTGGGTCGTAGAACGGGTCGTCGGCGGGGAGCTTCGGTCGCGCGCCGCGCTGCAGTTCTTCGTGCTGCGGCTGCCCGATCCACTCGGCGCCACTTACGGGAGCCACGCTGCCCAAGTCCATCCGGGCATTGTTGCTTAAGAGGGCATTAAGAATCCAGTCGACTCACCCGGGCGGGCGCAGCGCCGCGAATTCGTCGGTGACCCGGTAGGAGGAGTCGGAGAAGCCGTACAGCGCGGCCGGTCGACCGCCGCTGCGTCCGGACCGGGCGGTGGTACCGGTGCGGGTGATGACCTTGCGCCGCTCCAGCACCCGCTGCAGGTTCGTGGCGTCCACCGGATGGCCGAGCGTGGCACTGTAGATGTCCCGAAGGGTCGACAGCGCGAATTCCGTTGGGGCCAAGGCGAACCCGATGTTCGTGTACGACATCTTCGCGACCAGCCGGGTACGGGCGTGTTCCACCATGGGCGCGTGGTCGAAGGCCATCGGCGGCAGGTCGCTGACCGGGTGCCAGCGCGTATCTGGCGGCAGTTCCGGGGTCGCGGGGGAGGGCACCAGGCCGAGGAACGTCGACGCGATGGTGCGCGCGCCCGGGACGCGGTCCGGATCGGAGAACACCGCCAGCTGTTCCAGGTGCGCAATTTCACGCAGGTCCACCTTCTCCGCGAGCTGACGGCGAACCGAGCTGGTCATGTCCTCGTCGTCGCCGAGCCGGCCGCCCGGCAGGGACCACTTCTGCGCCTCCGGTTCGAGTGCACGCTGCCACAACAGCACGTGAAGTGCGGGTTTCCGGGAGTCGACGCCGCGAACCTGGAACACGACGGCGAGCACCTCGTGGGCGGTGCTAATATGGTTCATGTTTTCGATTATAAGTCGAAAACCTCGACGCGGTGAGGAGGCGGCGATGACGGTTCTCGATCGGATGCCCTCGGAGGGTCTGGCGAGCCGGATCACCAACGGTCCGGCCGGCTTTTCCGGAGTTGACGGCGACGAGGAATGGGCCGCCGAGATCCGCCGGCTGACCGATCTGCGCGGTGCCACGCTGCTCGCCCACAACTACCAACTGCCCGCCATCCAGGACGTCGCCGACCACGTCGGTGACTCGCTGGCACTGTCGCGGATCGCCGCCGAGGCGTCCGAGGACACCATCGTGTTCTGCGGCGTGCACTTCATGGCCGAGACCGCCAAAATCCTGTCACCGGACAAGACGGTGCTCATCCCCGATCAACGGGCCGGGTGCTCACTGGCCGACTCGATCACCGCCGACGAGCTACGCGCCTGGAAGGCCGAGCACCCCGGGGCGGTGGTGGTTTCCTATGTCAACACGACCGCCGCGGTGAAGGCGGAGACCGACATCTGCTGCACCTCGTCGAACGCGGTCGAAGTGGTGGCGTCGATCCCCGCGGCCCGCGAGGTGCTGTTCTGCCCCGACCAGTTCCTCGGCGCCCATGTCCGCCGCGTCACCGGCCGCAAGAACCTGCACGTCTGGGCGGGCGAATGCCATGTGCATGCGGGCATCAACGGCGACGAGCTGGCAGATCAGGCGCGGGCGCATCCCGACGCAGAGCTGTTTGTGCATCCCGAATGCGGTTGTGCCACATCGGCTTTGTATCTGGCCGGCGAAGGCGCATTCCCCGAGGACCGGGTGAAGATCCTGTCCACTGGCGGCATGCTCGATGCCGCGCGGGAGACCAGAGCCCGGCAGGTGCTGGTCGCCACCGAGGTGGGCATGCTGCACCAGTTGCGGCGCGCCGCACCGGAAGTCGACTTCCAGGCGGTCAACGACCGGGCATCGTGCAAGTACATGAAGATGATCACGCCTGCGGCGCTGCTGCGTTGTCTGATCGAAGGCGCCGACGAGGTCGACGTCGATGCCGAGACGGCCCTGCTGGCCCGCGCCAGCGTGCAGCGGATGATCGAAATCGGCGCACCCGGCGGCGGC
Source organism: uncultured Actinomycetota bacterium (assembly GCA_963699655.1). Lineage (GTDB taxonomy): Bacteria > Actinomycetota > Actinomycetes > Mycobacteriales > Mycobacteriaceae > Mycobacterium. The sequence continues at coordinate 370,042 of CAVOUV010000019.1, forward strand.
GAATGACACGCGGGCCGGGTTGCGGAGGTAGCGGCTACTGGCAGCAGCGCGTCGACGTCGTCGTCATCGGGACCGGGGTCGCCGGCCTGGTCGCCGCGCTGGCCGCGCACCGTCGCGGCCGCAAGGTGGTGGTGCTGAGCAAAGCGGGTGAGACCGCGACCTTCTACGCGCAGGGCGGCATCGCGGTCGTCCTTCCGGACACGGACGATTCGGTGCAGGCGCATGTCGCCGACACGCTGGCTGCGGGCGTGGGGCTGTGCGATCCGGAGGCGGTCCGCTCGATCGTCGCCGACGGCTATCGCGCCGTGGCCGAATTGGTCGATGACGGCGCACGGTTCGACGAGGCGTCACCGGGGCACTGGGCACTGACCCGCGAAGGTGGGCATTCGCGCCGGCGGATCATTCATGCCGGAGGTGACGCCACGGGCGCCGAGGTGCAGCGTGCGCTCGACGCGGCCGCGGCCAGGCTCGATATCCGCCGCAATCATGTAGCGCTGGAACTGATTCAGGACGAGGGCGTGATTTCCGGTGTGCTCGTGCTCAACGAGGACGGCCTCGGCGTCGTGCACGCCCCATCGGTCATCCTGGCCACCGGCGGGCTGGGACACCTCTATACCGCCACCACCAACCCGGAAGGCTCCACGGGCGACGGCGTCGCGCTGGCCATATGGGCCGGTGTCGTGGTCAGCGATCTCGAGTTCATCCAGTTCCACCCGACCATGCTTTTCGACGGCAAAGCGGGCGGTCGTCGACCCCTGATCACCGAGGCCATCCGTGGCGAAGGCGCTATTCTGGTTGATGGACAAGGCAATTCGGTGACGGCTGGGGTTCACCCGATGGGTGACCTGGCTCCCCGCGATGTGGTGGCTGCCGCCATCGACGCGCGACTCACGGAGACCGGGGATCCGTGCGTGTACCTCGATGCGCGGGGGATCGACCGCTTCCGGCGGCGGTTCCCCACCGTCACCTCCGCGTGCCGGGCCGTGGGCATCGATCCCACCCGCCAGCCGATTCCCGTCGTGCCGGGCGCGCACTACAGCGGCGGCGGAGTCGTCACGGATGTGTACGGGCGTACCGATCTCCCCGGCCTGTTCGCGGCGGGCGAGGTGGCGCGTACCGGCATGCACGGCGCCAACCGCCTGGCGTCCAACAGTCTGCTCGAGGGCCTGGTCGTCGGCGCCCGGGCCGGTAAAGCCGCCGCTGCCCACGCAGTCGAGGCCGGTCCGGGCCGCGCCGTGATCCCGGATCCGACGGCGCGCCGGGCGCTTCCGCGGCCGCAGCTGCAGAAGTCGATGACGCGGCACGCCTCGGTGGTGCGTGACGCCGCTGGGCTGGGGCAATTGGCCAGGCAGTTGGAAACCTCGGCGCCCCGGACCGTCGCCTCACGGGCCGACTTCGAGGACATCGCGCTGACCACCGCGGCCGGGGCCGTCGCGGTGGCCGCCCTCGCCCGCACCGAATCGCGTGGCTGCCACCATCGCAGCGACCACCCCGATACGGACCCGGCGCAGGCCCGCAGCCTGGTACCCGCGGTGGTGGGCTGATGGAACTCTCCGCCGACGAGCTGACGGAGGCGCGCAGGATTATTGCCCGTGCGCTGGAAGAGGACCTTCGCTACGGACCGGACGTCACCACGCTGGCGACGGTGCCCGCCGATGCGACGACGATCGCATCGCTGGTCCCGCGGGAGCCGGGAGTGGTCGCGGGCGTCGACATCGCGCTGCTCGTGCTGGACGAGGTCATCGGTCCCGACGGCTACCGGCTGAAGCATCGCGTACAGGACGGCGCACACCTGGATGCGGGCGGGATCGTGCTGACCGTCGAGGCGCCGACGCAGGGACTGCTCACCGCCGAGCGGACAATGCTCAACCTGGTGTGTCATCTATCGGGCATCGCCACCACGACCGCCGCGTGGGTGTCGGCGGTATCCGGCACGAACGCCAAGATCCGCGACACCCGCAAGACCCTGCCCGGGCTGCGCGCCCTTCAGAAATACGCGGTGCGGGTCGGCGGCGGCGTCAACCATCGAATGGGTCTCGGCGATGCCGCCCTGATCAAGGACAACCACGTGGCCGCTGCGGGGTCGGTGCTATCGGCGCTGCGCGAAGTGCGCAGTGCTGCACCGGATTTGCCATGCGAGGTTGAGGTCGACTCGCTGGAGCAGCTGGACGACGTGCTCATCGAAGACGTCGAACTCGTGCTGCTGGACAACTTTCCGGTGTGGCAGACGCAGATCGCGGTGCAACGCCGTGACGCCCGCGCCCCGCAGACCAAACTGGAATCATCGGGAGGACTGTCGCTGGACACCGCCGCGGAATACGCCGGGACAGGCGTCGACTACCTCGCCGTGGGTGCGCTCACCCACTCCGTGCGGGTGCTGGATATCGGCCTCGACCTGTAGCTAATGGATTCGGCTGCTTGATGTTTCGTTAAAGGGGTCGAGCCCCCCACCCGGCCGGTGAAGGGCTCGACCCGGTCTGGACGGTCAGGCGTCATTGCCATGATCAGCAACCGTCATTGGCCCGAGCGCCTGCCCGGGTGACCGCGATGGTGAGCGAACAAACTAGGACAGGCGAGCAATATCCTTGCATGTGCACGGGCCTGACCACAGCAACTTCAGAGAATTTGCCGAATTACAGTCGTGACCGTGTCGCGGCCACGTCTGACCGGGGAACCGCTACTATCAGCGCCATGCTGGACACATCGCCGAGCGAATCCTCCCCGCGCCGTCGGCCGCACCGCTCATCCCGCCGCGCCGGGCCAGTGCCCGTCGTCGCGATCGCCATCGCCGTCGTTGCCCTCGCGCTGGCGGGCTGGAGCCTCTTCCTGTCGCTCCACGACCGTTCTTCGCAAGCGCGCTACACCGACACCCAGCAAGCGGAGGCGAAGGTCAAGGCATGTAGTGCCATGGATCTCGTGCGTCGCGGCATCTCGCTGAACACAAACCTGCAGCCCGCGGGCGGGCCGAGCGACGTCACCGGTTCTCAGGCGGTCGCGGCCAACGCCCGGGTCGCGCTGTACGACGGCGGGCAGTACCTGCTGGCTCGGTTGGACCCCGCGACCTCCACCGATCTGGCCGACGCGATCCGCAAGTTCGCGGACACCGCGATGGACATCGGTGCGGCCGCCACGGCGGGCGCACAGAACTCCGACCCTGCTCAGGCGGCACGGCTGCGGGACGCCGACTCGGCGAACGCCACGATCACGGAGCTCTGCAAATAGGAGCGATCCGTACAGCAATTCCGAATGCCAAGTTTTTTATGCGTGGGCCGACGCGTGCCATTTGCATCCCAGCAAATGTAGTTGCGGCGGCTATGCGCCGTGCGCTCCGCCTGCCGGACTGAGCAGGGTGCGCGACGCCGCCTTGGCGGCGGTCAGGGCGGCCGAGTCGCCGGCGATCCTGGACAGGATGAGTGCGCCTTCGATCAGCGCGATCACCGCGAGCGCGGTCTGCTCCGCCTCGTCGGCGGACCAGCCGTCGGTTCGGAGCCGATCGGCCACCGCCAGGCACCAGCCCCCGAAGGCCCGCGCCGACGCCTCGCGGACCAGCGGACTGGCGTTCACCGACTCGGTGGCAATCGGCTCGATGGGGCAGCCGTCGCGTCGATCGGTGGCCAGCCCCGATGCGAGAAGGTCGATCCAGGCGTCGACGATGTCGGCCGCCGGCAACCCGCTGTCGAGAAAGCCTCGTAACCGTCGCTCGATATCGCCACCGACGTTGTCCACGACCGCGGCGGCGAGCTCCTGTTTTCCGCTGGGGAAGTGGTGGTAGAGCGAACCCGCTTTCACGTTCGCGCCGTCGAGGATCTGGTTGACGCCCGTTGCCGCGTATCCCTGCCTGCGAAACAGCAGGGCCGCGGTGTCGACGAGGGCAGCGCGGCTGCGGTCGGGCCGGGGCATGCCTTGACTTTACTTGAAAGGTCACTCAACAATACTTGAAAGATCGCTAAAGAAGGGTCGGAGATGCAGCAGCTGATGTTCGAGTCGCCGGGGGAGTACGCCTGGCGCGAGGCGCCCGAACCGCAAGTCACGGCGCCGGAGCAGGCGATCGTGCGCCCGCTGGTAGTGGCGTGCTGCGACCTGGACGTCGCGGTCGCCGAAGGTCGGCTACCGATGCCGCCCGGGCATGCGGTGGGACATGAGGGTGTCGGGGAGGTCGTGGCCGTCGGGGATGCCGTTCGCGATGTGGCCGTCGGCGATCGGGTGATCGTTCCGTTCCAGCTCAACTGTGGAAACTGCCGGGCCTGCCGGCGCGGTGCCACGGGTTCGTGCGAGTCGCTGCCGTTGATGGCGATGTACGGGATGGCGCCGCTCGCCGGACTGGACGGTGGCGGCTTCATGGCCGACCTGGTGGTGGTGCCCTTCGCGGACGCGATGCTGCTGCCGATTCCGGCCGGCGTCGATCCGGTCGCGATCGCTTCGATGTCGGACAACATTCCGGACGGTTGGCGCGCTGTCGGCCCGTACCGGGCGCGACTCGCCGCGCTCGACTCGGCCGATCGCCGCGTGCTCGTCGTCGGCCGGCTGTCGATCGGTCTGTACGCGGCGGCGTTCGGGTCGGCCTATGGGGCCCACGTTGATTACGTCGACACCGATCCGCACCGGCTGCAGGCCGCCGAAAAGCTCGGCGCCACAGTGCATGACAGGCAGAAGCCCGACAAGTCCTGGGCCCCGTACCCGCTGACCGTGCACACCTCGGCAGACTCTGAGACGCTGCCGGCGACACTGCGCGCGACCTGGCCCGACGGTGTGTGCACCGACACCGGGATCTACTACCAGGGCGCCGTCGAGATGCCGCTGCTGTCCATGTACACGCGCGGAGTGCAGTTCGTCACCGGCCGGGTCAACGCCCGTGCCGTCATCCCCGAGATCCTCGAGCTGACCGCCACCCTGTGCGATCTGACACCGGCGGTTCACCGCGTCGTCGACTGGCAGGACGCCCCACAGGCCTGGCCCGCCATGACCGGCAAGACCGTGTACACCCGCGGCTGACCCAATCAGATGGTGGCCGGGCCCCGCCGTACCAGTGACAGCACCACCGCCGCGGCGGCGAACAGCCCGGAGAACACCCGGTTGAGCAGCGTTTGCTGCGCGGCGTGTGCAGCCATCGCAGCAGGCGCACCGACAGCCCCGTGTAGAGGCCCATCACGACGAGGTCGACGCCGATCATCGTCACGCCCACGGCGAGGTATTGCGGCAACAGCGGTTGGGTCGGCACCACGAACTGCGGCAGCACCGCGATGAAGAACACCAGCCCCTTGGGATTGGTGGCGTTCACCAGAAAGCCGCGCACGAGCAGCGACAGCCGACCGCCGTCGACGGCCTTACCGATCTGCTCGCGCAGGTCCACGGTCGCCGTGCGCCATTGCCGCACCGCCAGATAGACGAGGTAGGCCACCCCGATCCACTTGACGATGTTGAACGCCAGAATCGAGTTCGCGACGGCCGCGCCCAGCCCGACGGCCACCAGCGCGAGTTGCAGCATCAGGCCGACCTCGAGCCCCAGGATGCTCCAATAGCCCCGCCGCACACCGTGCGTCAGGCCGGTCGCCATCGACTGGATGGCCCCCGCTCCCGGCGACACACTGATCGCGATCGCAGCGCCGAAGAACGTCAACCAGACTTGCCAGGCCATGAGAGCAGTGTGTCAGCGCGGTCAAGCGATATCCGCGACGAAGATCGCCATCCGGCCCGCCTGCACCCGGGCCATGAACGGCAGCTCCTGTCCGCCGGTGCCCGCGGGCAGGATGCGCGGGTTGACCAGGTGCACGTCTCGCCGGGTGAAGTGCACATCGGCCTCACCCGCGGCGAGCACGTTCTTCACCCAGTCGGTTTTCCCATGGCCGAGCGCGATGGCCAGCGTGTTGCCCTTCCGAAAGGTGCTCACGACCGTTTCGTACGGTTTGCCGGACGTGCGGCCGCGGTGTCTGATCGTTGCCAAGCCGGGGAGGAAACGGGCGAGCGGCTTGATCATCGGGTTGACGTATTTGACCTGCACGCTCTCGAACCAGGGCGGAAAGATCATGGGCACGCCGGGCGCATTGTTGGGGTGATTCGTGCGCTTCATCACGCCTCCATAACCGATTTGGCCTGCTCTGGGACAATGGTCAGCGTGAATGTATCCCGCCCGCCGCTATGGCGCGCATCGACCTGCGCGGCGCGACGCAATCCGTTGCCCAGTTACGGGCGGCGCTGCCGCGCGGCGGCGTGGATGTGGATTCGGTGGTGCCGAAGGTGCGCCCGATCGTCGACGCGGTGGCCGAACGGGGGGCCGAGGCCGCGCTGGAGTACGGCGAATCGTTCGACGGGGTCCGGCCCGACACGGTCCGGGTGCCCGCCGAGCGGCTCGACGCCGCGCTGGCCGCGCTGAGCGCCGACATCCGGACCGCCCTCGAGGTGGCCATCGGGCGGGCGCGCGCGGTGCACGCCGATCAACGACGCACCGATACCACCACCACACTGGCGCCCGGTGCGACCGTCACCGAACGCTGGGTGCCGGTGGAACGGGTCGGACTCTACGTTCCCGGTGGCAATGCGGTCTACCCGTCGAGTGTGGTGATGAACGTGGTGCCTGCGCAGACCGCGGGGGTGGACTCGTTGGTCATCGTCAGCCCGCCGCAGGCCGATCATGACGGCCTGCCGCACCCGACGATCCTGGCGGCGGCGGCGCTGTTGGGCGTGACGGAGGTGTGGGCCGTCGGCGGTGCGCAGGCCGTGGCGCTGTTCGCGTACGGAGGCACCGACACCGACGGCGGTGAACTCGCGCCGGTCGACATGATCACCGGTCCGGGAAACATCTTCGTCACCGCGGCCAAACGGATCTGCCGTTCGCAGGTCGGGATCGACGCCGAGGCGGGTCCGACGGAGATCGCGATCCTCGCCGACCACACCGCGGATCCGGTCCACGTGGCCGCCGACCTGATCAGCCAGGCCGAGCACGACGAGATGGCGGCCAGCGTGCTGGTCACAGACAGCGTCGCGCTGGCCGACGCCACCGACCGTGAGCTCGGCGTCCAGCTGGAGACGACCCTGCACCGGGACAGGGTGAACGCAGCGCTGACGGGACGACAGTCGGCGATCGTGCTGGTCGACGACATCGAGGCCGGGATCCGTACCGCCAACGCCTATGCCGCCGAGCACCTCGAGATCCAGACGGTCGATGCGCCGGACGTTGCTGCCCGGATCCGTTCGGCCGGTGCGATTTTCGTCGGAGCCGTATTCGCCGGTGAGTCTCGGCGACTACTGCGCCGGCTCCAACCATGTGCTGCCCACCGCGGGCTGCGCCCGGCACTCGAGCGGACTGTCGGTGCAGACGTTCCTCAAAGGGATCCACGTCGTCGAATACGACGAGGCCGCGCTGAAAGACGTCTCCGGCTACGTGATCACGCTGTCGCAGGCCGAGAATCTGCCGGCCCACGGAGAAGCCGTGCGCCGGAGGTTCGAGAAGTGATGGGCCGCTTGCGCGAAGCACAGAAGACGCCGGGCCAGAACGTGACGCTGGATGATCTGCCGCTGCGTGACGGATCTGCGCGGCAAGTCTCCCTACGGGGCACCGCAATTGAATGTGCCGGTGCGGCTCAACACCAACGAGAACCCGCATCCGCCGACCCCCGCGCTGATTGACGACGTGACGGAATCGGTGCGGGCCGTCGCCGACGAATTGCACCGGTATCCCGACCGTGACGCGGTCGCCCTGCGCACCGATCTGGCGGCCTACCTCAGTGCGAAGACCGGAACCGCGTTGGGTGTCGAAAATCTCTGGGCCGCAAACGGCTCCAACGAAATCCTGCAGCAGCTGCTGCAGGCGTTCGGGGGTCCCGGCCGCAGCGCCATCGGTTTCGTGCCGTCGTACTCGATGCACCCGATCATTGCCGACGGCACCCAGACCGCCTGGCTGGTGGCCAACCGGGCTGGTGACTTCAGCCTCGACGCCGAGGTGGCGGTGCAGGCGATCAAGGAACACACTCCCGACGTCGTCTTCGTCGCGAGTCCCAACAACCCTTCGGGTCAGAGCGTTCCGCTCGAGGAACTGCGCCGGCTCCTGGACGCTCTGTCGTCTCTGAACACCGGCATTCTCATCGTCGACGAGGCCTACGGCGAGTTCTCGTCGCAGCCGAGTGCAGTGCAACTGATCGACGAGTACCCGACCAAGCTCGTCGTCACCCGCACCATGAGCAAGGCGTTCGCCTTCGCCGGCGGCCGGCTCGGGTATCTGATCGCCGCCCCCGCCGTGATCGACGCGATGTTGCTGGTCCGACTGCCCTATCACCTGTCCGTCGTGACCCAGGCCGCCGCCCGGGCGGCGCTGCGGCACGCCGACGACACGCTCGGCAGCGTCGCGAAGCTCATCGCCGAGCGCCAGCGAGTGACAGAAGCGTTGACCTCCATGGGTTTCCGTGTCATCGCCAGCGACGCGAACTTCGTGTTGTTCGGCGAGTTCACCGATGCACCGGCCACCTGGCAACGCTATCTGGACGCCGGCATCCTGATCCGCGATGTCGGCATTCCCGGATACCTGCGCGCCACCACCGGCTTGGCAGAGGAGAACGACGCGCTGCTGACGGCCAGCGCAGCGCTGGCCACCTCGCAACTCGTACCAGTAGGAGAACAGTGACCCGTCGCGCGAAGATCGAGCGTAAGACCAAGGAATCCGACATCGTCGTCGAACTCGACCTCGACGGCACGGGTGTTGTCAGCGTCGACACCGGCGTCCCTTTCTTCGATCACATGCTGACCTCACTGGGCAGCCATGCGCGTTTCGACCTCACGGTGCGTGCCAAGGGCGACATCGAGATCGAGGGCCACCACACCATCGAGGACACCGCGATCGTGCTCGGCCAGGCGCTGGGCCAGGCGCTCGGGGACAAGAAGGGCATCCGCCGCTTCGGCGACGCGTTCATCCCGATGGACGAGACGCTCGCGCATGCGGCGGTCGACGTGTCCGGCCGCCCCTACTTCGTGCACTCCGGCGAACCGGACTACCTGGTCGAGTTCACCATCGCCGGTTCGTCGGCGCCGTATCACACGGTCGTCAACCGCCACGTATTCGAATCGCTGGCGTTCAACGCCCGCATCGCGCTGCACGTGCGCACCATCTACGGCCGCGATCCGCACCACATCACCGAAGCGCAGTACAAGGCCGTGGCACGCGCATTGCGTCAAGCCGTCGAGTACGACCCGCGGGTCACCGGCGTGCCGTCCACCAAAGGCACGCTGTGACCATGAAAGTGGTCGTTCTCGACTACGGCTCGGGCAATCTGCGCTCGGCACAACGCGCGCTGGAGCGCGTCGGCGCAGAGGTCGAGGTCACCTCCGATGTGCGAGCCGCGAAGAACGCGGACGGCCTGGTGGTTCCCGGGGTCGGCGCGTTCGAGGCGTGCATGACGGGCCTGCGCAAGATCGGCGGCGAGAAGATCATCGCCGATCGCCTGGCCGCGGGCCGCCCGGTGCTCGGGGTGTGCGTCGGCATGCAGATCCTGTTCGCGCGCGGTGTGGAGTTCGGCCTCGAGACCACGGGCTGCGGCCAATGGCCGGGTGCGGTGATCCGGTTGGACGCCCCGGTCATCCCGCACATGGGGTGGAACGTCGTCGACGCCGCCGAGGGAAGCCGGTTGTTCGCCGGCCTCGACGCGACGACGCGGTTCTACTTCGTGCACTCCTATGCGGCGCAGCAGTGGGAGGGCAATGACGAGGCGAAGCTCACCTGGGCCACCCACCATGTGCCGTTCCTCGCTGCGGTCGAAGACGGACCGCTGGCCGCCACCCAGTTCCACCCGGAGAAGAGCAGCGACGCCGGTGCCGCGTTGTTGAAAAACTGGGTCGAGCACGCTAGGTTGACCGCCGTGACGTTGATACTCCTTCCCGCCGTCGACGTGGTCGACGGCAAGGCCGTGCGCCTGATGCAGGGTCGGGCGGGCAGCGAAACCGAGTACGGGTCCGCGCTCGACGCCGCGTTCAACTGGCAGCGCGACGGTGCCGAGTGGATCCACCTGGTGGACCTCGACGCCGCATTCGGCCGCGGCTCGAACCGGGAACTGCTCGCCGAGGTGGTCGGCAAGCTCGACGTGGCCGTGGAATTGTCGGGTGGGATCCGCGACGACGACTCGCTGAACGCGGCGCTGGCCACCGGCTGCGCCCGGGTGAACCTCGGCACCGCCGCGCTGGAGAACCCGCAGTGGTGCGCCGGGGTCGTCGCCGAACACGGTGACCGGGTGGCCGTCGGGCTCGACGTGAAGATCGTGGACGGCAGGCACACGCTGCGCGGTCGCGGCTGGGAGACCGACGGCGGCGACCTGTGGGAGGTGCTGGACCGGCTTGATCGCGAAGGATGTTCGCGCTTCGTCGTCACCGACGTCACCAAGGACGGCACACTCAAGGGACCGAACCTGGAGTTGCTGACCAAGGTCACCGATCGCACCGATGCGCCCGTGATCGCATCCGGCGGGGTGTCCAGCCTCGAGGACCTGCAGGCGATCGCCACCCTCACCGACCGCGGTGTCGAAGGTGCGATCGTCGGAAAGGCCCTCTACGCAGGCAGATTCACGTTGCCGGAAGCGCTCGCCGCGGTAGGGCAGTAGGCCGAGATGGCGCTGGACGGGGCGGACCTCGAAGCTCTGGTCGCTGAGGCCGCCGCGATCCTGGACGACGCCGCCAAGCCGTTCATCGCCGGTCATCGCGCCGATTCGGCGGTGCAGAAGAAGGGCAACGATTTCGCCACCGAGGTCGATCTGGCGATCGAACGCCAGGTCAAGGAGGCACTGCGAGTCGGCGACGGGTATCGAGGTGCACGGGGAGGAGTTCGGCGGTGCCGACCTCGAGTCGCCGCTGGTGTGGGTGCTCGATCCGATCGACGGCACGTTCAACTACGCCGCGGGCTCGCCGATGGCGGCGATCCTGCTCGGCCTCGTCCGTGACGGCGACCGGTGGCCGGCCTGACCTGGGTGCCGTTCACCGGGGAGCGCTACACCGGCATCGTCGGTGAGCCGTTGTACACCAACGGCGTCGCGCAACCTCCGCTGGAGCCGGCCGAACTCGGCGACTCGATCGTCGGTGTCAGCACGTTCAACGTCGACTCACGCGGCAGGGTGCCCGGCCGCTACCGGCTCGCGGTGATCGAGAACCTGAGCCGGCAGTGCTCTCGGATGAGAATGCATGGTGCGACCGGCATCGACCTCGCCTACACCGCGGCCGGAATACTCGGCGGAGCAATCAGTTTCGGCGGTCATGTCTGGGACCATGCGGCAGGCGTGGCGTTGGTGCAGGCGGCCGGCGGTATGGTCAGCGATCTCGCCGGTGATGATTGGACGGTGAACTCGCCGTCGGCGCTGGTGGGTCTGCCCGGCACCCATGGTCAATTGCTCGACCTCCTGCATTCCGTCGGCGATCCGAAGGACTACTGATGGACGCCCATGACCTGGCGGTCCGGATCATCCCGTGCCTCGACGTCGACGACGGGCGGGTGGTCAAAGGTGTCAACTTCGAGAACCTGCGGGACGCAGGCGATCCCGTCGAATTGGCCGCCGCTCTATGACGCCGAGGGGGCCGATGAACTGACGTTCCTCGACGTCACAGCCTCCTCGTCGGGGCGGGCCACGATGCTGGAGGTCGTCACGCGCACCGCGGAACAGGTCTTCATCCCGCTCACCGTCGGCGGCGGCGTGCGGTCGGTGAACGACGTCGATGTGCTGTTGCGGGCTGGCGCGGACAAGGTGGCCGTCAACACGGCCGCCATCGCGCGGCCGGAACTGCTGGCGGAGCTGTCGCGCCAGTTCGGATCGCAGTGCATCGTGCTGTCGGTCGATGCCCGAACGGTGCCGCAGGGTGAGCCGCCGACGGCGTCGGGCTGGGAGGTCACCACGCACGGCGGCCGCCGGGGCACCGGTATCGACGCGGTGGAATGGGCCACCCGCGGTGCGGAACTCGGCGTCGGCGAGATCCTGCTCAACTCGATGGACTACGACGGCACCAAGGCGGGCTTCGACCTGAGGATGCTGCGGGCGGTGCGCGGTGCGGTGTCCGTGCCGGTGATCGCCAGCGGCGGTGCGGGGGCCAAGGAACATTTCGCGCCGGCCGTTGTTGCGGGTGCCGACGCCGTACTGGCCGCCAGCGTGTTCCATTTCAGGGAGCTGACCATCGGCGAGGTGAAGGCGGCGATGGCGGCGGAAGGGATCGTGGTCCGATGAGCGCTTGCGCGAAGAGCAGAGTGCACCGATGAGCGCTTGCGCGAAGAGCAGAGTGCACCGATGAGCGCTTGCGCGAAGAGCAGAGTGCACCGATGACGCTCGACGCAGACGTCGCGTCGCGGCTCAAGCGCGACGCGAACGGGTTGTTCGCCGCGGTGGTACAGGAACGCGGCACGGGAGCGTGTTGATGGTGGCGTGGATGGACGACGACGCGTTGGCCCGCACACTTGCCACCCGTAAGGCGACGTACTACTCGCGCTCCCGCGGCGAACAGTGGATCAAGGGCGAGACGTCGGGTCACACCCAGCACGTGCACTCGGTGCGGCTGGATTGCGACGGTGACATGGTGCTGCTCGAGGTCGACCAAGTTGGTGCGCGCTTGCCACACCGGCGACCACAGCTGCTTCGATGCAGATGTCCTTCTGGGGCCGGAGATTAAGCTGCCCGCGTGAAGAAGCTTGTCGCAGTTGCCGTTCTGGGTATTGGTGCGGTGGCGGCGCGCCGCTACATGTCGATGTGGGACGCCCTGGCGGCGGTGCCTCCCGACTTGCGCAACCCACGCCTGCCGTTCACTGCGTATCCGGTGACCGACCGCACATTGCCCGTCATCCGGCTGATCTTCAGCGTGCCGAACCGGTCGGGGCCGGGCGTCACGGTCACCGAGCGCTACGTCGGCGTGCCTACGGTGCGCGTGCTGATCACCACACCTGTCCGGCGGGATTCGGCGGCGCCGGCGGTGCTGTGGGTTCACGGCGGCGGGATGATCGTCGGCAGTCCGCAGTTCGAGGCGATGGGCTCCGGACGCCTGGCGCGCGAACTCGGTGCCGTCGTGGTGGCGCCGGCCTATCGGCTGGCGCCGGAGAACCCGTTCCCCGCCGGCCTCGACGACTGCATGGCGACGCTGCGGTGGATGCGCGACCACGCCGTGGAACTCGGCATCGACCCGGATCGGATCGCGGTCATCGGCGGAAGCGCGGGCGGCGGCCTTGCGGCCGCGGTCGCGCAGCGCAGCCACGACGAGGGAATCACCTTGCGCGCACAGGTACTGGCTTATCCGATGCTCGACGACCGCACCGCACTGCGTGACGACCATGCGGGCAGGGGCCGGTTCGGGTGGACACCCGCGGCGAACCGGTTCGGGTGGACCGCCTACCTGGGACGTGAGCCGCGCCTGTCGGACGCACCCGAGTACGCCGCGCCTGCGCGGCGTAGAGACCTGGCCGGCCTGCCGCCGGCCTGGATCGGCGTCGGCGACCTCGATCTGTTCTACGACGAGGACGTCGACTACGCCGAGGCGCTGAAGGGTTGCGGCGTTCCGTGCAAGCTCGTCGCCGTGCCGGGGATGTATCACGGCGCCGACGCTGTCGCCTCGAAAGCGCCTGCGATGCGGGACTTCCGGCGCAGCATGACCGACTGGCTGAAGACCTACCTGAGCTCAACGTCGATGATGCGGGTCGCTTTGGCGCGCGCCGTCCAGCGGCCCTCGTCGTAGCCGACCACGACGGGGTGCGCGAATGCCGCGGTGACGTTGTCGGTGGTCACCGTGTCACGCGCCCGACCGCTGGCCACCGTGCGTCCCTCCGAGATCAGCAGGGCATGGGTGGTGGTGGTCGGCAATTCCTCGAGGTGGTGGGTGACCAGGATCGACGCCACCTCGGGGTGCGTGTCGTCGAGCGAGTCGATGGTCTCCAACAGCTGCTCGCGCGCGGCGACGTCGAGCCCGGTGGTGGGTTCGTCGAGCAGCAACAGCTTGGGCTCCGAAATCAGCGCCCGCGCAATCAGAGTGCGGCCGCGTTCACCTTGCGACAGGGTCGGCCAGACGTTGTCGGCCTTGTGCGACAGTCCGACCGCGGCGATCATCGCGTCGGCGCGGTCACGGTCGGCCGCGGTCGGCGACCAGTGCATCGGGATGTCGATGGTGGCGGTGATCCCCGTCAGCACCACCTCGCGGATGGTCAGCGAATACTGCAGCCGGTGGCGGGGATTCACGTGGCCGATCAACCGCCGTAACGCGGCGAGGTCGACCCTGCCCATCTGGGAGCCGAGGATGTGCACCGTGCCCGAGGTCGGGAAGGTCACCGCGGCGCAGAACCCCAGCAGTGTGCTCTTGCCCGCGCCGTTGGGGCCGAGCAGGGCCCAGTGCTCGCCCGCGTTCACCGTGAGTGAGATGCCGTCGATGATCTGCTTGCCGTCGCGGCGGAAGGTCACGTCCGCCAGCTCCAGAACGGGTGCCATCACGCGGACTGACGCTGCCGCAGCACCTCCAGCGCCTTGTCGGCGTGGGTGTCCATGCTGAGTTCGCTGGCGATGACGTCGAGCACGGTGCGGTCCGGGCCGATCACGAACGTGGTGCGTTTGACGGGCATCAGCTTGCCGAGCAGGCCACGCTTGACGCCGAACTGCGTGGCGACCTTGCCGTCGGCATCGGACAGCAGTGGATAGTCGAAATTCTGCTGCGCGGAGAACTTGGCCTGTTTGTCGACGGCGTCGGTGCTGATGCCGACGCGGCTGGCGCCGACGGAGGCGAATTCCGACGCCAGGTCGCGAAAGTGGCAGGCCTCCTTCGTGCACCCGGGTGTCATCGCCGCCGGATAGAAGAACAGCACGATCGGGCCGTCGGCGAGCAGATCGGTGAGGCGTCGCACGGCGCCGGTCTGGTCGGGCAGTTCGAACTCGGCCACCTGGTCGCCTCGTTGTAGAGATGTCACCGTGCTTACGCTACGCCTGACTCATGCCCGCCATTTGATAGCACTCTGGGAGGATTGATCCGTGCAAACCACCGCAAACCTCGCCGTCACCACCTCGCGTGAGGACTTCCGGGCGCTGGCCGCCGAGCACCGCGTGGTGCCGGTGACACGAAAGGTGCTCGCCGACAGCGAGACGCCGCTGTCCGCGTACCGCAAGTTGGCCGCCAACCGGCCCGGGACCTTCCTGCTGGAGTCGGCGGAGAACGGCCGGTCCTGGTCGCGCTGGTCGTTCATCGGTGCGGGCGCGCCGTCGGCGCTGACGGTCCGCGACGGCGAGGCGGGCTGGCTGGGCGCCACGCCGCAGGATGCGCCGCGCGGCGGCGATCCGCTGCAGGCGCTGCGCGCGACGCTGGACCTGCTTGGCGACCGGACCGCTGCCGGGGCTGCCGCCGCTGTCGGGCGGCCTGGTCGGGTTCTTCGCCTACGACATGGTGCGGCAGACTGGAGCGGCTGCCCGAGCTGGCCGTCGATGACCTCGGGCCTGCCCGACATGCTGCTGCTGCTGGCCACCGACATCGCCGCGGTGGACCACCACGAGGGCACGATCACGCTGATCGCCAACGCGGTCAACTGGAACGGCACCGACGAGCGGGTGGACTGGGCCTACGACGACGCGGTCGCCCGGCTCGACGTGATGACGGCCGCGCTCGGGCGAGCCGCTGCCGTCCACGGTCGCCACGTTCAGCAGGCCGGAACCGGTGCACCGCGCGCAGCGCACGCGTCGAGGAGTACACCGCCATCGTCGACAAGCTCGTCGGCGACATCGAGGCGGGCGAGGCGTTCCAGGTGGTGCCGTCGCAGCGCTTCGAGATGGACACCGACGTCGACCCGCATCGACGTGTACCGCATGCTGCGGGTCACCAACCCGAGCCCGTACATGTACCTGCTCAACGTACCGAATAGCGCTGGGGAACTTGACTTCTCCATCGTCGGATCGAGCCCCGAGGCGCTGGTCACGGTGCAGGACGGCAGGGCGACCACCCATCCGATCGCCGGCACGCGGTGGCGTGGGGACACCGAGGAGGAGGACCTCCTGCTCGAGAAGGAACTGCTGTCCGACGACAAGGAGCGCGCCGAACACCTGATGCTGGTCGACCTGGGGCGCAACGATCTCGGCCGGGTCTGCGTGCCGGGCACGGTCAAGGTCGACGACTACAGCCACATCGAGCGCTACAGCCACGTCATGCACCTGGTCTCGACCGTGACGGGGCAACTGGCGGAGGGCAAGACGGCGCTCGACGCCGTGACGGCCTGTTTCCCGGCGGGAACGTTGTCGGGGGCGCCCAAGGTGCGCGCGATGGAGCTGATCGAAGAGGTCGAGAATGACCCGCCGCGGCCTGTACGGCGGCGTGCTCGGCTACCTCGACTTCGCGGGCAACGCCGACTTCGCCATCGCGATCCGCACCGCACTGATGCGCAACGGGACCGCCTACGTGCAGGCCGGCGGGGGAGTCGTGGCGGATTCGAACGGTCCCTACGAGTACAACGAGGCGGCGAACAAGGCCAAGGCGGTGCTGAACGCGATCGCCGCGGCGGAAACGCTGACCGAGCCATGATCACGGCCGCGCCAGATGCGGATCGGGCAACTCCTGCTGCTGCTTGCCGCGGCGGCGCTGTGGGGCGCGTCGCGAATGGTGTGGGTCGAGGTGGAGTCGTTCGACGGGCTCGGGCAGCCCAAGAGCGACGGCACTGACCGGCGCCACGTGGTCGACGGCGCTGGTGCCGCTCGCGCTGATGCTGCTGGCCGCGGCGCTCGAGGCCGCTCGCGGTGCGGGCCTGGCAGCTGCGGCTGCTGGCCGTGATCGTGGCGGTGCATGAGCGCGGTGATGGGCTATCTGGCGATCAGCCTGTGGGTGATTCGCGACGTCGCGGTCCGCGCCGCCGACCTGGCCGAGGTGCCCGTGGCCGAGCTGGTCGGGAACGCAGCGGCACTACTGGGGCGCGGTGCTCACCCTGGCGGCCGCGGTCGTGACGCTGGTCGGTGCGGTGCTGCTGCATGCGTTCGCCGGCGAAGGCCGCGCCGACGTGCGACGAGTACGAGACCGCCGCGCCGCGCGGCGCGAGGCCGGCGCGAGCCGACGCGCGAGGACGGCGCACCGACGATGTCGGAGCGGATGATCTGGGACGCGCTCGACGAAGGGCGACGACCCGACCAGATACGGACAACAAGGGGCGGTGACGGCGCGTGCAGCCGCTGGCGGCTACCCTTCGTCGAAGAGCATCGCGAACGTTCGGACGACCGGACGCAGCATCGAAGGGAATCAGACGGCTCATGAGTTCGGCGACCGTGCTCGACTCCATCATCGAAGGAGTCCGTGCCGACGTTGCCGCTCGCGAGGCCCTCGTCAGCCTGGCCGAGATCAAGGGGACGCGCCAAGGCCGCGCCGCCGCCGCTGGACGTGATGGCCGCACTGCGCGCACCGGGTATCGGCGTCATCGCCGAGGTGAAGCGCGCCAGCCCGTCTCGCGGTGCGCTCGCGACGATCGCCGATCCCGCCGAAGCTGGCCCGCGCCTACGAAGACGGCGGCGCGCGCATCATCAGCGTGCTGACCGAGGAGCGCCGCTTCCACGGTTCGCTGGACGATCTCGACGCGGTGCGTGCCGCGGTGTCGATCCCGGTGCTGCGCAAGGACTTCATCGTCGGGCCGTATCAGATTCACGAGGCCCGCGCGCACGGCGCCGACATGCTGCTGCTGATCGTCGCGGCGCTCGAGCAGTCGGCGCTGGTGTCGATGCTCGACCGCACCGAATCGCTGGGCATGACCGCGCTGGTCGAGGTGCACACCGAGGAAGAGGCCGATCGCGCGCTGCAGGCCGGCGCCACGGTGATCGGCGTCAACGCCCGCGACCTCAAGACGCTGGAGGTCGACCGGGACTGCTTCGCCCGCATCGCCCCCGGACTGCCGTCGCAATGTCATCCGGGTCGCCGAGTCGGGCGTCCGCGGCACGGCCGACCTGCTGGCCTACGCGGGCGCGGGCGCCGACGCGGTGCTCGTCGGCGAGGGGTTGGTCACCAGTGGTGATCCCCGCAGCGCCGTCGCCGATCTGGTGACCGCCGGCACGCATCCGTCCTGCCCGAAACCGCGCCCGCTAGCGGCGATGGCCGCTTGCGCGCGCGGACGCTTCGCGAAGAGGCTGATGCAGCTTCGCCGAGTTGCCGCGCAGTGCGGCCGTCGCCGAGCCCACCCGTCACGACCCCGATGCCAAGGGGCATTTCGGTGTCTACGGTGGCCGATTGGTGCCCGAGGCGCTGATGGCCGTCATCGAGGAGGTCACCGCCGCCTACGAGAAGGCCAGCGGCGATCAGGCGTTCCTCGACGAGCTGGACCGGCTGCAGCGGCACTACAGCGGGCGCCCGTCGCCGTTGTACGAGGCCGCGCGGCTCAGCGCAGCACGCCGGTGGCGCCCGGATGTTCTTGAAGCGAGAAGACCTCAACCACACCGGATCTCACAAGATCAACAACGTGCTCGGGCAGGCGCTGCTCGCGCAGCAGATGGGCAAGACGCGCGTCATCGCCGAAACCGGCGCCGGTCAGCACGGGGTGGCGACCGCGACGGCGTGCGCGCTGCTCGGCCTGGAATGCGTCATCTACATGGGCGCGGTCGACATCGCCCGGCAGGCGCTCAACGTCGCCCGGATGCGGCTGCTCGGCGCCGAGGTGGTCTCGGTGGAGTCGGGTTCGAAGACGCTCAAGGACGCCATCAACGAGGCGTTCCGCGACTGGGTCGCCAACGCCGACGCCACCTACTACTGCTTCGGCACCGCGGCCGGGCCGCATCCGTTTCCCGACGATGGTGCGCGACTTTCAGCGCGTCATCGGCATGGAGGCGCGGGCGCAGATTCAGGCGCCAGGCCGGTCGGCTGCCCGATGCCGTCGACCGCGTGCGTCGGCGGCGGATCGAACGCGATCGGCATCTTCCATGCGTTCATCGACGATCCGCGGTGTCCGGCTGGTCGGCTTCGAGGCGGCCGGCGACGGGGTCGAAACCGGTAGGCACGCGGCCACTTTCACCGGCGGCTCGCCGGGTGCCTTCCAGGGTTCGTTCTCCTACCTGCTGCAGGACGAGGACGGCCAGACCATCGAATCGCATTCGATCTCAGCGGGTTTGGACTATCCGGGCGTCGGTCCCGAGCATGCGTTCCTCAAGGATCTCGGCCGCGCCGAGTACCGCCCGATCACCGACGCCGAGGCGATGGACGCGTTCGCGCTGCTGTGCCGCACCGAGGGCATCATCCCGGCGATCGAGTCGGCCCACGCGGTCGCGGGCGCGCTGAAGCTGGGCGCCGAGCTGGGCCCGGGCGCGGTGATCGTGGTGAACATGTCCGGGCGCGGCGACAAGGACGTGGAGACGGCGGCGAAGTGGTTCGGCCTGCTGGACGGCAGGACGCCAGTCATGAGCCGAGCCGTCGGTCGAGCCGTGTTCGACGCGTGCCGAGCCGAGGACCGCGCGGCGCTGATCGGCTACCTGCCGACGGGATACCCCGACGTGGCGACGTCCATCGCGGCGATGACGGCGCTGGTCGAATCCGGCTGCGACATCATCGAAGTCGGTATCGCGTACTCCGATCCCGGAATGGACGGGCCGACCATCGCGGCGGCCACCGAAGCTGCCTTGCGCGGCGGGGTGCGGGTGCGCGACGCGTTGACGGCCGTCGAGGCGATCAGCAACGCCGGCGGCAACGCCGTCGTGATGACGTACTGGAATCCCGTGTTGCGCTGCGGGGTTGACGCCTTCGCCCGTGATCTGGCCTCGGCGGGCGGACTCGGGATGATCACTCCGGACCTGATCCCCGACGAGGCCGACGAGTGGTTCGCAGGCGTCGGACGCCCACGACCTGGACCGGATCTTCCTGGTCGCGCCGTCGTCGACTCCGGAGCGGCTGGCGGCGACCGTCGAGGCGTCCCGCGGGTTCGTCTACGCCGCATCGACGATGGGGGTGACCGGCGCACGTGACGCCGTGTCGATCGCGGCGCCCGAACTGGTCGGCCGGGTGCAAGGCGATGTCCGACATCCCGGTCGGTGTCGGGCTCGGGGTGCGCTCGCGGGAGCAGGCCGCGCAGATCGGCGCGTACGCCGACGGCGTGATCGTCGGATCGGCGCTGGTGTCGGCGCTGGCCGACGGCATTCCGGCGGTCCGGTCGTTGACCGAAGAACTCGCCGAGGGCGTGCGACAGAGGATTACTGCGTGACCACGACGATTCTGGCCACTTTCCCAGCCCCGCGCAGGGCGTGTGGCACCTCGGGCCCGTTCCCGATCCGGGCGTACGCGCTGTGCATCATCGTCGGCATCGTCGCGGCGCTGGTCATCGGCGACCGGCGCTGGGTGGCCCGCGGTGGCGAGCGCGGCGTCATCTACGACATCGCGCTGTGGGCGGTGCCGTTCGGTCTGATCGGCGGCCGGCTGTACCACGTGCATGACCGACTGGTGGACTTACTTCGGTGACGGCGGTGCCGGGCTCGGTTGCCGCGCTGCGGATCTGGGACGGCGGCCTGGGCATCTGGGGTGCGGTCGCACTCGGCGGCGTCGGCGCCTGGATCGCGTGCCGGCGCCGGGGGATCCCGCTGCCTGCGTTCGGTGACGCGATCGCGCCCGGAATCGTGCTGGCGCAGGCGATCGGCCGGCTGGGCAACTACTTCAACCAGGAGCTGTACGGCGCGCCGACGACGTGCCATGGGGCTGGAGATCTTCGAGCGCGAGGACGCGAGCGGTGCTGTCGACGCGACTCGCTCAACGGCGTCTCGACGGGTGAGGTGTGCCGCGGTCGTGCACCCGACCTTCCTGTACGAATTGCTCTGGAATGTTTTGGTTTTCGTGGTACTGATCTGGGTCGACCGCCGATTCAAGATCGGCCACGGTCGCCTGTTCGCGCTATACGTGGCCGGCTACTGCGTCGGCCGATTCTGCGTCGAGCTGACTGCGCAGACGACGACGCGACGCACATCGCCGGCATCCGGATCAACTCGTTCACCTCGACGTTCGTGTTCATCGGCGCGGTGGTCTACATCATGGTCGCGCCAAAGGGTCGTGAGGATCCGGCGACGCTGCGCGGCAAGCCGAAGGATGACGAGGTCGAGGACGAAGGCTCCTCCGTCGAGGAGTTCGCCAAGGAGCTGTCTGCCGTCGGCGGCGACGACCGGGCTGGTCGCGGCGGCGAAGGTTGCCGGCGAGGCGGAGGACGAAGACGCGAGGGCCGCGGGTGACTGCCGACGGGCCCGAATCGAAGGCAGAACTCTCCGCCGAGGACATGGGCGCCGACGTCGCAGGTGTGCCGGCGAACAGCGTCGAGGAGGCCGAGGAGTTCGCGGCCGAAGGTGACGAAGGCGCAGACGAGCCTGGTCCGAAGAATCGGCGGCCGAAGCCCAGGTGCCCGAGGCCGCTGTCGAGGCGGAGGAGCTCGCTGAGGAAGTCGCCGAGGCTCCCGCCGAGGACATCGCTGAGGCCGTGGAATTCGCGGCAGCCGGGAGGAAGCTGATTCGGCCGTAGGTGGTGTCGGTGCGGTCGAGTTGCGCGGGAGGAGGCCCGGGTCAGAGGCTGTCGAGGAAGCCGAGGCCGATGCTGCGGAGCCGAGCCTGGAAGTCGAAGCCGAGAGACGGCGCCGTGGAGGCGGAGGAGGCTGCTCCGAGGGTCATGAGGCTGCGGTAGAGGCACCGATGACGCCGAGGCGAGCCGAGAGGTCGCCGCGGAAGCCGAGCCTGCAGAAGCCGAAGCCGAGGCTGCCGTTGGTCCGGTTGAGGGCGATGTGGCTGTGGAGGCGGAGGAGGCTGCTCCCGAGGTTCATGAGGCTGCGGTAGAGGCCACCGATGAGGCCGAGGCCGTCGCCGATGAGGTCGCTGCGGAAGCCGAGCCCGCAGAAGCCGAAGCGGAGGAGTCCGAGCCGGAGGCCGCTGTCGAGGCGGAGGAGCTCGCTGAGGATGTCGCCGAGGCTCCGGCCGAGGCCATCGCCGAGGCCGTGGAATTCGCGGCAGCCGGTGAGGAAGCTGATTCGGCCGTAGGTGGTGTCGGTGCGGTCGAGGGCGAGGATGCCGTTGACGCGCAGGAGGCGGCTCCCGAGGTTCATGAGGCTGCGGTAGGGGCCACCGACGAGGCCGAGGCCGTCGCCGACGAGGTGGCTGCCGAAGACGAGCCCGCTGAAGCCGCCGAAGCAGAGCAACCCGCGGCTGAGGCCGAGGCCGAGGCGCCCGACGCTGCGGAAGAGGCGGAAGAAGTCGCCGCTGCGGTAGGGGCCACCGATGACGCCGAGGCCGTCTCCGACGAGGTGGCTGCCGAAGACGAGCCCGCTGAAGCCGCCGAAGAGGCCGAGTCCGCAACCCCCACGGCCGAAGCAGAGAACCCGCGGCCGAGGCCGAGGTGCCCGAGGTTGCAGAAAAGGCGGAAGAAGTCGCCGCCGAGAGTGAGGCCGAGGCCAGGGCCGAGAGCGAGGCCGAGGAAAAGGTTGACTCTGGGGCTGAGGCAACCGCGACACCGGACGGCCCCGAGGCGGCCCCTGAACCCCCTGCGACCGTCGAGCGAGCCGAAGCGGAACAGTCCCGTGGTCTGGTACGGCGCTGGCTGCGCAACCGTCGCAATCGCTGATACCCGCTTCACCAGAGCTATCCCCAGTCTGACTTTTATCCACAGGGCAGCGCTCCGGCCTGCATGTGTCTGTCGGTTGGCAGAATATGATCGAAAGTATGTTCGAACGCCCGACGGGTGCGTCAGCTATCGATGCGATGGCGGCTGCTTACCGCGAGGAGTCGGCGGCGATCGCGCGGCGGCTCGCCGCGATCGGTGAGCTTGATGCGCTGCGGACCCGGGAGTTGGCGGAGTCGATCTTCTGGCGGACGGACCCACACGATGAGGTCGCCGCGGAGATCTCGGCGGCACTCAAGATCTCGCGGGGGCGGGCGGCCGGGCAGATTCATTACGCCCGGGTGTTGCGCGACACGCTGCCCGAGGTCGCGAAGGTGTTCGCCAGTGGTGCGATCGACTTGCGGATGGTGCTGACCATCATCGATCGCACCGAGAATGTCGAGGACGACGAGGTAATCACGCGCCTGGATGCCGCGTTGGCCCGGCACGCGAGCCGAGTGGATGAGGATGTCCGGGCCCGAAACTGCGGGATCGGGTGGATCGTGGGTGGCCAAGTTCGACCCGGCCGGGGTGCGGGTGCACCCAAGATCGATGACAACCGCTATGTCGAGGTCGGGGAGACGACCATGGGGATGGCCGGGATCTGGGCCAATATCCACGCCCCCGACGCGGCGGCGTTCGACAAGCGACTGGATGCGTTGGCGGCCAGTGTGTGCGACAGACGATCCGCGGACCAAGGAACAGCGTCGCGCCGATGCCTGCGGGGCGTTGGGCCGGCTCGAGGAGCGGCTGGCGTGCCAGTGCGGGGCCTCGGATTGCCCGGCGGCTACCGAGCGAGGGCGGTAGCCGATGCGGTGATCCATGTGCTGGCCGAGCAGGCCACCCTCGACGGCACCAGTGATCAGCCGGGATACCTGCCGGGCTTCGGCATCTTGCCGGCCGAGTCGGTGCGTGAGGTGGCCAAGTCGGCCAAGCTGCAGCGTGTGGTAATGCCCAACGACGCGCCGGAGCCGGGTTATCGGCCGTCGGCGGCGTTGGCCGACTTCATCCGCTGGCGGGATTTGACCTGTCGGTGGCCGGGCTGCGACAAACCGGCCGAGCGCTGCGACATCGACCATACGGTGCCCTACCCGGCGGGCCAGACTCATCCTTCGGATCTGAAGCTGCTATTGCCGCACCGATCACTTGATCAAGACGTTCTTCAGCGGGCCCGGCGGCTGGAAAGATCAGCAGTTGCCCGACGGGACAGTCATTTTCACCGTCTCCCAGCGGCCACACCTATGTCACCGAAGCCCACGGTGGCGTGCTCTTCCCGGCGCTGGCGCAGCCGACCGGGGAGCTGCCCGTCCCAGTGGCTGATGATCCGAGTCCTAATCGCGCGGTGATGATGCCGAAGCGCAAGCGGACCCGCGACCAGGACCGCCGCGACCGCATCACCGAAGAACGCCGCGAAAGAACCGAACTCATCGCCGAAGAAGAACGACAACGCCAAGCCTGGCTCGCCGCCAACTACGACCACCACCCTTCTAGCAAGCCGTCAGTTCTGGCATGCTGGAAGCCATGACCGAGCCGCAGTTCAGTGGCAGTGCGAGTGGAAACCCGATCCACCGCCCTCTCAACCGGGATATACCGCCGCCGTACCCACCCCGCCGGGCCAGTATGGGCCTCCGCCGCTAGGCCGCCACCGGGTCAGTACCCGCCGGCGTACATGGATCCGGCCGCGCCCTACGGTCGGCATCCGATGACGGGTGAGCCGCTGTCCGACAAGTCCAAGGTCGTCGCGGGCTTGCTGCAACTGCTCGGATTGTTCGGGCTGGTCGGTATCGGGCGGATATACCTCGGCTACACGGGGCTGGGCATCGCCCAGCTCGTCGTGGGCCTCGTCACCTGCGGTATCGGTGCCGTCATCTGGGGCATCATCGACGCCGTCTGTGCTCACGACAAGGTCCGCGACCCGTAGGGACGTCCTACTGCGCGATGGAGCCTAGCGCCACCACCAGCAAGGGACGGCGTTACACCGCACTCGGCGCGGGTGCCGTCCTGGCCGGCGGCCTCGCCTACGTCGGGCTCGGCCGATCCGCATCGTCCGGGCTTCCTGTTCCCGGCATGCCCGTTCAAGGCGATGACGGGCTGGTACTGCCCGGCCTGCGGTGGCCTTCGGATGACCCACGACCTGCTTCACGGCGACCTGTCTGCGGCCGTCGTCGACAACGTGTTCCTGCTCATCGGGCTGCCGTTGCTGATCGCGTGGCTAGTGGTGCGTCTGGCGACTGCGGGAAGCGGCTGATGCCCGTGCCCGCCGTCGCATCGATCATCATCGCCGCGGTCACATGGACAGTCGTCCGAAACTTGCCGGGGTTCCCGCTGGTCCCAACCTTTCTCGAGGGGTAGCTCGCGCGCCTCCGCTGATACACTCGACAATCGGGCCGATGCAGTCCCGGACACGTTTTCCGGACTGCGGAGGTGCTGACTCAATGCTGTTTTCGGCATTGCCGGAAGCTCAGGGGCTCTACGACCCCGAGCACGAATCTGACTCTTGCGGCGTCGCCATGGTCACCGACATCCAGGGCCGTCGTTCCCACGCCATCGTCGCCGACGGGCTCATCGCACTGGAACACCTCGAGCACCGCGGCGCCGCGGGCGCCGAACCCAACAGCGGTGACGGCGCAGGGATTTTGCTGCAATTGCCCGTCGAACTTGTTGCGCGCAGTCGTCGGACTTCACGCTGCCAGAGCCGAACGCGGTCGGCGCCAACACCTTCGCCGCTGGCATCTGCTTCATGCCGCAGGACCCCGTCGCACGGACCGCTGCGCGTGAGCGGATCGAGTCGATCGCGGTCGAAGAGGGCCTGGAAGTGCTTGGCTGGCGGGAGGTGCCAGTCGATCCGGACCTCGCGGAGATCGGGTCGACCGCGTTGGGATGCATGCCGTACATGGCGCAGCTGTTCGTCGCGGCGCCCGAGCGTGACGGCGTCCGCCCCGGCGGCATCGAGCTCGACCGTCGGGTCTATCCGCTGCGCAAGCAGGCCGAGCATGGCGACGTGTACTTCCCGTCGCTGTCCAGCCGGACAATGGCCTACAAGGGCATGCTCACGACAATGCAGCTGCCCCAGTACTTTCCGGATCTGCGCGACGAACGGTGCACGAGCGCGATCGCGATCGTGCACAGCCGCTTCTCGACGAACACCTTCCCGTCGTGGCCGCTGGCGCACCCGTTCCGCTTCGTCGCGCACAACGGCGAGATCAACACCGTGCGCGGCAACCGCAACCGCATGCACGCCCGGGAGGCGATGCTGGCGAGCAGCAAGATCCCCGGCGACCTCAGCCGGCTGTCGCCGATCTGCACGCCCAACGCCTCCGACTCGGCGTCCTTCGACGAGGTGCTCGAACTGCTGCACCTCGGCGGCCGCAGCCTTCCACATGCCGTGCTGATGATGATCCCCGAGGCGTGGGAGAACAACACCACGATGAACCCCGCCGAGCGGGCCTTCTGGCAGTTCCACGCCTCATTGATGGAGCCCTGGGACGGGCCGGCCTGCGTCACCTTCACCGACGGCACGGTGGTGGGAGCGGTGTTGGACCGCAACGGATTACGGCCGGGACGCTGGTGGCGCACCATCGACGACCGCGATCATCCTGGCCAGCGAGAGCGGCGTGCTCGACGTGCCGTCCGCCGAGATCGTCGCCAAGGGCCGCCTGCAGCCCGGCAAGATGCTCCTGATCGACACCGCCGCCGGCCGGATCGTCTCCGACGACGAGATCAAGGAAGAGCTGGCTCGCCAGCCGAACCCTACGGGGAATGGCTGCACGCCGGCCTGCTCGACCTGAAGACTTTGCCCGACCGCGTTCGGGTCCAGCCCAACCACGAGTCGGTGGTGCGCCGTCAGATCTCCTTCGGCTACTCCGAGGAAGATCTCCGCATCCTGCTCACCCCGATGGCGGCGTCCGGTGCCGAACCGCTGGGCTCCATGGGCACCGACACCCCGACCGCGGTTCTGTCCCAGCGATCCAGGCTGCTCTACGACTACTTCGTCGAACTCTTCGCCCAGGTGACCAATCCGCCGTTGGATGCCATCCGCGAGGAGGTGGTCACCTCGATGGCGCGGGTGATGGGACCCGAGCAGAATCTGCTCGAACCCACGGCCGCGTCCTGCCGGCAGATCGTGCTGCGCTGGCCCGTGCTGGACAACGACGAACTGAACAAGATCGTCCACATCAACGACGACGGTGAGCATCCGGGCCTCAGGACCGCGGTGCTGCGTGCGCTCTACGACGTAGAACGCGGCGAGGAGGGCCTCGCCGACGCGCTCGAGGACCTGCGCATCCGTGCCTGCGATGCCATCGCCAAAGGTGCACGCACACTGGTCATCTCCGACCGCGACTCCGACCACACCAAGGCGCCCATCCCGTCACTGCTGGCGGTCTCGGCCGTGCATCACCATCTGGTGCGCTCCAAGGAGCGCACCACTGTCGCGCTGGTGGTCGAAAGCGGCGACGCCCGCGAGGTCCACCACATCGCCATGCTCATCGGCTTCGGCGCCGCCGCGGTCAACCCGTACCTGGCCTTCGAGTCCATCGAGGACCTCATCCGCGAGGGCGAACTCACCGGCATCGAACCCGCCGCCGCCGTTCGCAACTATCTCAAGGCGCTCGGCAAGGGCGTGATGAAGGTGATGAGCAAGATGGGCATCTCCACCGTCGCGTCCTACACCGGCGCGCAGGCGTTCGAGGCGGTCGGCATCGACAGAGATGTCATCGACGAGTACTTCGCCGGCACGCCCACCCAACTCGGCGGTATCGGGCTCGACGTGTCATCGCCGAGGAGGTCAAGCTCCGGCATCGTCGCGCGTATCCGGAGAATCCGACCGAACGCGTTCACCGCCGCCTCGAGGTGGGCGGTGAATACGCATTCCGCCGTGAGGGCGAGCTGCATCTGTTCACACCGGAAGTGGTGTTCTTGCTGCAACATTCGACCCGGACCGCCCGCCACGACATCTTCGCGGAGTACTCCGCCGAAGTGGACCGCCTGCTCGAAAGAGGGTGGCGCGCTGCGGGGCCTGTTCGACCTTCAAGAAGGACCTGCGCCCGCCGGTTCCGCTCGACGAGGTCGAGCCCGTCGACTCCATCGTCACCCGGTTCAACACCGGAGCGATGAGCTACGGGTCGATCTCCGCAGAGGCCCACGAGACCATGGCCATCGCGATGAACAACCTTGGCGCGCGCTCGAATTCGGGTGAGGGCGGCGAGGACGTCGACCGGCTCTATGACCCGAGGCGGCGCAGCGCGGTCAAGCAGGTGGCGTCCGGCCGCTTCGGCGTGACCAGTGACTACCTGGTGAACGCCACGGACATCCAGATCAAGATGGCGCAGGGAGCCAAACCCGGTGAAGGCGGCCAGCTTCCGGGCTACAAGGTCTATCCGAACATCGCCAAGACGCGGCACTCCACACCCGGCGTCGGCCTGATCTCGCCGCCGCCGCACCACGACATCTACTCGATCGAGGACCTGGCACAGCTGATCCACGACCTCAAGAACGCCAACTAACAGGCCCGCATCCACGTCAAACTGGTCAGCTCGGTGGGTGTCGGCACCGTCGCGGCCGGAGTGTCGAAGGCGCATGCCGACGTCGTGCTGATCTCCGGATACGACGGCGGCACCGGTGCCGCACCGCTCACCTCGCTCAAACACGCGGGCGTGCCGTGGGAGATCGGCCTGGCCGACGCCCAGCAGACACTGGTGCTCAACGGGCTACGCGACCGCATCACCGTGCAGTGCGACGGTGGGATGCGCACCGCCCGCGACGTCATCGTCGCGGCACTGCTCGGCGCCGAGGAGTTCGGCTTCGCCACCGCACCGCTGGTGGTGTCCGGCTGCATCATGATGCGGGTCTGCCACCTCGACACCTGCCCCGTCGGGGTGGCCACCCAGAACCCCGAGCTTCGCGCCCGCTTCAACGGCAAGCCGGAGTTCGTCGAGAACTACTTCCGGTTCATCGCCGAAGACATCCGCCGCTACCTCGCCGAGCTGGGATTCCGCAGCATCGACGAGGCGGTCGGCCACGCCGAGGTGCTCGACACCGACGTGGGCATCGCGCACTGGAAGAGCCGCGGTCTGGACCTGACGCCGGTCTTCGCCGTGCCCACCGATGCCCACGGCGCCAGACTCACCCAGCGCAGGCGACTCAGGGCTCAGGACCACGGGCTCGACCAGGCCCTCGACCGGACCCTCATTCAGCTCGCCGAGGGGGCACTCGAGGACGCCCACCCCGTGCGACTCGAACTGCCTGTGCGCAACGTCAACCGCACCGTGGGAACCCTCCTCGGTTCGGAGGTGACCAGGCGTTACGGCGGCCAGGGCCTGCCCGACGACACCATCCACGTCACGCTGACCGGGTCCGCGGGCCAGTCCATCGGCGCATTCCTGCCGCCGGGCATCACGCTGGAGCTGATCGGCGACGCCAACGACTATGTCGGCAAGGGGCTTTCGGGCGGCCGCATCATCGTCAGGCCGCCAGGACGACGTGCTGTTCCTGCCCGAGGACAACGTCATCGCCGGAAACACCCTGCTCTACGGCGCCACATCAGGCGAGGTCTATCTGCGCGGACGGGTCGGCGAACGCTTCTGCGCCCGCAACTCCGGCGCGCTGGCCGTCGTCGAGGGCGTCGGCGACCACGCATGCGAATACATGACCGGCGGCCGGGTCGTGGTGCTCGGCGAGACCGGCCGGAACATGGCGGCCGGGATGTCCGGCGGCATCGCGTTCGTGCTCGGTCTGGAGCCGGCGAGGTCAACACGGAGATGGTCGAACTGCAGCGCCTCGAACCGGAGGATCTCGCATGGCTGCGCGACGTCGTCGCCAGGCACGCACAGCACACCGGCAGCACGGTGGCGATCTCATTGCTGTCGGACTGGCCGAGGCGCAGCGCGCAGTTCACCAAGGTCATGCCCACCGACTACCAGCGCGTCCTGGAGGCCAGCCGGATGGCCAAGGCCGAGGGCCGTGACGTGGACACCGCGATCATGGAGGCCAGCCGTGGCTGATCCGCATGGATTTCTCGAGGTTCGCAAGGTCGAGGCGGCCAAACGCCCGGTCGACGAGCGTGTCGGCGACTGGCGCGAGGTCTACGAACTCCAGGATCCGCACGAGCGTGCCGGCGAGGTCTCCCAGCAGGCGCGCCGCTGCATGGACTGCGGAATTCCGTTCTGTCATTCCGGAACTGCGGGCTGTCCGTTGGGCAACCTGATTCCGGAGTGGAACGACCTCGTCCGTCGTGGCCGCTGGGACGCCGCCAGTGATCGCCTGCACGCGACCAACAACTTCCCGGAGTTCACCGGCAGGCTCTGCCCGGCGCCGTGCGAGATCGCCTGTGTGCTGTCGATCGCCGAGGACCAGACCGGCGGCAGTGTCACCATCAAGCGGATCGAGCAGTCGATCGCCGACCAGGCCTGGATGGACGGCATCGTCGAACCGCAGCCCGCCGCCATCACCACCGGTAAGAGCATCGCGATCGTCGGCTCAGGTCCGGCGGGACTGGCTGCGGCACAACAACTCACCCGCGCCGGCCACGAGGTGACGGTCTACGAACGCGACGACCGCATCGGCGGGTTGATGCGCTACGGCATCCCGGAGTACAAGCTGGAAAAGGCCACTCTCGACCAGCGGCTGGCCCAGATGCGGGCGGAGGGAACGCGTTTCGTCACCGAAACCGAGGTCGGCGTCGATCTTCCGGTGGAGCGACTGCGGCAGCAGTACGACGCCGTGGTACTTGCCGTCGGCGCGCTACGGGCCCGCGACAACGACGTGGAGGGCCGTCACCTGACGGGTGTGCACCTTGCGATGGACCACCTGGTGCCCGCCAACAAGGAATGTGAAGGCGACGGGCCCAGCCCCATCTCCGCCAAAGGCAAACACGTGGTGATCATCGGCGGCGGAGACACCGGCGCGGACTGCCTCGGCACCGCACACCGTCAGGGTGCGACCTCCGTGACGCAGCTCGACTACAACCGCGAGCCGCCCGAATACCGTGACGAGTCCCGCGCACCATGGCCGATGTGGCCGGTCGTGCTGCGTACCCGCCTGTCGCCGGCCCACGCCGAGGGCGGTGCCCGCCGCTACGAGGTCGCCGTGCAGCGGTTCCTCGGTGACGACCACGGCCACATCCGGGCGGTCGAGATCGCTGAAGTGAAAGTCGAGCGCGACGCCGAAGGCCGCAGACAGCATCACGCCGGTGGGCGCCTCGCTGGAGATTCCCTGCGAGTTGGCACTGCTGGCGATCGGCTTCGACGGCGTCGAGCGGATGCCGCTGCTCGACGACCTGGGCCTGACGCTCAATCGACGCGGTGCGGTGGCCTGCGGTTCGGACTGGCAAACCGACGCGCCCGGCGTGTTCGTCTGTGGCGATGCTCACCGTGGCGCCTCGCTGATCGTCTGGGCGATCGCGGAGGGCCGCAGTGCCGCCCACGCCGTCGACGCCTATCTGATGGGTGAATCCGATCTTCCTGCGCCGGTCAGGCCTGGAGCCCTCCCACTGGCCGTCGTCTGAATCGATTCGCGACTATGCTCATCAGACGTGAATAGACGCGGAAAGATCGTCTGTACCCTGGGCCCGGCCACCGGCACCGATGACGCAGTGCGGGCACTGGTCGAGGCCGGAATGGACGTTGCACGACTCAACTTCAGCCATGGCGATTACGCCGACCACGAGGCCAACTACAAGCGGGTTCGGGCCGCCTCGGACCTGACCGGGCATGCCGTCGGCATCCTCGCCGACCTGCAGGGCCCCAAGATCCGGCTCGGGCGGTTCGCGGCGGGACCGACCGTGTGGGTCAAGGGCGAGGTCGTGCGGATCACCGTCGAGGACTGCGAAGGCACCCACGATCGGGTTTCGACCACGTACAAGCGGCTGGCCGAGGACGCCACCCCGGGAGACCGGGTGCTGGTCGACGACGGCAACATCGGCCTCACGGTCGAGCACATCGACGGAAACGACGTCGTCTGCCGGGTCACCGAAGGCGGCCCGGTCAGCAACAACAAGGGCATGTCGCTGCCGGGCATGAACGTCTCGGCCCCGCCGCTGTCGGAAAAGGACATCGACGACCTCGAGTTCGCGCTGAGGCTCGGCGTCGACCTGGTCGCCCTGTCGTTCGTGCGTTCGCCGGCCGACATCGAGCTCGTGCACGAGGTGATGGATCGCGTCGGCCGCCGGGTGCCGGTGATCGCCAAGCTCGAGAAGCCCGAGGCCATCGACAACCTCGAGGCGATCGTGCTCGCCTTCGACGCGATCATGGTGGCCCGCGGCGATCTCGGCGTGGAGCTGCCGCTCGAGGAAGTGCCGCTCGTGCAGAAGCGCGCTATCCAAATGGCAAGGGAGAATGCCAAACCCGTGATCGTCGCCACCCAGATGCTGGAGTCGATGATCGAGAACTCACGGCCGACCCGCGCCGAGGCGTCCGACGTGGCCAACGCCGTTCTCGACGGCGCCGATGCGGTGATGCTCTCCGGTGAGACGTCGGTCGGCAAGTACCCGCTGGAGGCGGTCAGGACGATGGCGCGCATCGTCCACGCGGTCGAGGAGAACTCGGTCGTCGTCCCGCCGCTGACGCACGTGCCGCGCACCAAGCGCGGCGTCATCTCCTACGCCGCCCGCGACATCGGCGAACGCCTGGACGCCAAGGCGCTGGTGGCCTTCACCCAGTCCGGCGACACCGTGCGCCGGCTGGCGCGGCTGCACACCCCGCTGCCGTGCTGGCGTTCACCGCGTTACCCGAGGTGCGCAGCCAGCTCGCGCTGACCTGGGGCACCGAGACGTTCATCGTGCCGCACATCGTGACCACGGACGGGATGATCCGCCAGGTCGACGAGTCGCTGCTCAGCCTCGGCCGCTACAAGCGGGGCGAACTGGTGGTCATCGTCGCCGGCGCTCCGCCGGGCACAGTAGGCTCGACCAACCTGATCCACGTGCACCGGATCGGCGAGGACGACGACTAGGGAGGAACTGAGTGGCAACGGCAGACTTTGAGGAGCTGCTGGCGATACTCGAACTCAACTCGAATCAGACGGCGACACCTTCACGGTGGCACACCCAGCCGGAACCCGATACGCACATTCGGGGGGCAGATGATGGCCCAGGCGTTCGTCGCGGCTAGTCGCACGTTCGGAGAAGGTACCGCCGAGCGCGATATCGGTGCACTTCGTCGCGGGCGGAGATCCGTCGAAGGACCTCGAATTCCGGGTGTGCGGTTACGCGACGAGCGCCGCTTCGCCAACCGTCGCGTCGACGTGATGCAGAACGGCGAGTTGCTGGCCTCGGCGATGATCTCCTACTGTCCGGCGGCCGCGGGATCGAGCATTCGATCCAGGCGCCGGACTTCGTGATCCGAATCCGTGCCAAGTCGACGACCTCTTGAAGGGCTACGAGGAGATGGTCCCGCACTTCGTCAACGCGTTGCGCCCGATCGAGTGGCGCTACACCAACGATCCAGCGTGGGTGATGCGTGACAAGGGGGAACGGCTCGGCCACAACCGGGTATGGATGAGCGCCGAGGGTGCGATGCCCGACGACCCGGTGCTGCACACCGCGGCGCTCGTGTACGCGTCGGACACCACCGTGCTCGACTCGATCATCACCACCCACGGGCTGTCCTGGGGATTCGACCGCATCTTCGCCGTGACGATGAACCATTCGGTGTGGTTTCACCGTCCGGTGCGGTTCGACGAATGGGTGCTGTATTCGACCACGTCGCCGGTTGCTGCGGAGTCGCGCGGTCTGGGCACGGGACACTTCTTCGACCGATCGGGCCGGGTGCTGGCGACGGTCGTGCAGGAGGGGATCGTCAAGTACTTCCCGGGAAGCACATAGCTGTCGGCGTAAAATTTGCGTCTGTGGACGAAGCCACGTCAACTTTGCTCCTAGGTTGCGGGCCCGCGAGCGGGTGGTCGCCCATGTCGATTCGCCTGCCGCCCGGTGGATGGGTGCCCTGTCGGTACTCAGCCTGTTCTGCTGGCTGATCGCTGTACTGGCGCGAGACCACCGGCAGGCCGACTGGCAGACCGATGGACGACTGGCGTGGCTGATGACCCTGTCATTGCGGCCGTCGATCGCCCGCGGCATCTTCCTCGGTCGGCCGGTCACGGCCGCGCACGCCTGGCTGGCTCTGGTCGCCGTGTTGGCCGGATTCGGCGCGCACCTCATGGTTTACGAGCTAGCTGGGCAACATGCTGATCATCGGCCGGCGCGGTGTTGATGTTGCCAACGGCCGCGCGGCCGAATCCGGTTGATTTGCCACGTGTTTGGGCCCTGGTGAACGCGACGGAGGGTGATCCGCTCGCACCGTTCGCGATGCAGGACCGCAAGTGCCACCACTTCACCGCCGACGGCGCGGCGGCCATCGCATACCGCACCCGGCTGGTTACGCGGTGGTCAGCGGCGACCCGATCGGTGACGAGACCCGCTTCGCCGAACTGGTCGCCGACTTCGCGTGATGTGCCATACCCGAGGGTGGCGCATCGTGGTGCTGGGTTGCAGCCACCGCCGGCTGGATCTCTGGTCCGACGCGAGCATGCTGGGTCATCACTGCGGCCCGTGCCGATCGGCCGAGACGTGGTGATCGACGTCGCGAACTTCGAGATGGTCGGTCGCAAGTACCGCAACCTACGCCAGGCGGTACAGCGCACGCACAACGTCGGGGTCACCACCGAGGTCGTGTCCGAGCAGGGGCTGGACGACGGACTGCTCGCGGAACTCACCGAGGTGCTGCTGGCCTCCCCCAGCGGCGCGCACACGGAACGCGGCTTCTCGATGTGCCTCGACGGCGCGCTCGAGGGGCGCTATCCCGGCATCCAGCTGATCATCGCCCGCGACAGGACGGCCGGGTACAGGGATTCCACCGATATGCCACGGGGGGCGGGGCAGAGAGGTCAGCCTCGATGTGCCGTGGCGCCGGCGCGGCGCCCCGAACGGCATCGACGAGCGGCTGTCGGTCGACATGATCGAGTGGGCCAAAGGGCAGCGCGCGCAGCGACTGTCACTGGCGTTCGCGGCGTTCCCGGAGATCTTCACCGACAAGAACCGCGGCAAGCTCGCCGGTCTCATCTTCACCGCGATCCACCTCGGTGACGCGTTGATCGCGCTGGAGTCGCTCTACCGCTACCTGCGCAAATTCCATGCGCTCGGCGACCGTCGCTACGTGATGGCGTCGCTAACGCAGGTTCTGCCACTGCTCGTCGTGCTGCTGTCGCTCGAGTTCGTGCCCAGGCGTCGTCATACCGCCTGAGGGGTTTCAGCGCGTGGGAGTGAGGGTCACGCTGAACTGATCCTCGACGCGCTCACGGAATTGATCGGCGCACTGCTGAATCGCCTGCTGGTCGGAGCCCGCCTTGGATACGCAATCGACGTAGTCGGTCCCGCCCACCTCATCGAACATCCCGATCCAGATCGGGATGAAGACCAGCGAAACAATGATCGCGAGGAACCCCAGCACGATCCCGGCGATGGCTACGCCGCCATTGGTGGCCTCACCACGCTTGACCCTGCTGCGCGCCACGAACCCGATGGTCACCGCCGCGATCCCGAGGATGACACCGCCGATGACCGACCAGCAGAACACCAGCCCGATGATCGCGATCACCAGGGCGGCAACGCCCAATCCGTTCTTGGGCGCCGTCGGGGGCGGCGCCCATCCCGAATACGGCTGCGGAGGTGGCGGGAGTAGCCGCCGGGGATGATGAGGCGGCGGATCCGGTTCGCTCATGCCGGTGAGGTTACTCGCTGAGCGTGAGGTGCAGTCTGGGACAGACAATGTCCTCGGTCAGGTGGTGTGTGGCGACGACGACGGCGCGCTCTGCCGGGAAAAGACCGTCGGGGGTGAGGAGTTCGCTCAGGAGGCGTCGACCGTCTGCGGCGTCGAGGTGTTCGGTCGGTTCATCGAGCAACACCGTCGGCGCCGTCGAAATCAGCGCGCGGGCCAGGAGCAGTCGTCTGCGCTGCCCCGCCGACATTGCGGCCGCACCGCCGGCGAGCACCGTGGACAACCCCGCGGGCAGGGTCTGCACCCAGTCGCCAAGGCCGACCCGCTGCAGCGCATTTCGCAGTTCGTCGTCGGTGGCATCGCCGCGGGCGACCAGCAGGTTGTCGCGCACCGTCGTCGCGAACACATGCGCATCCTCGGCGAAAAATGTTGCCTCTGCGGGATTTCGGGCCATATCCATCAGCAGCGTGGTCTTGCCGGCGCCACTGGGACCTGTGACCGCCAGCCGGGCGCCGGGTTCCAGGTCGACGCGGGCAGCGGTCGGCCGTGACCGGGTACGTTCCACCGGAGCGGTGAGATCGTTGAGCCGCCGCGCGGCGATCCGCGACCGGGTGAGTTGCACCGCCGCCCCGGGAAGTGCCGTGGCCGCTTCGAAGGCGGAGAGCGGCAACAGCATCAGGATCGCCACGGTCATAGGTGAAACGGCGTTCGCGAGGTGGATCGCGGCCACGACGGCACCGAGCACGCTGACACCGATCGCGACCGTCGGCACCGCGCCTGCGAGGGCCGCCGGTGCGGCAGCACGGTCGGCTGCGCGGCCGCGATCGCGGTGGCGTCGTTGCGCTTCGGCGACGACATCTCCGAGACGTCCGGCCACCCGCAATTCGGGCGCGTGTTCGAGCGCGAGCATCACCGCATCGTCGCGACCGGAATGGTGTTCGACCGCAACGGCTTCCGATGCGACGACGGCCCTGGCCGCCATCCAGGGCGCGCCGACCCCGGCGACGAGCAGGCAGGCTGCCAGCACGGCGGCCGCGGTGGGCGAGATGACGGCGATCACCACTACGCCGACCACGCTCAGCACGGCGGCCACCGCGATCGGCAGCACCGCGCGCACCAGCACGTCGGCCAGGTCGTCCACCCCCGCGCCCGCCCGGGCCACCAACTCGCCGCTGCTGCGCCGCATCGCCGACTCCTCAGGCCCATCGGCCAGCCTGCGATACAGCCGCTCACGGACGTTCGCCGCCGCCCGCAGCGCCGTGTCATGCGACGCAAGCCGCTGGCAGTAGCCGAACACGCCACGGGAGATCCCGAGCGCGCGCACCGCGACCACCGCCACCGTCAGGTCCAGTACCGGCGGCATCTGCCAGGCCCTGGTGATCAGCCATGCCGAGATGCCGGCCAGGGCGAGGGCGCTGCCCAGCGACAGCACTCCCAGCACGACCGCCAGCAGCAGTCGTGACCAGCGGGGGCGCAGCAACTCAAGCATCGACGAGACTCCCCATGTGCAGCACGTGATCGCCGATGGCCAGTACGGGCTCGCGGTGGCCCACCACGAGCACCGTCGCGCCGGCCCGGGCGCGGCGCACGATGGCATCCAGAACCCGGGATTCCAGCCGCGCATCGAGGTGCGACGTCGGCTCGTCGAGCAACAGCACCGGCGCGTCGGAACCCAAGGTTCTGGCGAGGCCGAGCCGCTGCCGCTGACCGAGCGACAGTCCGACGCCGTCGCGGCCGATCACCGTGTCGAGCCCCTCGGGAAGACCGGCCAGGACCTCGTCGAAACCCGTGGCACGGCAAGCGCTGTCGAGATTCGGCACCGGACCGAACAGTTCGAGGTTGGCCCTGACACTGCCGGGTACCAGAACCGGCCGATGGGCCAGCCACGCCACCTGGCGCCACCAATCCCGCGCATCGACATCGGCCACATCCACCCCGTCGATACGCACGCCGCCCGGCTGCAGGCCGAGGATGGCATGCAGCAGGGAGGTTTTGCCGACGCCGTTCGGCCCGGTCAGCACGGTCACCATCCCCGGCATCACGTCGGCGCCGAGGTCGTCGAGGTGAATGGTCGCGCCCGCCCCCGCACAGCCCCGCGTTATCGTCCGGTTGGCTCCCGCCGCTGGGGCCGGGAGCCGGTCCAGCAGGCGGAAAACCTGGTCGGCGGCGGACTTTCCGTCTTGGGCGGCGTGAAATTCCACCCCGACCCGCCGCAGCGGCCAGAACACCTCCGGGGCCAGCAGTAAGGCCGTCAGCCCGTCCGACAGCGTCATCTCGCCGTACACCAGCCGGAGTCCGACCCCGACGGCGACGAGCGCTACGCCCAAAGTGGCCAGCAGTTCGAGCACCAGCGACGAGAGGAACGCGATGCGCAGCGTCGCCATCGCCGAACGCCGATGGGCAGCGCCCAGTTCCGCTATCCGATCCGCGGAGCCGCCGACTCGACCCAACGCCCGAAGCGTCGGGATGCCCGCCACCAGGTCCAGCAGCCGTGACTGCAGGGTGCTCATCGCGGTCAGCGCCGCGGCCGAGCGGTCCGCGGTGAGTAGGCCGATCAGCACCATGAAGACCGGAATTAGCGGCAGCGCGATCAAAACCACCACCGCCGAGGGCATGTCGTAGACGGCGATCGCGAAGACGGCAGCGGGCGTGAGGATCCCGGCCAGGAGCACCGACGGGAGATAGGCGGTGAAGTAGGGCTTGAAGCCGTCGAGCCCACTTGTGGTCAACACGGCGGCCTCGTCGCGTTCGACGGCCAGGTGTCGTGGCGGCAGCGCGGTGACGGCATGCAACACCCGGCCGCTGAGGTCGGCGATCGCCGCGGTCGCCCCGCGCTGCGACAGCCGGCCCTGCAGCCACTGGGTGCTACCGCGAACCAACCACAGCGCCGCCAGAATCCACAGCGGGCCGGCCCAGTGCGTGACCGTGCGGGTGCCCGGGTCGGTGATGACTCCCGCCACCATGTGCGCGAGTACCACTGCCGATGCGATGGTGGCGGCGGTGATGACCACGCCGCAGGCCACCGAGGCGATGAGGAAGCGCCGCATCGCCGGTGAACGCATGGTGGCATCCATGGTGACCCGCCGCAGGTTCACGTCATCCGCCTCGACAAGCCCACCGGCGCGGGTATGCGATCGGCCGAAATCCGTTGCCGGAAAACCCAATACGTCCAGCCCTGGTACACCATCGCCAACGGCGCGAAGACCAGCGCCGCCCACGTCATGATCTTGAGTGTGTAGGGGGTCGACGACGCGTTGTAGATCGTCAGGCTCCACTCCGGGTTCAGCGTCGACGGCACCAGGTTCGGGTACAGCGAGCCGAACAGCAGGACCACCACCGCAGCCACCACCGTCATCGTGCACACGAACGCCCAGCCGTCGCCGCCGCGACTCCAGACCACCGTGACCGCCGAAATCTGCGCGATCACCGCGACGGCCAGCACCATCCACGTCCAGTTGTGGCCGTGTGCCACCTGCGTCCACAATCCGAACGCCGCCACCAGCGCGGTGGCAGGCACCGCCAGGCGCCGCGCGAACCGGACCGCGTCGTCGCGCACCGCGTCTTCGGTCTTCAGCACGACGAACACGGCACCGTAGAACAGGAACAAGCCCGCCATCGCCAGCCCGCCGAGCGCGGTGTAGGCGTTGAGGACGTCGCCGATCGACAGGTGAACCTGGTGATCGGCGTTCACCGGCAACCCGCGCACCAACGCGGCGAACGCCACACCCCACAGAAAGGCCGGCAGCCAGGATCCCACGGCGATACCGATATCGGCCCACGACCGCCACGCGGGATCGTCGATCTTGCCACGCCATTCGATGGCGCAGACCCGTAGGATCATGCCGAACAAGATGGCCAGCAGCGGCAGGTACAGCCCGGAGAACACAGTCGCGTACATGCCGGGAAAAGCGGCGAACATCGCGCCACCGGCGGTGATCAACCAGACCTCGTTGCCGTCCCAGACCGGGCCGATCGTGTTGAGCGCAGCGCGGCGGTGTTGCTCGCGGTCGCCCTTGCCGGCGCGCCCGAAGAACTCCATCAACATGCCGACCCCGAAGTCGAACCCCTCCAGCACGAAGAAGCCGACGAACAAAAAGGCCAGCAGCAGGAACCAGAGATGTTGTAGTCCCATGTGAAGCCTCCTCTCAATACGCGAACGACAGCGGTGCGATGTCGTCATCACCCGGCGGGGCGGGCGGCGCGGGTTCGGAATCGTGCTCGAGAGGACCCTCGACCACATAGCGTCGGATCAGGAAGAACCAGGCGACGGCGAGCACGGCATACACCAACGTGAATGTGAGCAGCGACGTCAACACCATGCCCACCGAGTTGCCGGACACGCCGTCGGCCACGGTCAGCCTGATCATCTGGTCACCTGTCGGGTTGGGCACGACCACCCAGGGCTGGCGACCCATCTCGGTGAACACCCAGCCGGCGCTGTTCGCCAGGAACGGGGTGGGCAGTGTCACGAGTGCCAACCAGGAGAACCAGCGCGCCTTCGGGATTCGGCCGCCCCGCGTGAGCCACAGCGCGGCGAGGGCGAACAGCACGGGGACCGCGAGGAAGCCGATCATCGCCCGGAACGCCCAGTACGTGACGAACAGGTTCGGCCGGTAGTCACCGGGGCCGAACTTGGCCTCATCGCTCTCCTGCAGATCCTTGACGCCCTGCAGGCGCACCCCGTCGAACTTGCCTTCGGCCAGGAACGGCAGCACGTACGGCACCTGAATCAGATGTGTCACGCTGTCGCAGTTGTTGTGGGTGCCGACCGTCAGGATCGAGAAGTCGGGATCGGTTTCGGTGTGGCACAACGATTCCGCCGAGGCCATCTTCATCGGCTGTTGCTGGAACATCAGCTTGCCCTGCATGTCGCCGGTGAAGAACAGCGCCACCGCCGACACCAGCGCCACCAGGGCGCCCAGGATGGTCGCCGGGCGGTACATCGTGCGGGCCTCGGTGCTCGTGCTCGCCCGCACCATCCACCACGCGCACACGCCGGCGACGAATGTGCCCGCGGTGAGGAAAGCTCCGGCGACGGCATGCGAAAACGCGGCGGTCGCGGTGTTGTTCGTGAACAGCGCGACGATGCTGGTCAGTTCGGCGCGGCCGGTTTCCGGGTTGTACCGCGCACCGACGGGATGCTGCATGAACGAGTTGGCGGCGATGATGAAGAACGCAGATACGTTCACCGCGATCGCCACGACCCAGATGCATGCGAGGTGGACGAGCCTCGGCAGTCTGCTCCATCCGAATATCCAGAGACCGATGAATGTCGACTCGAAGAAGAACGCGGCGAGGCCCTCCATCGCCAGCGGGGCGCCGAAGACATCGCCGACGAAGCGGGAGTACTCGCTCCAGTTCATGCCGAACTGGAACTCCTGCACGATGCCCGTTGCCACCCCGAGCGCGAAGTTGATCAGGAACAGCTTGCCGAAGAACCGGGTCAACCGGTACCACGCAGCGTTTCCGGTGATGACCCAGACGGTCTGCATCACCGCGATGAGCGGCGCCAGCCCGATCGTCAGCGGAACGAAGATGAAGTGGTAGACGGTGGTGATCCCGAACTGCCACCGCGACACATCCAGTGCGTCCATCCGAACCTCTTCCGTGGCCGTGCCACCAGCCTACGACAGAGTGTAGTAGAAAGGCAGTGTGGGTTAACTCACCGCTTCTTTGATGTTCTTGACGTCTTTACCGGCTTTGCGGATCCCGAATGCCGACACGACCTCGAAGACCCCGATCACGATGAGCCAGATGCCGACGACGAAAGTCAGGGTCGCGATCGATTCGAACGGCGAGGCCAGCATCACCACACCCGCCACCAGGCTGATGACGCCGATGAAGATCTCCCAGGCCCGGCCGGGCAGTGTCGGGTCGCTGATTGCTGAAACGGCCGTGGCAACCCCCCTGAAGACGAATCCCACGCCGATCCATATGGCGAGCAGCAAGATCGACTGCGCCAGGCTGCGGAAACACAACACGGCCAGAATCAGCGCCGCGGCGCCGCTGATGAACAGGAGGACGCGGCCACCGGCAGACACATGCAGGCTGAAGGCGAAGATCACCTGCGCGATGCCGGTGACCAACAAATAGGCGCCGAAGATGATCGCGGCGACGATAAGGGTCTTGCCGGGCCACGCGAGCACCAGAACGCCGAGGATGACGGCCAGAATCCCGGATAGCAGCGTGGATTTCCACAGGTGTTGCAGCATGCTGGGGGGTGCGGGGCTTTCCATGCGCGAAGTGTGGCATAGCGGATTTACAGAAAATGTCCATTCGCACACCACAATTGTTTCGATTTGGCGACGACACTGCCACGGGCCACGTTCAGCGCAAAGGATCTAGTTACGCCAGCGCAAATATTGCCGCCGGACGGCTCCAGAATGACTGTTGGTGTAACAGTGGGTTTATTCGATACGATGTGTGTGACAGGTCTCGCCCGAGCACAGTTCGGCGACCCGTTGGAGCAAACAAGGAGTGACGATGACGACCACGGTTGTCCGCCGTACCGCCACCGCTGCGCTCGCAGGTCTTTTCCTGGCAGTCGGTGCAGCCGTGGCCGTGGCGCCCGCACATGCGGACCCCGTTTACGACCAGCAATTCATCGACCGACTCGACAAGAAGGGTGTGCCGTACAAAAACCGTACGGAAGCCATCCGCACCGCCAAGCAATTCTGTATCGACACGACGCGCCAGGGGAATCCGGACTGGCTGGCCGGATACAAGCTGGGCGTCAACCAGGGTTGGACCCAGACGGAGACCAACAACTTCATCGGCGCTGCTGTCCCGACATACTGCCCGCAGCTCTGGGAGTGACCGCCGTTTCGTTTCTCCTGCCACCGCGTTCGTTTCTCCTGCCACCGTGGTAGGTCTCTACTACTGTTCCGGTACCGGTGCTGCGCGCCGGGTCCACGAATCAGAAAGTAGAGGCAACCGTGTCAGCTGGATGTCAAGACCGTCGGACGAAATTCTGGCGCATCGCAGCGGTGTTTGCTGCGACGGGCGCACTGGCTCTATCGGGCTGCGCGAGCGGCACCAACTCGGGTAGCGAATCGAGCGCGCCGGCCTCCGGGACATCGGCGGCGTCGGCCCAGAAGGTCGACGACATCGCGAACACCGTGCCCGAGGACATCAAGTCGTCCGGGAAACTGATCGTCGGCGTCAACATTCCCTACACGCCCAACGAGTTCAAAGACGAAAGCGGCAAGATCGTCGGTTTTGACGTCGATCTGATGAACGCGGTCGCCGCGACGCTCGGCCTGACGGCGGAATACCGCGAGGCGGACTTCGCGAAGATCATCCCGTCTATTCAGGGTGGCACCTTCAACGTCGGTATGTCGTCGTTCACCGACACCAAGGAACGCGAGCAGACGGTCGACTTCGTCACTTACGGCTCGGCGGGTATTTTATGGGCGCAGCGTCCGGACAATCCGATAGATCCCGCCAACGCCTGCGGGAAGAAAGTAGCCGTGCAGGCCACCACGACGGAGGAGACCGAGGAGCTCCCGGCGAAAAGCAAGGCGTGCACGGACGCAGGCAAGCCTGCGATTCAGATCATTCCGTTCGACGGCCAGGACGCGGCCACCAACGCCGTGGTGCTCGGTCAGGCCGACGCGATGTCGGCGGATTCCCCGGTGACCCTTTACGCAATCAAGCAGAGCAACGGGAAGCTGACCCAGGCCGGTGAGATCACCGATGCCGCTCCCTACGGATGGCCGGTGAAGAAGGGCTCACCCCTGGCCCAGTCGCTGAAACAGGCACTGGAGCATCTGATCGAGAGTGGGACCTACAAGGAGATCGCGTCCAACTGGGGTGTCGAGAAAGTGATGATCGACAAGCCGGTGATCAACGGCGCAATCAGCTGACGTCGGAGAACTGAAATGACTGATGTCGACACGCCTCCATCCACTGCTCCAGCTGCTATCGATGCCGTTCCGCTGCGTCATCCGTGGCGGTGGGTGGCGGCGGTCGTCATCATCATCTTGGTCGTGCTGTTCGTCTACGGCGCTGCCACCAACGACGCCTACCGATGGCACGTGTTCGGGGAGTACGTTTTCAACCAGCGGGTGCTGCAGATCGGATTGGTCAACACTCTGCAGCTCACCCTCTACTCGATGGTGCTGGCGATCGCGCTCGGCGTGCTGCTGGCGGTGATGCGGTTGTCACCGAATCCGGTCTTCAAGTCGGTGTCGTGGGTGTACCTGTGGATCTTCCGCGGGACCCCGATATACGTACAGCTGGTGTTCTGGGGACTGATCCCGACGATCTACTCCAAAATCCAGCTCGGTGTACCGTTCGGGCCGTCGTTCTTCCATCTCAATCTCCAGTCGCTATCAATACCGTTTCTGTTGGCGATCCTCGGACTGGCGCTCAACGAGGCCGCCTACATGGCCGAAATCATCCGCGCGGGAATCAGTTCCGTGCCGGAGGGTCAGCTCGAGGCGTCGACGGCACTGGGCATGTCGTGGGGGATGGCGATGCGCCGCACCGTGCTACCGCAGGCGATGCGGGTGATCATCCCGCCGACCGGCAACGAAGTCATCAGCATGCTGAAGACCACATCGCTGGTCACCGCAGTGCCGTTCACCCTGGACCTGTACGGCATCACCTCGCGCGAGATCGCCGCGCGCACCTTCGAGCCCGTTCCGCTGCTGCTGGTCGCAGCCTTCTGGTATCTGGTCGTCACCAGCATCCTGATGGTGGGCCAGTACTACCTGGAGCGCTACTACTCGCGAGGCGCGTCGCGGAAACTGACAACCAGGCAACTCGAGGCGCTGGCCAAGGCTCAGGGAACCGGAGCGCCCGGAGGAGGAGGGGAGGGCGCATGACACCGATGGTGAAGGCTGAAGAAGTCTGTAAGAGTTTCGGGGCGCTTCACGTGCTCAAGGGCATCACGCTCGAGGTCGGCAGGGGCGAGGTGATGTGCATGGTCGGCCCGTCCGGCTCGGGCAAGTCGACGTTCCTGCGCTGCATCAACCATCTGGAGGTGGTCAATGCGGGCCGCCTGCACGTCGACGGCGACCTGATCGGCTACCGCGAGGCCGGCTCCAAGTTGCACGAGATCTCGCCCCGCGTTGCCGCCAAACAACGCCGCGAGATCGGGATGGTGTTTCAGCACTTCAACCTCTTCCCGCATCGCACGGCATTGGGAAATGTCATCGAGGCACCCATCCATGTCAAGGGCGTCAAGAAGGCCGAAGCGGTGGCGCGGGGAAAGGATCTGCTGGAACAGGTCGGGCTGGCGGACAAGGCGCACGCCTATCCGGCGCAGCTGTCCGGCGGCCAACAGCAGCGCGTCGCGATCGCCCGGGCGCTGGCGATGAGCCCCAAGCTCATGCTGTTCGACGAACCCACATCGGCTCTGGATCCCGAGCTGGTGGGCGAGGTGCTGGCAGTGATGAAAAAGCTTGCTTCCGAAGGCATGACGATGGTTGTGGTCACCCACGAAATGGGCTTCGCTCGCGAGGTGGCCAATCAGCTCGTGTTCATGGACGGCGGTGTCGTCGTGGAGAGCGGCCCTCCCCGCGAGGTGCTGGCCAATCCGCAACACGAACGTACGAAGGCCTTTCTGTCCAAGGTGCTCTAGGTCGCATGCGGCCGGATGCTCCCGATCCG
This sequence comes from uncultured Actinomycetota bacterium, assembly GCA_963699655.1. Taxonomy (GTDB): domain Bacteria; phylum Actinomycetota; class Actinomycetes; order Mycobacteriales; family Mycobacteriaceae; genus Mycobacterium. The sequence goes on from CAVOUV010000019.1 coordinate 414,906, forward strand.
ACGACACCGCTGTGGCGGGCGGCGCAGGTATTCCGGCTGCTGAGTTGCATTTACGCGCTCGGCTTTCAGATCGCGATCAACCCCGGCTTGGCGCGGCCGGCGGCGGCGTGGCTGGGCTTCGCAGTGTTGGCAGGATGGAGTGTGGCGTGCGGATTCGCCTATCTGCAGGGCTTCGGCCGCCGGTGGGCCTGGGTTCTCGCCGAACTGCTCGTCGTGGTGGCGCTGTTGCTGTCCACCGAATTCGTCGCGTCCAGACAGTGGGCGCTCGACAACCAGTCGTGGCCGACGACCCTCTGGGCGACCAACGCGACGATCTCCGCGGCCATCCTGATGGGCCCGATCGCGGGGATGCTCGCCGGGCTGGTGGTGATGATCGCGAGCACCGTCGTGAAGGGCACCTTCAACTACGACCTCGGCCGCAACGCGACGATCGTCATCGAACTCGCAGTGGGGCTGGCGGTCGGCATGGCGGCGCAGACGGCGCGTCGTGCACACGCCGAACTCGAACACGCCGCACGGCTGGCGGCGTCCCTCGAGGAGCGCGAGCGACTGTCCCGGCAGGTGCACGACGGCGCAATCCAGGTTCTCGCGCTGATGTCACGCCGCGGACGCGAGATCGGTGGAGAGGCGGCCGAACTGGCGGCGCTGGCGGGGGCGCAGGAGCGTGCCCTACGGCGGCTGGTGAGTTCTGCAGACGCCGAGCCACGGGCGGGCGACGCCTTGACCGATGTGGGCGCGCGGCTACGGCGGCGAGCGTCCGATCGGGTGTCGGTGAGCCTGCCCGCCGAACCGGTGCTGTTGGACGGCGACATCGCCGATGAGCTGTGTGCGGCGGTGGCCAACGCGCTGGACAACGTCGCCGCGCATGCGGGGCCGAATGCCCACGCCTACGTCCTGCTCGAGGACCTCGGTGACTCCGTGACGGTGAGTGTCCGTGACGACGGTATCGGTATCGCAGACGGCAGGCTGGCGGAGGCGGTCGCCGAAGGGCGCATAGGCGTGGCGAAATCGATTGTGGGACGGATGGATTGGCTGGGTGGCAGCGCCAGGCTGAACACCGGGCCGGAATGTGGGACGGAATGGGAGCTGACGGTACCCCGACGGTGATGGTGGTCGATGACCATCCCATCTGGCGAGACGCGGTGGCCCGCGACCTCGCCGAGGACGGATTCACTGTGGTCGCGACGGCGGACGGCGTGGCAGCGGCAAGGCGCCGTGCTGCGGTTGTGCATCCCGACGTGGTCGTGATGGACATGCGACTCGCCGACGGTGATGGCGCCCAGGCGACCGCGGAGGTGCTCGCGGTGTCGCCGTCGTCGCGGGTCCTGGTCCTCTCGGCGTCCGACGAGCGCGATGATGTGCTCGAAGCGGTAAAGGCCGGAGCCACGGGATATCTCGTCAAGAGCGCATCGAAACAAGAGCTGGGGGAAGCGGTTCGTGCCACCGCTGACGGCCGTGCGGTGTTCACTCCGGGACTGGCCGGTTTGGTGTTGGGGGAGTACCGGCGGATCGCACAGAAGCCCGGAGCCGGCCCCGACACACCCAGCCTGACCGAGCGTGAGACCGAGGTGCTGCGCTTCGTGGCCAAAGGTCTGACGGCCAAGCAGATCGCCGGCCGGCTGTCGCTGAGCCACCGCACCGTCGAGAACCACGTCCAGGCGACATTCCGCAAGCTCCAGGTGGCCAACCGCGTCGAGTTGGCCCGCTACGCGATCGAACACGGCCTGGACACGGAATAGCACAGTCGAGTAGTCCTACTCATCCGGAGACGGTGAGTCCGCTGCGACGATGACCGCATGACCGAACCGCATCGTGCCGTCATCGCCCGGCTTTCGGCGGACTTCGCCTCGATTTCGCAGCAGCTGGCGCGGGTTTCCTCTGATCTGACCGAACTCGACCGGGTGTTGACGGGTCGGCCCGACCGGTGCGCCCAGCCGGCGGCCGCACCCTCCTGGCCGCAATATCCCCCGCAGTACGCCTACCCGCCGCCACCGGCGGCGCCGCCGAGACCGCGACGCGAGCGATCGGAGGGCTGGATCGGCAAGGTGCTGGCCGTCGCGGGCGTCGCCGTCACGCTGATCGGGGTGGTGCTGCTGCTGGTGCTCGCCGCGCAGGCCGGCATCCTGCGGCCGGAGATCCGGGTCGGCGCAGGCGCACTGCTGGCGGCGGGTCTGGTGGCAGCGGCGGCCTGGCTGCATGCGCGCCCCGGCGGCCGGGTCGGCGCCATCGCACTGGCCGCCACGGGCATCGCGGCGGCCTACATCGACGTCATCGCCACCACCACGATCTATCACTGGTTGTCGGCCCCGGTCGGGCTCGCCATCGCCGCGGTGATCGGTGGCGGCGGCCTGACACTGGCGCGGCGTTGGGACTCCGAGCATCTCGGGCTGCTGGTCCTGGTGCCGCTCGTCTTGCTGGCGCCGATCGTCACGGACGGCATCACCCTGCTCCTGATCGGCTTCATGCTGGCGCTGTCGGCGGCCTCGCTTCCGGTGCAACTCGGCAAGAACTGGATCTGGCTGTACGCGGCGCGCACTGCGGCAAGCACGTTGCCGCTCCTGATCGCGCTGGCCAGGGTGTACTTCGACGGTCAGCACGACCTGTGGCTGGCCGCCGCGTGTGGCATCGCCGGGTTCCTGGCCATCTTCGGCGCGTTGATACTGCTGTCGCGCACCGGGAATCGCGCCGCGATGGCGTTGCTGACCGCGGTAGGTGTTCTTCCGGTGTGGTGTGTGTCGCCTGCCACCGGCCGGGCGGTCGCGGCGCTGATGGCCGCGGCCCTGGCCGCGGCGATGCTCGCGATCGTGGCGCTCGGCGATCGGCTGCCGGGCGTGCCCGGCGTCGTCCGGCACATCTGGTCGGCGCTGTCGGCGATCTCGGCGCTGATCGCGGTGACCGTCGCATTCGACGGCCATGTCGCGGGCCCTGTCCTGCTGGCCATGGCGGTGGTGCTCGCCATCGCGGGGCGCCGGGATGACGTGGCCCGGTGGGCAGCGATCGGCTTCACGGTCGTCGGGGGCGCGTTCTATCTGACCTACGCACCGCCCAGCTCGCTGATGCGGGCGAGTGAAATCGCCACGGCGACAGGAATTTCCGTGTTGGCTTCCAGCCTGCTGCTGATCGCCTGCGCGGCGGCGATCGGGTGCTCTTGGAGCAGGCCCGATGCCATGGTGTGGGCAGGCGCAGCCGCCGTCGTCGGCTATGCGATCACCACGTTCACGGTCACCGCAGGCGTGCTCGTCGGCGGGGTGGGTGGCGGCTTCTTCGCCGGACATATGGCCGCGACGATCTGCTGGATCGCCATGGCTGCCGCATTGTTCGGGTCTGCGGCACGGCTGCCTCGAGCCGATCGGTCATTGCCGATCGGGGGCGGTTTGGCGCTCGTGGCGTCGGCGATGGCCAAGCTGTTTCTCTTCGACCTCGGCACGCTGGACGGCATCTTCCGGGTAGCGGTGTTCATCGTGGTAGGTCTCGTACTGCTGGGTATGGGTGCCGGTTACGCACGGCTGCTCGACAGGCAGGACCAGCAACAGGACCGCCAGGTGTGAGCCGCCTCACGCGCTAGACTGGAACCATTCCAATTTAGGAGAGGTTGCAAAAGGCATGAACACAACGACACGTCGCACCGAAGCAGAAGTACAGCCGTTTCAAGCGTCACCCGCGATGAGCGCGAACCTCCAGCGGGTGCTGGTGGACCTGATCGAGCTCCATCTCCAGGGCAAGCAGGCGCATTGGAACGTCGTCGGGACCAACTTCCGCGATCTGCACCTGCAGCTGGACGAGCTCGTCGACTTCGCCCGCGACGCCAGCGATACCGTGGCAGAGCGCATGCGGGCACTGGACTCCGTGCCGGACGGGCGGTCCGACACCGTTGCCGCAGGCACCAGCCTGCCGGCGTTTCCGGCGTACGAGCACAGCACCACCGAGGTGGTCGAGCTGATCAGCGGCCGCATCTATGCCGCCGTCGACACCATGCGGACCGTGCACGACGATGTCGACGCCGAGGACCCGAGCACCGCCGACGTCCTGCACCAGCTGATCGATGGTCTCGAGAAGCTGGCCTGGCTGATCAAGTCGGAGAACCGGAAGGTCTAGGGACCGGCCGCGGCGCCCTGCTCGACGGCGCCGCGGACCGCGGCATCGTCGCGGCGTGCCATCAGATACCAGGTGTGCATGACGCCCTTGCCCTTGATTTCGATATCGCCACGTTCCTCGAGTTCGAAGGCGTGGTTGAGGCGCTCATATACGTTCTGCGGCACCTGGATTCGGCCCTCGACGTCTGTGGTCTCCATCCTCGACGCGACGTTGACCGCATCGCCCCAGACGTCGTAGAAAAACTTGCGCGCGCCCACCACGCCGGCGACCACCGGTCCGGCCGCCAGCCCGATGCGCAACGGCACCGCGCGGCCGTGCGGATCCCTCAGGTCGGCAACGGCCTCGGCCATGTCCAGAGCCAGGCAGGCCAGCGCCTCGATGTGATCATCGCGCGGTTCCGGCACGCCGCTGACCACCATGTAGGAGTCGCCGCTTGTCTTGACCTTCGCCGAAGAAGCCCGGAGACAGGAGGTCCGACGACAAGAAGGGCGATGACAAGAAGGGCGATGATCGCAAGGACGGCGACGAGCGGCCGGTGGGCGGCAGGCACACGCACGACACCCACCCGAAGCGTGGCAATGGTGCGACCGGCGAGGGCGCGGCCTCAGCGGCGGCCACGGCCGAAACCGGGGCCGTCTCCTAGTCCGACGACATCCGGGCGGCGTCTCGGGCCCGCAGCGCCAGCCACAGCTCGTGGCGGTCCTGTGCGGAATCCATGCGTCGCCCGGTGAGCCGCTCGACCGCGTCGATGCGGTTGCGCATGGTGTGCCGGTGCACGCGCAGGGCGCTCGCCGCGGATCCCCAGTGCCCGTTGTGCTCGAGGAACGCGGTGAGCCCGCGCAGGAGTTCGGCGGCCCGGTCGGCCGCATCGAGCGGACCTAGCACCGCTTCGGCGATAGGCCTGAAGGGGTTGCGCGCCAACGGTATTGAGTAGCAACCGGCTGCTCGCGATCTCCTCGGCGTGCATGTGCCTGCCCTGCACGCGGCTGGCAGGCAGCGCCGATCGGGCCTGCCGCAGCGACACCACCAGCGCGCCGGGCCGTACGGCGATGCCGATGCCGGCGGCCCGGTTGGCGGCCAGGGTGCCCAGCACGCCGGGCAGGTCGGTGTCCAGCGGCGACGGCCAGCTCGACCGACTTCGCCGACGACCCGCACCAGGGCGTCGGGCAGGGTGATCAACAGGTCGGCGGCCAGGTCATCGGCGTCGTCCGGCGCGGCGACCGCGGCGGCCCGCAGGTCGGCGTCGGGCAGCCCGACCGAGGTCAGCCAGCGGGCCGCGACGACGTCGTCGACGGTGGCCCGGGCCAGCCGATCCAGCACCTGCGCCCGGCCGCGCCGCTGCGCGGTGTTCAGCCCGTGCCGACGCTCCAGCTCCAGCGACAGCAGCGACACCAGGTCGCCGGAAACCTGGTGGGCTGCCGGCTGTTCGGCGGGGCCGTCGATCAACAGCCAGGCCCGTAACCGGCGGGCGCCGAGCGCGTGCAGCTCCCGGCGCCGGCCGTCGCTGATGTCCGCGGCCGCGGCGTTGAGGCCCTGGTCGCGGACGGAGTCGAGCAGACCCGGAGAGCTGCGCGACCAGCCGGTCACCGACCGGATCGGATTCGGCCAGCACCCGTGCCGAGCAGGTCGACGACGACGCCCGGTCCGGCCGGTCGCCTCGCGATGCGCGGCGAGGATGCCCAGCAGGCCGCCCGGCGTGACCGCCGCGGCGGTGAGCGCCCGTTGGGTCTGCAGCGCCCACTCCAGCTCGCTGGCGTTCGGCGCGGGCGCGGTAGGCGAACACCGCCTTGGTCACCGCGATGAACGGCACCGGGTCCGGCACCGTCAGCAGCGGCATGCCGATCTCGTCGGCGGCGGTGATCAGTCTGGCGGCGCCCGCTGATGGGGGAGTTCGGCGCCCAGCCCCAGGCCGACGGCCTGCACGCCGGCGGCGTCGAGGTCGGCCAGGTACGGACCGGCAGCCGCGGTGGTTTTCGGCAGCAGCAGGCCGATGGTCAAGAGAAGTTCGCCGCCCTGCAGCCACGGGCCCGGATTGGCCAGCTCGGAGACCGCCGCAGCCTCGATCTCTCGATCGGCGCCGGAGTGCCCGGCCACCAGCTCCAGACCCCAGTTCGAGGATCGGCGATGAGCTCGGCGACCGTGAGCATGGACATATTGTCGAACAATGTGGACTGTCAGTTTCGACAAATTGGCTATATCAGCGGGCTCCGCTTTCGGGGAATGTGATCCGTATGACGCCGCAACACCCATCGGACCGGTTGATGCCACCCGCGTGCCGCGTTACGCGGGCCCGGCCACCTTCGCCCGCTTGCCCCGCACCGACGAGGTGACCCACACCGACGTCGCCGTCGTCGGCGTCCCGTTCGACTCCGGCGTCTCCTACCGGCCCGGCGCGCGGTTCGGTCCGGGCCACATCCGCGCCGCCTCCAAGCTGCTGCGGCCCTACCACCCGCGGCTGGACGTCGAGCCGTTCGCGGTCCAGCAGGTGGCCGACGCCGGTGACATCGCGGTCAACCCGTTCGACATCGCCGAGGCGATCACCACGATCGAGCGTGCCTCCGACGAGCTGCGCGACGGCGGCACCAAGCTGATCACCCTCGGCGGGGACCACACCATCGCGCTGCCGCTGCTGCGCTCGCTGCACCGCGACCACGGCCCGATTGCGGTGCTGCACTTCGACGCTCACCTCGACACCTGGGACACCTACTTCGGCGCGCCGTTCACCCACGGCACGCCGTTCCGCCGGGCCAGCGAGGAAGGCCTGCTCGACCCCGAGCACTGCCTGCACGTCGGCATCCGGGGGCCGCTGTATGCGCTCCACCGACCTGTCGGATGACCGGGTGCTCGGCTTCCAGGTCATCGGCACCGACGAATTCCAGATCGACGGGCTCGCCGCGGTGATCGAGCGGATGCGCGCCCGCCTCGGGTGACGCGCCGGTCTACGTGTCGGTCGACATCGACGTGCTCGACCCGGCGCACGCGCCCGGCACCGGGACCCCGGAAGCCGGCGGCATGACCAGCCGCGAGCTGCTGCACTGCCTGCGGAACCTGGTGGGCGCGAACGTCGTCGGCGCCGACATCGTCGAGGTCGCACCGGCATACGACCACGCCGAGATCACCGGCATCGCGGCCGCGCACGTCGCCTACGAGCTGACTGTCGGTGCTGGCGGCGAAGCAATGACCGAGCATCGCAACGGCGGCTCCGCCGTCGTCGAAACCCTCGCCGCGCATGGCGTCGACAGCATCTTCGGCATTCCCGGCACCCACAACCTCGAGATCTACCGGCACTCGCCGAAGGCCGGAATCCGCGCGATCACCCCCCGGCACGAGCAGGGCGCCGGCTACGCCGCCGAGGCCTATGCCCGGGTCACCGGCCGGCCCGGCGTGGTGGTGTCCACCAGCGGTCCCGGGCTGACCAACACGATGACCGCCGCTTCCACGGCGTACGCGGAGTCGCAGCCGATGCTCGTGCTGTCGTCAGGCCTGCCGACCGGCGCCGAGGGGCGCGACCTCGGCCAGTTGCACGAGGCCAAGAACATCACCGAGGCAATGGGTCAGCTGGTTCGCTGGAGCCGGCGGGTGCGCAGTGCCGACGAGGCCGCCGCGGCGGTGACCGACGCGTTCGGCAGTTTCACCGGAGCGCCGGCCGCGGCCCGTGCACATCGAGATCCCCATCGACGTGCTCGAGCAGAGTTGGGCCGGTGAACCGCGGACCGCGGCGAAAGCCGCCAGCGCCCGAAGCTGATCCCATGCTGTGCGACGGGTGGCCGAGGTGTTGGCGGCCGCGGCCGGCTCCGATGATCATCGCCGGAGGCGGCGCGGTCGACGCGCAGCGCGGAACTGACCGCTCTGGCCGAGGCGCTCGGCGCGCCGGTCGCCACCACGGTCAACGGCAAGGGTGTGCTGGACGAGGCGCACCCGCTGTCGGTCGGTGCGTCGGTCCGGCTGCGGGCGCTGCAGAAGGCGGCGGCCGACAGTGACGCGCTGCTTGTGGTCGGCAGCCGAGCTCGGCGATTCGGACCTGTGGGAGGGCCAGATTCGCGGCCGGACGGTGATCCGTTGCGACATCGACCCGGCTCAGCTGGACAAGAACTGCCCGGCCGACCACGCGCTGCTCGGCGATGCCGCGGCGACGCTTGCCGCGCTGTCGGCAGCGCTGCCCGGCCGCCGGCCTGCTCAGCGCAGAACGTGCGGCGGCCTTGCGGGCGGCGTGCCGCGACGAGGCGGCGAAGGACGCGGGTCCGTATGCCGAGATCAACGCCGCGGTCCGCGCGGCGCTGCCCGCCGACGGCGGTGCTGGCTGGGGACAGCTCGCAGGTCACCTACTTCGGCTCGGTGCACTTCTTCGATGCTGCCCGCGCCACGGCGGTTCTGCTACTCGCCCGGCTACGCCACCCTCGGCTACGGCCTGCCCGCCGGTCTCGGCGCCGCCGATCGGGCGGCCGGGTACACCGGTGGCCGTGCTGCTCGGCGACGGCGCGCTGATGTTCTCCGTGCAGGAATTGATAACCCTTGTGGAACAACGACTTCCGGTTCCGGTAATCGTCGTCGACAACGGCGGCTATCAGGAGATCCGTGACCAGGAAGCCGCACGGGGCATCCCGCCGATCGGCGTCGAACTGCGCACCCCCGACCTGGCCGCCCTGGCGGTCGCGATGGGTGCGCGTGGGGTGCGCACCACCTCGACCGCTGACCTCACCGACCTCGTCGGCGCCGCACTCGGCGCCGACGGCCCGACCCTCATCCATTTCGACATCCGCTGAAAGGACTGCGAGCCATGGACATAGCGATCGTCGCGATCTATCTCGTCGGCATGATCGCGTTCGGCTTCTGGGGAAAGCGCAGAGCCACAACGCAATCCGACTTCCTGGTCGCCGGCCGCCGGCTCGGCCCACTGCTGTACTCGGGCACCATGGCCGCGATCGTGCTCGGCGGCGCGTCGACCATCGGCGGTGTCGGACTTGGCTACCAGTACGGCATCTCGGGCATGTGGCTGGTGGTCGCCATCGGCGTCGGCATCCTGCTGCTCAGCCTGCTCTTTGCCGGCCGGATTCAGCGGCTGCGGGTCTACACCGTCAGCCAGATGCTCGAATTGCGCTACGGCCCCGGTTCTTCCGTGCTGTCCGGTGTGGTGATGTGGGGCTACACGCTGATGCTGTCGGTCACCTCGACGATCGCCTACTCGACGATCTTCGGTGCGCTGTTCGACATCGGCAGGGTGCCCGCGATCATCCTCGGCGGCAGCGTCGTGATCATCTACTCGGTGCTGGGCGGCATGTGGTCGATCACGCTGACCGACTTCGTGCAGTTCCTCGTCAAGACCATCGGCATCTTCTTCATCCTGCTGCCCATCGCACTGTACAAGACCGGCGGCTTCAGCGGACTCGCCGAGAAGCTGCCTGCCGACGCCACATCGTTCACCGCCATCGGCGGAAGCACCATCCTGACCTATTTCGTCATCTACACGTTCGGCCTGCTTGATCGGTCAGGACATCTGGCAGCGGGTGTTCACCGCGCGCAGTCCCGGTGTCGCCCGCTGGGCAGGCGCCGCTTCCGGCGTGTACTGCCTGCTCTACGCCGTGGCCGGTGCGGTGATCGGGATGGCGGCCAAGGTTCTGCTGCCTGCGCTGGAATCGAAGCGACGACGCCTTCGCGGAGTTCGTCGAGATGCAGTTGCCGCCGGTGCTGGCCGGCCTGGTGCTGGCTGCCGCGCTGGCCGCGGTGATGTCCACGTCGAGCGGTGCACTGATCGCCACCGCGACGGTGTTCAGCCAGGACATCGTCGCCCGGCTGCTCAAGCGCGACATCGAGGCGGGAAGCGAGCACGACCACATTCGCAACAACCGGCTCTACGTGGCCGGCTTCGGCATCGTCATGGTGGCGATCGCGTGTGCGCTGCAGGACGTGGTCGCGGCACTGACCGTCGCCTACGACATCCTGGTCGGCGGGCTGCTGGTGCCGATCCTCGGCGGGCTGGTTTGGCGGCGTGGCACCAACATCGGCGCGCTTGCTGCGATGGCGTCGGCACCGTGGCGACGCTGGCCGCGATGTTCGCCACCGACATCCTGGCCAACGAGCCGATCTACGTCGGGCCTGGCGTCCGGGCTGGTGGTCTATATCGTCGGCAGCCTGCTCAGCAAGCCGACGCCGCCGGAAGTCCTTGCCGAATGGGATCGCCGTAGCCGGGGTCGGGACGTGGCGACGGCGCCCGCACCGGTCTCATAAAAGTGCCCTCGGTGAGATCACAGCCGATACTGCGCGGTGAGGATATCGCCGGCGCGCTCCCCGATGATCACACACGGCGCCATGGTGTTTCCGGTCGTGATACGGGGCATGATCGATCCGTCGGCGATCCGGAGACGGTCTATTCCATGGACTTTCAGATCGCCGTTCACTACAGACGTGCCATCACGACCCATCTTGGCCGTACCGGCCGAGTGGAAGACGGTGACCGCCGCGGTGCGGATGAAGTCGGCCAGCTCGAGACCCTTCAGTTCACCTGGCATCACCTCACGCTTGGCGAAAGGCCGCATGGCCGGCGAATTACCGATGTCCCAACAAAACTCCCCGCAGGCCGTCATAGCTGTCATGTCGTTGGGGTGTGACAGCAGCTTCGCGTCGACCTGTACCGGGTCGCCGGGATCCGGACCCGTCAGCCGGACCGTGCCGCGACTGCTAGGGACGCACCACCATCGCGGAGATGGTCCAAACCCTGTTCGGGCACATCGAATTTGGCGGCGCACTCGGCGCTGGTCACCGGTATCTGGGTGAGACTGACCTGCAGATCGGGGCCGTCCAGAGCCGACAGGCTCCGCCAGAACGAAGGTCGCGTCCCCGGCGACGTTTCGAGGGCGGCAGCACCTGCTCGGGCTCCCAGACGCAGTCGACGCGAGGGTGATCCTGATAATTGCAGCCGACACCGGGCAGGTCCGCTCCACCGGGATGCCGAACCGTTGCAGGGCGGCCGCATCGCCGATACCCGACTGCATCAGCACCTTCGGGGTATTGATGGCGCCCAGCGACAGAATCACTTCCGATCCGGCGTCAATGGCGCTCGGGTCACTCCGTTGTGGTGGATCGTCACGCCGGTGGCCCGACTGCCGTCCAGCACCACCCGCGTCACCAGTGCGCCATCGAGCACCGTCAGGTTGGGGTGGTCCAAGAAAGGGGTGGACATACGGTGCCGGAAGACGGACTGACGCTGACCGTTTCGGACCCGACAGTCGAAGATGGACGCACCGCCGGCACCTTCCATCATCGCCCCATTGTTGCTGTCGTAGGTCGGGATACCGACCGAGGCGGGCACCGTCGAGCAGAGCGCGGGTAACCGCGTTGGGATCCGCGGCGGGTTCGACGAATACCGGGCCGCCACGATCCACGAAGTTCGGGATCGGGCTTCCCGTGCCAATCCTCGATACGCCGATAGATGTCGAGCACCGCTCGGTAGCCTCCAGGCCTCGTCACCGGCTTCGGCGGCGAAGATAGATCCCAGTCGATTGCGGATGACCCCGTGCCCAGACCATCCCGTTGATGCTGGAGCCGCCGCCCAGCACCCTGCCCATCGGCAGCGGAATCGACCGGTTGTCCAGCTGCGGGCTCGGTTCAGACAAAAAGCCCCAATCGCGTTCGCTGCCGAGATTGAGCGGCCACAGTGCGGCATCCGTCACCGCAGGTACTTCGTCGGTGCCCCCGGCTTCCAGCAGCAAGACGGTGACGTCGGGATTCTCGGCCAGCCGCCGGGCGACCACCGATCCCGATGGAACCCGAGCCGCAGACGATGAAGTCGTACCGAGGTACGAGTCGATCAGCTGACATCGATGCTCCGATCGGTTTGGCAGACGATGAGACAGGTCTGATCGGTAAAACGGATCGCGGTATGGCCATACCGAGTTCTCGTGGTCGTCCAGGCCATCAATGCTTCGTCACAGTCGCGAGGCGGCGATGTCAGCGACAGTGCGGTATTGGCATCGGCGACGGGGTCTGCCATGGCCAACTCTCAGCACCAGCGGGAAATCTCATCGCATGAGTGCCCTCGGTGAGATTCGAACTCACACTGTACGGGTTTTGAATCCGTTTCCTCTGCCAGTTGGGATACGAGGGCTTGCATCTGGCGCGGTTTACCACCATAGAGGATGCCCCGAGGTCGCTGATCGCGGCTGCGTACCGCCACAATGTGTTCCATGTCTTCCATGGCGCCCGACCGGTTCCTCCACTGATGCGCCAAGCCGCACCGTGTACTCATCGCCGAGGACGAAGCGCTGATCCGGATGGACTTGGCCGAGATGCTGCGCGAAGAGGGCTACGAAATCGTCGGCGAGGCCGGCGACGGGCAGGAGGCCGTCGAGCTGGCCGAGAGCCTCAAACCCGACCTGGTGATCATGGACGTCAAGATGCCGCGCCGGGACGGCATCGACGCCGCGTCCGAGATCGCGGGCAAGCGCATCGCGCCGATCGTCGTTCTCACCGCCTTCAGCCAGCGCGAGCTGGTCGAGCGCGCCCGCGACGCGGGCGCTATGGCCTATCTGGTGAAGCCGTTCTCGATCACCGACCTGATTCCGGCGATCGAGGTGGCGGTCAGCCGGTTCAGCGAGATCAGCGCGCTGGAGGAAGAGGTCGCCACGCTGTCGGACCGGCTGGAGACCCGCAAGCTCGTCGAGCGGGCCAAGGGTTTGCTGCAGGCCAAGCAGGGGATGTCCGAACCCGAGGCGTTCAAGTGGATTCAGCGCGCCGCGATGGACCGCCGGACCACGATGAAGCGGGTCGCCGAGGTGGTTCTGGAGACCCTCGACACGCCAAAGGACTCGTCGTCTTCCGAGTAGTGATTCGGGCGCGAACGCGTAAAGAGTGTGTTTCAAAATGCGGGAACGGGCGGATCGGGACGCTGATAAACGTTGCGCATCTTCCAACATGACGCACCGCGGCCACCTGTTGGCTATGGTCGTCCCGAAGCATCGCCGCCCCGGCCCACCAGGGATGGTGCGTCGGTGCCGATGAAAACTCTGACCCGGAGGTGAAGCGTGCGCGGTCGTATGGCACGGAATGCATTTGCTCTCGGTAGCGCCGGACTGATTGTGCTCGGGATTGCCGGATGCAACCAGTCCAAGCCCGAAGAAGAGCAGGCGCAGACCCAGCTGAAGATCGTCGAGCAGGTGCAGATCGACGAGGGCGGCAAGGAGGTCAAGGCCGCTGCGGGGTACTGCTCCCGCCGATCCCGCCGGAGACGGCAAGGCCACCTGCCCGCCGGTGTCGATCGCGATGGCCGGCGCGCTCAACGGGCCCGACGCCGCGCTGGGCATCAACATCAAGAACGGCGTACAGCTCGCGATCGACAAGCACAACGCGGCCAACCCGGGCTGCCAGGTGCAGCTGAAGCCGTTCGACACCGAGGGCGATCCGCAGAAGGCCACCGCCATCGCCCCGCAGATCGTCGACGACCAGTACACGATCGGTTTGGTCGGTCCCGCATTCTCCGGTGAGACCAAGGCAACCGGGACCGTGTTCGACCAGGCCGGCCTCGTCGCCACCACGGCATCGGCGACCAACCCGACTCTCAGTGAGAACGGCTGGAAGACGTTCTTCCGCGGCCTGGCCAACGACGCCGTCCAGGGCCCGTCGGTGGCCAACTATATGAAGAACACGCTCGGATACAAGAAGATCTGCGTGATGGACGACAGCACCGACTACGGACTCGGCCTGGCCTCAGCGGTGCGCGAGACCCTCGGTCCGGTGGCCGATTCGGGATGCAACATCTCGGTGAAGAAGGGCGACAAGGACTTCTCCGCCGCGGTGACCCAAATCAAGGGAGTCAGCCCGGACGCCGTGTTCTACGGCGGCTACTACTCGGAGGCGGCACCGCTCGTCAGCCAGCTCAAGGATGGTGGCGTCACCGCTACGTTCGTGTCCGCCGACGGCACCAAGGATCCCGAGTTCGTCAAGCAGGCCGGTGAATCGTCCAAGGACGCGATCCTGTCTTGCCCGTGCGGCCCGGCCAGCGGTGCATTCGCCGACGAGTACAAGAAGGCGTTCAATGTCGATCCCGGCACCTACAGCACCGAGGGTTATGATCTTGGCACCATCCTGGTCAAGGGCATCGACTCGGGCGCTATCACCCGGCCGGCGCTGCTGGACTTTGTGAGGAATTACAAGGGCCAAGGGGTGGCTCGTGAGTACCAGTGGACCCCCACCGGTGAACTCACCACCAACCTGATCTGGATCTTCAAGGTCCAGTAGTCGCTGCGGCGAGGCGCGTCCGAGACCGGTTGGCTCGGACGCGTTTTCGCTCCTAGTAACCGGCGAGGAGCCGTCACCGGATGATCGAGATCGTCCCTGAGTGTGCCGACCAGTACGCGTGCCTGGCCGCGAACATCAACTTCAATCTGGAAGGCCTGCGAAACGGCTTCTGGCAGTTGACGATCGACGGGCTTTCCTGGGGCGCGATCTATGCGCTGGTGGCCGTCGGTTACACGCTGGTGTTCGGTGTGCTGCGGCTGATCAACTTCGCACACTCCGAGATCTTCATGCTGGGCATGTTCGGCGCCTACTTCGCGCTGGACATGATCATGGGGTTCACGCCCAGCGGGAACGCCTACAGCAAGGGCATCCTCCTGACGGTGGTGTACCTCGGGATCGCGATGTTGTTCGCGATGCTGGTGTCGGGTTCGGCGGCCGTCGGGTTGGAGTTCATCGCGTACCGCCCGCTGCGAAGACGCAACGCCCGGTCGCTGACATTCCTGATCACCGCGATCGGGATGTCGTTCGTGCTCCAAGAGTTCGTGCATTTCGTTCTGCCCAAGCTGATCAAGGGATATGGCGGCAGCAACGCGCAGCAACCGATCATCCTCGTTCAGCCCAAGACACAGTTCACCATCTTCGGCGCGACGGTCTCCAACGTGACGATCGTGATCATCGTCGCGGCGATGATCTTCGCGCTGCTGACGGATTTCGCGATCAACAGGACGAAATTCGGCCGCGGCATCCGTGCCGTCGCGCAGGACCCGACCACCGCAACGCTGATGGGGGTGTCCCGCGAGCGCATCATCATGATGACGTTCCTGATCGGTGGCCTGCTGGCCGGCGCGGCGGCCCTGCTCTACACCCTCAAGGTTCCCCAGGGCATCATTTACTCCGGCGGATTCCTGTTGGGTATCAAGGCATTCTCCGCGGCGGTGCTGGGCGGGATCGGCAACCTGCGCGGCGCGCTGCTCGGTGGTCTGCTGCTCGGCATCATGGAGAACTACGGGCAGGCCGTCTTCGGCACCCAGTGGCGCGACGTGGTCGCCTTCGTACTGCTCGTTCTCGTGCTGCTGTTGCGGCCGACCGGGATACTCGGTGAAAGCCTCGGGAAGGCACGGGCATGAGCGGCAAGCGGCGGTCCGACAGTGGATCCCGGATGGACACCGTCCTGGCGCCGGGGGACCGGCTGAGGGAGTGGTGGGACGGGCTGTCGCGGGTGCAGAAGTGGGGCTTCGGCGTCCTGCTGTTCGCGGCTCTGGCGCTGCTGCCGCTATATACCCCGCCGTTCCTCGACACCCCCGGCATCAGCTTCGGCGGCACGATGGCCCAGTTCGCGATGGTCGCGATCATCGCGATCGGACTCAACGTGGTGGTCGGTCAGGCCGGCCTGCTGGACCTGGGATATGTCGGCTTCTACGCCGTCGGCGCCTACACCGTCGCGCTGCTGACCAGTCCGGACAGCCCGTGGAACAAGCTGGGCCCCACGGGCATGTTCAGCGCGCCATGGGCCTGGCTGTCCTGCGTGCCCCTGGCGATGGCGATGACGGCGCTGGCCGGCCTCATCCTCGGTTTTCCGACCCTGCGACTGCGCGGCGACTACCTGGCCATCGTCACCCTGGGATTCGGTGAGATCATCCGACTGCTGGCCGACAACCTCTCCGACATCACCAACGGGCCCCGCGGCCTGAACGAGGTCGCCTACCCGCGCGTGGGGCAGAGCGAGCGGCTTCCGGAAGGGGTCTTCTCCAACGGCAACTCATCGGGCGAGGCCAACTACGGCACCTGGTGGTTCTGGCTGGGGCTGATCCTCATCGTCGTGATCCTGCTGCTGGTCGGCAACCTCGAGCGCAGCCGGGTCGGGCGGGCCTGGGTGGCGATTCGCGAGGATGAGGACGCCGCGGAAGTGATGGGCGTCAACACCTTCCGGTTCAAGCTGTGGGCGTTCGTGATGGGTGCGGCGATCGGCGGTCTTTCCGGTGCGTTGTACGCCGGACAGGTCCAGTACGTCGCACCGCCGACGTTCAACATCATCAACTCGATGCTGTTCCTGTGCGCGGTGGTGCTCGGCGGCCAGGGCAACAAGCTGGGGGTGATCTTCGGGGCGTTCGTCATCGTCTATCTGCCCAACCGGTTGCTCGGCGTGCACTTCCTCGGCATCAATCTCGGCGACCTGAAGTACCTGTTCTTCGGCCTCGCACTCGTGGTCATGATGATTTTCCGGCCCGAGGGCCTGTTCCCGGTCCGCCAGCAGCTGCTCGCCTACGGCAAGGCCGCCCGTGATCTGCTGCGATCCAAACCTGGCGAGAAGGAGCCGGTCGGATGAGTGTCGAGGAACTGGCCGGTGTCCACCGCGAGATACACGCCGCCGAGGGTGAAGTCCTCTTGGAGACAAAGGATCTGACGGTCAAGTTCGGCGGCCTTGTCGCGCTGGACTCGGTCACGTTCACCATCCGTCGCGGCGAGATCCTCGGCCTGATCGGGCCCAACGGCGCGGGCAAGACCACGTGCTTCAACGCCATCACCGGTGTCTACCGGCCCAGCTCGGGGTCGGTGATCTTCGACGGGGCGCCGCTGGGCCGGATCAAACGCCACCAGATCACCCGCAAGGGCATCGCGCGAACCTTCCAGAACATCCGGCTGTGGGGCGAGATGACGGCGCTGGAGAACGTCGTCGTCGCCACCGACGCCCGGCACCGGACGTCGGTACCCGGCGCACTGGTACGCACGCCGCGCCATCGTCGGGAGGAGAAGACGGCGATCGAAAGAGCCGCGGCACTCCTGCATTTCGTCGGCATCGCCCATCGCGGCGAGGAGAAGGCGAAGAACCTGCCCTACGGCGACCAGCGGCGCCTGGAGATCGCGCGCGCACTCGCCACCGAACCCAAGCTGCTCTGTCTCGATGAGCCGGCGGCCGGGTTCAATCCGAGCGAGAAGTCCGCCCTCATCGACCTGATCCGCAAGATCCGCGACGACGGCTACACCGTGCTGCTCATCGAGCACGACATGCGACTCGTCATGGGCGTCACCGACCGCATCGTGGTGCTGGAGTTCGGCCGCAAGATCGCCGATGGCCTGCCCGCCGAAATCCGCGAGGACCCCAAGGTCATCGCCGCATACCTGGGGGTGCCCGACGATGACGTCGAATGACGACCGGCCGATCCTGCTCGAGGCGCGCGATGTGGTGGTCCACTACGGGCGGATCAAGGCGTTGCACGGGGTGTCGCTGGTGGTCCGCGAGGGCGAGCTCGTGACACTGCTGGGCTCCAACGGCGCGGGTAAAACCACGATGATGCGGGCGATTTCGGGGCTGCGCCCGCTCACCTCGGGCTCGGTCTGGTTCGATGGGCAGGACGTCACCCGGGTCAAGGCGCACAAGCGGGTCACCGGCGGCCTTATCCAGGCGCCGGAAGGCCGTGGCGTCTTCCCCGGCATGACCGTCATCGAGAACCTCGAAATGGGTTGCTATGGGCGGAAATTCCCGTCCAAGGCCGAACACAAGACTCAGCTGGACTGGGTGCTGGAGACGTTTCCCCGGTTGGCCGAGCGCAAGAATCAGGTGGGCGGCACGCTGTCCGGCGGTGAGCAGCAGATGCTCGCCATCGGGCGGTCCCTGATGGCCAGGCCCAAGGTGCTCCTGCTCGACGAACCATCGATGGGGCTGGCGCCGATGGTCATCTCGCAGATCTTCAAGATCATCGCCGAGATCAACGCCGCGGGCACCACCGTGTTGTTGGTGGAGCAGAACGCGCAGCAGGCGCTGAGCCGGTCCGATCGCGCCTACATCCTGGAGACCGGCGAAGTGACCAAGTCGGGCGACGCACGAGAGCTTCTGTCGGACGACAGCATTCGCGCCGCCTACCTCGGCGTGGCCTGATCAGTCGAGACTCGCCTCGATGATCCGGTCGGCCAACCCGTTCGGATTCGTGAACATGACCTCGTGGCTTCCCGGCATCTCGATTAGCCGGTAGACGCCGAGGCGGCTGGACAGTCGCGGATGCAGAGCCCATTCGCCGGGCGGGTACACGATGTCCTCGGTGGATCTGATGTAACTACGGGGAGTCGTCAGCGTATAGAACTTCGTCATGTCCACCGGCTCGGACATCAGGTCCATCGAGGCGGGTGACAGCTGCTCGTAGGTGGCGCGCGCCAGTTCGGGTCCGCCGTCGTTGATGAAATTGTCCCGCCAGATCTCGAACGGCAGCATCACGCTGTTGTCGGAGGACTGTGCGGCGAGAGCCCGCAGTATTGCCTGGCCTTCCGGCGGGGCGACGCTCAGCGCGGAGTCGCCGCTGTTGAGAACCAAACCGTTGACATACACCAGCCGCCGAACGCGGTGCGGAAGGGCTTCGGCAACCTTGCTGATGATCGTTCCACCGGAGCTGTGGCCGACGAGCACGAAATCGCTCAACTCGCGATCGGCGACGTAGTCGACCACAGACTGCGTTGCCCTCGCGTGGTCGACCCGGCGGGAGGCACCCTTGCCGTGGCCGGCGACGGTCGGGTGGAAAGCGGTATGGCGCATCTGCTCGAGACGTTCGACGACCTTCGTCCATGCTTTGCCGTCGTGCCAGGAACCGTGGACCAATACGAACGTGGGCACACCGCGCTTAACGTGAAGCGGCGCCGGAGTATTCGGCCTCCCGCTCAGCGCGCGAGGATCACCGCGGAGCCGTGCCCGAACAGGCCCTGATTGGCCGTGGCGCCCACCGTCGCCCCTTCGACCTGGCGTCCGGTGGCCTGGCCCTTCAGCTGCCAGGTCAGCTCGCAGACCTGCGCGATGGCCTGGGCCGGAATGGCTTCACCGAAACACGCCAGCCCGCCCGACGGATTGACCGGGATCCTGCCGCCGATCGTGGTCGCGCCGCCGCGCAGCAACTGCTCGGCTTCTCCCTTGGGGCACAGGCCGAGATGCTCGTACCAGTCGAGTTCCAGCGCGGTGGACAGGTCGTAGACCTCGGCCAGGCTGAGGTCCTCGGGCCCGATGCCGGCCTCCGCATACGCGGCGTCGAGGATCTGGTCCTTGAACACCCGGTCGGGCGCGGGTACGACCGCCGTGGAATCCGTTGCGATGTCGGGCAATTCGGGCAGATGCTGTGGATAGCGCGGGGTCACGGTACTGATCGCGCGAACCGACGGTACACCCTCGACCGAGCCGAGATGCTTCTCGGCGAACGACTTGCTGGCCACGATCAACGCGGCGGCGCCGTCGGATGTGGCGCAGATGTCCAGCTGCCGCAACGGGTCCGCGACGACGGGGCTGGCCAGCACATCCTCGACCGCGCTCTCCTTGCGATAGCGGGCATTCGGATTCTGCAGGCCGTGCTTGGCGTTCTTCACCTTGACCGCGGCGAAGTCCTCGGACGTGGCGCCATAGAGGTCCATCCGCCTGCGGGCGAGCAGGGCGAAATACACGGGGTTCATCGCGCCGATCAGGTGAAACCGCTGCCAGTCCGGATCGTTGCGGCGCTCGCCGCCAACCGGGGCGAAGGCACCCTTCGGGGTAGTGTCGGCGCCGATCACCAGAGCGACATCGCAGAACCCGGCGAGGATCTGCGCGCGGGCGCTCTGCAACGCCTGCGAGCCACTGGCACACGCCGCGTAACTGGAGCTGACGGGGACGCCGTTCCAGCCGAGCTTCTGCGCGAACGTCGACCCGGCGATGAAGCCGGGGTAGCCGTTGCGGATGGTGTCCGCGCCGGCGACCAGTTGGATCTGCCGCCAGTCGAGGCCTGCCTCGGCGAGCGCGGCCCGCGCCGCCACGACGCCGTACTCGGTGAAGTCGCGGCCCCATTTGCCCCACGGGTGCATACCCACGCCGAGAATGTAGAGCGGATCGCTCATGACGCGGCACCTCTCTTGCTCGTCGCGTCCGCAATCCGCCACGCGTAGACGATGCGCTGGACGCCGTCGTCGTCGACGAACAGCGGCATCGTGGTGAGCTCCATCTCCATGCCGACCTTCAGGTCCGCGGCCAGCGTGCCCTCCTCGACCTTGCCCAGCACGATCAGACCCTCGTCGGCCAACTGCACAGCGGCGATCGCGAACGGCTCGAACGGATCCGGTGCCGGGTACGGGGGCGGCGGCGGGTACCGGTTCTCGGTGTAACTCCACAGCGTGCCCCGCCGGGACAGCGGCACCTGCGCCAGGTCGTCACCGTCACAGGCGGGGTTCGGGCAGTTGTTGGCGCGCGGCGGGAACACGAAGGTGCCGCACTGATGGCACTTGCCGCCGATCAGGTACGGCGCTCCGGAACCGTCGGTGGCGAACCAGCCGTCGACCGCGGTTTGCGTGGATGCTGACACGCGGTCAGCGTACCGACTCCGGCGACGAAACTGAAACGTGTTTCAGTTTGGCGGACCAGGTGAAGTTGGGATCGGTAGCGAACGGGCCCGACTGCACTGGTCCGGGAGTAGCGTCCCGGGCATACCCGTCCGGGGCCGGACATGAGCGGAGGCCATCGATGGGACTTTTCAAGAAGGCAGCCGCCCAGGCGCAGCAGGCGTTCAACCCGCAGGCGGGCCAGGAGCCGGGCGGAATGGTGCACGTGCAGGGCGCCGGCCCGATCGACCCGGCCATCCTGGGCGGGCCGTCGACCCGGTCCGTCGCGGCGGACGACCCGATCTGGGCGCCCATCAACGGGATCTCGCTTCAGGACTACGCCGCGCTCGCCCGTGACGCGCAGGGCCGCGGCATCACCGACGAGGCCGGCATGATTGCGCTCGGTCAGGAGCGCGGGTGGAATCCGGCGGACACCAAGTCCGCACTCGACGGCTGGGTGCAGCGGATGGGTCAGTCGATGGCCGTCGGACAGCAGTTCCGCAAGCTCCTCGGTTACTGACCGTCAGCTCTGACCGGACCGCGAGACGTCGAGCAGGATGCGGACCAGATCGTCCGGGTTGTCCCGCATCAGGTTGTGCGCCCCGTCGAGTTCATGCACGTTCCAGCTCGGATCGTCGCGAACCCGTTCGTAGGACGGCCGCAGCGGAGAGTCACCGGGCCACTGCAACGCGTAGACGAAATCGCGGCGCCGGAACCTGTCGAGGTCGCCGGTCAGCCGGATCCGCTGCAGGAACGAGGCGAGGGGGTGGGCGCTCGCGCGCGGGTCGAAGAAGCGCATCGGCGGGACGCCGTAGCCGGTGTCATCGACGTCGAGATACCACTGCCGTTCCTCGTCATTGACCAGATGCCAACATGATTCGCCGTCCCGCGGGACGAGCGCATCGAGGTACACCAACGCGTCGACCTTGTCGGGGATGCGGTCGGCCACGCCGGTGATCACCATGCCGCCGTAGCTGTGCCCGACCAGGACGAGGTCTTCCGCACCGGGTTCGGTGGCCAAGGCCGACAGCACGTCGGTGATGTGCGTCTCGAGGTTCACCCCGGCGTGTGCGAGGTGAGCGCGTTCGGCGACACCGGTCAGCGTGTAGCGCAGCACCCGGTGGCCGTTGTCGTGCAGCGCCGCGGTGAGGTCGTCGAAGCACCAGGCGCCGTGGCAGGCGCCGGGAATCAGGACGTAGGTGGTCATGCGTGCCTCCTGTCGGCGTGGGTGTCGCCGCGGTACTTGGCGGTGACGCGGGCCAGTTGGTCGGGCCGGCGGCCGGCTCCGGCGCGCAGCATTTCACGGTTGGCCTCGACGATCTCGGCCGTCTCCGGCCGCCTGCGCTCCTCATATCGGCGCAGACCGTCCTCCACGCCGTGCGCCAGTTCGTCGGCCAGGACGCGGGCGTCGAGGATCGCCTGTGAACCACCGTTGGCGCCGACGGGATACATCGGATGTGCGGCGTCCCCCAGGAGCGTCGCCCGTCCACGCCCGCTCATGGAGCCCCAGTGCGTCAGCGGATCCCGGTCGACCATCGGGTACTCGAACACCTCGTCGGTATTGCCCATCAATTCGGCGGCGTCGAGCCAGCCCAGCCGCCAATCCTGGACCAGCGGAATGATCTCCGCGGGATCGGCGGCCCTGTTCCATCCCGCGTCGCCGGTCAGCGGTCCCGGCTCGCCGCCAGGCACCTGCAGCACCCAGTTCACCAGCCCGGCGCCGATCGGATACACCACGAGGTCGACGCCGCCGTCTCCCTTGACGATCGCCATGGTGTGCCCGTCGAGCAATGCCTGCCGGCGGGCGGCGCCGCGAAACATCCGGATGCCGGACCACAGCAGCGGCCCGCCCTCGGGATGCAGCGCCGCACGCACCGCGGAGTTGATGCCGTCCGCGCCGACGAGCGCGTCGCCGCGGAAGTCGCCTGCCGCGGTATGCCCGACGATCCCGCCGGCGGCGTCGGCGAACCCGGTCAGTCGGGCCGCGGTCTGTACGGCGTCGGCCCCGAGCCGATCGGCGACGGCGTCGTGCAGCAGCATCTGCAGCCGCCCGCGGTGCACCGACAGTTGAGGATGCCCGTAGCCGCCTTCGATGCCGCGCGGCTCCCGGAACAGCTCGCTGCCGTGGCTGTCGTAGTACGAAATGGCCGAGGGGGCGACGGAGATCGAGGTCAACCGGTCGGCGAGCCCCAGTTCGTCGAGTTCACGAACCGCGTGGGGCAGCAGGTTGATGCCGACCCCCAGCGGTTTCAGATCGTGTGCCTGTTCGACGACCGTGACATCGAAGCCGCGTTGTCGCAGGGTGAGCGCCGCGGTGAGTCCTCCGATGCCGGCACCGGCGACGAGAATCGATTGCTTGCCCATGACTCCACGGTGCGTGAACAGGATCTATAAGTCCAATACCGATCCGCGACGGAAACTATAGTGAATGCTTATGGAGCTGCGGCAGCTGGAGTATTTCGTCGCCGTCGCCGAGGAGGCCAACTTCACGCGCGCCGCCCGGCGGGTGCATGTCGCACAACCGGCGGTCAGCACCCAGGTTGCCCGGCTCGAGAGGGAACTCGGTCAGCAACTGCTGGATCGTTCCCGCCGCGAAGTCCGGCTCACGGCCGCCGGTGAAGCGGTCCTGCCGTACGCGCGCGCCGCGCTGACCGCGGTGCACGACGCCAGGCTCGCGGTGGAAGAACTCGGCGATCTGGTCCGCGGATCGGTCGCCATCGGCACCGTCACGGCACACAACGTGGACATGCCCGCCCTGCTCGCCGCCTTCAGCCGTACGCATCCGGCCGTCGAGATCACGCTGGGCACCGACGACTCGGACGCGCTGATCGACGGCGTTCAGTCGGGCCGGCTGGATCTCGTGATCGCATCGGTCGGTTCCGGCGAGGTACCGGACGGACTTTCGGTCGAGGTCACCACCGACGAGTCCATCGAGGCGGTGGTGGGGGAAGGGCGACCCGTGGCGGAACCGGTCGTCGGTTCCGGTGGCGGCACTGGCCGAACGGCCACTGATCGCCCTGCCCGTCGGCACAGGTATCCGCCGCAGACTGGACGAGGCGTGCGCGGCCGCCGGCGTCGCGGTCCGGATCGCGTTCGAGGCGAGCACCCCGATCGAGCTCGCTGATCTGGCAGAACGCGGTCTCGGCGTGGCGATCGTGCCGCAGTCGGTGTCTCGGACCCGTGCCGGCGTGCATGCCCTCGCGATCACGCCCGAACTGCGCGGACGCCTGGTCCTGGCCTGGCGGGCCACCGGGCCGATGAGCCCCGCGGCCCGCGTTCTGGTCGGCATGGCCCGGGAGCACGTGCGTGTCGGCGCACGTGCATAGAGTAGGGCCGTGACCGCAAGCGCAACGGCCGAGAAGGCGACCGAGAAGCCGACATTGATGCTGCTGGACGGCAATTCGCTGGCGTTCCGGGCCTTCTACGCACTGCCGGCGGAGAACTTCAAGACCCAGGGCGGCCTGACCACGAATGCGGTCTACGGATTCACCGCGATGCTGATCAACCTCCTGCGCGACGAACAGCCCACCCACATCGCCGCTGCGTTCGATGTCTCACGTCAGACGTTCCGGCTGGAGAAATACCCGGAATACAAGGCCGGCCGGTCAGCGACACCGGACGAGTTCCGCGGTCAGATCGACATCACCAAGGAGGTGCTGGGAGCACTGGGCATCACCGTGCTCGCCGAGGCGGGGTTCGAGGCCGACGACGTCATCGCCACGCTGGCCACACAGGCCGAGAACGAGGGCTATCGGGTGCTCGTCGTCACCGGCGACCGTGATTCGCTCCAGCTGGTCAGTGAGGACGTCACGGTGCTCTATCCGCGCAAAGGGGTGAGCGAGCTGACCCGGTTCACCCCGGACGCGGTCGTGGAGAAGTACGGTCTGACGCCCACGCAGTACCCCGACTTCGCAGCCCTGCGCGGCGACCCCAGCGACAACCTGCCCGGTATTCCCGGAGTGGGGGAGAAGACGGCGACCAAGTGGATTGCCGAGTACGGATCGCTGCAGGCACTCGTCGACGGCGTGGACACCGTGAAGGGCAAGGTCGGCGACGCGCTGCGGGCCAATCTGTCGAGCGTGGTGCTGAACCGGGAACTGACCGATCTGGTCAAGGATGTGCCACTGGCGCAGACACCCGATACCCTGCGGATGCAGCCGTGGGACCGCGACCACATCCACCGGCTCTTCGACGACCTCGAGTTCCGCGTGCTGCGCGACCGGCTGTTCGACACGCTGGCCTCGGCTGATCCCGAGGTCGACCAGGGCTTCGACGTGCAGGGCGGCGCCCTCGAGGCCGGTGAACTCGCCGGCTGGCTCACTGCGCACAGCGCGGGTGACCGGTTCGGGCTCGCCGTCGTAGGCACCCATCTGGCGTTCGACGCCGACGCCACCGCACTGGCCATCGTCGCCGCCGACGGCGACGGCCGGTACCTCGACACCACGAGCCTTCATCCCGACGACGAGGCCGCGCTGGCAGCCTGGCTGGCCGACCCGGGGCAACCGAAGGCGCTGCACGAGGCCAAACTCGCCATGCACGACCTCGAGGGTCGCGGCTGGAGACTGGTCGGCGTCACGTCGGATACCGCGCTGGCCGCTTACCTGGTGCGTCCCGGACAACGCAGCTTTGCGCTCGACGATCTCTCGCTGCGGTACCTGAAACGCGAACTGCGCGCGGACAACCCTGAGCAGCAACAGCTTTCGCTGCTCGATGACAGCGAGGGGGTGGACGACCAGGCGGTGCAGACCTTGCTCCTGCGTGCGAGCGCGGTGACCGATCTGGCGACTGCGCTCGACGAGGAGCTGGCGCGGATCGACTCCTCCGAGCTGCTGGGCAACATGGAGCTGCCGGTGCAGCGCGCGCTGGCCCAAATGGAGACCGCGGGGATCGCCGTCGACCTCGGCCAGCTGTCCGAGCTGCAGAGCGAGTTCGCCGACCAGATCCGCGACGCTGCGGAGGCCGCGTACGCGGTGATCGGCAAGCAGATCAACCTCGGTTCGCCCAAACAGCTGCAGGTCGTACTGTTCGACGAGCTGGAGATGCCGAAGACCAAGCGCACCAAGACCGGCTACACCACCGACGCCGACGCGCTGCAGTCGCTGTTCGACAAGACCGGGCATCCGTTCCTGCAGCATCTACTGGCCCACCGCGACGCGACCCGGCTCAAGGTCACCGTCGACGGCCTGCTGAACTCGGTGGCCTCCGACGGCCGGATTCACACCACCTTCAACCAGACCATCGCCGCCACCGGCCGGTTGTCGTCGACGGAGCCGAACCTGCAGAACATCCCGATCCGCACCGACGCGGGCCGCCGGATCCGCGACGCGTTCGTCGTCGGCAAGGGTCGCCAGGGCGATTTTGCCGAGCTGATGACGGCGGACTACAGCCAGATCGAGATGCGGATCATGGCGCATCTCTCGAGAGACGACGGCCTGATCGAGGCCTTCAACACCGGAGAGGACCTGCACTCGTTCGTCGCATCGCGGGCGTTCTCCGTGCCGATTGACGAGGTCACCGCCGAATTGCGGCGACGGGTCAAGGCGATGTCGTACGGACTGGCCTACGGGCTATCCGCCTACGGTCTGGCCGCTCAGCTGAAGATCTCCACCGAGGAAGCCAAGGTGCAGATGGAGCAGTACTTCAACCGGTTCGGCGGAGTGCGCGACTATCTGCACGAAGTGGTCGACCAGGCCCGCAAGGACGGCTACACGTCGACGGTGTTCGGCAGGCGGCGTTATCTGCCCGAACTGGACAGCAGCAACCGCAACGTCCGGGAGGCCGCCGAGCGGGCCGCGCTGAACGCGCCGATTCAGGGCAGCGCCGCCGACATCATCAAGGTGGCCATGATCAACGTCGACAAGGCGCTGAAGGATGCTGGGCTGAAGTCGCGCATGCTGCTGCAGGTGCATGACGAACTGCTGTTCGAAGTCGCCGATGGCGAGCGGGACGCCTTGGAGGAGCTCGTCCGCGACGAGATGGGCGGCGCGTACTCGTTGGACGTGCCGCTGGAGGTTTCGGTCGGCTTCGGCCGTAGCTGGGACTCCGCGGCGCACTAGCGGCGTTTCGTGGTCCGTGAGCACCGTTTCGCTTCCCTCCAGCATCGCGCACAGATTGGGCATCGTCCCGGACGCGCACATGACCTCGCAGGCTGAATCCATCTCCGCGGCCATCTGGCGGTTCGAGCCAGGCAGGACGTACGAGTTGGAGGATGGTGCCACCGAGACGAACATCATCTCGATGCCCGTGGCCAGTGAGTATCACCACACGTACTTCGGCGACGGACGTCAGAAGTGGAGTTGTCGCCACAAGACTTTCCATCCGAACCTGGTTCGAGCGGGCGAGCAACCACGTGGCGTCTTCACTTCATCGAAAAGATTCTCCGTTCTGCATGTGTACCTTCCTCACGCGATGGTCGAGCGGGCGGCGCTCGAGAGCGCCGCCGTCCCCGTGCCCGGTCACATCGCGCTGATCGATCCGATGTGTGCGCCCGCCCCCGGCATCGAGGCGATCTGCCGACAGATCATGCTCGAGATGGCGAACCCGGATCACTGCGCGCGCTTGATGCTCGACGCACTCGGCCACGCTCTGGCGATACGCCTGCTGCGCAACCATTCGAACATTTCGGGATCGGTTGCCTTCGCCACGAAAGACGGACGGAATTCACGAGATTGGCGTCTCGGGCGGGCTATCGACTATCTCGAAGCGCACCTCGCCGAAGACGTCGGTCTGCACGAAGTGGCCGCGGAGGTGGGTGTCTCGGTCACTCACCTGACAACTCTGTTCCGCGACGGGACGGGGGAGCCGCCCCATCGCTACTTGATGCGACGCCGGTTCGAGCGCGCGTGTGAGCTTCTCGGGGATGCGTCCATCAACATCGGCGATATCGCGTACCGGTGCGGATTCGCCAACTCTCAGCACCTCGCGACGGTCGTGCGCAGACGTCTGGGCGTGACACCGACCGCCTACCGCAGGCAGCTGTTGTCCTAACTGGACACCCGACTGAAAGCTGGTGTCAATTCGCCGTTTTCTCGTGAACGCATCTTCGCTTGGCCACGGCCAGGCTGGAAGTATGACGCGTAGCGAAAGCGACATTTGGGACCTGGCCAGCAGTGTGGGGGCCGCCGCCTCGATGGCGGCAGCGGCGAGGGCGGCAGCAACCAGACGGCCGAATCCACTCATCGACGATCCGTACGCCGAAGTCCTGGTGCGCGCTGCCGGGGTGGACCTCTTCGCTCGCCTCGCTAGCGGTTCATTGGAGTACGAAGACGTCGGGCCGGGGTGCCTTCCGGAGTTCTTCGCCGTGCGGACGCGGTTCTTCGATGACTTCGTGACCCGGGTGATGGCGGGATCCGCCCGGCAGGTCGTGATCGTCGGCTCGGGGTTGGATTCCAGGGCCTACCGCCTGGAATGGCCGGAAGGCACCGTCGTCTACGAGCTCGACCAGCCCGCGGTGATCGAGTTCAAGACAGCCACGCTGTCATGCGTGGGTGCCACACCGGGCGCTGAATTACGCACAGTCGGAGTCGATCTCCGACACGACTGGCCCATGGGGTTACGCGCCGCGGGTTTCGACCCGACCCGACCCACCGCATGGATTGCCGAGGGATTGATGATCGGTTATCTCCCCGGTGACGCGCAGGAGCGCCTGCTCGGGCAGATGACTGAGTTGAGCGCGCCCGGAAGTCGGCTCGCCGCCGACCATTTGAGGGCCGATTCCCCGTCGATAGGGTCGCTGATCGGGGACGTGGCACGTACGTGGAAGCAGAATGGCTTCGACGTCGACTTCGGAAACCTCACCTACCCGCACGACCGCAGCGACGCCGAAAACTACCTGGCCAGCCACGGCTGGTTCGTCAATGGCCAGACGATCACCGACCTACTTGCCGCTGCCGAAGTAAGGACCCACTGCCTGGACACGAGCACACAGTTTCATGGAGCGATCGACTACCTCACCGCGACCCGGCGCTAGCGGCGTGTCTGCGGCGCCCGATAGCCGGCCAGAGTCTGCAGTGCAGGTGCGGCACCTCGGGCCGCGTACACCGCGTATGCCTCCTCGGTCTGCAATGCGAACACCCGCTCATCGCCGAAGCCACGGTCGATCCGGTCCCGCACGAACGCCAGCTCGACCACCTGGGCGGCGAAGTTCGTGACCGGCTTCGCGGCGGCCTTCCCCCCGAACCCCCGTGCGGCCGCGATCGCTTGCTTGCGGGCGCGGATCGAACCCAGCCAGGTCGCCTCGCCCGGGGTGACCAGGCCGGCGGACACCATTCCGGGCAGCTTCTCGGCCACGATCCGCTGTTCCCTGCGCCGGCTCGCGACGCCCAGCCAGATCACCAGACCGAAGATCGGCACCATCCAGAAGATGTACGTGAGGAAGTAGGCCTCGATGCTCAGCAGTGACGAGCCGTTCCACAACCCGTGCATGAACACCGCGGCCAGATAGCCGAGCAGAATGCAGCCGGCCTTGGCGGCAACGCTTCGCCGCTGCAGCGCGAAATACACGCCGATGCCGGTCATCGTGGTGAACAGGGAATGCGCGAACGGCGCCATGATGAGGCGCATCGCGGCGGTGACGAGCGAATCGCCGACCGTTTGGCCGCCCCCGATGTACAGAATGTCCTCCAGCCAGGCGAAACCCGCCCCGGCCAGGCCCGCGTACACCAGGCAGTCCGTCAGCGAGTTGAGCTCGTTGCGGCGGAGGCCGGTCATCATGAGCAGCAGAAACAGGCCCTTGGCGGCCTCTTCGGTCAGGGGCGCGGCGGCCACGACCGAGAATGCGCTGACGGTAGTCTCGGCCCCGGGGTTGATCCAGGCCTCCAGGGTGAGTTGCAGAATCGCCGACACGACGACGGCCACCGACGCACCCCAGAGAAACGCCAGCACCAGCAGCCGCGGCGGCTCCGGCTCCCATCGGTCCAGCCACACGTAAGCCAGCACGACGACCGTCATCGCCACGCTGGACAGCACGAATCCGACGGACGTGCCGATCGGGTTGATCGCGGTGAGCAGGATGACCATCACCCCGGCGACCGTGCCCAGCAGGATGATCACCGCCAGCGGTGCCCCAACCTTGCGGATTCGGCGCTGAAAGGGCGGGCTCAACGGTCGCGGTTGCGGTGGCCGGCCGGGGTATGACACGAGAGCAGGTTAACCGCCGCGTGGACCGAGTTTGTCCAGCATGTGCACAGTCGAGTAACCTCGACACGTACCCGTCTGTGCATCATCGCGGGCCACACCAATAACAAGAGTCCCAGTCCCTACGACCAAACCTGTCCGGAGCAACCCACCACATGCCAAGCCCCTCCGTCACCTCGCCGCAAGTAGCCCTTAACGACATCGGCTCGGCCGAGGATTTTCTCGCCGCCATCGACAAAACCATCAAATACTTCAACGATGGCGACATCGTCGAAGGGACGATCGTCAAGGTTGACCGTGACGAAGTCCTGCTCGACATCGGTTACAAGACCGAAGGCGTCATCCCTTCCCGTGAGCTCTCCATCAAGCACGACGTCGACCCCAATGAGGTCGTTTCCGTCGGCGATGAGGTCGAAGCCCTGGTCCTCACCAAGGAGGACAAGGAAGGCCGCCTGATCCTGTCCAAGAAGCGCGCACAGTACGAGCGCGCCTGGGGCACCATCGAAGAGCTCAAAGAGAAGGACGAGGCCGTCAAGGGCACCGTCATCGAGGTCGTCAAGGGCGGCCTGATCCTCGACATCGGCCTGCGCGGCTTCCTGCCCGCGTCGCTGGTCGAGATGCGTCGTGTCCGCGATCTGCAGCCGTACATCGGCAAGGAGATCGAGGCCAAGATCATCGAGCTCGACAAGAACCGCAACAACGTGGTGCTCTCGCGTCGCGCCTGGCTGGAGCAGACCCAGTCCGAGGTGCGCAGCGAGTTCCTCAACCAGCTGCAGAAGGGCGCCATCCGCAAGGGTGTGGTGTCCTCGATCGTCAACTTCGGCGCGTTCGTGGATCTCGGCGGCGTCGACGGCCTGGTGCACGTGTCCGAGCTGTCCTGGAAGCACATCGATCACCCGTCCGAGGTCGTCCAGGTGGGCGACGAGGTCACCGTCGAGGTCCTCGACGTCGACATGGACCGCGAGCGGGTTTCGTTGTCGCTCAAGGCCACTCAGGAAGATCCGTGGCGCCACTTCGCTCGCACCCACGCGATCGGCCAGATCGTGCCGGGTAAGGTCACCAAGCTGGTGCCGTTCGGTGCTTTCGTCCGCGTCGAAGAGGGCATCGAGGGTCTGGTGCACATCTCCGAGCTGTCCGAGCGCCACGTCGAGGTACCCGACCAGGTGGTTCAGGTCGGCGACGACGCGATGGTCAAGGTCATCGACATCGACCTGGAGCGTCGCCGCATCTCGCTGAGCCTCAAGCAGGCCAACGAGGACTACACCGAGGAGTTCGACCCCTCGAAGTACGGCATGGCCGACAGCTACGACGAGCAGGGCAACTACATCTTCCCGGAGGGTTTCGACTCCGAGACGAACGAGTGGCTCGAGGGCTTCGAGAAGCAGCGTGACGAGTGGGAGGCCCGTTACGCGGAGGCCGAGCGCCGGCACAAGATGCACACCGCGCAGATGGAGAAGTTCGCCGCCGCCGAAGCGGCAGCTGTCGCCGAGTCGGCCACCTCCTCCAACGGCACCTCGAGGTCGGATGAGCCCGCTGCGGGTGGGTCGCTGGCCAGCGATGCTCAGCTTGCCGCGCTGCGGGAGAAGCTCGCCGGCAGCGCTTAGTCTCAGTAACGCCTGCGGATGGTGCGGATCGGTCTGACCGGCGGTATCGGCGCGGG
The DNA here is from genome assembly GCA_963699655.1 of uncultured Actinomycetota bacterium. Classification (GTDB taxonomy): domain Bacteria; phylum Actinomycetota; class Actinomycetes; order Mycobacteriales; family Mycobacteriaceae; genus Mycobacterium. The sequence continues at coordinate 446,347 of CAVOUV010000019.1, forward strand.
TAAGTCGACGGTGTCCGCCACATTCAGTGAGTGTGGCGGCATCATCGTCGATGGCGACGTGATCGCGCGTGAAGTCGTCGAACGGGGCACTGAGGGGTTGGCGCAGCTCGTTGAGACCTTCGGTGGGGACATCCTGCTGCCGGACGGGTCGCTGAACCGTCCGGTACTGGCCGCCAAGGCGTTCGTCGACGACGAGCAGCGCGCCAAGCTCAATGGGATCGTCCATCCGCTGGTCGGCAAGCGCCGCATGGAAATCATCGAGGCGGTGTCCGGCGATGCGGTGGTGGTGGAGGACATCCCGCTGCTCGTCGAGACCGGAATGGCACCGGCCTTCCCGCTCGTCGTGGTCGTCCACGCCGACGAGCAGACTCGGGTCGAACGGCTCATCAGGCGCGGGATGGACGAAGCCGACGCCCGGGCGCGCATCAAGGCGCAGGCATCCGAGGAGCAGCGCCGCGCGATCGCCGATGTGCTGCTGGACAATTCGGGTTCAGAGGCAGAGCTCGTCGAGAAGGCCCGCGATCTCTGGTACAACCGCGTGCTGCCGCTCGCGCACAACCTTCGCGCGAGACAGGCGGTGCGGCCCGAGCCGAAAATTGTCCCCTACCAACCGCGCTGGCCCGACAATGCCGGGCGGATCATTGCGCGCATTCACATGGCCTGCGGTGCGAAGACCGTGCGGATAGACCACATCGGATCGACGGCGGTGCCCGGCCTGGACGCCAAGGACGTGATCGACATCCAGGTGACTGTGTCTTCATTGGAGGCCGCCGACGAGATCGGCGATGCGCTGGCGGAGGTGGGCTACCCGCGGCACGCGCACATCGAGACCGATTTCGCGAAACCCGGCGCGCGCAGCACCGTGCCCGAATTCGACCACACCGACGATGCGGCGTTGTGGCGTAAGCGAGTTCACGGAGCCGCCGACCCCGGCCGGCCGGCCAACATCCACCTCCGGGTGGACGGCTGGCCCAACCAGCAGTTCGCACTCTTGTTCCGCGACTGGTTACGGGCCAACCCCGCAGAGCAGCATGCCTATGTGGCGGCTAAACGGGAAGCGCTGCAGTCGCCGCATTATGGCGACGCCAAGGAGCCGTGGTTCCTTGATGCCTACCCGCGTGCGTGGGAGTGGGCGGACGCCACCAACTGGCGGCCCTGACCGCTACGCCGCCGGTGGCGCGTCGACAGGCGGCGCGACCGGCGGGGTTTCGCCGGCAACAGGAGCGTCCAGGGGAGCGCCGCACTGCAGTGTGCCGTACAGGGGGTCGTCCTTGACGTGGAACAGTCTCGGCGCGATGAACTGATCGGCCTGCGCGACGATCTGGTCATCGACCAGGATCTCGCAGTGCAGGTTCGATCCGTACGGCCATTGGATGGAGACCTCCATCCCCGCCAGCTTCGGGTTGGCCAGCACCGTGTTGACCTCGAACGTGCTGCCCGGCAGCAGCGTCGGCTGATCGCTGTTGACGTTCTGGTCGTCGATCTTGTAAGCCACCACTGCTCCGCGCGACGTGCCGTCTGCACGGGCCCGGTAGGTGATGTTGTGCAGCAACCCGTCGTCCCCGGGCGCCGGTGTGACATCGGTCTGCGGGCCGGGGTCCGGCTCGGCGAGCGCAGTGGCCGGAATGACCTGCGCACCGGCCACGACCAGCGCAACCGCCGCGATCACCGGCCAACCGCGCTTGATGCAGCTCATGACAGCCGACATTACAACCCTCACCTGGTGAAACGCACATCCACGGCCGCCTGCAGGTATTTCCATCATCAAGGTCATCGAGGTGATGCACTCGATCGTTACCGGTACTGCCTCCTCACAGCGGTTGGCAGTGCGGGCACCAAACGGACGTCCGGCCGCCGATCCGGCTACGTCTCAACCGTGTGCCGCATCGTGGGCAGCTGGGGTCCGGATCGTCTCTCACCCGGGTCAGCCAGCGCGGCAGCCCCGGCACGCGGGCGTGCCGCACCGCGGTGCGCAACACACGCTTCATGGCGTTGTGGAGCCGGCGCACATCTCCCTCGTCGAGGTCCGGTAGGCGCCGCGCGGGGTGAAGGCGGGCCCGCCAACAGATCTCGTCGGTGAGCAGGTTGCCAAGCCCCGAGATCACCGATTGATCCATCAGGGTGGGCTTGAGCGAACCACGGCGGTCATCCAGCGCGCGGCGCAGTGTCCGCAGATCTATGTCGAGGGCGTCCTGGCCCTGTTCGCCCACTACGGCGTCTACCGCCTCGTCGTCGTCCGCCAGCCAGACGCCGCGTAGCTTCCGCAGGTCGGCGTAGTGGAATTCGCCGCTGTCGAGGGCGAGCACGAGTCGGTCGTGGCGGTCGCTGTCGCCATTGGCCGAGTAGTACGGGTGGCCCGTCATGCCGCAGTGGACCAGCAGCGTGGGCCCATCGGTCGGCAGGATGAGCCACTTTCCGTGCCGCCTCGGATCGCCGAAGCGGTGGTCGGCGAGCTTGCGTGCCAGTCTTTGCGCTGTCGTGTTGCGCAGCACCCCCGCGTCGAGGACGTCGACCCTGCGGACGCGGCGCCCCGGCAGCGTCCGAGCCAGCTCGCGGCGAAATCCCTCGACGTCGGGCAGCTCAGGCACGGATCTTGGCCAGCCGTTCGGAAGGACCGGTCAGTGAGCGGGCACGCCGGGCCATGTCGGCCCACGGGTCGCCGCGTTCGGCGATCCTTTCAGGCACGTCGCGGATGGTGAACAGGTCGGCGCGCAGGCCGCGGCGGCCCAGTTCGTCCCACACGAGCGGGGTGGCCACCGGTGCACCGCGCCGCGCCCGCACGGCGTAGGGCGCAACCGCGGTCTGCGCGTAGGCGTTCCGCATGACGTCCAGATACACCCGGTCGCCGCGCTTTGCCTTGCGCATCTCGACCGTGCGATGGTCCGGGTCGTCGGCGGCCACCACATCGGCGACGTCGCGGGCGAACTGCCGCACGGTGTCGAAATCGCTGTCCTCCTTGATCGGAGTCACGACGTGGAGACCGCGGGAGCCGGTGGTCTGGACGTACGTCACCAGGCCAAGGTCGTCGAGCACCGCGGCCACCGAGCGCGCCGTCGCCTTCACCACCGCGAAGTCGCTGCCGGACGGGTCGAGGTCGAAGATGATGCGGTCCGGTGTGTGCAGTCGGTCGCGCCGGGACAGCCATGCGTGCACGGTGACGCAGTTCTGGTTGGCGAGCCATCGCAGGGCGTCCCGGCGGTCCGCCGTCGGGTGGACGACGGTGCCGTCGTCCTTGTCGACCTGCACGCGGCCCATCCAGTCGGGAAGCGAATCCGAGAAGTCCTGCTGGACGAACCCCTTCTGGTCGATGCCCCGGGGGTAGCGCCACAGCGTCAGCGGGCGGCGCTTCAGGTGCGGCACCATCACCTCGCCGATCTGCGTGTAGTAGTCCACCAGATCGGCCTTGGTGATTCCGTCGGCCGGGAACATCACCCGGTCGGGATGTGTGATCTCGACGGTCGCGGGCATCAGCGCGTCTCCCTCACCACTTCGTCGGGGCTCTTGTCGGTGCGCAGCCCGAGGTAGCGCGGGTGGCGCAGCTTGCCGTCACGGGTCCATTCGCTGAACGCCACCTGCGCCACCGACGTCGGACGAACCCAGTGCGCGCCAGGCACTTTGGTCTGGGCGACCGGCGGAGTGTTCTGTTCGGTGCTGGACAACCGTTTGTGCAGGCTGCGCAGAGTCGCGGTGTCGAAGCCCGTGCCGACCTTGCCCGCGTAGGTCATTTCGTCGCCGTCGTGATAGCCGAGGAGGAGTGCGCCGAGTCCGACCCTGCTGCCCTTCGGGGCGGTGTAGCCGACGATGATGAACTCCTGGTCGCGGCTGCATTTGAATTTCAGCCAGTTCCGCGAGCGCCGGCCCTCGTACGCGGCGTCCGCCAGTTTGGCGATCACCCCCTCATCGCCACGTTTGCAGGCCGCCTCGAAGGCGGCCTCGCCGTCTTTGACCCGGTGGGTCGTGTAGCGCAGCGGATCATCGAACTGAAAGGTTTTACGCAACAGCCGTTTACGCGAAAGCAACGGAACGTCGACCGTGGCTTTGCCGTCGAGGTGCATGATGTCGAACAGGTAATAGAAGACGGGGACGCCCGATTCGCGAGCCTCGTCGGGATCGGTGATGCCCAGCCGCCCCTGCAGGCGCGCAAAGCTGGTGCGCCGGCCCTTGAATGCGACGATCTCGCCGTCGACGACGAAGTTCGAGCTCTTCTGTGCGGCGAGCGCATCGACCACTTCGGGATACGTTCCGTTGAGGGACTGGCGGTTGCGCGACAGCAGCCGTACCCGTCGACCGTCGCGGAACGCCAGGCAGCGCACCCCGTCGAGCTTGCGCTCGTAGATCCAGCCGGGGTCGGAGAACCGCTCATCGGTCAGGGTGGCCAGAGTGGGGGAGTGCCAGTCGGGCACCGGACCGGTCACGAGAGTTCGTCGAGCGTGCGCCCGGAGAGCACCGATTCCGGTTGACTGCGTACGGGTTTGCGGCGACCGTCGGCGTCATCGTCGGATTTCTTCACCAACAGCCAGGCCTCGTCCTTGCCGGTGCGGAAGCGGGTGAGCGCGAAGCCGCCCTGCAACTTCTCACCGTCCAGCCGAAACGACAGATGTCCGCGCTGGAGCCCCTCGGCCGGCTCGTCGTCGCCCTCGTTGGTATACGTGCCCCGGTCCCAGACGATGACGCGGCCCGCGCCGTATTCGCCTTTCGGGATGATTCCCTCGAACTCCTCGTACTCCATCGGATGGTCCTCGGTCCGGCGCGCCATCCGCTTGTCCTTCGGATTGATGGACGGCCCCTTGGGCACCGCCCACGACGCGAGCACGCCGTCGATTTCGAGCCGGAAGTCGTAATGGTCGCTGCTCGCTTCGTGATGCTGGACCACGAAGCGCGGGCCTTCCGACGGTCTGCGGCGCTGACCCGTTCGTTGCCGTCCCCGGGGCTCCGGGCTGCGCCCGGCCGGCCTTTTCTCGCGATACCTGCGCAGCGTCATGTCCGGGGCATACCCGCGACCTGGCGCGTCTATGCCCCGCGCCAGGTCAGCGTCATGCCGAGCCCGGCCAGCCACCGGTCGAGGTCGTAGTCGTGCCTGGACAGCCCATCGATCGTGGTCACCGACGTCTGCACAGCCCGCTCGCCCGTCTCGGCGGTCAGCAGGCCGTGCCGGACGGCGGTCAGCAGTTCGTCGACGTCGAGCAGCTCCACCCCGGCGCCGGTCCGAACGACCAGGTCCAGGTAATGGTCCTCGGAATGCCACGCCGTCGCGCCGGGCGTGTACCGGCCGATGTCGAGGTAGTAGTCCTGGTCGAGCTCGTGGCCGGGATTGAAGTGAAACACCGTCGCCCGTAGTCCCAGCGACGGCAGCAGCCAGGACTCCAGGTAGTGGAACTGGGCCCGCCCGGGCGTCGGCCGCGCCATGTAGAGGCCCCACGGTTCGACGGTGTAGACGTCGACGGCCCGCACGATGCCCTTCGGGTCGGTATTGGTCCGGCCGACCAGGTCGAACGTCTCGTTCTTGGGAGCGTGGATGCGGTCAAGAATAGTGTGGGGAATCGATGATGTCGGTGCCAGGTTCTACCCTGGTGAACATGGCTTTTGCTACCGAACACCCCGTACTCGCGCATTCGGAGTACCGCGCCGTCGATGACATCGTCAGGGCGGGCGGGCGCTTCGAGGTGGTCAGCGAGTATGACCCCGCAGGCGACCAGCCGGCCGCCATCGAAGAGCTCGAGCGGCGGATTCATTCGGGGGAGCGCGACATCGTGTTGCTGGGAGCGACCGGTACCGGCAAGTCGGCCACCACGGCATGGCTGATCGAGCGGCTGCAACGGCCGACACTGGTGATGGCGCCGAACAAGACGCTGGCTGCCCAGCTCGCCAATGAGCTGCGGGAGATGTTGCCGCACAACGCGGTTGAGTACTTCGTCTCGTACTACGACTACTACCAGCCCGAGGCGTACATCGCGCAGACCGACACCTACATCGAGAAGGACAGCTCGATCAACGACGATGTGGAGCGGCTGAGGCACTCCGCGACGTCGAGCCTGTTGTCGCGCCGCGATGTGGTCGTGGTGGCGTCGGTGTCCTGCATCTACGGCCTCGGCACACCGCAGTCCTACCTGGACCGGTCGGTGGAGCTCAACGTCGGTGACGAGGTGCCGCGGGACGGACTGCTGCGCCTGCTGGTCGACGTGCAGTACACCCGCAACGACATGGCCTTCACCCGTGGCTCGTTCCGGGTGCGCGGCGACACGGTCGAGATCATCCCGTCGTATGAGGAACTCGCCGTGCGGATCGAGTACTTCGGCGACGAGATCGAGGCCCTCTATTACATGCATCCGCTGACCGGCGACGTGGTGCGCAAGGTCGACTCGCTTCGGGTGTTCCCGGCGACGCACTACGTGGCCGGCCCGGAACGGATGGCGCATGCCATCTCGACCATCGAGACCGAACTCGAGGAGCGGCTGGCCGAACTGGAAGGGCAGGGCAAGCTGCTCGAGGCGCAGCGGCTCCGCATGCGCACCAACTACGACGTCGAGATGATGCGCCAGGTCGGCTTCTGCTCAGGCATCGAGAACTACTCACGGCACATCGACGCCCGGCCCGCCGGGTCGGCACCTGCGACGCTGCTCGACTACTTCCCCGAGGACTTCCTGCTGGTCATCGACGAGTCGCACGTGACCGTGCCGCAGATCGGCGGCATGTACGAGGGCGACATGTCCCGCAAGCGCAACCTGGTTGACTTTGGGTTCCGGCTGCCGTCGGCCGTCGACAACCGGCCGCTGACGTGGGAGGAGTTCGCCGACCGGATCGGGCAGACGGTGTACCTGTCGGCGACGCCCGGCCCGTACGAGCTCAGCCAGTCCAGCGGTGAGTTCGTCGAGCAGGTCATCCGCCCGACCGGCCTGGTCGACCCCCAGGTGGTCGTCAAGCCGACCAAGGGCCAGATCGACGACCTGATCGGAGAGATCCGGAAACGCACCGAACGCGACGAGCGGGTGCTGGTCACGACGCTGACCAAGAAGATGGCCGAGGACCTCACGGACTACCTGCTGGAGATCGGCATCCGGGTGCGGTACCTGCATTCCGAGGTCGACACGCTGCGCCGGGTCGAGCTCCTGCGGCAGCTGCGGCTGGGGGACTACGACGTGCTGGTCGGCATCAACCTGCTGCGTGAGGGTCTCGACCTGCCGGAGGTGTCGCTGGTGTCGATCCTCGACGCCGACAAGGAGGGCTTTCTTCGGTCACCGCGCAGCCTGATCCAGACCATCGGCCGCGCGGCCCGCAACGTGTCGGGTGAGGTGCACATGTACGCCGACAAGATCACCGACTCGATGCGCGAGGCCATCGACGAGACCGATCGTCGCCGGGCCAAGCAGGTCGCCTACAACGAGGAGCACGGCATCGACCCGACAGCCGCTGCGCAAGAAGATCGCCGACATCCTCGACCAGGTGTACCGCGAGGCCGACGACACCGAGACGTCGAAGTCGGCGGATCGGGCCGCAACGCATCGCGCGGCCGCCGTGCGCAGGGTGAGCCGGGCCGGGCCGTCAGCGCGGGCATGCATCGAGGGCCGCGACACCACGAACATGCCGCGGGCCGAGCTCGCCGACCTGATCAAGGACCTGACCGAACAGATGATGGCCGCCGCGCGGGACCTGCAGTTCGAGCTTCGCGGCCCGGATCCGCGACGAGATCGCCGACCTGAAGAAGGAACTCCGCGGCATGGACGCCGCGGGCCTGAAATAACGTCATTGCGGCAAACGCTTGATCTCAAGTGTGGTTGAGCTCATAGCGTGGTCGCCGTGACGCAGATCGGCGCGGTGGCGCGCGGCAGGTGGCGGGAACTGCTCGGTCCCAAGAACCTCGGTGCGTCCACCGTGCTGGCCGGCGGCGTCGCGCTGTACGCGACCAACGAGTTCCTGACCATCAGCCTGCTGCCCAGCGCCGTCGCCGAAATCGGCGGTCAGCGCCTGTACGCGTGGGTGACGACGGTGTATCTGGTCGCCTCGGTGGCGGCGGCGACCACCGTGAGCGCCACGCTTGGCGCGGATGGGGCCGCGGTGGGCCTACCTGTCGGGGCTCGGCGTGTTCGGTCTGGGTAGCCTGCTCTGCGCGATGGCCCCCACGATGGAGTTCCTGTTGGTGGGCCGCGTCGTTCAGGGCGCCGCCGGCGGACTGCTCGCCGGGCTTGGCTATGCGGTCATCAATTCCGCGCTGCCGCAGTCCTTGTGGACCAAGGCGTCCGCGCTCGTCTCGGCGATGTGGGGAGTCGGCACGCTGCTCGGTCCGGCGGCCGGCGGCCTGTTCGCGCAATTCGGTTCGTGGCGTTGGGCATTCGGTGTGCTCGTCGCCCTGGCCGCGGCCATCGCGGTGCTGGTGCCCGTTCGCGCTACCTGCCCGCGCCGCGCGACGGCCGCGGCGGTGCGGGACCGGATCCCCGTGTGGTCGCTGCTGCTGCTCGGCTCGGCGGCGTTGGTGGTCAGCGTCGCCGGCATCCCGCGCAACGTGGCGTGGACGGCGCTCCTGCTCGCGGCGGGTGCCGGTCTGGTCGCATTGTTCCTTGTCGGTCGATCGTCGGACGGCGGCGGCCGTGTTGCCTCCCACGGCCTTTCGGCCGGGCCCGCTCAAGTGGATCTATCTCACCCTCGGCATGCTGATGGCCGCCACCATGGTCGACATGTACGTGCCGCTGTTCGGACAGCGGCTCGCCCATCTGGTGCCCGTCGCCGCCGGCTTTCTCGGGGTGGCGCTCGCCATCGGGTGGACGATCAGCGAGATCGCGAGCGCATCGGTGACCAGACCGCGGGTGATCGTGCGGATCGTCGCCGTCGCACCGCTGGTGATGGCGACGGCCTGGCGCTGGCGGCGGTCAGTCAGTCGAGGATGCGTCGGGCGGGCTGATCGTGATCTGGGTGGTGGCGTTGATGATCACCGGCATCGGGGTCGGCATGGCGTGGCCGCACCTCTCGGCGTGGGCGATGGGCTGCGTCGACGACCCCGGCGAGGGCGGTCGGGCGGCCGCGGCGATCAACACCGTGCAGTTGATCTTCGGGGCCTTCGGCGCCGGGCTGGCCGGCGATCGTGGTCAACATGACCGATCGCGGAGACGCGGCTGCGGCGCGCTGGTTGTTCGCCGCGTTCGCCGTGCTGGCGGCCCTCGGCTGCGTCGCGTCGTTCAGGTCAGCGGGCCGGATTGCGCGCGCCAGACAGTCTGAACGCCGTTAACGCGGCGACGGCCCCCGTGGCTCCGGCGAGGGCGAGGGACCAGAGCGATATGGCGTCGAATTCGTAGTACTGAACAGGATCAGCACGATGAGCACGGTTAGCGCGGCATGAGGACTCCCACCACCATGGCCGCTTCGCCCGATCCCGGTAATCGCGAGTTTGCCTCGGCGACAGCCATATACACCGCCAGCAGCAACAGCGGCGCTACAAAGAAGCTTCGAGCCGGTTCCGGCCCAATTCTGGGTCACGGCGAGGACGAGCAGGGACATCACCGATGCGGCGACCAATGGTGACGGCGCCGATATGTTGCCGGTGAGTTATCTGCTGCGTCAGCCGGGCCGCGACGCGCACCGCCGCGAGCGTGATCGCGAGCAAGGCGGCGGATCCCAGCGCCAGCGAGCCCGGACACCAGCCAAAGGCCGCCGGAACGTCGGCGAATAGAGTCGGCGTTCAGCAGCACTATCTGGGACTCGTCGAAGGCGAGGCCGAGCGCGCTCGACGCGAGTGCGACCGCAACCCATCCGGTCGGCGCGCACAGCGCGATGACCGCGACCGCCAGAGCCCATCGGTCGGATCACCGAATTCACCCGGCGTTCAGTGTGGTGACAGCTTCGACTCCCAGCAAGGCCAGACCGAGAGTGGTGAGCAGGGCTGCGCGGCGATCCCCGATTGCGGTGCCACTCCGCCCGTTGGTTGCGGAACTGTTCGCGTCGCGACGCGGGCGATCGCGGCCAGCGCGACGTAGAAATACACGAACATGCCGGCCACCACGAGCCATTGGTACGGCAGAAGTGGTCAGCGCGGCGGCCGGACGCCACGGCGAGACCACAGCGGCCACCACAAACCGTGGTCGCCAGTCGGCGCATGCGCAGAGCATTGTCACTGCGATTAGCCGGGCAAAAACACCAACAACAGGTATCCCACAACTGCAACAGTCCGGTGAACACCCCTGTGCGCACGCCCAGCACCTTGCCACAAGGTCGGACGTGGTGTCGGCCGACGGCACATGACGGTGCAGCCTGCCGAACGCCCAGACCATCGGGGCCAGCGCCACGGCGGCCGCCAGCGCACCCGGGCCCCGGGTGGCCGTCGGTCATTTTCTTCGGCACGACAAGCAGAGGGTCACACTCAAAGCGCAGTGACCTCTACGAGAAGCGGCGGTCGGACAGGTCGATCGACACCATGAGTTCGTCGGGGATGGGCCTGCCGTCCTCGCCACACCGGTACGCCCGCCGCATGGTGGGTACGAGGATGCCGTCGGCCTACCGGTAGTGAAAATATTGAATCGCCGGGAAACCGCCTGCGATATCCACCCGGTAGTCGTGTCGTGCCAGGAGCAGGTCGGGCCCGAAGTAGAACTCCTGGATCGTGCTGTGGCTGGCGAACGTCGGACGGGAACTGCGCCTGCAGGCCGCGCAGCCTCAGCCCATTGTCCTCGAGCGGCTCGAGCTCTTCGACGGTAAACCCGGCAGTGCAAGCAGGAACGGGCTCGTCAGGTACGTCCATAACGCATACCCGTTGAAGTAGGCCCGCTGCAACGGATCCCACGGCGTGTCCAGTTCGTGTCCGGCGAACGAATCGCGTGGGTGCAGCCGCTCCGCGACCACGCTGCCGTCGAGCTTCAGGATTGCCACCCGCAGCGGGGTGAAGTCCGTCTTTTGATCGTCCACGCCGAATGGCCGGATCGACGACCACTCGTTATGCAGTGCAGCGGTCATTCGCCGCGGTGTCGGATCCTGCGGCTTGCCCTTCAGTTCGAACATCAGGCCGCCGCTGACGATCGTCGCGTCGATGCCGTGAACTTCTGCCAGCGGTCGATTCCGCCGTGCGCGTCGAGCGCGGCGGTCAGCAGATCTGGTGTCATGACAAGTCCTCACAGCACTGGCATCAGGCGCCGCAGAATCATGGCCGAGGTTGCGGCGGCCTGGTCGACGAACGTGGTGAAGTCGAACAGCGCATCGCCGCCGGCAAGGTCAGACAGCGCGCGGATCACGAGCCAGGGAATCCCGAATGCTTCACACACCTGCGCGACCGCGCCACCTTCCATCTCGATCGCCTGGCCGCCGAGTTCGTTGCGCAGCCGGTCGCGCGTCGTCCCGCAGTTCAGGTATTGGTCGCCGGACAGCACTGTGCCGTAGACGATTTGGCCGGGAACGGCCATTCCGTCGAGCCGATCCCTCACCCAGGCGAGCAGTTCGGGGTCGGCGGGATAGCCCAGTCGATCGGTGGGATTGATGATCGGGGCGTGCCCGGGTTGGTAGACCCGCACGCGCTCGTCTTCCAACACCCCTGCGTCGTGCTGGATCACCCGATCGGCCACCACGATGTCGCCGATCGCCAGCGCCGGATCGAGTCCGCCGGCGACACCCGAGAAAACGACTGCGCGGCAACCGAATCGGTCGGCCAGCAAGGTGGTGACGAGCGAGGCGTTGACCTTTCCCATTCCGGAGCCGGCCAGCACGACATCGTGGCCGTCTATCGTGCCGGTGACGAATTCGGTGTGCGCCGCCCGCTCGGTGTGGGTGTGCGCCAGTACCGTGCGCAGAGCGTCGAGCTCCTGGGGAATGGCACAGATCAGCCCGATGGTCACACTGCCAGTGTTGCGCACCGGAGGACTAGAGGCCATGAACCGACTTGATGATCTCGGCCGCGCGTTCACCGATGACCATGCACGGTGCCATGGTGTTTCCCGTCGTGATGCGCGGCATGATCGAGCCGTCGGCAATCCGAAGGCCCTCGACGCCGTACACGCTCAGGCCGCCGTCGACGACGGACATCCGGTCGGTGCCCATCTTGGCGGTGCAGGTCTGATGCCAGTAGGTCTCGGCGGCGTCGCGAACATAATTCTCCAGATCGTCGCCGCGCAGATCGCCGGGCGCGACCGCGCGCTTGACCAACGGCCGGAGCGCGTCCGAGCCGGCGACCTCCCGGCAGAGTTCCACCGCGGCAATGGCCGCCTTCACATCGTCGGGATGCGCCAGCAGGTTCGCGTCGACGGCGACAGGGTCGTTTGGATAAGGGCCGGTGAGGCGAACACGGCCGCGACTCTTCGGCTTCGCCAGTCCTGCACACATCGTCATACCATCGTCGGGAATGTCAAAGTTGGCGCCGGTCCTGTCGTTCGACAACGGAAACTCGATGACACAGACGTGGATGTCGGGGGTATCGAGGCCCGGATCGCTCTTCCAGAAGAATGTCACCTCCGAACCGTTGTTGCGGGGCGGCATGGGTTCGGAGTACTCCCACAGGCACGGAATGAGGGCGTGGTCCTGGTAGTTGTGTCCGACACCAGGTAGGTGCTGCATCACATGGATACCGAACTTGCGTAGGTCCATGGCGTCACCGATGCCGGACTGCATCAGCAGCTTGGGGGTGTGAATCCCGCCGAGTGACACGATCACCTCGAAACCGGCGCGAGCCCGGTGGTTGGTGTTGCCGATGCGGAACTCGACCCCGGTCACGCGGCTCTCGTCGAACGTCAGCCGGGTGACCAGAGCGCCGGTCAGCACACTAAGGTTCGGTCGGTCGAGGTACGGCGCGACATAGGCACGGAATGCGGACTGGCGCTGCCCGTTACGGGCACGAATGTCCTGAATGGCCACCCCGCCGGGGCCCTCCATCATGAGGCCGTTGTTACTGTCGTAGCTCGGAATGCCCATGCTCTCGGCACCTTTGACGATGGCGAGGGCTACGGGATGAGGGTCGGGCGCGGGCTGAACGAAGGCGGGGCCCCCGACGCCGCGATACCGCGGATCGGGTGTGCCGTGCCAGTCCTCGATCCGTCGGTAGACGTCCAGCACCGCCTCGTAACTCCACGCCTTGTCGTCGGCCTCGGCGGCGAAGAAATCCCAGTCGTTCTGGTGGCCGCGCGCCCAAGCCATGACATTGATGCTGGAACCGCCGCCGAGCACCTTGCCCATCGACAGCGGGAGCGCTCGCCCGTTGACGTGGGGGCTCGGCTCGGCGGCGAAACCCCAGTCGCGTTCGCTGCCGAGGTTCGCCGGCCATCCGGCGGCGTCCATCACCTCCGGGACATCGTCGGTTCCGCCGGCCTCCACCAGCAGCACGGTGACGTCGGGGTTCTCGGCGAGGCGCCGTGCGACCACCGAGCCCGATGAACCGGCGCCGCACACGATGAAGTCGTATCGGGGTGCGATCTGATTGTTGAGCATGGTTCAGACTCGCGGAGGGCGCTTGTCACTGTCTTTACGGCTGCCGCCAAACTGTGTTTCCTGCCACCGGTAATCCCGCAGGAAACAGACGGCGAGGCCCACTACAGCGAGTGCTCGGCCCGCAGGACCTCGGTTGCCCGTTCACCGATGACGACGCAGGGCGCCATCGTGTTTCCGGTGGCGATGCGAGGCATGATCGAGGCGTCGGCGATGCGCAGCCGTTCCATCCCATAAACTTTGAGGTCACCGTCGACGACCGCCATCTCGTCGCGGCCCATCTTCGCCGTTCCCGACGAATGCCAGTACGTCTCGGTCGCGTCGCGGACGAAGTGCTCCAATTCGGCGCCCGTCAGGTTGCCGGGCATGATTTCGCGGTTGACGAACGGCCGCAGTGGTGCCGCGTCGGCCATCTGGCGGCAGAATTCGATCGCGGCGACGGCGGCCGTCATGTCGGCGGGGTGGGCCAGCATGTTGGCCTCGATCTCGACAGGGTCGCCGGGGTTGGGGCCGGTGAGCCGGACGCGGCCCCGACTCTTGGGTTGCACCAGGCCGACGCACATCGTCCAGCCGTGCTCCGGCACGCCGAACCTGGCCACGGCCTCGGCGCTGGCGAGCGGAAACTCCGCGACACAGACCTGGACATCGGGGCTGGCGACAGCGGGGTTGCTTTTGAAGAAGAACGTCACCTCGCCGCCGCTGTTCTGAGGGGCCAGCGCGTCCGGGCTCTCCCACACGCAGTTGATCCGCGGGTGGTCCTGGTGATTTGCCCCGACGCCGGGCAGATGCTGGAGCACCGGGATGCCCAGCTTCTGGAGGTCGGCGGCGTCGCCGATGCCCGACTGCATCAGCAGCTTCGGAGTGTTGATCGCGCCGAGCGAGAGCACGACCTCGGAGCCAGCCGCCACCGTGTGCGGAGAACCTCGGTGGAAGAACTCGACTCCCGTGACGCGGTTGGAGTCGAGGCTCAACTTGGTGACCAGCGCACCGGTGAGCACCGTCAGGTTCGGATGATCCCGTTTGGGCCACACGTAGGACCGGTAGACCGACTGACGTTTACCGTCCCGGATGCGCTGGTCGATGAGGGACGCGCCGCCGTCACCCTCCATCATTGCGCCGTTGTGGCTGTCGAACGCCGGAAGCCCGACGGCCACAGCCGCATCCACGACGGCGGGAGCGAGGGGGCAGGGGTTTTGTGCGGGTTGCACGGACACGGGACCGCCCGTTCCGCGATGGTCCGGGTTGGGGGTGCCGTTCCAGTCCTCGATCCGCCGATAGATGTTCAGCACCGACTCATAGCTCCACGACTTGTCACCGGCCTCGGTGGCGAAGTAATCCCAGTCGCTCTTGTGACCACGCGACCAGGCCATGACGTTGATGCTCGACCCTCCGCCGAGCACCTTTCCCATCGACAGGGAAACCGTCCGGCCGTTGAGGTGTGGGTTGGGCATCGCCTCGAAACCCCAGTCCCGTTCGCTGCCGAGATTCATCGGCCACCGAATCGGCTCCATCACCTCGGGCACGTCGTCGCTCCCCCCGGCTTCCAGCATCAGCACCGAGACGTCGGGGTTCTCGGCGAGTCGTGCGGCGACCACCGATCCCGACGAACCGGATCCACAGACGATGAAGTCGTACTGGCGGGCAACGGGAGAATCAGGCAACGTATTCTCGATTCGCTTGGTGGACTTCGCGTTCCAACAAGAATTGCCGCTGGAACTCGGCGAGTCGTTGCGGCTGGCGCCAAAGTGGCCTACCGGCTACCGGTAAGCGGCCCGCAAGATCTCGGCCGCCCGCTCGCCGATCACGACACAGGGCGCCATCGTGTTTCCGGTGGTGATCCGCGGCATGATCGAACCGTCGGCAATTCGGAGTCGTTCGATGCCGTGCACCTTGAGGTTGCCGTCGACGACCGCCATCTCGTCACGGCCCATCCTCGACGTTCCGACCGAATGGTCGTAGGTTTCCGTGCCGTCACGCACGAAGCGCTCCAGTTCGGCAGGGGTGAGGTTGCCGGGCATGACCTCGCGTTTGACGAACGGCCCAAGCGGCGCCTTGCTGCCCACCTCACGGCACAGATCGACAAGATCGATGGCGGCTTTCATATCGTCGGGATGCCCCAGCATGTTCTGTTCGATCTCGACCGGGTCGCCGGGGTGGGGGCCCGTGAGGCGAACTTGCCCCCGGCTCTTGGGTTGCACCACCCCGCCGCACATCGTGAATCCGTGCTCCGGCAGACCGAACCTCGCCGCGGACTCTTCGCTTGCCAGCGGGATTTCCGCAACGCAGACCTGGAGATCGGGGCTCGCGGTCGCCAGCCGGCTTTTGGCGTAGAACGTCGCCTCACCGCCGCCGTTCTGTGGCTGGAGCGGTTCAGGGCTTTCCCACACGCAGCCGATCCGCGGATGGTCCTGGTAATTCCTCCCGACGCCGGGGAGGTGGTGCGCGACCGGTATGCCGAGGTTCCGGAGGTCGTCGGCGTCTCCGATGCCGGACTGCATCAGCAGTTTCGGGGTGTTGATCGCCCCGAGCGACACCACGACCTCACAGCCGGCCTGGGCGGCGTGCAAGCCGTCGCCGTGAACGAACTCGATTCCCGTGACACGTTCGGCGTCGAGCGTCAACCGCGTGACGAGCGCGCCGGTGAGGACCGTCAGGTTGGGCCGGTCCCGGTGTTGCCACACATATGACCGGTAGACCGATTCCCGCCGCCCGTCCCGAACCCGCAGGTCCGTGATCGAAGCGCCGCCGTCACCCTGCATCATCGCGCCGTTCGGACTGTCGAACGTCGGGAGTCCCGCTGCGGCGGCCGCTTCCACGATCGCAGGAGCGAGCGGGCACGGGTCGGGTGCGGGTTGCACGAACACAGGCCCGCCCACGCCGCGGTAGTCAGGGTCGGGGGTGCCGTGCCAGTCCTCGATGCGCCGGTAGATGTTCAGCACCGATTCGTAGCTCCACGACGTGTCACCGGCCGCGGAAGCGAAGTAGTCCCAATCGCTCTTGTGGCCGCGTGCCCAGTGCATCAAGTTGATGCTCGACCCGCCACCGAGCACTTTTCCCATCGCCAGCGGGATGGCTCGACCGTTCAGGTGGGGACTCGGCTTCGCTACAAAACTCCAGTCCCGGTCGGTGCCGATGTTCAACGGCCACTGGTCGGGCAGCATCACCTCGGGTATGTCGTCACTTCCGCCGGCCTCCAGCAACAGCACCGTGACGCCGGGGTTCTCGGAGAGCCGTCCGGCGACCACCGATCCCGACGAACCCGAGCCGCAGACGACGAAGTCGTAACGGCCGGCAACGGGCGAGACAGGCACGTCACTCTCGATTCGCTTGGTGGACTGGATGTTCCATCAACAATTACGGCTACGACCCCTCGCGTCGCTGCAGTTGGCGCCAAAGCGTCCTACCGGCTGGCGGTAAGCGCCCGCTAGGGTCGAGGCAATGGACGCGTTCACCGCCGGTCGGCTCTCCCGCAGTATCGATCCGCTCCACTCGATCTCGTATTTCGCGCCTGATGCCGCAGAGCGGTTCGCTGCCATCGGCATGGAAGGCCGGATGCCGTACTTCGCCGTACGTTCGGCTCCGATGGGTGCCGTCGACGCCGCGGCGGTCGCGGCGACGTTCTACAGCTTCAGCCCGGCGCTGGTGGCCGATTGCATACCGGCGGCATGGGCGCTGGCGTCACCGGAGAAGGTGACCTCGATCCGTTACGAGATCGTGGACGAGGCGGTGCCGCGGGTGCTCGGTGATCTCGCGCGGTCGCCGGAGCTCTCCCGGGTCGCCACGATTCTGCGCAAGGCGGCCGAGGCGATCCCCAACGCCGACGGCCGGCCGTTGTTCGCGGCTCACGCCACGCTGGCGTGGCCGGAGTCAGCGCACGGTCAGCTGTGGCATGCGGTGACGCTGCTGCGCGAGTATCGCGGCGACGGACACGTCGTGGCACTCGTCGCCAACGGGCTGAGCGGCCTCGAGGCGCTGGTGTCGCACACGGCCTCGGGCATCGGCTTCTCGGTCGAGTTCGCCCGCCGGCTGCGCGGCTGGACCGAGGAGGAGTGGGCGTCCGGAACCGACCGGCTGCGCCTACGCGGGCTGCTCGACGACGGGGGAGCGTTGACGACGGAGGGTGCCGAATTACGTGGGCGGATCGAAGATCTCACCGACGGGCTGGCGTACGAGCCGTGGCGGCGTCTGTCCGAAGAGGACGCTGCCGAGGTCGCCAAGGTCGCGGCATCGATTCGCGAGGCGGTGGGATCGGCCGGGCTGTTTCCCGGCGGGGCGTTCGGCCCGCGCTACGGCGAGCACCGCTGACCATCCCGTCAGTCGGAGTCGTCGTCGAGCTGGCGGATCGCAGTGACACCGGCGATCCCGGCCAGCACCGTCGCGGCGGTGACAATTCCTCTGCCTGAGAGCGTCAGCAACACGCCCGACGTCCCGCCGGCGCTGTGCTCGCCGGGGGTGTCGGCAGCGAGATCGGTGAGCTGCCACTGGCGCCGGTCGCACGCCTGCAGTACGGCGCTCATGACACCACGCCCCTCTTCGTAGGTGAGGTGCATCGTCACCGATCCGCTGAGTCGGGCTGACAGCCACCTCGCCAGGGGCATGAAGCCGACGATGATCAGGAAATGCATCGCCGTTACCGTGACGGCGAGCAGAAGCAGGCCCGCGCCCGCCGCCATCCCGATTGCCGCGGACTCCCAGACCGCGGCCGCGGTGGTCAATCCGTGCACGGAGCCGCGTCGGAAGATGATGATGCCTGCACCGAGAAAGCCGATGCCCGACACGATTTGGGCCGCGACACGCGACGGGTCGACCACGACGAGGCCGTCGACCAGCACGTCGGTGAACCCGTATTTGCTGACGAGCAGAATCAGCGCGGCAGCCGTTCCGACGATGGTCTGGGTGCGCACACCCGCGCTCTTGCCCTGGATCTCTCGCTCCAGGCCGATCAGCGCGGTCAGTCCGAAGGCTGCGAACAGTTCGACGATCTGACGGGTGCCCTGTCCCGGGCCGCCGAAGAACGGCGGATCGGCCAGCCAGAGATCCATGCGGACAAATTAGCCCGCGGACGTCTGCGATTAGTTTCGCCGCGCCGTCAAGTCCATATCGGCGAGGCCTATTCGACCAAGGAGTGATGCCCATGTCCGCATATCCCGATGTCGCCACCCGCGACCAGTGGCTCGCCGCGCGCAAGAAGCTGCTCGCCCGCGAGCGGGAGGTCACCCACCTGCGGGACGCCGTGAACGCCGAGCGGCGCCGGCTGCCCATGGTGAAGGTGGAGAAGGACTATGTGTTCGAGGGGCCGGACGGTGAACTACGGCTAACGGACATGTTCGAGGGGCGGAACCAGCTGTACATCCACCACTTCATGTGGATCGACGCGACCGACCGGGGCTGCCCGAGTTGCACGGCCGCCGCCGACCTGACCTTCACCGAACAGGACCGCGCACTCCTCCACGCGAAAGGAGTCACGCTCGCCTGTGTGTCGCGCGCGCCGTATGCCCGAATCGCGCGATACCGCGAGGAGCACGGCTGGACGTTCCCGTGGTACTCGTCGCGGGACAACGATTTCAGCTACGACTACCACGTCACACTCGACGCCGGTCGTGCGCCGATCGAATACAACTACAAGTCACTCGACGAGCTGCACGCCGACGGGTGGACGGACGACGACCTGCGCGGGGACTGGCCGGGGGTCAGCGTGTTCCTCCGTCGCGGCAACGAGGTCTTCCACACGTACTCGGCGTTCGCACGCGGCCTGGACCACGCCGCGCCGGGCTACCCATACCTCGACATGACGCCGTATGGACGGCAGGAGCCGTGGGAGGAGTCGCCTGCGGGCTGGCCACAGGGGAGCGTTGCCGCCGGAGTGCCGTCCGGGACATAGCGATCACCTCGATTTCAACGCTTGGCCGGTGTCGACCGTCATGGCAGGGTCATCTCCCGTGCGGGTGTGGCTGAGTGGCAAGGCGCCGGCCTGCAAAGCCGTTTACACGGGTTCGAATCCCGTCACTCGCTCGCGTGTTTGGCCCAGCCAGAAGCATGACCTGGCTGGGCCAAACCCTCGGTCAACCCTCGTCGGGCACCACCGATCTGCCGTCCCAACGCTTGATACCGGGGACGACGACGTCGAGTAACTCCAGAGCCCGCGACACGGTGTGGTCGACGACATCATCGAGGGTGCGCGGCAGCGTGTAGAACGCCGGAACGGGCGGCATGACGATCGCCCCGCTGTTAGTCGCCCTGGCCATCAGATCGATGTGACCGGCATGCAGGGGTGTCTCGCGCAGCAGCAGAACGACCCGACGCCGTTCCTTCAGACACACGTCGGCCGCGCGCACGACCAATTCGTCGTTGTACGAGTTCGCGATTCCGCTGAGCGTCTTCACCGAGCAGGGCGCGACCAGCATGCCGAGCGTGACGAACGACCCCGACGACACCGCCGCACCGATGTCCCGGGGATGGTGGTGGTGATCGGCGAGCGCACGGACCTCGTCGGGCGCGTAGTCGGTCTCGTGCGCGATGGTCCGCTGGGCCGACGACGTGAGGATGACGTGGGTCTCGACATCGTCGACCTTCCCCAGCAACTCAAGGGCGCGGATGCCGTAGATCGCTCCCGACGCCCCGGTGATCGCGACAATGATGCGTTTCATCTGTCTACCTCCCCGCCGAATCGTGCTGCCGCGGACGCGATCACCGCGATGGCATGATGCTCGTCGTCGCTCGGCTCGCCGGTAGCGCCGTGACCTATGACGACCTGCATGGCCGCCGCCGCGCGTTCCTCGGCGTCCCCCTGTGCGGCCGGCGTGTCGAGGTGAGCAACGAAGTCGGCCAGCTCGGCGAGCTCGATCATCTCGGCGTCGAGTTCGATCGCCTTGAGCCGATCACGCAGTGCCGACGTCGTCGCGTTCGGTGCCGGCAGGGGCCCGTCCTTGAGCCGAGTCCGAACTTTTCTCAAGGGGACGACCACCTCGTCCTGCCACCGTCTGGTACGGGCACTGGCCGCCTCGAACTCGCGACGGGTGAACGACATGCCCGTTGCCGCGCCGACGAAGGCCGCCAGCAGAAGCACGTTGACGTCGACACCGCGCCGATCCTGCAACAGAACGGATGCGGGCGCGACTCCTTCGCTGCCGTACACGTCAAGCACGTACCTCTGGAAGTCGTCTCGTGGTCCAGTCATCGAATTCCGTGCGGTAGTGGGGTCTTGCCTGGAATGATGCGGCACGGTAGATCTTGAGTTTGCTGGCCACTTGTCACCTCGGAAAGTATGGGGCATCACACTGTGCCGTTTCTGGATTTTCGCGAGTTCCTCGATGCCCTGCGCGCCAACGGGGAGCTCATCGAGGTCGACCGTGCCGTCGACCTCGAACTCGAGGTGGCCAAGGCGATGCGCAAGAGCGCCTCGGTTGCCGGCCCCGCCGTGACGTTCACGAACAACGGCACTGCGTTCCCGTTGGTCGGCGGGGTGTACAACTCGCGTGCGAAGGCGTTGATCGCCTACGGCTGCGACGAATCCAACGTGATGCAGCACATTCTGGACGGACTCGGAAACCGGATTCGGCCCGTCGTCGTGGAGGATGCGCCGGTCCACGAGAACGTGATCCTGGGCGATGATGTCGACCTCTCGACCCTTCCGGTGCCCAAATACAGCCCGGACGACGGCGGCCGCTACATCACCCCGGGGATTGTCGTGAGCCGCGACCCGGACACCGGCGTCCCCGATATCGGTCACTACCGCTTCGAGATCATCGACAAGCACACCATGTCGTTTCTGGCGATCCCCAACCACCGCTTCGGGAAGAATTTGGCTAAAGCGGTTGCACTGGGCCACACGACGTTTCGTGCGGCACTTTGTATCGGTGTTGATCCCATGCTTGCCTACACCGGTCCCATCCAGGTGCCGGAGGACACGAATGACTTCGAAGTGGCCGGAGGGCTGCGCGGGGCGCCTGTCGAACTGGTCAAGTGCCGAACCATCGACGTCGAGGTGCCCGCGCACGCCGAGTTCGTCATCGAATTCGAAGTCGACTTCGGCAAGACCGTGTTCGAGGGCCCGCTGGGTGAGTACACGGGCTACTACACGCCGGGTTCGATGAAGCCGATCGCGCGGCCGCTGGCCCTGACTCACCGGGACGAGCCGTACTTCCAGGCGTTGCTGACCGGCAAGCCGCCCACTGAAAACCACGTGCTCAAACAGCTTGCGTTCGAGGCGTCGTTCCTCAGATCGATGCGACAGACGTTCCCGACGATCGAGCGGGTGGCGATTCCGCCGTCCGGCGGCGTGAACTTTCGGGTGGTGATGGCGATGCGCCCGCGGTTCGCGGGGGAGGCGCGCAATGCGATCCTGGCCGCGATGGGCTCCAATGTGCGTCCCAAGACGGTGATCGTGGTCGATCCCGATATCGACGTTCAGGACTCCGGAGAGGTCGAGTGGGCGTTGGCTTTTCGGTCGCAACCGGCGCGTGATGTCATCGTTGTGGACAACCTTCCCGGTGGCCCCTTGGATCCGACACTCGATGAATCGCTCCCGCCGGATCGTCGCACCGGATCGGCGCTGGGCATCGATGCGACCTATCCCTACGGCACGGTGGTCAAGGTGGCCGGCGACGCCTGCGGGCCGGCGGTGGCCGAGCACGGCGCCGAGTTCGTCGAAGTCGCCGACGTGCCCGGCTGGCGGGATTACGACTTTCCAGAACTCGACCGGCCGGTCAGCTAGGACGAACATGCCTCAGATCGATCACGAGATCAAGATCTCTGCCACACCGGAACGCGTCTTCGAAGCCCTGACGACCCTCGACGGCGTCCAGGGATGGCATACGCCGTCCGCGACGGGCAGCGGGCAGGTCGGAAGCGAATGGTTGTTCACGTTCGCCGACCACCCCGAATTCGGTTGGCGCGTGCTCGCTTCCGAGCCTTTCAGCCAGGTCGCATGGGCGTGCACCCGAGGTCCGGGGGATTCGGTCGGCGCCACGGCCGCCTTCACTCTGGCCGAGACCGCCGACGGCCGTACTCTCCTCGAGCACGTGCACGCGGGCTGGCTCGGCACCCACGGCAACTTCCGCAAGTGCAACACCACCTGGCGGGTGCTGCTGCACCATCTGCGCGATTACGTCGAGACCGGGGAGGCCGCACCGGCATTCGAGTAAGGGATCGACCGTGCCGCAACAGAGCTTGAGCGACTTCGTCGACGCCATGGAGAAGGCAGGCATGCTCGTCCGCATCAAGGAGGAGAAACGGGTCGACGAGCTGCCGACCGTCATGGAGGCGAATCCGCTCACCGCGGTCCTGGTGGAGAAGGTCACCGACTGCGAGTTCCAGTTCCTGGCCAACGCCTATTCGAATCAGGAACAGACGGCGTGGGCGCTGGGGTGCGACGAGACCGAGAGCGGCCTGCTGATGAGCAAACTCGCCAAGGGCCGGATCAAGCCAGAGATCGTCGACACCGCGCCGTGCAAAGACGTCATCCTCGTCGGTGACGATGTTGATCTCACCCGGCTGCCGCTGTTCCTGCACCATGACCGTGATGGCCACGCGTTCACCATCTGGTGATCAGCAAGCACCCGGAAACCGGGATCTATGACTGGGGCATCTACCGAAGCATGTTCTGCGCTAGTTGGTGGGGTCCGCGAGTTCCGGATGCGCCTCGATGAGCTCGAGTTCGTGGGAGACGTCCAGCGAGCGGGTGACCAGTACGTAGACGAGCCCGGACACCAGCAGCCCCACCGCGAACGCGATATCGACATCGCCCATCGCCGCAGCCGCCGGCCCGACGAAGAACGGCAGCACCACAAACGGAATCTCGGCGGCGATGCCGGCGAGAAACGCGGTCAGACCGCGCCATGACCACGCACCGTAGATTCCGTTGGGCGTGAACAGATCTGTGATCGCGTAGTGACCGCGCCGGACGAAGAAGAAGTCCGTCAGGTTGACGGCGGTCCACGGCACCAGCAGATAGAGCATGATCAGCAGAGTCGTGTTCAGCGCCGTGGTGGCGTTGGACAACAACAGGCTCATCACGAACCATGCGATGGCGAGCACCACGATCGTGACTACCCGCAGGCTGCGAGTCGGATTGACGGGCCGAAACGAGTCCAAAGCCGTTACCACTGTGAGCATTCCGCTGTAGGCGTTGAGTCCCATCGTCGCCACCAACACCAGGGTCGAGACGATCGCCAGCACGGCGCCCAGGTACGAGACGGCGGCGTTGCCCGTCTCGTTGATGCCTGCGAGGGCGTCGCTGGCCCCCAGATAGGTCGCCATCCAGGCACCGAGCAGGATCAGCCACGCCGGGGAGCCTGCGGCCCCGACGAACACCGAAGCGATGATCGCCGACGGCTTCGTGTTGCGCGGTAGGTAGCGGCTGTAATCCGACACGTACGGCGCATAGGTGATGTTGTAGGACGCCGCGACGCCGAACTGCGCCAGAAACGCCACCCAGGTGAACCCGCCGGGCGCGGCGGGGCCGCCGGTGACCCCGCCGAACAGCACGCTGCCGGTCAGGATCAGCCACAGTGGCAACGAAACCCAGAACAGGACGCGGAACGACCTGTGCAGCAGGTCGTATCCGAAGATCGCCAGCGACGCCGCGATGACGGTGATGACCGCGGCCACCACGACCGGGTTCCAGCCGAAGATCGACTGGAGGCCGGACTTGATGATGACGACGTCGACCACGTTGAATCCGACGAACGTGAACAGCGTGCCGATCAACGGCAGCAGCACACCGCGGAAGCCGAACTGGGCCCTCGACTGAATCATCTGCGGCAGGCCGAGCACCGGGCCCTGGGTCGCGTGAAACGCCATGAAGAGCGTTCCGAACGCGACACCGGAGATGCCCGCGACGATGCTCCACCACAGCGACAGCCCCAGGCTGGGGCCGACGAAGCCGAGGGCGAGGGTGAACGGCTGGAAATTGCCGACAAACCAGAAGGGTCCCTGGTGGCTGACCTTTCCGTGGCGCTCTGTGTCGGGGACGTAGTCGATGGACCTGGTCTCGATCAGGCCGGATGCTGCTGATTCCACCGACACACCATGCGCCGTCCGCGGGTGTCACACCAGGGCCTACATGTCCAATGCGGCGATCGGCAGTGGACAAATTGTCGAGGGCTTCATCGGTGGCGCGTTCCCGTAGCCTTCGACCATGACCCGCATCGCCTGCTGCCAGATTGCTCCGACCGTCGGCGACGTGGCGGCCAACGCAGAGCTTATCGAGTCGCAGATCCGCGACGCCGTGCGAGCGGGCGCCGACGTCATCGTGCTGCCCGAACTCGCCACGTCGGGTTACATGTTCTCCGATGCGGCCGAAGCGCGAGCGCTCGCGCTCACGCCTGCGGACCCGGTATTCACCAATTGGTCTGCAGCCTTGGGCGATTCGATCGTGATCAGCGGGTTCTGCGAGCTCGGTGGTGACGACAGGCTCTACAACAGTGCGGTGATGGTCGATGCCGACGGGGTGATGGCGCACTACCGCAAGACCCATCTGTGGGATCGCGAGAAGCTGATCTTCACCGCAGGCGATGTGCTGCCGCCTGTGGTCAAGACCGAGCACGGCGACATCGCGGTGATGGTCTGCTACGACATTGAGTTCGGCGAACTCACGCGGCGGGTGGCGCTCGATGGGGCCGAGCTGATCGCCGCGCCCGTCAACTGGCCGCTGTTCCCGCGACCGGAGGGCGAACGTCCCGGTGAGGTCATCACGGCGATGTCCACGGCCCGCACCAACAAGATCGCCGTTGCGTGCTGCGACCGGACCGGAGATGAGCGGGGTCAGCGCTGGACCGAGGGCACCGCCGTTATCGATCCCGACGGGTGGGTCGTGGCGTCCGCCGGCGCAGGCACCAGCATGGCGATCGCCGACGTCGACCTGTCCGCCACCCACGACAAGACGCTCACCGAATACGTCGACCTGTTCGCCGACCGCCGCACCGACCTCTACTGACGCAGCAGCGACTCGAAGATCTCGCGATAGTGGCGGTGTGCGACGAAATGTCCGCCGTCGCGAATGTTCAACGTGGCAACGGGAATCCGCTGCGCCAACAGGTGCGGCCAGTCGGGGTTCACGAGTTGGTCCCGGTTGCCCGCCCACACGTCGACCGGCACGTCCAGGTCTTCGGGCGCGAAACCCCACGGTCTCGTCCACGCGCGGTATTCCTCGACGGCACCGGAAAGCTGACGTGCCGCTTCGCGTGACATCCGCGCGAAGGTGGCATACCCCTCATCTCGAATGACCGAGCCGTCCGCAGGCCCCAATTCGCGTGCGACGAGTCGGCCATACAGTGTCGGAACCGTACCGGCCGCGAATCGCATGGCCCGAAACCATTGCTGCGCAGGCCATGGCGCCCGCTGCGCGAACCTGGTGAGGATGCGGTCCATCGCTGGTAGCTGTGCGAAGGCGCCGGGTTCGGTGAGCGGAAGCGCGCCGGCGATGATCGCGACCCGCGCGACCCGGTGCCGCAGCGAATGCCCGACGGCGGCGGCGTACTGCCCGCCCATCGACCAGCCCATCACCGCGAGCCGGTCCACGCCCATCTGGTCGAGCAGATCGGCGACATCGTCCGCCCAATCCAATACGGTGCGGCCGGGTTGCGGATCGGACAGCCCGATCCCCGCCCGGTCGGGGGAAATGAAATGAGCCGGACGCCGAGCTCGGTCGCGACGGGGGCGGCCGCGGCGACGTCGAGCCGACACGCCAGACCACCGTGCGCATTGATGATGGGGAACCCATCGTGGGTGCCGTATTGCGCATAGCCCATCGACCGTCCGTCCCGCAGTCGGACGACGCCATCAACGGCGACCTGCATCTAGCAGATCATGTCCCACCTGCGAGCAGTCCGGCGGCGAACCGCAGATCCGAAACCAGGGCGTCGAAGGCTTCGTCCCGACGTTCGGACGGCCCACGCAGCACGGCCGACGGGTGGGTGGACACCACGACCGCGGGATCGAAGTCCAATTGTGAGAGCTCCCCGTCGGTGGGCAGGCGGAGTTTCTCACCGCGATGGGCAGTGAGCCGAAACGAGCTGCCCATCAATGCCTTTGCTGCCGTCGCGCCCAGAAGCACCACCACGTCCGGTTCCACTGCGGCCAGTTCTGCGAGAAGCCATGGTCGGCACGCCACCACCTCGGTTCGGCTGGGGGTCTTGTGGATGCGCCGCTTGCCACGCTCGGGCAGTGTGAACTTGAAGTGCTTGACCGCGTTTGTGACATACAGCCGATCCCGGTCGATCCCGGCGGCGGCGACCGCCTTGTCGAGCAACCTGCCCGCGGGTCCGACGAACGGCGTGCCGGCCTTGTCCTCCTGATCACCGGGCTGTTCGCCGACCAGGACCATGCCGGCGTCGGGTGCGCCGGCGCCGAACACCACCTGGGTGGCATCCAGATACAGGTCGCAGCCTTTGCAGCCCTGGGCGGCGGTCGCCATCTCGTCGAGATCACGGGTGTCGGGGACGAAGTCCACTGCGGTGTCGGGCGCCATACCGTCCGGGTACCCCGACCGGTGGAGTTGACCACCTGGCGGATGCGTGCAGGTCGGACTTTGGTTGCGGGTGAGGCGGGTTCGGATCAGCCCCAGTGCGATCGAACCACTGCCGGGCAAAGTTGACGTGGATCACTCCAGCAACGCCGGTGCGACGCGGGCGATGCCGCGATCGGCCGGGTCGCCTCGCTCACTGCGCGCGCGCCCACCCGTCGTCTCCGGCTACCATCGGTGCCGGTAGAACAGGATTTGTTTTCGGGGGAGCACACGTGCGGGTGTCGTCAAATGAACCCTTGTTCACCTGCGACGGGTTACTGTCTCGGGTGGCGTTGCAACTGACACTGGGAGGCTATGGATGAGCGGTTATCGAACCGTGGTGGTCGGTACGGACGGATCGGATTCGTCGTTGCGTGCCGTGGACCGCGCCGGTCAGATCGCCTCCGGGACTGGCGCCAAGGTCGTTGTGGCGACCGCATACTTCCCCCAGGGCGAAGACCAGCGCGCCGCCGATGTCCTCAAGGACGAGGGCTACAAGATGGCGGGCAACGCGCCGATCTACGCGATCCTGCGCGAAGCCAAGGAACGCGCGAAGGCGGCGGGGGCAAACGAGATCGAGGAGAAGGCGGTCGTCGGTGCTCCCGTTGACGCGCTCGTCGATCTCGCCGAAGAAGTCAACGCGGATCTGCTCGTCGTCGGCAATGTCGGTCTGAGCACCATCGCCGGGCGCCTGCTCGGATCGGTGCCTGCCAACGTGGCACGCCGGTCCAAGACCGACGTGTTGATCGTCCACACGACGCCGTAATCGACCGGCCGGAAACGGCCCGAAATCGCCGACCCTTCCTGGGATCACGTGCCACACTTTGGCCGACGGGAAGGGCGCTCATGACAGCCACAGTCCGCAGAACCGGCATCGCTCCGCGCAAAAACGGCGCCCCACCCCCCGATGTCGCGCTCACCGACGTCAATATCGGAACTCTCGAGTTCTGGGAGTGGGACGACGACGCCCGCGACGGTGCATTCGCGACGTTGCGGCGAGAATCGCCGATCACGTTCTTCGAGGCGCCGGAGCTGGCCGGGTTTCCGGCGGGCGCCGGGCACTGGGCGTTGACCACCTTGGATGACGTTCGGCATGCGAGCCGGCACCCGGAGATCTTCAGCTCGAGCCCGACGAGCACCTCGCTCAATGATGTGCCCGTGGAAGTCGCTGAGTTCTTTGGTTCGATGATCACCCTTGACGACCCCCGCCACCTCCGCCTGCGGACGATCGTCAACCGGGCCTTCACCCCCAAGGTGGTGGCGCGGATCGAGGACAGTGTGCGCGAACGCGCGCGCCGGCTGGTCACTGAAATGATCGCCAATCACCCTGACGGCAATGCGCAGTTCGTCGATGAGATCGCCGGGCCGTTACCGCTGCAGATCATCTGCGACATGATGGGCATCCCGGAGGAAGACGAGCACAAGGTCTTTCACTGGACGACGGTGATCATGGGCACCGGGGATGAAGAGGCTTCGGGTGACTTCGACGAGATCGTCAAGGCCTCAACGGAACTCGCGGAGTACGGCGTGAATCTGGCCGAAGAGCGCCGGGGCCGGCCCACCGACGACCTGACGACGAACCTGGTGCAGGCCGAATTGGACGGTGAGCGGCTGACTTCGGCGGAGATCGCGTCGTTCTTCATCCTGCTGACGGCCGCGGGCAACGAGACCACGCGAAACGCGATGAGCCACGGCATGGTTGCGCTCACCCGTTACCCCGAGCAACGGCAGAAGTGGTGGAGCGATTTCGAGGGTTTGGCGGGTACCGCCGTCGAGGAAATCGTGCGGTGGGCGTCGCCGATCATCTTCATGCGGCGCAACCTCACCCGAGACATCGAGATGCGCGGCATCGAAATGAGGGCCGGCGACAAGATATCGATGTGGTACAACTCCGCCAACCGCGACGAGGAGAAGTTCGACAACCCGTGGCTGTTCGACGTGACCCGCGATCCCAACCCGCAGATCGGTTTCGGCGCGGGCGGTGCCCATTTCTGTCTCGGCGCGAATCTCGCCCGCCGCGAGATCAGGGTACTGTACGAGGAGCTGCACACCCAGATACCCGGCATCGTCGCAACCGAGGAACCCGCAATCCTGCGGTCTGCTTTCGTGCACGGCATCAAGCGACTGCCGGTCGCCTGGACTCCGCGCTAGCTCACGACGCCGACGCCTTGGCGATCTCGGCTATCGCGGCATCCAATGTGGCGTTGAACTCCTCATCGCTCTGCTGCGCGGTGAGCCCCTCGGTGAGCGCCCGGGAGAAGCTTGCGATGACGCCGTGGTTACGGGACAGCTTCTCGCAGGCCTCGTCGCGGCTGTAACCACCGGAGAGCGCCACCACCCGCACCACTTTGGGATGGTCGACGAGTTCGCGGTAGAGGTTCGTCGCTGTCGGGCAAGCGTCAGCTTCACCATCACCGCCTGATCGTCGGACAGCGCGTTGACGCCGTCGAGCAGGGCCGCCTTGAGCTGGTCCTCGGCTTCGGCCTTGCGCGGGCTGTGGATGTCGACCTCGGGCTCGATGATCGGCACCAGCCCGGCGGCCAGGATCTGCCTGCCGACCTCGAACTGCTGCGCGACGACCGCGTCCAGGCCCGCGCCAGGGAGCTTGATGACCGAGCGCATCTTCGTGCCGAACACGCCGTTGTCGCGGGCCCGCGCCAGCAGGTCGTCGAGGCCCGGGGATCGGCTTCATCACCTGCGCACCGTCCGCCTCGTCGGCCAGACCCTTGTCCACCTTGAGGAACGGCACGACGCGCTTCACGTTCCACAGATAGTCCGCGGTCGGGCGGCCCTCGATCGGTGCGGTCCATGGTGTCCTCGAAGAGGATTGCGCCCATGATCCGGTCCCCGTCGAAGGCCGGGCTGGTGATGATCCGGGCGCGCATCTGGTGCACCAGATCGAACATCGCCTCATCGCCCGAGTAGGAGTCCTCGGCGATGCCGTAGAGCTTCAGCGCCTTGGGGGTGCTGCCGCCGCTCTGGTCCAGCGCCGCGATGAACCCGGCGCCGCTCTTGGCCTTGGTGTACTGATCCTCGTTCATGCCTATCTCCATTCGTCATCACATGCTGACGGGCTACGGCCCAGTGCCAGTTATGGACCGCGCCGACCCCACCGGGAAACCCTCACCAGCCGCGTTCGCGCCACTCGGCGAGATGTGGGTCGTTCCGCGCCCAGCGTGGTGTCGTCGCCGTGCCCTGGATACACGACGGTCGAATCGTCATAGACGTCGAACACCCGGCTGGTCACGTCGCCCAGCAGCTGCTCGAAATCTCCTTTTTGCCATGTTTTGCCGACACCGCCGGGGAACAGGCAGTCGCCGGTGAACAGGTGGGTGATCGTCGTCGGCGGCCGGGCCGCCCAGCGCCAGCGCCACCGACCCGGGCGTGTGGCCGCGCAGGTGGATGACGTCGAACGACAGGTTCGCCGACTGTCGACGGTGTCGCCGCTGGCGAGGATCGCTCGGGCGTGACGGGAGGGGTCCGGCGTCGAGTTCGTGGGCGGCGGTCGGCGCGCCGGTGGCTTCGGCCACCTCGGACAGCGCGACCCAGTGGTCCTGATGTTGATGGCTGGTGACGATCAGGGACAGCTTCGGGGCGAACCGCTCGATCAAGTCCAGCATGATAGCGGCGTCGTTGGCGGCGTCGATGAGTAGCGTCTCGCCGGTCTGGGAACAGGTCACCAGGTAGGCGTTGTTGTCCATCGGCCCGACCGAAACCTTGACGATCGAGGCGCCCGGGAGGGTGCGCCGGGCTGCGGTTCGGGGCTCGACGTGTCCCGTGTAGTTGTCGTCGACGTCTGTCATGGTGACTCACGTTACTTCCGGCCTCACGCTCTGGACGAGGGATGTCGGTGGGGGCACCTAGCATGGGCATGGAGCGTATGTCTGGACGCGCGGGCACGAAAATGGGTATGCGCGTGTGACGTTTGGAAGGGACGGAGTGTGGCTGACCGCCTGATCGTCAAGGGTGCCCGGGAGCACAATCTGCAAGGTGTCGATCTCGACCTGCCACGCGACGCGCTGATCGTGTTCACCGGGCTTTCGGGCTCCGGCAAATCATCGCTGGCGTTCGACACGATCTTCGCCGAGGGGCAACGCCGTTACGTCGAGTCGCTGTCCGCCTACGCGCGGCAGTTCCTCGGGCCAGATGGACAAGCCCGACGTCGACTTCATCGAGGGTCTCTCGCCCGCGGTGTCCATCGACCAGAAGTCCACGAACCGCAACCCGCGCTCCACCGTCGGCACCATCACCGAGGTCTACGACTATCTGCGGCTGCTGTACGCCCGCGCCGGCACCCCGCACTGCCCGGTCTGCGGTGAGCGCATCGCCCGCCAGACTCCGCAGCAGATCGTCGACCAGGTCCTCGCGATGGACGAGGGTCTGCGATTCCAGGTGCTGGCACCCGTCGTCCGCACCCGCAAGGGCGAGTTCGTCGACCTGTTCGACAAGCTGAACATCGCAGGGGTACAGCCGAGTGCGCGTCGACGGCGTGGTGCATCCGCTGACCGACCCGCCGAAGCTGAAGAAGCAGGAAAAGCACGATATCGAGGTCGTGGTCGACCGGCTTGACCGTGAAGGCCACCGCCAAGCAGCGGCTGACCGATTCGGTCGAGACGGCGCTGAACCTCGCCGACGGCATCGTCGTGCTGGAGTTCGTCGACCGGGAGGACGACCATCCGCACCGCGAGCAGAGGTTCTCCGAGAAGCTGGCCTGCCCGAACGGCCATCCGCTGGCGGTCGACGATCTCGAGCCGCGGTCCTTTTCGTTCAACTCGCCGTACGGGGCCTGCCCGGAATGCGTCGGCCTGGGCATCCAGAAGGAGGTCGACCCCGACCTCGTCGTACCCGATCCGGACCTGACGCTCGCCGAGGGCGCGATCGCGCCCTGGTCGATGGGACACACCGCCGAGTACTTCACCCGGATGCTGTCCGGACTCGGCGATGCAGCTGGGCTTCGACGTCGACACCCCGTGGAAGAAGCTTCCCGCCAAGGCGCGCAAGGCGATTCTCGAGGGCTGCGACGAGCAGGTGCACGTGCGGTACAAGAACCGCTACGGCCGCACCCGGTCGTATTACGCGGACTTCGAGGGCGTCATGGCGTTTCTGCACCGCCGGATGGAGCAGACCGACTCCGAGCAGATGAAGGAGCGCTACGAAGGCTTCATGCGCGATGTGCCGTGCCCCGAATGCGACGGCACCCGACTGAAGCCCGAGATCCTGGCGGTCACGCTGACCGCGGGGGAGTTCGGCGCGAAGTCCATCGCCCAGGTCTCCGCGTTGTCGATCGCCGAGTGCTGCGGAGTTCCTCAACGCGCTGACCCTGGGGACCCGGGAAGCGGCCATCGCCGGTCAGGTGCTCAAGGAGATCCAGTCACGGCTGGGGTTCCTGCTCGACGTCGGGCTGGAGTACCTGTCGCTGTCACGCGCGGCAGGCGACGCTGTCGGGCGGTGAGGCGCAACGCATTCGGCTGGCCACCCAGATCGGGTCCGGGTCTGGTCGGCGTGCTCTACGTGCTCGACGAACCGTCGATCGGGCTGCATCAGCGCGACAACCGCCGGTTGATCGACACCCTGGTGCGGCTGCGCGATCTCGGCAACACGCTCATCGTCGTCGAACACGACCTCGACACCATCGCGCACGCCGACTGGGTCGTCGACATCGGTCCGGCGGCCGGCGAGCACGGCGGCCAGATCGTGCACAGCGGCACCTACGAGGATCTGCTCAAGAACCCGAATTCGATTACCGGGGCCTATCTTTCGGGCAAGGAGCAGATCGAGGTCCCGCGCCTGCGCCGGCGTCGCCGACAAGAAGCGCCAGCTCACCGTCGTCGGCGCGCGGGAGCACAACCTGCGCGAGATCGACGTGTCCTTCCCGCTGGGCGTGCTCACCGCGGTGACCGGGCGTTTCCGGTTCGGGCAAGTCGACGCTGGTCAACGACATCCTGGCGTCGGTGCTGGCCAACAAGCTCAACGGCGCCCGCCAGGTGCCCGGTCGGCACACCCGGATCAACGGCGTCGACCAACTCGACAAGCTGGTCCGGGTCGACCAGTCACCGATCGGCCGGACGCCGCGGTCCAACCCGGCCACCTACACCGGGGTGTTCGACAAGATCCGCACGCTGTTCGCGGCGACCACCGAGGCCAAGGTCCGCGGCTACCAGCCCGGCCGGTTCTCCTTCAACGTCAAGGGCGGCCGGTGCGAGGCCTGCTCGGGTGACGGCACCATCAAGATCGAGATGAACTTCCTGCCCGATGTGTACGTGCCGTGCGAGGTCTGCCACGGTGCCCGCTACAACCGCGAAACCCTCGAGGTGCACTACAAGGGCAAGACCGTCGCCGAGGTGCTCGACATGTCCATCGAGGAGGCCGCCGAGTTCTTCGCGCCGATCACGTCGATCCACCGCTACCTCAAGACACTGGTCGACGTCGGCCTCGGTTACGTCCGGCTGGGACAGCCGGCGCCGACCCTGTCGGGCGGCGAGGCCCAGCGCGTCAAGCTGGCATCCGAGTTGCAGAAGCGCTCGACCGGTCGCACGGTCTACATCCTGGACGAGCCGACCACCGGGCTGCACTTCGAGGACATCCGCAAGCTGTTGATGGTGATCAACGGCCTTGTGGACAAGGGCAATACGGTCATCATCATCGAGCACAACCTGGACGTGATCAAGACCTCCGACTGGATCGTCGACATGGGTCCCGACGGCGGGGTCGGGCGGCGGCACCGTGGTCGCGACGGGCACACCGGAAGAGGTGGCCACCAACCTCGAGAGCTACACCGGTCACTTCCTGGCCGAATCGCTGGGTGTTGCGCGGCCGAACCGCGCCAGGACCCGCAGACGTCGCAAGGTCAGCGCCTAGGTAGGGCTGGCAGGTAGTCCGAAATTCCCGCTGTCGGGGCCCCCGGTTCGCCGTTAGCGCTGGCGACACCGGGCCGCTGCGGGCGAATCCTTGAGGTAACGCAACGAGGCATCGACGTCGAGGAGTCGTCAATGGCGGTCTTCTCACGGCATCAGTGGCCATCTCGGCCATCCTGGCAGCGTTCCACGTCGAGTCGCCCAGCACGTGCGAGGCGCGGGTACCCGAGCTTACCGCAACGCCAGCTGTGAGCCGGGCCGCCTCGCGCTTCGGCCGCGGTGACGGAAACCGCGGGCTGACGCGCACACCACCGAGCCATGCGGTGAGCTCTTCGGCGCGGGCCGACAGCTCTTTGCGAGCCCGCCGGCCGACGTCCTCGAGCAGCACCAGCTCGACCCGGCCGTCGGCGTCCTGGCGCCACGCGCCCACGACGCGGCCGTCGACCCACACCGTCGGGCCCGCGTTGCCGTTGCGGTCGAAGACCTGGCTGCGGTGCGGGCCCAGATACCAGTCGCGGTCGAACCATCCCATCGTCGTGACGTCCAGACCGGGCAGCAACGCACACCATGGCGTCACCTCGGAGTCCGGCCCGTCGTCACCGGGCAGCACGAACCCCGGCGTCCCGTCCATGTCCACCTCGACGGCCTCGATGTCGCGCAGCGCCTGGCGTGCCCAGCCGAGGGTGTTGCCGAACCACCACTTGACATCGGTGACGGTGGCCGGGCCCGAACGCATACAGCCACCGGCGGACCATGTCGGCCCGCGCGGCCTCCGGCGCGACGGCGTCGGCAGGGGTCACCCAATCGCCGTGCGGCGACCCAGCGGGGTCGCGACGTGGTCCACCCGCCGTCGTTCGGGCCGCGGACGATCTCGCCACGGGCCGAGAGCAGCGTCAGGACCCTTGGCGCCAGATGACCTTCGCCGCCCCACGTCTTGCCCGGGGCCGGGTCGTAGGTGCCGGTCAGTTCCGGCAGCGCTTCGCGCAGCTGCCTGGCCGTGCACGGTCCGCTACGTCCCAGGTGGCCGAGCACGGCCGAGCGGGCGGCCGCCAGCCACGCCCGCCCATCGGCGGCCACCCCCGCGTTCTCGACGTCGGCGACGAGGCGGCGGTGCTCGTTGGCGGCCACCCGGTCGCTCGCGGCGGACTGGATGGCCGGCAGGTCCCCGGGACGCACGACCCACAGCGTGCGGCGCATCGCGAGGTGCTTGATCAGCGTGCGGTCCTCGTAAAGCGCCGCGTGCACGTCGGCCACCGAGCAGCCCGGTATCCGCGCCCACAGCGACAGGTACGGCGTCGCCGGGTCGGTGGCGTGCAATCCGACCAGCGTCGCGGTTAACGCGTCGGCCGAGACCGCGGGGAGACCGGTCGCGAGGTGATGGCGCCGTGGCCAGCCGGGCACGCCGCTCGTCGAGGGTGAATGACCTCATCGTGGACGAACCGTACCGCCGACCGGTGACAGGTCGGTCAGCTCTCATCGGAAGTTGGGATCGGTAGCGACGCGGCCCGCCTTGACTTCATCTCGACGACGCCGATGGGGCGGAGCATGACGAAGGGATACATCGTGGAGGGAAAGACGGCGACGAAGCGAGTTGATCGCGGGTGTGATCGGGCTGGCCGCGGGCGCCGCGATGCTGGTGGGTTGTTCGGATGACAAGGGCACGGCCGCCGAGAGCTCGGCACCGCAGTAGCCCGCAGACCTCCGCGGTTGCCAGTGGTGGAAAGACCGCGGTCAAGGTCGACGGCGCCGACCTGGCAGGCCTCGACCTGAACACCGTGACCTGCGTCAAGGCGGGCGGCAAGGTCAACGTCGCCAGCGGTGCGGTCGGTGGGCAGCAGGGGCTGGGCATCGTGATGACCGACGAGTCGACGCCGGTCGTCGAGTCGCTCGGCATGGTGGTCGACGGCAACGCGCTCGCGGTCGCCAACGCGATGGGCGCCAAGTCGGGATCCGCCGAGGTCAAGGTCGACGGTGACAGCTACACCATCACCGGCGAGGCGGTCGGTGCCGACATGAGCAACCCGATGGCCGGGATGATCACCAAGCCGTTCACCGTCACGGTGACCTGCAGCTGATCGGTCCAGCCGGGGAAGCGGCGGGCGTGCCCAGCGCGTCCGCCGCTCCCTATGATTGCGCGGTGATCCCCGACGATCTCGAGCCAGAGCTCGAGCGGGCCCGCCACCTCGACCTTCGCCGCTGACGAAAGCGCAGCGAAGGACCTGCTGCTGTCGCTGATGCCGGCCATCGAGCAGGCCGATCGCGACGATCTGATGCTGGAGGTCTACGCCCAGCTCGGCGAGATCTACCTGGTGCGAACGGCATACGACGGAGTGACGGAATGCCTGACCCGGATCGGCTCCTGCCTGGCGACCTATTCGCAGATCCTGCCGGGAAGCCGCCCGGCCGACGCCGAGAAGGTCATCATGTCAGCGGCGGACATCGACCACATGGCCTGCCGCTACACCCGGCGCACACAGTTCCTGCAGACCGGGCTGGCCGCAGCGCACGGCGACCACGAATCCGCCGAGAGGTGGCTTCATGCCCTGAGCGAGGAGCCCGGCCTGTTCCCCGACCTCAGCGCCGAGCACGCCTACCTGGTGACCTACGCGCAGATCCTGTGCGCCGTGGCGCTGTGCGACGACGACCTGCACGTGCAGTCACTTCCATTGTGGGAGAGCGTGTTCGAAGTGATCGACGGGCCAGGGGACGGCACCGAGTTCGACGACACTCTGCGGGTGCTCGCCGGCACCGGCTACGGCCGGTTCTGCGTGGAGACCGGCCGCCTGACCGAGGCGGAGCCGTGGCTGCGGCGTGCCGGGGCCAGGGCGCAGGCGCGGGGCTGGCAACTGGCAACCGCCCGAACACAGCTGGAACGGGCCACCGCGGCCTGGGCGGCCGGTAACCGGCCGCTGGCACAGGAGCTCGTGCACGCGGCATACCCGGCGATCGCCGAGCACGCCATCGCCCACGACGTGTCCCGCTGCTGGCTGTACTTCGGCCTGCTGAGCATCTCGATCGGCGTGCTCGACGATGCCGACGAACGTCTCGGGCACGCCGAGCGGCACTGGCGCGAGCTCGGGCGCCCGCTGCACATTCACCGAATCCTGTTGCAGCGCAGCTGGGTCGACATTCTCCGCGGAGATTTCGCCGCCGCCACCGAACGCGTCGCGGCCGCACGCGAACTGCTCGACAGCTGGCCGAGGCGCAGCTGGCTGCAGCGTGCGAGGCTCGACGACCACATGGGGTCGATCCTGCGGGCCGAAGCGATCGCCGACCCCGACACGGCGCAGGAGAAGTTCGAGCAGGCCGCCGACCTCAAGGTTCCCGCAGCCTTGGCGGTGGACTCGGTCCGGTACGCGCTCGGCGACGCCGATGCCCGGATGCGCTGGGCCACCCATGTATCGGCCCGCATGCTGGCCGGCGCCTTCGCGGTGGCCTGGGAGTGGGGGAACACCTCGCTGGTGAGTGAACTGATCGAATACCATTGTGCGCGAGGAACCTTCGGTGCGCCCGAGGCGTCGCAGGTCGCGGACTGGGCGGACACCGCCACCGCCGCGGTTCCCGTCGATGACACCGGCGAGTACGCGCTCGTAGCCTCCGGGGCGGGGTCCCACCCGTGGCGGGCGGCCCGCTGACCAAGCTGGGTGCGCTCCCGCAGCTGCGGATGGACCCCGGTGCCGCGCCGGTCCTGGTGCGCTACCGCGAACTGGCCCACCAGCGATACGGCCGCCAGGTGACCGCCGACGATCCGGAGTGGTCAACGTGGCCGTGACCGCGCCCACCCTGGTGCTGCGCTGCGCCGACGTCGGCATCGCCACCTACGTCAGTCTGCGGCTGGTCGGAGCGCCGGACACGACGGTCACGTGGGTGATCGAGGACGCTGCGCTCGGGACGATCCGCGATCTACTGTCCGACGCACTGCCCGACCCCAAGCCGGCGGAAAGCTCTCGCGAGGCGATCGAACGTGCCATCACCGCAGGCTCTTTCGCGAACCCGGCCGCCGAACAGGACCTGGCCGACATCCTCGGTGACGCAGCTGATCCCCGCGGCGGGATGGCAGCTGATCGCCGAGTACGCCACCTCGCCCCGGCCGCGCTGTTCGTCGCGCCGACCGCGCGGCTGGCCACCGTGCCGTGGACGGTGTTGGCTTCGAAAACTCAGCCCGGCGACGGGCGGCGACTGGTCGAACTCGCCGACATCCTGATGGCGGCACCGCCCAACATCGCGAACTCGCACCGCGAGTGCGCTGCGGTGGGAGGATCGGCGCGACGGCGCGCCGTTGCTGATCCTTGACCCGCGAGTGCCCGGCCAGCGGCCGGATTCGGCTCTCGGCTCGGTGCTGGGTAGACCCGACGCCGGCAGCTTGCTGTCCCGGCACTTCGCGGCACTGCGGGAGCGTCGCGACGTACTGCCCGACGTCGATTCACGTCGTGGACCTGTTCCGCAGCACCGACGCCGACCGTGCCTGGCTTGCCCGACACCTCACCCGGCAGCCGAGCAGGCTGTTGTTCGTCGGGCATGCCACCGCCGCGGACGGCGACGTCGGCCACGCCGACCGCGCGGCAGTGCACTTGGCCGACCCGCAGCCGTTGACCGCTGCCGAGATGATGACGAACCGGCTGCCCATCCCGCCCCGTGCGGCGCTGCTGGCATGCGCATCGGGTGGCGACTACCGGTTCGATGAAGCCACCGGGCTGGTGGCCGCGCTGATCCTGGGCGGCGCGACCCTGGTGACAGCGACGTTGTGGTCGCTGCCGACCACCGCGGGGTACCGGCAATTCTGCGGTCCCGCGAGGCCGAATTGGCCGACCCGATGGCGGAGGCCGTCATCGCGGTCGACACCGCGCACCAGGTCGAGGATGCGGGCCGCGCGGTGAACTCCTGGCAACGCCGGCAGATGAGCCGGTGGCGCGCAGGGGATGTCACCGCCAGCCCGCTGTACTGGGCGGCGCTGGCCACCTTCGCCGTGGACGGGTCGCGATGAGCGTCGACGTTCAACCTCGCGGCACGCACACGGCCACCGTCGACTCGTCGCCGGGGCGGTAGTACATGTCGATGATGCTGCCGGGGGTGAACCTCGCCAATGACGACCTCGGGGATCAGCGTGGTTTCCTGCGCCGGAAACTGCCCGCCTTCGGGCCGGCTGACCATGATGTCGAGCTCCACCTCGTGGCGGTCCTCGCGTGGTCTCGCCGGTCGACCGGACTCCCGACGACGACCCCGCGCGATTTGGTGCCATGACGAATCAGGTCGAGCTGTTCGCCGGTGAGCAGACCCTTGTGGACCAGCATCTGGTCGAACGCGGCACGAACCCCACTATGTCGCGTCGGCGGCGAGCCGCTCAGCGACTTCGTCGACGGCACGTCGGTCGGGACGAGCAGGACCGCCGCGGTCGGGAGTAGGTAGGCCACGGGGTGCCGGCGAACAGGAAGCTGAAGAACACGAGTGGTATCACGCTGGGCATGGCCTCAGCCTCGGTGAGCGGGCCGGCTACCGAACCCAACTTCTATCCTGGTCCGATGAGCGCGGGCCCCGAGGCGGCCGTCGCCGTGCGGCAACCACGTCGCGCGGTCATCGACCGTGCGTGGCGCGCGATCGGGCCCGGAGTCGCGGTGCTCAGCACCGACGAGGGTGGCCCACTGAGCCGGACCGTCAAGCGGATCATCGATCCGCTGGTCCTGCGGCTGCGCGTGAACACGCAGTATTCGGCACCGTTCGTGACCGCGGACGTCGCCGCCGAGATGCACCAGGCGATCGTCGGGCACGCGGCGACGCTTTGTGCCGCGGCGCAGTGGTTCGACCTGCTCAAGAGGGAACGACGCCGACTGCGGATCACCACCGGAAACGCCCAGGAGCTGTACTTTCCCGGTCTGCTTCGAGCTCGCGGTCACCAGCGGTGCGCCCGCCGACCGGGATCGGGAGGGAGCCGAAGCGGCAGCTGCGCGACATCCACTCCGACCGTGACCGCACCGCGATCGAGGTGCTCAACCACCACATCGCCGACGACGACGCCGTCGCGTCGCTGTCGACGCAACTGGTTCGCAGCTGGCGCGACGTGCGGGCAGGCAGCGAGATCACCGGACCGTTCCTCGCGGGTCTGACGACGGTGCTGGGCCGCGCCGACGGGCACACCGCCACGGTGGCCCGCCAGCGCGTGTGGTCGGCGTTGGTGGCCGACGCGACGCCGTACAACCTCGGCGCGGCCTGCCCACAGTGACTGCTGCGGGGTCTGCCCTGGTCGATCGTCGAGCTCGGCCTGAGTTCGATTGAGCCGCAACAGCCTCCGGTGATCACCGGCGCTGCGACGGTGAGCGCCCGCTGAATCGCAGCGTCGTCGACCGGGTGCGCGCGACGCTTGCGCCGCGCGATGGATCGCGACGAGCTGCCCGACGTTCCGCTGCTGTGCGCCGAAGAGGTCGACAGGGCTTGTGCGCCTTGGGGTCTGCTGGCCGAGGACAAGCAGGCGACGTTGATCGCCGGCGTCGAGGTCGCCGTCGAGCTGGCGCCGCTGGACGAGTCGGCGCAGACCCGCCATGTCCTGTCCGGTCAGATCCAGGCCCGGCTGCGCAAGGAGGCCTACGTGCTGCACGCGCGGCGGTATCTGGCCGGTGGCGGCCCGGTGCATCCGCGCCAGCAGCATGTCGTCGACGACCTCGCGGTGTTCAGCAGGCCCTACCTGAGCCGACTGTGGGCGCGCCTGCACGGCCGCGACGTCTGGCAGGAGCCGTGCACCGACGTCGACGAGGTGCGTGCGCTGCTCGAAGGGGTCGCCCGCTCGGTGAGCCTGGACCACCGGCAGCGCATCAAAGCGATGCTCGGAACTGCAGGCGGCCGGATGAGAGCTCGTCGGAGACTCCGGTCTGTGGACCACCGGCCCGGTGCCGAGGCCGTCCCGTTGACGTCGGTGCTGGAGGTCTGCGGGGCGGTGCTGTCGTGGACCGTCGACGATCCGGGCGGCGCAGTCCACATCGCCTTCACCGATACCTGCGCGGGCGGACTGGCTGTGGCGGGTCGTCGGCGAGGGCGGGCACAGCGCGGTGGCCGCGAGCTCTGGAGGGCCGTGCTGCGGCAGGGGAGTTGGAGCTCGCGGGCGTCGACGTCGCGCCCGGTTCGCTCGAGTCTTTGCGGCGGCTGGCGCTCGGCCATTGGCTGCGGCGGTGGTGGCCTGCGAGCAGGCGCGACGGCATCGCCGAACTGGACAGCGCGCTCCTCGACGGCGAGGTGGCACTGCTCACTGCGGCCGCCGAGGACTTCTTCGGGGATGACGGCACTTTGGATTCGGATGTGGCAGAACTGCTGGATCCGCACATCGAGGCGCTCAACGCCCTGGCGCGACAGGGTGATCCGCGGGTGGTGGAGATCGTGCGCGCCTGCGTCGAGCTCGCCGAGGATACCGGCGTCGCTGTCGCGGGCCCGTGTCCGTCGCGGTCATGGGACGCCGGGACGACTACGCGCTGGCTGCGGGTGCAGCAGGCGTCGACGGGCAGGGCCAGGCGATCGCGACGGGTGTGGGTTCGGTGAGCTGGAGTGCTGTGCCGCAGGGCATCTTCGACGCGGCCGAGGACACCGTCGACTGGCGCGTCGAGGCCGAGGGGTCGCTGGTCAGCGCGGTGGTGCATGCCGAGTTGTCAGGGTCCCGGGCTCACCGGCGGGTATCGCGGTGCGCCTGCGCTCCGGTGACATCAACGGGGCGGGCGTATTGGATGCCACCGGTACGGCGACGCTGGCGCTTGTTCGACCACGGACGCAGTCCGGCAACGGAATCCCTTGCCTGGAATCAGGATTGGCGTGACACAGAGGTGAGCGTCGGCGCACAGGTCGACGAGTCGCAGCAGGTGCGCGACCGGGTGCGGGCGTTCGCGCGGGTACGGCTGAGCCGACCGGGCGCCGACGCCTTCCTCGCGGAGATCCTCGCCGCCGAATCGGACTACTGAGCGTCCTCGTCGGTGTGCATCGACTGGCGGATCTGTGCCAGCGCGCTCGGCGGCGGCGCTTCTGCCGCGCGTCGTACTGTTCCTCGACGCTGCGGCCTTCCGGAGTCTCCGCAGCGAGCTCCGCGGAGCCGATGGAGGTGGCATACCGCGTCTCGATCTTCTCGCGGACCGAGTCGAACGTCGGCACCCCGCCGGTGGTGTAGCCGGTGTCGACAGGTTCGGCGGGCGGCGGGACGGGTACGACGTCAGCCTCGGTGCTGGGTTCGTCCGGCATGCCGCCACCGTACCCGCGCGCTACCTCGCGGCCGTCTGTCGGCGGCGCGCGGAAGTAGGCGGCCCGGGCATTGGAACGGCACCGGGTGTGCCGAGCGTGCTCGCGAGCCACGGCAGCGCAGCGGCGAATGCGTTGGATGCGAAGGGCCAGTCGTGGTTTCCCGGCTGGGTGACCACCGCGCAGTTGATCCCCGATCTGCTGCCCAGCGCACACAGTGAACTCGCCGCGACCGCCTGATCATTGGGTTTGGTGGACTGTGCCCGCGCGTGGGGGCCGCGGCGTTGACGTCGAACCAGCCCGGCGATGCCCGTGGTACGGCCCGTGGCGGGTGATGACGTTGGTCGGGTCGAACGACGCGTAGGAGGCGGCGTTGCCTCCGAACAGCCGCTCGACGTCTGGGCCTTGGTGCCGGCGTTCGGTGCGAGGTCCCCGGCGATGTCCTCGAATGCGCTGAACATGTCGGGGTGCATGACGGTCAGGTCGACGGCGCAGGTGCCGCCCATCGACCAGCCGACCACACCCCAGTTCGCGGTCGCGCACTCACGCCGAAGTTGCGACTCCATAACGGAACAACATCTTTGGTGAGGTGGTCGGCCGAGCTTGCCGCGGCGCCGTTGACACATTCGGTGTCGTTGTTGAACGCTCCCCCGGGGTCGACGAACACGAACACCGGTGCGTTACCCCCGTGGGCGGCGGCGAAATCGTCGATCGTCTTCACCGCCCCGCCTGCCCGCATCCAGTCTGCGGGGGTGTTGAATTCGCCACCGATCATCATCACTGTCGGCAGCGCTGGCGGGGGATCGTCGGCGAACCACGCGGGCGGCAGGTAGACGAACTCCCCGCGGTGCTTGAAGCCCGAGGCGGTCTGCGGGATGTTGACCGCGACCAAGCTGCCCTTGATCGGGATCGTGTGGTGCTTCTCCATCGCCGCGACAGTGACCTGATCGGTCTGGTCCGGCAGCGGTCCCGCGGTGAGCTGATTCCACGCGGTCTGCACGGTGGGGAAGTAGCCGACCCACAGGTTCAGCGCGAGCGCGGCGGCCAGCAGGCACAGCGGCAACGCCAGCACCGAGGCGCTGCGCCGCCACCACGGCGAGCCGCGCCAGCCCGAGACGAGCACCCCGAAAGCGGTCCCGGCCAACGCGATCCAGATCCACAACGGGTGCGGCGCCGGGTTGCTGTCGTCGGCGACCCCGGCTGCCTGCGGTATACAAGTAGGTCGCCACGGCCAGCCCGACACCGATCAGTGCCGACCACGGCAGCCACACCGAAACGCCAGCGGCGGGTGCGCCAGCCGATCGCGGTGATCAGCGCCGCCGCGGCGAGGACCTGCACCACAGCGGGCAGCCATCCGTGCATCAGCAGAGGTGGTGGCGCAACGGCTCGGGAATCACGCCACCAAGCGTGGCCGCCGATCCTTGCGGGGGGCTGTGAACCAGCTGTTAACGAGGTTTGGCCAGCGGGAACGGCAACGTCTCGCGGATGCTGCGGCCGGTGATCAGCATGACCACCCGGTCCACGCCCATGCCCAGCCCGCCCGTCGGCGGCATCGCGTACTCCATGGCCTGCAGGAAGTCTTCGTCGAGTTCCATCGCCTCCGGATCGCCGCCCGCTGCCAGCAGCGACTGCTCCTGCAGCCGGCGGCGCTGCTCGACGGGGTCGGTCAGCTCGCTGTAGGCGGTGCCCAGTTCGACACCCCAGGCGACCAGATCCCAGCGCTCGGCGACCCCGGGATGCTGCGGTGCGGCCGGGTCAGCGGGGACACCGACGTCGGGAAGTCCTTGTAGAACGTGGGTGCTTCGGTGCGGTCCTCGACGAGGCGTTCGTACAGTTCCAGCACCACCGCGCCGGCGTCCCAGTGCGTGAGATAGGGGATTCCTGCCGCGTCGCACAGCCTGCGCAGCGTGGTCAGATCGGTGTCGGGTCCGATCTGCTCGCCCAGTGCCTCCGAGACCGCGCCATGCACGGTCTTGACGGCCCACTGCGCCGGAGATGTCGACGGGTTCCAGCGTCGCCGTCCGTCGCGCGGGCCGCAGGAACACGTGCGCGCCGTTGGCGGCCAGCGCGGCGTTCTGGATCAGCTCCCGGCAGCCGTCGATCCACACGTTGTAGTCGGCGTGCGCCTGGTAGGCCTCCAGCAGCGTGAACTCCGGGTTGTGGCTGAAGTCCACGCCCTCGTTGCGGAACGCGCGGCCCAGCTCGAAGACCCGCTCGACCCCACCGACGCACAGCCGCTTCAGATACAGCTCGGGGGCGATGCGCAGGTACAGGTCCAGGTCATAGGCGTTGATGTGGGTCAGGAACGGCCGGGCGTTGGCGCCGCCGTGGATCTGCTGCAGGATCGGCGTCTCGACCTCCAGAAAGCCTTTGCCGACCAGG
This sequence comes from uncultured Actinomycetota bacterium, assembly GCA_963699655.1. GTDB lineage: Bacteria > Actinomycetota > Actinomycetes > Mycobacteriales > Mycobacteriaceae > Mycobacterium. The sequence goes on from CAVOUV010000019.1 coordinate 490,678, forward strand.
GTTTCGCGGATCGCGTGCAGAACTCCGCTGCGGGCCCGGATCAGGTCGCGCGCCTCGGTGTTGATCGCCAGGTCGACGTAGCGGGCGCGCACCCGCGCCTCCTGGTCGGTCAGCCCCTTCCACTTGTCGGGCAGCGGGCGTAGGCACTTGCCGATCAGCCGCCAGCTGGCCACCATCAGCGACCGAGTGCCCGTTCGTGCTGCGGCCCATGGTGCCGGTCACCTCGATCAGGTCGCCCAGGTCGATCGCCTGGGTGAAGTCGGCGGTCTGCCCTTGTCAAGCATCGAATTGTCCAGCAGCAGTTGGACTTCGCCGGACCAGTCGCGCAACTGCGCGAACAGCACGCCGCCGTAGTCGCGTAATCGCAACACGCGACCCGCCGCGGTCACCGACGCGCCGTCGCCTGCATCGATCGCCTGCGCGACGGTGTGGCTCGGCGGCTGCCCGACCGGGTAGGCGTCGATGCCATTGTCCTGCAGCGCCTTGAGCTTGGCCATCCGCACCCGCACCTGTTCGGGCAGCCGAGGCAACGGCTCCTCCGTCTCGGGTCGCTCGACGTGCAGGTCGCTGAGATCGGGGGCGGTGCCGTCGTGGTGCAGCAGTCCGGTGGCGATCAGATTCTGCGGGGCGGAGATGTGGTGTCCGGTGTGGGGCTGCTCGTTTCGCCGCGAGAAGGGCAGCACCAGGAAACCTTCGGCGATGACGGACGCGACGCCGACCCGCGGGCACCAGGCGGGCATCCTCGTAGCACGCATAGCGCGGCACCCAATGGGGCTGGTACTTCATGTTCGAGCGGTACAGCGTCTCGAGTTGCCACCAGCGCGAGAAGAACACCAGCAGGCCGCGCCACAGCCTTGCGACCGGACCGGCTCCCAGCTGGGCGCCCTGTTCGAACGCCGACCGGAACATCGCGAAGTTCAGCGAGATCCGGCTCACTCCGATGCCCTCGGACTGCATGCACAGCTCGCTGACCATCAATTCGATCGTGCCGTTGGGGGATTGGGGGGAGCGCCGCATCAGGTCCAGGGATGCGCCGTTGGTGCCCCATGGCACCAGCGACAGCATCGCCACGACGTGCGCCGTTTTGCACCGCTTCGACGAGCAGGCAGTCGCCGTCGGCCGGATCGCCGAGCCGGCCCAGCGCCATCGAGAAACCACGCTCGCTCTCGGTGTCCCGCCAGGCCTCGGCCCGCGTGATCACCTGAGCCATCTCGTCGCTGTCGATGTCGCGGTGGCGGCGGATGCGCACCGTGGCGCCCGCCCGTCGGGCGCGGGTGACGGCCTGGCGCACCGCGCGCATATCGGGACCGGACAGCCGGAAGTTGTCGGGATAGAGGATCGCCTCATCGCCGAGCTGAAGGGCGTTGAGGCCGGATTCCCGGAATGCCTGCGCGCCCGTCGAGCTGGCCCCCATCACGCCCGGCGCCCAGCCGTAGGTCTGGCACAGGGTCAGCCACGCCTCGATGGCCTGCGGCCAGGCCTTCGGGTCACCGACCGGGTCGCCGCTGGCCAGACAGACGCCCACCTCGACGCGGTAGGTGATGGCCCCCCGGCCGTTGGGTGCGAACACCACCGCCTTGTCGCGCCGGGTGGCGAAATACCCGAGCGAGTCGTTCTTGCCCCACAGTTCCAGCAGACCGCGGATCGCGGACTCGTCCTCGCCGGTCAGCGCATTCTCCGCGCGCTGCGATCGGAACAACACGATCGCCGCGACCATCAATGCCAGCGCGCCGAACAAGCCCAGCAGCGCATTGACGAAGACGTGCGGATGGCCGGTGAACGAATCGGCGTCGGCGCCCGCGAATGCGCTCACCCGGTTCAGCGAGTACAGGAATCGGTCCCCGCGTTCCAGCGAGCCGGGGAAGAGCTCCAGCAACCCCCAGCCGATGAGCGTGCTGACCGCCATGCTGAGGACCAGGGCCGCGGCGGCCTTGAACAGGGCGCCGCGGCGCACCTTCGCCCAGAACTCCTTGCGGGCCAGCACCAGGAACAGGATCGCCGCGACGTGGAAGCCGAGCCCGATCACCTCGCCGATGTCGATCATGATCGATTCGCCGCCGGTGACCAGGTCGACGATGTTCCAGCCGACGGCCGCGACCATGTAGAGCACCAGGATCCACCACGCGATGCGCTTGCGGGCGGCCAGCGCCGCCGCCAGCAGGGCAAGCACGAACGCCCACGCGAAGCTGGTGTCGGGGAAGTTGAAGATGTAGTCGTTGACGAATTCGCGAGGCTCCCTGATGAGCCACCGGAGTCCCGGCGAGACGCTCGCAATCAACGACAAAGTGGCGATGACGCCGACGGTCCAGCCGGCCGCCGCAGGCACCCACGAGTACCCGGAGGCCTTCCGGGTCAAGGTGACGGTCATAGGCCGCGAGGATATGCGCTCCAGCCGGGAAATTGTTGTGATGCGGGCGCGATGACCGGGAGAGAGCTGCAGCTACCAGACGGGCCCGGTGTACTTCTCGCCCGGTCCGTGGCCCGGTTCGTCCGGGGCGGCACTGGCTTCGCGGAACGCCAGCTGCAGTGTCTTGAGCCCGTCCCGAACCGGTCCGGCGTGAGGTCCGAGATACTCCGCCGACGCGGTCACCAGCCCGGCGAGAGCAGTGATCAGCCGCCGCGCCTCGTCGAGATCACGGTGGGGGCTGTCGTCGGGATCCGGCTCCGAGAGCCCGAGCTTTTCCGCCGCGGCGCTCATCAGCATCACAGCCGAGCGGCTGATCACCTCGACGGCGGGGATGTCGGCCAGCTCGCGGACTGACGGCTGAGCCGTTGATTCAGGCGTTGTCGAATCGTCGGTCATGCCTGCTAGACTGGCATGCGCGACCGTCCCGGCGTACGCCAGGGACAGCAAGTGGAGTCCCACTCCCACCGCTCACCATACCGGTGCAGCGGTCCGGTCACAGACATCCGATGTCTGTCCTGGTCGGCTTGGGCCCTGCTTTATGCAGGGCTTTTCTGTTCATCCGGACAGAGCGCTGACGGGGTGGGGTTCCTAGAGGACAACATAGGAGGCCCCATCAGCACTGAGACCCGCGTCAACGAGCGCATTCGAGTCCCTGAAGTCCGCCTTATCGGACCAGGTGGCGAGCAGGTAGGCATTGTGCGCATCGAAGACGCCCTCCGCGTCGCCGCGGATGCCGATCTCGACCTTGTCGAAGTAGCTCCAGACGCCAAACCGCCGGTTTGCAAGATCATGGACTACGGCAAGTTCAAATATGAGACGGCCCAGAAGGCGCGCGAGTCTCGCAAGAACCAGCAGCAGACCGTCGTCAAGGAACAGAAGCTGCGACCCAAGATCGACCCCCACGACTACGAGACCAAGAAGGGTCACGTCGTCCGCTTCCTCGAGGCGGGGTCCAAGGTCAAGGTGACCATCATGTTCCGCGGACGCGAGCAGTCGCGGCCCGAGCTGGGCTACCGGCTGTTGCAGCGGCTGGGCGCCGACGTGGCCGACTACGGCTTCATCGAGACGTCCGCCAAGCAGGACGGCCGCAACATGACGATGGTGCTGGCGCCCCACCGCGGCGCGAAGACTCGTGCCAAGGCGGCGCACGACGCCGATGCACCCCCGGCCCGACGTGCGGAACCCGCACCGGCGCCCGCAGCGGCCCCACCCGAGAACCCAGAAGTAACGCAGAACTGAAAGACAGGACAGAGGACACATGCCCAAGGCGAAGACCCACAGCGGCGCCTCCAAACGGTTCCGGCTGACCGGAACCGGCAAGGTGGTGCGCCAGAAGGCCAACCGTCGGCACTTGCTCGAGCACAAGCCGTCCAAGCGCACCCGGCGCCTGGACGGTCGCACCGAGGTGGCGGCCAACGACACCAAGCGCATCAAGAAGCTGCTGAACGGCTGATTCTCGGCGCATCAGCCGGTACTACCCAAACGAGATAGGAAGACATTCATGGCACGCGTGAAGCGCGCAGTCAACGCTCAGAAGAAGCGGCGCACCGTACTCGAGGCGTCGAAGGGCTACCGCGGGCAGCGGTCGCGCCTGTACCGCAAGGCCAAAGAGCAGCAGCTGCACTCGCTGACCTATGCCTACCGTGACCGGCGTGCCCGCAAGGGCGAGTTCCGCAAGCTGTGGATCTCCAGGATCAACGCCGCGGCCCGCGCCAACGACATCACCTACAACCGGCTGATCCAGGGCCTCAAGGCCGCCGGTGTCGAGGTCGATCGCAAGAACCTCGCCGAGATCGCCGTCAGTGACCCGGCCGCATTCACCGCCCTGGTGGACGTCGCCAAGGGTGCGCTGCCCAGTGATGTGAATGCGCCGTCAACGTCGACCAATTCCGGCGAGGCTGCCTGACGCTCACCGAGCGCTCTGACCGGGTGGCGGCGGCGGTCAAGCTGCATCGCCACGTCGGGCGTCGCCGCGCCGCCCGCTTTCTGGTCGAGGGACCCAACCTCGTCGAGGCAGCGATGCGGCGCGGCCTGGTTTCCGAGGTGTTCGTCACCGAGTCGGCGATGGCTCGGTTCGGTTCCTTGCTGACCGGTGTCCCGGTTCATTCGGTCACCGAACGCGCCGCAAAGGCGTTGTCCGACACGGTGACTCCGGTCGGTCTGGTTGCGGTGTGCTCGGTTCCCGAGACGACCCTGGCCGATGTGCTGGCGGGCGCCCCGCGGTTGATTGCTGTCGCGGTGGGCATCTCTGAGCCCGGCAATGCGGGGACGCTGATCCGCGTCGCGGACGCGATGGCGGCCGACGCGGTGGTGTTGGCGGGACACAGCGTAGATCCGTACAACGGCAAGTGCCTTCGCGCGTCGGCGGGCAGCATCTTCTCGATTCCCGTGGTGATCGAGGCCGACGCGACCGCCGCGGTGACGGCAGTGTCAGATGCGGGCCTGCAGGTGCTCGCCACCACTGTGGACGGCGAAGTCGGTCTGGACACCGCCGATCTGGCGCGGCCGACGGCGTGGCTGTTCGGTCCGGAGGCGCACGGCCTGCCCGTCGACGTCGCCGACATCGCGACTCACCGGGTGCACATCCCGATGCCGGGCAGCGCCGAGAGTCTCAATGTGGCGTCGGCCGCGGCGATCTGCCTGTACCAGAGCGCACTGGCTGCCCGAATGTAACGTCACGGCGCGAAATCGCCCCAAGTCCCGCCATGGTGTTACATTCGCGAGCTTCCGCCGGCCGCCTAGCCTAGCCGCCGTTGAGGAGGCCACGCGCGACGTGGGTGATCTGCACCTCGTTGCTACCGGCGTAGATCATCAGCGATTTCGCGTCGCGGGCCAACTGCTCCACCCGGTACTCGGTCATGTAGCCGTTGCCGCCGAACAGCTGTACCGCGTCCATCGCGACGTCGGTGGCCGCCTGCGAGCAGTACCACTTGATGGCCGACGCCTCGGGCAGCGAGATCTGGGTGCCGGTCTGCGCCGCCTCGATGACGCGAAACAGAATGTTGCGCACATTCATCCGCGCGACTTCCATATTCGCCAATTTCAGCTGGATCAACTGGAACTGACCGATCTCCTGGCCCCAGAGGGTGCGGCTCTTCGCGTAGTCCACGCACAGCCGCAGGCACTCCTCGATGACGCCCAATGCCATCGCGGCCACCCCGATGCGCTCGGTCGAGAAGTTCGACCGCGCGCTGTCGCGGCCATCGCCGGCGGCGCCGTCTGCGTCTCCTTCGGTCTCACCGAGCAACCGGTCGCGGCCCAGCCGGACATTGTCGAAGAACAGCTCGCCGGTGCGCGAGCTGTGAATGCCCATCTTGCGGAACGGCTTTGACTGGACGAAGCCCTCCATGCCGCGGTCCAGCACGAAGGTCAGGACCTTGCGGTCGCGGGGGTTTGCAGCGGAACCGCCCGCCGCATCTTCATTGAGCTTGGCGTAGACCACCACCACATCCGCGTCGGGCCCGTTGGTGATGAACGTCTTCTGCCCGTTGAGGATGTAATCCCCACCATCGCGCACGACGTAGGACTTCATGCCGCCGAACGCGTCTGAGCCCGAATCGGGTTCGGTGATCGCCCAGGCGCCCACCTTCTCGTAGGTGACGAGGCCCGGAAGCCATCGTTCCTGCTGGGCGAGCGTGCCCCGGCCCATGATGGTCGGCACCGTCAAGCCCAGGCTCACACCCATCCCGGTCACGACGCCCATACACACCCGGCAGAGCTCGCTGACCACGACGAAGCCCATGCCTCCCGCCCCATCGCCGAACATGCCGCCGGATGACGGCTTTCCCGAGTTCACGTCGTTTGCCCCGGACGCGCCGCCATCGCGGAGCCGAGCCAGTCGCTTGTCGAGTGACTCCTTCGCCATCTCGGCGATGCCGAACGTCGCGAAGAGCTTGCGGATGATGGGGTAGGGCTCCATCTCGCCGCTTTCGAGCGCATCGACGTGCGGTCGGACCTCCTTGTCGACGAACTCGCGCACGGCGTCGCGCACGGCGAGGTCGACGTCAGACCAATCAAGCATTCGTTCAGGCTGCCTTACCCGAATTTTCCCGGCGGCCCCGGGCCGGTCGACGGAGGCCCGCCAAAGAGAACGTCGTATGCACCAGGGAACCCGCGCGGTCGAGCAATGTCTTGCGCTGCGGCACGTAGTGCATCGGCAGGCCATGGCGATCGCGGGGCGGCGCCATGAACGCGGGTGCCTCGACCAGCGGAGCGTCGTCAGGTAGCCGGCCCTCGGCGCGGCGATAGGCGGCCAGAGCCCGTGGATGCAGCCGGATCTCGTCGGGCACGGCGACGAATGCCAACTCGACGAGCTTGCCGAAGATGCGCAGCAGCACCTCGTCGCCAGGTGTCCAGCGCATGCCTGCCTTCTCGCGCACGGCGGGGTCGAACAGGCCCGCCGCGATCCAGCGCTGCGCACCGACCATCGGCCGGAAGAGTTGATTCCAGATCGGAGTGGGCAGCAGCACGAACCACGGCTTCGGGATGCGGATCGAGAAGATGTCCAGGGTCGCCCGGTTGATCTCCAGCTCCTCGCAGCACTTGGTGTCCCAGTAGTCCTGGAAGTCCTCCCACGTCTCGGGCACGGGTCGCATGCTCATGCCGTACATCCGGTACCACTGCACGTGTTCGTCGAACAGCTGGCGTTTCTCGGCCTCCGTCAACCCGCCGCAGAAGTACTCGGCGGTCTTGATGATCAGCATGAAGAAGGTGGCATGCGCCCAATAGAACGTCTCGGGGTTCAGTGCGTGATAGCGCCTGCCGTCCGCGTCGACACCCTTGATGGTCGCGTGGTAGCCCCTGATCTGCGCGCCGGTCTGGGCCGCTCGATCACCGTCGTAGACGACGCCCATGATCGGATACACCGATCGCGCCACCCGCTGCAGCGGTTCGCGCAACAGGATCGAATGATCCTCGACGCCGGCGCCCAGCTCGGGATACATGTTCTGGATCGCCCCGATCCAGACGCCCAGCATGCCGGTCCGCAGATCGCCGAAGTACTTCCACGTCAGCGAGTCCGGGCCGAGCGGATCGTCGGTCGTCGTGGTCTTCTTTGCTCCCACGTCCTCACGATAAGCGTGACAACACACGTTGTCTATGATTTGCGGGCGCGTCGGGCCGGGGCGTTACGCGCGCTCCATCGACCAACCACATCCCTGTGACCAGCCGGTTTACCCGGCCTGGTCGCCTCTATTAGGCTGGCGCCCGTGGCTGACCCGGACGCAGTCGATTCGTTCGACGAACGATCCGGCGGACAACCATCCGGGCCGGTGGCGTGGCTGAAGAACACCAACCACAGCCCGGGTGTCATCGCCTTCCTGCGGCGCGCCAGGCGCGCACTGCCCGGGGACCCTGAATTCGGCGACCCGCTCTCGGTGGCCGGTGTCGGGGGCCCGCGGGCGGCGGCGCGCGCCGCGGATCGACTGCTGCACCGCGAGGCTGCCTCTCGCGAAGTCAGCCTCGGTGCACTGCAGGTCTGGCAGGCGCTGACCGAACGGGTGTCGGGTAAACCGGCGAACCGTGAGGTGACGCTGGTGTTCACCGACCTGGTCGGTTTCTCGCCGTGGTCATTGCAGGCCGGGGACGAGGCGACCCTTAAAATGCTTCGCCGGGTCTCCCAGGTTGTCGAGCCGCCGCTGCTGGAGGCCGGCGGACACATCGTCAAACGAATGGGCGACGGACTCATGGCCGTGTTCTCCGACCCCGGGACGGCGGTGCGCGCGGTCCTCGCTGCCCGCGCCGGGGTCAAGGCCCTTGACGTCGACGGCTATACGCCACGGATGCGGGTGGGTGTCCACACCGGCCGCCCGCAGCGAATCGGCTCGGATTGGCTGGGGATCGACGTCAACATCGCCGCGCGCGTGATGGAACGCGCGACCAGAGGCGAGCTCGTCGTCTCGCAGGCGACGCTGGACCAGATCTCCGACGACGACTTCGACTCGCTCGGTGTCATCGCCAAACGGCTTCGCAGACAGGTCTTTACGTCCAAGCAGGGTGGTGTGCCCGCGGACTTCGTCATGTACCGCTTGAAAACTCGCAGGCAGTTGCCAGGTGGCGACGAAGACGACGACGAATCGCCAGAGGGATAGTGGTTGGCGATGGTGTCAAAGCTGTCCAGGCTGTCAACGCTGTCCTTGCTGTCCATGGTGTGCGGTTTTCTCGCCCGCCTCGCGCAGGTTCGGATGACCCTGGCGTACGCGTTCGTCGTGACCTGTGTCACGACGGCGCTGCTATGGCTCGGCCCGGAGGTACAGGGCCGGGTCATCAGCCATACCAGCACCAACCTGCACAACCTGAGCCACGGACGCGTCGGAACGCTGCTCGGTAGCGCTTTCGTGGTCGACGCCGGCCCGATCTACGTCTGGCTGCCGGGCCTGGTCTGCCTGCTCGCAATGGCCGAACTGACGTGGGGGAGCAGTCGGCTCGTGGTCGCTTTCACCATGGGACACATCGGCGCGACGCTCCTTGTCGCGGCCGGTCTCGCGTCGGCCGTTCTGTTCGGCTGGCTGTCGTGGCCATCCGTTGCCCGGGCGACGGACGTCGGCATGAGCTATGGGGCCGCTGCAGTGCTCGGAGCGCTCACCATGGCGATGTCACGACGCTGGCGGCCCGGCTGGATCGGCTGGTGGCTGGCCGTCGGGGTGGCGGTGGTCGCGGTCGGGCGCGACTTCACGGATGTCGGCCATGCGGTCGCGCTCGTGCTCGGCATGCTGATGTCGATGCGGTTCGGCCGCCCGGCGGGCTGGACACCGCTCCGGCTCGGCCTGCTGAGCGTCGCCGCATCGTTCGGTTACCTCGTCCTCGCGAGTACGTCGATGGTGCTCGCCACGGCCTCCGGGGTGGCCGGCGCTGCTCTGTTCGCGGCGGTGGCGCGCTGGCGGGCGGCGTCAGCCGACGGTGATGGGGCCGCTGAGGAGCCTCGGGTCGATATTGGCCAGTGCGTATGAAATGGCCTCGTCCATGCTCATCGCGGTCCCGGTGCGCCGGAGTTCACGTGCGCGTTGAGCGCCGATCGCGTCGGCGACAAGGTCACCCGTCTCATGCAGTGCCCCGATGAGAAAGTTCGGATTGGGGCTATTGCGGCTATCGGGGCGACGGGCGGAGTCCGGTGTGCCACTCCCTTGCCGGAAGGTGGCATAGCCCGCCCCGTGCAGCACCGCGCCGATCTCGGGTTTTTCAACCGCAAGCGCCCGCGCGCACAGCGCAAGGCAGGGGCCGGTGACCGCAGGGTTGTTGAACCAGCGTGTCAGAAACAGCATTCGGGAGGTCAACGCGAGCGTGAGATCCCAGTCACGCAGGCGCCCGGCCACCAGGCACGCGGTGAGTAGCGCCGATGCCACCTCCTCACCCGGTTCGCCGGTGAGCTCGATGCTCTCCTTCAGCAGGGCTCTCGCACGGCCGGGATCTTCCGTGGCGAGCGTGAGCGCCACCGAGTTGAGGCACAACCCGACGGCCCCCGGCATGCCCGAGTGCCGGGCCAGCGTGACGGCCTCCTCGGCCCGCGCGATCACATCCCTTGGCTCGGCGCCTCCCAACAACGCGGTGTTGACGCCGTCTGCGAAGCACATCGCCGCAAGCCCGGGGTAGCCGTCGGCGTTGGCGAGCTTCCCGGCATTCATGAAAGCCGCAGCCGCGGCCGGGTAGTCACCGGTCGCGAGCGACCTCATGGCCCGCAGGTGACATACGTCGATGTCGATTCGGGGCCCCGGCAGCAGAGCCGGATGTCGTCGGTCGGCCTCGAGTGCCCGCCGGCAGAGCGACTCGGCCGCGTCCCAATCGGGAGACGCGTTGTAGGCGGCAACGACCATCGCCCGGGGATATCCGGGTTCGATCTCCACGCCAGGCAGATCGAGCACCCGGGAGGCCGGGACCATGAAGATCTCGCCTGCGGGGCTTTGGACATTTCGTTGATGGGGATGGTCCGCGACCATCTGCACCGCCAGCGCGGCGTCTCCCGTATCGATCGCATTCGCGAGCGCCGCACGGATATTGCCCCGCTCGGTGTTGAGCCGTCTGGTCCACACGGTTTGCTCTGGACCGAAGAAGTGCGCCGCGGCCTGCGCCGACAGTGCGCCATAGAAGCGGCCGTGCCGGTCGCGGAGCGAGTCGGTCTCGCCCCATTCGGCCTGGCATTCCTCGCCGTATTGACGGATGGTCTCCAGAAGCCGGTATCTGGTCCCGGAGGGGTGGTCTTCGGCGACCGCAAGTGAGCGGGCCACCAGACCGCTGAGAAGGTGCAATGCCTCGTCGCGGTCAACCGGCGCTGCGGTACACACGTCTTCGATCGCTTCCAGAGTGCAGCCTCCGGAGAACACGGCCAGCCGGGCGAGGAGCCTCTGCTCGGCGGGGCTGAGCAGCTCGAATGACCAGTCGATGGCGGCACGCAGCGTCGCATGGCGCTCGACCGCACCTCGCCGGCCACCGGCCAGCACCTGGAATCTGCGATCGAGGCGCCGCACAAGCTCCACCGGGCTCAGGGCGATTATTCGTGCGGCTGCCAGTTCGATGGCGAGCGGAACTCCGTCGAGGCGCTGGCAGATTTCGACAACAGCTCTGGCGTTTTCGCCCGTCAGCGCGAAGTCGGCCTTCACTCGTCGCGCCCGTTCGACGAACAGGTTCACTGCGTCGGTGTTGATCAGGCGTTCGATGTGATCGCCCGGTTCGCCAATGTGCAACGGAGGCACCGCGATCAGTTGTTCGCCGTCGATCGCCATCCCCTCGCGGCTGGTGGCCAGGACAACCACGCCGGGGCAGGCCCGTTCGATGCGGGTGACCAGGCGCGCGACCGCGCCGAGCAGGTGTTCGCAGTTGTCGAGCACCAGCAGTAGCTTCTTCTGCGCGAGCGCCTCGATGAGGGTGTCTTCGAGCGAGGGTCCGCCGCGGTTGGTGACGCGGATGGTCGCGGCCACCGTTTCCGCCACTGCAGCCGGATCGCGCACGGGCGCAAGCTCAACCAGCCATGCACCGTCCTGGTACTTCGGCAGCAGATCGGCCGCAAGCTGAATTGCCAAGCGAGTCTTGCCAACTCCGCCTACGCCGGTGATCGTCACCACCTGTGACTGTTCCAGGGCCGTGGCGATCCGTGAGCGCTCGGCCCGGCGTCCGATGAACGAACTGGCTTGGGCGGGAAGATTTCCAGGGAAGGAGTCCAGAGTCCGTAATGGTGGAAATGCTTCCGGTCCGCGGCTCAGTTGGAAGACTCTCGTGGGCCGGCCGAGATCCCGTAGGCGGTGCTCGCCGAGGTCGATCAGGTCCATGCCATCTGGGAGCTGATCGTGCACGAGCGCCTCGGTGGTTCCTGAAAGGACGACCTGTCCACCGTGCGCCGACGACATCAACCGCGAGCAGCGGTTGATCGGCAGGCTGGCGTATCCGTCGTCGAAGACGACTCCCTCGTCCGTGTGCAGCCCGATCCGAGTCCTCAGCCGCTGAGCCGTGCGCCACGACTCGCTGGTCAATACGGATTGAATCGCGACGGCGGCGTTGACGGCGTCCCTGGCCGTGCCGAACGCGGCCACGATCCCGTCGCCCATTCTCGAGAACACGAAGCCCTGATGGCCGGCGATGGTCTTCTCGAGGATTTCGTCGTGTCGAACCATCGCCGCCTTCATGGCCTCGGGGTCCTGCTCCCACAGGCGCGTTGACCCCTCGAGGTCGGTGAGCAGGAAGGTCACTGTGCCCGACGGCGGATGCCCCACCCGCCGAGTGTGGACTTTTGTCACGCTTCCCCGGGCAGAACTGTGCAAAAAGTCCCCACTCGAGGAGGAACCAATCACCGAAACTCGTCGGCCGATGATTCGATCCAGTCGGACAGCCACGACTGCGGCGGATCGTCGAGCAGCTCGCCGGGCATCAGCCAGTCGTAGATCTCGGCGTAGGTGCGAGAACGCTGGCCATCGATACGGCGGTTGAGCATGGCCGGGGACAGTTCGTGGAATCCTTCGAGTCCCATTGACGCGACGATCTGGGCTGCGCTGGCCACTGTGGCGCGTTGATAGTTGAACACCCGCGTCGTCTTGTCGGCCACATCGAGCGCCTTGGCGCGAGCCGGATCCTGGGTGGCCACACCGGTCGGGCAGTGGTTGGTGTTGCACTTCATCGCCTGAATGCAGCCGACCGCGAACATCATCGCCCGCGCCGACAGCGTGAAGTCCGCACCCTGGCAGATCCGGCTGACGATGTCGACGCCGCTGGCCACCTTGCCCGACGCTCCGATCTTGATCCGGTCCCGCAGCCCCACGCCGACCAGGCTGTTGTGCACGAGCATCAGTCCTTCGGTCAGTGGCATCCCCACGTGGTCCTCGAATTCCTGCGGTGCCGCACCGGTGCCGCCCTCGGAGCCGTCGACGATCACGAAGTCCGGTGCGATGCCGGTCGCGAGGATGCCCTTGCAGATGGACAGGAACTCGGTGCGCGCGCCGACGCAGAGCTTGAAGCCCACCGGCTTCCCGCCGGAGAGTCTGCGCAGTGTCGAGAGGAACTCCATGAACTCCACCGGCGTGCTGAACGCGCTGTGTGCCGGTGGTGAGACCACTGTTCGACCCTCCGGCACCCCGCGGGTGGCGGCGATCTCCGCGCTGACCTTGGCGCCGGGCAGTACGCCGCCCAGACCCGGTTTGGCTCCCTGGGACAGCTTGACCGAGACGGCCTTGACGGCGGGAATCGTCGCCTTCGCGGCGAACGTCGCGGCGTCGAATCGCCCGACGGCGTCGCGGCATCCGAAGTAACCCGAACCGATCTCCCAGATCAGGTCCCCGCCGCCGCGAAGGTGATACGGGCTGATTCCTCCTTCGCCGGTGTCATGGGCGAAATCGCCTCGGGCGGCGCCGGCGTTGAGCGCCTCGATCGCGTTGGCCGACAGCGCCCCGAAACTCATCGCCGAAACGTTCAGCAGCGCAATGTCGTACGGCTGGGTGCAGTCGGGACCGCCCAGCCGGACGCGCGGAGCGAGATCGTCGGCGAATCGTGCTCGCAACGAATGGCGCAGGAACTCGTAGCCGACCGCGTTCACATCGCGCTCGGTGCCGAACGGTTCGTCGCCCTTGGTGCCCTTGGCGCGTTCGTACACCAGGTCGCGGGTCTCACGATCGAACGGCGATGCCTCGGTGTTGGACTCGATGAAGTACTGCCGGATCTCGGGACGGATCAACTCCATCAGGAAACGGACATGCCCGAGGATCGGGTACAGGCGCAGAATCGTGTGCCGCGTCTGCAGCAGGTCCCACGTCCCCAGTGCCGCCAACGCCAACACGACCACCCCGGCACGGCCCACCATCCACTGCGGGTCGCCGCCAGCGTCGTGGCAGCGCCCAGCACCCATAGCGCCGCGACGACGAGGGGCCGGATCAGCACCGCGTGAGGGTATCGCGCCGCAGCGCAAATGCATGCGAAGTGCGCCAGGGCGATCGCTTATGATCGCCGGGTGGCGGAGCAGCCAGTGGACCTATCAGACGAAGCGCTGGCCAGAGCCGTCAGCGCGGCCAGGCATGCCTTTGACCAGGCGTCGACTCTGGACGAGCTGGCACGCGCCAAGACCGAGCACCTCGGCGACCGGTCGCCGATCGCACTGGCGCGCCAGGCCCTCGGGTCACTGGCCAAGACCGACCGCGCCGACGCAGGCAAACGGGTCAACGTCGTGCGGGCCGACGTTCAGAGCGGCTACGACGAGCGGCTGGTGGTCCTGCGTGCCGAGCGGGACGCGTCGGTGTTGGTCGCCGAACGCGTCGACGTGACGTTGCCGTCGACCCGGCAGCCGCTCGGCGCCAGGCACCCCATCACGATCCTGGCCGAGCACATCGCCGACACCTTCGTCGCGATGGGCTGGGAACTGGCCGAGGGACCCGAGGTGGAGACCGAGCAGTTCAACTTCGACGCGCTGAACTTTCCCCCGGACCACCCCGCCCGAAGCGAACAGGACACCTTCCACGTCGCGCCCGAAGGTTCCCGGCAGGTGCTGCGCACCCACACGTCACCCGTGCAGATCCGGGCACTGCTCGAGCGTGAACCGCCGGTGTACGTCATCTCGATCGGGCGCACATTCCGCACCGACGAACTCGACTCCACCCACACCCCGGTGTTCCACCAGATCGAGGGACTGGCCGTGGACAAGCACCTCACGATGGCCAATCTGCGCGGCACGCTGGACGCGTTCGCGCGCGCCGAGTTCGGGCCGCAGGGGCGGACCAGGTTCCGGCCGCATTTCTTCCCGTTCACCGAGCCGTCGGCCGAAGTCGACATCTGGTTCCCGAACAAGAAGGGCGGGCCCGGCTGGGTGGAGTGGGGCGGCTGCGGCATGGTCAATCCGAACGTGTTGCGCGCCTGCGGGATCGATCCCGAGGTCTACTCCGGCTTCGCTTTCGGCATGGGCCTGGAACGCACCCTGCAATTCCGCAACGGCATCCCCGACATGCGTGACATGGTCGAGGGCGACGTGCGGTTCTCGCTACCGTTCGGGGTGGGCGCCTGATGCGCCTTCCCTACAGCTGGCTCCGTGAGATCGTTGCGGCCGGCACGCCCGGTTGGGACGTGTCTCCAGAGGAGCTCGAGCAGACGTTGATCCGCATCGGCCACGAGGTCGAGGAGATCATTCCTGTCGGCCCCGTCACCGGTCCGCTGACCATCGGCCGGGTGACCGACATCGAGGAGCTCACCGAGTTCAAGAAGCCGATCCGCGCCGTCAAGGTTGATGTGGGCTCCCGCAATGTGGAAGACCAGCCGCGTGACATCGTCTGCGGTGCAACGAACTTCGCTGTGGGCGATCTCGTCGTGGTGGCGCTGCCGGGAACTGTGTTGCCCGGCGACTTCACCATCGCCGCCCGCAAGACCTACGGCCGCACCTCCGACGGAATGATCTGCTCGACCTCGGAGCTGAACCTCGGCTCCGATCATTCCGGGATCCTGGTGCTGCCGCCGGGCACCGCCGAACCAGGGGCGCCCGCGGCCGACGTGCTGGGCCTCGACGATGTGGTCTTCCACCTCGCGATCACCCCGGACCGCGGCTACTGCCTGTCGGTGCGGGGGATGGCCCGCGAAATCGCCAACGCCTACGACCTCTCCTACGTCGATCCCGCTGACGTTCCTCCACTGCCCGCCGAGGGCGACGCGTTGCCGGTGACGATCGATCCGGGCACCGGGGTGCTGCGCTTCGGATTGCGGCCGGTCACCGGGATCGACCCGAAAGCCCGGTCGCCGTGGTGGATTCAGCGCAGGCTGCTGCTCACCGGCATCCGCGCGATCTCGCCTGCGGTAGATGTGACCAACTACGTGATGCTCGAACTGGGCCACCCCATGCACGCCCACGACCGCAGCCTGATCTCCGGTGGTTTCCGGGTGCGTTTCGCCGAACCCGGGGGAGACGGTCGTGACCCTCGACGACATCGAACGCAGCCTGGACCCCGCCGACGTCCTGATCGTCGACGATGTCGCCACGGCCGCCATCGGCGGTGTGATGGGTGCCGGCACCACCGAGGTGCGCGACAGCACCACCGACGTGCTGCTCGAGGCCGCGGTCTGGGACCCCGCCGCGGTGTCACGTACTCAGCGGCGGCTGCGCCTGCACAGTGAGGCGGGCCGCCGCTACGAACGCACGGTCGACCCCGCGGTTTCGGTTGCGGCGCTGGACCGCTGCGCCGGACTGCTCGCCGACATCGCAGGCGGCACAGTCGAACCCACCCTCACCGACTGGCGGGGTGACCCGCCGACCGAGGACTGGTCGCATCCCCCGGTCGAGCATGCCCGCCGACCTTCCCGATCGCACCGCCGGTGTCGACTATCCGCACGGTGCGACCAGAAGCGGTTGACGCAGATCGGTGCCGAGGTCGTCGTCGACGGTGACAGGGTGACGGCGACGCCGCCGAGCTGGCGCCCCGACATCCGCCAGCCCGCCGACCTGGTCGAGGAGGTGATCCGGCTGGAGGGACTCGACGATCATCCCGTCGGTGCTCCCGCTGGCGCCGCCCGGGCGGGGCCTCACACCTGGCCAGAAACGTCGCAGGGCGATCGGAAAGTCGTTGGCGCTCAACGGCTACGTCGAGGTACTGCCGACCCCGTTCCTTGCGGGCGGCATCTTCGACCGGTGGGGCCTGCCCGCCGACGACGAGCGCAGGCAACACCACGCGGGTGCTCAACCCGCTGGAGTCCGATCGTCCCGAGCTCGCCACCACATTGCTTCCCGGGTTGCTGGAAGCGCTGGCGCGCAACGTCTCCCGGGGGGCGGTCGACGTAGCGCTGTTCGCCGATGGCCCAGGTCGTGGAGCACACATCGAGACGCGTGCCGTGGAACGCATCCCGAACGATCGCCGTCCCACCGACGAAGAGGTCGCCATCCTGGACGCGTCGCTGCCCCGGCAACCGCAGCATGTCGGGGCGGTCCTCGCCGGCCTGCGCGAACCAGCGGGACCATGGGGTCCTGGCCGCCCGGTCGATCCCGCCGACGCGTTCGAGGCGGTCCGCATCATCGGCCGCGCCGCCGGCGTCGAGCTGACATTGCGGCCGGCCCAGCGCCTGCCGTGGCACCCGGGTCGCTGCGCGGAGGTACTGATCGGCGACGTCGTCGTGGGCCATGCCGGCCAGCTGCACCCTGCCGTGGTCGAGCGCTGCGGCCTTCCGAAGGGGACCTGCGCAATTGAACTGGACCTCGACGCCATCCCGATCACCGAGACGCTGCCGGTGCCCGCGGTGTCGCCGTTCCCTGCGGTGTTCCAGGACGTCGCCTGTCGTCGACGACGACGTCGCCGCGCAGAGCGTCGTCGAGGCCGTCCGCGCCGGTGCGGGCGAATTGCTCGAGGACGTGCGGCTGTTCGACGTCTACACCGGACCGCAGATCGGGGAGGGCCGCAAGTCGCTGACCTTGCGCCTTGCGGTTCCGCGCGCCGGACCGCACCCTCACCGAGGAGGAGGCCAGCGCCGCCCGCGACGCCGCGGTGCAGCGGCCGCCGACGTCGTCGGCGCCGAGCAGCGTCGCTGACAGCGGCCAGTGTTGTGAGTCGTTGATTTGTTTGCAGTAGTTGCCGATTGATTCGAGGATTTGGTCGGCGGTTCTGGTTCAGATGTAGGGTCGCGGGTTGTCGTTTCAGGTGGTGATCGAGGTCGGGATGTCGGTGTTGAGTCGGCGCACCGTTCGACGGGGTTGAGCCGTGATGTGCTGGTCGGGGTGAAGTGCAGCACGAAGCCGGGGATGGGTTGTCGGCCAACGTTTTACCGCCGGGGTCTTGTGGGTGGAGGCGTTGTCCAGAGCCAGTCCGGTGGCAACACAGTTCGTGTCGTCGCGGCCGATCGGGTTGTGCCGGTTGGTATCTGAGACGGCCGGGATCGGGTGTGGATCGGGTGGTCCGAATTTGTCGTACCCGGGTGCGATGATGGGGTTATGTCTTCGACCGCTTCGCCTGAGGTGCCGGTGGTGGGTGGGGATGAGCGTGTTGAGGTGTTGTTCGGGGAGTTGAGGGAGTTGGCGGGTCAGCGCAATGGCATTGATGGGCGCATTGTGGAGATCGTCGCGGAGTTGGATCGTGACGGGTTGTGTGGTGCACGGGTGCGCGGTCGATGGCGGAGTTGGTGGCCTGGAAGCTGGGCTCCTCGTCGGCGAATGCCAAAACGGTCGCCACTGTCGCGCACCGGTGGGCCGAGTTTCCCCTGTGCGCTCAGGGTATGCGGGAGGGTCGGCTGTCGTTGGATCAGGTCGGGGTGATCGCCGGCGGCGCGGCCGAGGGCTCCGATGCGCATTATGCGGAGTTCGCCCGGGTGGCCTCGGTGTCTCAGTTGCGCACCGCGGTCAAACTCGAACCCCGCCCCGAACCCGAACCCGATGCTGGGCCCGACGCCGAGCCGCGGGTCTCGATCGCCAAGACCTCCGATGAGCAGTTCTGCTATTACCGGATCACGCTGCCGCATCTGGAGGCGGCGAAGTTCGACGCGGCCTTGGCCTCGCATCGTGATGCGCTGGCGGCGGAGTGGAAACTCGATCACGACAACGGCGCCGACGAGTCCGGGCAGCGGCCGCCGCGACCGAGCACCGGGGCGGCGTTTATGCGGCTGGTCGACGCCGGCTGGGACACCGAGGCCGCCCGCCGCCCGCACGGGCAGCACACCACGGTGGTGGTACACGTCGATGTCAAAGACAGGGTCGCGCAGTGGCATTTGGGGCCGCTGCTCTCGGATGCTGATCGGCGCTATCTGACCTGTGACGCCACCTGTGAGGTGTGGTTTGAACGCGCCGGGCAGCCGATCGGGGCGGGGCGGGGGACCCGGGTGATCAGCCGCCGGCTGCGCCGCGCCCTGCAGTACCGCTACCCACGTGTGTGGTTCCCGGGTGTGGGGCCACCCGGGGGCTGCATGCCCATCACCTGCGTGCATTGGGAAGACGGCGGGGCGACCGAGTTGGACAACCTGGTGCTGCTCTGCCCTTACCATCACCGGCTGCACCATCGGGGCGTGCTCACCCTCACCGGACCCCCACACGAGCTGTCGGTCACCGACCGCGCCGGCCGAGTGTTGAGTCCGGGGTCGCTGGCCCGCCCACCGACCCAGCCGCCACCGGCGGTGCCGGCGTGTCCCGGGCCCACCGGTGAACGCGCCCACTGGTGGTGGTATCAACCCTTCCAACCCCAACCACCACCCACACTCAACTAAGTCAGTCACCGGGGTCGGTCACCGCCGGCGGTGATATCGACGCGCAAACGGGTTGAGGCATACAGAAATCCGTTCGCAATACGCGGGCAGCTGCCGCATGGTCTCGTATCGCCGCCGACCCGCTATCCAAGATCCGCGCTCGCCTGCGCGCTCTTGGGCCTGCCAGCCCAAGACGGCGACTGGCCACGCTCATCATCGGTCAACACCCCGGGCAGCGGAATCAGACTCGACACACCCGGTTCAAACTTCTGACCGCGAATTAACACCACGCGACACGCTAGGTCGCCATACCCGGACTGACCAGCAGGCGGGCCGGACTGCGGCCAAGCACCTGGCGCCAGGGTATTTCCGCCGGATCTTCGGTCATGTGCAGCGACGGGTCCGCCGACAGCACACCCCGTAACGACTCTTCCACGGCAATTTTGGCCAGGGCCGTCCCCAAGCAGTAGTGCGTGCCCGCACCGAAGTTCGGTAGCTTGGCCGTATCGGATCTGGTGAAGCGGTCGGGGTCGAACCGATCGGCTCCGGGCCAAGCGATTTCGTCGCGGCAGGCAGCGGCAATGCACAGAAAGACCATTGAGCCCGCCGGGATTGTCGTGCCGTGCAATTCGATCGGCGCCACTGCGGTGCGGGGGATCAGCAGGATGCTTGGCTCCAGGCGCATGGTCTCTGCGGCCGTGCTTGCCAGCCGAACCCCGTCCGCGTGTACTCCGGTGAGCTGCTCGCGATGCCGCAGGGCCACCAGAGCGCTGCAGGGTATCTGGCTACCGGCCGTATCATGCCCGGCGACAAGCAGGTTGGCGATCATGTTGACGGTTTCGGTACGCGTCAGGCGCTCACCGTCCACCTCGGCGGCGCGCAGTGCCGTGACGAGATCACTTCCTGGGTTTTCGGCGCGAGATGTCGTCAACGCGTCGACGTAGGATTGCAGCTCGGTGATGGCCCGCGTCGCGTCCGCAATCTGCTCAGGTGTCATGACGAAGAACACGGGGCTCAAGGCGTCCGCCCATTGCCTGAACACCTCGACGTCGGCGTCCGGTACCCCGAGCAGGCGGCAGATCAGCCGCGTTGCGAATGCCGAAAACGCCGCCACGAGATCACCACCCTGCCGCACGGAAGCGACGGCGGTGGCCGCCATGTCGGCGGCCGTCGCCCGCGACGCCTCGACGGATCGAGGCGTGAACGCCCGCGAGACAAGCGACCGAATTCGACGGTGATAGTCGCCCTCCGTCGTGAACATCAATGTGCCGTACCAGTCGCGGAGCGGTCCATCGGCGATGCCCATCATGTCGAAAAGGGCAAGCCCGATTCCGGGCAGTCGCTGATCGTGGGCCAGCATCTCGAGGTCCGCTTGGCGGAGCACGACGGTGGCGCCGGTCATCTCGTCCGTCGCCAGTGGTCCTTGACTTGCGGCATCGCGAAGCACGCCGTGCAGGTCACCGGCGAGCGTCCCGGTCAGATTGACCGGGGTGGATGTGCTCATGATCGCGGTTCCCCCGATCGGCTGAACGACAGACAGGACCGAACAACCTTCATAACGCCGATGACACCGCTATCGATCCGTGGTGCGGTGCTACTGAGCCCGCGAGCCTCAGCCGACGCTGCGGGTCATGCCGCCGTCGACACGTACGACGGAACCGGTGATGTAGGAGGCTCTTTCGCTGCACAGGAATGCCGCCACGTCCGCGTACTCCTCGGGTCGGCCGTAGCGCCCCACCGCGATGGACGCCGCGCTGTCGTGCATCACATCGTCGGCGGTGCGGCCTTCACTCGACGCCCTGCGCTGGTCGAGGAACCGCGTCCGGTCGGTCTCGATCCGCCCGGGCACGATGACATTGGCCGTCACGCCGTCACGCCCGACCTCGTCGGCGATGGTCTTCGACCATGAATGCAGGCTGGCGCGCAGCGTGTTCGACAGCCCCAGGTTCGGTATCGGGCTGATCGCGCCGGACGAGGTCGACGTCAGGATGCGGCCCCAACCACGTTCCCGCATACCGGGCAGCACACGATCGGTCACGACGATCACCGAGAGGATCATCTGCTCGAAGCTCGCCCTCCAGGTGGCCGGGTCCTGGCCTGCCGCGGTGGTCGGCGGCGGCCCACCGGTGTTGTTGACGAGGATGTCGACGGGACCCAGCACGCGTTCGACCTCGGCCACGCTGGGCTCGACCCGGTCGAGATCACCCAGATCCCACTCCAGCGGCACCGCATCGGCGCCGGTCGCCTCGATGCCGGCGGCAGTGGCCGCCAGTGCATCGGCAGACCTGCCGGCGATGGCGACGTTCGCGCCCTCGCGGGCGAGGCGTATCGCGATGGCGCTTCCGAGGCCTCGGCTCGCACCGAGCACGAGCGCGGTCCGTCCAGAGATGCCGAGATCCATTGATGCTCCTCAGTTCGATGACAGGCTGTCGATCTCGTCGACCACGTGCTCGGCGATGGCCAGCGAGGACGTCGCGGCTGGTGACGGCGCATTGCGGAGAATCACGACGCGGTCGCGGATGCTGATCCGGAAGTCGTCGACCAGGCCGCCGTCCGACTCGAGTGCCTGCGCGCGGACGCCCGCCGTGGCCGGGACGACGTCGTCGGCGGTCAGCTCGGGTACGTAGGCGCGGGCGGCGGCGATGAAGCGCCGCTTGCTCAGCGAGCCGTACATCTCGCGGATTCCGGTTCGCCAGTGCTTTCGGGCGAAGCGCCAGAAGGCGGGAGTGCGCGCGATCTCGGCCAGGTCGGCTGGGGCGATGGTCCGCCAGTTGTAGCCCTCGCGCGCCAGGGCAAGCACCGCATTCGGCCCGATCAGCACCTCGCCGTCGACCCGCGGTGTGAGGTGCACCCCGAGGAACGGGTAGCGCGGGTCCGGCACGGGATACACCAGGCCGTTGACGAGGCCGCGTCGCTCGGGCTTCAGCGCGTAGTACTCGCCCCGGAACGGCATGATCACCGGGTCCGGGCCGTCGCCCGCCATTTCGGCCAGCCGGTCGCTCTGCAGTCCTCCGCACGCGATGACCTGGTCGAACGCTTCGTTCTCGGTGCCGGCCGGGGTGCGTGAGTCGATCACCACTTCGGAGCCGGCGAGTCGGATACCGATGACTTCGTGTCCGAGCCGGATCTTGGCACCCGCGGCGACGGCGTCGGCACCCAGCGCCGTGGTCACCTCGGTGTAGTTGACGATCGAGGTGGCGGGGGAGTGCAGGGCGGCAACGCCCTGGACATGCGGCTCGATCTCCTTGAGCTCCTCCGGACCGATGATCTTCACGCCGGGCACCCCGTTCGCGAGCGCCCGTGCCTGGATGTCGTCCAGCCGCCCGCGCTCCACCTCATCGAGCGCGACGAGAACCTTCCCGCAAGCGATTCGGCGAATCCCGCGTTCCTCGCAGAACGCCTCGAGGAGGCCGACACCCCTGCGGCAGAGCAGGGCCTTGATCGAGCCGGGTTGGTAGTAGAGGCCGGCGTGGACGACGCCGCTGTTGCGGCCGGTCTGGTGTGAGGCCAGCCGGTCCTCTTTTTCGATCACCGTGACATCTGCGTCGGGTTGTCGGTGAAGCACCTCCCTGGCGACGGCGACGCCGAGGATGCCGCCGCCGATGACGGCGACGCGGCGGCTCATCGACCACCCGCAGCGAGGGCGGATCGGTCGGTAAACATCGCGTCGGTCTCCTTCTGCAGTGCGTCGGTCCGTGGCACCGGTCGGTGTTGCCGACACCGATCACGATATCGACCTCGCCAGATCGCACGCTCTCGCGTTGATTGGTCCCGCAGTGTGGAATATCTTGTGCGCTATGCAGAATTGCAATGGGGGCAAATCTGCGGTGATGGGGGCGGCAAATGACGAAGGCCGATGCGGATTCGGTTGAAGACCTGACGGAACTGCGGCGACGCAACGGCGTGCAGTCGATCGACCGCGCGGTGGCTATCCTGCGCTGCTTCGACGGCCGCAGGCCCGAGTTGGGAATCAGCGAATTGGCCCGCACCACGGGATTGTCCACCAGCACCGTGCACCGACTGCTCGGCGCAATGCAGCAGAACCATCTGGTCCGCCAGACCGCCGCCAAGCGGTACGGGCTCGGCCCGTTCGTATTGCAGCTCGCGAATTCCGGCGCGATGCCACGCACGTTTCGCGAAGCCGCCCTGCCGTTCATGACGGACCTAAGGAACGAGTTCGACGAAACGGTGGGCCTGCACGAGCTGGTCGGCGGAGCTCATCGGATCGTCACCGCTCAGGTCGAGAGTCATCAGGAGTTGCGCCGGACCTACACCGACATCGGCGTGCCGATCAAACTGGTTCACGGTGCACCGGGCAAGGCGATCCTGAGCGCGATGTCCGCCGCCGACTGTGAGCCATGCCTCGCTGGGCCGATCGAACCGATTACGACGTCCACTCTCGTAGACCCCGAGGCGATTCGGCGCGAGCTCGAAATCGCCCGAACCTGTGGCTATTCCCGGTCACGTGGACAACGCACCGTCGGGATCTGCGCCGTCGCGACCCCCATCTTCGACCACACCCAGCACGTGGTCGGCGCGATCGGAGTGTCCGTTCCGGAAGTGCGGATGCCCGAGGAGCGAATAGAACAGATCGGCACCCGGGTGCGGGAGGTCGGCTGGCTGTTGTCGATGGCGCTCGGAGCGTCCGCGGAAGGCGTGCGGGCGCAGGCGCCGGGCTTCCGGGTGGGATAGCCGGGCAACCCGCACCTTTAATGCATTTGCAACACTGTGCATAACCATGCAGAATTGCGCGCATGGTTTCTGTGGCAGTCGCCGGTGCCAGTGGTTATGCGGGTGGGGAGATTCTGCGTCTCCTGCTCGGTCATCCCGCCTACGCCGACGGGCGGCTGACCGTCGGTGCCCTGACGGCGGCGGCCAGCGCCGGGACGACGCTTGCCGAACATCATCCGCACCTGCTTCCACTGTCCGGTCGGGTGCTGGAAAACACGGAGATCGACGTGTTGGCCGCCCATGACGTCGTCTTCCTGGCGCTGCCGCATGGCCACTCGGCGGCGTTGGCGGAGCAGTTGGACGCCAACACCGTGATCGTGGATTGCGGCGCCGACTTCCGGCTGACCTCGTCCGTCGCGTGGGAGCGTTTCTACGGCTCGGCCCATGCCGGCAGCTGGCCGTACGGACTTCCCGAACTCCCGGGCGCCCGCGACCGGCTCCGCGGAGCAACACGGATCGCCGTCCCCGGCTGTTACCCGACCGCCGCGCTGCTCGCGTTGTGGCCGGCGGTGGCGGACGATCTCATCGAGCCCGCCGTCACGGTCGTTGCCGTCAGCGGCACCTCCGGTGCGGGCCGGGCCGCCAAAACCGATCTGCTCGGTTCCGAGGTGATCGGATCCGCGCGCGCCTACAGCATCGCGGGCAAGCATCGCCACACCCCCGAGATCGCGCAGGGGCTGAACGCCGTCACCGACAAGGACGTCACGGTGTCCTTCACGCCGGTGCTGATCCCCACCTCCCGCGGAATATTGGCCACCTGCACCGCGCGCACGGCGGCGCCGCTGTCACAGATCCGCGTGGCATACGAAAAGGCTTACGATGCTGAACCTTTCGTGCATCTGCTGCCTGAAGGTCAGCTGCCCAGGACCGGAGCGGTGATCGGCAGCAACGCGGCGCAGCTGGCCGTCGCAGTGGACCAGGATGCCGGGACGTTCATCGCCATCGCTGCCATCGACAACCTCGTCAAGGGCACCGCGGGTGCGGCGGTGCAGTCGATGAACCTGTCGCTGGGTTGGGGCGAAGCCGAAGGCCTTTCGATCGTGGGAGTCGCGCCATGACCGGGGCTGACACCGTCAGGCTGGTGCGCACCCAGGGCGTCACCGCGCCCGCGGGCTTCCGTGCCACCGGGGTTTCCGCAGGCATCAAGGCGTCGGGCGCGCTCGACCTTGCCCTGGTCTTCAACGAGGGGCCCGACTACGGCGCCGCGGGCGTGTTCACCCGCAACAAGGTCAAGGCGGCTCCGGTGCTGTGGTCCCAACAGGTGCTGACGACGGGGCGGCTGCGCGCGGTGATCCTCAACTCCGGCGGCGCGAACGCGTGTACCGGCCCGGAGGGCTTTCAGGACACCCATGCCACCGCCGAGGCCGTCGCCGCCGCGTTGTCCGACTGGGGGACCGAGACCGGAGCGGTCGAGGTCGCGGTCTGCTCCACGGGTCTGATCGGCGACCGGCTGCCGATGGACAGGGTGCTGTCCGGTGTGCGCGAGGTGGTACACGAGATGGCCGGGGGTCTCACCGGCGGTGAGGAAGCCGCCAGAGCCATCATGACCACCGACACCGTGCCCAAACAGGTTGCGCTGCACCATCCCGGCAAGTGGACGGTCGGGGGGATGGCCAAGGGGGCGGGCATGCTGGCGCCGTCGCTGGCGACCATGCTCAGCGTCATCACCACCGATGCCGTCGCCGACGCCGCCGCGCTCGACCAGGCGCTGCGCGCGGCGACCGCGCTGACCTTCGACCGCCTCGACGTCGACGGCAGCTGCTCCACCAACGACACCGTGCTCCTGCTCGCCTCCGGCGCCAGTGCGATCGCACCCAGCCAGAGCGAACTCGACGACGCGGTGCTGCGGGTGTGCGACGACCTCTGCGCCCAGATGCAGGCCGACGCCGAGGGCGTCACCAAGCGCATCACCGTCACGGTCACGGGCGCGGTGACGGAGCCCGAGGCTCTCATCGCCGCCCGCACTGTGGCGCGTGACAGCCTGGTCAAGACCGCGTTGTTCGGATCCGATCCCAACTGGGGGCGGGTACTCGCCGCAGTCGGGATGGCGCCGATCACCCTCGATGCCGACCGGATCACCGTGTCGTTCAACGGTTCTCCGATATGTGTCAACAGTGTCGGAGCGCCGGGTGCCCGTGAGGTCGATCTGTCCGGCACCGACATCGACGTCACCGTCGACCTCGGCGTCGGCGTCGGCGTCGCGTCGATCCGGACCACGGACCTGTCACACGGCTACGTCGACGAGAACTCGGCCTACAGCTCATGACGCTCGCCACCCCGGTGAAGGCGCAGGTGCTCGCCGCTGCGCTGCCCTGGCTCAAACAGCTGCACGGCAAGATCGTGGTGGTCAAGTACGGCGGCAACGCGATGACGGACGACTCCCTGCGGGAAGCCTTCGCCGCCGACATGGTGTTCCTGCGCAACTGCGGCATCCATCCCGTCGTGGTGCACGGCGGAGGGCCGCAGATCAGCGCCATGCTCAAACGGCTCGGTATCGCAGGCGATTTCAAGGGCGGCTTCCGGGTCACCACGCCGGAGGTGCTTGACATCGCACGGATGGTGCTCTTCGGCCAGGTGGGCCGCGAGCTGGTGAACCTGATCAATGCGCACGGCCCCTACGCGGTCGGCATCACCGGCGAGGACGCGCACCTGTTCACCGCCGTGCGACGCAGTGTGACCGTCGACGGCGTGGCGACGGACATCGGGCTGGTCGGCGACGTCGAGCGGGTCAGCACGGACGCGGTGCTCGACCTCATTGCCGCCGGCCGCATTCCGGTGGTGTCGACGATCGCACCCGATGTCGACGGGGTGGTGCACAACATCAACGCGGACACCGCCGCCGCGGCGCTGGCCGAGGCGCTGAACGCCGAGAAGCTTCTGATGCTGACCGACGTGGAGGGTCTCTACACCAGCTGGCCCGACCGTGACTCGCT
Source organism: uncultured Actinomycetota bacterium (assembly GCA_963699655.1). Classification (GTDB taxonomy): domain Bacteria; phylum Actinomycetota; class Actinomycetes; order Mycobacteriales; family Mycobacteriaceae; genus Mycobacterium. The sequence continues at coordinate 517,354 of CAVOUV010000019.1, forward strand.
GGTCAGCGAGATCGACACCGCTGCACTGACTCAGTTGTTGCCGACGTTGGAATCAGGCATGGTGCCCAAGATCGAGGCATGCCTGCGAGCGGTCGGCGGGGGCGTACCGAGCGCGCACGTCATCGATGGGCGGGTCGAGCACTGCATTCTGGTGGAATTGTTCACCGACGAGGGGACAGGCACGAAAGTGGTGGGCGCATGATGACTTTGCAGGAACGCTGGGACGCCGTGATGATGAACAACTACGGCACTCCGCCGCTGGCCCTGGCGAGCGGTGACGGCGCCGTGGTCACCGATATCGACGGCAAGACGTATGTCGACCTGGTCGGCGGCATCGCGGTGAACGTTCTCGGTCATCGCCATCCGGCCATCGTCGAAGCGGTCACCCGCCAGCTGAACACGCTGGGCCACACGTCGAACCTCTACATGACCGAACCGGGCATCGCGCTGGCTGAGGGTCTGGTGGGGCTGCTGGCCGCCGATGCCCCGGCGCGGGTGTTCTTCTGCAACTCGGGTACCGAGGCCAACGAGGTGGCCTTCAAGATCACCCGGCTCACCGGACGGACGAAACTCGTTGCTGCCGAGAACGCCTTCCACGGGCGCACGATGGGATCGCTGGCGCTGACCGGCCAGCCGTCGAAACAGGAGCCGTTCGCACCCCTTCCCGGCGACGTCGTGCACATTCCGTATGGCGACCTCGACGCGCTCGAGTCGACCGTCGACGACCGGACCGCGGCGGTATTCCTCGAGCCGATCATGGGGGAGGGCGGCGTCGTCGTCCCGCCTCCCGGCTATCTCGTGGCGGCCCGCGAGATCACCGCCGCACACGGTGCGCTGCTGGTCCTCGACGAGGTGCAGACCGGGATAGGCCGCACCGGGGCGTTTTTCGCCCACCAGCACGACGGCATCACACCCGACGTCGTCACGCTGGCCAAGGGGCTCGGCGGCGGACTGCCGATCGGTGCCTGCATCGCGATCGGGAATGCCGCCGATCTGCTCACCCCGGGCCTGCACGGCAGCACGTTCGGTGGCAACCCGGTGTGTACCGCCGCCGCGCTGGCGGTGCTGCGCGTGCTGGCCGACGAAGACCTGATCGGGCGCGCCGACGTGCTCGGCAAGACGCTGAGCCACGGGATCGAGTCTCTTGGGCATCCGGTGATCAGTCAGGTGCGGGGCCGGGGGCTACTGCGCGGTGTCGTGCTCACCTCGGAGGCCGCCAAACGCATCGAGGCCGCCGCTCGCGACGCCGGCTTCCTGGTGAATGCCGCTGCACCCGACGTGGTTCGGCTGGCCCCGCCGTTGGTCATCACCGAGGAGCAGATCGACGACTTCCTCGGCGCGCTGCCCGGCGTGCTCGACAAGGCGATGTCATGATCCGCCACTTCCTGCGCGACGACGACTTGACGCCCGATGAGCAGGCCGAGGTGCTGGCCCTGGCGGCCGATTTGAAGCGAGAGCCGTTCAGCCGCCGCCCACTGGAGGGCCCGCATGGCGTCGCCGTCATCTTCGACAAGAACTCGACACGCACCCGGTTCTCCTTCGAGGTCGGCATCGCGCAACTCGGCGGGCATGCCGTCGTCGTGGACGGCCGCAGCACACAACTCGGCCGCGAAGAGACCCTGGAGGACACCGGCCGGGTGTTGTCGCGCTACGTCGGGGCCATCGTCTGGCGGACGTTCGCTCAAGAACGGCTGACCGCCATGGCGTCTGGGTCGAGCGTGCCGATCGTCAACGCCCTGTCCGACGAGTTCCATCCCTGCCAGGTGCTTGCCGACCTGCAGACGCTTGCCGAGCGCAAGGGCGCCCTGGCTGGCCTGCGGATGAGCTATTTCGGTGACGGCGCGAACAACATGGCTCACTCCCTGATGCTCGGGGGTGTCACCGCCGGCATGCACGTGACGGTTGCCGCACCGACCGGATTCGAACCCCATCCGGGATTCGTTGCCGCTGCGGAGAAGCGGGCGGCGGAGACCGGTGCGACGGTCACGCTGACAGCCGATCCGGTGGCGGCCGCCGACGGTGCCGACGTACTGGTGACCGACACCTGGACGTCGATGGGTCAGGAGAACGACGGCCTGGACCGGGTGCGGCCGTTCCGGCCCTTCCAGGTCAACGCCGATCTCTTGAGTCACGCGGATTCGGAAGCGGTTGTGCTGCATTGCCTTCCGGCACACCGCGGTTACGAGATCACCGATGAGGTGATCGACGGGCCGCACAGCGCGGTCTGGGACGAGGCCGAGAACCGGCTGCATGCCCAGAAGGCCCTGCTGGTGTGGCTGCTGGAGAAGAGCGGGTTGACCCCGAAATGACCGCGGGCAGGGCGCCGGAGATCAGCGCCACCAGGGCGGGCCGGCAGGCCCGGATCGTCGCGCTCCTGTCGTCGAAAGCGGTCCGCAGCCAAGGCGAACTCGCCATGATGCTGGCCGACGAGGGAATCGACGTCACCCAGGCCACACTGTCGCGTGACCTCGAGGAGTTGGGTGCCGTCAAGCTGCGCGGTGCGGACGGGGGCGTCGGAGTCTATGTCGTTCCCGAGGACGGCAGCCCGGTGCGTGGGGTTTCCGGCGGGACCGAACGGATGACGCGGCTACTCGGCGACCTGCTGGTGTCGACCGACGCCAGTGGCAACCTCGCGGTGCTGCGCACTCCACCCGGCGCCGCGCACTACCTGGCGAGCGCGATCGACCGTGCGGCGCTGCCCTACGTCGTCGGCACCGTCGCCGGTGACGACACCATCCTGGTGGTGGCCCGGGAGCCGATGACCGGCGCCGAGCTGGCCACCACGATCGAGAACCTGCAATGAGAGCACTACCAAAGGAGATTGGTTAGATGTCCGAACGCGTCATCCTGGCGTATTCCGGCGGTCTGGACACCTCGGTGGCGATCAGCTGGATCGGCAAGGAGACTGGCCGTGAGGTTGTCGCGGTCGCCATCGACCTCGGTCAGGGCGGCGAGGACATGGAGGTGGTGCGTCAGCGGGCGCTCGACTGTGGCGCCGTCGAGGCCGTCGTCGTCGATGCCAGGGATGAGTTCGCCGACGGGTACTGTCTTCCCGCCATCCAGTCCAACGCGCTCTACATGGATCGCTATCCGTTGGTGTCCGCGCTGAGCCGCCCGCTGATCGTCAAGCACCTCGTCGACGCCGCACGTGAGCACGGCGGCGGTATTGTCGCGCACGGATGCACGGGTAAGGGCAACGACCAGGTTCGCTTCGAAGTCGGATTCGCCTCGCTGGCACCTGATCTGGACGTGCTGGCACCGGTTCGCGACTATGCCTGGACGCGGGAGAAGGCGATCGCGTTCGCCGAGGAGAATGCGATCCCGATCAACGTGACCAAGCGCTCGCCGTTCTCCGTCGACCAGAACGTGTGGGGACGCGCGGTCGAGACCGGGTTCCTCGAGCACCTGTGGAATGCGCCCACCAAGGACGTGTACGACTACACAGAGGATCCGACCGTCAACTGGAGCAGCCCGGACGAGGTGATCGTCGGGTTCGAGCGGGGTGTGCCGGTATCTATAGATGGACGCGCGACGTCCGTCTTACAGGCCATCGAGGAGCTCAATCGCCGCGCCGGTGAGCAGGGTGTCGGCCGGCTGGACGTGGTCGAGGACCGGCTGGTCGGTATCAAGAGCCGCGAGATCTACGAGGCGCCGGGCGCCATGGTGCTCGTCACCGCCCACACCGAACTCGAACACGTCACGCTGGAACGGGAACTCGGGCGCTTCAAGCGGATGACCGATCAGCGCTGGGGCGAGCTGGTGTACGACGGGTTGTGGTTCTCGCCGCTCAAGACGGCGCTGGAGTCATTCGTCGCCAAGACGCAGGAGCACGTGACGGGCGAGATCCGGATGGTGTTGCACGGCGGGCACATCGCCGTCAACGGCCGACGCAGCCCGGAATCGCTGTACGACTTCAATCTCGCCACCTACGACGAGGGCGACACGTTCGACCAGTCCGCGGCGAAGGGGTTCGTGCACGTGCACGGGCTGTCGTCCAAGATCGCCGCGCGAAGGGACCTGGCGACAGTGAGCACCCTGCCACTCCGCGCGAGCGTGCGTGTCTGCGGGCGACACGCGGGAGAAAAAAGAACTTCGCGCACGCTCGCGGGGAATGAGGTGAGCACCAACGAGGGATCGCTCTGGGGCGGCCGGTTCGCCGACGGGCCATCGGACGCGCTTGCCGCGCTGAGCAAGTCGACGCATTTCGACTGGGTGCTCGCGCCCTACGACGTCACCGCGTCCAAGGCACACGCGCGGGTGCTGTTCCGGGCCGGGCTGCTGACCGAGGAGCAGCGCGACGGCCTGCTCGCCGGCCTGGACAGCCTCGGCGAGGACGTCGCCGACGGCAGCTTCCTGCCGCTGGTCACCGACGAGGACGTCCACGGGGCGCTGGAACGCGGGCTGATCGACCGGGTCGGTGACGAACTCGGTGGCCGGCTGCGGGCGGGCCGGTCGCGAAACGACCAGGTGGCCACGCTGTTTCGGCTGTGGCTGCGCGACGCGGTGCGCCGGGTCGCCGACGGGGTGCTCGACGTGGTTTCGGCGCTGGCCACCCAGGCCGCCGCACATCCGACGGCGATCATGCCCGGCAAGACCCACCTGCAGTCGGCCCAACCGATCCTGCTCGCCCACCATCTGCTGGCACATGCGCACCCGCTGCTGCGTGACGTGGACCGGCTCGATCGACTTCGACAAGCGGGCGGCGGTGTCACCGTACGGCGCCGGGGCGCTCGCCGGCTCGTCGCTGGGTCTCGACCCGGACGCCATCGCCGAGGAACTCGGCTTCGACCGCCGCCGCCGACAACTCGGTGGACGCCACGGCCGCCGCGCGACTTCGCCGCCGAGGCGGCATTCGTGTTCACCATGATCGGAGTGGACCTGTCGCGCCTGGCCGAGGACATCATCCTCTGGAGCACAACCGAATTCGGCTATGTGACGCTGCACGACTCGTGGTCGACGGGCAGCTCGATCATGCCGCAGAAGAAGAACCCCGACATCGCTGAGCTGGCGCGCGGCAAGTCGGGCCGGCTGATCGGCAACCTCACCGGGCTGCTGGCGACGCTGAAGGCGCAGCCGCTGGCGTACAACCGTGACCTGCAGGAGGACAAGGAGCCGGTCTTCGACTCGGTCGCGCAGCTCGAGCTGTTGCTCCCGCGATGGCCGGTCTGGTCGGCACGCTGCGCTTCGACGTCGACCGGATGGCCGAACTCGCCCCGCTCGGCTACACCCTGGCGACCGATGTCGCCGAATGGCTGGTGCGCAGGGGCGTGCCGTTCCGGGTGGCTCACGAGGCCGCGGGCGCGGCCGTGCGCGCCGCCGAGGCCCGGGGAGTCGGGCTCGAGGAGCTCGAGGACGCCGAGCTGACGGACATCCATCCCGAGCTGACGGCGGACGTGCGTGACGTGCTCACGGTCGACGGCTCGGTGAACTCGCGCGACGCCCGCGGCGGCACCGCGCCGATTCAGGTGGCCAAACAACTCGGCGTGGTGCGCGACACCGCCGATCGCCTGAGGTTGCGGCTGCGTCGTCAGACCTGATCGCCGGATCTAGAGGCCGCGACCCGCCGAGCCATCGACGATCCGCTCGGCGACCGCGTGCCATCCCGGCTCCAGCATCATGTTGTGGCCCATGGCCGGAAAGAACTCGGCTGCGGTGCGGTGTGCACTTGCTGTCGCGATGACCTCGTGCGGGCACCACGCGCCGCGCCAGCCTCCGTGAACGAACAGCAGTGGCACCGGATGGGCCGCGCTCTGTTTGCCCTTGTCGATGACCTCGAGCATCGCGCCGACGGTAATGCATGGCTGGCGCGCCGGTTGCGATTAGCATCCAGCAACATGGACGGCCAACCACCGCGCCGATGCCGGCTGACCGATCGAGTGAGGCGATGGTTCGCGGGTATGACGGTTCCGCCAGATGTGGCGGTTGACGTTGTCGTGTGTCCTGGCCGCCACCGCGGCGTTCGGTGGCCTCGACACCGTCGACAAGAAGGTCACACCCTTCAAGCCGGCGAGGAGTTCAACGACGGCGAGTACACGGTCACCGTCGAGCGGGCGAAATTGGTCAATGAAATCACGGCGGGGCGGCGTCATCGGCTCCGCCAAACCGGGGCGACGCTATCTCGGGGTGGTGGCCACCCTGCGAAACGACGGGACCGTGCCCGGCCGACTCCGCAACGAGCTGGATCTGCGGGACTCAGCCGGACAAGGAGTTCTTCGGGGTGTGGCGGTTTCGCGACGGCTCGGCGATCCAGAACCTCGGTCCGGGCCTCACCGAGCAACTGGTGTTCACATGGTCGCTCCCGGAGACGCGCTGAGCCCGGGCCAGGACGTGACGCTGCGGGTGTGGAAGAAGAAGTACACAGCAGCTGATGGTCACCTACGGTGGCACAGGAGTGGATCGACAGCGACACCGACTACGGGCAGACCGTAGTGCCCGTGGGGGCGCCGTCGTGAGGCTGCGGAGACCGAACGTCAAGGCGGCGCTGACCGGCGTCAGCGTGATCGTCGTCGTCGCGGCGGCCGCCGTGGTGTGGCACAACCTGCCGACGCCGACGGATCTGCTACGGGCCCTTCGACGTGCACGCGCGAGGCGGGCACACCCGCCGTGGGCCGAGGCCGTAACGCGACCGTGACCGCCGTTCGCATTGCGCCGCAGGTGAACTCTGTGCAGCCGGCCGGCGATTGGGTGGTCGTCGACACAGCACTGGAGGGCAACCCGCAGCACCGGACTGCCGCACAGCCGAGCTGATCGTCGGCCCCAACACCTATACACCGATCGGACCGATTCTTCGTCGAAACCCTTAGGGCCGAGATCAGTCCCGGCATAACGCAGCGCGGCTCGTGGGTGTTCGACGTCGCACCCGCACTCCTCGCGCCCGGCGCGTCCGAGCCGTTGACCCTGCGCGTCTGGGTCGGCGACGACGTTCTGGATTCCCGTCTGGTCATCCGGATTCCCACCGATGACTCGCGAGTGAGCCGGAGCCGACACCGTCGATCTGGTGCCACCGGTGCCGAGCGCTTCATGACGGGCGGCTAACGGCACTGTGGCAGCGAAACGTGATCGGCGCGGTCGTCGTCGCCGGCGGCCCTCGGTATCGTCGTCGCCATCGATCTGGGACCGCAGTGGGCCACGTACCGCCGCACCGTCGTTGCCGGAACACGGTTGTGCCTGTTGGCCAAAGCGGTGACGCCGGATGGACAGACCTGGAAGGTGGCAGTCGGTACGGCACCTGAATCGCAGCCCGTCGAGCTACGGCCCGCCGCTGCCCGCAGGCACCGTGTTGATCGTCGTCACCTCGACCGGTCGGGTCCGCCACCCAGACGGGTCTGTGCGCGGCGTCATCACCGACGGCGCACGGCGGTGGAAGGCCGAAGGCATCGGCGGCTTCAGCCGCACCACTGCCGACGGGGTCACCAGCCTGTGCAGCAAACCCGGACAACTTCAGTTCACATTCTTGCTGCCGCGAGATGCGGTGCCAACCGCGATGGACGTCACCGCTCGACGGCGGGATCATGGTGCGGATTGCTGTTGTAGGTTCGCGCGTTTCGTCTCGCACCTGCTCCAGGCAGTACGCCACGGTGGACGCGATCAGGCACACCCGAAGAGGTTCGATGATCATGTGGAGATCAGCGGCGAGCGTGTCGGATCACGCCGTTCCAGAACGCCACCGGATGCGGGCCGAGAAGCCATGCGACACCACGGAACAGATAGCCGATGCGTACCTCGGGTCGGTAGAAGCTGCCGGCCATGTCCAACCACGCGAGCCCCAGATAGGCCAGGACGTACAGCGACAGGCGAAGCACGCCGCCGTGCAGGATGAGTCGCGCTGAATCCACGATGTGCTGATAATTGCCCAGTTGCGAGCGCACCACCCGCGCGCCTCGTCCCGGCGACGTCGGGCAGCTTCGCCCATCGCGCCCGCAGGCTCTTCTGGGCGGCGGCCGTCCGGTCGAATCACCGTGTCGGCGCGGACACCGGCAACGACGGCGGGCGGCGCCCCGCCAGTCCCGGCATGAGACGCCGTAGATGATTCCGGCGACGGCCAGCCACAGCAGCGGTATCGTCGCGCCGCCGAACACCGTCCGCAGCGCCCACATGACGGCGTCCCAGGCTGATTCCAGCGGCGTGGAAATGCGAGAACAGCTTCGGCACGAGTCTCGTTGAACCACACCACGATCCGCCGTTCGCTCGATCCAGCCCGTGGGGTTGAGCGAGAAGGTGACGCCCTGGCTGGCCGCGAAGCTCACGGCCGAGGAACACCCACAGGGCGTCGACATATACGCGGACGGCGATCATCCAGCCCGGCAGGCGGTCCTTGAATCTGCCGAGCACATACCGGACGACAAGTGCGGCGGAGATCAAGACCACGGTGACGGTGCCGCCGGGCAGCGACGTCGGGATGAAGTTCGGTGAGCGCCGGGCGACAAGACATGTCATCGCGTCGCGACCCGGTAGTCGAGTGCCCGCTGCTCGAAGGCGAGCCAGTCCTCGGCGAACAGCTTCCACGCCAGATAGATCGCGAAGAACGGCACGATGACGTTGGAGAACACGTCGATTCGTCGTGCCGAACGTCGGGGCAGCGCGGCCAGCGCGGGAATGGCGGGCCGCAGCACCAGGAACATCGCCACATACGATCCGAGCCGGGCCAGGCCGGCGAACGGCATGATCAGCGATGCCCACAGGTCGTTGTCCCAGCCGACCACGCGGCCAGCTCGATGGCGCCGCGGCGCCCGAGCAGTCCGAGCAGATACAGCGCCGCCAGTTGTGGGAAATAGCGCCACCACAGGGCAAACGGCCGCAGCAGATAGCGCATCGACGACATCGTAAGCAGTGATCTAGTCGTCGGCGAGCGAAAGCCATGCTTCCTCCAGAGATTCCTTGCGCGCCAGCAGCTCATTGAGCTCGACGTTGAGCTCGCCGATCCGCACATGATCGGCCGCGGCGTCCGCCATCGACTCATGCAGCGCGGAGATCCGGTCGTCGAGCTTCGGCAGCTGGCCCTCGATCCGCGCCATCTCCTTGCCGGTCCGCCGTTCCCGCGCCGACGCCGATCTCGCCGCGCGGCCGGCTCCTGCCGGCGCGCTGTCGCCGGTTCGATCGCCGGCGCGGTGCGCCAGGTACTGCTCGATGCCGCCCGGTAGCAGGTCGCAACGCCCGCCGCCGGTGAGCGCATAGGTGACGTCGCTGACCCGCTCCAGGAAGTACCGGTCGTGCGTGACGACGATCAGCGTGCCCGGCCAGCCGTCCAGATAGTCCTCGATCACGGTCAGCGTGTCGATATCCAGGTCGTTGGTCGGCTCGTCGAGCAGCAGCACGTTCGGCTCGTCGAGCAGCATCCGCAGGAACTGCAGCCGCCGGCGCTCGCCGCCGGACAGGTCGGCCAGCCGGGCGGTCAGCTTGTCGCCGATGAACCCGAAATCCTTCAGCAACGTGTCGGCGCTGATCTCCCGCCCGCCCGCCAATTCGGTGACCCGGCGGCGGTTCTCGACGGCGTCGATCACCCGGTCGCCGCCACCGAGTTCGGACAGCGCCTGGCTGAGGTAGCCGATCTTCAGCGTGGTGCCCCGCTTGATGGTGCCCGCGTCGGGTTCCAGCTCGCCGATCAGCAGCCGAAGCACCGACGTCTTACCGGTGCCGTTCACGCCGACCAGACCGATGCGCGCACCCGGCCCGATCGACCAGTCGATACCGTCCAGGATGATGCGTGGCGGTCGCCCACCTCCAGTCGCACCCGATGCAGATCGAATACGTCTTTGCCCAGCCGCGTCGTCGCAAAGCGTTGCAGCACAAGCGAATCACGCGGCGGCGGCTCGTTGGCGATCAACTCGTTGGCCGCCTGGATGCGAAACTTCGGCTTCGATGTCCGTGCCGGGCGGACCGCGCCGCAGCCACGCCAGTTCCTTGCGCATCAGATTGCTGCGCCGGGCCTCCGTGCCCGCCGGCCAGTCCGCATCCGCTCCGCGCGGGCCAGCACGTACGCGGCGTAGCCGCCGTCGTAGGCATCGACGGTGCCGTCGTGCACCTCCCACGTCTTGCGTGCGCACCGCGTCGAGGAACCAGCGGTCGTGGCTGACCACGACGAGCGCCTTCGCCCGACGGCCCGCGAGGTGTCCGGCCAGCCAGCCGATCACCTCGACGTCGAGATGGTTGGTCGGCTCGTCGAGCACCAGGACGTCGTGTCCGGCCAGCAGCACCTCGGCCAGCGCGACCCGGCGCCGCTCACCGCCGGACGGCCGGCGACGTCGGCGTCGAGGTCGATGTCGGTGAGCAGATGCTCGACGACCGTGCGGGTGTCGGGTTCGGCCGCCCAGATGTGATCGGGCCTGCCTCCGACGATGACTTCGCGGACGGTGGCACCTGGCGGCGAAATCGTCGGCTCTGCCGCAGATAGCCGACCGACAGTCCCGACGTGTGGGTGACCCGGCCTGAATCGGGCTCGCGGGCGCCGGTCAGCACCTGCAGCAGCGTCGTCTTGCCGTCGCCGTTGCGTCCGACGACGCCGATCGCGTCGTCCTCGTCGACGCCCAGGCTGACGGCGTCGAGCAGCGTGCGGGTGCCGTAGCCGACGGTCGCGCGCTCCAGGTTGATCAGGTTGGCCATCAGCCGCCGATGATAGGTCGGCGGCCGTGCCATGATGACGGCGGTAGTCGGGGGACAGGCATCGCGACAAAGGGGAATGGGTCGTGGTGGACCTGTCGGCGATAACCAGGCCAGTGGGGCGGCTGGTGGCCACCGCGCAGAACGGGCTGGAAGTGCTGCGCTACGGCGGCCTGGAGACCGGCGCCGTGCCGTCGCCGTTCCAGATCATCCAAAGCGTGCCGATGTACCGGCTGCGGCGTTACTTCCCGCCCGACACCCGGCCCGGTGCGAAGCCGCCGGGACCGCCCGTGCTGATGGTGCACCCGATGATGATGTCGGCCGACATGTGGGACGTCACCCGCGACGACGGCGCGGTCGGCATCCTGCACAACGCGGGCATCGACCCGTGGGTCATCGACTTCGGCTCGCCCGACAAGGTCGAGGGCGGCATGCAGCGCAACCTGGCCGACCACGTCGTCGCGCTGAGCGAGGCCATCGACACCGTCAAGGAGGTCACCGGCCGCGACGTGCACCTGGCCGGCTACTCGCAGGGCGGCATGTTCGCCTACCAGACCGCGGCCTACCGCCGGTCCAAGGACCTGGCGAGCATCGTCGCGTTCGGCGCACCGGTCGACACGCTGGCCGCGCTGCCGATGAACCTGCCCGCCGGGCTCGCTGCCGGCGCCGCGGATTTCATGGCCGACCATGTCTTCACCCGCATCGACATCCCGAGCTGGCTGGCGCGCACCGGGTTCCAGATGCTCGACCCGATCAAGACCGCCCAGTCGCGTCTGGACTTCCTGCGCCAGCTGCACGACCGCGAGGCGCTGCTGCCGCGCGAACAGCAGCGCCGGTTCCTGGCCTCCGAGGGCTGGATCGCCTGGTCCGGCCCGGCGATCTCCGAACTGCTCAAGCAGTTCATCGCGCACAACCGGATGATGACCGGCGGCTTCTCCATCCACGGCGACCTGGTGACGCTCTCCGACATCAACTGCCCGGTGCTGGCGGTCGTCGGCGAGGTCGACGACATCGGCCAGCCGGCCTCGGTGCGCGGCATCAAGCGCGCCGCGCCGCAGGCCGACGTCTACGAATTCCTCATCCGCGCAGGGCATTTCGGCCTGGTCGTCGGGTCGAAGGCGGCCACTCAGACGTGGCCGACGGTGGCCGCAGTGGGTCAAGTGGATCGACGGTGACGCCGATATGCCCGAGGGTGTCGCGCCGATGGCGCTGCAGCCCGCGGAACACAGCGAGAGCGGGGTCTCGCTCGGCTCGCGGGTGGCGCACGGCCACCGCGGCCGCGACCGAGATGGCCTTCAGCGCTGGCCCGGTCGGCGGCCGACGCGGTGGTGGCGGCCAACAAGTCGGCTCGCGCGCTGGCCGTCGAGACGGTCCGCACGCTGCCGAGGCTGGCCCGCCTGGGTCAGATCAACGACCACACCCGGATCTCGCTCGGCCGGATCATGTCCGAGCAGGCCCGCGACCTCCCGAGCGGCGAGGCCTGCTGTTCGACGGCCGCGTGCACACCTACGAGGCGGTCGATCGCCGCATCAACAACGTCGTTCGCGGCCTGATCGAGGTCGGCGTGCGCCAGGGCGCGCACGTCGGCGTGCTGATGGAGACCCGGCCGAGCGCACTCGTCGCGATCGCGGCGCTGTCGCGCCTGGGTGCGGTGGCGGTGCTGATGCCACCCGACGCCGATCTGGCGACCGCCGTCCGGCTCGGCGCGGTGTCGGAGATCATCGCCGACCCGAGCAACCTGGAGGCGGCGCGCGGGCTGCGATATGCGGGTGCTGGTGCTCGGCGGTGGCGAATCGCGCGACCTGCATCTGCCCGACGACGCGACGTCGTCGACATGGAGAAGATCGACCCCGATGTGGTCGACCTGCCCGGCTGGTACCGGCCCAACCCGGGACTGGCCCGCGATCTCGCGTTCGTCGGCGTTCAGCACGATCGGCGGCGAACTGGTCGCCCGCCAGATCACCAACTACCGATGGGCGCTGTCGGCGTTCGGCACCGCGTCGGCGGCCAATCTCGGCCGCGGCGACACCGTCTACTGCCTCACTCCGCTGCACCACCAGTCCGGGCTGTTGGTCAGCCTCGGCGGCGCCGTGGTCGGCGGTGCCCGCATCGCGCTGTCGCGCGGGCTGCGGCCGGACCGGTTCCTGCAGGAGATCCGCCAGTACGGCGTCACGGTGGTGTCCTACACCTGGGCGATGCTGCGCGAGGTGATCGACGATCCGTCGTTCTCGCTGACCGGCAAGCCACCCGGTGCGGCTGTTCATCGGCTCCGGTATGCCCACCGGCCTGTGGAAGCGGGTCGTCGAGGTCTTCGAGCCGGCCCACGTCGTCGAGTTCTTCGCCACCACCGACGGGCAGGCCGTGCTGGCCAACGTGTCGGGCGCCAAGATCGGCAGCGAGGGCAGGCCACTGCCCGGCGGCGGCGAGGTCGAACTGGCCGCCTACGACGCCGACGACGACCTGATCCTGGAGGACGACCGTGGGTTCGTGCGCAGGGCCGACACCGAACGAGGTCGGGGTGCTGCTGGCCCACCCGCGCGGGCCGGTCGACCCGACGGCGTCGGTCAAGCGCGGCGTGTTCGCCCCGGCCGACACCTGGGTGTCCACCGAGTACCTGTTCCGCCGCGACGAGGACGGCGACTACTGGCTGGTCGACAACCGCGGCGCGGTGATCCGCACCGCCCGCGGCCCGGTGTACGCGTCGCCCGTCAACGACGCCGTCGGCCGGCTCGGCGCGGTGGACCTGGCGGTCACCTACGGGGTCGAGGCCGGTGGCGAGCAGCTGGCGATCACCGCGCTGGCGCTGCGTCCCGGCGGCAGCGATTCCGTCGGCCGACCTGTCCGAGGCGCTGGCCGATCTGCCGGTCGGACAACCCGCCCGACATCGTGCACGTGGTGCCGGAGATGGCACTCAGCGCCTCCTACCGGCCGCTCATCAGCCCGCTGCGGGCCGCAGGGCATCCCGAAGCCATCGCGTAACGCCTGGTATCTGGATCCCGATACCAATCGATACAAGCGACTCACGGTCGCGGTGCGAACCGAGATCGTCGGCGCCCAACAGTGATCGTGCCCCCGGGCACCCGCACTGTTAGGCTCCCGCTGGCGGCAGTTTGGGAGGACTGATGACATCGCAGACCGGTAAGAATCAACGCCGTTGGCTTCGCACCGTCGCAGCTGGGGTTGCCTGCAGCGCGGTTGCCGTGCGGCTATCGCGGCGGCCCTCGGCATGCCACTGGCGTCGACCGCAACCGCGCACACTCCGGACGACCGAGGCCGACGCCGCCGGACGATGACGGCCGACGAAGCGCTGGCGATCATCGCCAAGGACTACGACCTGGTGCGGGCGGCGGCCAGCTCTCCAACCTGATGCACGAGGTACTGGAGCTGCGAGCCTGGGCTTCAAGCCGTCGAATGCGAACAAGGAGGCCATTCAGGAGGCGTTGGACAAGCGGCCGAACCAGGCCCCGCTGATCGAGGCCCTGAAGGAGACGCTCGACCTACCAGCGCAAGCTGCAGGCGCAGTCGGCAGGCGCCAGCAGCACACCGTCAGGGCAGTCCACAGCCCGGGTCGGCGGCAGTTCCGCCGGGAATGACGCTGCGCCAGGATGCCGGCCGCCCGACGACGGCTCGGGCGTAATTCCTCGGCCGGCGGTGGCGACCCGGCGATCAACCAGCCGCTCGGCCTGAGCCGCCGTCGTGCTCGACGAAAAACTGCTGAACATCCTGGTGTGCCCGCAGGACCGCGGGCCGCTGCTGCTGGTCGGCGAGAGGGTTGCGCAAAGAGCACGGTACAGCGAGCCGCTCTACAACCCGACGGCCGCGCGTACCGCATCGAGGACGGCATCCCGGTGCTGCTCGTCGACGAAGCCGTCACCGTGACCGACGACGCCGAGCATCAGCGGCTGCTGGACCGGCGAAATCGGCAGACACCGGTGGCCAGATTCCCTGACGGCTTCCTGTGGGGGGTTGCCACGGCCGCCCATCAGGTCGAGGGCAACAACGTCGCCAACGACGCTTGGCTGATGGAGCAGTTGCCCGGCTCGCATCTACCGGGAGCCCAGCGGCGACGCGGTGGACTTTTATCACCGCTATCCCGACGACATCGCGGTGATCGCAGCCCTGGGCCTGAACGCATTTCGGTTTGGCGTCGAGTGGGCGCGGGTGGAGCCGGAAATGGGTCAGATCTCCGCCGCAGAACTCGACCACTACTCGCGGGTGGTGGACACCTGCCTGCGTCACGGCATCGAGCCGGTGGTGACGCTGCACCACTTCACCAGTCCGCAGTGGCTCATCCGGCACAACGGCGGGTGGCGCGGTCCCGATACGGCAGCCCGATTCGCCGACTATGCCGCCGTGGTGATGACTCAGGCTCGGGGATCGGGTGTCGTGGGTGTGCACGATCAACGAGGCCAACGCGCCGGTGCTGCTGGCAGGCAGCGGCCTGCTACCGGATTCAAGACGGGCAGGATGGCTGCGTCGATGGCATTGGCGGCCAAGGCCTTCGGGCGTGGAAGAGGACGAGTTCTGTCCGTTCTTTCCGGCGCGCGAGCGACGATAAGGCGGTGGCGGTCGTCGGGCAGGCGCATCGAATGGCGGTCGGACAGCCGTGCACGCCGTCAGACCGGGGCACGGGTGGGCGTGACACTGTGCGCTGCAGCAAGTTCATGGCCGAACCCGGAGGCGAAGAGGCTGGCGGATGCGTGTCGACGAGTTCATCAACCGCCGCTTTCTGCGTGAGCTGGGTTCGGTCGGTGACTTCGTCGGTGTGCAGACGTACACCCGACATCGTCTTCGACAAGGACGGTGCTGAAGCGCCCGGTCGGGGCAGGTGTCCGACAACGGGCTGGAGCTGGTGCCTGGTGCCCTGGCGGCGACATGCCGTCAGGCGCAACGGATCAGCCGGGCTGCCGGTGCTGGTCACCGAGCACGGCGTGGACTTCGACGACGCCAACGACGGATCTGCGCGCTGCGTTGATCGAGGACGCGCTGCGGCAGCTGGCGCCGGCGATCGCCGACGGTGTCGACGTGCGCGGCTACCTGCACTGGTCGCTGATCGACAACTTCGAGTGGTTCAACGGCTATCACGGCCACTTCGGACTGTTGGGCAACGACCGCGACCAGGCAGCGGCGCTGGATCCGGCCGAGCGCGGTCCGCTACGGGGAGATCGCCCGCGCCAACGGCTTACCGGCCTAGACAGGCCCGGCAGGTCGCCGGTGAGGTAGCGCTGCAGGTTCGGCGCGATCGTCTCGGCGATCTGCTCGACCGGCAGCGACTTGAACGGGTCCAGCTCCAGGATGTAGCGGGCCATCACCACGCCGACCAACTGCGACGCCACGAACTGCACGCGGATGCGCCCGCTGCCGGGCGGATTGTCGACGCGCGAGCCGACCTCCGCGGTGATGACTTCCTGCAGGAAGGACCGAACCAGCGATGACGTCGTTGCCGGCCAGGATCGATCGCAGGGTCGCGATGAATCCCTTGCCCATCTCGGAGTCCCACAGCGGCAACAGGATCGACGGCAGCGCGTAGCCGATCTGCTCGACAGGGATTTCCCGCAGCGGCCCGATGACGGCCATCGGGTCGATGGGAATGTGGATCGCCGCGGCGAACAGCTGGGTCTTGGTGCCGAAGTAGTGGTGCACCAGCGCGGGGTCCACGCCGGCGTCGGCCGCGATCGCCCGGATCGATGTCTTGTCGATCCCGTTGCGGGCGAACAGATCACGCGCGCTGGTCGAGAATGCGCTCGCGGGTGTCCGACGTCCCGGGCGGTCGTCCGGGACGCTTGCGTTCGGCGTTGGTCGGTCAAGCCGTCTACGGTGTCCTTCGTCGTAGCGTCGCCGCAGCCAGGCACAGCGCCAGCACCGCGAAGCCGATGACGACGGCGATGTCGCGCACCGCGATGCACGTCAGCTCCGGGTGCGCGCCGACCTGCTGCAGCGCCTCCAGAGCGTAACTGGCCGGCAGCACGTTGCTGATCCACTGCAGCCAGTCCGGCAGCACGTCGCGCGGCACGATGATCCCGCACAGCAGCAGTTGCGGCGCGATCACCACCGGCATGAACTGCACGGCCTGAAACTCGGTGCGGGCGAACGCACTGCACAGCAGGCCCAGCCCGACACCGAGCACGGCGTTGATGATCGCGATGACGAACACCCGGATCGGGCTGCCCGCGGTGTCGAGGCCGAGGAACCAGAACGACACGACGCACGCGAGCGTGGCCTGGGCCGCGGCGGCGATCGAGAACGCGGTGCCGTAGGCGGCCAGCAGGTCGAGCCGGCGCAGCGGAGTGGTGAGGATCCGCTCCAACGTTCCCGAAACCCGTTCCCGCTGCATGGTGATCGACGTGATCAGGAACATCACGATCAGCGGGAAGACGCCGAGCATGATCAGGCACGCGTTGTTGAACGGCGACGGCGTGCCTGGCCGGTGCGGAGCGTTCTGGAACATGAAGTACATCAGCGTGATGATCAGGCTCGGGACGACGAGGATCATCGCGACGCTGCGGTGGTCGGCGGCGAGCTGGCGCAGGATGCGCGCGGTGGTGGCGATGTAGCGCCTGCGGGCTCAGCCGGCTGCGGCTGCGGTGCTGTGCCGGATGACGGACAGAAACGCTTCCTCCAGTGACTGACATCCCGTGTCCTCTCGTAGCTTCGTGGGGGTGGTGTGGGCGAGCAGTCGGCCGTCGCGCATGAGCAGCAGGTCGCCGCAGTGGTCGGCCTCGTCCATGACGTGGCTGGAGACCAGCAGGGTCGTGCCGCGGCGGGCGAGTTGATGGAACTGCTCCCACAGATCGACCCGCAGCACGGGGTCGAGGCCGACGGTGGGTTCGTCGAGCACCAGCAGGTCGGGGTGGGCGACCAGCGCGCAGGCCAACGAGACCCGGGTGCGCTGGCCACCGGAGAGGTTGCCGCACAAAGCCGTTCGGTGATCGTCCAGCCCGACCGCGTGAGATGCCTTCGTCGGCGGCGCGTGGTGTCCGTGCCGTACAGCGCGGCGAAGTAGCGCACGTTGTCGACGACCCGCAGGTCGTCGTAGATCGTCGGGTCCTGCGTGACGTAGCCGACGCGGTGGCGCAGGTCGGCGGAACCGGCCGGGTCGGCCCAGCACCGTGACCGTGCCCGCCGCGATGATCTGGGTGCCGACGATGCTGCGCATCAGCGTGGTCTTGCCGCAGCCCGGACGGGCCGAGCAGGCCGGTGATGGTGCCGCGGGCGATCTGCACCGAGACGTCGTGCGAGCGCGGGGCGCTTGCCGCGGATGACGCGCAGGTGCTCGATCGACGACGACCGGCTCGGCGCCCGTCTCGCAGTAATTCATCACTCGATGAAGTCATCATGCGATGAATAATGCTCCCGCGCCGTTGGGCGTGTCAAGAGTCGCGGGCAGAATCGCTCGGGTGAGTGCCGAGCTGCTGGCCGTCGACCCGCTGGTCGCGGCCCGGCGGCTGCTTGGGCGCGGCGCTGACCGGCCGCGGCGTGAGCGCGATGATCGTCGAGGTCGAGGCCTACGGCGGGCCCGCCGACGGGCCCTGGCCCGACGCCGCGTCGCATTCGTTCCGCGGTCGCGGCGGCGCGCAACGCGGTGATGTTCGGGCCGGCCGGGCGGCTGTACACCTACCGCAGCCACGGCATCCACGTGTGCGCCAACGTCGTGTGCGGCTACGACGGCGTCGCCGGCGCGGTGCTGCTGCGGGCCGCGGCGGTCGAGTCGGGCCTCGACGTCGCACAGGCACCGCCGCGGCGACTCGGTTCGCCCCGCCGGCGTTGGCGCGCGGTCCGGGCAATCTGTGCTCGGCCCTCGGAATCACCATGGACGACAACGGAATCGACCTGTTCGACGCCGCACAGTCCGGTCCGGCTCGACGCTGGCGAGGAGCACCGCGCCGGCGTCGACGGCCCGCGGGTCGGGCGTGAGCAAGGCCGCCGACCGGCCCTGGCGGTTCTGGCTGGCGGGCCGCCCCGAGGTGTCGCCGTACCGCCGCAGTCCGCGGGCACCCGCGCCCGGGTGACAGCGACTAGTGCGGGAAGATCGACGTGACCTATGGGTACGTCGGAACATCCTCGACGAGTTGGACTGGCGTGGGCTGATCGCGCAGTCCACCGACCGCGACGCGCTGGCGGAGGAGCTGGCCGCCGGACCGATCACCGTCTATTCGGGATTCGACCCGACCGCGCCGAGCCTGCACGCCGGGCACCTGATCCCGCTGCTGACCCTGCGCCGCTTCCAGCAGGCGGGGCACCGGCCGATCGTGCTGGCCGGCGGCGCCACCGGAATGATCGGCGATCCCCGGGACACCGGCGAACGCACCCTGAACACCGCCGACACCGTCGCCGACTGGGCCGACCGCATCCGCGGTCAGCTCGAGCGCTTCGTCGAGTTCGACGACTCGCCGACCGGCGCGGTCGTCGAGAACAACCTGTCGTGGACCGGCGAGCTGTCGGCCGATCGAGTTCCTTCGCGACATCGGCAAGCACTTCTCGGTCAACGTGATGCTCGACCGCGACACCGTGCGGCGCCGACTCGAGGGCGAGGGCATCTCCTACACCGAGTTCAGCTACATGCTGCTGCAGGCCAACGACTACGTGGAGCTGCACCGGCGATACGGCTGCACGCTGCAGATCGGCGGCTCCGATCAGTGGGGCAACATCATCGCCGGCGTCCGGCTGGTGCGCCAGAAGCAGGGCGCGACGGTGCACGCGCTGACCACGCCGCTGGTGACCGACTCCGAAGGCAAGAAGTTCGGCAAGTCGACCGGCGGCGGCAGCCTCTGGCTGGACCCGGAGATGACCAGCCCGTACGCCTGGTACCAGTACTTCATCAACACCGCCGACGCCGATGTGATCCCGTACCTGCGGTGGTTCACGTTCCTGTCGCGCGACGAGCTGGCCGAACTCGAGCAGGCGACCGCCGAACGGCCGCATGAGCGCGCGGCACAGCGGCGGCTCGCGCAGGAACTCACCACGCTGGTCCACGGGGAGGCGCAGTGCGCGGCCGTCGAGCACGCCAGCCAGGCGCTGTTCGGGCGGGGCGAGCTGTCGCAACTCGACGAACCGACGCTGGCGGCCGCGCTGCGCGAGGCGGCAATAACCGGTGGCCGAACTGGGGCCGGGCGGCGCCGGACGGCATCACCGACCTGCTCGTGGCCAGCGGGTTGGTCGGCGAGCAAGGGCGCCGCGCGGCGCACGGTCGCCGAGGGCGGGGCCTACGTCAACAACGTCCGGGTCGAGAGCGACGAGTGGGTGCCGCAGCCCTCGGACTTCCTGCACGGCCGCTGGTTGGTGCTGCGCCGGGGCAAGCGGAATATTGCCGGGGTCGAGCGCGTTGGATGATCTGTCGGAGCTGACGCACGAGAGTGCGCGCGACCGGCGGAATCGTTGAGACACACCGCCTATCAGCCCATTTGACTCCGAGTTTTCCCTCACGTAACTTGTTGAAGTCGTCGCGACGCGGTCCAGCCGCAGAGCGCGACGGCGTCCCAGAGGGAAGCTCCACTTCGGTGGGTTCCTGACCGTCCGCACTACTAGTACGCGGCTCATGCCGCGGGTTGGTTGCGCGGCCGGGCGGGTGTGTTGTTTGAGAACTCAATAGTGTGTTTGGTGGTTTTTGTTTGTTGTTTTTGTTGCCATCTTCTTTTTCCCGTTTAGGGGTGTGGTTGTTTTGATGCCAGTTTTTGGTGTCTGGTTTGTTAGGTCGGATTGTTCTGATTCGAATTCACCTGGCTTTGGGTTGGGGGTTTTTGTTTGGAGAGTTTGATTCTGGCTCAGGACGAACGCTGGCGGCGTGCTTAACACATGCAAGTCGAACGGAAAGGCCCTTCGGGGTGCTCGAGTGGCGAACGGGTGAGTAACACGTGGGTGATCTGCCCTGCACTTTGGGATAAGCCTGGGAAACTGGGTCTAATACCGGATATGACCCTGCTGGTCGCATGGCTGGTGGTGGAAAGCTTTTGCGGTGTGGGATGGGCCCGCGGCCTATCAGCTTGTTGGTGGGGTGATGGCCTACCAAGGCGACGACGGGTAGCCGGCCTGAGAGGGTGTCCGGCCACACTGGGACTGAGATACGGCCCAGACTCCTACGGGAGGCAGCAGTGGGGAATATTGCACAATGGGCGCAAGCCTGATGCAGCGACGCCGCGTGAGGGATGACGGCCTTCGGGTTGTAAACCTCTTTCAGTAGGGACGAAGCGCAAGTGACGGTACCTACAGAAGAAGCACCGGCCAACTACGTGCCAGCAGCCGCGGTAATACGTAGGGTGCGAGCGTTGTCCGGAATTACTGGGCGTAAAGAGCTCGTAGGTGGTTTGTCGCGTTGTTCGTGAAAACCACAGGCTTAACCCTGGGCGTGCGGGCGATACGGGCAGACTGGAGTACTGCAGGGGAGACTGGAATTCCTGGTGTAGCGGTGGAATGCGCAGATATCAGGAGGAACACCGGTGGCGAAGGCGGGTCTCTGGGCAGTAACTGACGCTGAGGAGCGAAAGCGTGGGGAGCGAACAGGATTAGATACCCTGGTAGTCCACGCCGTAAACGGTGGGTACTAGGTGTGGGTTTCCTTCCTTGGGATCCGTGCCGTAGCTAACGCATTAAGTACCCCGCCTGGGGAGTACGGCCGCAAGGCTAAAACTCAAAGAAATTGACGGGGGCCCGCACAAGCGGCGGAGCATGTGGATTAATTCGATGCAACGCGAAGAACCTTACCTGGGTTTGACATGCACAGGACGCTGGTAGAGATATCGGTTCCCTTGTGGCCTGTGTGCAGGTGGTGCATGGCTGTCGTCAGCTCGTGTCGTGAGATGTTGGGTTAAGTCCCGCAACGAGCGCAACCCTTATCTTATGTTGCCAGCACGTAATGGTGGGGACTCGTGAGAGACTGCCGGGGTCAACTCGGAGGAAGGTGGGGATGACGTCAAGTCATCATGCCCCTTATGTCCAGGGCTTCACACATGCTACAATGGCCGGTACAAAGGGCTGCGATGCCGTGAGGTGGAGCGAATCCTTTCAAAGCCGGTCTCAGTTCGGATCGGGGTCTGCAACTCGACCCCGTGAAGTCGGAGTCGCTAGTAATCGCAGATCAGCAACGCTGCGGTGAATACGTTCCCGGGCCTTGTACACACCGCCCGTCACGTCATGAAAGTCGGTAACACCCGAAGCCGGTGGCCTAACCCCTTGTGGGAGGGAGCCGTCGAAGGTGGGATCGGCGATTGGGACGAAGTCGTAACAAGGTAGCCGTACCGGAAGGTGCGGCTGGATCACCTCCTTTCTAAGGAGCACCACGTGACTCTGGTCCCGCCCACAGCGTGTGGGGGTTCGGTGTGAGGCGATTCGTTGATGGCCCGGCGCCTGTAGTGGGTGGCGGGTCTGGTGCATCAGCAAACGTTGGTGCCGGCTGGGGAAACTGCGGGTTGGCGAAATCATCAGACACACTATTGGGCTTTGAGACAACAGGCCCGTCGCTTCTTCGTCCCGTGTGGGAAACCGGAGGCGGTTGTGGCCCGGGGGACCGGGTCGGCGTGTTGTTGCCCTGCTTTGGTGGTGGGGTGTGGTGTTTGATTTGTGGATAGTGGTTGCGAGCATCTAGCAGCAAATGTGCGCGCGCATGGTTTTTCCATGGGTGT